>NZ_BAAAZY010000028.1:0-255539 GCF_039537145.1 Streptomyces shaanxiensis
CCCGACCAACGAGGCCGCGTTGCGCGAAGCCCTCGACGAGGCCGCGAAGAACCCCGAACTGGCTCCGCTGGTAAGGGCCGTGGAGACCCTCCGCGTCCCCGCCTGAGGCGGCACTGCACCCTGGGTCACTCCCCACCGCACCCCCACCGACAGCGCGCCGAGCTGCACGAAGTCCCGTACCGACAAATATGGGCCCCATTGACGCGATCTCCGTCGTGCCCGTACACATGGCCCCTATGAGCGCGCCCCACCTTCCCCTGTCCGGCATCACCGTGGTCAGCCTCGAGCAGGCCGTGGCCGCCCCGTACGCCACCCGGCAGCTCGCCGACCTCGGCGCGCGCGTGATCAAGGTCGAGCGGCCCGGGGACGGGGACTTCGCCCGCCGGTACGACACGACGGTGCACGGGCAGTCCAGCTATTTCGTGTGGCTCAACCGGTCCAAGGAGTCCCTCACGCTGGACCTGAAGGCACCCCGGGGCCGGGAGATCCTGCACCGACTCCTCGACGGCGCCGACGTGTTCGTACAGAATCTGGCGCCCGGCGCCGCCGACCGCCTCGGCCTGGGGGTCGAGGTGCTGCGGGAGCGGTGGCCGCGGCTGGTCCCGTGCACGATCTCCGGGTACGGCACATCGGGTCCGTGGGCCGACCGGAAGTCGTACGACCTGCTGGTGCAGTGCCAGACCGGCCTGGTGTCACTCACCGGAACGGCCGACGAGACCGCGCGTGTCGGCATCTCCGTCGCCGACATCGCCGCCGGGATGTACGCGTACAGCGGCATCCTCACCGCCCTGTTCACGCGCGCCACCACCGGTACGGCCCACCCGGTGGAGGTGTCCCTGTTCGAGGCGCTGGCGGAGTGGATGGGCCAGCCCGCCTACTACACGCGGTACGGCGGCAGCCAGCCCGCGCGTCTGGGCACCCAGCACCCCACCCTCGCTCCGTACGGCGCCTATGCGGCGGCGGACGGCCGGGAGGTGCTGTTCTCCATCCAGAACGAGCGCGAGTGGGCCGTGCTGTGCGCCGAGTTCCTGGGGCGGCCCGAGCTGACGGACGACCCGCGCTTCGCCACGAGCTCCGCCCGCGTGGCCCACCGCGACGAGCTCAACGCCGTCGTCGCCCAGCGCTGTGCCCGCTCCGGCGCCGAGGAGGTCCTCAAGGACCTGGAATCCATCGGCATCGCCTGCGCGGGGGTCAACGACGTCGCCGCGTTCCTGGACCATCCGGTCCTGGCCGCCCGCGGCCGCTGGGCCGACGTGGCGGTGCCCGGTGGCGCGACGGTGCAGGCCCTGCTGCCGCCGGCCGACCTCGCGGGACTGCCCGCGCGCATGGACCCGGTGCCGGGGGTGGGCGAGCACACCGAGGCGATCCTCGCCGAACTCGGGCGTACCGCCGAGGAGATCGAGGCCCTGCGCGCCGACGCCGTCGTCTGAGGGGCCGGGCAGGGCCCGGCGTCACCAGGGAATCGGCCCGTTGACGGTGCTCGGCACACAGTCACTGGTCTGACCGAACGCGGCGGGCCGGTCGTGCGTCACAGTGTCGGGGCGGCCGCGGCACCGCCCCTCCCGTACCCGCGTACCCGTCGCCGAACCGCTCGGGGGGATCCATGCGAACGACCACTTCACGCACCGTCCAACTACTGATCGCGCTCGGCCTGCTCGCCGCCGGGTGCGGCGAAGGCGGCACGGCGGGCTCCGGCGAGTCCGAACCGGCGCCGGACACCAATCCCCGCGCCCTCAAGGTGGCCAAGGCCTGGGACGGTTCACCGGCCGCCGAGATCTGGCGCAAGGGCTACTACCCGATGGCGGACGCGGTCCAGCTGCCCGAGGACGCCTTCCACAACGACGCCGACAAGGAGGCGTACATCACCGACAACTTCGTGCTGCGCGGCGACCTCCCCAAAGCGCCGACGAAGGCGGCGAAGGTGACATGGCAGCACGGCGGGTCGCTCACCCTGCCGCTCATGAAGGCTCGGGAGGCGTACGACAGGCTGGCCCGCAGCAGCGGCCCGCCGCCGCACCTCACCGTGACCGGGGCGAAGCTGGGCGAGACGACGCTGGCCACGAGTCGCGGTCCGGCCACCGTCCCGGCGTGGCTGTTCACGATCGAGGGCTACGACACCCCGCTCAAGCGCGTGGCCCTCGACCCGTCGAAGCTTCCCGAGCCGCCGATCGGGCCGGTCGGGAACAGCCCTACCGACGGTCTGTGGGAGCTCAACGAGCTGGTCGAGGTGGCCGAGGACGGCCGCTCCGTCACCGTGCACGCCTACCACGGGTCCTGCGACGACGGACCCGGAGTGGACGCACTGGAGACGGACGGCAGCGTGGTCCTGTCCGCCTACGTCGTCGACACCAACGACGAGGGCCTGCCCTGCACGTCCGACCTGCACACCGGGAAGGTGACGGTCCGGCTTGACCGCCCGCTCGGCGACCGCATCCTGCTGGACGCGTTCACGGGCCGTCCCGTGCCGCACGGGAACCTCACCGGGCCCTCCCCCAGCTGGCGTTGACCGCGTCGTAGGGGGGAGGGCGTGCGTGCCGGTCACGGGCAGCCGGGCGTCAACGGTTCGTGGCCGACTCGGCCGCCGCGAGGGCTTGTTCGGCGTAGCCGCGGCCGAAGAGCACGGCGTGCACGAGGAGCGGAAACAGCTGGTGGAGGCCGATACGGTCGGTCCATCCGTCGGCGAGCGGTGCGGCCTCCTGGTAGGCGGCCAGGATCCGGTCCAGGTGGGGGCAGCCGAAGAGGTGGAGCATGGCCAGGTCGGTCTCGCGGTGGCCGCCGTGCGCGGCCGGGTCGATCAGCCAGGCGTGTCCGTCGGCACCCCACAGGACGTTGCCGTTCCACAGGTCGCCGTGCAGCCGGGCGGGCGGCTCGGCGGGGCCCGCCAGTTCGGGGAGGCGCTCGCAGACCCGCTCGATGACGGGCACCTCCTCGCGGCGGAGCGTGCCGACGTCGACCGCGCGGCGCAGGTACGGCAGCACCCGGTGCTCTGCGTACCAGCGGGGCCAGTCGGGGCCGGTGACGTTGCGCATCGGGGCGAGGCCGATGTACGCGTCCTCGGGGCCGCCGGGCGGTGGGGCGCCGAACGCGGGTGCGCCGGCGGCGTGCAGGGCGGCCAATTCACGGCCGAGGCGCTCCGCCGCCGCGGCGCCGGGCCGGCCGGTGGCCACCCGGTCGGTGACCAGCCACTGCTCGTCGTGGCCGTGCACGGCGGGGATGCGGACCGTGCCGGCGTCGGCCAGCCAGCGCAGTCCCGCCGCTTCGGCCTGTGCGGCGCGGTCGCCCTCGCCGCGCTTGACCATCACCACCCGGCCACCGTCCAGGGTGACTTCGGCCAGGGCTCCGGAGAGCCGGCGTTCACCGGTGGCCGGGAGTCCGGTGAACCGTGCCGCCGCGGCGCCCGGGCCCTCGAAGGAGTTGTGCACGGCCATCAGCGTACGGCGGCCCTCGGCGGCACTGAAGTCACCCCGTCCTGCTCCGGGGTGTCACCCGGGTCAACTGTCGGAGGCGGCCTTCTTGATCGCCTCGCGGATCCGGGAGTACGTGCCGCAGCGGCAGACGTTCTCGATGCGGTCGATGTCGGCGTCCGTCGGCCGGGGCGTCTTCTTCAGCAGGGCGGCCGTGGCCATGATCTGGCCGGGCTGGCAGAAACCGCACTGGGCTACGTCGCAGTCGAGCCAGGCCTGTTGCACGGGATGGAGGCGGTCACCGTCGGCCAGGCCCTCGATGGTGGTGACCTCACGGCCGGCGCAGTCGGCGACCGGGACGACGCAGGGCTGTATCTCGTCGCCGTCGAGATGGCTGGTGCAGGCGCGACAGGCGCCCACGCCGCAGCCGTACTTGGGGCCGGTGACGTTCAGCAGGTCGCGCAGCACCCACAGCAGCGGCATGTCGGCGGGGGCCTCGACGGTGACGCGCTTCCCGTTGAGGGTGAAGGAGTAGGAGGGCATCGGTACCTTCTCGGACGTGACTCAGAAGTCGAGGGGGAAGCGGCGCGGCTTCGTGCCGGTGGCCCGGGCGTAGGCGTTGGCGACGGCGCCGGCCGCGGCCGGGACGCCGAGTTCGCCGGCTCCGCCGGGATCGCGCCGGGAGGGCATGATGTGCGCCTCGAAGTGCTGCGGGGCGTGCCGCTGGCGGGCGTAGTGGAAGTCGGCGAAGCTGCTCTCGCGGACGGCGCCCTTGTCGATGTGCAGCCCGGCTCGCAGGATGGTGGAGATCCCGTCGACGGCGGTGCCCATGAGCTGGGCCTGAAGTCCGCGCGGGTTGACGGCCGTGCCGACGTCCGCCGCCATCACCACCTTGGTCACCCGTGGGTTCTTCGGATCGGCGGCGTCGATCTCGACCAGGCAGGCCACACAGGAGCCGTACTCCTCGTGGACGGCGACCCCCTGGGCGTGGCCCCGCGGCATGGTCCGGCCCCAGTCCCCGGCCTTGGCCACCTTGTCCAGTACGGCCTTGACGGCCTTGCTCCGCAGTGTCGTACGGCGGAAGGCGACCGGGTCCTTGCCGAGGCTGCGGGCGACCTCGTCGACGACGATCTCCTCGGCGGTGCGCACCGTGCCGGAGTCGACCGAGCGCCAGGCGCCCAGCGGTATCGCCAGGTCGACCGAGCCCGAATCCCCGGAGAGGCGCCCGAAGTTGTACAGGCCGCTGTCACTGGGGAGTGGGGCGCCGGCGGGGGCGCGCACGGCGGAGCGGACGCCGCCCTGAGTGGACAGGCCCTGCTCGGAGGACTCGTTGACCGAGGCCGTCGCGTGGGCGAAGGCCACCACCCTGCCCTGGGCGTGGCTGGCCCTGATCCGGTGGTGGGTGGCCGGGCGCATCCTGCCGTGCCGGATGTCGTCGGCCCGGCTCCACATCAGCTTCACCGGCCGCCGGGCCTGCTTGGAGATGAGGGCCGCCTCGATCGCGGCGTCGTAGTTCAGCCGGCGCCCGAACGAGCCCCCGCCGCGCAGGACATGGACCCGGACCTTCGATGCAGGCAGGCCGATCCTCGCGGCGATGTCCTCCCGCGCGGACTGCGGCGTCTGGGAGGAGAACCAGATCTCGGCGCGCGCGGCCCGTACGTCCGCCACGGCGGTGAGCACCTCCATCGGCGCGTGGCTGACGAAGGCGAACTCGAACTCGGCCTCCGTCTGCGCCGATCCGCGCGGCGGGGTCTCCAGCTTCGGCACGGCGGCGCGCAGCCGGGAGCGGATCTCGGTGTCGGAGAGGTTCGCGAGGGGGCCGGGCGCCCACTTGATCCGGAGCGCGTCGCGGGCCTGGAAGGCATGGTGGAAGGTCTCGGCGACCACGGCCACCCCACCGTCGATCCGGACGACCGCGTGCACGCCGGGCATGGCGCGGGCTGCCTGGGAGTCGACCGAGACGATCTTCCCGCCGATCGTCGGCGGCCGCGCCACGACCGTCGGCTTGGCTCCGGCCGCCGTGAGGTCGCCGGTGTACTTGGCCTTGCCGGTGACGATGTCGCGGGCGTCGATGCGGGTCGCCGGCCGACCGATCACCCGGTGCTTGGACGCGGGCTTGGGGTCGGTCGACACGGCCGGGCGCGTGATCCGGGCGGCGGCCCTGGTCAGCGATCCGAAGGTGGCCGTGCGGCCGTCCGGTCCGAAGACCATCGTGTCCCGGGTGCGCAGGGTCCGCGCGGGGACGTGCCACTGGCGGGCTGCGGCGGTCACCAGCTTGGCGCGGGCTGTGGCGGCCAGGTGCCGGGCCGGTCCGTACAGCGAACTGACCGAGTTGGAGCCGCCGGTGAACTGGTTGCCCTTGCTGCGGGCGTCCGCGAGCGGGATGTCGACGTCGGCGAGCCGGGCGTCCAGCTCCTCGGCGATCATCATCGCGACGGCGGTGGTGACACCCTGGCCGACCTCGACGCGCGGCAGCCGTACGACGACCCTGTTGGCCGGGGTGACCTCCAGGACCAGCATCTCCTCGTCGGTGCCGGTGACCAGGACGTCGGAGGCTCCACGGGCACCTGCTGCGGCTTCCTCGGCGCCCTCCGCGGTCGAGCCGTCGCAGCCGAGCGGTGCCGCGACGGTCAGGGTGGTCGCCGCCAGCGAGTACACCACGAACTGTCGACGGGACAACTGACTGGCCAACAGACGCTCCTCTCCGAGAACCCGGGATGGTTCGACCTGTATGAGGGGCGGGTGCACGCCGGGGTTGCGCCGGTTGGCCGGTGCATCGATCTACGGGCCGAGCCGTGAGAGGTCGCTGCCCCACTCCAGGTGTCGTACGAGCTCGTCGTCGCCCGGCCGGTTCCCTCTCGCGCCCCGGCCGCCGGGACCTGACGGGGTGTGGGTGCCGCGGGAGATGTTGCCGCTGACCGTGATGTTGTCTTCCACGCGGGGGCGGCGAAGGGTCTCGTAGAGCGCGAGCGCGGCATCGGTGTCCGGCGCGTCCCGCAGGGACTTGGCGAGGATCACGGCGTCCTCCAGTGCCATGGACGCGCCCTGCCCGGTGGCGGGGGACGCCGCGTGGGCCGCGTCGCCGATGAGCAGGGTGCGGCCGGAGCGCCAGGGCGTCCCGGTGGGGAGTTCGGTGGCGTTGGTGACCATCAGCCGGTCGGGGGTGGCCGCGACGAGGTCCGCGGCGGGGGTGGTGTCCTTGCGCAGGAGTGGCAGGAGCAGGTCGCGCCACCGGGCCGGAGTGCCGTCCGCGAGGGCGTCGGCGGCCAGGGGTGCGTCGGTGACGCGCGCGAACCAGTACGTCTCCCCCGCCGGCGACACCGCGTACCCGAAGGCGACGGAGCTGCCGCGCACCATGGTGATGGTCTCGCCCTCGGCTGCCTCGGGAACGGCGTCGGTGTAGCCGTAGAAGACGTACTGTCCGGCGTACTCCGGGCGCGTGTCGGGGGCGATGAGCCGGCGGACCGTGGAGTTCAGGCCGTCGGCCCCGATGAGGAGGTCGCCGGTGGCCGTGCTGCCGTCGGCGAAGTGGGCGGTCACGCCGTCCGTGCCGTCCTCGACCGACACCAGGCGGGCACCGTGCCGGATGCCGATGCCCCGGCGCGTGACCTCGGCCTGCAGGGCGGCGTTGAGGTCGCCGCGCCGCAGGCAGCGGTACCGCAGGTGTGCGGTGCCGGCCTCGCCGAGCGGCACCTGGGCCACCTCCGCGCCCGTGTCGTCGAGGACCCGCATCGAGGTGAGGGGGAAGCCGATCGCGGTGACCGCGGCCGAGGCGTCGACCTCCGCGAGAGCCCGCATGCCGTTGCTCGCGAGGGTGAGGAACGCGCCGATGTCCTCCGCGGAGTCCGGATGCGCCTCGTACACCTCGACCTCTAAGCCGGCCTTGTGCAGCGCGAGCCCCGCTCCCGCACCGGCGATCCCGCCCCCTACGACAATCAACCGCGTCACATTGCCCCCCCCCAGCTGCGCCTACGACCCCTGCCGGTCGCCGCCGTCCTTCGGGGGAACGTCCCAGGTCCGGCCCGGGTTCCCGAGCACGTCGCACAACCGCCTGACCGGGCCGGAAGACCGAACCGGAATGAGTGCAACCATTCCGCCAACCCGAATGTCTCCCCTAATATCAGACACATCACCTCCCGGGGGACGTAATGGGACGAAAAAGAGCCGCATGGGCGACAACGGTCGCGCTCATCGCCGCAACGGTGGGCGTGGCGGCGGTCCCGGCCGATGCCACCACCACCAGCACCTCACAGGCCACGGCCTGCCCCACCGGCTGGGGCAGCCTCGCCAAGACCCGCTCCGCCGCCACGTCGGAGTCGGTGACGAACATCAGGACCGGCCGGCACGCCTGCTTCGACCGTATGGTCGTGGACGTCCCCGGCGCGGGCACCAGCGGCCTCGGCTATTCCGTCAGGTACGTCAGCCGCCTCTACCAGGACGGTTCGGGCAACCACATCCCCGTCGGCGGCGGAGCCGTCCTCGAGGTCCGGGTGGCCGCCCCTGCCTACGACCCCGACACCGGTGAGCCCACGTATCCCGTGCGGGCCGGTCAGCGCCTGTCGGGCGTGGACCTCACGGGCTACCGCACCTTCAGGGACGCCCGGTTCGCCGGCAGCTTCGAAGGGGACACGCAGATCGGGCTCGGCGTCCGGGCACGGCTGCCGTTCCGGGTGTGGGTGGCGACCGACCGGGTCGTGGTCGACGTCGCGCACAACTGGACCGGGGCACGCTGAGGCCCTGACGGATACGGATTCGGCAGGATCAGGGGTTCGGGGCGGGCAGGGCGTCCCGCCCCTGATACTCCCGCAGCTTCCGGTAAAGGGTGGCCCGGGCGATCCCCAACGCCACTGCGGCGCGCGCCTTGTTGCCGCCGTGGCGGCGCAACGCCTCCAGGATCGCGGCCCGTTCGGCGAGCTCCATCGGGCTGAGGCTGCGTCCCGCGGGTCCCTCCCGGACGGGATCCGGCAGTTCGCTCCGTCGCACCGGTCCGAAGACTCGGCGCTGACCGGCGAGCGCCCGTACGAGGTGGGCGAGTTCGGTGACGTTTCCGGGCCAGGGATGCTGTTCCAGCGCCCGCAGCGCGTCCAGCGTCCAGGTCAGCGGCGGGCTGCCGGGGGCCGGCCCGGGCGCCAGAGCGGGGAGCAACTCCCTGATGTCCTCGGGGCGTTCACGCAGGGCGGGCAAGGTCACCGAGCGGGCCGCGAGCGTGTCGAGGAGGCGCTGCAGGCAGGGGCCGGGTGAGGTTCCGGGTGTGTACGTGACGACCAGGTGGGCGTCCGGGCGCTCGTCCAGGAGGGAGTTGAGGGCGGCGACGTCCGGCTGGGCCAGCCGTTCGGCGTGGCGCAGCAGCAGCGGGCGGTCACCGGCCCTCCCCCAGGCTTCGGCCGGGGGGATCCCCGTCTCGCTGGGCTCGGCGTCCTTGAGGCCCAGTTCGGGTGACTCGGCGGCGTCCACGACCAACGGAGCGGCGTCGTCGAGGAGTTCGAGGGCGAGCGTGGTCTTGCCTGTTCCGCGCTCGCCCACGACCAGCAGGGGCCCTGCGGTACGGGCCAGGGCCGTCGCCCGCGCGACCGCGTGCCGCCACGGCACCGAGCTCCCCACGAGCGAGCCCGCCGGGCGCGGCGGCCGCGACGGCACCGACTCCAAGGGGCGTGCTTCGAGTACGGCGACCAGGCCGAGGGCGCGGCCTTCATGCCGTACCGGAGTGATCTCGACGCCGCACCCGGCGTCCTCGGGCAGCGAGATCTCGTACGACTCCCCGCTCCCCCACGCCCGCGCGCCCCGCTCCAGCGCCTCCAGCACCTGCGGCGAGGCCAGACGCGCCGCCGCCTCGCTGACCAGGCGGTTACGGCCGTCCAGCGCGACGACCGCCCGCTCCCGCCCGCGCACGGCGCGCTCATAGGCGTCGAGCAGCACGCGTTCCGCGGTACGCGCGCGTGCCCGCAGTTCCGCCTCCACCGCCGTGGCCGCCGCCTCGGCGAGGGCGGCGCCGGGGTGCGGGCGGCAGCCGGCGCACAGGCCCGAGGCGACCGTCACCGTGCCGAGTACCTGGCCGGTCTCCGGGGAGAGCAGCGGCACACTGACCGCGGAGACGTCCTGCCACACGTCGAGGAAGTGCTCGGGACCGTGCACCTCGGCCCGGCGCCGGGTGCGCAGGGCGAGCGCGGCGCTGTTGTGGCCGACCTCCCGCTCGGACAGGTCGCGGCACGCGTCGTCGCCGGGCGCGCTACCGGCCGACCACAGCACCCTGAGCCGCTCGTCGGTGAGCAGGAGCGCGGAACTTCCGGCGTCGAGGGCCGGAGCGAGGCGGGCGAGCACCGGGCGTGCCGCCTCCAGCAGGGGCGAGTCGGCCGGGTGGGGCAACTCCCGTGCGGGGCCTTCGAGATCGGGCCGTACGCCGAAGAAGCGGGCGCGCCGCCAGGCCGCGACGACGTCGTCCGGCACGCCGTCCGGGAGCGGGCGCCCCGTCAGGAACCGCTGGCGGGCCTGGCGGAGCGGGGCGAGGGCAGGGGGATGTTCCGCGGTGGTCATGGCGTCCCTCACCGTATCGGGGGCGTCGCGGACGCGGCGACGGTGGGTTGTCTCGTATTGAGACACCCACGTCCGGCCGTACCGCTCCATGATCTTGAAAGGCTGGAGTCCGTCCTCGATCTCCTCTCACGTCCTCCCGTCTCAACCCCCGTCTCATCCTCCTGTCTCAACTCCTGGAGCGTTCTGTCGTGCACACCGTCGTCGAGACCGATGTACTGATCGTGGGCAGCGGCCCGGCGGGCGCGTCGGCCGCGCTCGCGCTGAGCACCTACGGCGTGCGCAACATGGTCGTCACCCGGTACGCGAGTCTCGCCGACACCCCCCGCGCGCACATCACCAACCAGCGGACCATGGAGGTGCTGCGCGACCTGGGCGTCGAGGAGGACGTGGTCGCCCAGGCGACGCCCCAGCATCTGATGGGCAACACGACGTTCTGCACCAGCCTGGCCGGCGAGGAGCTGGGCCGGGTCCGCTCGTGGGGCAACGACCCGCTCGTGCAGGCCGCGCACGAACTGGCCAGCCCGACCCGGATGTGCGACATGCCGCAGCACCTGATGGAGCCGGTGCTGGTGAACGCGGCGATCGCGCGCGGCACCGACTTCCGGTTCAGCACGGTCTACAAGTCCTTCGTCCAGGACGAGGGCGGCGTCACGGTCACGGTCGAGGACCGGCTGCGCGGCGACGAGTACCGGATCCGCGCCAAGTACCTGATCGGTGCCGACGGCGGCCGGTCGAAGGTCGCCGAGGACGCGGGGCTGCCGATGGGCGGGCAGATGGGCGTCGCGGGCAGCATCAACATCGTCTTCGACGCGGACCTGAGCAAGTACACCGCGCACCGGCCGTCCACCCTCTACTGGGTGCTCGCGCCCGGCGCCACGGTCGGCGGCATCGGCGCGGGCCTGGTGCGCAACGTCCGCCCCTGGAACGAGTGGCTGATCGTCTGGGGCTACGACGTCACCGCGGGCGCCCCCGACCTCACCGAGGAGTACGCCCTGTCCGTCGTACGGCAGCTCGTCGGCGACGACGAGATCCCGGTGACCATCAAGTCGTCTTCGGCGTGGACGGTCAACGAGATGTACGCCGAGACGTACGCGAACGGCCGCGTCTTCTGTGCCGGTGACGCCGTGCACCGTCACCCGCCGTCCAACGGGCTCGGCTCCAACACGTCCATCCAGGACTCCTACAACCTGGCCTGGAAGCTGAAGCTCGTCCTCGACGGGGTCGCCTCGCCGAAGCTGCTCGACACCTACGACGCCGAGCGGGCTCCGGTCGGGAAGCAGATCGTGACCCGCGCGAACAAGTCCATCGGCGAGACCGCCCCGATCTTCGAGGCACTGGACGGGCTCTCGCCGCAGACGCCCGAGCAGCTGTGGGCCAACATCGCCGCCCGCAAGGACGCCACGGAGGCGGCCGAGAAGCAGCGGGCGGCGCTGCGCGAGGCGATCGCCTTCAAGGTGTACGAGTTCAACGCGCACGGCGTCGACCTCAACCAGCGCTATCCCGCCGAAAGCTCCGCCGCGGTCGTCCCGGACGGCACGCCCGACCCCGGCTTCACCCGCGACCCCGAGCTGCACCACCAGCCCACCTCCCGCCCCGGCGCCAAGCTCCCGCACGCCTGGATCACCTCGGGCACCCGGACCCTGTCCACCCTGGACACCGTCGGCAAGGGCCGCTTCACGCTGCTCACCGGCATCGGCGGCGACGCCTGGGTGCGGGCCGCCGCGGCCCAGCCCCTCGACATCGCCACGGTGGTGATCGGACCGGGCCAGGAGTACGAGGACCCGTACGGCGACTGGGCGAACCTCAGGGAGATCTCCGACGCGGGCGCCCTCCTCGTCCGCCCCGACGGGTATGTGGCGTTCCGGCACGCCGACACGGCCGAGGACGCCGAAGGGGTGCTCACGGACGCGCTGCGGCGGATTCTCGGGCACGGTTGAGATGGGTGCCGAGAAGGGAGCCGACATGGCGGGTGAACCGACGGTCACGGACGAGGCCGTCGCCAGTCTGCACGCAACCGCCGATCCACGTCTGCGGGAGCTGCTGACCGGCCTGGTCCGGCATCTGCACGCCTTCGCGCGGGAGTCACAGCTGACGCAGGAGGAGTGGGAGCGGGCGATCGGGTTCCTGACGGCCACCGGACAGGCGTGCACGGACACCCGGCAGGAGTTCATCCTGCTGTCGGACGTGCTCGGGCTGTCGATGCTCCTCGAGACGATCAACGAGCGGCAGGGGCCCGGCGCCACCGAGTCGACCGTGCTGGGCCCGTTCCACATGACCGAGTCCCCGGTGCGCGCGCTCGGCGCGAACATCGACCTGGTCGGGGACGGCGAGCCGTGCGTGGTCAGCGGCCGGGTGCTGTCCCGGGACGGCGGTCCGCTGCCCGGCGCCGTGGTCGACGTGTGGCAGGCCGACGCGCACGGCTTCTACGACGTGCAGCGCCCGGACGTGCAGCCGCCGGGCAACGGGCGGGGCCTGTTCACGGCGGACGCCGAGGGCCGCTTCTGGTTCCGTACGTGCGTGCCGAGCCCGTACCCGATCCCCACCGACGGCCCGGTCGGCGACCTGCTGCGGGCCACGGGACGGCACCCCTACCGCCCGGCCCACATCCACTTCATCGCCTCGGCCGCCGGCCACACGCCGGTGACCACGCACATCTTCGTCGCGGGCAGCGAGTACCTGGACTCCGACGCCGTGTTCGCCGTCAAGCCGAGCCTGGTCCAGGACTTCGAGTCGACCGACGACCCGTCGCTGGCCCGGGAGTTCGGCGTCGACAACCCCTTCCGGCACGCCCGGTTCGACCTCGTGCTGGAGCGGTCGTGACCGGCTTCCTCGACTTCTCGTACGAGAGCCGGCCCGGGCGGGTCGTCCTGCGGCCCGGTGCGGCCGTGTCGGCGACGCCCGGCGAGGCCGAACACCTCGGTCTGCGGCGGCTGTTGGTCGTGTGCGGTGCACGCGGGGCGGACACCGCCCGGGCGGTCGCTCAGGCGCTGGGCCCGGCCTGCGCGGGACTGCACGACGGGGCCCGGATGCATGTGCCCGTCGAGGTCGCCGACCGGGCCGTCGAGGTGGCTCGGGCAGCGGGCGCCGACGGGTGCGTGGCGGTCGGCGGCGGCTCGTCGATCGGGCTGGGCAAGGCGATCGCCCTGCGCACCGGGCTGCCGCTGATCGCGGTGCCCTCCACCTACTCCGGCTCGGAGATGACCGACGTCTGGGGCCTGACCGAGCACGGCGCCAAGCGCACCGGCCGGGACCCGAAGGTGCTGCCCCGCAGCGTCGTCTACGACCCCGAGCTCACCCTCTCCCTGCCCGTGCCGCTCTCGGTGACCAGCGGCGTCAACGCGATCGCGCACGCCGTCGAGGCGCTGTACGCCCCGGACACCTCGCCGCTGGTGGCGCTGATGGCCGAGGAGGGCGTACGGGCGATGGCGCGGGCGCTGCCGGAGGTGGCCGCGGAGCCGGCGTCCCTGGCGGCGCGCGGCCGTGCGCTGTACGGCGCCTGGCTGTGCGGGTCCTGCCTGGGCGCCACCACCATGGGCCTGCACCACAAGCTGTGCCATGTCCTGGGCGGCACCTTCGGCCTGCCGCACGCCGAGACGCACACGGTGGTCCTGCCGTACGCCCTGGCCCACAACGCGCCCTTCGCGCCGGACGCGGCCGCCACCGTGGCCCGCGCGCTGGACGCCGATGACGCCCCGACGGCCCTGTGGGAACTGGCCGGACGCCTCGGCGCCCCGCGCTCCCTCGCCGAGCTCGGCCTCAGCGAGTCCGACTTGGCGACAGCCGCCGCGCAGACCGCCGGCCAGGCGTACGCCAATCCCCGTCCGGTCACGGCCGACGGCGTGCTCACGCTGCTGCGGGCGGCGTACGAGGGCGTACCGCCGACGGCTGCCCTCCAGTAAGCGCCCCCTTTTTCCTTCCCCCCACTCACATCCCCCCACCCCCGAAGAAAGGTGATGGTCATGCCCCTCGGACTGCTCAGGAGTCGACGCTCCCGGGGGGTGCCCGCTGCCGGATTCCCCGTGCCGTCCGGTGCCGGTGGCGTGGCCCGCGAGGTCGTGGATCCGGTGGGACTGCCGATGCGGGGCGCCGAGGTGACGGTGACGGCGATGGACTCGCACGAGGTCGTGGTGCGGGGCACCACGGATCCGTACGGGCTGTTCTGCGCGGCGCTTCCGCCGGGCCGCTACGGTCTGCGGATCACGGCCGAGGGCCTGACCCCGCACCAGGAGACCGTGGACGTCATCGGCGGTACGACGCTCCCCACGGCGCGCGTCCAGCTGATGTCGGGACGCCAGCTCGACCTGCCGGCGCCGGGCACCTGGCTGTTCGACCCGCCGCACACGGCGATCCGGTTCATCGCCAAGCACGTCGGCATGGCCCATGTCCACGGCCGTTTCGAGCGCTTCACCGGCGGCATACGGGTCGAGCAGGACATGGCCGCCTCCCGGGTGTCCGTGCGCATCGAGGCCGCGAGCATCACCACGGGCAACAACACCCGGGACAACCACCTGCGCTCCGCCGACTTCCTGCACGTCGAGCGCTACCCGTACCTCGACTTCGCCAGCACGCGCTTCGCCTACCGCGGCGGCACCAAGTGGACGCTGCACGGCTCGCTGACCATGCACGGGATCAGCCGCTCCGTCGAGCTGGACACCACCTACCTGGGGTCGGTCAACGGCGGCTACGGCGAGGAGCTGCGCTGCGCCGCCCTGGCCAAGGCGGAGCTCCACCGGGAGGACTACACCCTGAACTGGCGCAGCATGCTCGCGCGCGGCATCGCGGTGGTCGGTCCCACGGTCCAGCTGGAGCTGGACGTACAGGCGATGTACCGCACGCACGACACCCCGACGCCGCCCGAGTAGGCCCTCACCGTGGGCAGTGGGCCGGTGTCGGGTTACCTCACGCCACGGTTACAGTTCGCTCAACCTCTGGTTGCGACGCGGTGATCGGGTGACTATGGGGACATGACACTGGCCCAGCGCGCCATGAAGCAACTGGAAGTCTGGCCCGATCTGAGTTCGGGCCCGGCCAGTTGCGGCGCAGGGCGGGCACTGCGCACCGTCCAGAGCGAGATCGTGCACTTCCACTCCGACCGGGACGTGGACCTGCACCTGACCGTGTCGGCCATCCAGCGGTTCCACGACGACCTGCGGGAGTCGACCGCGATCCGGCTGCTCCCGGGCTCGAACTGGGTGACCGTACATCTCGACTGCGACACGGATGTCGACCTGCTGATGAGCCTGGTCAGCGCCGCGCTCAAGGCCCACCAGCACCGCCTCTCCCCCGCCGGACCCCCGGCAGGGGACGAGTGCAACTTCCGTCGCGTCACGGTGCTTCCCCGGAGCTAGCGCCGCGGCCGGAGCCGGGGCGGGCGCCGGTCAGCGGCCGTGCTCGGAGTCGTCCTCACCGGCCTCCAGCAGACCCGCGGCCGCGCCGACGATCCGGGGATCGGCGGTGCCGACGACCTCCTCGTCCTTGTCGCCGTAGTCGAAGCGGGCCAGCACGCTGCGCATGGCCTCGACGCGGGCCCGCTTCTTGTCGTTGCTCTTCACCACCGTCCAGGGCGCGTGCTCGGTGTCCGTCTCACGGAACATGGCGACCTTGGCGGCGGTGTAGTCCTCCCAGCGGTCCAGCGACGCCAGGTCCATCGGGCTGAGCTTCCACTGCCGTACGGGGTCGACCTGGCGGATGGTGAACCGGGTGCGCTGCTCACCCTGCGACACCGAGAACCAGAACTTGATCAGGTCGACGCCGTCGTCCACGAGCATGCGCTCGAAGGCGGGTGCCTGCCGCATGAAGCGCCGGTACTCGTCGTCGCTGCAGAAGCCCATCACCCGTTCCACACCGGCCCGGTTGTACCAGGACCGGTCGAACAACACGATCTCGCCGGCGGTCGGCAGATGCTCCACGTAGCGCTGGAAGTACCACTGCCCGCGCTCGCGCTCGGTCGGCTTCTCCAGCGCCACCACGCGGGCGCCGCGCGGGTTGAGGTGCTCGGTGAAGCGCTTGATCGTGCCGCCCTTGCCGGCCGCGTCCCGCCCTTCGAAGACGATGACGAGACGGCGCCCGGTCTCCTTGATCCAGCTCTGCAGCTTCAGCAGCTCGATCTGCTGGAGCCTCTTGTGCCACTCGTACTCCGGGCGCTCCATGCGTTGCTGGTACGGGTAGTTCTCGCGCCAGGTGTCCACGGGGCTGCCGTCCGGCCTGATCAGCACGGGGTCGTCCTGATCGGTGTAGTCGACGCGCAGCCCTGACAACAGTTCGGTGTCCATACACCGATGCAAGCGAGCGCTTTCGTACGCCCGGCGAACCCCAGGCAAAGATCAGCTATAGGTGACGTCCGACGTGCTGTACCGGCAGTGCGTCCCGTCAGGTCCGCTGCCGGTCTCGTTCGGCTCGTCGCCGCTGTCGTTGCCCTGGAAGCGGTCGCAGACGGTGATGTCCCTGCCGCCGTCACCGTTGATCGTCACACCCGACAGGGTGGCTGTGTCGCCGTAGTTGGCGTTGATCCCGGCGATCGCGTTGCCGGGGCCGGTCACCTTCACGTCGCTGATGACGACATGGCGCTCGTACTGGGTGTCGCAGTTGCCGCACGAGCGGTAGAGCTTGCCGAAGTCCGCGACCTGGAAGTTCCCGATGGTCACGGTTCCGGCGCCGTTGTGCTGGAAGACCTTGTCGTCCGCGTGCCGGGCACCACCGCCGAGAACGCGGTACGTCGCCGACGCGGACCCTCCCTTGAAGGTCGCCGCGTCCTCTCCGACGTCCTCCCACCACACGTTCTGCAGGGTGCAACTGCCCAGGCAGTGCACCCCGTCGGCGGCCGGGGCGCCCAGGATCACGTTCTTCAGGGTCGCCCCGTCGGCGAGTTCGAAGAGCGGGTCCTGGTCCTCGTCCTGGCCGTCGGCGCCGAGGGCTCCGGCACCGTGGAACCGCTTGAGGCGTCCGTCGTAGCTGCCGGAGACCTCGACGGTGGCGGTCACCGGCCGGTCGGTGGTGGGCGTGGGCCAGGCGGCGAAGCCGGTGGAGGGGCGGGCGGCGGAGGTCGGCTTCGCGGAGGGGGTGGCGCTCTTGCGGGGCGACGCCCTCGAGGCGGACGGGGACGCCTCCGACTTGGACCGCGACGGGGAGGGGGAGGCGGGCGTCGAGGACGCGACCGGGCGGGGGCCGCTCGCGTCCTGGAGCGTCGAACTTCCGCCCTTCGCCGTGTCCGCACCGGAGTCGGTCCTGGTCAGCAGCAGTACGGCGGCCACGACCACGGTGATCGTCACCGCGCAGATCAGCAAGGGGCGGCGGTCGGGTCTCTTACGGTGCTGACTACGTCGGCGCGAAGTCGCTCTGATGCTCATGCGGTGGCTCTCGTTCGGTCTCGGGGAGGCGGCGGAGAGCCCCCTCGACCGACAGTCGCCGCCGAACGCTCAGAGGTTGCCGATCAGTTCTCCCGGCGAGATCACCATGATCGAGTCACCGTGACCGAGTCACCAGGACGCGGACTCGACGAGCCGGGCGAGGTTGGCCAGCGCCATCCGCGTACCGGCCTCGTTGTCCTGCTCGGACACGACGTCGGGAATCCCCTCGTGCTCGACGAGGACGGCCGTGCCGCCGTCGGCGTCGGTGAGGGTGGTGGTCATCGTCATCGTGCCGCGCAGGCCGGGGTCGTCGGTCTCGAACTCGACCTCCTCGACCACCTGCTCGTCCGGCACGAGCCGCACGAAGTGACCGTGATACGTGTCGGTCCGCGGGTCCGACTTGCCGGTGCCGGTCGGCAGGTCATAGGTGAGGGAGACCCGGAACGCCCCGCCTTCCCTGCCGTCGAACTCGTGCACCCGCGCGGTCATGCCGTCCGGCACCCGCCACTGCGCGACGGCGTCCGCGTCCAGCAGAGCCCGGTAGACGGCCGCCCGCGAGGCGTTCACATGCCGGGAGACCCGCGTCGAGTACATGGCCTCACGATAGGGGCGGAGGTACGGAACGGCAGCCGGACGGGACGAAACGCCGGGCACACGTTCACGCCACGGGGACTCCCACGCCCCGCGGACTCCCCGTCACGGCGACTCCCAGTAGGCCAGTGCGCGCATCGCCGCCGCGGTCCGCGTGAACTCGTCCTCGCCGAGCAGCGCCCGCGCCTCGGCGTTGAACCGTTCGACCTCCGGCTGCGCGGCGTCGAGTGCGGCGGCCCCGTCGTCGGTCAGCTCCAGCACCACCGCCCGGTGCTCCCGCGGATGCGCCCGCTTGACGACCAGACCGGCCGCGGTGAGCCGCCCGACCAGCCCGGTGACGGCGGACTCGCGCAGCCCCAGGGTGTGGGCCAGCCCCTGCTGGGTGATGCCCGGCTCGTCTCGGACCGCGAACAGCGCGCCGAGCTGGGCCGTGGTGATCCCGGCGGTGGCCAGCAGGCGCCGGTCGGAGGCGGTGCGCAGTTGGTGCGCCGCCCGCTGGAGCAGGAAGAACAGACGCTGATCGGGCTCGGGCATGGACCGATGTTGACAGAAGCGACGGGTCGCCGCCATCCTCACTTCACTGGTGAAGTGAGAGGGGTGCGACGTGCGCGAGACCCTCGACCCGGCCCTCGCCCGCAAGGTGCCGGCCGCCCAGCCCTTCAGCGTCCCGCTGGGTGCCGGACTGACGGCCTTCGGTGACGGCGGGGCGACACTCGAACTGAACGTGCGCGAGGATCTGCTGCAGCAGCACGGCTTCGCCCACGGCGGCCTGCTCGGCTACGCGGCGGACCACGCGCGGTCCTTCGCCGCGGGCAGCGCGGTCGGCCCGGACGCGATGACCGCCGGTTTCACCATCGGCTTCCTGCGCCCCGCCCAGGGCGAGACCCCGCGCGCCCACGTCCGGGTGATCCGGGCCGACCGCACAGAGAGGCCGACACCGTGCCCGTCATCGACGCCTGGATGCAGCATCCGACGCCGCGCCACGCCAACCACGAGATGTTCGAGTCACTGCGCCGGTGGACCACCGGCATGCGGACGCTCGACGAGCCGCTGCCCGTCGAGGTCACAGTGGCGGCGCTGGAGGCCGCGGACGTGGAGGTCGGCCTGGCGGCCGCCTGGTACGGGCCGCAGGGCGCGCTGATCGACAACGCCGAGGTGGCCTCCTTCGTCGAGCAGTCCGGCGGGCGGCTGCGCGCAGTGGCGGGCGCCGACCTCGCCCGGCCCATGGCCGCCGTACGGGAACTGCGGCGCGCCGTCGAGGAGTCGGGCTTCGTGGCGCTGCGCCTCATCCCGTGGCTGTGGGGGCTGCCGCCGACCGACCGGCTGTACTACCCGCTGTACGCGGCCTGCGTGGACCTCGGTGTGCCGTTCTGCACCCAGGTCGGGCACACGGGCCCGCTGCGTCCGTCGGAGACGGGACGGCCCATCCCGTACATCGACCAGGTCGCGCTGGACTTCCCCGAGCTCACGATCGTGTGCGGGCACATCGGCTACCCGTGGACGACGGAGATGATCGCGGTCGCCGACAAACACCCCAACGTCTTCATCGACACCAGTGCCTACACCGCCCGCCGCTACCCGCCGGAACTGGTGGAGTACCTGCGCGGCCGGGGCCGCCGCAAGGTCCTGTTCGGCTCCAACTACCCCATGATCACGCCGAGTCGGGCCCTGGAGCACCTGGACGACCTCAAGTTGGACGAGGAGACGCGGGAGCTGTTCCTGCACGGCAACGCCCGCCGCGTCTTCGCCCTCTGACGGCGGCCCCGACAGCCCGGCTCAGCGCACGAGACACGGCCGCTTCGCGTCGAAGGTCCAGCCCTCGATCAGGTACTGCATCCCGGCCGCGTCGTCCCGGCCCGACAAAGCCTTCTCGCGGTACAGCTCATGCGCGGCGAGGAGCCGGTCCATGTCCAGGCGGACCCCCAGTCCGGGCGTGTCCGGTACGGCGACCTCACCGCCCGTGATCCTATGCGGCTCGACGGTGAGCCGTTCCCGTCCCTCCTGCCAGATCCAGTGCGTGTCCAGGGCGTTGTACTCGCCTGGGGCGGCCGCTCCGCAGTGGACCATCATCGCCAGGGAGATGTCGAAGTGGTTGTTGGAGTGACAGCCCCAGGTCAGCCCCATCGCGTTGCAGAGCTGGGCGACCCGTACCGACCCCTCCATGGTCCAGAAGTGCGGGTCGGCGAGCGGGATGGAGACCGACTGCAGGGCCAGGGCGTGAGTCAGCTGGCGCCAGTCCGTCGCGATCATGTTGGTCGCCGTGGGCAGCCCGGTGGCCCGGCGGAACTCGGCGAGGACCTCCCGTCCCGAGTAGCCGCCCTCCGCCCCGCAGGGATCCTCGGCGTAGGCGAGCGTGCCCACGAGCGGGCGGCACAACTCGACGGCCTCGCGCAGCGACCAGGCGCCGTTGGGGTCGAGGGTGATCCGCGCCCCGGGGAAGCGCTCCTTGAGCGCCCGTACGGCCTTGACCTCCTCCGCGCCGGGCAGGACACCGCCCTTGAGCTTGAAGTCGCGGAAGCCGTAGTGGTCGTAGGTGGCCTCCGCCTGCCGGACGATGGCCTCGGGGGTCAGCGCCTCCTCGTGCCGGATCCGGTACCACTCGACCGCCGAGCCGGGGTCGCGGACGTAGTCCAGGTCGGTGCGGTCCGGGTCACCGACGTAGAAGAGGTAGCCGAGGACCCGTACGGCGTCGCGCTGTTGGCCGTCACCGAGCAGGGCGGCGACCGGCACTTCGAGGTGCCGGCCGAGCAGGTCGAGGAGGGCCGACTCGACGGCGGTCACCGCGTGCACCGTCGTACGCAGGTCGAAGGTCTGCGCACCGCGACCGCCCGAGTCGCGGTCGGCGAAGGTCGCCTCGATCGTGCGCAGGACGCGCTTGTAGTCGCCGACGCGGGCGCCGACGACGAGGGGTTCGGCATCGCGCAGGGTCTGGGTGATCTTCTCTCCGCCGGGCACCTCGCCCAGACCGGTACGGCCCTCGGAGTCCTCCAGGACGACGACGTTGCGCGTGAAGTACGGGGCGTGGGCACCGGAGAGGTTGAGGAGCATCGAGTCGCGGCCGGCGACCGGATAGACGGAGAAGCGGGTGACGACGGGCTGACTCATGACTGGGCGGATGCCGTTCTCGTGAGGGGAGCGGTGGGCGGTCGAGGAGTCGAGGAAGGGTGGGCAGTCGAGAGGAATGGGGGGCAGTTAGATGCTGAGGGCGTCCAGGACCTGTTCCAGGACGAGTACACCGCCCAGGCCCAGGATCGCGAGGACCGTCGTGTAGGTCGTACGGGCCTTGATGGCGTCCAGGACGGACAGGTTGAAGTACTCCTTGAACATCCAGAAGCCCGGGTCGTTGACGTGGGAGAAGGCGATCGATCCGCAGGAGACGGCGAGGACCATCACCTCGGGGTGGACACCGCTGCCGGCGAGCAGGGGCAGCGCCACGCCGGAGGCCGTGACGACGGCGACCGTCGCGGAACCGAGGGCCACCCGGAGGATGGCGGCGATCAGCCAGGCCAGGATGATCGGGGAGATGGACCAGCCGTCGGTCGCGTCCTTGATGTAGTCGGATATCCCGCCTTCGACGAGGACGTTCTTGAAGGCGCCGCCCGCGCCGATCACGAGCAGGATCATCGCCATCGCCTGGGCGGCCTCCTTGCAGGAGGCGCTGACCTCGGCCAGGCTACGGCCGATGCGCGGGCCGAACGCCCAGATCGCGACGAGCAGGGTGAGCAGCAGGGCGATCGGCGCGGAGCCGATGAAGGCGATGAAGTGCAGCAGGCCGTTGTCGCCGGAGGCCGCCAGGTCGGTCACCGCGGCGCCGGCGATCAGCACCACGGGCAGCAGGGCGACGGACAGCGACCAGCCCAGGCCGGGCATCTCGTCGTCCTCGAAGACCCGCTCGCTCACCAGGCCCTTGGGAATGGAGGGGTTCATCGCCCGGACGAAGGGCAGACGCGGCCAGAGCAGGGCGATGAAGGCACCCACCGGCACGGCGATGAACAGGCCGTAGAACAGGGTCAGTCCGACGGACGCGTGGAAGGTGGCGGCCACCGCGGTGGGGCCGGGGTGCGGCGGCAGGAAGCTGTGCATGGTGGACAGGGCGATCGACATGGGCAGCCCCACCCACAGCAGGTTCGCCCGGGTGACCCGCACGAGCGTGAACGCGATCGGCACGATGATGACGAAGGCCACCTCGTAGAACATCGTCACGCCGATGAGCATGGCCGTCAGCACCATGGCCACCTGGACCCAGCGGGGCCCGCACACCTCCAGAAGCCTGCCGGCTATGCGCTGGGCGGCGCCGGAGTCCCCCATCACCCGGCCGACCATGGCGCCGAGGCCGATGGTGAGCATGGTGTCGCCGATCTGCCCGCCGATGCCCTCGGCGAGCACGTCCGGGATCTTCTCCGGCCCGATCCCCTGCACCAGCCCGACAGCCACGGCCACCAGGAGCAGGGCGGCGAAGCCGTTCAGCCTGAGTTTGGTCATCAGGACGAGCAGGACCAGGACACTGATCCCGACCACCACGAGCGGCATGTGCAGGTTCTCCTTCGAACATCGGCCGCTTCTGTTCAACCCACTGAATGGGGTCCTCACATGAAGACGCCGTCTACATATGAGGACGGAGATTATGGTCGTGGACGGTCAAGGGTCAATGGGTCTGCACGGATGGATTCACTCTGCACGGATGGATTCACGCGACGGCCTGCCACCCGCTCCAGTGCAGGACGGTGATCACGATCACCGGTCCGTCCGGCGGCTGCAGCCGGTACCGGGGGTATTTCTGCCGCAGCAGCTCGATCGCGGCGGCGTACGCGTCGGATGCGTCGGATGCGTCGGATGCGTCGGCCCTGTCTGACGCGTCTGACGTCTCCGACGTGCCGGGCGGCAGGATCCGGGCACCGCCGTCCGCCCTCACCCACCACAGGCGGTCCCAGTCGTCGTCGTACTCGTCCGCCAGCAGGCAGACGGCCGGGCTGACGGCGATGTTGTGCAGCCGCCTGAGCCGCCGGGACCGCTTCGGTTTGCCGTCCACGGCCGTGACGATCTCGTCGCCGCGCACCGCGAACAGGACCGGCACCAGATGGGGACGACCCTCGGGGTCGACCGTGGCCAGTCGCGCGACGGGCGCCGCGGCGAACCGCCCGCGTGCCTCGCCCTGCTCCATGTCCGGCATGTCGGCTCCTTCGGTCCTGGCGGTACGCCGTGCCCCGACTCGGGTACCCCTATCCGTGTAACGCCCTCCTCGGGGACGACTCGGCGGATCAGGTGGTGTCGATGGTCGGTGACACGGACGACGACATCGAGACACGGCGGAGCGGCGGCAGCGGCCATCGGGCGGTGCCGCACACGGCCGACGTGCGGATCGAGGCGTGGGGCGTGAGCCGGGAGCGCTGTCTGGTGGAGGCCGCGCTCGGGATGGTGGAGTGCTTCGCGGACCTCACGGCGGTACGGCCCACGTCGGTGGAGCGGGTGCGTTTCGCTGAGGAGAGCGACGAGGACCTGCTGACCGCGCTCCTCGACGAGGTGGTCTTCCGCCTCGACGTGGACGGTCAGGTCCCCGTCGACCTGGAGGCCGACACCACGGACGGCGACCTCGACGTACGGCTCGCGCTCGCCGACCTGGCGGACGTGGAGGTCACCGGCGCCACGCCGAAGGGCGTCTCGTGGCACGGGCTGCACATCGGGCCGGGTCCGTACGGGTGGTCGTGCGAGGTGACCGTGGACGTGTGAGGGGTACGGCGGCAGAGCCGCAGCGGAACCGCATACGGCTTCCCTCGCGCCCTCAGCCCTTGACCACCCCCAAAGGCACCAGCCGGGCCACCGTCCGGCACAGTCCCGCGCTCTCGCTCACGGCCACCACCTCGTCGACGTCCTTGTACGCCTCGGGCGTCTCCTCCGCGAGGCCCCGCAGCGACCGTGGGCGCACCGCGATGCCCGCCGACTCCAGCCGGGCCCGCAGTTCCCGGCCGCCCACCGCGCGGGCGGCCCGATGGCGGCTGAGGACCCGGCCGGCACCGTGGCAGGTGGAGGCGAAGCCGTCTCCGCCGGCCACACCCACCAGGACGTACGAGGCGGTTCCCATGGTCCCGGGGATCAGCACCGGCTGGCCGACCGCGCGCAGGTCGTCCGGCAGGTCCGGGTGGCCGGGAGGGAAGGCTCGGGTCGCGCCCTTGCGGTGGACGCACAGGGTGCGGCGGGCTCCGTCCACCGGGTGGGCCTCGATCTTGGCGAGGTTGTGGGAGACGTCGTACACCAGCGACAGCCTGGTGCGCGCGGTGCGACGGAAGACCCGGCGGGCCGCGTCGGACAGCAACTGGCGGTTGGCGCGGCCATAGTTGGCCGCGGCCGCCATCGCGCCGAGGTACCGCCGCCCCTCCGGCGACTCGACCGGTGTGCAGGCGAGTTGGCGGTCGGGGACCTCGATGCCGTGGCGGGACATCGCGCGGTCCATCAGCCGGACATGATCGGTGCAGATCTGGTGGCCGAGGCCGCGCGAACCGCAGTGGATCATCACGCACACCTGGCCGACGGCAAGCCCGAACGCGGCGGCCGCCGTCGCGTCGTACACCTCGTCGACGCGCTGCACCTCCAGGAAGTGGTTGGCGGACCCGAGGCTGCCGACCTGGCCCAGGCCGCGCTCCCGTGCCCGCGCGCTCACCTGGTCCACGTCGGCGTCGGCGACCGCCCCGCCGTCCTCGCAGCGCGCCAGGTCGCGCGACTCGCCGTGCCCCTCCTCCACCGCGTACCGGGAGCCGCCCCGCAGGATCCGCTCCAGCTGGCCGGGGCCGGTCAGGTGCCACACCCCGCCGGGCCCGGCGCCGCGCGGGATCGCCCGGTCCAGGCCGTCCATCACCGCGGTCAGTTCGGACGCCAGAGCCTGGCCGTCGGTGTCGGCCGCCAGCAGCCGTACGCCGCAGGAGATGTCGAAGCCGACCCCGCCCGGGGAGACGACCCCGCCGTCGGCCACGTCGGTCGCGGCGACGCCGCCGATGGGGAAGCCGTAGCCCCAGTGGATGTCCGGCATGGCGTACGAGGCGCCGACGATGCCGGGCAGTGTGGCCACGTTGGCCACCTGCTCCAGCGCCTGATCGGCGTCCCTCAGCAACGCCCGGGACGCGAACACCACGCCGGGCACCCGCATCGGACCGTGCGGGTCCATGCGGAAGCGGTGAGGAGCCTCCTCCACCAGTTCCATGACAGCCTCCCGCACCTCGGCCGACGGCCCCGCACGCCCGGCACGCCCGGCACGCCCGGCACGCCCGGCACGCCCGGCACGCCCGGCACGCAGGTGCGGGGTACCCGCGCGGGCGCGTCCGTATCGCGGGGGGCGCGGCGGGGCGGCCGGGGGCGTCCCGCAGTGGATCGCCGGAGGCCGTCCCGTGACGCTCCACCGGGGGCCGTCCTGACGCGGATCGCCGGGATCCCCCCCCCCGGCGGTTCACCAGTACCCACCCCGCAGCGCCTCACCGGAAGCGATCCCACGGCGGGTCGCCGGAGACGCAATCGCGCGGCGGATCGCCAGGACCTGTCCCGCACGCTTCACCAGAACCCATCCCAGGGCGGTTCACTAGGGCCCATTCCCACCAGGAGCCCCCCGTAGCGCCTCAGCGGAGGCCATCCCCCGGCAGACCCCCGCAGGCCATCCCGCAACGCTTCACCAGAACCCGTCCCACACCCGCCCGCCGCCGAACCGTCCGCCCAAAGCCACCCGCCCCGCGACCTCGTACCGTTGAGACATGAGCGGCGGCACGGTGACGCTGTTCGTCTGCGGCGACGTGATGCTCGGACGTGGCGTCGACCAGATCCTGGCCCGGCCCGGCGACCCCGGGCTGCGGGAGGGGTACGTCACGGACGCGCGGGCGTACGTGAGCATGGCGGAGGCGGTGAGCGGGCCGATCCCGGTGCCGGTCGACGCGGCCTATCCGTGGGGCGAGGCGCTGGCGCTGCTGGAGGCGTGCGCGCCGGACGTCCGGATCGTCAATCTGGAGACGTCGGTGACGCGCAGCGACGCGTTCGAGCCCGGCAAGGCGGTCCACTACCGCATGCATCCGGCCAACCTGCCCGCCCTCATGGTGGCCCGGCCCGACGTCTGCGTCCTGGCCAACAACCATGTGCAGGACTTCGGCCGACCGGGTCTGGAGGAGACCCTCGCCGTGCTGCACGGCGCCGGTCTGCGGACGGCGGGCGCGGGGCGGACCGCCGAGGAGGCGTACGCGCCCGTCGCGCTGCCGCTCCCCCACGGCGGCCGCGTGCTCGTCTTCGCCCTCGGCGTCGCCACCAGCGGCATCCCGCCCGGCTGGGCGGCGACGGCCGACCGACCCGGCGTCGCCCATGTGCCCGAGCTCTCGCCCGCGACGGCGGCCGCCGCGGTGCGGCACATCCGCTCGGTGAAGCGGGCCGGTGACATCGTGGTCGTGTCCGTGCACTGGGGTTCCAACTGGGGCTACCTCGTCCCGCGCGACCAACGCCGCTTCGCGCACGCCCTGGTGGACGGCGGAGCCGACGTCGTCCACGGCCACTCCTCGCACCACCCCCGCCCCGTCGAGCTCTACCGGAACCGGCTGATCTTGCACGGCTGCGGCGACTTCATCGACGACTACGAGGGCATACCGGGCTACGAGGAGTACCGCGACGACCTGCGCATCGCCTATTTCGTGACGGTGGCGGCGGACACGGGCGCCCTCACCGACCTGCGCATGTCACCCCTGCTCGCCCGCCGGATGCGCCTGGAACCGGCGCCGCCCGAGGACAGCGCCTGGCTGCGGACCACCCTCGACCGCATCAGCTACGGCGCCCACCTCTCCCTGAACACGGACGGCGCGCTCACCCTGGCGAAGGGCGCCGCCCGAGCCGCTCGGTGAGTCTCAGCCGCCGAGCCGCTCCATGAGCCCTCACGCGCCGCGCAGCGCCTCCAGCACATCGGCGTCGGTCAGCTGACCGAAGTCCTCGTACCACTCACCGACCGCGCTGAACAGCCTCGGCTCGTACAGGCAGACGAACTCGTCGACCTCGCGGCGCAGTTCCTCGGCCGCGTCCGGCGCACAGACCGGGACGGCCAGCACCAGGTGCCCGGGGTTCCGGTTGCGTACGGCGCGCACGGCGACGCGGGCGGTCGAGCCGGTCGCGACCCCGTCGTCGACCACGACGGCGGTACGGCCGCGCAGCTCCGGAGCCGGCCGGCCCTGCCGGTACCGTTCCTCGCGCCGCCGCAGCTCCTTGCGTTCCCGCTCCACCACCGGCGCCAGATCCGCCTCGCTCAGCCCCAGCCGGTACAGCGACGCCTCGTCGAAGAGCGGAGGGTCGTCGCCCGCGAGCGCGCCGACGCCGAACTCCTCGTGGAACGGAGCGCCGATCTTGCGGACGACGAGCACGTCCAGCGGGGCCTCGAGCACCTGGGCGATCTCCCGGGCGACCGCGACGCCGCCCCGGGGCAGTGCGAGGACGACGGGGTGCGGAAGGACGCCCTTGTCGTGCCGGATGCGCAGCTGCTCCGCCAGCTCCCGCCCGGCCTCCTCGCGGTCACGGAACTGCATGGACTTCCCCTTCCTTCTCCTTCCTTCCCCTTCCTCTTCTCTACTTTCCCTTTCCGTCCCCTTCCGTCCGTCGCCGCGTACCCCACCCACCGGAATCGGACACACCACGGGGCTCGCCCGCCCTTTCCCTCCGCACGGGTCTGGACCCCTCGGAGAGACCTGGCCTAGGGTTCCCGACAGCAAGCGCTTTCTAGCCTGGTCATGCCAACAGAGCCGTGCCAACAGACCCTCCACGCCCCCGCACCCGCTCGCACGCGGAAGGAACCGTCTCGTGCCGCACGACGCATCGCCCCGCCCGCCGCAGCCGTGGACCCGCAAGGCGTTCCTCCGGGGAATGGCCGCCGCCGGAGTGGCCCCACTGCTGCCCGCCGTCCTCCCCACGGCCGCTGCCCAAGCCGCGTCGGACCCGTCCGACTTCCCGCTGGTGCGCGGCGGCACCGCCGTCGAGCTGTACGTCGACGCGGCGGACGACCCCGCCGTGATCCGCGCGGCCGGCGATCTGCAGGCGGACGTCGAACGGGTCAGCGGAGTCCGGCCGGCGCTGCGCCACACCCTCCCGGAGACGGCTGCCGCAGGCCTGGTCCTGGTCGGCACCCTCGGTGCCAGCCCGGTCGTCGACCGGCTCGTGGCACAGGGGCGCCTGGACGTCTCGCGGGTGAAGGGGCGCTGGGAGGCGTCGGTGACGCAGGTCGTGGAGCGTCCGTTGCCCGGGGTGGAGCGCGCCCTGGTGATCGCGGGCAGTGACCGGCGCGGCTCGGTCTACGGCATCTACGACACCTCGGAGCGCATCGGTGTCTCCCCCTGGTACTGGTGGGCCGATGTGCCCGTGCCCCACCGCGACACGGTGTCGGTGCCGGCCGGCCCGCTCAAGCGGTACGAGCCTTCGGTGCGTTACCGGGGCGTCTTCATCAACGACGAGCAGAACCTGACCACTTGGTCGCACCGCACCCAGGAGCCGGACAAGAACATCGGCCCGGAGACGTACAAGCGCGTCTTCGAACTGCTTCTCCGTCTCAAGGCCAACTACCTGTGGCCGGCGATGCATCCGTACTCCGATTTCTTCAACAAGCACCGCGAGAACCCCGAACTGGCCGACCGCTACGGCATCGTCGTCGGCTCCAGCCACCCCGAGGCCCTGCTGCGCAACGGCGTCCACGAGTGGGAGCCGTGGGCGCAGGAGCACCGGGGCGCGGACGGTGCCCTGCCGGTGTACGACTACACGGTGAACCCGGCCGTCATCTCCGACTACTGGAGAGCCCGGGCGACACAGAACGCGTCGTACGAGAGCAGCTGGACGATCGGGATGCGCGGGCTGCACGACAGCGCGCTGGAGACCAAGTACGCCACCACCGTCCCGGAGAAGGTCGCGGTGATGAACGACATCATCGCCGACCAGCGCCGCATCCTGGCCGAGGAGGTCGGTACGGCGGCCGAGCCGCAGATCTTCATCCCGTACAAGGAGGTCCTGGAGCTGTACAACGCGGGCGTCCAGGTCCCCGACGACGTCACGCTGATCTGGCCGGACGACAACCACGGCAACATGCGCCAGCTCCCGAACGACGCCGAGCGGCGGCGCGCGGGCGGGAACGGGATCTACTACCACCTCTCCTACTGGGGCCGCCCGAAGAGCTATCTGTGGCTGGACACCACCCAACTGGCCAAGGTGTGGCAGGAGTTGCGGCGGGTGTACGAGCACGGCGTGGACCGCATGTGGATCTTCAACGTGGGCGACGTCAAGTCGATCGAGACCGGGCTGTCCTTCAGCATGGACATGGCCTGGGACGTGGACCGGTGGGACGCCGACGACGTCGAGGGCTTCCTGGCCGAGTGGGCCGGACGGCAGTTCGGCCGACGGTACGGCCGGGAGATCGCCGCCGTCCGCAGCGAGTACTACCGGCTCGCGGCCGAGCGCCGCCCGGAGTTCATCGACCGCGGGGTCTTCTCCGTCATCCACCACGGCGACGAGGCGGGCCGCCGCATGGCCGCTTACGAGCGGTTGCTGGAGCGGGTCCGGGCGACCGGGGCGAAGCTGCCCGAGGCGTACCGGGACGCCTACTTCGAACTGGTGGAGTACCCGGCGCACGGGGCGTACTTGATGAACCTGAAGTACTACTGGGCGGATCGCAACGCGCTCGCGGTCCGGCAGGGCCGCGGGGCCGGCACCAACCGGTTCGCGGACCTGGTCGAGGCGGCCCATGCCGAGGAGGCGGCGCTCACCAGGCGGTACAACACCGAGGTGGCGGGCGGGAAATGGGACGGGATCGTCAACCCGTACCCGTCGCAGATCCCCAAGGCCCCGGGCCGCCCGGCCGTCACCAGGATCGCCCGGCAGGAGACCTCGGGGCTGGGTGTGGCCGCCGAGGGCAACGAGACCGGGACGGACCGCCCGCTGTCCTTCTCGTCCTACACCCGGGACAGACGCTTCCTCGACGTCTTCAACACCGGTTTCCTGCCGGTCGACTGGTCCGCCGAGGCGAGCCGTCCGTGGGTGCTGCTGAGCACGGCGGGCGGTTCCGTGATCGAGCAGACCCGGGTGTGGGTGGAGATCGACTGGGCGCGGCTGCCCGAGGGCGCGTACGACGCGACGGTCGCCGTCAGCGGGGCCGGGCAGCGGATCGAGGTGCCGTTGCGGGTGGTCAACGACGGTGAGCGGGGGCGGCGACGGGCCCGTGGGTTCGTGGAGGCCCACGGGTACGTCTCGATCGACGCCGTGCACGCCGACCACCGGGTGGCGCGCGGCGGGGCCCGCTGGCGTGTGGTGCGCGGGCTGGGCCGCCGGACCGGCGCCATGGAGGCGGTGCCGTCGACGGCGGCCCCGGTGACCGCCGACTTCGCCGCCAGGGCACCGGAGTTGAGGTACCGGGTGCGCTTCGGCGGGGCCGGCCGCTTCCCGGTCACCGTCTTCCGGCTGCCGTCCCTCGACGAGCGCGGCCACCGGCGGCTGGCCCTCGCGCTCGACGACCAGCCGGCCACCGTCCTCACGGGCCAGGCCGTCGCCACCGGCAACCGGGGCGACGCCTGGGCCCGCAATGTGGAGGACGGTGTCGAGAAGCTGACCGCGACCCTGACGGTGACCGAGCCCGGCGAGCATGTGCTCCGGCTGTTCATGGTCGACCCGGGCATCGCCGTCGACCAGATCGTCGTCGACACCGGCGGGCTGCCGGTCAGCTACCTGGCCCCGCCGGAGAGCTACCACCCGGTGTTCAACGCCGACCCGGACCGCACGCCCGGCTGGTAGCCCTCCCTACTGGATGGTCCAGCCCACGCTGCCGACGCCCGAGCTGTAGATCGCGCAGACGCCGGAGGACTCGCTGTACTGGCCGGGGGCCAGCGTCACCCACTGGCCCGAGACGTCCGGGGCCAGGCCGCAGACGATCTCGGCGCGGAAGGTGACGGTGCGGTCGGTGTTGTTCTGGCAGCCCGCGATGCCGTGGTCCGGGTTGTTGTTGTGCACCCAGCCGTCACAGTCGACGGTGCCCGCCATGGCCGCGGCCCCGCCGGGCGCCGCGGCCTGGGCGGGGGCGGCCACTGCGCCGAGGGTGAGGGCCAGTGCCGAGACGGTGGTGGCCAGGCCGGCTGCGAAGATGCTCTTCCTGCGGTTCATGCGTGTCCCCGTGATGTAGTGGTTCCGTTCGGAGTTGCCGCCCTCAGTGAAGGCCGGCGGCGCTCCGGCGGGAACCTCGGACATCAGAGGGTGGCTGCCGGGTTCACCCGCCCGCCGTATCGGGCGAGTCGGCTTCGTTCCAGTCGTACGGCCCGCCGCCGCGCCACTCGATCAGCGCGGGGTCGTCGACGGCGCGGTCCTCGGTGGGCAGGTCCGCGCGGTGCACCAGGTCCAGCACGTCGAACAGGCTGTACGCGGTGCCCGCAGGCTTGCCGTGGATCGTCACCTGACGCCCGCCGTCCGACGCGGGCGGCAGCACCACCACGGGGGGACGCGTGTTCATGCCACCACCATGCGCTCTGGAGGGCCCGTACGCAGCCCGACGTGCCGGACGGACTCGCTCGTCCGTCCGTCGCGACGGTCGCCGGAGCCCTCAGCGGCGGTACAGCCCGACCAGTGTTCCGCTGGCCAGCTGCTGCTGGTCGAGCACCCGGTGTGCCTCGTCCGCCGTGGCCTCGTCCGGGATGGAGACGGGGCCCGGGAGGGCGTAGAGGCGGAAGAAGTAGCGGTGCGCCCGGTCGCCGACCGGTGGTTGCGGACCGCCCCACCCCGACTGCCCGTAGCCGTTCCTGTGCGGGTGGCTGCCCGGGGTCGTTCTGCCCGCGCGCAGCCCCTCCGTGTGCGGATCGATGCCGGTGACCAGCCAGTGGACGAAGGTCCCCGACGGCGCGTCCGGATCCTCGCACAGCAGGGCCAGCTCCACCGTCTCGTCGGGCACGCCGGACCAGGTCAGGGGCGGGGAGACGTTGTCGCCCTCCTTGGCGTGGCGACGCGGGATCGTCGCGTGGTCGTCGAACGCGGAGCTCTTGAGTTCGATGCCTGTCATGTGCGCCGCAGTACCCCTGCGGACGCGGTCCACACGCGACGCCGGGCAGTCGGCGTACGAACCTCCTCACCAGGGAGAACACCGTCGGCGCCCACGATTGCGGCGCGGTTCGTTTCGCCGTGTGCCGCGCCGGGAACCCGGCTGCTGCACCGAGCGCGAGGGAGGAGCGCCGTGTCATTCCGCGACCGCACCCACGCCGGACAGGAACTCGCCCTGCGGCTGCTCGAGCGGGCCGGCTCCGGCGATCTCGTCGATCCGCTCGTCCTGGCCCTGCCGAACGGCGGCGTGCCCGTCGCCGTGGAGGTTGCCCGTGCCCTGCACGCCCCGCTGGACGTGCTCGTCGCCCGTGAGATCAGCACCCCGATCCGACCGGAGACGGCGATCGGCGCGATCGTCGCCGACGACCCGCCGCTGTACGACCGGCAGAGCCTCACCATGATGCATCTGTCCGAGGACCGGCTCGGTGACGTCATCGCGCGCGAACGCACCGAGCTGCACCTCGTCGAGTACGTTCACCGCGGCCACCGCCCGCCCCCGTCGGTCAACGCCCGCACGGTCGTCCTGGTCGACGACGGCCTGACCACCGGCCTGACCGCCATGGCGGCGCTGCGCTTCCTGCGCCGCCATGAGCCGGCCCGGCTGATCCTGGCGGTCCCTGTGGGCAGCCCGCGCACCACGGCCGCCGTCCGTTCCGAGTGCGACGACCTCGTCTGTCTGCACCAGCCGCCGTCGCTGCACGCGGTCGGAGAGTGGTACGAGGACTTCGGCCGGGTCTCCGACACCCAGGTCGCGGACATGCTGCGCGCGTTCCACGCCACGGCGTGACACGTTGCCCGGGCGTGTGCCGTGACATGGTGGAGCCATGACCATCGACGTTCGCCCGGCCTCGGTCTTCGAGGACGTCCGCAAAGTGCTGGGCCCTAAGTCGCCCACAGCGAACGTCTGTTGGTGCCTGAGCTACCGCATCCCGTCCAAGCTCAACAACGAGCTCCGTGGGCCGGCCCGCGGTGAGTACGTGGCCGAGTTGTGCCGTGCCGATCCCCCTCCGGGAGTGCTCGCCTACGACGGTGGCGAACCCGTCGGCTGGGCCGCGGTGGCGCCGCGCTCCGCCACGTCCTTCGCCCGCAACCGCAAGATCCCGCACGTCGACGACCTGCCGGTCTGGTCGCTGTGGTGCGTCCGGGTTCGCCCCGGTCACCGTAAGCAGGGGATCACCCACGCCCTCATCGCCGGCGCGGTCGAGTTCGCCCGCGACCGGGGCGCGCCGGTGATCGAGGCGTACCCGCTGGACAACGGCGACGCCAAGGTCGACCTGACGATGGCGTACGCCGGGCTCCGGAAGAACTTCGAACGCGCCGGGTTCGTCCACGCCGCCGACACCACCTCGGTGCTGGCCGGTCATCCCCGGATCCTGATGCGGCTCGACCTGCGCTGACCGGCGAACCGGGCGCCAGGGTCAGTGCACGGAGAGCCCGCCGTCGACGAAGACCGCCTGCCCGGTGACGTAGGCGGCAGCACGGCTCGCGAGGAACACCGCCGCGCCGGCGAAGTCCTCGGCCAGGCCGTTGCGCCCGACCATCGTGCGCGCGGCGAGCGCCGCCACCTTCTCCGGGTCGTCCGACAGGCGTGCGTTGAGGGGCGTCATGACGAAACCCGGCACGAGGGTGTTGCAGGTGACGCCGTACGGCGACCACGCCTCGGCCTGCGAGCGGGCCAGCGACTCCAGCGCCCCCTTGGAGACGCCGTAGGCACCGCTCTGCACGAAGGCGCGGTGTGCCTGCTGGGAGGTGACGTGGATGATGCGCCCGAAGCCCCGCTCGGCCATGCCGGGCCCGAACCGCTGCCCCAGCAGAAAGGGCGCCTCCAGGTTCACGGCCATGGTCGTGTCCCACACGTCCTCGCCGAGCTCGCCCATGGGGGGCCGCAGGTTGATCCCGGCGCAGTTGACAAGGATGTCGGGCTCGCCGAACGGCTCGGCCGCTCCCTCGGCCGCCGAGCGCACGCCGTCGCGTGTGCCCAGGTCCGCGCTCACCCAGGCCGCCCGGCAGCCGTGGGCCGCCAGCTCGCCGACCGTCGCTGCCAGCTCCGCCTCTCTGCGCGCCACGACCACGACACTCGCCCCCGCACGCGCGAGGGCCTCGGCGACGGCTCGGCCGATACCGGAGCTGCCGCCCGTCACCAGGGCGACACGGCCGTCCAGGGAGAAGAGTTCGGAGAGGTACGTCTGCGTGGTCATCCCCGCACCCTAGGACGCCCGTTCACGGCGAGGGTGCTCGGGGGTTCGGGGGTTCCACCGCCGGTTCACCGCTCGGCGAGGGGGTACCCGGTCCGCGCTCGACGGTGCCGGGCTCTCCCCTGCCCGAGGAGGGCCGTCCGACCGTCCCGCACGCAGGAGGGACGACCACCATGAGCGTGAGCCACCACACCCCGTCGCAGGCCGAGGGCGAGCGCGAGGAAGCCGAGACCCCTTGGGCCCACCACCCCGACACGGAGTACACGACGCCCTCACAGGCCGAGGGCGAGCGCGACGACACACCTGAAACGACCGAGGACGCCGCCGGCCCCGGCAGCGGTTCGTGACACGCGCCGACGGCGGTGTGAGCCCGTCGACCGCGGGCACTCGGAGCCGTCGGCGGATCCGCCCGGACCGCCGTTCCACGCTGGAGGTGAAGGAACATGGGTCACGGTGGGAACGTCATCGACGAGCTGATGACCGATCATCGCGAGGTCGAGGAGTTCTTCGGCCGGATCGAGGCGCTGCCGTCCGGTGACAAGGACCGCAAGCTGCACGCCGACCAGGCCACGATGGAGCTGGTCCGGCACTCGGTCGCCGAGGAGGCGTACCTCTATCCGGCCGTGCGCAAGCACATAGCGGGCGGGGACGCCATCGCCGACAAGGAGATCGCCGATCACTCCACGGCCGAGCGGATCATGAAGGACCTGGAGGGATGCGACGCCGACGATCCCGAGTTCGACCGCCTCGTCGGGATGCTGATGACGGAGGTCCGCTCGCACATCGCCGACGAGGAGGAGAACCTCTTCCCCCGGCTGCGCGCCACCTGTCCCCCGGCCACGCTCGACGACCTCGGCGACAAGGTGCGTCAGGCGAAGAAGCTGGCACCGACCCGCCCACACCCGTCCGCCCCGGACAAGCCGCCGGCCAACAAACTGCTGGCCCCGGGAGCCGGCCTGGTCGACCGCCTGCGCGACGCGCTGACGGGACGCGGCAAGAAGGACTGACCCGGCGCGCAACGGCAGGTCGCGCGGCCGCCGACACCGATTGGCTCAGGCGATGAGCGCCTGCCACGGGCCGAGGCACTCATGGAGTGCCGTGCGGTGCAGGGCGGCCACGGGGGCGAGAAGGTCGGGGTGGCGCAGCAGGGCCGCCGCTCGGCGGTCGTGAGTGTCCGGGGACACCAGACGCCGGAAGTCGATCGGCGCACGGCTCGTGTGACCGCCTCCGGCGATCGCGCCGACCGCGAGGCGGGCCAGCTCGTCGTCGGTGAGCAGGCAGGCCGCCCAGCTCGCCACGACCTCGTCGACCCAGGTGCGCCAGGCGGCGTCGTCCGCGTCGTCGTGGGCGGTCGCGTCCGCGCCGGTGATCCAGTCCAGGCCGGCCGAGCCACCGGGCCCCGCCATACCGACCAGGGCGGCGTCCGTCGGCGTCGGGTACCTCAGCCACGCCGCGACGGTGACGGCCTGCCGGGCCTGCGCCTCCCCCAGGGCGGCGGCCAGTGCGCCGCCGCACGCAGGGTAGGAGCGCGTCAGCCACTGGGTGGTCGCCGCGATGAGCGGGGAGAGATCTGCGAGCACAGGCGGGCCGTCCGGAGTACGGGCGAGGGAGCCGGCCGAGTTCCTGGCGACCGGCCGGCTCCATCAGGTCAACGGGAATCCATCGAAGGTAGCCCGTCACCCCCGGCCGCGGACATGCCTGCCGGCCGGGCAGCGGCGTGGCCTCGCCCACACCGGGACACCGACGGCGGCGGGTTCAGGCCCCCACCCGGCCGCCCGGGGCGCCGGCCGTCGCCCGCTCGGGCCCCGCGAGGTGATAGACGTGGAAGGCCCGGCCGATGACCGGCTGCGCGACGTTGCGCACCTTCACTCCACCGCTGGTCATGCCGTGCTCCGTGCCGAGGTGCGCGTGCCCGTGGACCGCCAGGTCGGCGCCCGCCGCGTCGATCGCCTCGGCCAGCAGGTAGCTGCCGAGGAACGGGTAGATCTCGGCAGGCTCGCCGGCCAGGGTGTCCGGTACCGGGGAGAAGTGGGTGAGGGCGATCCGTACGTCGCAGTCCTGCCCCTCCAGCTCCTCCAGGGAGCTGCGCAGGGTGTCGGCGCAGCGGCGCGAGTACCGGACGAACTCCTTCATGACCGGCTCGCCGAACTCGCCGGCGCAGCGCCCCACGAATCCGCCGCCGAACCCCTTCGTACCGGCCACGCCGATGCGCGCGTCGCCGTTGCTCACCACGGTCGCCTGCCCTTCCAGGACCCGTACGCCCGCGTCCTGCAGGACGGCGGTGACCTCGTCGGGGCAGTCGGCGTGGTGATCGTGGTTGCCGAGGACGGCGACCACCGGTACCGCCAGGCCCTCGATCTCGCGCGCCACCACCCGGGCCTCCTCGGGGGTGCCGTGACGGGTGAGGTCCCCGGCCAGCAGCAGGACGTCGGCGCTGTCCGGCAGGGTCTCGAAGGCGGGGCGGAGCAGGCCCTTGCTCTCGGGCCCCATGTGGATGTCCCCGACAGCCGCTATCCGGATCATTCGACCTCCTCGGCGTGGTCGGGCACGGCGGTGTCCGCGGCCACGATGTCGCAGTGGACCGGGGTTCCCGGCAGCTCTGCGCGGGCCAGGCCGAGGATGTCGTCCCGGCACTGCACGGACGGCACGGTGCCGGTCAGCAGGACCGCCTCGCCGCGGATCTCGATCCGGACACCCAGCTCGCCGAGGTCCCCGGCGGCCAGGTGGTCGGCGAGATGGGCCACGCGGTAGTCCAGGTTCTGCGCTCCGCCGGCGCCGGCAGCGGTCCTGGCGGCGTGTTCGCTCATCGGGGCTCCTCCCGCGGGGCGATGACGTCGAGGCGTTCGAGGAGGAAGAAGAACGCGGCGGGCATCGGTTCGTCCCCGCAGGAGCCGCGTACGTCCTCCCAGTCGACCTTCTCGCGCAGGGCTCGGGCGGCGGCGAGCGCCGGCCCGAAGTCGCAGTAGTGCTCGGAGAAGGCCTTGACCAGGCCCCGCATGAGTTCGGTCGGCGGCAGGACGGGCATGTGCACCGAGTCGACCGGGACGTCCTGCGCCCGGGCCAGCAGGTCGGTGGTGACCGGGCGGTGCGCCAGCTCGAAGAGGAGGTCGACGTCCTGGCCGAAGCAGGTGGTCTTCATCAGCCAGTCCTCCGGCGGAGTGCGGACCGTGAGGCCGGCTTCGGCGAGTGTCCGCGCCACCGCTTCGGCGTCCGCGCGGCGCACGCAGAAGTCGGCGTCGTGCTGCAGATGACCGCTCCCGCCGTGGGCGTAGACGGCCACACTGCCGGCCAGGGCGAACCGGTGCCCCTTGCGTTTCAGCAGCGCGCCGACCTGTTTCGCCGCCTCCAGGATCGCCTGGCTGCGATCTCGGGGCAGTTCGTGGTCGTTCCGGGACTGCGGCGCGGTCGGCTGGAGCGGGCTCTCCCCGACCGGGCGCAGCTCCGGAAACCCAGGGTGCCGGGCGGGCGTCGCACTCTCCCGGTTCTCCGTCATGCCGACTCCATTCGCCGTCCGACGTCCGGCGCGGGCCCCTGCCGAAGCCCGGGGCGGGCTGGAAGCCTCCGAGTACCCGGCACTCCCGACTTCGATACGGCACGCTTCCGCCGTACCGCGCCCTTCCGAACGGCGCACCGCGGACCGGGTCCATCGGGTTGATCCGGTCGATCCAGCCGTTCCGGCCACGCTGCCGGGTTTCACGGCGTACGGCCGCACTGCCGGCATCCACGGCGTGCGGATCAGGTCCTGCCCGGCCCTGCGCTCACGCCGCGGTGTAGCCGAGCTGGCGTCTCATGAACGGCGTCATGAGCGTCTTCGCCTTGGCCAGCGTCGTGGTGCGGCTGCCGAGGACCGCCGTCTCGCCGCCCGGCACGGGCAACAGGGTCACGCCGTCGGCCGGGCCGAACGGGACGATGATCGGGGTGCGGTGGATCGGCCGGTAGAAGCGGGGCTCCTTGCGGTGCTTGCCGGCGCTGTTGAGATAGGCGCGGATGTTGTGGGCGGCCAGGTCCGCCTGGGCGAGCGCGGCCGGGGTGATCTTGAGCTCGGTGGCGTCGTTCACGTCGCCGACCGCGAACACGTCCAGCCATCCCTGCACGCGCAGCGCCTGGTCGACCTTCACGTGCCCCGCCGGGTTCAGCCAGTCCCCGTGCCCGGCCAGCCGCAGCCAGAGGGTGTTGGGTGTGGTGCCGGTCGCCCAGAAGGAGTGGTCGGCCTCGATGATGCCGCCCTGGGCGTCGCGGTACATGCCGAAGTCGAATCCGGGGGACATGAAGGCGTCGAGCCGCACCTCCACGTCGTGGGACTCCAGCCAGGACCGTGCCTTGCGCCCGGCCCGTGTGCTGCCCGTGGAGTGCAGCAGTTCCGGCCCGGAGTGGGCGAGCGTGACCCGGGCGTCCGGCCGGGCGAGCCGGATCTCGGCGCTGAGCTCGACGCCGGAGGGCCCGCCGCCGACGACCAGGACGTGCCCGGCGCCGGCGATCTGCTGCTGGTGCCCGGCGAAGGACTTCGCGGCCTCCTCGGCGGTGGTGCCGGTGAAGCGGGCCGGTTCGGGGTAGTCGGCGCCGGTGGCGATGACCAGCACGTCGTACGGGAGCCGCTCCCCCGTCGCCAGCACCACCTGGCGCTCGGTGGTGTCGATGCGGACCGCCTTGCCGACCACCACGCGGCCGTTGGTCAGCAGCCGGTCGTACGGGATGAACGGGGTGAACGACCAGTCCGGACGCACTCCGGCGCGCAGGGAGGCGATGCGGTGGAAGAAGACGTCCTTGCGGTCCACCAGCGTGACCCGCGCCGTCGCGTCCAGTCGCTTGGCCAGCCGGACTCCGGCATAGCCGCCGCCGATCACCACTACGTCGCCGTCGAGCACGCCGAGTCTCCTGTGCTGGGGGAAGAAGGAGAGGGTGCGGCGACGGGAGGGCCGTCGTCGGCCACCCCCGTCGGCGAGCGTAGCCCTTGAAACTTAAAGAGGTAGCTGAGGTGCAGTGTGCGTTCTGTGAAAGGTGCGCTCTGTGGGGCGTCGTTGCTCAGGCGACCGCCGAGTTGGGCGCAGAGGTGAGCACACAAAGGCCGACGTCCAGGCCGGCCCGTGCGGGCCCGCCTGGACGTCGGGTGTGGATCGATCAGCCTCAGACGAGGTCGAAGCGGTCCGCGTTCACGACCTTGACCCACGCCTTGACGAAGTCGCTCACGAACTTCGCCTTGGCGTCGTCGCTCGCGTAGACCTCGGCGAGCGCGCGCAGCTCGGAGTTCGAGCCGAACACGAGGTCGGCACGGGTGCCGGTCCACTTGACCGCGCCGGAGGCGTCACGGCCCTCGAACGTGGTCTGGTCCGCGGACGTCGACTTCCACTCCGTGCCCAGGTCGAGCAGGTTGACGAAGAAGTCGTTGGTCAGCTTGCCCGGGGTCTCGGTGAAGACGCCGTGCTTCGACCCGTTGCTGTTCGCGCCCAGGACGCGCAGGCCACCGACGAGGACCGTCAGCTCGGGCGCGCTCAGGCCGAGCAGGTTCGCCTTGTCGAGCAGCAGGTACTCGGCCGGCAGGCGGTTGCCCTTGCCGAGGTAGTTACGGAACCCGTCGGCGGCCGGCTCCAGCGCGGCGAAGGACTCCGGGTCGGTGTGCTCCTCGGTCGCGTCGACACGACCCGGGGTGAACGGCACCTCGACGTCGTGGCCGGCGTCCTTGGCGGCCTTCTCCACGGCAGCGGAGCCGCCGAGCACGATCAGGTCGGCCAGGGAGACCTTCTTGGCACCGGAGTTGAACTCCTGCTGGATGCCCTCGAGGGTGCGCAGCACCAGCGCGAGCTGGTCGGGGTCGTTGGCCTCCCAGTTGCGCTGCGGCTCCAGGCGGACGCGGGCGCCGTTGGCACCGCCGCGCTTGTCGCTGGAGCGGAACGTCGAGGCCGACGCCCAGGCGGCGCTGACCAGCTGCGAGACGGTCAGGCCCGAGTCGAGGAGCTTGGCCTTGAGGGCCGTGACGTCCGCGGCGTCGATGGCCTCGCCCTCGGCCTGCGGCAGCGGGTCCTGCCACAGCAGCGTCTCCTCCGGGACCTCGGGGCCGAGGTACAGGGACTTCGGGCCCAGGTCACGGTGGGTCAGCTTGTACCAGGCGCGGGCGAAGGCGTCCGCGAACTGGTCCGGGTTCTCGTGGAAGCGCTTGGAGATCTCACCGTAGATCGGGTCGAAGCGCAGCGAGAGGTCGGTGGTGAGCATCGTGGGACGGCGCTTCTTCGACGAGTCGTGCGCGTCCGGGATGATCTCCTCGGAGTCCTTGGCCACCCACTGGTTGGCACCGGCGGGGCTCTGGGTGAGCTCCCACTCGTAGCCGAAGAGGATGTCGAAGAAGTCGTTGCTCCACTGGGTGGGCTTGGTGGTCCAGGTGACCTCGAGACCGGAGGTGATGGCGTCGCCGCCCTTGCCGGTGCCGTAGGTGGACTTCCAGCCCAGGCCCTGCTCCTCCATGGAGGCGGCCTCGGGGTCGTTGCCGACCGCGTCGGCCGGGCCGGCGCCGTGGGTCTTGCCGAAGGTGTGACCACCGGCGATGAGGGCGACGGTCTCCTCGTCGTTCATCGCCATGCGGCGGAACGTCTCACGGATGTCGCGGGCCGCGGCGATCGGGTCCGGGTTGCCGTTGGGGCCCTCGGGGTTGACGTAGATGAGGCCCATCTGGACGGCGCCGAGCGGGTTCTCCAGCTCACGGTCGCCGGTGTAGCGCTGGTCGTCGAGCCAGGTGGTCTCGGGACCCCAGTACACGTCCTCGTCGGCCTCCCAGACGTCGGCGCGGCCGCCGCCGAAGCCGAAGGTCGTGAAGCCCATCGTCTCCAGCGCGACGTTGCCCGTGAGGATCATGAGGTCGGCCCAGGAGATGGACTGGCCGTACTTCTTCTTGACGGGCCACAGCAGACGGCGGGCCTTGTCGAGGTTGCCGTTGTCCGGCCAGCTGTTCAGCGGCGCGAAGCGCTGCTGACCACGGCCGCCACCGCCGCGGCCGTCGCTGATGCGGTAGGTGCCGGCGCTGTGCCAGGCCATACGGATCATCAGCGGGCCGTAGTTGCCGAAGTCGGCGGGCCACCAGTCCTGCGAGCTGGTCAGCACCTCGGCGATGTCCTGTTTGACGGCCGCGAGGTCGAGGTTCTTGAACGCCTCGGCGTAGTCGAACTCCTCACCGAGCGGGTTCGCGACCACGGGGTCCTTGGCGAGGATCTTCAGGTTGAGCCGCTCCGGCCACCACTGACGGTTGCCGCCGCCCTGCGTGGGGTGCGCGGCGCGGTCGTGCGCCACGGGGCAGCCACCGGTGCCCTCAGCCTTCGCGTCAGTGACGATCGCATCGGGGTTCTCAGCCATGGGAAACCTTCCGAACTAGGTGGATCACAGTGCTCGGGGTGCACTGGTGGGGGTCGAACAGTCGGGGCACAGGCCCCAGTAGATGACCTCGGCCTCGTCGATCGAGAAGCCGTGGTCGTCGGACGCGGTGAGGCAGGGCGCCTCGCCGACCTCGCAGTCGACGTCGGCGACGACGCCGCACGACCGGCACACGACGTGGTGGTGGTTGTCGCCGACACGCCCCTCGTACCGGGCCGGGCTGCCGGCCGGTTCGATGCGGCGTATGAGTCCCGCCGCGCTGAGCGCGTGGAGGCCCTCGTACACGGCTTGCAGGGAGACATGGCCTACGCGATCACGCACCCCGGAGGCGATGGCCTCGACGCCGAGGTGGTCACCGGCCCGGACGGCCTCCAGCAGCGCGACACGCGCGGCGGTCACCCGCAGGCCGGCACCGCGCAGCTCCTCGGCGGGGGTCGGGGTCTGGGATGCGGTCATGGCAGACAACCTACATCCCTAAACACGAATGATTCAAGAAAACGAATGATGAAAGTCTGGTGTGTCGCGAGGAACCGGCTCCGACGCGCACCGGCCGTCTTCGGCCGCCTCCGTGCCGACGGCGCCGAGCAGGTCCTGCTCCACCACGACGCCCGCACCGGACTGCGCTCCGTGATGGCCGTGCACGGCCAGACGCTCGGGCCGACCCTGGGCGGCGTACGCATGCACGCCTACGCCGACGAGCGCGCGGCACTGGACGACGCGGGTGCGGCCGGCGCGGGCCATGACCCTGAAGCCGTCGGCCGCCGGGCTCGATCTCGGCGGCGGCTGGAGCGTCGTCATCGGCGACCCGGCCCGCGACAAGAAAGAGGAACTGCTGCGCGCCCACGGCCAGTTCATCGCCACCCGCGGCGGATGCTTCGTCCCGGTGAACGACGTCGGTACGAGCCAGGCCGATTTCAACGTGCAGGGGTCGGCAACGTGGGCTCGGCGCTCGCCGAGCTGCCGGCCGCCGACGTGGCGAAACGCCTCGGAGCGCGCGTCGTCGACCCCGACGCCGTGGTGCGCAGCGACTGCGGCGTCCTCGCGCCCTGCGCCATGGGCACCGTGGTGAACGACGCGTCCGTCAGGTCGGCGCCCGTTCGGCCGAAGTGATCGCCCAGGCGCGCCGAACCGGCGTCACGACCACCGAGGCCGCGGTGGACCTGGCCGAGACACGTCTGCGAACGGCACGCGCGCGGGACACGACGACCTCGGCCTGACCCGTTCTCCCCGGTGAGCCACCATGCGCTGGGGCCATGCCCCCTCCCCCGGTTCCGTCCGCTAGCGCACATGGCACCCCGGGCGTCCCCCAAAGCGCGAAAAAACGTCTCGCCCTGCATCGCGGGATGCCTTTCCGTCAACGCCTTGACGTGGCCGACATCCCACTCGTACTCGATGGAGGTACATCGCATGCTCGGCAGACATACCGCGGCCGGCCGCCGCGTCGCCCTCACCGCTCTCGGCACCCTCGTCCTCGCCGGGGCCGGCTCCGCCGCCACGGCCGCGCCGCCGCCCGCGCCCTCGTCCACGGCCGCGCAGACCCTCGGCGCCGACCGGCCGCCGACAGCGGTGCTGCGCGCCATGGAGCGTGATCTGAAGCTGAAGCCAGGTCAGGCGGCGGAACGGCTGGTCAACGAGGCGGAGGCGGGCGCCCGTGCGGGCCGTCTCCAAAACGCCCTCGGCAAGCACTTCGCGGGGGCCTGGGTGCGCGGGGCGACCTCCGCCGAGCTCACCGTCGCCACCACCCGTGCCGCCGACGTGTCCGCCATCGAGGCCCAGGGCGCGAAGGCCGCGGTCGTCAAGCAGCCGTTGACCGAGCTCCGGGCCGTGAAGAACAAGCTGGACTCGACCGCCCGCAGCCTCAAGACCCGCGACACACCGGTCTGGTACGTGGACGTCCCGGCCAACCGGGTCGTCGTACAGGCGACCAAGCGGTCCGCCGCCACCGCCTTCATCGAGGCTGCCGGCCTCGAGGACAAGGGCGTGGGCATCCGGGTGTCGGCCGAGCGGCCGCGGGTGCTGGACGACGTAATCGGCGGCGACGCCTACTACATCGAGAGCTCCGCCCGCTGCTCCGTCGGGTTCTCCGTCACCAAGGACGAGCAGCAGGGCTTCGCCTCGGCGGGCCACTGCGGCGACCGGGGCGACTCGACCTCCGGCTACAACCTGGCCGACCAGGGCACGTTCCAGGCGTCCACGTTCCCCAGCAAGGACATGTCCTGGATCGCCGTCAAGAGCGACTGGTCGGCCACGGCCGAGGTGAAGGGCGAGGGCGGCCAGCGCACGCAGGTCACCGGCTCGGTCCAGGCGCTCGTCGGGGCGTCGATCTGCCGCTCCGGCTCCACCACCGGCTGGCACTGCGGCACCATCCAGCAGCACGACACGAGTGTCAGCTACTCCCAGGGCGTCGTCGACGGCGTCACCGAGACCACGGTGTGCGCGGAGCCGGGTGACTCGGGTGGTCCCTACCTCTCCGGCTCCCAGGCGCAGGGTGTGACCTCGGGCGGCTCGGGCAACTGCACGAGCGGCGGGGTCACCTTCTACCAGCCGATCAACCCGATCCTCAGCGACTTCGGGCTGGTCCTGAAGACCGCGCCACCCCAGTCCGGCACTCCCGCTCCGCCGGAGAACGCCGTGGACACCTGGGCCGCGGGCCGCGTCTACGAGGCCGGTGCCACCGTCACCCACGCGGGTGTGCGGTACCAGTGCCTGCAGTCCCACCAGGCACAGGGCGGGTGGTCGCCGGTCGCCACTCCGGCCCTGTGGCAGCGGTTGTAGGAGTCGTACGGCTCGGGCGGTGCGGGAGCCGGCTCCCGCACCGCCCGTTCCCATATCCGGCCACTGCGCCGGCTTCTTAGTCCTCCGCGAGGAGTGCGTACGCGGTGGCGACGAACGCGTCGCGGGCGCGGAACCGGCGGGTGCACAGCGCGACCAGGGCCGTGCCCGTGTCGGGCCGGAAGCCCAGGAAGGCCTGCTGGCCGAGGGTCGCCCCGCTGTGGAAGTACATCGGTCCGCCGTTCGTGGGGTGCCGGAACCACGCCATCGTGTGGATGTGCCGGCGGTCCAGTCCGCGCCGGAGCACCGGGGTGCGTACCGCCCGCAGCGCGTCGGCGAGCGGGGAGCCGGCCGGGTCGAGGTGGGCTTCGAGGAACGTCAGCAGGTCGTGCGGGGTGGCGCGGACGGCACCCGCCGCCTGGAAGCCGCCGGCGTCGAAGGCGAGGGTGGGGGTGTGCCCGTCCTTGCCGTGTCCGACGGCGTCGGTCTTCGGATCCTCCGCCGCCAGGGCGGTGCCGCTCAGGCCGAGCGGACGCAGCACATGGGCGCCGAGCAGTTCCTCCCACGGCGTGCCGGTCGCCGCGGCGACGGCGTGGCCGAGCACGGCGACGCCGAAGTTGGAGTAGTGCCACCGGGTGCCGGGCCGGTGCAGGGGGCGATGGCGCAGGAAGGCGTCGGTCACCCGCTCGGCCGGATAGCGACCGTAGGGGTTGGTGCGCCAGGCCGGCAGCGCCCGCAGGTAGAAGTCGCCCGGCAGCGCGGGCAGTCCGGCGGTGTGCGTGATGAGGTGGGCGAGGGTCACCGGAGCCGTGCCGGTGCGCCGGTCCGGGTCCAGGCAGGCGGCGGCCGGCTCGCCCCCGGTCAGCAGGCCGCGCCCGATGAGCCGGGCCAGCAGGAGTCCGGTGAACGCCTTCGACGCCGAGCCGATCTCGTAGCGCAGGTCCTGCCGCGGCACCGGCGGGGGTGGCGCGGAGCCGCCGCAGTGCAGGGTGCGGCGGCCGCACCGGGAGACGGCGAGGACGACGTCGGGCGCGTCCACGGCGTCCACCGCGCTCTCCACCCGCTCGCGCAGCGCGTCGTCACCGACGGCGCCGGCCGGGACCCCGCCCGCGTGAGGTTCGTCCAGGTCGGCGGCGACCCCCGGCCAGGGCATGGACCGGCCGGTCATGGGGTTGCGTGCGTCAGCTCGGCGAGGGAGCGGGAGGTGGCCAGCACGGAGGCGAAGGCGGCGACCAGCGTCGGGTGGTAGATCATGTCGAACACCTCGTCCGGTTCGCCCTCGGGCATCGTCCGTACGGCGGGCATGGCGCCGTCGGGCTGCTGCGCGGCGGCGAAGCTCCGCCAGGCCCGTTCGTCCAGGGTGGGCCGGGGCAGGCAGGCGTCGACGACGAGGAGTTCGCCGAGCAGGTCCCAGCGCTCCAGGTCCAGCCAGTCGTCGATCCAGACGGGCAGCCAGGTCGCGAGGTAGTCGGCGATGTCCGGCGGCAGGCCTTCGGGGTGCTCGCCCCAGTCGGTGAGGTGGAACACCGTGTGGGTGACGTCGTAGGCGATGTGGCCGCTGACCGTCCAGGGCTCGGGGGTCCGGCCCAGCCAGGTGGAACCGACGATGTCCGCCTCGGCGATGCGGGGCTTGAGGCCGAAGCGGCGCTGGAACGCGGACAGTCCGAGGCGTCGGGTCGGGTCCAGTTCGAGGGCCGCCCAGCTGTCGAGCCGGTGGTAGAGGACGGTGGCACGCTCCACCTCGGGCTCGCTGTACCCGAGTTCCTTGTACGGGAGGTACACCTCGAACGGGATGGGCGAGAGCGGTTCGATGCGCTGGCCGCGCACCAGCATGCGACCGCCGTCCAGGGTGTGCCGCCAGGTGTGGTCGAGGAGCCGGCGCGCGAGGTCGGCCTGCCGTGATCCGGCCACTCCCTCGCGGAACAGCACCCGGCAGATCAGGGCCAGTTCGCCGACCGGTTTGAAGCGTTCCAGGAAGCCCACTTCGGGGTCGACGTCGGGCTCCAGGCGGAATCCGTCGCGATGGGCCCACAGCCACTCCAGGGCGCGAACGCCGACGGTGTGCATGAGACGGGTGTCGGTCATCCGGGCACTCCTTGTCCCGTGTACGCGGCGTCTGAGTCTGCGGAGCCCTCTCCCGCAAGGCACTTGAGGGTCTGTGCCGCCGCGAAGGCGGCCATCAAGGTGGAGTGGTAGCAGCGCAGGAAGTCCGGCTCCCGATCCGCGCCGGGGCCGTCCCGGGGGTCCTGCTCCGGGAGCGCTCCGGAGTCGTGCTGGGCCCGCGCGATCCGGGCCCAGGCGTGCCGCAGGGTCGCGGGGTCGGGCGACACCGGGAGGCTCGCGGCCACGACCAACAGCTCGCAACCGAGGTCCCACATACCGGCGTCCAGGCAGGTGTCGAGCCAGGGCGGCAGCCAGTGGGCCAGGTAAGCGGCGAGGTCGGCGGGGACGCCTGCCGGGGTGCGGCCCCAGTCGGTGAGATGGAAGACGACGTGGGTGAGCGCGTACCCCGAGGAGCGCTCGAAGGTCCACGGTTCGGGAAGTCCACCCAGCCAGGTGCGCCGCAGCGCCTGCTCGGCCCGCTCCGGCCGGTGGATGCCGCTGCGCCGCTCGGCCTTCAGGACGCCGAGCCGGCGCGTCGGGTCCTGCTCGGTGAGCCGCCAGCTCCGGGTACGGGCCGTCGTGGCAGCGGCGGCCTCGTACCCGGCGTGCCGCAACCCGGCCGAGGCGAAGACGGAGTAGATCTCCAGGGGGTACGTCGCGAAGGGCTCCAGCCGCTGCAGCCGGAGGAACAGCTCGCCCCGGCCGGTCTGTTGCCAGGCGAAGCGCAACAGGTCGGCCGCGCAGGCGTGCAGCGGGTCGGTCGGCTGTGTGTGCGCGCGTACGCTCGCGCAGGTCTGGGCCAGTTCCCCGAGGGGTTTCCAGGTGGCGTCCACGTGGCCGTCGAGGGTGAGCGCGTCCTCTCCGAGCGCGAAGTCGTCGCGGTGGGCGGACAGCCAGGCGAACGCGGCGGCTCCGACCTCCCGGATCTCGCCGACGCCCGGGGCGGTCACGCCCAGGGCCGTCATACGAGGGCTCCGGCCGTCCGCATGACACGGGCCGCCTGTACCTGAAGGGCGACCCGGGGGTCGTTGCCGCCCATGAGTTCCACGAAGTCCAGCCCGGCTTCGAGGCCGAGCGCGTCCGGCACCCCGTCGAGCAGGGTCAGCCAGCGCCCCGCGCCGGCCGCCTGCTGCCAGTCCCTGCGTCGGACGGCCCGTACGAAGCCCCGGGCCACGTCGACCGGGCGGCGCCGGGCCGCGCGGGCCACGGCGCAGTCCTCGCCGGGTACCGCGAGCGGTGCCAGGACGGCGAGTTGATGCGTCAGCGCCTGCCAGGCCGCCTCGTCGAGCCAGCCGGCGTCGGGTTCGCCGGCCTCGTCCTCGAAGGGCGCACCGGGTGGTCCTTGTGTACCGGTCAGGGGCGTGTCGAGCCGCCGCAGAGTGCGCCTCATCGCCCAGTGGCTCCACTGGACGGTGGGCGCCGCGTCGGCGCGGGGCGGGAAGGCCTCCACCGTCTTCCGGAACACGGCGAGTGCCTCCGGGTCGGGTGGGGCGGGGAAAAGTACGTGCGGCAGCAGCAGGTCTGCTCCCAACACGCGTACGGCCGCGAGGTCGAGGCTTCCCTCGATCTCCTCCACGGCCCCGGTGCCGATGCCGGACATGCGCACGTGGTCCCCGCCCCGAAGAGCGGAGACCACGTCGGACGCAAGGTCCTGCACCGCGCCCTGCAAGAGGGCCGAAGTGCCTGACTGCTCCATTCAGCCTGCTCCCGTCGTCCGCTCAGCCCTTCTTGGGGCGGGGGGTCGGCGGGGACAGCAGCAGCTTGGTGTCTGCGGAGAGCAGCGCCAGGGCGGCGCACTCACGGCTGTCGCGGAAGACGCCGTCGGGTTCGGCAGGGTCAAGTGCCGCTTCGAGGTCGGTCCGGACGCCGGTGAGGTCTTCGAGGGCCTTGTCAACGGAAGGCATATCACCATCTCCTCTGGTTCAGCCATAGCCTTCACGACTCAGATCACCATATGTCCACAAAAGATGCATCTTTTCCCACAAAACCCACTAGGCCACTTGTTCAACATTTCGGACGCACGCCGGGGCCTTAAGCGATAGATCAATCGCTCTTTTCTCGCAATATGCGTTAATAATGGGCAGTCTCCTGCTAATAATTCGGCCATCGACACCGCGCCCGGGCCCCCGGGCCCGCCGTTTCGGTCCCGTATCCCGACACCGAACCGGTCCTGCGCGCCCTGTGCGAACGCGGACTGCGCATCGGCATCGTCAGCGACTTCGCCTGGGACCTGCGCACCCACCTGGCCCGCCACTGGCGGACGACCTGATCGACACCTGCGTCATCTCCTACGAGCAGGGCCGCGAGAAGCCAGACCCGCAGCTGTTCCTCAAGGCCTGCGGCCTGCGCACCTCGTGCTGCGGCTCGCGCCCTGACTGCCCGACCGCGGTCATCGCTGTCGCCAGCGACAATCAATGGTCGACCAAATGAATCGTTCGGATTCCTTCATCCGGATACGCCCGCCCCCTCAACCCTGGCCACAAATCCCCAGCTAGAGGCAGTAGATGAGCAATGTGCCGCCCGTCACATGTGCGCCGGGAACGAATCTTCCTGTTTACTTGTTCGAACAGTAAATGGCGCGTCTGAGCGTCGGTTCGTCACGGCTGCTGCGCGTGCAGCGGCCTCGTCCGCGAAGCAAGGAATGTGATCATGTCGACGGCCTTTGAGTCCTACGACCTCGCCGGTACGCGTCTGTCGAACCGGATCGTGATGGCTCCGATGACCCGCAGCCGTGCCTACGGCCCCGGGCAGTCCCCCACCGACCTGATGGCCGAGTACTACGCGCAGCGGGCGGGCGCCGGGCTGATCGTCACGGAGGGCACCCAGCCGTCGGTGATCGGCCAGGGCTACCCCGACACGCCGGGCATCCACTCCGCCGAGCAGATCGAGGCCTGGCGCCGGGTGACCGACGCCGTGCACGCCAAGGGCGGTGCGATCTACCTGCAGTTGATGCACACCGGCCGGGTCGGCCACCCGTCCCTGATGGGCCTGACCCCGGTCGGCCCCTCCGCGGTCCAGGCCAAGGGGCAGGTCTACACCCACGAGGGTCCCCAGGACTTCGTCACTCCCAAGGAGCTGACCGAGGAGGAGATCCAGGAGACGATCGCCGACTACGTCTCGGCCGCCCGCAACGCCGTCGAGGCCGGCTTCGACGGCGTGGAACTGCACGGCGCCAACGGCTACCTGATCCACCAGTTCCTCGCCCCGAACAGCAACACCCGCACCGACGGCTGGGGCGGCAGCCCGGAGGCCCGCATCCGCTTCGCGGTCGAGACGGCCAAGGCCACCGCCGAGGCGATCGGCGCGGACAAGGTCGGCTTCCGCATCTCGCCGGCCAACCCCTACAACGACATCGACGAGACCGACCGCACCGACGTCGAGGCCACCTACACCGCCCTCGTGAACGCGCTCGCGCCGCTGAACCTGGCCTACCTGCACCAGATGGAGGCCCCCGAGGTCCGCGACCTCACGTTGCGCCTGCGCAAGGCGTGGCCCACGACCTTCATCCTCAACCCGTTCACCGGCATGGAGCCCACCGGGCCCGAGGAGCTGAAGCTGCTCGAGGACAACACCGCCGATCTCATCGCCTACGGTGGCCTCTTCCTCGCCAACCCCGACCTGCCCACCCGCCTGCGGCAGGGCGGCCCCTTCAACACCCCCGACCGCGCCACCTCCTTCGGCGGCGACCACAGGGGCTACACCGACTACCCCGCCCTCAACTCGTAACCGACGGCACCGAGTCACACCGCGGCGCCCGCACCGGCCACCGGCCCGGCGGGCGTTGCGCCGCGTCAGGGCACCATGGCGAGCCAACGGCGCGCGGATCCGCCCTCACCGATCAGGCCGTCAGCGCTTCGCGACGGCCTCCCGCGCGGCAGGCACCACCTCTTGGGCGAAGACGCTCAGCTGCCGGTCGTGATCCTCGTCCGGCCAGTACGAGAAGCCGTTCATGCCGTACTCCCGGTGCAGCTCGGCGATCCGGTCGACCCACTGCTCGACAGGACCGTCGAACGCGCCACGGGAGGTCTGCCTGATCATCCCGTTGAGGTTGTAGCTCTTGCGGAGCCCGCCCGGATCGCGTCCGGCCCGGGCGGCGGCATCGTCGAGGCGGGCGACGGCCTCCCCGAGACGGTCCAGGCCGAGGAAGCCCAGCGAGGGCATCCAGCCGTCGGCCTTGGTCCCGGTCAGCTCCAGCATGCGGGGGCCGTAGGCACCCAGCCAGATCCCGAGCGAGGGCGACGGCGTGGGCCCCGGATGGACACCGGCCACGCGGTAGTACGCGCCGCCGGCCCGTGCCGAGCGCTCACCGCTCCACATGGCCCGGATGACGTCGATCGCCTCCGACAGCGCTTCGAGGGACTCCCTCTTGGTCCTGCGCGGACCGCCCATGGCCTCGATGGCCTCCCAGAAGGCCCCCGCGCCCAGGCCCAGTTGCAGCCGGCCCCCGGAGAGCAGATCGAAGCTCGCGGCGGCCTTGGCCAGCATCGCGGGCGGACGCAGCGGCAGGTTGGCCACCGTCGGGACGAAGGTCACCCGTTCGGTCCGGGCCGCCAGAAAGGCCATGAGCGTCCAGGTGTCGTAGAAGGCCTTCTGATACGGGTGGTCCTGGACCGTGACGAAGTCCAGACCCTCCCGATCGGCCTGCAGGGCATGCCGCAACGGTTGGTCTCCGTCACCCCACACCGGGTCGACATTCGCACCGAAAAGGACAGACAGACCCATGGTTCCACTCCGCTGTTGGCTCGGGGATCTGCGGTCACCGTACTTCATTGGCCGACCAATGGAATGCATGGGTGAGATGATTCCCCGATCCGCACCACACCGGAGGAGCACGCACCATGCCGCCAGCATCCGAGTCGATGCAGGGAAAGGACGACGCGGTGCCCACAGTCGCCGACGCTCCCATGAGCGAGGCGATCTTCCGTGCCGCTCGCGTGCATCGGATCATGGCCGGCACCCTCCTGCGCGAGACAGGCCTGTATCCGGGCCAGGAGTTGCTGATGATGCAGCTCTGGGAGCGTGGTGAGCAGCGTCAGGCGGACCTGATCAAGACTCTTGGCCTGGATCCGTCCACCGTCACGAAGATGCTGCAGCGCCTCGAACAGTCCGGCTTCGTCACCCGCAGGCCGTCCGCCACCGACCGCCGGGCCGTCGTCGTCAGCACGACACGGGCCGGCCAGGCCCTGCATGACCGGGTCCTGCAGGCGTGGCGCGACCTGGAGCAGGTCACCGCGCACGGCCTCACCGGCGAGGAGTGCGAGCAGGCGATGTATCTGCTGTCCCGGATCGAGGCGAACCTCACGGGCGGTTCGGGCGATGACGGCGCCGAGTCGGCCCTTTAGCCGCTCGGCCCCCAACTGGCGGGACCCATGCCGGCGACGACCACCGGGTGTGGTTCCGCCCGCCCCTTCCGGATCGTCCGCGCCGCCCAGGCAGACGGCAGAGCCAACGGATCGAGGTGCAGCCCGCGTCCGCGGCAAGGAGACGCCGCTGCGCCCGGTCCGCACGCCCGGCAGGAAGGAGAACCGGCCGCGACGCGACCACTCCGGAGTCGGTCTATGCCACGAGCGGGCCGGTGCAGGCCGCGCGAGCGGCTGCGATCTCGCCGCCGTACTCCTCGGCCCACTGCCCGAGCGCCGCCAACAGCGACCTCAGCGACAGGGCCAGACCCGGGGCCTCGTACTCGACCCGCGGCGGAACCTCGTCGTAGTGGGTACGAGCCACGAAGCCGTCGCGCTCAAGGTGCCGCAGCTGCTGCGCGACGCAATCTCTTGGTCGGCCAATCATGGCGATGGCATCGGGTCACGGTCGGGCTTCGACGAGGCCCGCCTGCCAGAACCGGCTCCGACTCCATCGCCCAGACGCAGTTCACACAACGTCCTGTCACACATGGCGTGTCGCCCTGGTCAGTAGTGCGTATCCCGCTACTCGGCAAGGAGATCACCGTGGAACCCCGTCTCGACTACTTCGGCAACCCCCTCGCAGGGAAGGTGCTCAGGCACATCAACTCGGCAAGCAAGCTGGTGGCGGACTCGGCGCTCCCGGCCACGGTCCAGGAACTGGTGAAGATCCGCGCGAGCCAGATCAACGGCTGCGGCTTCTGCACGGACATGCACACCAAGGACGCCGCCCTCGCCGGGGAGACCGCGCAGCGCCTCCACCTGGTCGCCGCCTGGCGCGAGGCCAAGGTCTTCACGGAGGCCGAGCGTGCCGCGCTGGAACTGGCGGAGCAGGGCACGCGCATCGCCGATGCCGCCGGTGGTGTCACCGACGAGGCGTGGGCCAACGCCGCCAAGCACTTCGACGAGGACCAGCTCGTGGCCCTGATGTCCCTCCTCGCCGTCATCAACGCCTACAACCGCATCAACGTCATCAACCAGCAGCCTGCCGGGGACTACCAGCCCGGCCAGTTCGGCTGAGGGCAGCTGCCAGGGCATCGGCACCGACCCGGTCACCCGGCCGACGTGTCACACAGCGGGTCGCCGTCCGGTCCTGGTCGTTGCCAGCCCGATGCGTGACGAGAGAGGTGGATCATGACGGGAGCCAAAGGGACACGTCACCTTTCGCCGGATCCGTCGGCAGGAGACCCGTCGGCGGGCTGCGCGCACTCCCTCGTCCCGTCGGGCGCCCTCGACGGAGCCATCGCGGCCGCCCACCCCGACCGGGCCGCGCCCTGGCTGGACCACGTGTGGACCCAGTTGCGCCGCCGGGAGGTGTATCCGCTCGGCTACCTGTCCTCACGGGCCGGCGTCTTCACCGATCGCGGTCCGCGCCGGCTGATCGCGCGGGCCGGACTGCCGGACCGGATCGAGGAGTTGGCGGTCCCGTTCACCGCGGTGGCCATGGACCGGGTCACCGGCGCTCCGGCACTGCTCGACCGCGGAGACCTCGAGTCCGCACTGTCGGCCGGCGCGGCCATTCCCGGGATGCTGCCTCCGGTGGACCGTGCCGGCCGAACGCTCGTGGTGTCGACCGGACCGGAGAGCTCGCCGCCCGGCTCCGTCGGTCCGCGCCTGCGTGCCAGTGCGATCGCCCCCAGGGCCGGGATGCTGCTGTTGCGCCATCAGATCGCGCGTGACCTGCACGAGGTGTCCCGGCACATCCCGACCGTCGTGCTCCCCACCGGCATCGAGGCCTGGCCCGCCCCGTGGGACTTCGGGCATGCCCAGCAACTGATCAGCACCGCGTCCCGCACGGCGGGGCGCTTCGTCGACGGGCTGCGCATCGACGGGCCCGGCCTGTACCGGGCCGACGGCCCTTCGACGCCATCCGCCGTTCCGGGCGGGACAGCGACTTCATCCGTAGTGGAGGCCGGTCTGTGAGTACCATCGCGTTCCTCAACATCGGCATGCACGGGCACATCAACCCCACGCTGCCGGTCGTGGCCGAGCTGGTCCGGCGTGGCCACACCGTCACGTATCACACCTCGCCCGCGTTCCGTGCGGAGATCGAGGCCGCCGGCGCGAAGGTCCACCTCTACCCCGGGGGCGACCAGCCGCTCCCCGATCCGCCGACGCCGGTCACGCTGATGGAGTCGCTGGCGCGCACGACCGTCGGCCTGCTGCCCGCCGTGCTCGACGACCTGCGCCGCGCCCGACCCGACCTGATCGTCCACGACAGCTCCTGTCTGTGGGGCGCGGTCGCCGCCCGCGAGCTGGGTGTGCCGACGGCCTCGTCGTTCACCACGTTCGCCTTCAACCGGCATGTCCCCAGCCCGACCCGCGGCTCATGGGAACTGTTGGCCATGGCGCGCAGACAGCACCGCAGCGTCCAGGGCTACCTGCGGGCCCGCTGGGAGCTGCGCCGCCGCTTCGACGCGCGCGGGCTGCCCCCGCTCGACCTGCTGAACATCCGCCAGCCGCTCAACCTCGTCTACACCTCGCGGACGTTCCAGCCCGCCGCCGAGCACTTCGACGGGTCGTACCGTTTCGTCGGCCCGAGCATCGGCGCCCGCCCGGTCGACCCGGCGTTCGACGCCGAGCGGCTCCGGGACCCGGTGCTGTACGCCTCGCTCGGCACGGTGTTCAACGCCGATCCCGAGCTGCTGCGCACCTTCGCCACCGCGCTCGCGCCGCTGGGCGGCACCGTGGTCGTCTCCACCGGGCAGACCGATCCCGACGCGCTGGGTCCGCTGCCGGCGAATGTGCTCCCCCTGCGTTTCGTGCCGCAGCCGGAGGTGCTGGCCCGCGCGGCGCTGTTCATCACCCATGGCGGGATGAACAGCGTCAACGAGGCCATGTACGCAGGGGTCCCGATGCTGGTGGTGCCGCAGGGCGCCGACCAGCCGATGATCGCCCGTCGCGTCGTCGAGCTCGGCGCGGGCCTGTCGATCCGTACCCGGGACGTCGCCAAAGGCTCCGTGCGTTCCCTCGCCCGACGCCTGCTGCACGAGCCCGGGTTCCGGACGGCCGCGACCACTCTGAAGGCCGCCCAGCACGACGCGGGTGGATACCGGCGGGCGGCCGACGAACTCGAGCGGTACGTGCACACGGCCGCCCCGGTCCGCCAACCGGTCCCGACCGATCCGTCCCGGCGAGGCTGAGCGATGTCCGCTGTCGTCGTCCTGCTGCTGTTCGCCGGATGGTCGGAGGCCGCCGGCCGCATCCTGCCCCTGCTGGCACACCGGCCCGGCATGCCGCGCACGCTGGTGGGCGGGTCGCTGCTGGCTGCCGGCCTGGTCGAGGCCGCCGTGTTCGCGCTGTGGCCGCTGACCGCGTGGACCCTGGCCGAGCTGGTGGTGTCCACTCCACCGCCGGGTGACGGGTTGGAGTGGACGCCGGGCCTGGTCGCGCCGCTGATGCTCGCCGCCGTCCTCGCGTTCCCCTTGCTCGGGCCGCTGCTCCACCTGCTCCTCTTCGTGGGGGTCGGCGCCGGTCTGGCCGACCCGCTAGCGACGGCGTCCGGGCTGGGCTGGTGGGCCGCCGCCGGCTGCGTGGCCCTCGCCGGGGCCGGACTCGGGGTCGCTGTAGAGGCCGTTCGGCGTCTGGTCGTGAGGATCAGCACGCCCCGGACGACGGAGCCGATCGTATGAACGACTTCCTGCTCTGGGCCTGTGTGCTCGGGCCGGTCCTGCTGGCCGAGGGTCTGCTGGCCCGCTACGAGGTGCTGGTCTACAGCGCCGGCTTCCGGGCACCCACCACCGATCTTCCCGAGGGCGTGCCCTACGCCCGGGGAGCGGCCGCCGACCGGCCCCCGGACGCCTACCTGGTCTACCTGGACGGCATCGGGAAACGCCGCTTCCGCGACACCCGGGACGGCGGTCAGCTGGTCAAGGCCGTGCTCGCCGGGGCGCCGGAACTGCGCGTGCTGGGGCAGGTGCAGCCGTACTCGCCGCTGGCCGATCCGCTGGCCGATCGGCCGGTGTGGGCGCGGCTGCGCCACCACGTCGGGCTGCTGCTGTTCCTGCACAACGTCATGCAGATCTTCGTCGCCGCCGATCACCGGTACCGCCCCCTGTACAACCGGGCCGTCGGCTCCCAGATCGCCACGCAGCTGCAGCTCGCCGGCTACCGGCCCGACAGCGGTGTCCCCGTGGTGCTGCTCAGCTACAGCGGCGGCGCGCAGGTCGCCACCGGCGCGGTCGACGAACTGCACACCCGGTTGCGCTGCCCGCTCATGGTGATCACGCTCGGCGGCTTCCACAACGGCGCCAACGACCTCACCCACGCCGAGCACGTGCATCAGCTCACCAGCGCGTACGACCGGATCGAGCGGGTCGGTACCTGGATCTTCCCGCAGCGTTGGCGTCTGTTCCGCCGCAGCGGATGGAATCGCGCCCGCCGGGCCGGGAAGATCACCGTGCATCGGCTCGAGCCGGCCACCCACCTCGGTCCGCGCGGCTACATCAGCCCGGAGGCACAGCTGCCGGACGGCCGTACCTTCCTGGATCGCACGACCGACACCGTGATCACGCTGATCCGCGCCCGGCACGGAGCGACCGCGGGGACGGACAGCCCGGCGCGCTGAGAGCGGCTCAGCTCTTGGGTTCCTCGTCGAGTCCGGAGACCAGGCCGCGCAGAAGGGGGCCGTACTCCGGGTGGGCGAGGGCGAACGCCATCTGGGCGACCAGGTAGTCGGCCGGGTTGCCGGTGTCGTACCAGCGGCCCTTGATGACCTGGCCGTAGACCGCGCGGGTGGCGGCGTAGGCGTTGATGGCGTCGGTCAGGTAGACCTCGCCGGTCCGGTGCTCGTACCAGCGGCGGGTCTGCTCGCGCAGTTCGTCGATGATGCCGGGGGTGACGACGTAGCCGCCGATGGCCGCGTACGACGACGGGGCGGCCGCCGGCTCGGGCTTCTCGACCAGACCGGTGATGCGCAGCTGGCCGTCCCCGAGGTCCTCCTTGACGATGGGCACGCCGTAGCGCTGGGACTCGGTGGGGTCCATCGGCAGCAGGGCCAGCACCGGGCAGCCGGTCTGTTCGTAGGCCCGGATCAGCTGCTGGGCGCGGGGGACCTCGGCGACGAAGACGTCGTCGGGCCACAGCACCAGCACGGGCTCGTCGCCGAAGGAGCGGGCGGCGTTGAGCACCGGGGTGCCGTTGCCGTACGGGCCGTACTGGTCGAGGTAGGTGATGTGGCCCTGGCGGGCCAGCTCCGCCACCTCCTCCACGGCGTCGGCGTACGCCGTCTTGCCGTCCTTGCGGAGTTGCTCGACGAGGGCGGGGTTGGGGCGGAAGTGGTCCTGGATGAGGCTCTTGCCGCCGGAGACCACGATGGTGATGTCGGTGATGCCGGAGTCCACCAGCTCGCGCACGGTGTGCTCGATGACCGGCTTGTCACCGACCGGGAGCATCTCCTTCGGTGTCGCCTTCGTCAGGGGCAGCAGTCGGGAGCCGAGTCCGGCGGCGGGGATCACAGCCCTGCGAATGGTCGGGGACATCACTTCTCTCTCGTCGACGGTCGCGCCGGACCGGCGGGCACGGCACATGGTCGACGCTACCAACGCCTGCCGCGGCCCCGCCGGTCGACCGATGCGCCGACCACCGCACCGGACCGCGGCCGCCTGCCCGCCCCCGACAGGGGTACTCGGCACGAGCAAGCATCCCGTCGGCGCCATGGCGCCGGTCGCACTGTCACAGGTGCGCCACCTGACTGGTCTGGCTTCATATGCTCCCTTCCCTGTCAGATGTGTCCGTCGTGCCACCCCGTCGGGAGGCACCGGACGCGTACGCGATCAGCGCCGAGTTCTACGACATCCTGCAGGCGGACCAGGACAGGGCACGCGTACGCCGCTTCTACGGCCGCGCTGTCCGCAGCGCCCGCCGGGGTGTGCTGGACGTGGGCGCCGGCACCGGGCGGGTCACGTTCATGAGCCTGGCTCGATCGCGGGCTCCGGTGTTCGCCGTCGAGCCCACGCGCTGCATGCGGTCCCTGCTGATGACGCGCCTGGCGGCGCTGCCCGTGGACGTGAGGACGCGCGTCACCGTGTACCCGCACCGGCTCGATGAGGCCGCCCTGCACGAGGTGGCCGACGTGGGCATATGCCACAACACGATCGCCTGCCTGCACCCGACCTCGCGCCGGGCCCTGTGGCCGGCGGTCGCCGACGCGCTCGTGCCCGGAGGGGTGTTCCTCGTACAGCTCCCGCCCGACCGCCTTCCGGACGGCGCGGCCACCCATGCCCTCCCGGCTCAGAAGGTGGGCCGCCACGAGTACGGGGGACGCATGGTGATGTCGGCCGACGCGGACCGGATCCGGACGCGGTTCGACTACTGGGTGCGGGACGAGAGCGGTGTGCTGCGCGCGTACACCGAGACGTTCTGGATGTGGCCCGCGTCCCGTGCGGAGGTGCTCGGGGAACTGGCGGGGTGCGGGTTCGTCCCGCTGCCGGAACGAGCCGATCCCGCCGTGCTGGCCGTACGGCTCGGGCGGCGTTGACGTGCGCCCTTTGAAGGCGGGTCCGGACGGCGCGCGCCCTGCCCTGCCCGCTTGTAGCCTGGTCGTCCAGGACTGGAGGACATCCATGCGCGCCGAGGACGACGCGGGCTCCCTCGACCGGGCGACCAGGCAGTTCATGGCAGCGCGCCCCCAGCTCTTCGGCATCGCGTACCGCGTCCTCGGCAGTGCCGCGGAGGCCGAGGACGTCGTCCAGGAGGCGTGGCTGCGGTGGCAGCGGACCGACCGCGCCGAGATCCAGCAGCCGACGGCGTTCCTGGCGACCGTCACGACCCGGCTGGCGATCAACGTCGCCCAGTCCGCCAGGATGCGGCGTGAGTCGTACGTCGGACCGTGGCTTCCGGAGCCGGTCGACACCCGTACGGATCCGCAGCTCGGTGCGGAACGGGCCGAGGCGCTCGACCTGGCGGTGCTCCTCCTCCTCGAGAAGCTCAACCCCGTGGAACGGGCTGCCTATGTGCTGCGGGAGGCCTTCGACTACCCGTACAAACGGATCGCGGACATCCTGGAGACGAGCGAAGCCAACACGCGCCAGCTGGTGACCCGCGCCAGGAAGCACCTGGCAGCGGAGCGCAAAGCGCCGGCCGGACCCACCGCTCACCGGCGTCTGCTGGAGGTGTTCCTCGCCGCGGCACGGACCGGCAACCTGTCGGAGCTGGAGCAAGTCCTCACGGAAGACGTGGTCAGCTACACCGACGGCGCGGGGATGCGCGGGGCCTCCCGGATCCCGGTCGTCGGGCGCCTTCGCGTCGCCAAGTACCTTGCCGCCTTCGCCCCACGGTTCTGGCCTCCGACGGACGTCCGCTGGGTCGAGGCCAACGGCAGGCCGGCCGTTCTCGTCTCCGCCGACGGGAAGGCGGTGGCCCTGCTCTGCGCCGATGTGTCGGATCGGGGTATCGAACGCGTCATGTGGGTCATGAGTCCGGCCAAGCTGGCTCCGTACGTGGCTTCGCTGGCCGATTGAGTGCCCGGCTGCGGCCCGGGGCTGTCACAAGTTAGGTGACCGGTCGGTCAACCAGCTGTCCCGGACCGGGAGTTCCTCGACGAGGCAAAAGGGTGCATCGACCATGAGCGAGCAGTTCGGGTTGCCCGACCTGTCCATCGAGAAGGACTACGTCGGAGAGTCCTTCTCCCCCATCTACACCACGACGGTGACGGTGAGCGGCGGGCCGGCGAGTCACGGGCGGGCCTCCGGCCGGGCACGCTCGTCCGACGGCGTCCTCGATCTCGACCTGCGCATGCCTGCCGAACTGGGCGGAGACGGCCGCGGGACGAATCCCGAGCAGCTGTTCGCGGCCGGTTTCGCCGCCTGCTTCCACGGTGCCCTGAGCCTGGTGGCGCGCCAGGAGGAACTCGACCCCGCCCCGATCTCCGTGGAGGCGACCGTGGCCTTCGGGCGGGATCCTGGAGACGGCGGCTACCTGCTGCACATCGACCTGGTGATCAGGTGGCCGCACATCGACCCGGAGATCGCCGCCCCGCTCCTGGAGAAGGCGGACTCGCTGTGCCCCTACGCGAGGATGGCATGGCAGGGAACACCGACGACCATCACACTGGCGTCCTGACGGAACCTTGTCACAGATCCTCCGACGGCCCGGTCGTAATGAGTGACGCCCCCTGATCGGAGAAGACCGTGGCTATCACCGAACAACGTCTTTCCACCATGGTGCTGGTGATCGGCACCGGCGGTGCCGGCCTGCGCGCGGCGATCGAGCTGGCCGAGGCCGGTGTCGACGTCCTCGCCGTCGGCAAACGCCCCAAGGATGACGCCCATACGGCGCTCGCCGCCGGAGGAATCAACGCGGCGCTGGCCACCATGGATCCCGAGGACAGCTGGCAGCAGCACGCCGCGGACACGATCAAGGAGAGCTATCTGCTCGCCGACCCCCGCACCGTCGAGATCGTCACGCAGGGCGCCGGCCGGGGCATCGACGACCTGGAGCGCTACGGCATGGCCTTCGCCCGGGAGGAGGACGGCCGTATCTCCCAGCGGTTCTTCGGCGCGCACAAGTTCCGGCGGACCGCCTTCGCCGGCGACTACACCGGCCTGGAGATCCAGCGCACGCTCATCCGGCGCGCCGAGCAGCTCGACATCCCCGTGCTCGAAGGCGTCTACATCACCCGGCTCCTGGTGCACGACGGGGCCGTGTTCGGCGCCTACGGCTTCGACCTCGCGAACGGAAGGCGCTACCTGATCCACGCGGACGCGGTCATCCTCGCCGCGGGCGGCCACACGCGGATCTGGCGGCGCACCTCCTCACGGCGCGACGAGAACACGGGGGACTCCTTCCGCCTGGCCGTGGAAGCCGGTGCCCGGCTGCGCGACGCGGAGCTGGTCCAGTTCCATCCCTCAGGGATCATCGAGCCGGAGAACGCGGCCGGCACCCTGGTCAGCGAGGCCGCCCGGGGCGAGGGCGGGATTCTGCGCAACGCCCTCGGGGAACGGTTCATGGCCCGCTACGACCCCGACCGGATGGAGCTGTCCACCCGCGACCGCGTGGCCCTGGCCTCCTACACGGAGATCAAGGAAGGACGGGGCACGCCCAAGGGGGGTGTGTGGCTCGACGTCTCCCATCTGCCCCGGCAGACGATCATGACGCGCCTCCCCCGCGTCTACCAGACGATGCTCGACCTACAGATGCTGGACATCACCCGCGACCCCATCGAGATCGCGCCCACCGCGCACTACTCGATGGGCGGCGTGTGGGTGCGTCCCGAGGACCACAGCACCGACGTGGCGGGGCTGTACGCCATCGGTGAGGCGTCGAGCGGGCTGCACGGGGCCAATCGCCTCGGCGGGAACAGCCTCATCGAGCTGCTGGTCTTCGGCCGCATCACGGGGCAGGCGGCCGCCGCCTACTCACAGTCCCTGACCGCGCAGCGCCGGTCGGCGTCGGCCGTCGCCGAGGCCCGTGCGGAGATCGACGATCTTCTCGCGGCGGACGGGCCCGAGAACGTACGCGCCCTGCAGCGGGCCATCCGCAACACCATGACCGAGCACGCGGGGGTCGTACGCGACGAGGAGGGCCTGCGTGCGGGGCTGGCGGAGCTCGCCGTGATCGAGAAGCGGATGGCGGACGTCGGTGTGCACCCGGACATCGCCGGCTATCAGGACCTCGCGCACGCCTTCGACCTCAAGTCCGCCGCCCTGGCGGCCCGCGCCACCCTCGAAGCGGCGCTGGAGCGGCGCGAGACCCGAGGCTGTCACAACCGCAGCGACTACCCCGACCTCGATCCCGCTCTGCAGGTCAATCTCGTGTGGTCCCCGACGACCGGTGTCACCCGCGAAAGCATTCCGAGCGTTCCGGACGAGATTTCCGCCCTGATGGAAGAGGTCTCGACGGACGGAAAACTCGCCGAATGACCTGATGGCGCCGCGCGGAGAATTTCCTCGATTCCTGCGAGGCACCTGTCACATACCGAGACCCTGTCCTGTCTCTTCTGGTGCAGACCGAATTTTTCCCGAGAGGAATCCGCTATGAAGATCGTCGTGATCGGTGGAACCGGGCTCATCGGTTCGAAGCTGGTCGGCAAGCTCAACGAGCACGGGCACGAGGCGGTCGCGGCCGCGCCCAACACCGGCGTCAACACGCTGACGGGCGAGGGTCTCGCCGAGGTCCTGAAGGGCGCGTCGGTCGTGGTCGACGTGTCCAACTCCCCCTCGTGGGAGGACGAGGCCGTCATGAACTTCTTCCGCACCTCCACGGCCAACCTCCTCAAGGCGGAGGCCGAGGCCGGCGTGACGCACCACGTGGCGCTGTCCGTGGTCGGCACCGACCGTCTCCAGGAGAGCGGGTACTTCCGGGCCAAGCAGGCCCAGGAAGACCTGATCAAGGAGTCCGGCATGCCCTACTCCATCGTCCACGCCACCCAGTTCTTCGAGTTCGTCAGGGGGATCGCGGACCTGTCGACCGACGGCGACACCGTGCGTCTGTCCCCCGCCAGGATCCAGCCCATCTACTCCGACGACGTGGCCACGGCCGTCGGCCGCACCGCGGTCGGCACTCCCGTCAACGGTGTCGTGGAAGTCGCGGGCCCCGACGTGTTCCAGCTCGACGAGCTGATCCGCAAGGCACTCGCCGCCAAGAACGACCCCCGCACGGTCGTCACGGACCCGCACGCCCCGTACTCCGGTGCCGAGCTGAAGGAGAACACGCTCCTGCCCGGTCCGGACGCGCAGATCGCCGAGACCAAGTTCTCCGACTGGTTCGCGCGGCAGCAGTAGAGCGATAACGCGGCAGCGGTGAAGCCTCCGATGTGGCCCCTTCTTTCCGGCGGGGGCCACAAAAGGTTTCGGGTTACAGGGGCTGAGGTCCCACATCTGTACGGGTAGCCGAACCCTCCCGCGGGACATCTCACTGGGAAAGGAGGGATGCCCCATGGCGAGTGGGGAAGACGCGGTGCCGATCGCCGAGTTGCTCGACGAACGGCGGCATCTGCTGGATGTCGCGTACTGGATGCTGGGCAGCAGCCGTGCGGCCGAGCGTGTCATCGACGAGACCTACCGGCGGTGGTTCCGGTTGCCGGATCCGGCGCGGGCACAGATCACGGCGCCGCGGGCCTGGCTGGCGAAGGTCGCCGGAAGTATCTGTCTGTCCCGGCTGGCCGCGCCGGGCCGGGACAGGGAGCGTGCGGTCGCGGAGGCGGCCGCCGGTGCGGGTGCGGTGGCACGGGGGATGCTGGCGGAGGAGATCAGCGGGGTTCTGCTGGATGCGCTGGACTCCCTGTCGCCGGCCGAGCGGGCGGCGTTCGTCCTCAACGATGTGTTCGGGATGGCGCCGGGCGCGGTGGCCGACATCGTGCGCCGGACCGAGCCGGAGTGCGCCGAGTTGGCCGACCGGGCGCGGCGCAGTCTGCGGGCACGGCGTGCGCGGCCCACACCGGCCGAGGAGCACGATGCGGTGGCACGGGCGGTGCGTGAGGCGTGTGTGACGGAGGACGAGGCGGTTCTGGCGTCGCTCGTGGCGGCCGATGCCACGGCGTTCTTCGACGGCGGCGGCAAGGTACGGGCGCTGGTCAAGCCGGTGCACGGCAGTGCCCAAGTGGCCCGCAGCCTGCTGACGTTGCTGGCCCGGCAGCCACGGACCGGCGTGCACACCCATCCCGTCAACGGCCGTACCGGCCTCGTGGTGCGCTACGGCCGTCAGGTGGCCGCGGTCATCAGTCTCGACATCGCCGGTCCCCACGTCGTACAGGTCTGGGTCACCCTCAACCCCGACAAGCTCCGCACCTGGAACCACCCCGGCCCCGCTCACCCCTGAACGCGCGAGGGCGAGTCGAGGAACGCCGCGATCTTGCTCGGGTTGAACACCCACATCAGCTGGTGAATGCCCGCGGGCGAGGCCGCCAACGTCATGAACGTCGTCGGCTGCCCGTCCCGGTACAGCAGCACCGCGCCGCGTCCGTTGGCCATGACGTGGCGGACATCGACCCCGCCCCAGAACCGCCGAGTGGCGGTCGCCAGGTTCGCGACGCGTGCGCGGCCCAGCACGGGGACGCGAGCGGCGCCCCGGATGCCGTTGCCGTCGGACAGGCTGACGGCATCCGGCGTGAGGAGAGCCTCCAGCGAGGTGACATCTCCGTTCCGCGCTGCCGAGACGAAGGCGTCGAGGAGCCGTCGGTGCTCCAGGGTGTCCACGGTCCCCCGCTGTTCGGCCGCGAGATGCTTGCGTGCCCGGCTCACGATCTGGCGGACGTTGACGCTGCTGAGCCGCAGAATCTCCGCGATCTCGGAGTAGGCGTAGTCGAACGCCTCCCTCAGGACGTACGCGGCCCGCTCCGTGGGATTCAGCCTCTCCAGTACGAGGAGCAGAGCCAATTCCAGGGCTTCCGCCCGCACCGCGCCCACTTCGGGATCGTTGCTCGTGTCGACGGGCTCGGGCAGCCACGGTCCGATGTAGGTCTCGCGGCGCACCCGAGCGGACTGAGCGACGTTGATGGCCAGCCGGGTGGTGATGCTCGACAGAAAGGCCACGGGGCTGAGCACTACGGAACGGTCGGTCCGCTGCCAGCGCATCCAGACTTCCTGAACCACGTCCTCGGCCTCGGCCGCGCTGCCCAGCATCCGGTACGCGATGCCGAAGAGCCGCGGACGGAGCTCCACGAAGACGGAAACGGCGTCGTCCAGGGTGCTTTCCGTGGGGCTTTCCGTGGGGGACGTCTTGAGTTCCATGCTTCATAGACCGAGCAGCCCGCTGTTCTGTGACAGCGATTTCGAGCGGGGAGAGAGGCGTCCCGAGGCGTGTTCCAGGGAATGGACGCCTCTTGGTGGAGAGCCGCGGCTGCTGTACACATGTGCCTCATGAGTCCCGAGCCCTTGGTGCGACGCCTGGTCATCGACCTGTGCCGACGCCCGGGCGCGTGTTGTCGCTGAGCGAGCCCTTTCTGATGCGCCCTGCCGTGCGGTGATGGCACCCGCACCACCGCACCAGGGCGGTTCCCGCGCCCTGTCCCTGGGCGCGCTCTCTCTTCGTTCGGCATCACTCTCGCTCGGGGTCGTCCATGTCCACGATTTCCCCTCTGTCCAAGCCTGATGACACCACGTCACCCGCCGACGTTCCGCGCGGACCACGCTCGCCGGCACGGGGCGTGTGGGCGCGCGTGCGCCATGTCGCGCTGCCGTTCGGCTCGTTGCTGCTCTTCCTCGCCCTGTGGCAGCTGCTGGCGGCGAGCGGGACGTGGAGCGAGACGCTGGTGCCGTCGCCGGCCAAGGTGTGGGACGCGTTCGTCGACGTCTCCACCACACACGACGGCGTACGGGGCTACAACGGCACGACTCTCGTCGAGCACCTAGGCATCAGCCTGCGGCGCATCGCGCTCGGCGCCGGTCTCGGTATCGCCGCGGGCGTGGTCCTCGGGCTGCTCATGGGCACCGTCGGCTGGGTGCGCTCCCTGTTCGAACCTTGGATCACCTTCCTGCGGACGCTGCCGCCGCTGGCGTACTTCTCGCTGCTCATCATCTGGCTGGGCATCAACGAGGAGCCGAAGGTCACGCTGCTGGCCGTGGCCGCCTTCCCGCCGGTGGCGGTGTCCACCACCACGGCCGTCGCGGCCGTACCGAAGAGCCTGATCGAGGCCGCCCGTGCGCTGGGCGGGTCACGGTGGGACGTCGTCAGGGATGTCGTCGTCCCGTCCGCCCTGCCGGAGACGCTCACCGGGATCCGGCTCGCCGTGGGGGTCGCCTACTCCTCCCTCGTCGCCGCCGAGTTGGTCAACGGTCTGCCCGGTATCGGCGGCATGGTGAAGGACGCCGCCAACTACAACAACACCCCTGTGGTGCTGGTCGGCATCATCGCGATCGGCGTCTCCGGCCTGATCATCGACGGCCTGCTGCTGCGGCTGGAACGCACGGTCGTGCCCTGGCGCGGTCGCGCGTAGGCCCCTTCCTCCCCGCACGGTCCCCTCTCCGTAGCGCCTCCCTCCCCTTTGCACAGAAACGGCCCCGTCATGTCTCCTGTCCCCCAAGGTCCGTCCCGCCGTCTCCTCCTCGCCGGCGCCCTGGCCGCCGTCTCCGCGGCCGTCACCGGGTGCTCCTCGGACAGTGAGGCGTCGGCGTCCGGCGGCTCCAAGCGGCTGCGCATCGGCTACTTCGCCTTCCCCAGCGGCGACTTGCTGGTGAAGAACAGAAAGCTGCTGGAGAAGGCGCTGCCGGACTACGAGATCACCTGGATCAAGTTCGACTCCGGCGCGAGCGTCAACCAGGCCTTCCTCGGCAAGTCCCTCGACATCGCCGCGCTGGGCTCCAGCCCGTTCGCCCGCGGGGTGTCCGGCAGTTCACCGATCCCGTACAAGGTCGCGTGGATCCTCGACGTCGCCGGCGAGAACGAGGCCCTCGTGGCGCGCAAGGCCACCGGCATCACCGACGTCGCCGGGCTCAAGGGCAAGAAGATAGCCACACCCTTCGCCTCCACCTCGCACTACAGCCTGCTGGCGGCGCTGGCGGCGGCCGGACTCGAGCCGTCCGACGTCGAGCTCATCGACCTGCAGCCGCAGCCGATCCTGGCCGCCTGGCAGCGGGGCGACATCGATGCCGCCTACGTCTGGCTGCCGACCCTGGACGAGCTGCGCAAGGACGGCACCCAGCTCACCAGCAGCAAGGAGATCGGCGCGGCGGGCAAGCCGACCCTCGACCTGGCCGTCGTGTCGGACGACCTGATCGCCCGCGACCCCGAGGCGATCGAGGCCTGGCGCACGGCGGAGGCCGAGGCGCTGCGCCTGCTCAAGTCGGACCCGGACGGCTCGGTCAAGGCCGTCGCGGCCGAGCTCGACATCAGTACGGCGGACGCCGAGGCGCAGCTCGCGCAGGGCGTGTTCCTCACCCCGGAGCAGGTGGTCTCCGCCGACTGGCTGGGCTCCGACGACAGCCCGGGCAAGCTGCTCACCTACGTCACCGACACGGCCCGGTTCCTGGCCGACCAGAAGCAGATCGACGCCGCGCCGTCCGAGGACGTCGTCCGCAAGGCGTTCTATCTCAAGGGGCTCAAGGGGCTGTCCGATGACCTCAAGTGAGATCACCGAGGCCGAGGGGGCGGTGGACACGGCGCGCGCCGGATCCGTCCGTATCGACCACGTCATCCACCGGTACGGCCGGGGCGGCGAGGCGTTCACCGCCGTCGGGCCGGTCGACCTGACCGTGCCGGCCGGGGAGTTCCTGGTCCTGGTGGGCGCCTCCGGCTGCGGCAAGAGCACGCTGCTACGGCTGATCGCCGGTTTCGAGCGGCCCACGCAGGGCTCGGTGCGGGTCTCCGGCGCCGAGCCGCGGCCCGGTGAGGCGGCCGGTGTGGTGTTCCAGTCACCGCGGCTGTTCCCGTGGCGGACCGTGCGGGGCAATGTCGATCTGGCGCTTCGGTTCGCGGGTGTGCCCCGCGCCCAATGGCCCGAGCGACGCGCGGAGTTGCTGGCCAGGGTCGGTCTCGAGGGCACCGAGAGGCGGCGCACCTGGGAGATCTCCGGCGGCCAGCAGCAGCGCGTCGCGATCGCCCGGGCCCTCGCCGCCGAGAACCCGCTCCTCCTGCTCGACGAGCCGTTCGCGGCCCTCGACGCACTGACCCGGGAACGGCTCCAGGAGGACGTCCGCCGGGTGACCGAACGGACCGGGCGGACCGCGGTGTTCGTGACGCACTCGGCGGACGAGGCGGTGTTCCTCGGCTCCCGCATCGTGGTGCTGACGAAGAGCCCCGGGACGGTGGCGCTGGACCTGCCGATCACCCTGCCGCGCGGTGACATCGAGGCCGAGGAGCTGCGTGGCTCCCGCGAGTTCGCCGAGCTGCGCGCGCGGGTCTCCCACGCCGTCAAGGCCGCCGCCGCGGCCTGATCCCCGTACTCACTCCGAAAGGACACACAGGTGAGCATCCTCAGTGAGCGGCCCGCCGTGGCCGAACTGCCGATCACCGCGCTCGGCCCCGGCTTCGGCGCCGAGATCCACGGCATCGACCTCGCCCGCCTCGACGACGACCAGGTCCTGGCAGTGCGCGAAGCACTCGTGGCGTACAAGGTGCTCTTCGTGCGCGGCCAGCACGGCCTCGACGACACCGCGCAGATCGAGTTCGGCAGACGCCTGGGCGAGGTGACCGTCGGGCATCCGGTCCACGACTCCGGTGACGTGCCCCCCGAGGTGTACTCCCTCGACAGCCAGGACAACGGGTTCGCCGACGTGTGGCACACGGACGTGACGTTCGTACGGCGGCCCCCGGCGATCTCCGTGCTGCGGGCCGTGGTGCTGCCGCCCAACGGCGGCGACACGAACTGGGCCGACAGCCAGCTCGCCTACGAGTCGCTGTCGCCGGGCCTGCGGGCGTACGTCGACACGCTCACCGCCGTCCACGACGGCAGCAGGGAGTTCGGCTACTACCTGGCCCAGCGCAGGCAGGGCAAGGGCAACCTGTGGGAGGGCGAGGTGTTCACCGAACTGACGCCGGTGGAGCACCCGGTGGTGCGGGTGCACCCCGAGAGCGGCCGCAAGGGCCTGTTCGTGAACCCCGGCTTCACCTCGCACATCGTGGGCGTCTCGGAGTACGAGAGCCGGGGCATCCTCGACATCCTGTACGCCCACCTCACCAAGCCCGAGCACGTCGTACGCAATCGCTGGCAGCCCGGTGACGTCGCCCTGTGGGACAACCGCAGCACGGCCCACTACGCCAACCGCGACTACGGCGACCGGCATCGCGTCATGCACCGCATCACGTTGCGCGGGGACACCCCGGTCGGTCCGGCGACCGCTTCCCGCTGACCGGGCGTACGCCGACACGGGCGCGCGGGCTCCGACAGGGTCTCCCGCGCGCCGGCCGTCGGGCTGCCCGCCGGTACGCCACGTGCCGAGCGGCGGGCCGACGCGTCACTCGTCCTCGATCACGAGCCCTTTCGACGTCGGCAGCGGCGCGAGACCGCACATCTCGACGACGGTTCGGCCCGCCCGGTACGCGGCGATGTAGCCGGCCTCCGCGTGCACCCGCTCGCTCCTGCGACGCGGTGGCCACCTCCGCGGCGTCTTCCCGACGGACGACGACCACGCCGTCGGCGTCGGCCCGCATCACATCGCCCGGCCGGACGAGGACGCCGCCGACGGTGACCGGTTCGCACATCGGTCCGACGGTCTCCTTGACCGTGCCCTTGATGGAGATGCTGCGCGAGAAGACCGGGAAGCCCAGGGCGCGCAGATCCTCGGTGTCCCGGACCCCCGTGTCGGTGATCAGGCCGCCGAGGCCCTTGGCCCGGCACGCGTTGGCGAGGGCGTCCCCGAAGGAGCCCGCCTCCTCGTAGGCGCCGGCGGAGACGACGATGACGTCGCCCGGGCGGGCGTAGCCGATGGCGGTCTGCAGCATCAGGTTGTCGCGCGGCGCGCGCTGGAGGGTGAACGCGGGGCCGCACAGGGACATGCGGTGGTCGACCGGCTTGATGGCCGACTCCAGGGCCCCCAGACGGCCCTGTGCCTCATGGATGGTGGCCGAGGAGTAGGCGCTGACGAACGCGAACCCATGGGCGAGGACCTGTCCCCGCTGGTGGCGGAACCGCGCATCGTCACGCTGCCCCACATCGCATCGGCGACGGAGACCACCCGGGCCGCCATGGTCGACCTGGCCGTCGACAACATCCTCGCCGCCCTCGCCGGACACCCGGCCCGCACGCCGCTTCCCGGGGGCGCAGAGGCACACGCATGAGCCCGCGATGACGAACGGTCTCGCAGCGTCCAAGGGTGCGTCTCCTGTCAGAGACGCCGTCCAGCCGGTGGCTCAGCCTTTTGTCGGCGCCCCTCAGTACGTCCGGGCGGGCCACGGAAGGCGTGGCGCGGGCGCTGTCGGCGGCCTGGTGCGCGGCGTCGGTGACGATGCCGATGCGCGTTGACCGGCACCGAGACCTTCCCCCGAGCCCTACCTCCCCGTCCCCGGGCACCTGCCCAGATTGTCAGGCAGCCATGTGGCAGTGCCCCCAAGGGAATTCGTCAGCCCTGCACGGCCTATGCGCCACGACGGACCCGGGCTGCCTTGCGCGCCTCGGCCATCTGGCGTGCCTCAGCGGAGCGGCGAGACTCGCCACCGCCGCTGCCGGCCCGCCCCTGGCGGGTGCCCAGACCTCGGAAGGGGACACCGCCGCGCTTCGGGCGCTCGGCGACCGGCCCACTGCCGTTGAGGGGGACACCGGAGGGAGCCTGGGCGCCGGTGATGCGGCTCAGCTCCGCTTCGCCGGAGCGGACCTGCGTGATCTGGGGCCTGATGCCCGCCTCGGACATGAGGCGGGCCATGTCCCGGCGCTGGTTGGGCAGGACCAGCGTGACGACACTGCCGGACTCGCCGGCCCGGGCGGTACGGCCGCCGCGGTGCAGGTAGTCCTTGTGGTCGCTGGGCGGATCGACGTTGACGACGAGGTCGAGGTCGTCGACGTGGATGCCGCGGGCCGCAACGTTGGTGGCCACCAGGACCGTGACGTGGCCGGTCTTGAACTGTGCCAGGGTGCGGGTGCGCTGGGGCTGTGACTTACCACCGTGCAGCGCCGCGGCCTTGACGCCACTGCTCAGCAGGTGCTTGGTGAACTGGTCGACAGCATGCTTGGTGTCCAGGAACATGATCACGCGCCCGTCGCGGGCGGCGATCTCGGTGGCGGTGGCGTACTTGTCGGCGCCGTGCACCTGCAACACGTGATGCTCCATGGTGGTGACGGCGGCCGCCGACGGGTCGACCGAGTGGACCACCGGGTCATGGAGGTAACGCCGGACCAGGAGGTCGATGTTGCGGTCCAGCGTGGCCGAGAACAGCATGCGCTGGCCGTCGGGGCGTACCTGGTCCAGCAGTTCGGTGACCTGAGGCATGAAGCCCATGTCCGCCATCTGGTCGGCCTCGTCCAGGACGGTGATGTTCACCCGGTCCAAGCGGCAGTCCTTGCGCGCGACGAGATCCGCGAGGCGGCCCGGAGTCGCAACGACCACCTCGGCCCCGGCACGCAGCGCGCCTGCCTGCCTGCCGATCGACATCCCGCCGACCACAGTGGCCAGCCGCAGCTTCAGCAACCCGGCGTACGGGGCGAGCGCATCGGCGACCTGCTGGGCAAGCTCGCGCGTGGGGACGAGGATCAGAGCCAGCGGCTTCCGCGACTCGGCACGCTTCCCGGCCGTGCGCACGAGGAGCGCCAGGCCGAAGGCCAGCGTCTTGCCCGATCCGGTGCGCCCGCGGCCCAGGACGTCGCGCCCTGCGAGGGAGTTCGGCAACGTGACGGCTTGGATCGGGAACGGCTTGTCCAGGCCGAGATCGGTGAGCATCTTCAGCAACTCGGCGGGCATGTCCAGTTCGCCGAAGGTCGCAGCCGCGGGGAGGGCGGGGGTGAGGGTGACCGGCAGCGCAAACTCCCCCTGTGGCGCGGAAGGGCGGCGTCCGTTGTCGCCCGAACCGACATCGGGGTGACCCTGACCCCGGGGCCGGAAACGATCGTTCGTGCTGGCTGAACGGCTCATGGAGAACCTTCCTCGACGGGGCGCGCGTCGAGGAATTCCCGACAGAAATGAGCCGGATGAATTGCAAGAACGAGCCGAAAGTAAGACTGAGGGAATTTCACCGGAATACAGAAAAGCAGCAAGCTGAGGCTTCACCAAAAGGTGCGAGCCCCAGCTGCCTCATACGCTACGACGTCAGGCGGGAGTGATGTTCTCCGCCTGCGGACCCTTCTGTCCCTGCGTGATGTCGAAATTCACCTTCTGGCCTTCCTGGAGCTCACGAAAGCCCTGGGCGGCGATGTTCGAGTAGTGGGCGAAGACGTCGGGGCCGCCACCGTCCTGCTCGATGAAGCCGAAGCCCTTTTCCGCGTTGAACCACTTGACGGTGCCGGTAGCCATGTCACATCTCCTTCGGGGCAGTGCCCAGAGGCCCACACCGTGTGAGCCTTGCGTTGCGACAATGAACCCCGTCCGGATGAGCACCGGAGACACAAAGCGCTCGACGACATATAGCCGCCGAGGTATTTGAATTTTCGGGAACCACAACTGCAACTACCGTCAAGCTTAGCACGGTACATGCACCCGCACTAACTCTTGTGCGTAGCTCCGGACAGCCGCGCGGGCCTGCACGAACTCAAATACAGGCGAAGGTTAATTTTCAGTTTGCACAAGGCGCGACCAAGGGGAAATCGCCCCATCACCTTCTGGGTGCGGCCTCGACGCAGCAGTGTCCATCAGTAGACGATGGACACGATCCGGCAGGCGGCTTCGGCGATCTGGCGCTCTCCGCTGATGCGGACTCGGGCGAGGGCGGTGCCAGGATCAATGCCGCGGGTGCAGAGCCGCCAGGCGGTCTCCGGGTCCAGCCGCACTGATGCGGTCGGCCGGCCGCCGGGGGCTTCGGCCAGTGACCAGCGGTCCGCGGTGGCGGTCACGGTCCAGGTGCCGCCGGCCGCCTCATCGACGACCACCAGAAGTTGTGTCCCGGCGGGCGCGGGCGTGTGACGCAGTGTGTGGGGCAAGGCCCTCATGAAGGTGTCCAGGACCGCGGACAGGGCGTCGGGCTCCGGGTCGGTGTCCTGCCCGGTGGCGTGGCGGATCTGCTGGCGGTGGGTCCAGTACTCGGTGAACTCCCGGGCGATGTCAAGCCACTTGGGCGCCGGATCGGCCCCGGCCCAGGACACTCCCATGCCAGTTGTGTCGAGGTCGGCGCCCTCGAATTGACGGGCGACCTGGGTCCCGGCAAGCTCCAGGGCCTCGATGAGCTCGGCGGTCAGCCCGGGACCGCGGTCCTGCTCCACTCGTCGCGCCGCAGACCACGCAGCAGGTCGAGGAGCGACGCCAGCTCTGGCCCGAACAGCGGGCGAGCGTCGATCGGCTCGCCCAGCCAGGAGGGGTCGGACACGTAGTGGGACTGGAGAGTCATGGTCAAAGCCTGTCAGCCGGGAGGCTCGGCCTTCCATCGAATACCCCTGACCTCACTGGGGGTTGCCGAGGTCGCGTTCGTAGCGATGAACTCCCGTATCCCGGCAGCGAGATGGAGGCCCACGAGGCGCACGTTGCCCATGCGTGGCACATCCGCGAGCGCCGGCCCGCCCGACAGCAGACCCTCCCCGTCGGCATCCCGGCTGCGACCGGCAGTTCCCGGACATTCCCAGGGCCGTTGGCCGCGCAACACTTCTCCGGGTGCGGCGTCGGTCCTACCCGCTTCTGTCCTGGGCCTCCGAGATGCCGGCTCCCCCATTGGAGGGTTCGAGGCGGATCACGATGGATTTGGTCGCGGGAGTGTTACTGGTCTCGGCCGTGGAGTCCAGTGCGACCAGCACGTTCGTCTCCGGGTAGTAGGCGGCGGCGCAGCCACGCGGTGTCGGATAGCGGACGGCGCGGAAGCCGGGGGCGCGGCGTTCACCGTCAGCGTTGACGCTGACCAGATCCACCCGATCGCCGTCGTGCAGGTGGAGGTCGCGGAGGTCGTCCCCGTTGACGAAGACGACCCGCCGTCCGCCCTTGATGCCGCGGTAGCGGTCGTCGAGGCTGTAGACGGTGGTGTTGAACTGGTCGTGCGACCGAACCGTCGTCAGCAGCAGATGTCCCGGCGGGACTTCGGTCGCAGTCGGTGGGTTGACGGTGAAGCGCGCCCTGCCGGTCGGTGTGGGGAAAGTGCGGGAGTCGCGCGGTGCCCGGGGGAGCATGAAGCCGCCGGGCTGACGGACGCGCTGCTCGAAGGCGTGGAATCCGGGGACGACGTGCTCGATGTGGCGGCGGATCAGGGCGTAGTCGTCGCGCATGTCGCGCCAGCCGAGGTCGGCGCCGAAGAGCGCGTGCGCGAGGTCGGCGATGATCGCGACCTCGCTGCGCAGGTGCGGTGATCCGGGAACGAGCCGTCCGCGCGACGAGTGCACCATGGCCATCGTGTCCTCGACGGTGACGAACTGCTCGCCGGAGGCCTGCAGGTCGCGTTCGGAGCGGCCGAGACAGGGCAGGACAAGGGCCTCGGTGCCGTGGCACAGATGGGTCCGGTTCAGCTTGGTCGCGACATGGACGGTGAGGTCGCAGTTGGCCAGTGCGGCCTCGGTGACCTCGGTGTCGGGCGTGGCCGAGGCGAAGTTGCCGCCGAGGCCGATGAACACGTCGACCTCGCCGTCGCGCATGGCCTTGATCGAGTCGACGGTGTCCAGGCCGTGGGCACGGGGAGGTTCGAACCCGAACTCGTCGCGGAGCTTGTCCAGGAACGGCTCGGGCATCTTCTCCCAGATGCCCATGCTGCGGTCGCCCTGGACGTTGCTGTGCCCGCGGATCGGGGCGGGCCCGGCACCGGGGCGTCCGATGTTGCCGCGCAGCAGAAGGAAGTTGACGATCTCTCGGATGGTGGCCACCGCGTTGCGGTGCTGGGTGAGCCCCATCGCCCAGCAGACGACGACACTGTCCGCGGCGAGCACGTCGGCCGCGCAGTCCTCGATCAGGCGGCGGGACAGACCGGCCATCGTCTCGATCCGCGACCGGTCCAGGGCACGCCATGCCGCTGCCGCCGCCTCGAAGCCGTCGCAGTACCGGTCGATGAAGTCGTGGTCGAGGGCGGAGCCCGGATGAGCGTCCTCCCGCTCGATCAGGGCGCGGTTCAGGCTCGCGAAGAGGGCCAGGTCGCCGTTGACGCGGACCGGGAGCCAGCGGTCGGTGAGCTTGGTACCCGGGCCGATCAGGCCGCGTGCGGTCTGCGGGTTGTGGAAGCGGCCGAAGCCGGCCTCGGGGAGCGGGTTGGCGGCGATGACACGGGCGCCGCGCCGCTTGGCCTGTTCGAGCGCGGTGAGCATGCGGGGGTGGCAGGTGCCGGGGTTCTGGCCCACGACGATGATCAAGTCTGCGTGATCGGTGATGTCGGTGTAGGTGATGAGGCCCTTTCCGACACCGATGGTCTCGGTCAGGGCCGCGCCGCTCGACTCGTGGCACATGTTCGAGCAGTCCGGCAGATTGTTCGTGCCGAACCTGCGCGCCAGCAGCTGATAGAGGAAGGCGGCCTCGTTGCTCGTCCGGCCACTGGTGTAGAAGACGGCACGGTTCGGATCGGCGAGGCCGCGCAGGCGGTCGGCGGTGAGCGCGAGCGCGTCCTCCCACGAGATGGGCTCATAGTGTGTCGCGCCGCGGGCGAGATGCATCGGCTGGACCAGCCGGCCCTGCGACTCCAGCCAGTGACCGTCCCGCTCCCGCAGTGCGGCGACGGAGTACTCGGAGAAGAACGCCGCGTCGACGCGTTTACGCGTGGCTTCCCAGGCGACGGCCTTCGCGCCGTTCTCGCAGAACTCCGCGATCTTCCGGTGGTCGGGATCGGGGTCGCCCCATGCGCAGCTCGGGCAGTCGAAACCGTCGACATGGTTCATCGTCAGCAGCGTCTGCAGACTCCGCTTCGGCCCCATCTCGGACATGGAATACCGGACGGATTCAGTGATGCCGTGCATTCCGACGCTGGACCTCTTGGGACCTGACGATGTCGGATCCGTACCCGTCGTATCGATCGGTCGCTCAGCCATGACTGCCTCTTCGACCCGTACGGGCCCAGCTCACGGCCGGTCGGCTGCTGGTCCCTGGCTTCCCGCAGCCGACCCGTCGCCATGCATGGACGGTGAGCGTCCTCACCACGGCACCACCACCACGGCACCACCCTGGCGGACGCCCTCTCCAGTCCTTACGCCGCGAGCGCGTGACCAGGATGCAGGACGACCTTGGTGTAGCCCTCGATCCGCTGGTCGAACTTCTCGTACGCGCTCGGCGCATCCTCCAGCGGCAGTTCGTGGGAGACCACGAAGCTGGGCTTGGCGCGCCCGGCGATGATCAGGTCACGCAACTGGCGGTTGTACTGCTTGACGTTGCACTGACCGGTGCCCATCCGCTGGCCCTTCTCGAACATCCTGCCGATGGAGACCAACAGTTGACCGTGCTTGGCGTTCTCGTCGGGTCCGCCCGGGTCGGACGGCACATACAGGCCCGGTACGCCCAGCATGCCCGTCGGCCGCACCGTCTCGACGAGCGTGTTGAGGACGACGGCGGGTTCCTCGTGGCTCGCGTCGTGCGCCTGGGCCTGGTAGCCGACGGCGTCGACGCCCTTGTCCGTTCCCTCGCCGCCGGTCTGTTCCTTGATCTGCGCGGCCGGGTCGCCCTTGGTGAAGTCGATCGGGATGGCTCCGATCTCCTCGGCCTTGGCGAGCCGCTCGGGCACCCGGTCCACGGAGAACACCTTCGACGCACCACGCAGCAGCGCGGAATACGCGGCCATCAGCCCGACCGGGCCGGCGCCGAAGACGGCCACGCTCTCTCCCGGGGTCACCTGGGCGAGCTCGCATCCGTGGTAGCCGGTCGGGAAGATGTCGGCGAGCAACACGAAATCGGTCTCGAAGTTGTTCGACGGCAGCTTCAGACAGTTGAAATCGGCGAACGGCACCCGCAGCAGCTCTGCCTGCCCGCCGGTGTACGGGCCCATGGCCACGTAGCCATAGGCTCCGCCTGCGAAGCCCGGATTGACCGTCAGACAGAAGCCGGTCCTCCCGGCAAGGCAGTTCTTGCAGAATCCGCAGGCGACGTTGAACGGCATGACGACGCGGTCGCCCTTGGACAGAGAAGTCACACCCGCGCCGACTTCCTCGATGATGCCCAGGTTCTCATGTCCGAAGACGATGCCCGACTCGGCCGCCGTGCGGCCCTCGTACATGTGCAGGTCGGATCCGCAGATAGCGGTCGAGGTGACCCGTACCAGCACGTCGTTCGGGTGCTGGATCTGCGGATCGTCGACATCCCTGACGGTGACACTGAAGGGCTTCTCGTAGACAACGGCTTTCACCTGGATCACCTCCGCGTCGAACGCCGGGTGACGATGACGGGCCGCCCCGATCGAGGCCCCTGCCAGGAGAACAGGCAGCGAGGCGGAGCCCCTCGGTCCGTGTCGCAGCCCAGGCGCCCTTGCTTCCCCTTTGAACACTTCCAGGGAACGCCCGTGACGCATGCGCTGCAACCCGCGCCGGTCGAAATCCCGGCGTCGAGTAGCACACTGCGCACACGCGGCTCCTCACCGGCACCCTTCTCCCCGGCAACACCTTCCGGCACATGCGCAACATCGTCGCGCGACGGCCTTGGCGGCCGCTGTACCAGGAGTCCGACCGGCACCGGAGCCGCACCGATGGGTCCCGTGACGGATCTGGCGGTGGATCCGTCTCTCGGCGGCCAGGGGGGCCTGTCAGTGCCGCGTGCTTCGATGGCCTGCCCAGCGCATGTGAGAGGTATGGAGATCCCGTGACACGTACGACGCCGCCGCGGCCTTTGGATGTGACCGGGGCGTTCCCGGAGTTGGCCACGATGTCCAGGAACGTCACTCGGCTGCATCCGCGGTCGGGCGTGCCCACGGTTGAGGACAGTTCGGTGGGTGGCCCGCTGCTGTGGCCGCGGGACGAGCCGTGGCCGACGTGCACACGGTCGCACGAGGTGTACGAGGTGGTGGAGCTGGAGGCGGTGCGCGCCTGGTATCACATTGCGGTCGCCCGGTGGTCACGGCCGGACGATGAACCGCCCACGCCCGAGGAACAGTCGATCTTCGACCGAAGGACACCGAGGGAGACCGACAGCCCCTGTACGGATCCGGTGCCGCTGCTGCCCGTGGCTCAGCTCTATGCCCGGGACGTCCCCGGACTGCCTGTCCCGGATGGCACCGACCTGCTGCAGATCCTGTGGTGCCCGTTCATGGACCACGACGACGACATCCCGGCCATCCACGTGCGCTGGCGCCGTGCCGACCGGGTCACCGCACTTCTTTCGCCACCACCGGAGCCGCCTGTCATCGAACTGGACGACTATTGGCCCGCCCCCTGTGTCCTGCATCCGGAACAGGTGACCGAGTACCCGGCGCCCACCCAGCTGCCTGCTGCGGTGAGCGCACGCGTGGACGCGTGGCAGGAGGAGACCGGCCATCACTACACCGAGTTCGCGGTGGCTCCGGGCTGGAAGACCGGCGGCTGGGGTGTCGTCTCTTCGGACGATGCCGATGCCGCCGACCCGCCACGATGCGAATGCGGCACGGTGACCGAGCCCCTGCTCACCGTTGGCCTCAGTGAATGGAACGAGGACAACGAAGGCGGTTGGCGCCCGCTGGAGGACGCCGACGCCGATGACCGGAGAGGCTACCCACCGGTGGGCGACCCGACCATGATCAATCTGGGAGGCGAAGAATTGCAGATCTACTACTGCCCAGAGTCCTATGAGCACCCGCCGCTGACCGTTCGGGTGTACCGAACGCTGTAGTGCGTTGTGGCAGAAGGAGTCCCTGTTCGATGAGCAGGGCCTACTTCGTGTGCGGGCCGTGATCGCGGAAAGGGAGGGGCAGGCAGCGGACGGCTTGTTGTTGATCGAGGAGGTTGCGATGCCGTCGGTGCTGGGGTTGATGCCGTGACGGGACGGTACAGAGCGGGGGCAGCCGGCACCCAGTGAAGATCGAAAGAGTCTTCCGAGTGGCCGAAGCCACGGCCGCACGACTCCCGCTGCCCGGCAGCATCCGCTTCGATCGGGCCGCACGCCGCACCAACCAGGCGATAACCACGTGATCAAACATCGGTGTCGTGCCCCCAGCACCCACGACGAGCTGCTCACCCTGCTGGTCGCACCCGAAACGCATTCCCGAGGACAGTTCAACGACGAACTTTTGGCCAGCTCCTATCTCAGGCGCGTCGGGAGACCGGTCAGTTCCGCCGAAGGCTCCCATAGTTGCTCGGCCAGCTGCGGGTCACGGGTCTGCGGGTTCTTGGGCTCCTCGCGGTTGAGCCGGTGAAAGTAGGCGCCGTTCACCGACTGAGGATTGGCGACGGTGGCCAGGTGCAGCAAGGGCTCGGCGCCCTGTTCAGGGTTGAGCAGACATGGTGACGTTTTTGTCCCGCACGCGTCGAGCGAACTCCTGTGTGAACAGAACCGTGCCGAGCTCGGCGGTCCCGTACGCCTTGATCATGCGGTAGCGGCCTTTGGTGCTGTTGAGGTCGTCCAGGTCAATGTGACCCTTGCGGTACTGCATGCTTCCCGTGTTGATCACCCGTCCGTCCGGGGACGCGGCCAGTCGGTCCATGAGTTCCCGGGCCCACTTGTGCCTCGGTGTGCCGTCGTACTCCGGAACGTCGTCCCAGCCCACCCGCTGGAAGAACACGGCTATCTCGTACCCCTTCAAGTAGAGCAGCGGCGTCTCGTCCCCACAGATCAGGTGGGCGATCTCCGTCAGCGTGCTGTCGTCGAAGATCTCGTGCCCATCAGACTCCTTTGAGAGAGACGGAGGCATCCTCATCGAGCATGTCGTCGAGTTCATCAGCGGTGAGGTCGGCATCGTCCATCTCGACCGGGGCCCAGGTGCTCCCCGAGTCGCCCTGGACCTCCTCGGTGACTCCGGGCTGGATGCCCAGAGCGTCAAGGCGCTTCCACAACGGAGTCAGCGAATCTTCCGGAGCCAGGGCGAACTCGCTGCTGCGTATGCGCCAGAACTGCCAGCCGGCCCGGCGCAGTTCTCGCTCCCGCTCGTAGTCGTCACGGATCTGGTCAGGCGTGGAGTGATACGGGCTGCCGTCGCACTCCACGGCAAGGCGGCTCGTCTCTCCGACGACAACGAGGTCGATGCGTTTGCCGCTGACTTTCCACTGAGGGACGACGTGGTAGCCGCGTTCCTTGATCCTGCAGTCTGCTGCGCAGCTGGTCCGGCGTGACTGGGGTGAACAGCCACATCTCGGTCAGTGAGTCGATCGCGGACATGTACGCCCGCGGATCACGGGCGGTGACGGCCCGGTGCACCTCCGCCAGTTCGGCCACTCCGCGGGCATCGGGCCGCGGCAGCCGCTCGGCGATGGACCGCGGCCTCTCCTCCGCCTCACGGGCACGCGGTAGCCGTTCCGCGCCGTTCGCCGACGTACGCACGTCGTCCCACTGCTGTGCTGTCCGCACCGTGGCTTTGATCCGGGCCTTGAGCAGACCCGCTGCCGCACCGTCCCCCTGGCCGTGCATGTCCTTACCGGCAGATGAACAAGCGGGCCGCTATACGATCGCACCCACTGGGCTTCCCCTAGGCTGCCCCTCCCAGTTGACAGCCGGCAAGGAGAAAGACGAATGGCCGGAGCACGCGAACTGCCCCCGGACGAGGTCCTGGTCCAGCGGCTGCGTGACGGTGACGAGGACGCGTTCGCCCTGGTGCTGGACACGTGGTCGGGCAGCATGCTCCGGCTGGCCATGTCGTTCGTGTCCACCAAGGATTCCGCGCAGGAGGCCGTCCAGGACACCTGGCTCGCGGTCATCAGGGGGATCGGCGACTTCGAGGGCCGTTCGTCCCTGAAGACCTGGGTGTACCGGATCCTGGTCAACACGGCCAAGGCGCGCGGCACGAAGGAGAGCAGGACCGTTCCCTTCACCAGCCTGCTGCCGGAGGAGGAGGGACCGACGGTGGACGCCGAGCGGTTCCGCGGCCCCGGCGAGCCGTACGCCGGGCACTGGGCCGTAGGGCAGAAGCCGCACCCCTGGCACATTCCCGAGGACCATGTGCTGCGCGGCGAGGTCCGCGAGGTGATCGCGGAGGCCATCGACGAGCTGCCGCCCCGCCTCCGCACGGTGATCACCCTGCGCGACGTCGCGGGGTACGCCTCGGAGGAGGTGTGCTCCCTGCTGGAGATCTCGCCCGGAAACCAACGCGTCCTGCTCCATCGGGCCAGGGCGTTGTTGCGCCGTAAACTGGAGACCTACTTGTCCGGTGCCCATGACGTCGCGGGCGGGAGGGGACAGTCGTGAACTGCAACGACTTCGTGGAGCTGGTGACCGAATTCCTCGACGGCGCCCTGCCCGAGGACGACGAGCGGCGCTTCATCGAGCACCTGGCGGAGTGCTCCGGGTGCGAGACCTATCTCGACCAGTTCCGTCAGACGATCGCCGCCACCGGCGAACTGACCCCGGACGAGATCTCGTCGGAGGCCCGGGAACAGCTGCTCGGCGCCTTCCGGAACTTCAAGCGGCAGTGAGCCGACGGGCCTTGTAACGCTCGTGCGGCGTGCCCGCTCTGAACGGGCATGACTCTGCTCAGAAGACTCCTGTTCGGCATCCTCGCCGGACTGCCCGGTGGCGCGATCGTCGCTGCCGTCACGGACCCGCCCTTGCTCCCCTGGGCCGCGCACACTGCGGTGCTGGGTGCTGTACTCGGTCTCCTCTTCGGCGAGCACCGGCAGAGCAACGGCTCGGCGTTCTCCGTCGGTCTGCTGGTCGGCCTGCTCGACTGGGTGACCTGGACCCTCACTCTCGCTCCCGCGCTGGAGGGCAGGACACCGTCCTGGACGATCGCGGTGGCCGTGGCGCGCTTCCCCGAACTCGTCGGTGCCGCCCTGTTCGGCGCGACAGCCGGGCTCGTCCGCCACGCCCTCGCGACCTGGTTCCCGCCCCAGCCGGCTCCCCCACGGGCCAAACCCCACATCGTGATCGTCGGCGGTGGGTTCGGCGGCGTCGGCGCCGCACGCGAGCTGGACCGGCGCGTCGGCCGCGGGCTCGACGCCCATGTGACGCTGATCAGCGACTCGAACTTCCTGCTGTTCACCCCGCTGCTGGTCGGCGTCGCCTCCAGCACGGTGGAGGCCAGACATGTGAGCGCCCCGGTGCGGTCCGGGCTCGACCACACCTCCTTCCTGCACGGGCGAGTGACGTCGATCGACACCCGCACGCGCAACGCCTACGTCTCCGCGGGCAAGGAGGGAACGCTCCGTGTGCCGTACGACGAACTGGTCCTGGCGGTCGGCGGGGTGCCGCACTTCTTCGACCTGCCCGGAGTGGGCGAGCACGCCGTCCCGATGAAGTCCATCGAGGACGCCACCAGGCTGCGCGACCAGGTGCTGAGCGCGCTGGAGCGGGCCGACCTCGAACCGGACCCGGCCGAGCAGGCCAGATTGCTGACGTTCGTGGTCGCGGGCGGCGGATTCGCCGGGACGGAGTTGGTGGCCGAACTCTTCGACCTCGTCCACGACGTACTGCACTTCTATCCGCGGCTGCACGGGCTGCGCCCCAGGTTCGTGCTCGTGCACTCGGGTGAGCGGCTGCTGCCGGAGCTGTCGCCGAAGCTCGGGCTGTACGCGCAGCGCAAACTCGGTGGACGTGGCATCGAGTTCCGCCTCGGCACGCGCGTGAGCAAGGCCACCGCCGAGGACATCACGCTCGACTCGGGCGAGACCATCCCCACCCGCACACTGGCCTGGACGGCGGGCAACCGGCCGAACCCGCTGGTGCAGCAGGTCATGCAGGGGCCGGTCGCCGTGGAACCCAGCATGCAGGTCCCCGGCCTGGCCGGCCTTTGGGCGCTCGGCGACTGCGCGCGAATTCCCGACCCGGCGGGCGGGGTCTATCCACCGACCGCACAGCACGCCGTCCGCGAGGGCAAGGCGGTGGCGAGGAACATCGCCGCGGTGCTCCGCGGACGCCGTCCGGTTCCGTTCCGCTTCGGCGGGCTCGGCGTGCTGGTTTCGCTCGGGCACCGCACGGCGGCCGGCGAGATCGGCGGGCGCCAGGTCTCCGGCTTCCTCGCCTGGGTCCTGTGGCGCTCGATCTACCTGAGCAAGCTGCCCGGCGTGGAGAAACGGCTGCGGGTACTCGCCGACTGGACCCTCGACCTGGTCTTCCCCAGAGACATCACCCTCTCCTCTTCCTCTTCCGCTTCCTCGACGGGGGATCGCCATGCGTGACGCCATATGCGGAGCCCTCGCCGGTCTCGTGGGAGGACTGGTCTTCGGCCAGGTGATGGCGGTGATCGGGTATCTGCCCACCGTCGCGGCGATCGTCAGAACCGACTCGCCCGTCGTGGGCTTCGCCGTCCACCTGCTGATCGCGGCGATCATCGGAAGCGTCTTCGGCGTGCTCGTGGCACGCCAGCGCGAGCTGCTGTTCTGGGGGCTCGCATACGGCGTGCTGTGGTGGTTCCTCGGACCGCTGACGCTGCTGCCGCTGCTGCTCGGCAGGCCGGTGTCCTGGGATGCGGCGACGGCGCAGGCGCTGATCCCCAGCCTGCTCGGCCACCTGGCCTACGGCGCGGTCACGGCCGCCGTCCTCGCCGTGCTGTCCCGCAAGGAACGCCGGCTCAGGCCCGGTCTCCTGCTACGTGCCGCCGCCGCGGGGCTGTTCACCGGCGCGGTACTCGGCCTCGGCTCGAACGGGCTGTCCGCCGAGGCGGTGCTGGGCCTCGGCTGGAACGGGCTGATCGTCGGGGCGCTGGTCGGCGCCTCCTACGCGGTGGTCTTCGGCGACCCTCGCGAGGGCGCGGGTCCGGCGCTGATCCGCGGCGCCGCCTTCGGCTTCGTGTGGTGGGTGCTCGCGGCCGTGACGCTCTCGCCGCTGTTGGACGGCCGCGGGCTGCAGTGGACGTCGGCCGCGGTGCGCACCGCCGTGGCAGCGCTGCCCGCTCATGTGCTGCTCGGTGCCGGTACGGCCCTGCTCACCAGCCTGCTGGGGGTCCTGTCGCGGGCGGTGTTCTCCGACGACGTACGGCACACCCTGGAGGGACGTCTCGCCGGTGGGCGGGTGATCTCGATCTGGCACGGCGTCATCGCCGGGCTGGCCGGCGGTGCGATCTTCACGGGTGTCATGGTCGCCGTGGGTTTCCTGCCCGTGGTCGCCTCCCTGGTCGGCTCGGAGTCCGCGGTCGCGGGCCTGGTCATCCATCTGCTGATCTCCCAGGCCGTCGGGGTAACTTACGCGGTGCTCTTCCGCCGTCGCAGCTTCGACCCGGCCTCCGGGATCGGCTGGGGTGTGTCGTACGGCTTCGTGTGGTGGGTCCTGGGCAACCTGACGCTGCTTCCCGTGCTGCTGGGCGCGGAACCCCGGTGGAGCGCCGCCGCGCTGGCCCTCTCCTTCCCCTCCCTGATCGGCCACCTCGCCTACGGCGCCGTACTCGGCCTGGTCTACCAGCGGCTGGAGGAGCGGGTCGCCCCGTGGCACCTGACCCGCAGTGAGGCGACCGCGGCGCGGGCGGCGGCGCGTCACGAGCAGACGCTGAGCGCGGCGCCCGCGCTGTGGAGCCTGATCACCTGCGTGGCTCTGCTCATCCCGATCCTGGTGTCGTAGGACCTGTCCGAACCGGAAAAGCCGTGGAGCGGGTGGCATCGTCACCCGCTCCACGGCCTTCTGTACGGCTTTTCGTCAGGCGCGCTGCTCCAGCTCGGCCGCGCCGAAGGAGACGCTGAAGCGCTCACACCAGATCGTCACCGTGGAGAACTTGTCGAGGTCCGTGCCCGCCGGGATCGCGTAGTTCTGGTTGCCCTCGTTGCCCTTGAGGTCGCCGAGGTCGATGTGCTTGCCGTCGTCGAGGTTGCTGCCGCCGTCCTTCTCGACCGGCTGGTCGCTCAGCCACACGTGCAGCGCCGGGCCGTCGGAGGTGCGCAGGTCCGCCAGGCGCAGCGTCGCCTTGCCGTCCGCGAGCTTGTGGACCTCCACCGCGCCGCTGGTCTTGTGCTCGTGGGAGATGAAGTCACCGGTCGCCAGCGGCGCGGCGGCGGCCCCCTGCCGGCCGGAGCTCGCCGGAGCCGCCTCGTCCACGCGGTTGGTGGTGAACAGCCGCCAAGGCTGGAAGAGGTAGAGCCCGACGGCCGCCACGACGACGACCACGGCCGTGGCGATCCAGAGGACGGGGCGCTTGTTTCGGCACATGAGGATTTTCCGTTTCTTGTCTGGGCGATGGCCTCTGCGTCTTGGCCACGGGTATTCAGAGACGGAAGAGCGGCGAACGTTACACATGAACGTCCGCCGCTCTTCCAGGAGTCACGTCAGCACTGCTCCGCGGGGCGCTGCGGCTCGGCTTCCACGGAGACGGGGTGCGCGGCCCTCGCGCGGCGCAGCTCGTCGGCCTCGTCACGGACGGCGTCGAGCCGGACCTCCAGCATGCCGACCCGCTCGCGGTAACGCTCCAGCTCTGCCCGGACGAACTCGGCGTCCGCGATCTGCCGGGACGTCTCCTCCCGGATCGCGGCGGTCTCCTCGGCGAACTTCTGCTGCGCCGTGTCGAGCGCGGTGACGGCCAGGTCGGCCGCCTCCTCGGCGAGCGTCGCGCGCTCCTCTGCGGCCAGGATGCGCTGCGCCGCGGCCCGGGTGACCGTCTCGATGCGGGCCTCGGCCGCCGCGGAGTCGGTGATGATCGCCAACTCCTCGATGTAGGAGGGCAGATCGGAGGCAAGCCGCATGATGAGCGCGACGAGAGCGTCGCGTGACTGGGCAGCACGGTCGCCGTCGACCGTCGGGATCACGACCATGGCCTCCATCGCCGCTATCGTCTCCATCTCGGCGTGCACGGCTTCTGCCGACGCGTGCCCGGACGCCTCGGCGACCGGCGCGTGTCCATGCGCCTGGGGCACCACTTCGGCGCCAGGGATCTGCCCGGACAGCTCCGGGGCGGCGGGCCAGGACTGACCGGCCACCGGCGCCTGGGCACCCTTCCACTCCTCCTTGGCCGCCTTCTTGGCCTCGGCCGCCACACGCCTCTCCTCCTTGCGCTGCTGCCGTTTGGCGCGGAACTTCCTGAACGCGCCCAGCGCGTTGTGCTCCGGGTGCCCGCAGTAGCGCGACGCCGGGCCCTGCGCGTCGGGGGCGGGCGTCTCGGGCGGGTTGGTACAGCCCGGGTAGGCGCAGGTGGGGACGGTCTCAGTGGTCTCGGCGGTCATCTCGGCGGTCACCTCAGCAGTCTTGTCGTCGGTCACTTTTCGGCCTTTCGTTACTTACTTAGCGATATTCCGGATTCTCGAAGTCGAACCGGCACCCCGCGTCCCACTGGGACCGCTGGTTCCCGTGCGCCGGAATGCCACCGGCGTCCTTGAGCAGCCGTGCCATGTGCAGCAGGTTCCACGTCATGAACGTGGTGTTCCTGTTGGTGAAGTCGTTGGCGGGACCGCCGGAGCCCGGATCGAGATAGGAGGGGCCCGGCCCGGCCTCTCCGATCCAGCCCGCGTCCGCCTGCGGCGGGATGGTGTATCCCAAGTGCTGCAGGCTGTAGAGGACGTTCATCGCGCAGTGCTTGGCGCCGTCCTCGTTGCCGGTGATCAGACAGCCGCCCACACGCCCGTAATAGGCGTACTGTCCGGCGTCGTTGAGCAGGCCCGAGCATGCGTAGAGCCGCTCGATGACCAGCTTGGCGACCGAGCTGTTGTCACCCAGCCAGATCGGACCGGCGATGACGAGGATGTCGGCGGCCATCACCTGCTCGTAGATCGACGGCCACGCGTCGCGTTCCCAGCCGTGCTCGGTCATGTCCGGCCACACACCGGTGGCGATCTCGTGGTCGATCGGCCGCAGGTGCTCGACAGAGACGCCCTGCTTCTCCATGATCCGCGAGCTGAGGTCGATCAGGCCCTGGGTGTGGCTGCGCTCCGGGCTCTTCTTCAGCGTGCAATTGAGGAACAGTGCACGCAGGTCGTCATGGCTCATACCCCTCAGTGCGTGCGGCCCGCCGAACGTTACAAGTCGGCTTGGCGGTTGAGTGCCGGGCTCGGCGAGGCACTGATCCGCAGTGCCGTCAAAGTCGGTCCGGCCGCAATGCGTGTCCGGCGGGTCGCGCCTGGGCCGTACACGCTCCATGGCCGCATCCCGAATGACGTATTCCTGAGGATCGAAGCGCCACATATTTTCCCCGCACGCTGTGACGTGTCGCTTCTCCGGTTACGGCTTCCTCGAGCCTTGGTGGCCGGGCGGTGAGCGACCCATGATGGAGCCATGACCACCGCGTCACGTGCCATAACGCAACTGGCGAGCTGGCCGGACCTTTCGGAGGCCCCGCCCAGCTGCGGCACCGGCCGGGCGCTGCGCTCGCCCAGAGCCGAGATCGCACACTTCCACTCGGACCGGAGCGTCGACCTGCACCTCACGGCCAGGACGATCCTCCGCTTCCAGGACGACCTGAAGGACTCGACCGCGATCCGGCTGGTGCCCGGTTCGCACTGGGTGACCATCCGCCTGGAATCCGACTCGGACATCGACCTGCTCATGACCCTGGCGAGCCTCGCCCTGCAAACCCACCAAAGGTCCCCGGATCCAGACGACGTACCGTCCGCATGGTGCAATGATCATCGTGGCAGGGAAATACAGTTGGCCATGCTGTGACAGCCGATCGCTGCACCCCGTAGTCACATGGTGCCGACCGCGTTGACCCGCGGCCCCGGCCGGCATCGCCCCTTGAGTAGGGCGTCAGGTGAGGGGACGAGCGCCCCACGCGTTCTGGAGAGCCGGCTGCACGTCTTCCCCAAGAACGCCGTGCGTCATCTTGCCTGGCAGGGTGGGCAACTCAGCCCAGTGAGTCACGGTTTCAGCACTGATCAGGCCGTAGGGCAGACGGACAACCCCGTCGGAGTCGACGAAGCAGTCTCTGTGCTCCACCCCGTCCTCACTCCAGTGCAGAGTCGTGAAAACCATCGGCCTGACCAGCCAGAATTCCTCACCCACCGCCGTATCGGACTCAGATGCGCTGTCAGCTGGATACCGGCCCGTGATCGCTGCTGCCACCGGTGTACCGCTCCGAGGCAGTCTCTCGCGTGCGTCAACCCACGTCACCACGGTATTCGGATTCGCCATCTCCACCCTCACTCAGGCACTCGACAAGTCGTCTTTGCCCGTCGGCCGGCGCGTCGGCAAGGTCCCCGCCCCGACCTCGACATCCGGCAAGACCGCCCGGCGCTCGCGAAGGTTGCTAGAGACGGAACGAGCACGGCACCCAGCGATCCGCGACCACCTCTCTCCCCCTCCAGACTGGGCCGCGGTTCGCCGCTCCGCCGGGGAACCAAGTGACATGCAGCTCAGCGTGGTCGACCCGATGCCGATGGCGTCTCCTCCGCCCTCATGACGACAGCGTTCCCGCCGTCGGCATGCTCCCTCGGCGGCGAGGCGAGCCCGGCCCCTCCGGCGGCCTGCGTGGTGCCCACGACGTGGAAGGACTCGGTCCGGGTGGCACCGGGAGACAGGGCCAGCCAGCACCCGCAAACCGGTACCGCGCGACTCCTCCCACAGCGCCTCGGTAAGGCTCAGCACGAATGCCTTGGTCGCCCTGTACAGCGCCATGCGCGGGTTGGGCTGGTAGGCAGCCATGCTCGCCACGTTGACCATTGGAAGGGACCGAAGGTGGCGAACCCGGCGTTGTTGATCACGCCTTCGTGACCGCCCTTCAGGTCCTGCCGCCTCATCAGCTCGCCGTGCTCATCCTTCGCGACGTCCTCGGATTCCACGCGAACGAGGTGGCCGACATGCTCGACTCGAGTGTCCAGTCCGTCCACAGCACCCTCAAACGGGCCCGCGCCGGTCTGCGGCGCCCGTGACAGAGTTCGCCCGCGCCTACGGGTCCGGGGATGTGGACGGGCTGGTCGCCTTGTTCACCGACGACGTCTTCGTGTCCATGCCGCCGATTCCCCTCGAACACCAGGGCCGCGATGTCGTGGCCGGTCTTTTCGCCGGCATCTTCCGCTCGGGCAGGAGGGTCGACCTCGCGCCGACGCGGGCCAATGGGCAGCCTGCGTTCGGGACCTACCTTCGCTCCCCCGCCGGCATCCGCCATGGAACCGGCATTCGCCACGGCAGCGGCCTGTTCGTCCTCACCCTCACCGGCCTGCGGATCCGTGCCTTCACCCGCGTCGACAACAGCGTGCTGCCCTGGTTCGGACTGCCGCGCTCGCTGCCCGGCCGATAGGCAGCTTCGCCCACACGCGACGCGCGCTCTGCGAGCTCGGCGAGCTCGGCGAGCTCAGGGGACAACGGCTCGCCCGCCGGCCCGATGCGTCGGAAATCATTGACGCGTCGGAAATCTCCGACGTATTGTTGCGGCCATGCCCCCGGACGTCTTCAGCGCACTCGCCAATCCCGTGCGGCGCCAACTGCTCGATGCCCTGCGGGAGGGGCCGCGTGCTGTCAATGATCTCGCCGGCCGCTTCGCACTGAGCCGACCTGCGATCTCCGAGCATCTCCAGGTGCTGCGCCAGGCCCGGCTCGTACGGGAAGAGCCACGCGGCCGCCAGCGCTTCTACCACCTGGAACCGAAGCCACTGGCGGAAGTCGGCGAATGGCTGCACCCCTTCGAGCACTACTGGCGCGCCCGCATGCGCTCACTGAGCGACCTCCTCGACGAGCAAGAGCACGCCGAGCAGGGACTCGACCCGAAAGAAACCGACCCGAACAGCAAGGACGCCGCCCAGCCATGACTTCCGAATCCGCCGAGAGCGCTCCCGTCATCCACTGCGACCAGTTCCTGCCTCACTCCCCCGCCACTGTCTGGAAGGCGCTGACCGACCCGGAGCTGCACGCCCGCTGGTGAGCCGCCGGCGACGTACGCCCGGCCGTCGGCCACCGCTTCACCCTCGACATGGGCCCCTGGGGCGAGCAGCCCTGCGAGGTCCTCGCCGTCGACCCGGAGCGGCTGCTCCGCTACAGCTTCGCCGAGGGGAGCCTCGACACCACCGTCACCTGGCGGCTGGAACCCGAGGGTCACGGCACCCGGCTCTTCCTCACCCACGAGGGCTTCGACCTCGACTCCCCGCTCGGCAAGGCCGCCTTCGACGGCATGGGCGACGGCTGGCCCGGCGTACTGGACCGCCTCGCCGCCGTACTCGCGAGCCCTGCGGCCTCGTAAGACCCGGCAACAGCACTGCTGTACGCCTTGCGAAATATCGCTCCCGTATCTCAGCTGTCCAGCGGCGGCTCAGTGTCCGTCCCGGTGAAGAGGCGAGGAATGGCCCTCACCCGCGGTTCCCGAAGGTGACGGCGGCGACGGATGCGTCGAACACGGGCATCAGCCGATTCGGCCCGTGATGTAGTCCTCGGTCCGCTGGTCGGAGGGGTTGGAGAAGATACGTGCCGTCTCGTCGTACTCGACCAGACGGCCGTGCCGCTCCCCCTCGCCACCGACGTCCGTGGTGAAGAACGCGGTGCGATGCGAGACGCGGGCGGCCTGCTGCATGTTGTGCGTGACGACGACGATCGTGAACTCCTGCGCCAGGTGCTCCATCAGGTCCTCGATCTTCGCGGTGGCGATCGGGTCCAGGGCCGAGCAGGGCTCGTCCATCAGGATCACCTCGGGCTTGACCGCGATGGTGCGCGCGATGCAGAGCCGCTGCTGCTGCCCGCCCGACAGGGCCAGCGCCGAGGTCTTCAGCTTGTCCTTGACCTCGTCCCACAGCGCGGCATGGGTGAGGGTCTCCTCCACCAAGTCGTCGAGGTCGCCCTTGAAACCGCCCACCCGAGGTCCGTAGGCGATGTTGTCGTAGATCGACTTCGGGAACGGGTTGGGCTTCTGAAAGACCATGCCGATGCGGCGCCGCACCTCGATCGGGTCGACGTCCCGGCCGTAGAGATCCTCGTCGTGGTAGCGGATCTTCCCGGCCACGCGGGCCGTGGGGATGAGGTCGTTCATCCGGTTGAAGCAGCGGATCACGGTGGACTTGCCACAGCCCGAAGGGCCGATCATCGCGGTGATCTGGCGGTCGCCGATGGTCATGTTGACGTCTCGGACGGCTTCGTGGGCGCCGTAGAAGACCGACAGGCCGCCCACCTCGAAGACCGGGGTGGTCAAGGGCGGGGCGTCTCGATAGGAGACCTGCGGGACCGTAGTGCCGCCGGTGGGGACGGGGGCCTCGGAGGGGGAGGCCACCACGGGCGCCCGCGCGTACCGAAGGGCCCGCAGACGAAGGCGTGGGAGGCGTGGAGAGGGTTGTGCGGTCATGGCGCGGTCACCAGCGGTGGGAGTAGCGGTTGCGGAGCCAGATGGCCAGGGAGTTCATGGCCAGCAGAATGACCAGGAGGATCACGATCGCCGCGGCGGCGAGTGAGACGAATTCGGCACGGGACTGGCTGATCCAGTTGAAGATCTGGATCGGCAGCACCGTGAACGGGCTGTCCGGACCGGTCGGATTGAAGGTGATGAAGGTCAGCCCGCCGAGCAGCAGCAGCGGGGCTGCCTCACCGATGGCCCGGGACAGGGCGAGGATCGAGCCGGTGGCCATGCCGGGCACGGCGGCGGGCAGCACCTGGCGCCAGATGGTCTGCCACTGGGTGGCACCCAGCGCCAGGGACGCCTCGCGGATGGACGGCGGTACGGCGCGGATCGCCTCCCTCGCGGCGATGATCACGGTGGGCAGGACCAGAAGCGACAGGGTGAGCGAGGCGGTGAGGACGGTCTGCCCGAAGCCCAGGCCCCGGGAGATGATGCCGAGCCCGAGGATGCCGTAGACGATCGACGGCACCGCCGCGAGGTTCTGGATGTTGATCTCGACCGCGCGGTTCCACCAGCGCTCCGGGTCGGCGTACTCCTCCAGATAGATGGCGGTGAGGAAACCGACGGGCAGGCAGTACAGCGCGGTGAAGGTGATCACCCAGATGGTGCCCATGATCGCCGACTGGGCGCCGGCCTGTGAAGGGTCGATGATGTCGGGGAAGTTCGTCAGGATCCGGGAGTCCAGCCGGGGCCATGCCTCCACCACGACATACACGAGCAGGCAGCCGAGGAACACCACGCCGACGGCGAGCGAGGCCCACAGGCCGAGCTGGAACAACCGCTCCCGCCACGGCATGCCGTCGCCCCTGAGCCGGCGTGCCTCCGGGATGCCGGCTTCTGGTCCCTTGTCGAGGACGGGGGCGCCCATCACTCGTACACCTGCCGGTACCTGCGCACGAGGCGAATACTGACCAGGTTCATCACCAGCGTCATGACGAAGAGCAGCGCCCCCACAGCGAAGATCGTCTGGTAGCCGACGGAGCCGGTCGGCAGGTCGCCGATGCCGGCCGCCGCGATGAACGCGGTCATCGTCTGCATGCCCTCAAGGGGATTGAAGGACAGATTGGGCCGGCCGCCCGCCGCAACCGCGACGATCATCGTCTCGCCGATCGCACGCGAGACGCCGAGCACGATGGCGGCGACGATGCCGGACAGCGCGGCCGGGAAGACGACCCGGGTGGAGACCTGCATACGGGACGATCCGAGCGCGAAGGCGCCGTCGCGCAGGTCGTTCGGCACGGCGTTCATGGCGTCCTCGGAGAGCGAGGCGATCGTCGGGATGATCATGATGCCCATGACGAAGCCCGCCGCGAGCGCGTTGAAGACCTCCGGCCCCTCGCCGCCGGGCCAGATGTCCTGCAACAGCGGGGTGACGGCCTGCAGGGCGAAGAACCCGTACACGACGGTGGGGATACCGGCGAGGACCTCCAGGATCGGCTTGAAGAACGCCCGGACCCTGGGCCTGGCGTACTCGCTCAGGTACACCGCCGCACCCAGCCCCAGCGGCACAGCGACCAGCAGCGCGATCAAGGTGACCATCAGTGTGCCGGTGACCAGGGGCAGGACACCGAAGTGCGGCGGCTTGAACAGCGGCGACCAGTCGGTGCCGGTGATGAAGTCGCCGAAGCTCACCTTGCCGAAGAACTCGGCGGCGGGCGGGATGAGCGCGATGACGATGCCGACGGTGGTCAGCACCGAGACCAGCGAGGCGGCCACCAGCAGGACCTTGACGGCCTTCTCGCCGTAGCGCGGCTGGGACCGTCTCAGGAAGCCGGGGCCTCCCGGGACGGTCCTGCGCCCGAAGCCTGTGGAAGTCATGAGCTGTGCTGCTCCTGCAGCCTCTCCAGATCCTTGTCCAGCTCGGCCTGCTGGGTCTTGTTCAGCGGTACGAACTGGGCCTTCTCGGCGATCTCGGCGTTGTTCCCCACGTAGTACTCGACGAACGCCTCGACCTCCGGCCTGTCGAGCGAGGACGCCTTGGGATAGATGAACAGCGGTCGGGACAGCGGCTTGTAGCTGCCGTCCTGCACGGTCTTGGCGGTCGGCTCGACGCAGCCGTCGCCGTCGTTGATCTTCAGCACCTTCAGCTCGTCCTTGTTCTCCTCGTAGTACGACAGGCCGAAGTAGCCCATGCCGCCCTTGGAGCCGGACACGCCCTGCACGGTGACATTGTCGTCCTCGCTCGGGGAGTAGTCCGTACGGGAGGCGCCTTCCTCCCCGTTGATGGCCTCGGTGAAGTAGTCGAAGGTGCCCGAATCGGTACCCGGGCCGAAGAGCTCCAGTTCCTCGTCCGGGAACTTGGCGTCGACCTGGTTCCAGTTGTCGACCTTGGAGCCGGGTTCCCAGACCTTCTTCAGCTGCTCGACGGTCAGGCACTCGGCGAAGTCGTTGTCCTCGTTCACCACGACCGACAGCCCGTCGTTGGCGATCTGGAGCTCCTCGTACTGAATGCCGTTCTTCTCGCAGGCCGCCTTCTCGTCGTCCTCGATCGGACGCGAGGCATCGGAGATGTCGGTCTCGCCCGCGCAGAACTTCTCGAACCCACCACCCGTACCGGAGGTGCCCACCGTCACCCTGACCCCGGGGTTCTCCCCCTGGAACAGCTGGGCCGCCGCTGTGGACAGCGGAGCCACCGTGCTGGAACCGTCCACCCGGATGGTGCCGGACAGGTCGCCCTCGACACCGGCGTCGGAGCCGCTGGCGGAACCACCGCACGCACTTGCGGTCAGCAGCAGTGCGGCGGTCAGGGCCATCGGGGCGACGGGTCTGCTCGGCGACATGCGAATACTCACGTGACTCCTCGATCCTCGCATTGACTTCCCCTTTGGCCAATATCGGACAAATAGTCGGAGCTCACTACTCGGACAGTCATGCCCGAGCGCAGCCGGCCCTGCTCCGCGGTGAACGGCGTCGGGGTCGCCGGTTTCCGCAGACGCCGCCTCCGAACAGTCCGCGCACGCTCCCCGCACCGGCATCTGGTGTGCGGGGCGGCCGCCCTGCTGGTCCTGGGTGCGGCCGTACTGCGGGAGACCGTGGTGATACGACAGTTGCGGCAGCGTGGGACGCATACGCAGGGCATCGTGGTCGACAACGTGCGGACCACCGACTCCGGCGGGCCGATGTGGGTGCCGGTCATCGCCTTCACCGACCGGCGTCGGTACGCGGGTGCGGGATGGGGCTGGCGACGGGGCGGGAAGTGGATGTGGTGTATCTGCCGCACGACCGCAGACGACCCGGGTGCTCATGTGGCGGCACACGGTGGGGCCGGCAGTGTCCCTGTTCCTCGGTTGCATCGTTTCCTGGGCGTCGCTGTGTCGATCGCCTTGGCGGGCTGACCGTGTCAACCGCGACCGGTCCCGCCCCCGGCCGAGAGCGGCGCTCACTGCGCCCGGATGGCCTCCGCGGGTGGTGTGCGCAGTGCCTGGCGGGTGGGGAGTTCGATGGTGAGGAACGCCGTCACGGTGACCGTCAGGGCGAGGGCGGGGAGCAGCCATGGCGGGCCCGCGGGCCAGGGGCGGCCGAGGAAGCCCTGGCCCAGGAGGGCGAGCGGAATCGCGGACAGCAGCAGGGCTGTGGTGAGTGCGGTGGCGGCGGTGACCTCGCCACCCGTCAGCATGCCCCAGGTCTGCGGACCCACAATGCCGTCGACGGTGATCTCCACCCGACGCTGGTACTCGCGCACCCGACCGTCCGAGGCGGTGACGGAGTGAAGTACACCAGTTCCCTCAACGAACTTCCCAGGTCAGCAAGTCCCCAGCTCAGGCCCAGGCCGCCACCGGCACGAACGAGCTGTCCTGCCGGAACAAGTCCGTCCCGTTCGATCGTTCCACTCGCAGCTCGTAGCTGTAGTGCCGCAGGTAGTACCCGGGGTAGTTGTACGACTCGAAGCGGATCGAGCCGCTCGCCGTGCCGGTGCGGGCGACGAACGTGGCGTCCTTGGCGAACGTCGAGGTGCCGTCGTTGGTGTCGAAGCGGGCCCGGAAGTCCCAGTGGCGCAGATAGCGGCCGGAGGCGTCGCGGAAGGAGTAGCCGTTCGCGTCCGCGAGGCCGGCCACGACCGTGAACGTCGAGGCCTGCTTCTCGGCGGTCGTGCTGGATCCGCTCACCACCGGGAGGTTGAGCAGGGAGGACTGCGCCTGCCAGTAGCGGGTGGAGTAGTTGGCCGACTGGAAGGAACGGGTGACGTTCTTCGCGAGGGTCGGGCCGCCGGAGACCGTCTCCTTGATGACCGTGAAGTGACGTGCCGTGCCCGACACGGCGGGCAGGGCGGCCGGGGCTGACCAGGTGGCGAAGGTGTCGTAGCTGTCGCTGTAGTAGTACGTGCCGTCGCCGTAGCCGTCGAAGAAGAGCCGCCAGCCGCCGTTGTCGAGCTGGACGAGCGCGGGGCCCTCGCGGTAGCTGCCCCAGCCCGCCCAGTTGCCCGTACGGGAGATCGTGTAGGGGCCGGTGAGGTTCGAGGCGGTCGCGTACTCGATGTACTTCGTCGTCTCGTTCTTCGTGAAGGCGTGGTAGGTCGAGCCGATCTTCACGATGAAGGTGTCGATGTGGTTCGCGCCGATGCCGGACAGCGCGACCGGTGAACTCCAGGACGTCAGCGCGGAGTTCGTGGCCTTGAGCAGGTACGGGGTGAAGATCCACTCGTCGTTGGTGGTCGAGCAGGACACGATGACGTTCACGCTGCCGTCGCTGTCGACGAACCACTCCGGCGCCCAGGCCCGGGAGAGGCCCGCGATCGGGACCGTGTAGTCGTACAGGAACGTCCAGTTGACCCGGTCGGTGCTGCGGGCGAATCCGATGGTGGTGCTGGTGTCCTGCCAGGTGTGGGTCGTGTAGGTGATGTAGTAGTAGCCGTTGGTGTGCTTGAAGATGCTCGCGTCGCGGATGCGGTTGCTCGGCGGCGTGTAGGCGGAGGCCTTGGCCAGGCGGAAGTCGGTGGCGTCGTCCGACTGATAGACGTTCACGGTCCCGTCGTTGCTGTTCAGGAACGGCACGATGGTGTAGCGGGTGGCCGAGCCGCTCGGCGGTGCGGCCGCCAGTGCCGTGCCGAGCAGGCCGGGGGCCTCGCCCAGGATCAGTGCCGAGGCGGGCACGGCGGCCATCGCGCGCAGCAGGGCGCGGCGGGACGGGGTGTGGGGACGTCTGGTCACGTGCGGCTCTCCCTACGGTTCAAGGGACTTCCAAGCCGGTTCGGAATATCGAACGCAGTTCGGAAATTCGATCAGAAGGTAGGGGTGGGACCCAGGCACGTCAATGGTTTACACATGAGGAAGCGAGACCTGAGAGAAACCTGTGGTGAACCACGGGCCGCGCCCGGCGAAACCGTTCCACCACGGCCTCATGAAGGTTACCGTTCGGTAGACATCGTGGAGACAGCGTCGTCCCCCGGAGGTGCCCCGTATGACGCCCGACCGTGCCGTAGGCCTTGCCGAGTCCGCCCGTGCGCTGGCCGACGGGGAGGTGACGTCGCGGGCCCTGGTCGCCCAGGCGCTGGCGCGGATCGAGGCGACCCAGGGGTCCCTCAACGCCTTCCGGGTGGTCCGGACGGAGGCCGCCCTCGCCGAGGCCGAGGTCGCGGACAAGGAACTCGCCGCAGGCGGGCGCCGGCCGCTGCTGGGCGTGCCGGTCGCGGTCAAGGACGACATGAACGTGGCGGGCGAGCCGACGGCGTTCGGGTGCGGCGGGGAGTTCCCGCCCGTCGCCGAGGACGGCGAGGCGGTACGGCGACTGCGCGCGGCCGGAGCGGTGATCGTCGGCAAGACCAACACCTGCGAGCTGGGTCAGTGGCCGTTCACCGAGGGGCCCGCCTTCGGCGCGACCCGCAATCCGTGGCACCCGGAGCACACCCCCGGTGGCTCGTCCGGTGGCTCGGCCGCAGCCGTCGCCGCCGGACTCGTCCCGGCCGCGCTCGGCTCGGACGGCGCCGGCTCGGTGCGGATCCCCGCGTCCTGGACCCATCTGATCGGCATCAAACCGCAGCGCGGCCGCATCTCGACCTGGCCGCGCGGCGAGTCGTTCCAGGGCATCACCGTCAACGGCACCCTCGCCCGCACGGTGGCCGACGCGGCCCTCCTGCTGGACGCGGCCGCCGGCAACCACGACCTCGACCCGCACCGGCCGCCCGCGCTCGACGCCTCGGAGGCGGTCGGCCGCGACCCCGGCCGGCTGCGCATCGCGCTCTCCCTCAAGCCGCCGTTCACCGCCCTGCCCGCCCGCCTCCAGCCGGAGGTGCGGGCGAGGGTCGTCCAACTCGCCGGGAAACTGAGCGCGTTGGGACATGTCGTCGAGGAGGCCGATCCGCCGTACGGCCAGATCGGGCTGACCTTCGTACCCCGGGCGACGGCCGGCATCGCCGAGTGGGCGAGCGAGGTGCCCTCTCCCGCGCTGCTCGACCGGCGCACCCGGGACGCCGCCCGGCTGGGCCGGCTCCTCACCGGGTTCCCGCTGCGCGTGGCGCGGCGCGCGGAGGCGGCCCTGCACCGTCGTATCGGCGCGTTCTACGAGTCGTACGACGTCATCCTCGCCCCCACAACGGCCGCTCCCCCGCCCCGAGTCGGCGCGATGCTCGAACTCGGCGGGTTCGCCACCGACCGCGCGATGATCGCCGCCTGCCCGTACGCCTGGCCCTGGAACGTGCTGGGCTGGCCCGGCGTCAACGTCCCCGCCGGTTTCGTGGCCGGCCTGCCCGTGGGCGCCCAGTTGCTCGGACCGGCGAACAGCGAGCCCCTGCTGATCTCGCTGGCCGCGCAGCTGGAGGCCGAGCTGCGCTGGCACGAACTGTGGCCGCCGCAGCAGGACGAGACGGCGCCCACCGCGGTCGTGTAAGGCGGCACCGGAGTTCCTGGAGGCGGCGCCGACGGCATGGCGGACATGTTCGCCAAGGCGCTCACCATGGGCGGTACGGGGCTGGGCCTGGCCCGCCAGTTGCTGGCCACGATGAACCAGAACGGGCAGGCACCGAAAGAGACCTCGCCGCTGGACGGGCTCGCCCAGAAGGTGCCGATGGACGAAAAGTGACCCTTCACGCGTAACTCACGGGGGCAGCCCCTAAGGTGCCCCCGTGAGCACGTACACCGACGAGAACGCCCCGGGCCGCTACGGCCGCACCGCCACCACCGAAGCCGACCCCCGCGCGGTCGGCAAGGTGCGCACCGAGTACTCCCCCGCCCACGACGGCGACCCGGACCCCGGGGAGATCGTCTGGACCTGGGTTCCCTTCGAGGAGAACGACGGGCGGGGCAAGGACCGCCCGGTGCTCGTGGTGGCCCGGGAGGCCGGCGGCACGTTTCTCGCCGTGCAGCTCTCCAGCAAGCGGCACGACGGAGACCGGGAGTGGGTGGCGATCGGCAGCGGGCCCTGGGACCGGACGGGCCGTGACTCCTGGGTCGACGTGGACCGCGTCCTCCGCCTGCACGAGCAGGGCATGCGCCGGGAGGCGTGCGCACTGGACCGCGGGCGGTTCAACCTGGTCAGGCGTCGGCTGCACGAACGCTACGGCTGGACCTGAGCGCTACCGCAGCGGCTCACGCTCCGGAAACGCTCGTGCGAAAGCCGCGCGCACCGCGCTGTCCGGCGTGCGGTCGAGGATCCCGAACACCACGTGCTCGAAGGCCCCGGCGAACCGCCCGCCGGGCCCGAGCAGCGCCCGGAACGCGCCGGCCACCTGCGCCGGGTCGTTCTGGAACACCCCGCAGCCCCACGCGCCCAGCACCAGCCGCCGGTACCCGTGCGCCGCGGCCGTCTCCAGCACCCGCTCGGCGCGTGCCGCGAGCGCCTGCGGCAGCTCGGCCGTGCGCTGGGGCGTCGTACGCCGGACGACTCCCGCGTTCGGTGCGGCGGCGGTCAGGAAGCCCGCGGTGTACGGCTCGTCCAGCAGACGGCCGCGGTCGTCGCGGAAGACGGGCACGCCGGGTGAGTGGATGACACGGTCCGTGTAGAACGGGTCGCGGTGGGCGCGGTGGTGGTCGTAGAACTCACGGGCCTCGAGCAGGCAGGTGTACAGCGCCGAGCCGCGGCACAGGGCCTCTTCCTGGGCCTGGGCGCCGTTCAGGTAACCGCCGCCCGGGTTGCGGGCCGACGCGAAGTTCAGCACGGCGGTGTCGCCGCCGAGGCGACGTGCGGCTTCCAGGCTGCTCTCGCCCGTGACCTCGAAGAACGTCTCCGCTGCGGAAATCTCCGGCACCGGCACCGGGTCCGGCCCGACCATCCGCGTGCCGTCCCGTGCGGCCTCGATCGCCGCCGCGAGGGAGACCTCGTGGCCGTCCGGCGCGCGGTACCCGCCCGCCGCGACGATCTGTTCCGTCTGCTGCGCGAGGCCGCGCAGACGCGCGCTCATGGCGCCACCCCCGTGCGCGCCATGACCGTGCGACCGCGGCGGCCTCGCGTGGTCCTCGTCGTGATCTCCCCCGTCGTGCTCACACCGGCATCCTGAGCGATGCTGGTCATGCGGTGCAACAGAGTTTCCCTGGCCCCACAGCCGATCGAGAACGACCGGGAATGCCCCTGCGAACACCCGGGGCGCGGAGGTTACCGACCCGGAACGCGCCGGAACGCACCCTTGTGCGGAGCGGCGCGAGGGTCTTGGGTGGGACGAGTGTGCCGGCCCGCCCACAAGATCCGGGCCGGGCGGCACCGTGGACTCTCAGGAGGATCGCGACATGTCCGATTCGGTGAGTGACTGTACGGAGCAACCCCGCTCCGCCGTCACCGAAGCCGAGGTGGAAGCCCTGGTCAGGGGCATCTGCTTCAAGACCGGCCCGCCCCGCACCCTCGGGGTCGAAGTGGAATGGCTCGTCCACGAGCTGCACAGCCCGCAGCTCCCCGTCATACCCGAACGACTCGAAGCGGCCTACGCCGCACTACGGACCGTGCCCCTGAGGTCGGCGCTCACCGTCGAACCCGGCGGTCAGCTGGAGCTGAGCTCCCCGCCCGCCACCTCGCTGATGGAGTGCATCGGTACCGTCTCCGCCGACCTCGCCGCCGTCCGCGCGGTACTGCGCAAGCACGATCTCGGTCTGGTCGGCCTCGGCAACGATCCCTGGCACTCGCCCCGCCGGTTCCTGCGCGAGCCGCGCTACGACGCGATGGAGGCGTGCCTGGACCGCGCGGGCCCGGCCGGCCGCGCCATGATGTGCACCTCGGCCTCCGTGCAGGTCTGCCTGGACGCCGGATACGAGGAGCCCGGCCCGCTCGGGCACGGGCGGCGCTGGTGGCTGGCGCATCAGCTGGGAGCGGTGCTGGTCGCCGTTTTCGCCAACTCCCCGCTGGCCGGGCGTGAGCCCACCGGCTGGCTCTCCACCCGGCAGCTGCTGTGGATGGAGATCGGCGCGGGCCGCGCGGGCGCACCACCGCTGGACGGCGATCCGCGGGCCGCCTGGGCGCGGCACGTGCTGGACTCGCCGGTGATGTGCGTACGGCGCGACGGCGGCCCGTGGGACGTCCCGGACGGGCTGTCGTTCCGGGAGTGGACCAGGTCGGGGGCGCCCAGAACGCCCACGCACGAGGACCTGGACTACCACCTCACGACGCTGTTCCCGCCGGTCAGACCGCGTGGCCACCTGGAGCTGCGCATGATCGACGCACAGCCGGGCGAGGACGGCTGGATCGTGCCGCTCGCCGTGACCACCGCGCTCTTCGACGACCCGAAGGCCGCCGAGACCGCCTACCGCGCGGTGAAGCCGCTGGCCGAGCGCGCCCTGCCGCTGCCTGCGCCGCACAATCCGCTGTGGATCGACGCGGCCAGATCGGGCCTCGCCGACCCCGAGCTGCACGAGGTCGCCCTGGAGTGCTTCGCGGCGGCCCTGGAGGCGCTGCCCCGGCTGGGGGCGACGGCCGAGGTCAGGGACGCCGTGGCGGCGTACCACGACCGCTATGTCGTCAAGGGCCGCTGCCCCGCCGACGACCTGCTGGACGAGCTCTACGGCACGGACCGCACCCTGCACGGGAAGGACGACCGGACATGACCGACCCCGCCCACGACGTCGACACCCTCCGCGAGCGGGCACTGACCACCCTCACCACCGCCCGTGCCCGGACGAGCCTGCTGACCTCCTGCGTCGAGGACCCCGACCTCACCGCCCAGCACTCGCCACTGATGTCCCCGCTGGTATGGGACCTCGCGCACATCGGCAACCAGGAAGAGCAGTGGCTGCTCAGGACGGTCGCCGGACGGGAGGCGATACGGCCCGAGATCGACGGCATCTACGACGCCTTCGAGCATCCGCGTGCCGAACGCCCCTCGCTGCCGCTGCTGCCACCGACCGAGGCCCGGCACTACGCGGCCGAGGTGCGCGGCCGCGTCCTGGACCTGCTGGAGAGCACCGCGTTCCACGGGACGCGGCTGACCGAGGCGGGCTTTGCCTTCGGGATGATCGCGCAGCACGAGCAGCAGCACGACGAGACGATGCTGATCACCCATCAGCTCCGCAAGGGCCCGCAGGCCCTGCACGCCCCGGACCCGGAACCGGCACCCCTGCTCACGGGGCCGTCCGAAGTGCTGGTCCCCGGCGGCCCGTTCACCATGGGCACCTCGACCGAACCGTGGGCGCTGGACAACGAACGCCCGGCGCACCGGCGCGAGGTGCCGGCGTTCTACATCGACACGACCCCGGTGACGAACGCCGCGTACCAGGCGTTCATCGCGGACGGCGGCTACGACGACGACCGCTGGTGGACGCCGGAGGGCTGGGCGCACATCCGGCAGCACTCCCTCCACGCCCCGCTGTTCTGGCGCCGGGACGGCAAGCAGTGGCTGCGCCGCCGCTTCGGCGTCACCGAGGTCGTACCGCCGGACGAGCCCGTCCTGCACGTGTGCTGGTACGAGGCCGACGCCTACGCCCGCTGGGCCGGGCGCCGCCTGCCCACCGAGGCCGAGTGGGAGAAGGCGGCCCGGCACGACCCGGCGGGCGACCGCTCGATGCGCTACCCGTGGGGTGACGCCGATCCGGAGCCGGAGCACGCCAACCTGGGCCAGCGGCACCTGCGCCCGGCGCCGGCCGGCAGCTACCCCGAGGGTGAGTCGCCGCTCGGTGTACGGCAGTTGATCGGTGACGTGTGGGAGTGGACGGCGAGCGACTTCGCGCCGTACCCGGGTTTCCAGGCATTCCCGTACAAGGAGTACTCGGAGGTGTTCTTCGGCCCCGAGTACAAGGTGCTGCGCGGCGGTTCGTTCGCCGTGGACGCGGTCGCCTGCCGGGGCACCTTCCGCAACTGGGACTACCCGATCCGGCGGCAGATCTTCTCCGGGTTCCGTACGGCCCGTTCGGGAGACGTCTGATGTGCCGTCATCTGGCCTATCTGGGCCCCGAGGAGCCGCTCGGCCGGCTCCTCGTGGAGCCCGCGCACGGGCTGTACCGCCAGTCGTGGGCGCCTCGGCGGCAGCGGTACGGGACCGTCAACGCCGATGGTTTCGGGATCGGTTGGTACGCCGAGGGTGACCCGGTGCCGGCGCGGTACCGCCGGGCCGGGCCCATCTGGGCGGACCTGTCCTTCGCCGACCTGGCCCGAGCCGTCCGCAGCACCGCGCTGCTCGCCGCCGTACGGGACGCGACGGTGGCGGGCGCCGACGGGGAGGCCGCGGCGGCGCCGTTCGCCGCGGGTCCCTGGCTGTTCAGCCACAACGGCGCCGTGAAGGGCTGGCCCGACTCGCTCGCGCCGCTCGTCCCGAGCCTGCCCGCGGCCGACCTGCTGTCGCTCGAGGCGCGCAATGACTCGGCGCTCGTCTGGGCGCTGGTCCTGGCTCGCCTGCGCGGCGGTGACGACGAGGGTCAGGCCCTGGCCGACACGGTCCTGGAGGTCGCCGAGGCGGCCCCGGGCTCCCGGCTCAACCTGCTGCTCACCAACGGCGAGACCATCACCGCGACGGCCTGGGGCGACACCCTCTGGTATCTGACCCGGCCCGGCGGCGGCACCGTCGTGGCCTCCGAGCCCTACGACGACGACCCGCACTGGCAGGAGGTTCCCGACCACACCCTGCTGGCGGCGAGCCGCACCGACGTCCTGCTCACCCCGCTCAAGGAACCGAGCGACGCCCTGCCACCCTCACCCGCACGACCGAAGGAGCCCAGCACGTGAGTCCGTTCCTTCTCACCCGCACCCTGCCCGAGGACGCCACCGACGCCGCACTGCGCGCCGACGTCTTGAAGGGCCTGACGAGCACGCCCAAGACGCTGCCGCCGAAGTGGTTCTACGACGCGCAGGGCAGCGAACTGTTCGAGCAGATCACCGAGTTGCCCGAGTACTACCCGACCCGCGCGGAGCGCGAGATCCTCGTCGACCGGGCCGGCGAGATCGCCGCGGCCAGCGGCGCCCGCACCCTGGTCGAACTCGGCTCGGGCTCCTCGGAGAAGACGCGGTACCTGCTCGACGCGCTGACCGGGCTGCACACCTACGTCCCGGTCGACGTCAGCGAGAGCGCGCTCGCGCAGGCCGGGGAGGCGCTCGTCGAGGAGCGGCCGGGGCTGAACGTGCATGCCCTGATCGCCGACTTCACCCGCGGGATGGCCCTGCCGGACACGCCGGGGCCCCGGCTGGTGGCGTTCCTCGGCGGCACGATCGGCAATCTGCTGCCGGCCGAGCGCGCGGCGTTCCTCGCCTCGGCGCGCGGTCTGCTCGCCCCCGGTGACGCGCTGCTGCTCGGGACGGACCTGGTGAAGGACGAGAAGGTCCTGGTCGAGGCGTACGACGACGCGGCCGGGGTGACGGCCGCCTTCAACAAGAACGTCCTGGCCGTGATCAACCGCGAATTGGGCGCCGACTTCGATCCCGGCGCCTTCGACCACGTGGCGCTCTGGGACACCCGCAACGAGTGGATCGAGATGCGGCTGCGCTCCCTGACCGCGCAGACGGTGAAGGTGCCCGCGCTCGACCTCGCCGTGGACTTCGCGGCGGGCGAGGAGATGCGCACCGAGGTCTCGGCGAAGTTCCGGAAGGAGGGTGTGGGCGCGGAACTGTCGGCGGCCGGGCTGGAACTGGCGCACTGGTGGACGGACCGTGAGGCCCGCTTCGCGCTGTCACTGAGCGTGGCGCGGTGACGGACGGCTCGCGCGATGTCCGGCCTTGGGGCACGGTGGAGTGACGCGTGACAAAGCCGCCATGGCCAAGTCACGGGAGAGGAGCACCCCCATGTCGAACCACACCTACCGGGTCACGGACATCGTCGGTACTTCGCCCGAGGGCGTGGACCAGGCCATCCGCAACGGCATCACGCGCGCCTCGCAGACCCTGCGCAATCTGGACTGGTTCGAGGTGGTCGAGGTCCGCGGCCAGCTCGACAACGGGGACATCGCGCACTGGCAGGTGACCATGAAGGTCGGCTTCCGCCTGGAGGACGCCGAGTAGGACGGGGGAAAGTCCACAGCCCGTCCACTCCCGCACTCCTGCCGGGTGACACTCCCGGTCCCGCCGGGTAGCAAACCCGGCCCTCAGGTCCGCCCCTCCTGCTCCTGCGCCACCTTCAGCGCGGCGGACGGGGCGGTCCAGCGCGCCCGTACGACGGAGAAACCGGCCCGTTCGGCGTCCTCGCAGACCAGCTCGTCGTCGTCCACGAGCACCCGGATGTCCCGGGTGCGGGCGAGGCGGCGCAGGATCTCCAGCTTGGTGCGCCGGGCGGGCCGGCGGTCGTCGTTGCGCCGCATGTGCACACGCCCCTCGGGCAATCCGTGCGCGGCGAGCCAGTCGAGCGTGTCGCGCCGGCAGCGCTCGGGCCGCCCGGTCAGATAGCGGACCTCGCACTCCTTCGCACACTCCAGCGCCAGCGCGATGCCCTCCATGAGGGGCGGGTCCTGCGGGGCGGCCGCGAAGAAGGCGTCCCAGTCGCGGGGCTTGCGCTCGAGGAAGTGCTGGCGGTGTGCCGTGTCGGCGAGGGTGTTGTCCAGGTCGAACACGGCGAGGGGGCGTGCGCTGCTGTCGGTCACACGCCTCACCCTAGACGGGCTGCGCACCCCGGCAACCTTCGCGCGCCGGGCGACCACTGCTGTGCGACAGGGCACGCAGGCGGAGGCGGGAGGCCCCCATGGGCAACACGGCGAGCGGCAGGCGGGGTACGGCGATCTGGACGGCGGCGGCGGTGAGTGCGGCCCTGCTGACGGTGTGGGGCCCGGCGGGCGAGGCGCACGGCGCGACGACGCTGGTCGTGGCGACCGACGGGAGCGACTCGGCGCCGGGCACCCCGGACCGGCCGCTGCGGACCGTGCAGCGGGCCGTGGACCTGGCGAAGCCCGGCGACGTCATCGCCGTACGCGGCGGCACGTACGCCCTCACCGACAACATCACCATCACGACGTCGGGCACCGCCGCGCAGCCCATCACCTTGAGCGCCTTCCAGGGCGAGCGCGTGGTCGTCGACGGAGAGCAACTGCCCGCCAGCCACACGCCGGTCGGCGGCAGCATTCCACGGGCCGAGCGCGGCGCGATCCACATGGAGGCCTCGTACTGGCGGATCTCCGGCCTGGAGCTGGTCAACGGCCCGTACGGCGTGTATTGCGACGGCTGCAACAACAATGTCTTCTCCCGGCTGTCCACGCACGACAATTACGAGTCCGGCTTCCAGCTCCAGGGATCGTCCAGCAACAACCAGATCCTCAACTTGGACAGTTACGGCAATCGCGACCCCCGCAAGAACGGTGAGAGCGCGGACGGCCTGGCCGTGAAGGAGGGCAGCGGAACCGGCAACGTGGTGCGCGGGGCCCGGTTGTGGAACAACGTCGACGACGGGTTCGACGCCTGGAAGTTCGCTTCGCCGATTCTGATCGAGAACACCATCGCATACGGCAACGGCTACAACCGCTGGAACTTCCCGGACTTCTCGGGCGACGGAAACGGTTTCAAGATGGGCGGCGGCAGCCCCGCCCCGGCGGTGGGCCACATCCTTCGCCACACGATCGCGTTCAAGAACGCGGCGCACGGCGTCACGGACAACGGCAATCCGGGAGCCCTGGCGCTGACCCGCAACACGACCTGGGCCAACGCTGGCACCGGCTTCGACGCCGACGTCGCGGGCGGCACCGCCACCCTCACCGCCAACCTGTCCGTCGCCGACCCACGCGCGGCGGCCGTCGGTTCGGGGACGGTGACCACCGGCAACTCCTGGAACCTGGGCGGAACTTGGGACGCGTCGTCGGTACTCAGCACCGATCCGAGCGCGATCACGGGCCCGCGCTCCGTCGACGGTTCGCCGCCGTCGGCCCCGAACTTCCTCGTGCCCCGCAGCGGCGCGGCTGTCGGCGCCCGGTTCTGAGCCGCTCGGCCGGGCCGCTCCGCGCGGGTCGCGTTTGAGACAGTCCGACCGAAACCAATGGTCCGGACTATTTCCAGGAAGCCCCTTTTCGCAGGCCACACAAGGTCGGGAAAGGATCACGAGGGACGTGAATGCGCCATCGAAGTACGGCTATTCACCCCTGCGGTTGATTCTTCAAAGAGCCCGCTGCCATACTCCGGCTTCTGGCTTCACAGCCGCTCACCACCTCCCCAGACAAAATGTCCGCGCCCCCGTATGTCCCCGGCATGCCGCAGCAAAGAAGGTGCGCCTGTGCCCGAGTTTTCACCTTGGCACGACAATTCTTTCACATACAGTCCCCCGAATAATGAACCAGGGCCCTCCCAGCGCATATCCGAAGATCCCGAATTTCACTCACTGCGCCGCGCCCAGCGCAGGTTCGGAGTCCGTGCGACGGTCCTGTCGGTCGGCGGTTTCCTGTTGTACGTGCTTCTGTCGCATTCCGTCCCCGACCTGATGAACCAGCGCCTGTTCGGCCACCTCACCCTCGGCCTCGCGCTGGGCCTCGGGCAGTTCCTCGTGATGGCCGTGACCTCCTGGTGCTACGTCCGCCATATGCGCACCCGGGTCGACCCACTCGCCCGCGGCCTCGGTTCACGACTGGACCAGCACGAAGCCCGCTCGCTCCGCACCGCCGCGTCCCGCGCCGATGCCGGGCAGACCGCCCCCTACGGCTCCAGGGGGTACCGCACATGGTGACCATGTCCGAAGGCATCGTCGACCGGTTCAGCCTGAACCTGACGTTCGTGCTGTTCCTGTCGGTGGTCGTGGTCACGCTGTTCATGGCACTGCTGACGGCCCCTCAGCGCGACGAGCTCAGCGAGTTCTACCTCGGCAACCGCACGATGTCCCCGCTGCGCAACGGCCTCGCCATGTGCGGCGACTACCTGTCGGCCGCGACCCTGCTGGGCAGCACCGGCCTGGTCGCCCTCAACGGGTACGACGGGCTTCTGTACCTCGGCGGCACGGTCGTCGCCTGGATGATGGTGCTGCTGCTCATCGCCGAACCCCTGCGCCGGGCGGGCAGGTTCACCCTGGGCGACACACTGGCCCTGCGCCTGACCCGGCTCCAGCGCCCGGCCCGCCTCGCCCTGGCCGTGTGCACCCTGGTCATCACGACCCTGTACCTGGTGGCCCAACTCGTCGGCAGCATGGCCCTGTTGACCCAGTTCACCGGCGAACCCAGCGCCGCGACCCGCACCCTGTGCGTGGTGGTGATCGGCACCATCGTCATCGTGTACGCCGCCATCGGCGGCGCGCCCGGCGCCACGGTCATCCAGATCATCAAGGCCGTGATGCTGGTGGCGGGCGTGACGGTCACCGCGGTCATGGTGCTCCACCACTACGACTGGAACCCCGACGCCCTGCTGTCCTCGGCCGCGAACAACAGCGGCACCGGCACACAGTTCCTCGAACCCGGACTGCGCTACGGCGTCAGCACGACCAGCAAGCTCGACTTCTTCAGCCTGGAACTGGCGATCGTCCTCGGCCTCGCCGCACTCCCCCACGTGCTCATGCGACTGCTCGCCCCGCGCAAGATCGACGTCCTGCGCTCCTCCGTCGTGTGGGCGGTGGGCCTGGTCGGCCTGGTCTGCCTGGCGGCCGGAGTCCTGGGCCTCGGGGCCACGGCGGTCGTCGGCCGGGAGACCATCGCGGAGACGGACCACAAGGGCGACTCCGCCGTCCTGCTGCTGGCCAACGCCCTCGGCGGCGGCATCCTCACGGCCCTGCTGTCCTGCCTCGCCTTCGTCACGCTGCTCGCGGTCGCGGCCGGCCTCGTTCTCGCCGCCGCCACGTCCCTCGCCCACGACCTGTACGGCGAGGTGATTCGCAAGGGCCGCGCGAGCGAGACCGAGGAACTGACCGTCGCCCGGCTGTCCGCGGCCGTCATCGGCATCCTCGCGATGATGCTCGCCCTCGTCTCCTGGGGCGCCAACACCGCGACGCTCGCTTTCCTCGCCTTCGCCATCGCGGCGTCCGCGATCCTGCCGACGATCGTGTACACCCTGTTCTGGCGTCGCTTCACCGGCGAGGGAGCGCTGCTCAGCCTCTGGGGCGGCCTGATCTGCTCGGTCCTGCTGGTCCTGTTCTCGCCCGTCGTCTCCTCCACGCCGGGCTCGTTCTACCCGGACTCCGACTTCGCCTGGTTCCCGTTGCAGAACCCGGGCATCGTCTCCATCCCCGCGGGCTTCCTCCTCGGCTGGCTCGGCAGCGTGCTGAGCAGCCGCCAGGAACCACAGGAGGACGCCGCCTACGAGGAGTTCGAGGTGCGGATGCTGGTGGGCGCGAAGGAGTAGGACATGCTTCTGTCATGCCTACCCGTACGTTTCTGATCGGCGCCGCCCGCGAGCGCCCTTGCACGCTCGTCGTCTGCCGGGGCTGCTGCTGCGGCAGTCCCGCCAAACACCCCGGCACCGATCACGCCTGGCAATTGGAGCGGCTGCGCGCCGCCGGGGCCGAGCACGGTTTCCAGGTCCGTACAACCGACTGCCTCGGCCCCTGCGACCAGGCCAACGTGATCGTCGTCCAGCCGTCGGCCGCGGGGCGCCGGGCCGGCGGACGGCCCACCTGGGTGGGCTTCGCGATGGACGACGACTCCACGGAGGAGGTCGTGCGGTGGGCGGCCGCGGGCGGACCGGGCCTCGCGGAGCCGCCCGTCACGCTGGAGTTGCAGTTCATCGCGCCACCGCGGGACGCACGGGTGCGGTCACGTCGCTGAGCCCGGGCGGTCCCCGCCGGCGATCCCCCGCCGGCCCTCACCAGGACCCCGTCAATTGTTAATGGGATCCATTTTCATGTAGCGTCCTCGGTGTTCACCCACCGAGGAGGTCCGTCATGGCTGTCCCCAAGCGGAAGATGTCCCGCAGCAACACCCGCCACCGCCGCGCCCAGTGGAAAGCGAGCACGCCCCAGCTCGTTCCCGTCACCATCGAAGGCGTCAGCCACCTCGTGCCGCAGCACCTGGTCAAGGCCTACGAGCGCGGGCTGCTGCGCCCCGAGGGCTGACCGGGATGCCGTACGACCGCCGTCTGCCCGTCACCGTCCTGTCAGGCTTCCTCGGGGCGGGCAAGACGACCCTGCTCAACCATGTGCTGGCCAACCGTCAGGGGCTGCGCGTGGCGGTCATCGTCAACGACATGAGCGAGGTCAACATCGACGCCGCGCTGGTGCGGGGCGGCGAGGCCGCACTGTCGCGGACCGAGGAACGCCTGGTCGAGATGACCAACGGCTGCATCTGCTGCACCCTGCGCGACGATCTCCTGGAAGAGGTCGACCGACTCGCCCGTGAGGGCCGTTTCGACCATCTGCTCATCGAGTCGTCCGGCATCTCCGAACCCATGCCGGTCGCGGCCACCTTCGCCTTCGCCCGCGACGACGGCGCCACGCTCGGCGACCTCGCCCTTCTGGACACCATGGTCACGGTCGTCGACGCCGCCAACTTCCTGTCCGAGCTGGACAGCGGCGAGGAACTCGTCGAGCGCGGCCTCGACCAGTACGAGGAAGACGAGCGCACCGTCAGCGATCTCCTCGTCGACCAGGTCGAGTTCGCGGACGTCATCGTGCTGAACAAGCTGGACCTGGTGGACGAGGCGACGGCGGACCGGCTGCGGGCGGCACTGCGCCGGCTCAACCCCTCCGCGCGGATCGTCGACACCGTACGCGGACAACTGCCGCTCCAAGAGGTCCTCGGCACGCGGCTGTTCGACCTGGAGCGCGCCCAGCAGGCCCCGGGCTGGGTACGTGAGCTCAACGGCGACCACGTGCCGGAGACCGAGGAATACGGGATCTCCTCCACGGTGTTCCGCTCCGCGGCGCCCTTCCACCCCGGGCGGTTGTGGACGTTCGTCACGGAGGAGCTCGACAGCGGCGCGTACGGCAAGGTGCTGCGCTCCAAGGGGTTCTTCACCCTCGCCAGCCGCCCGCGCGTGACGGGCCTGTGGTCGCAGGCCGGCTCCGTCGCCCGCTTCGAGCCCAGCGCCGCGCGGGACACCGACGCCCCGTACGCGCAGGAGCTGGTCTTCATCGGTACGCACCTGGACGCGGCGGCCCTGGAGGCCGCCCTGGCCGACTGCCTGATGGCGGACGGCGAGGACGTCCCGTCCGACGGCCCGCACTCCGACCCGTTCCCCGCCTGGGACACGTACGGCGTCGACGACACCTGCGAGCACGAGCACACGGCCGAGCTCCAGGGGGCCGCTCACTGACTCTCCCCCGGTCCCCGGCCGCTGCCTATCCTGGTGGGGGGCCGGTCCTGCTCGCAGAGCGCGAGAAGGGAGCCGCGGGTGACCGAGCGGACGATCGACAGGGCGACCGCGGACACCTTGCGGCGGGCCAGGGACGCCGCCGCCCGTGAGGCGTGGGCCGAGGCGTACGGGCTGCTGGGCGGCCTGGATCCCGGCTGGCTCACCCCCGACGACTGCGCCGCGTACGCCGACGCCGCATGGTGGACGAGCCGTGTCGATGAGTCGATCGTCCAGCGGATGCGGGCCTACTCCGGGTATGCGGCGCAGGGCGCGGCCCGACAGGCAGGGCACATGGCCTGGCTGCTCTGCTACGAGCACCAGCTCGCGGGACGCACCGCCCTGGCCGCCGGCTGGCTGCGCCGGGCGCGGCGGCATCTGCGGGGCGAGCCGGAGTGCGTCGAGCAGTGCTACCTCGCCTGGATGGATGCCGAGGACGCTCAGGCGCGCGGCGCGTTCGACGAGGCCATGGCCGCGGCCCGGCGCATGGCGGGGATCGCGCGGCGCTGTGGCAGCCCGGATCTGCTGGCCATGAGCGCGCAGGCGCAGGCGGGTGTCCTGGTGTCCCGAGGCCGGATCCGGGACGGACTCGATCTGCTGGATGACGCCATGTGCTCGGCCATGGCAGGTGAGCTCAGCTCCTTCTTCACCGGCTGGACCTACTGCCTGGGCCTCCAGCAGGCCATGGCGTGCGTCGATCTCGAACGCGCCGCCGAATGGACTGACGCGGCCATGCGGTGGTGCGCGTCCATGCCGGACGAGAACAACTACCGCGGACTGTGCCGGGTGCACCGGGTCGAGGTGCTGGAGCTGCGCGGCAACTGGACCGAGGCGCTCACCGAGGCCGAGCGGACCTGCGCGGAACTGCTGCCGTACGAGCGGCGGATGGCCGCCGAGGCGGTCTATCTGATCGGCCAGATCCTGCGGCGGCGCGGAGAGCTCGCCGCGGCGGAGGAGTCGTACGACCGCACCCACGAACTCGGCCGAGACCCGCAGCCCGGTCTCGCCCTGCTGAGGCTGTCCCAGGGCAAGGCCGACGCGTCTGCGACAGCCCTGCGGCTCGCCCTCGCGAGCGGGTCCGACGAGCCGCAGCGCGGCGGCCTGGAACGGTGCAGGCTGCTCGCGGCCCAGGTGGAGGTCTCGCTGGCGCTGGGCCGGACGGCCGAGGCCCGCGCGGCGGCCGAGGAGCTTCGGTCCCTGGCCGGTGACTGGCAGCGGCGGTGCGGTTCGGAGGCGACCCTGCTGCACGCGAGCGCCTCGGCGGCCTGCGGGGCGGTGGCCTTCGCCGCCCGGGACCTGGACCGCGCGCTGCTCCTGCTGCGCCGGGCGCTGACGCTCTGGCTGGAGCTTCGGGTGCCGTACGAGGCGGCCCAGGTGCGGATGACGCTGGCCGCGGCCGACCGGGCCGCCGGGGACGGCGAGGGGGCCCGGATGGAGCTGCGGGCCGCGGAGCAGGCCTTCCGGCAGCTCGGTGCCGTGCCCGACGCGCGCCGGGCCGCGGCCCTGCTCGCCGATGTGCGCCGGCGGCAGCCGAGCGGGCTCACCGAGCGGGAGATCCAGGTGCTGCGGCTGGTCGCGGCGGGCCGCACCAACCGGGCCGTCGCCGCCGAGCTGGTGATCAGCGAGCACACCGTCGCCCGGCACCTCAACAACATCTTCGCCAAGCTCGACGTGTCCTCGCGGGCGGCGGCGACGGCGTACGCGTACCGGCACGGACTGGTGTGACGCGCCCATGGGCCGTTCTGCCCATGCCCGGGCGGCCGGTATGGGCGATTCCGGCGATGAGCGCGCGCCCACTCCGCGCGTACACCGGAGGTGTCCCTTCCCGATCAGGAGTGGAGAGCAGGTGGTGGTGATGACCACCTACACGCCCACCTTCGACCACCAGCTGCTGGACCGGCTGCGCGGATCGTTGCGCGGTGAGACCGTCGAGCCCGGCGACCCCGACTACGACGAGGCCCGCAAGGTCTACAACGCGATGCACGACAGGCGGCCCGCGATCATCGTGCGGGCGGTCGACGCGGGCGATGTCATAGCCACGGTGGACTTCGCCCGCGAGCAGGGTCTGCCCCTCGCCGTGCGCGGCGGCAGCCACAGCGTCCCCGGCTATGGGACGTGCGACGGCGGTGCCGTCCTCGACCTCGGCCTGATGCGCGGCATCCGGGTCGACCCGCAGAGCCGTACGGCATGGGTGGAGGGCGGCTGCACCTGGGCGGACGTCAACCACGCCACGCACGCCTTCGGCCTGGCCACCACCGGAGGGATGGTCTCCACCACCGGCGTCGGTGGCCTCACCACGGGCGGCGGCATGGGGTACCTGGCCCGCCGCTGCGGTCTGGCCTGCGACAACCTGACCTCGGTGGACCTGGTGACGGCCGACGGGTCCTTCGTGACCTGCACCGACGAGCAGAACAGCGACCTGATGTGGGCGGTGCGCGGGGGCGGCGGGAACTTCGGGGTCGTCACGTCCTTCGCCTACCGGCTGCACCCCATCGCGGACATCCTCGGCGGCCCGACCTTCTTCCCGCTCGACGGCGACGTGATCCGCCGGTACCGGGAGTTGGTCGCCGAGGGCGACGAAAGGCTCGGCGCCACCTTCGTCGTAGGCCTCGGGCCGCCCGTGCCGTTCCTGCCCGAGCGCTGGCACGGGCGGCCGCTGTGCGGCCTGATCGCCTGCTGGACCGGGCCGCAGGACGAGGACGACCGGATCCGGGACCGGGTCGCCGCACTCGGCCCGGTCCTGGGCCGGCACCTGGAGCGCATGCCCTACCCGGTGATCAACACCCTGTTCGACGACCTGGTGCCGGCCGGGCTGTTCCACTACTGGAAGGGCGCCTTCACCCAGGGCCTGCCGGACGGCGCCGTCGACGCCTTCGTGAAGCACGGCGCCACCACGCCCTCGATCCAGAGCGTGACCGTCGTCTTCCCCATCGACGGGGCCTGCCATCGCGTCGGCCCGGAGGAGACCGCCTTCTCCTACCGGGACGCCGACTACTCGATCGCGCTCAGCCCGACCCTCGCCACCCGGGAGGACTGCGAGGCGCAGAAGGACTGGGTGCGTGCCTTCCACCGAGCGCTGGAACCGCACTCCATGGGAGGCGCCTACGTGAACTTCATGGACGGCGACGACCAGCATCGCGTACAGGCCAACTACCGCGGCAACCACACTCGTCTGACCGCCTTGAAGCGGCGCTACGACCCGGGCAACCTGTTCCGCCTCAACCACAACATCGCACCGTGAGGCAGGCGACGACGCCGTCGAGGAATCCTGCGGGCGCCGCGGTGTTGAACCCTGCATGAGCTCCGTCATCGCCCAGACCCGCTTCTCCGTCCTGGACCGCTCCCGCACCCGCGAGGGCCACTCGAACGCGGAGGCGCTGCGCGACACCGTACGGCTGGCGCGGGAGATCGAGGCGCTCGGCTACCACCGCCTCTGGGTCTCGGAGCACCACGGCGTACCCGGAGTCGCCGGTTCCGCCCCGACCGTGCTGGCCGCCGCCGTAGCGTCAGCGACCCGCACGATCCGCGTCGGGACCGGCGGGGTGATGCTGCCCAACCACCAACCGCTGGTCGTGGCCGAGCAGTTCGGGGTGCTGGAGTCCCTCTTCCCCGGCCGTATCGACATGGGGATCGGGCGCTCCGTCGGCTTCACGGACGGCGTGCGCAAGGCGCTCGGCCGGGACAAGGGGGACGCGCAGGACTTCGCGGCGCAGATCCAGGAGCTGCTCGGCTGGTTCCGGGGCACGTCGACGACGGGGGTGCACGCGCGGCCCGCCGAGGGCCTGACGGTGCCGCCGTTCGTGCTGGCCATGGGCGAGGGCGCGGACATCGCGGCCCGGGCGGGGCTGCCGATGGTCATCGGTGACCTCAGGAACCGGGAGAAGATGCAGCGCGGGATCGACCACTATCGCGAGCACTTCCGGCCCTCGCCCTGGGCGAGTGAGCCGTACGTCATGATCTCCGGCACGATCGCGGTGGCCGCCACGCCCGACCAGGCCCGGCGGCTGCTCGTGCCGGAAGCCTGGTCGATGGCCTACTCGCGCACGCACGGCACCTTCCCGCCGCTGCCGCCCGCCGAGCGCGTGGAGTCGCTCACGATGACCGACAAGGAGCGCGGCTTCTACGAGGGCGGCCTCACCGGACACATCGCGGGCACGGACGAGCAGGTCGCGCACGAGCTGGAGACCGTGCTGAAGGAGACGGGGGCGCAGGAGGTGCTGGTCACGACCAGTACGTACGACCGTGCGGCCCTGCTGGACTCCTACCGCAGGCTCGCCCGGATCATCGACGCGTGATCCGGGCGAGCGGCCGGACGGCGGGTCAGTCCGTGTCGCGCGGGTCGAACGACTTGGTGTCGATCGTCAGCGGCTTCGGGAACGCGCCGGCCACCGACTCCCAGCCCGTGAACTTGAAGTTGGTGCCCTCGCGGTCCCCGTCGGCGGGCGCGGCCTCGCCGTCGTGGGTGACCAGCAGCCCCTTGGGGAAGGACCGGCCCAGCGGGACGTTGACCACGGCCGTGCCGTCGGAGTGCTGCACCCCGTCGGTGGCGGCGCTGTCGGTGACGGCGAAGGAACCGAGGTAGGCGCCTCGGCCCTGGCGCTCGTACACGGCGAAGGTGTTGTCGCCCTGGCTGGAGGCGAGCAGATAGCCCTTGCCGTCGGCGGCGTGGTAGATCGCGGCGCCCTCGGCGTCGGCGCTCAGGTGCTCACCGCCGAAGCCGGGGTCGTGGGCGGTGTCGAGGACGCACTCCTCTTCCTCCGTGTCATACGTCCACGGAGTGCCGTACTCCCGCACCCGGTCGAACAGCCGGGGCCGGCCGAACTCCTCGTCGTCGAGGTCCACCCGCCACAGCCCGACGTCCTCCTGGGCCGCGTACAGGACGTGCTCCTCCTGGTCGACGACCATGCCCTCGACCTGCGCGTGGTCACCGGGGTCGGCGCACGGAGTCCAGCTGCTGTTGTTCGGCAGGGTGAAGGAGCCGGGCAGGTCGAGGGTGTCCTCGGTCCGGTAGCCGACACGGCCGTTCCGGTCCTGAAGCTGCAGGAGCCGTACGCGGGTCTCCGAGCGGCGCGAGACCACCGCGTACGCGTTGTCGTCGTCGCTGAAGGCGGCCAGGCCGTAGGCGGTGCGCTGGTCGTCGACCTCCGACTCGCTCGCGGAGAAGACCGGCGCGGCGTCGGACGCCGTCACGTCCTTCAGCGGGGGCCGGCCCGCCGCCACGGCGGCCGGGTCGATCGCGTAGGCCCGGACCCGGTCCCGGCCGCGGTCGCTGACCAGGGCCAAGTCGGTCTTCCTGCCGCCCAGTTCGAAGCCGTAGACGACGTCGACGTTGTTGAAGCGGCCCGGCGCGGCCTCCTCTCCCGGCGCGGCGGGCGCGGCTATGTGCTGGAGCCGCTTGCCGTCGAGGCCGTAGACGTCGAGGCCGGCCTCCTTGAGGGTCGCGATCACCAGGCTGCGGCCCGGGTCGCGCGGATCGACCCAGACGGCGGGGTCGTCGGCGTCGGCGTTGCCGCCCGCCTCGTCGTCGTACACGGCGGGCGTCTCCACGCGGGCGGAGACGGAGACCGGCTGCGGGGCGGAGGCGCCCGTGACCATCAGCAACGCGGCGGTGAGAGTGCTCAGAGCGGAAGCGCTCACGCATACTCCTCGGTAGGAAGAGAGACTGGCGAGACGCTATGGGCGAGCGGTGTGGGTGAACCGACGTCGTCGTGAACATCAGGTGGCTCCTACGGCCCGCGCGTCCCGTTCGCATAGAATCGCGGGGTTTGCCCACCACCCCGACGCGTACCTCCCGGAGCTCCTACCCCATGCACTCCCCGCACGACCCGTACGTCCGCGTCCGCGGCGCCCGCGAGCACAACCTCCAGGGCGTGGACGTCGACATCCCGCGCGACGTGCTCACCGTGTTCACGGGGGTGTCCGGGTCCGGGAAGTCGTCGCTCGCCTTCGGCACGATCTACGCCGAGGCGCAGCGCCGCTACTTCGAGTCGGTCGCGCCGTACGCGCGCAGGCTGATCCACCAGGTCGGCGCGCCGAAGGTCGGCGAGATCACCGGGCTCCCGCCCGCCGTGTCCCTCCAGCAGCGGCGCTCGGCGCCGACGTCCCGCTCCTCCGTCGGCACGGTCACCAACCTCTCCAACTCCCTGCGGATGCTGTACTCCCGCGCCGGCGACTACCCGCCCGGCGCCGAGCGGCTCGACTCGGACGCCTTCTCGCCGAACACGGCGGCCGGGGCCTGCCCGGAGTGCCACGGGCTCGGCCAGGTGCACCGTACGAGCGAGGAGTTGCTGGTCCCCGATCCCGCGCTGTCGATCCGGGAGGGCGCGATCGCGGCGTGGCCCGGAGCCTGGCAGGGCAAGAACCTGCGGGACATCCTCGACGCGCTCGGGTACGACGTCGACCGGCCCTGGCGTGACCTGCCGGCCGAGGAGCGGGAGTGGATCCTGTTCACCGATGAGCAGCCGGTCGTCACCGTCCACCCGGTGCGCGACGCCGCCCGCATCCAACGGCCGTACCAGGGCACGTACATGAGCGCCCATCGGTACGTCATGAAGACCTTCTCCGACTCCAAGAGCCCGACGCTGAGGGCCAAGGCGGAGCGGTTCCTCGCCTCCGCGCCCTGCCCGGCGTGCGGCGGCAGCAGGCTGCGCCCCGAGTCGCTGGCGGTGACCTTCGCCGGCCGGACGATCGCCGAGCTGGCCGCGCTGCCGCTCACGGAGCTGGCGGGCATGCTGGACGGCGAAGCCTCGTCGGAGACGGCCCGGGTGCTCACCGAGGACCTCCGGTCCCGTATCGCGCCCGTCGTCGAGCTCGGCCTCGGCTATCTCAGCCTCGACCGGGCCACCCCCACGCTCTCGGCGGGCGAACTGCAGCGCCTGCGGCTCGCGACCCAGCTCAGGTCCGGTCTGTTCGGTGTCGTGTACGTCCTCGACGAGCCGTCCGCGGGGCTGCACCCGGCGGACACCGAGGCGCTGCTGACGGTGCTGGCGCGGCTGAAGGCGGCCGGGAACACGGTCTTCGTCGTCGAGCACCATCTCGACGTCATGCGCGGCGCCGACTGGCTGGTGGACGTGGGACCGCGTGCGGGCGAGCACGGCGGGCGGGTGCTGCACAGCGGGCCGGTGGCGGAACTGGCCGCCGTCGCGGACTCGGCGACGGCCCGCTTCCTGTTCGACGACACGCCTGCCGTCGTACGACAAGTACGCGCCGCGCACGCCCAGTTGAAGGTCGGCCCGGTCACCCGCCACAACCTGCGCGGGGTCACCGCCGAGTTTCCCCTCGGCGTGTTCACCGCCGTCACCGGGGTCTCGGGGTCGGGCAAGTCCACGCTCATCGGCGAGATCACCGAGGAGCTGACGGGAGTGGGGCGCCTGGTCTCGGTCGACCAGAAACCGATCGGCCGCACCCCGCGCTCCAATCTCGCCACCTACACCGGCCTCTTCGACGTCGTGCGCAAGGTGTTCGCGGCCACCGACGAGGCGCGGGCGTGTGGTTACGGCGTCGGGCGGTTCTCCTTCAACGTCGCGGGCGGGCGGTGCGAGACCTGCCAGGGCGAGGGGTTCGTCAGCGTCGAGCTGCTGTTCCTGCCGAGCACGTACGCGCCGTGCCCGGACTGCGGCGGGGCGCGCTACAACCCTCAGACGCTGCGCGTGGCCCACCGGGGGCGGAACATCGCGCAGGTGCTGGACCTCACGGTGGAGGCGGCGGCGGAGTTCTTCGCGGACACTCCCTCCGTGGCCCGCAGTCTCGGCACGCTGCTCGACGTGGGCCTCGGCTATCTGCGGCTCGGGCAGCCCGCCACCGAGCTGTCCGGCGGTGAGGCCCAGCGCATCAAGCTGGCGAGCGAGTTGCAGCGCGCCCGTCGCGGCCACACGCTCTACCTCCTCGACGAGCCGACGACCGGACTCCACCCGGCCGACGTCGAGGTGCTGATGCGCCAACTGCACGGGCTCGTCGACGCCGGGCACACGGTCATCGTCGTCGAGCACGACATGTCCGTCGTCGCGGGCGCGGACTGGGTGATCGACCTGGGGCCGGGCGGCGGTGACGCGGGCGGGCGGATCGTGGCGGCGGGTCCTCCGGTGGAGGTGGCTCGGGCGGAGGGGAGCGCCACGGCGCGGTATCTGGCCCGCGCCCTGCCGTAACGGCCCTTGGAAGCAAGGCACTTGAGGGTCGTAGACTGATCCCGTGCGTTGATCCTCCGCGCGGCGGCGCGTGCCGTCGCGGCCATGTGGGCGCCCGGATCCTCCGTGGCCGCCCCGGCACGCCTACCCGTCGCCGACCCACCGGAGATCACGCATGACCGCGCAGCAGTCCCTCACCTACGACGCGTTCGTCGAGCTCGCCACGGCCGACCCCGCCGTCGTCGGCCTCGTCCTCAAGGGCTCGCGTGCCCACGACGGCATGGCCACCGAGCACTCCGACCACGACCTGTACGTCATCCTCGCGGACGGCGCGACGACGGATCTTCGTCGCTTCGCCGGTCACCGCTCATCGCGGCTCGATCTGGTGATCGTCTCCCTCGCCGAGTTCCGGGCCGCCGGAATGCCGGGGCACGAGCGCTACGCCCTCGCCCGGGCGCGGATCGTCCTGGACCGGCCGGGCGGAGGGATCGCGGAGATCCTCGCCGCCAAGGCGCGGCTCGGCGACGACGAGGCGTTCCGGGTCGCGGACGGATGGCTGGACGCGTACGCCAACTCCGTTTACCGCTCGGTGAAGAACGACCGTGACGGCGAGCCGCTCGCCGCCCGGCTCGACGCCACCGACAGCATGGGCCACCTCCTGGAGCTGCTCTTCGCCCTGGACCGGCGCCCTCGCCCGTACAACAAGTACCTACGCTGGGAGCTTGCCCGCCACCCGCTCCCCGGCTGGGACGGCGACGCCCTGCTGGGAGCCGTGGACCGCGTCTCCGCGAGCGGCGACGTGGCGGTCCAGCGGCGGCTGTTCGCCCGCGTGGAGGCCGCGGCCCGCCGGCAGGGTCACGGGGCGGTGCTGGACGCCTGGGGCGAGGATCTCCGGCTGATGCGCCCCCAGTAGGACGGACACCTCGGCCGCCCGGGCCAGGGAGCGGCGGTCGGGGCGGCTGTCCGGGGCGATCGGCTCGCACACCTCGGCCTCGGCGACCAGTTCGCGTGACCTCGTCACCCGCCACACCGAGGTGAGCAGCGAGTCGTCGCCGACGAAGGCGGCCGCCGTGCCGGGGGCGCCTGCGGCCGTGCGGTAGCGCAGACGCACCGGCTGCACGGGCACGTCCGCGTCGAGGGCGGCCTGGAACGCGGCCCGGCGGAAGCGGCCCTGGGCGCGTCCGCACCAGGTGCTGCCCTCGGGGAAGACGGCGACCGCCTCGCCGGCCCGCAGCGCCCCGGCGATCCGGGACACGGTGTCGGGCAGTGCGCGGATGCGGTCCCGGTCGATGAACAGGGCACCGCTGCGGGCGGTCAGCCGGCCCGCCACCGGCCAGTTGCGGATCTCCGACTTGGCGAGCATCCGGGCCGGGCGCACGGCGGCGAGCAGCGGGATGTCCAGCCAGGAGACATGGTTGGCGACGAGCAGCAGCCCGCCCTCGGGCGGGGCGGCGCCCTCGATCCTCACCCGGACGCCCGCGGCCCGCACCACCCAGCGGCTCCAGCGTCGTATCAGTCCCGCGGGTATCAGCCCGCCGAGCAACGTGGCGAGGACTCCGGCGACCAGCAGGAGCAGGACCGCCACGAGCCGCAGGGCGGCCAGGGGGACGGCTCTGGCCGGTCCCGTCACGTCCACGCACGTCCGTGGGGTGCAGGGTGCGCTGGGTCGCCAGAGCGACGCCACCTCGACGGCGTGGGCACGCGCCGGCGGTGCGCCGACCGGACCGGCGGTGGGAGCGGTCGCCGTGGGGACACCCACGGCACCGAGGGAGGAGGTGCTCATGGCCGCCCCGTCCGTCACGCCGGGACGAGGGAGAGGAAGTGCCGCAGATAGCGCGCGTTGATCCGGCGCATCGACAGCAGCACGTACATGTCGGCGACGCCGAACTCCGGGTCGTGCGCGGGCTCTCCGCACACCCAGGCACCGAGGCGGACGTAGCCGCGCAGCAGGGCGGGCAGCTCGACGCGTGTGGCGGGGACGGGGGCGGTCGGCTGCCAGGCGCGCAGCGGCCGTACCCGGTACTCCTCCGGGGCCAGGTGCTTGGCCTGCACCCGGTCCCAGGTCGCGGCCGCTAGCGTGCCGCCGTCGGCGAGCGGGATGGAGCAGCAGCCGGCCAGCCACTCGTGGCCGTGGTCGACCATGTAGCGGGCGATGCCGGCCCAGATGAGGCTGATGACGGCGCCGTCGCGGTGGTCGGGGTGGACGCAGGAGCGGCCGACCTCGACCAGGTTCGGGCGCAGCGAGTCGATGCGGGTGAGGTCGAACTCGCCCTCCGAGTACAGTCGGCCCGCGACCGCGGCCCGCTCCGGCGGGAGCAGCCGGTAGGTGCCGACGACCTGGCCGGAGACCTCCTCGCGGACGAGCAGGTGGTCGCAGTACGCGTCGAAGGCGTCGATGTCGTGACCCGGCTGCGGGGTGGTCAGCAGGGCTCCCATCTCGCCGGCGAAGACGTCGTGCCGCAGTCGCTGGGCGGCACGCACGTCCTCCTCGTTGCGGGCGAGGCCGACGGTGTAGCGGGTGGGTGCCGTGGGCTGCGGGGGACGGTCGACGGTCAGTACGCCGGTCATGGCTTACTCCTGGTCACGGGCCGGGGACGGCGAGCGGCGGGAAGTTGCGAGCGGTGCGTGGTGCCGCCCCTGTTCTTCCTATGCCGGTTGGCGTACGCGTGACCTGTGTCAGGAGAGCGGATGTGCGGATGTTGAACGGCGTGAACTCGTACTGGTCGTCCACATTCCGGTGCCCGACCGGTCAGCCGAGCGGTCCGGTGCTGTTCACCTGACGAGCGCCGAAACGCGAGACGGGGCCGGGGAGCACCACTCCCGGCCCCGTCCGTCCGCGCTGGTCGGCGAACGTCTGTTGTGCGGCTCGAACTACCGCTTCACCTTCCGAGTGGCCCGCAGCCACTCCTTGTTCATGCTGGTGATGGACATGAGCGGAATGCCCTTGGGGCATGCGGTGGCGCACTCCCCGGTGAGCGTGCACCCGCCGAAGCCCTCCTCGTCCATCTGCGCGACCATGTCCAGGACCCGCGTCTCGCGCTCGGGCGCCCCCTGCGGCAGCACGTTCAGGTGGTTGATCTTGGCGGAAGTGAACAGCATCGCCGCCCCGTTGGGACAGGCCGCCACGCACGCGCCGCAGCCGATGCACTCGGCGTGCTCGAAGGCGAAGTCGGCGTCCGGCTTCGGCACCGGCGTGGCATGCGCCTCGGGAGCCGCCCCCGTCGGCGCGGTGATGTACCCACCTGCCTGGATGATCCGGTCGAAGGCCGCCCGGTCCACGACCAGGTCCTTGATCACCGGGAACGCCGACGCCCGCCACGGCTCGATGTCGATCGTGTCGCCGTCCTCGAAGGACCGCATGTGCAACTGGCAGGTGGTCGTCCGCTCGGGCCCGTGGGCGTCGCCGTTGATCACGAGCGAGCACGCGCCGCAGATGCCCTCACGGCAGTCGTGGTCGAAGGCGACCGGGTCCTCGCCCTTGAGGATGAGCTCCTCGTTGAGGGTGTCGAGCATCTCCAGGAAGGACATGTCGGAGGAGATCCCGTCCACCTCGTACGTGGACATGGCGCCTTCGGCGTCGGCGTTCTTCTGCCGCCAGACGCGCAGGGTGAGCTTCATGCGTAGCTCCGCTGGGTGGGGTGGACGTACTCGAAGACCAGGTCTTCCTTGTGCAGGGTCGGAGCCTCGCCGGTGGCGGTGAACTCCCAGGCGGCCGCGTACGCGAACTCGTCGTCCTTGCGGGCCGCTTCACCGTCCGGCGTCTGCGACTCCTCGCGGAAGTGGCCGCCGCAGGACTCGTCGCGGTGCAGCGCGTCGAGGCACATGAGCTCGGCGAGCTCCAGGTAGTCGACGACGCGGTTGGCCTTCTCCAGGGACTGGTTGAACTCCTCGCCGGTGCCCGGGACCTTGATCCGCCGCCAGAACTCCGCGCGGATCTGCGGGATGCGCTCCAGGGCCTTGCGCAGCCCGGCGTCGGTGCGGGCCATGCCGCAGAACTCCCACATCAGCTCGCCGACCTCGCGGTGGAAGGAGTCCGGCGTTCGGTCGCCGTCCACGGCCAGCAGCAGGTTGAGCCGGTCCTGGGTCTCCGCCAGCACCTCCTGGACGACCGGGTGCTCGTCGGTGACCCGCTCGTGGTGCGGGTTGCGGGCGAGGTAGTCGTTGATGGTGGCCGGCAGCACGAAGTAGCCGTCGGCCAGGCCCTGCATCAGGGCCGAGGCACCGAGCCGGTTCGCCCCGTGGTCGGAGAAGTTGGCCTCGCCGATCGCGAACAGACCGGGGATGGTGGTCTGCAGGTCGTAGTCGACCCACAGGCCGCCCATCGTGTAGTGCACCGCCGGGTAGATCCGCATCGGCACCTCGTACGGATCCTCGTCGGTGATCCGCTGGTACATGTCGAAGAGGTTGCCGTACTTGGCCTCGACGGCCCCCCGGCCCATCCGCTTGATGGCGTCGGCGAAGTCCAGGTACACGCCCTGTCCGCCGGGGCCCACTCCCCTGCCCTCGTCGCAGACGTTCTTCGCGGCGCGGGAGGCGATGTCACGGGGCACGAGGTTGCCGAAGGACGGGTAGATGCGCTCCAGGTAGTAGTCGCGCTCGTCCTCGGGGATCTTGTTCGCCGGGCGATCGTCGCCCTTGGCCTTCGGCACCCAGATCCGGCCGTCGTTGCGCAGCGACTCACTCATCAGCGTCAGCTTGGACTGGTGGTCGCCGGTGCGCGGGATGCAGGTGGGGTGGATCTGCGTGAAGCAGGGGTTGGCGAAGTAGGCGCCGCGCCGGTGGGCCCGCCAGACGGCGGTGGCGTTGGAGTTCATGGCGTTCGTCGACAGGTAGAAGACGTTGCCGTAGCCGCCGCTGGCGAGTACGACGGCGTCCGCGAAGTACGTGTCGATCCGGCCGGTGATCAGGTCTCGGGCCACGATGCCGCGTGCCCGTCCGTCGACGACGATCAGGTCGAGCATCTCGGTACGCGGATGCATCTCGATGTTGCCCGCGGCGATCTGCCTGCTGAGGGCCTGATACGCGCCGAGCAGCAGCTGCTGGCCCGTCTGGCCGCGGGCGTAGAAGGTCCGCGACACCTGTACGCCACCGAAGGAGCGGGTGTCGAGCAGCCCGCCGTACTCACGGGCGAAGGGGACGCCCTGCGCCACGCACTGGTCGATGATCTCGACGGAGATCTGCGCGAGCCGGTGCACGTTGGACTCCCGTGCCCGGAAGTCGCCGCCCTTGACCGTGTCGTAGAACAGCCGGTGGATGGAGTCGCCGTCGTTGCGGTAGTTCTTCGCGGCGTTGATGCCGCCCTGCGCGGCGATCGAGTGGGCGCGGCGCGGGGAGTCCTGGTAGCAGAACTGGACGACGTGGTAGCCCTGTTCGGCGAGGGTGGCGCCCGCGGAGCCGCCGGCCAGTCCCGTGCCCACCACGATCACCGTGTGCTTGCGCCGGTTGGCGGGGTTGACCAGCTTGGCCTCGAAGCGGCGCTTGTCCCAGCGCTCGGCCACGGGGCCGGAGGGGGCCTTGGGGTCGACGACCGGTTCGCCGGTCGCGTAGTCGGTGTAGGTCATCTTCAGCTCACCACTCCGGTCATGACGCCCACGGGTACGGCGATGAAGCCGGCCGTGAGCAGCAGCGCGAGGACGTTGGCGCAGGTCTTCAGGGCGCGGTCGCGGGTGCGGCTGCCGGCGCCGAGGGTCTGGGCGGCGCTCCAGAAGCCGTGCCGGATGTGCAGGCCGAGCGCGAGCATCGCGACGATGTAGATGACGTTGCCGTACCAGGTGGAGAAGGTGTCCACGACGTTCTGGTACGGCCGGCCCTCCTGGAAGCCGCCGGAGTGCACGGTGCCGGTCGTCAGGTCGAGGATGTGCCAGACGATGAACAGGCCGAGGATGATCCCGCCCCAGCGCATGGTGCGCGTGGCGTAGGAGGCCCGCGGCTTCTTGTGCACGTACTTGCTGGGACGCGCCTTGATGTCGCGGCGGCTGAGCTGGTACGCCGAGGTGGCGTGGGCGACGACGGCGGCGACCAGTACGACGCGGACGAGCCAGAGCGTCCACTCGTAGTGCATGAACGGCTCGCCGACGGTGCGCAGCCAGTGCGCGTAGTGGTTGAACTCGCCCGCCCCGAAGAAGATCTTCAGGTTTCCGATCATGTGGACGACCAGGTACAGCAGCATGATCAGCCCGCTGACCGCCATCACGGTCTTCTTGCCGACGGTGGAGTCCCACACCGTGCGTGCCATGGACGGCCGTCGATCCGTCCGCGTTGCCAGAGCCATGGGACATGACGCTAGGGCCGAACGGCCCCATCGGTCCAAGACATGGTCCGGCTCGTTTCGATAGCCGGACCCTATGATGACTGGATGCAGTTCCAGCAGCTCCAGTACTTCGTGGCGGTCGCCGAGACCCGGCACTTCACCCGGGCCGCCGACCTGGTACATGTCGCGCAGCCCTCGCTGTCGCAGCAGATCAAGGCGCTGGAGCGGGAGTTGGGCGCGGACCTGTTCCTGCGGGCACGCGGCAACATCACGCTGACGGACGCCGGGGAGGCCCTGCTCCCGCTGGCCCGGCGCATCCTGGCCGACGCGGACACCGCGCGGCACGAGGTGCAGGAGCTGGTGCAGCTGCGCCGGGGCCGGGTCCGGCTGGGCGCGACGCCGAGCCTGTGCACGGGCCTGCTCCCGGATGTGCTGCGCGCCTTCCACGACCGCTATCCCGGCATCCAGCTGCTGATCGAGGAGGGCGGCTCGCACGACCTGGTGCGCGAGCTGGCGCGCGGCGCCCTCGATCTGGCCCTGGTCGTCCTGCCGCTACCGACCCCCTCCCCCGCCCTGACCACGGTGGAGCTGCTGCGCGAGGACCTGGTGGTCGTCTCCTCCCCGGAGGCGCCCCGGCCGGGCAACGGCCGGCGCACCGTGCGCGTCGCCGACCTGGAGGGCGAACGCCTGGTGATGTTCCGGCACGGCTACGACCTGCGCGAACTGACCGTCGCCGCGTGCCGCGCCGAGGGCTTCGAGCCGGACTTCGCGGTGGAGGGCGGGGAGATGGACGCGGTGCTGGGGTTCGTGCGGGCGGGGCTGGGCGTGGCCGTCGTACCGCGCATGGTGGCGGCGCGATCGGGTCGGGGGCTGCGGGTGACCCCGCTGGCCCGGCCCGGGCTGCACCGGACGATCGCGCTGGCCCACCGCAGCGACGTGGCTCCGCCGCGGGCCGCCCGGGAGTTGCAGCGGATGCTGCTGGAGCGCTGAGCGTCGGTCTACGGCGGGCGCGGTGAGCCTCAGCTCCGGGTACGGGGTGTGAGCAGATCCGGCATGCCGATGCGCTCGTAGAAGTCGGCGCGGACGCTGTCGGCGACGTCGCTCACCCGCTCCGAGCCGTCGTCGGCGGGGTCGATGGTGGTGCGGAAGGGGCGCTCGCCCTTCGGCGTGCCGACGATACGGACGATGGCGTCGGCGACCTCGCGGACGTCGGCGTCGGCCGGCGCCAGGGCGGCCAGAGCCTTGCCGACGTCGTCCATCAGTCCCGCGTAGAGGGTGTCGTACGCCTCCGCGGTGGCCGTGTCCTCCGGGTGCATCGCGTGGGCGAAGTGGTTGGTGCCCGAGGTGTAGGGACCGGGGACCACGAGGGCCGTGTCGATACCGAAGCGACTCAGCTCGACCGCGTAGCTCTTGGCCAGGTGGTCCATCGCGGCCTTGGCGCCGAAGTAGGGGCCGAGGTAGGGCGGGGTGCCGCCGAAGGTGCTGGACGAGCCCACCCACAGCAGCAGACCGTCGCGCCGCTCCCGCATCCGCGGCAGCACGGCCCGGTTGACCCGCTGTGTGGACAGCACGTTGGTGTCGTAGATCTCGGCGATCTGCTCGGGCGTGAACGCCTCGGTCGGACCGAGCACCATGTGCCCGGCGTTGTGCACGACGACGTCGATCCGCCCCGCCTCGGCCGTCACCGACGCGACCGCGGCATCGACGGACTCCTGGCTGGAGACGTCGAGTTCGACGGTGCGCAGCGCGACACCGTGCTGTTGGGCGTACGCATGGGCGTCGGCGACGGCCGGGGCGTTGCGGCCGGTGGTCTGCCGTATCCCGGCGTAGACGGTGTGTCCGGCGTCGGCGAGGGCGCGGGCGGTCAGGGCGCCGAAGCCGCTGGAGGCACCTGTGACGAGGGCGACGTAGGGCATGGAGGTCTCCTTGCGCGAAGGCGGACGGTGATCCGGCGGGTCAGGCGAAGGTGATGACGCTGCGGCCGTGCGCCGATCCGTCGGCCATCGCGTCGAGGACCGCCGGTGCCTGGTCCAGGGCGATCGGGGTGACCTCGGGCAGGATGCCGTGGGCCGCGGAGAAGGCGAGGGTGTCGCGCAGGTCGTGGGGTGAGCCGGAGGGCGACGCGGCCACGTGCAGGCGGTTGAGGATCATGGGCTGGGTGGGCAGCGTGAGCGGCTCGGAGCCGTAGCCGAGGAGCAGGAGGGTGCCGTCGGGGGCGATACCGCCCAGGGTGGCGGTGGCCGCGGCGGTGGAAGGGGCGGCGTTGAGCACCAGGTCGGCGCCGCCGTCCCAGGCCCTGAGTGCCTCGGCGGGGTCGGACTCGTCGGTGGCGACGAACAGTTCGGCGCCCAGGGTCTTGGCCTGGTCCTCGCCGCGCCTGGAGCGGCCCACCACGGCGACGCGGGCGCCCATGGCGACGGCGTAGCGCACGGCCAGCGCACCGACTCCGCCCAGGCCCACGACGGCGACCCGGGACCCGGGCTGCGCGCCGCCCTGCCGCAGGCCGTTGAAGGCGGTCAGGCCCGCGCACATCAGCGGAGCCGCGGCCACCGGATCGAGGCCGTCCGGCAGCGGCGTGACGAAGTCGGCCTTGAGCAGGGCGTACTCGGCGTAGCCGCCGTCCGCCACGATGCCGGTGATCCGCTTGCGGGGGCACAGGATCTGGTCGCCGCGCACGCAGTAGTCGCAGTGCCCGCAGGAGTCGTACAGGAACTGGGCGCCCACCACGGTGCCGACCTCGGGCCAGGTCACGCCCTCGCCGACGGCGGTCACGACTCCGGTGATCTCGTGCCCGGGGACGACGGGGTAGCGGGCGAAGGGGTAGTGGCCGCGCAGCAGGTTCAGGTCGGAGAAGCAGACGCCGCAGGCGGTCACCTTGACCAGGACCTCACCGGCTGCGGGCTGGGGGACGTCGAGGGTGTCGAGGACGAGGGGGAGGTTCGCGCCGGTGGCGACGGCAGCACGCATCGCGGGCTCCAGGGGGTTGGGGAGGCACTCGGGAATTTCCGGTACCTCCGAGTCTTGGGGGGCCTGCACGGCCCGTCCAATGCCTCTTCCCGCGCGATTGATGCCGACTCGGCATGAGCGCAGGTCTACGTCGTCCCTCTCACCCGCACGGCCGCACGTACCGCCTCGACGAAGCCCGTGACGAGCGGCGAGCGGCGCGCGCCGTTCCAGGCGAGGGCCACCTGGCCCGGCGGTACGTCGGCGACCGGGACGTAGGCGATGTCGGACCGGGGGAACGCGGCCGCGACGGAGTTCGGTACGAACGCGATCCCGCGCCCGCCCCGGACGTAGCCCAGCAGTTCCTCCATGTCGTGGAAGGCGGGGCCGTGGCCGGGCCGGGTGCCGTCGGGGCGCGGGTCGGCGTTCCAGACGGCCGACCAGGCCTCGGCCGCGTCGGCGTACTCCAGGACCGGATCGTCGGCCAGGGCGGCGAGGGCGACCTTGGCGTCGCGTGCTCGCGGGTGATCGACGGGCAGGACGGCGGTGAGGTGCTCGGGGTACAGGGGGAGCAGATCCACCCCGTCGGCCTCGACGGGCGGCCGTACGAACCCGACGTCGACGCCGCCGTCCAGCAGCACCCGCGCCTGGCTCCACCAGCGCAGCCGGACCAGCTCGATGGACACGTGGGGATGCTGCCCGGAGAACGCGTTCAGCGCGAGGCTGACGTCCGTGCCGAGCATGAACCCGACGACCAGCGCGTCATCCCCGGCGCTGATGCGCCGGGCCCGCTCCTGGGCGGCCTCCGAAGCGGCGAGCAGCGCCTTGGCGTCGCGCAGGAACTGTTCGCCGGCCGGTGTGAGCGCGACGTCACGCGTGCTGCGGGTGAACAGCTCGACCCGCAGGTCGTGCTCCAACTGCCGCACCTGTCTGGACAGCGCGGGCTGGGTGACGTGCAGGGCGAGGGCCGCCTGGCCGAAGTGCCTGCGCTCGGCCACGGCCACGAAGTAGCGCAGCTTGCGCAGATCCAGATCGATCGGCCCGTCAGGCATGGCTTCACGCTATACGACCGTGCGGAGGCCGTACCTGAGCGAGGACCGGCCGTACGGGAGGGGAAAGGAGCGCCCCCGGTCCCGTACGGCCCGGGTGTTCAACCCGTCGCGTCCACCAGCGCCAGCTCGTGCAGCCGCTCCGGCGGGCCCGGGCGGGCGTAGTACCAGCCCTGAGCCGTGTCGCAGCCCAGGATCCGCAGCTGCTCGGCCTGGGCACCGGTCTCCACGCCCTCCACGGTCACCGCAAGGCTCAGGCTGTGGGCCAGGGAGACGATCCCCTCGACGATCTTGAGGTCGACGGGGTCGGCCGGGAACTGCTGCATGCTCTGGGTGAAGGAGCGGTCCAGCTTGAGGATGCTCACCGGCAGCCGGCGCAGGTTGGCGAGGTTGGAGTAGCCGGTGCCGAAGTCGTCCAGGGCGATGTCGACGCCCATCTCGGCGAGCCGGCGCAGGGGTTTGAGCAGGTCGTCGTCGGCGCCGATGAGGGCCGACTCGGTGACCTCCAGGCAGAGGGACTGCGGCTCGACGCCCGCGCGCTCCAGGATGTCCACCGTGTCCTGGACCAGCCCGGGATGGGTGAGCTGGCAGGGCGAGAGGTTGACGTTGATGCGGAGCGGGCCCGCATCGTCGTGACGTTCTCGCCACTCGCGCGCCTGCCGCACCGACTGCTCCAGCACCCAGCGGCCGAGCGGCACGATCAGCCCGGTGTGCTCGGCGAGCGGGATGAACCGGTCCGGGCCGAGGACGCCGTGCTGCGGGTGCAGCCAGCGCACCAGGGCCTCCGCGCCGCGCACACTGCCGTCGCCGAGGTGGACCAGCGGCTGGTACTCGATGAAGAACTCGCCCCGGTCCAGGGCCGTCGGCAGCGCGGTGGTCAGGCCGTGCCGGGTGATGGCGCGGGCGTCGGCCTCCTCGTCGGCGAGCTCGAAACGGTTGCCGCCCGCCGACTTGGCCCGGTACATGGTGATGTCGGCGCTGCGCAGCACCTCCGCCGGGCTGCGCTCCCCGGCCGGGCCCTCGACGATGCCGATGCTGCCACGCACGGTCAGTTCCCGGCCGTCGACGCTGATCGGGGCGATCAGCGCGTTCATGATGCGGGCGGCGAGTTCGTCGACCTCGTGCTCGGTGTCGGGGCCGGTGGTCAGCGCCACGAACTCGTCGCCGCCGAGCCGCGCGACCATCTCGCCGGGCGCGGTGGCACAGGCCTGCAGCCGGTCGGCGACCTCGACGAGCAGCCGGTCGCCGGCCGCGTGTCCCAGGCTGTCGTTGACGGTCTTGAAGCCGTCCAGGTCGAGGTAGCACAGGCCGAACCGCTGTCCTTCGCCGGCACCCAGCGCCTTCTCCAGGCGTTCGAAGAAGAACGTGCGGTTGGGCAGGCCCGTGAGGGCGTCGTGCGTGGCCTCGTAGCGCAGCCGCAGATTGAGCAGCCGCCGCTCGGTGGTGTCCTCCATCAGGGCCAGCTGGTACTGCGGGTTGCCGTCGGGGTCGCGCAGCAGGGAGACCGTGAGGTTGGTCCACAGGACCGTTCCGTCAGGTCGGTAGAACGCCTTCTCGACGTGGTAGTGCTCACGCTCGCCGCTTACGAGCTCGTCGTAGAGCTTCCAGGTCTGCGGCGCGTCCTCGGGGTGGGTCCACTCCATGACGTTCCGGCCGTGCATGGTCTGCTCGGAGACACCGAACATCCTCAGCAGCGCACCGTTGACCTGGAGGACGTTGCCCGACAGGTCGGCGATGCCGATGCCTATGGCCGCGCCCTCGAACACCGCGCGGAAGCGGGCCTCGGTGGCGTGCAGCGCCTGCGCCACGACGCCCTGCGCCTTGAGGGCGGCCGCGGAGATCGCCTCCTGCTCGGCCAGCGTCCGCTCGCGCAGCGCCTGGGCGAACCCGGCGGCCATGGCGTGCTGGAGCCGCGAGGAGCGCGCCCTCAGGTCCTCCTGGTCGCCGTCCGTCCCGCAGTAGAGCACGAGGTAGGCGTCGACGCAGTCCAGCGAGCGGCTGAGCGCCTCGGGGTCGGTGCAGTGCGCGGTGACGAGCGCGGCGCCGACCGCCCTGCCCTCGTTCGCGTCGAAGGTCCTGGCCCTGAGCGCGTCGCTCAACCGCCGGGCCAGCGGCAGCAGTTGCTCCTCGAACTCCGGCCGGGTCGACGACGTCGAGGTCACCGGGAAGACCGCCCGGCTCCAGATCGTCGCGAACCGGCGCAGTCTGTCCTCCGGCCCGTCCGGCCCCGCGCTCACGCCGTACGTCCCACGCCGGCGAAACCGGAGAAGGCATACGGATCCTCGTCCTCCGGTGCGGTGTCCGGCCGCCAGTGCGGCATCGGCACCAGTCCGGGTTCCACCATGTCGTACCCCTCGAAGAACCGCGCGATCCCGTCGCGCGAACGCATGATCAGCGGGTTGCGAATGTCCTTGTACACGTCGACCGTGCCCTTGGCCCGCTCCTCGGGCAGCGGGATTCCCTCGTACGAGGCATGGCTGAGCACCAGCATGCTGCCGGGCGCGAGCGCGTCGCGCAGCTCGGCCACCGCCTCGTACGGGTCGTCCTCGTCCTCCACGAAGTGCAGTATGGCAACGAGCAGCAGCGCCACTGGCCGGTTCAGGTCGATGAGGCCCTCGACCTGCGAACTGGCCAGGATCTCCTTCGGCTTGCGCAGGTCCGCGGCGACGACGTCCGCGCCGTCGTTGCCCTCCAGGACTGCCTGACTGTGCGCGACGGCGACCGGGTCGTGGTCGACGTACACCACACGCGCGTCGGGGCTGGCGGCCTGGGCCACCTCGTGGACGTTGCCGAACGTCGGGATGCCGGAGCCGATGTCCAGGAACTGTGTGATGCCCTCGTCGACCGCGAAGCGCACGGCACGGCGCATGAACGCCCGGTTGGCCTGCATGATCTTGGGGAGCCCCGGCATGAACTCCATGGCCTTGCGGGCCGCTTCCCGGTCGACCTCGAAGTTGTGCGAACCGCCCAGGTAGTAGTCGTAGATCCGCGAGACACTGGGCACCGAGATGTCGATGCCCCGTGGGGCCCAGGCGGGACGCTCCATCTATCTCTCCAAGGCTTAGGCGATCCGGTGTTCGAGCAGAGGCTACTGATCGCCCGCCAAAGGAGCGAGCGGAAACGGAAATTGACCATCCGTTCCCGGTCACTGCCAGCGGCACGTGCCGAATTGATGCCCCACGCGCCCTCCGTCAAAAGCATCCGAAGCATTCCACAGAGTTCCGAACCATGGTGAAAGAGGCCGAAGAATACCGGTGAATGACGGCAAACCGGTCCGCCCCCTGCGCGTGGAGCTGCAGGGGGCGGACCGGTGGGTCGGGCGCGCCGTCCGTTCGTCCGGCACTCTCGCTGTCTTCGTCCCTCCCTTCCGTGGTGCGTACTCGGCTGGGTGAGGCGATCAACCCTGGGGAGGTGTGATCTCTACTTCTCCGACGCGCCGACCGGCTTGCCGTCGGGGCGAATGGCGAACCAAGTGCCGCCGACGCCCTGACCGTTGGTGTCTCCGGGCTTCTTGTCGCCCGCGAAGGTGTAGATCGGTACGCAGTCGATGGTCTGCTGCTTGATGCCGTCGGGCCGATCGAAGACGACGTAGCCCTGGCCCCTGGGACCGGACCCCTTCAGGTCGATGCCCTCGGTGTCCTCGGCGTCGACCGGCGCGATGACCGGCCACTTCTCCAGGCACTCGCCGGTGCACGCCGTCTTCATCGGCCAGGGCGAGTCCTTCATGAAGCGGTAGACCGTGTGGCCGTTCTTGTCGATGACGATCTCGCCCAGCTTGGGGTCCTTACGCGTGGACAGACCGGGCAGATCGGCGGCCTCGGCGCCGCCTCCTTGCGCCTTCTTGCCGGTGGGGGCGAGCGCGTACCAAGTTCCGCCCACACCCTGACCGTTGACATCGCCGGCCTGGGTGTCCTTCGCGAAGCGGTAGGCCGGCCAGCCGTCGACCGTCAGCTGCTTGGTGCCGTCGGAGCGGGTGACCGAGCCGAGCACCGCGTCGTCGATACCGGCGCCGGCCGTTACGTCGTCCGCGGGGACCGGCGGCCACTTGGTCGCGCAGTCGCCGTCGCAGTTCGACTTGGGCGGCTCGGCGACGTCCTTGTCGAAGCGGTAGAGCGTCAGTCCGGCACTGTCGGTCAGCACCTCGCCGAGTTCCTCGTTGGTGGAGACGGACAGCTCACCGGCGGAGGCGGTCGGCGTGGCGGCGCCCTCCTGGCCGGCCGCGCCGGCGTCGTACCCGGATCCGTTCCCAAGGCCGGTACCGGCGCTTCCGTAATCACCCGCCGCGGCCGTGGCACCCACGTTCTGGCTGCTCGCCGGCGGGGCGGTTTCCGAGCCGCATGCCGTCGTCAGCGCCAGCACTGCCACGGCGCTCACCACGAGCGAGGCGCTCCGCCACGAGGTCTTCATCGTCAACTCCCCATAATCACAAGGGTGTTGCAGCGCCCTGCTGCGCCGCCGCACGACATTGGGTACGCATGGGAGCCACGTTCGTGTTCAACCGAGGCACAAATTTCTTTCCGAGAGCTGTGACACCGCCCGCCTCGCGGCTGTGAGACCAGCCGCTTCGCCTGGGACCCCACCCACCCCTCCCGTCGCACGCGTGTGCGCTTCGACGGTCACTCATGCGCCCTCCGGGCAAACCTTTCGAGGGCCATACGTCGCCCGTTCGAGGCAATCCGGCCGGGCTCCGGCACGTGGGAACGTGCACGGGACTCAGGATCTTCGTCGTGCATGGACTCGAACCGACCCAATCCACGCTCACCACAAGGGTGTTGACGGTGGTGGCGCTGACCTGGCTCCTGGTGGCGGCACCGGCCGGTGTGGCCGTGGCCGACGTCTGCGCCTACGCCGACACCGGCCCCGACGGCGCGCAGGCGGTGGCGGTCGTCGGAACCCTCACCTGGCCGACGCCCACGCAGTGCCCGGTGCCGTCGCCGACTCCCACCCCGACACCGACACCGACGCCCACGCCCACGCCGACGCCGACGCCGGAGCCCACCCCCACGCCACCGCCGAAGACCACACCCACCCCGAAGCCCGAGCCCCCGCCGCCACGGCCGCCACCAACGCCCCCGGCTCCCCAGCCCGCCCCACCTCGCCCGAGGCCGGTCCCCACGCCGACGCCCACACCCACCCCGACGCCGAAACCGACACCGAAGCCGTCGGCGAAGCCCACCCCGAGCCCGCCCGTCACCCCCGTGCACTACCCGCCCTACCGCGCCACCCCGCACCGGCGGGCGGCCCACGACGCCCCGTCGCCCCTCACCTTCGTCCTGCTCATCGCGGCGCCCGCGATCGCAGCCGTCGCCGCGCTGCGTCCGCGCTGAACCTGGAGGCTTCCCTTGCCGGAATGGCTTGTTCTCACCCTCGCGATGCTGGCCGCCTGCGCCGTCGTGGTCATCGTGACTTTCCTACGGCACCGCACGGCCCCCGAGGACGAGGATCCCTCCGAGACCCCGGACGTCATCGAGTACATGACGATGTGGATCGGTGTGGTGTACGCCATTGTCCTGGGCCTTGCCATCGCCGGCGTGTGGGAGGGCCGCAGCGCCGCCCAGGACCACGTCCAGGCGGAGGCCGTGGCGCTGCACGAGGTCTCGGAACGGGTCCGGGTCTATCCCGCCGACATCCGTGACCGTATTCGTGCCGACGTCAACACCTATGTCGGACACGTCGTCACCACCGAGTGGAAGACGATGGCCGACGACGGCCGGGTCACCGACCGCGGTGCCGAGCTCTTCCAGCGCATCCGTGAGGACGTCACCGACTACAAGCCGAGGACGGACTTCGAGGCGCAGGCCTACCAGCCGCTCCTCGACCAGGTGACAGCCGCCGACCAGGCGCGCAACGCTCGCGCGAACTCGACCGGGGAGACCATGCCGGGCGTGGTGTGGTTCGGGCTCATCGCCGGGGGCCTCGTCACCATCGGGATGATCTTCGCCCTGCAGATCCGGCGCACGCCCCGCGAGCTGATCCTCGCCGGGCTGTTCTCCGCACTGATCGCCTTCCTGCTCTTCCTCATCTGGGACTTCGACGCGCCGTACAGCCGTGGCGTCACGGCATCGGCGGAACCGTTCCTGGAACTCTTCCCACAGGCCAAGGGCTGACGCGCCCTCACCGGACCGGCACCCGGCGCCCCCATTTGACGGGCCCCACCCGACGCACCGCCCGGGGGACGTGGCGAAGGCGGCGACGGCACCGCACGCGTTGCCGCCACGCCGCTCCTGTCCCCCGTTCGCGGCACCTCCGCCCCCTGAACGGCCCACACACCTGCCCCATTCGCACGACAGCGATCGCGCCCGTGTGCGCGCCTTCCTAGCGTTCCGATCATCGAGGTGCACGTCCGACGCGAGCGGGCAAGGGTCCGCGGCTGCTCCTCGGGGACCCGGAGGGAACACCATGCGCGCGATACGCGTCGCTTCGGCCGCACTGCTGGGCGTCAGCGCCCTCCTCCTGACCGCACCCGCCGCCCAGGCCCGCGGCGACACCGAGGGATTCCGGGTCGCCGTGCTGCCCTCCACCGTCGCCCCCGGTGGACGGGTCACGCTGCACGCGACCGGCTGCGAGCAGAGCGTCAGCGTGTCGTCGGGGGTCTTCGACACCGTCATCATTCCCCGAGGGCGGACATCGGCCAGGGTCGTGATGGACCGGGACGCCGAACCGGGGGCCCGGTACGAGGTGTCGTTCCACTGCGGCACCTTCTGGCAGGACGTGGACCTCACCATCGTCGGCGGCCGGGAGGTCGCTCCCCCGCACTGGCACAAGGGCGTTGCGGCGGGTGAGGGCGGCAGCCTGGCCGACCTGAACCTGAAGGAGATCGGCATGGGCGCCGCGCTGATCGCGGCCTCGCTCGGAACGGCGCACCACCTCTCGCGGCGCCGCGGCGACGAGGACGGCACCTGACACCAGCGACCGCACACAAAGGACTTCGCCCCGGCCCCCTCGTGGGGGATCCGGGGCGAAGCCCTGAGGAACGTGCGAGCTGTCTCCGCCGGGCAACGGTCAGATCCGCTTCTCCGCCCGCCGCCGCATCCAGAACACCCCGCCACCGATGACGGCCACGGCAATGAGCCCACCTCCGATGGCCATGTCGGTCGGCGTCGCGCCCGTGGCGCTGCTGCCGCCGAGACCGCCTCGGACTCCGCCGATGACGGTGAACGCGTTCGGGTGGGTCAGGGGCCTGCCTGCGTTGGTGCAGCGCACGGTGATGCTGTGCGCGCCCGGCCTCGCGCGGTTGTCGATCGTCGCGGTGCCCTTGGCCGTGCTGCCGCCCACGGGGGTCAGCGACGTGGGCCGGAACGCGTCCGAGGTCGCGGTGCCACCCTGCGGGCAGCCGTCGACGGTGATGGTCAACTGCCCGCCGCGCGCGATGACGCTGGGCAGGGCGACGATGTTGCTCGGTCCGATGGGCATACCGTCCCGGGCCGCGGCCACCGGGGCGGCGAGGCCGAGAGCGGCGACCGCGGTGGCAGCGGCCGCCAGGGCACTAGTAGTACGCATGTGATCCTCCGCGGAAGACACCCCGGGAACCGTCCCCGGTCGAATCGGCGAGAAAGCGTCTCCCAGAAAGACCCTCAGATGCCGTGCCCGAGGCCGCATTTCGGCGATGGTCCGTCCTGGTGAGAGGACACGCCGACGGACAAGCCCACAATCGGAATTGCCGCAGGTCACGGACCGTCAGAATTTTCCGGTCGGCGGCAACTCGGATGGCGCACCGAATACAGCGGGGCCACCCGTTCGGTATCCACCCCGTCGCCGGTTCTCTGCGTGGGACTTAGCGTTTTCGTATGCGCGATGGACGGGGCGACGGGCGCGTCGAGAGGGGAAGTCGAATGTACGGGTCCGAGGTGGCCGAAGAGGAGGAGCGGCGCAAGAAGCACGCTCCTTGGGGCGTGATAGCGCTTGTTCTGCTGACCGGTCTCGCGCTCATTCGCAACGGGTCCGGGGAGTTCGAGGTGGGCCCGCCGCAGCCCGCGTCGGCGGCGGCCGCGGACAGCCAGGTGTCCGGCGGCGTCTTCGCCGGTGTGGCGCAGCCGCTCCCGTACGCCCTGCCGGACCGGGTCAGCATCCCCTCGATCCAGGTCGACGCGCCGGTGATCCCGGTCGGCCTGGACGTGGACGGCTGGGTCGGCGCCCCGCCGCCGGAGGACCCGAACCTGGGGGGCTGGTTCACCGGCTCGGTGTCTCCCGGGGAGAAGGGCACCGCGGTGGTCGTCGGCCATGTCGACAACACCCAGGGTCCGGCCGTGTTCTACAGTCTCGGCGCGCTCAAGCGCGGGAGTCGCGTCGAAGTCTCCCGCCAGGACGGGAAGACGGCCGTCTTCGAGGTGTACGGCGTCGAGGTGTTCGAGAAGAACAACTTCCCCGGCGACCGGGTCTACGCCTCGAAAGGGAGCGCCGAATTGCGGGTCATCACCTGCGGTGGCGGTTTCTCGAAGCAGAACGGCTATGACGGGAACGTCGTCGCTTTCGCCAGTCTGGTCGGGGTCCGCTGAGCGTTCCTCGCCGGGCCGGCGAAATCCGTCCCGGCTTCTTCCGGTCCCGTCAGGTGTACTTCCGTTCCGGTCAGGTGTACTTCCGTTCCGGTCAGATGTACTTCCGTTCGGGGACGGTGACGAAATACCCGGAGTCCAGCAGCTGCGGCAGATAGGCGCGCAGGGCCAGGACGCTCTGGGTGCGGTCGCCCCCGGCGTCGTGCGAGAGCACCACGACGCCGGGGGCGGCGCCGTCCTCGACCCGGTCGACGATCGTGCGGGTGCCGGGCGTGGTCCAGTCGAGGGTGTCGACGGTCCAGGCCAGCGGTTCCATGCCCAGGTCGGCGCCGAGTTGGAAGGTGGCGCGGTTCCAGGCGCCGTAGGGCGCGCGGAACCAGGCGGGGCGTTCGCCGTACGTCTCCTCGACGATGTCGCAGGTGCGCTCCATCTCGGCGCGGATCCGGCGGTGGCTCAGGCGGGTGAGCAGCGGGTGGGACCAGGTGTGGTTGCCGACGACGTGGCCCTCGTCGGCCATGCGCGCCAGGAGGTCCCCGTTCTCGGCGACCATTTCGCCGCACACGAAGAACATGGCGCGTACGTCGTACTCGCGCAGTGTGTCCAGGATGTACGGGGTGTAGCGGGCGTCGGGTCCGTCGTCGAAGGTCAGCACCATGGTGCGGCCGCGTCCGGACACGCGCAGGAACGGCTCGCGTCGGATGAGGGTCCGGCGGGGCGCCGCGCGGGGCGGGCCGTATCCCGTGAGGGGCTGGAGCCGGTGGGCGGAGGGCTTGAGCGCGCGATGCGCGTGTGGGCCCGCGGCCGGGGCGGCGGGCCGGATCGGCTCCTCGCCCGCGACCGACGCGAACCATCCGGCGGTGCCGGCGGCTCCGACGGCGGCGGCACCGGCGAGCAGCGCGCGGCGTCGCGTGAGCGAACGTGCGAGCGACTGATCCTTCGTCATGAATCATCAGTCGCCCGGTGAGGGACCGACCCACCACGTCGGCACCGGTACGGCGGCATCAAAACGCCCGACCGGCTCAGCAACGGCGCCTATGACGCCCGGTCAGCGGCGGCGGACCAGCGGGAACGGCAGGGTCTCGCGGATCGTCAGGCCGGTGAGGAACATGACCAGCCGGTCGACGCCGATACCGAGGCCGCCGGTGGGCGGCATGGCGTACTCCAGGGCGTCGAGGAACTCCTCGTCGAGTTCCATCGCCTCGGGGTCCCCGCCGGCGGCGAGCAGGGACTGTGCGGTGAGGCGGCGGCGTTGTTCGACGGGGTCGGTGAGCTCGGAGTAGGCGGTGCCGAGTTCGGTGCCGAAGGCGACGAGGTCCCAGCGCTCGGCGAGCCGCGGGTCCACCCGGTGCTGGCGGGTGAGCGGGGAGACGTCGGTCGGGAAGTCCTTGTAGAAGGTGGGCAGCTGGGTCTTCTCCTCGACGAGCCGCTCGTACATCTCCAGGACGACGTCACCGTGGCCGTCGTCGGCCGTGTAGGGCACGCCCACGCGGTCGCAGTGCCGGTGCAGCCTGAGCAGTTCGGTGTCGGGGTCGATCTCCTCCCCCAGCACCTCGGAGATCGCGCCATACACCGTCTTGACCGGCCACTGCCCGGAGATGTCGTACTCCTTGCCGTCCTTGCGGGCGATCGGCGAGCCGAAGGCGGCGGTCGCGGAGCCCTGGATGAGCTCACGGACGAGGTCGAGCATCACGTCGTAGTCGGCGTACGCCTGGTAGGCCTCCAGCATGGTGAACTCGGGGTTGTGCTTGTAGTCGACGCCCTCGTTGCGGAAGGTGCGGCCCATCTCGAAGACCTTCTCCATACCGCCGACGCACAGTCGCTTGAGATACAGCTCGGGGGCGATGCGCAGGTAGAGGTCGAGGTCGTAGGCGTTGATGTGGGTGGTGAAGGGGCGGGCGTTGGCGCCGCCGTGGATCTGTTGCAGCACCGGCGTCTCGACCTCGAGGTAGCCGCGCTGCAACAGGCCCTGGCGCAGGGCCTGGACAGCGACGGAGCGGGCGCGGACGACGTCGCGGGCGGCGGGGCTGGAGACCAGGTCGAGGTAGCGCATGCGGACCTTGGTCTCGGGGTCGGCGAGGCCGCGGCGTTTGTCGGGCAGGGGGCGCAGGCACTTGCCGATGAGCTGCCAGGAGGTGACGAAGACGGTCGGCTCGCCCTTGTCGCTGACGCCGGCCGGGCCGGTGGCGCTGACGAGGTCGCCGATGTCGGTGTCGGCGGTGAAGCGGTCGAGGGCGTCGCCGGAGTCCCCCCGGGTGAGGGCGAGTTGGTGGTCGCCGGACCAGTCGCGCAGGACGGCGAAGACGATGCCGCCGAAGTCGCGCACGAGCATGATCCGGCCGGCGACGGTGACCTGCTCGCCCGCGCGGACATCGGCGAGGGCGTGGGTGCGGGCCGGGATGCCCACCGGGTAGGGGTCCAGGCCGCCCGCGCGGAGCCGGTCGAGGGTGTGGTGCCGGATGCGGACCTGCTCGGGCAGGCCCGCATCCGGCCCGGTCGCCCCGGCCTCGTCCCCTCCATCGAGGCCGAGCGCGGCCAGCGAGGGAAGTCCTTCGGTGGTCGCCGGACGCGGTCCGTCCCTCGGGTGCCCCTTTCTGCGGAGTTTGCGCAGCGACGGTACGGAGACGAACCCCTCGGCGATGCCGGAGGCGAGGCCGATGCGGGCGAGGGAGGCGGCCTCGCCGTAGCAGAGGAAGCGCGGGAACCACTGGGGGCGGTACTTGGCGTTGGAGCGGTAGAGGGCCTCCAGCTGCCACCACTTGGAGAAGAACAGCAGCAGGCGCCGCCACAGCCGCAGCACCGGTCCGGCGCCGATGCGGGCGCCCTCCTCGAAGACCGAGCGGAACACGGCGAAGTTCAGCGAGATCCGGCGGATGCCCATCTTCGGCGCCGCCGCGCACACGTCGGCGACCATGAACTCCATGACGCCGTTGGGGGCGCCCCGGTCACGGCGCATCAGGTCCAGGGAGATGCCCTCCCTGCCCCAGGGCACGAAGGACAGCACGGCGAGCAGCTCGCCGTCCTCGCCGAGGGCCTCCACGAGGAGACAATCACCGTCGGCCGGGTCGCCGAGGCGGTCCAGGGCCATGGAGAAGCCGCGCTCGGTCTCGGTGTCGCGCCAGGCGTCGGCCTTGCCGGTCACCTCCTCCATCTCCGCCTCGCTGAGGGCGGAGTGGCGGCGGATGCGGCAGTGGGCGCCGGTGCGCCGGACGCGGTGCACGGCCTGCCGGGTGACCCGCATGTCACGGCCGTCGAGGTCGAAGTCCGGTACGTACAGGATCGCCTCGTCGCCGAGTTGGAGGGCGCCGAGTCCGGCGCGCGCGTAGGCCCGGGCACCGTCCTCGGAGGCGCCCATCGCGGCGGGCACCCAGGCGTAGCGGCGGGCCAGGTCCAGCCAGACGGCGATGGCGTGCGGCCAGGCCTCCCGGTCGCCCACCGGGTCCCCGCTGGCGAGGCACACGCCGGCCTCGACGCGGTAGGTGACGGCGGCCTTGCCGCTGGGTGAGAAGACGACGGCCTTGTCGCGCCGGGTGGCGAAGTAGCCGAGGGAGTCCTGGTCGCCGTACGCCTTGAGGAGGGCGCGGATGCGGGCCTCCTCGTCGTCGTGCAGGGCGGCCTCCATGCGCTGCGAGCGGAACAGGGTCGCGGCGGCGTTCAGGAGGGCGAGGGCGCCGAACAGGCCGAGCAGGAAGTACAGGGGGCGCGGTGGCCGCCCGTCGTAGGTGGTGCCGGAGACGAGGCCGCCGCAGACCCGGTCGGCGGCCCACGCCAGCCGCTGGCCGCGCGGCAGCGTGCCGGGGAACAGCTCGACGAGCCCCCAGCCGACGAGGATCCCCACGGCGAGGCCGACGACGAGGACGCCGAGGGCCCGGCGCAGGGCGGCGCGGCGGGAGGCGGCGTAGAACTCCTTGCGGGCGACGATGAGCAGGGCCAGGGCGAGGCCGCACACGACGAGGGAGGGGACGTTGTCGGAGTAGTCGCCGAACGCCGTGCCGAGGGCGTCGGTCAGGACCAGCAGGCCCAGATAGACGACGACCAGCCACCAGGCGACCTTCTTGCGGGCCGCGGTCGCGGCGGCGAGCAGGAAGAGGAAGACGGCGTAGGCGAGGTTGGCGCTGACCGGGACGATGAGCTGGTCGAGGACGCGTACGACCGGACGGAGCGCGGTGCGCAGCGGCGGGATGAGGGCCAGCAGGACGCACAGCAGTCCGAGGGCGCCGAAGAAGGTCGCGTATCCCTCCGGCACCCTGCTGAGAAAGCCGTTCCCGGGCGGCCGTGTCCGGCCCGTGGTGTCCTTCGCCGGGGCGGCCTCCACGGTGGCACTCATGCTCCGACTGTAGGAAGGCTGCGGCCTCCTCGCCCGTCGAGAGCTCTCCGCGTTCCCTGTGAGTGCCCTGCCCGGCGGCGGGACCTGCGGCTTCCGATAGCCTCCGTGCCGTGACGGATCAGCACTCGCACCGGTTCGAGCGGGGCACGGACGGGCCCAAGGTCATCGTGGTCGGGGTGGACGGCTCCGACTCCTCGTTCCGCGCGGCGGCCTACGCCGCGGGCCTGGCCCGACGGCAGCACGCCCTGCTCGCCGTCGTGTACGTGCAGCCGGTGATGGCGGCGGGCGCGGCACTGGGGGTGCCCGTCGCGGAGACGACGGACGAGATCGCCGAGGGCCTGATCGCGGAGATCCGGGACGCGACCGAGCGGGTCAAGGGGATATTCGACATCCGCTGGGAGTTCCACACCTTCCGCGGCGACCCCTACAACGGACTGGTGAAGGCGGCGGACGACCTGAAGGCCGACGCCGTGGTGGTGGGTGCCTCCGAGCAGGCCGGGCACCGGATCGTCGGCTCCGTCGCGGTGCGGCTGGTCAAGGCGGGGCGGTGGCCGGTGACGGTCGTGCCGTAGAGGAGTAGAGGCGTAGTGGCGTAGATCTGGGTGATGGCTTCTCATCCCTTCGACGTCGACGCCTTCCTCCAGCGGCCGCTGACCGCGCGCATCGCGACGAACGGGCCGACGGTTCGCCCGGTCTGGTTCCTCTGGGAGGACGGGGCCTTCTGGATCCTGACCGGGCCGTGGGCGCGGCTCCTCCGGCGGGTCCGGGACGACCCGGCCGTGGCTCTCGTGGTCGACGAGTGCGATCCGGCCACGGGTCTGGTGCGCCAGGTGATCGCGCGGGGCCGGCGGAGGTCGCCCCGTTCGACGTCCCTCGGGGCCGGCGCAAGCTCGCCCGCTACCTGGGGCCGGACGAGGGCTGTTGGGACCCGAGGTTCGTGCACTATCTGCACGACGACCCGGCCGAGCGCGGAACGGTGTGGCTGCGTCTGGAGCCGGCGTCGCTCAGCGTGCGGGACCTGAGTTACGCGGTCGCACGCTGAGCCGGCCGGCGTCAGAGGGTCCGCAGGAAGTCGAGCAGAATGCCGTTGAATTCCTCGGGCGCCTCCAGGTTCGGGTAGTGCCCGACACCGTCGACGGTGACCGAGCGGCCGCCCGGCACCGTGCGGGCGACGCGTTCCGCCATCGCGACGCTGTCGGGCCAGTTCAGTGCGCCGTGGACGGCGAGGACCGGGACGTCGATCTGCGGCAGCCGGGACCAGGTGTCGGCGACGGGCACCTTCCAGTCCGTCTCACCCGGCGTGTGCTTGGCGAGCGTGTGCGCGCACGCCTCCCGCAGCCGTCGCTGGACTTCGGGAGCGACCTCGTCCGGCGTCCGGTGCGGTCCCGCCACGCCCCTCGCGAAGCGGTCGAGCCATCCTTCGGCGTCTCCGCTGCCCAGCAGCCGGGCCGACTCGGCCACGTGTTCCAGGGTTCCCGGGTCCTTGAACTCGAACTCGCTGGTCCCGGCCCCGCTGACGACGACCGCGCGGACCAGTTCGGGGTACTCCAGCGCCGTGTCGGTCGCCACGGCCGCGCCCATGCACAGGCCGACCAGGACCGCGGGGCCGGTGTCCAGGTGGCGCAGCAGCCCGGCGAGGTCGTCCGCCCAGCGGAACGGTCGGCTCGCGTTTGCGGAGAAGCCATGGCCGCGCACGTCGGGCGCGATCACCCGGTGGTGAGCGGCGAGGGCCTGTATCTGGTCGCCGAAGACTCGGTGGTCGGCGAACCCGGAGTGGAGCAGCACCACGGGGTCGCCGGTGCCCTCGTCGCGGTAGGCCAGGTCCCCGTCGGCAGATGCGAAGAAATTCAGTTCAGCAGCTGTCATGACAACCAAGGTGTCATCTTCGGTGCAGTTTGGCAACCGAGGTGTCATGATGGCCCGGTGAACGACTCCGACAAGCCCCTCTCCCCCGACGATCTCGGCCACCGGATCAGTGAGGTGTTCGACCTGATCGGCGCGCTCTACCGACGCGGCCTGCGCAAGCTCGAACAGGGCGAGGAGGCCGAAGGGGTGTCCGTCGGCGTGCGCTCCGTTCTGGTGGTGCTGCACCGGTACGGGCCCATGACGGTGCCTCAGATGGGCCGGGTCATGACGCTGAGCCGGCAGTTCGTCCAGCGCATGGTCAACGAGGCGGCGGCCGAGGGCTGGGTCGAGGCCACCCCCAATCCCGCGCACCAGCGGTCCTCGCTGATCCGGATCACGGACGAGGGCGAGGCCGTCATCACCGCGATCCTCGCGCGCGAGCACGCCCTGAACCGGCAGGTCGGCGGCGAGCTGACCGACGCCGAACTCCGGGCGTGCACGCGCGTGCTGAAGCAGATGCTGAAGACCTTCGACCACGGCACGGACGCGGACTGACCGCCCGGCGCTACTCCCCCATCACCAGCCCGTCGTCCCCGGCCCCCCGGCTCAGGACCACGTCCCGGATCCGGTCCCGCACACCGCGCAACTCGGCGCCCTGGGCCAGCGCCCGGTTGAGGTTGACCACCCGGCCGGCGTCGATGTCGAACAACTGCGGGATGAACTCCGCCTTCTCCACCTCCCAGCGCCGGCCGGACCCCTCGGGCGGAGCGAAGGTGAAGCGGGCGAGGGTGGACTGGTTGCCGCGCGGGTCCTGGACGCCCTGCTCGTTGTACATCGCGCCCGCGACCTGGTCGCCCATGCCGTAGACCACCCAGGTGCCGTTGACCTTCTCGTAGGCCTGCGGGACATGGGCGTGGGTGCCGAGGATCAGATCGATGTCGGGCCGGTCGTCGTCACCCGCGGCCGTGAGCTCACGGGCGAGGGTCACCTGTGCGTTGTCGGGCTCGTCCTTCCATTCGGTCCCCCAGTGCAGCGATACGACGACCACGTCGGCACCCCCTTTGCGGGCGGCCCGGGCGTCGGCCTGGATCTTGGCCTTGTCGATCATGTTGACGGCCCAGGGCTGCCCCGGTGGCAGCGGGAAGCCGTTGACGCCGTACGTGTACGAAAGGTGCGCGACCTTGGCCGAGCCCGCGCGCAGCACCGTCACGGAGCGCGCCTCGCCCTCGCTGCGCGCCGTTCCCGCGTGCCGTACGCGCGCCTGGTCCAGGGCGTTGAGGGTGCGCAGGATGCCGGCGGCGCCGTCGTCGAGACTGTGGCTGGAGGCGGTCGAGCAGGCGTCGTAGCCGGTGGCGGCGACGCCGCGGGCCACCTCCGGCGGAGATTTGAAGGTGGGGTATCCGGTGTACTCGCCCCCCTCGCCGTAGACGGTCTCCATATGACACAGCGCCAGATCGGCGCGGGAGACCAGGGGCTGGACACCGGCCAGCATCGGGCGGAAGTCGTAGCCGGACCCGCCCGCGTCGAAACGCGCACGGTCGATGACCGAGGTGTGCGGAAGGATGCCGCCGGAGGCGACGAGCGTGAAGCTGCGGGGGTCGGCGGAGGCGCCCGGTTGCCCCGCCTTGCGGTTGTCGGCCTGGCATGCGGCGCCCGCGGCGAGGACGGCCGTCAGGGCCAGGGCCACAAGTCGACTGCGTGCAATCATCAACTCACCCCGAGTGGTCGTATTACCCATCAATACGTATGAATCCGGACCCGACCGCAAACAATCCGGCCGCTTCCGTTAGCCCGTCCGGCCTGTCCCCGGTAGGCGGAAGGGACCGTTCGTCGTACCGTTCGCCGACGCGATCGACCGTCCGCCGCAGATCCGTGCGTGTGCCCTGTCCCACAGTGGCCGCCTGCGATGCCATACGGCCATGACGGCCGGAACCACCCTGACGAACGGGACGACGACCGCCGAGCACGAGCTCGCCGCGCTGCAGCGCGAGCACGGCCGGCCCCTCTTCGCGCTGCTGCTCCGGCTCTGCGACGGCGACCGGCAGCGCGCCGAGGACCTCGTGCAGGAGACGCTGGTGCGCGCCTGGCAGCATCCCGAGGCGCTGCGCGCGGACGACTTCGAATCCGTACGGCCGTGGCTGCTGACCGTCGGGCGGCGGCTCGCGATCGACGCGCGGCGGGCCCGGCAGGCGCGGCCGCCGGAGGTCGGGGACGCGATCCTGGAGAACGCGCGGGTGATGTCCGACCACGCCGAGCGGGCCGCGGAAGTGCTCGACGTCCGCGAGGCTGTGAAGACACTCACTCCGGAGCACCGTGAAGTCCTGGTGCTCGTGTACTTCCAAGGGGCGAGTGTTGCGGAGGCCGCGGAAACTCTTGGAATTCCGCCCGGTACCGTGAAGTCCCGCGCTTACTATGCGCTGCGCGCCCTGCGCAGGGTGCTTCCGGGATACGCGGCCGACCTGCGGTGAAACCGACGGCTTAGTCAAACCTCCGTAAAGCGCCTTGCTGAGGACACCGGTTGAGTAATCGGCTGTCCTCATCCGTGTTCCGGATTGGGCCCCAGGGTCCAAGGCCCGGGTCGGGCGACGCACTCACCGGAGGAAGGCAGGAAGGGATGCTGCACAGAGGTCAGGAGAGCACGGACGGCACCGGCGGCGGTGAACTCACCGTCCCCATGGCGTGGTTGTACGCCGAGTACATCGCCGACGAGCTGCTGCGCACCGGCGATCTCATGCCGCCGACGTCCTTCGAGTTCCGCGCCGGGCGCGACGCCCTGGCGCTGACCATCTTCCTCTCCGACACCGACGGCGAGCTGTCCGGCATCCGGGTCGTCACCCAGCTGGAGACCTGGCTGTCGCTGACCGCGTACGACCAGCCGTGGCAGGACTGGGTGCGCGAGCGCATGGCGGGCCTCGCGGCCGAGGCGGTCGAGTCCGGCGGGCCCGCGCCCGACCTGGAGCTGGCCGAGGCGGCCTGGCGCTGGCTGCAGGAGACGGAGCTGCTCGCGCCCGATCTGAACGCGGTCCCGGGCGGTGGTGCGCTGGTCGGCGAGGACGAGGGGCCGAAGGTGTGGACGCCGGCGTGGCAGCTGGGGCTGCCGCTCGGGCACCTCGCCATCCACCTTTTTTAAGTTCTTTTCTCCACGGACCAATCCTCGGCACCGACCGCTCCGAATCCTTTGGTTGCGATTCTGTGGGCGGCTTGAGTGATTCGACTGCCTGGTGCGTACCAGTGGGCGCAAGGAGTAACACACCCCACACCCAACGGCACGAGGATTCGGCATGAGGTCCCTGGAGAGGCATCGCGACGTCGCCGCGTACGCGCTCGGCGTGCTGACCGAGGCGGAGGCATTCCGCTTCGAGGACCACCTCATGGAGTGCCCGCGCTGCGCGGCACACGTGACCGAGTTCGGGCCTGTGACCCGCCAGTTGCTGCTGTACCGGCGGTCCACCCCCCAGTTCGTGCACCCCATGGCCAAGCCCGGCCCGCAGATGCTGAACCGGCTGCTGGAGGCGGTGGCGGCCCGCCATCGCGCCCTGCGCCGGCGCACGCTGTACGCGGTGGCGGCCTCGGTCGTGATCGCCCTCGCCGGGCCCGCGGTCGCGTTGCTGGGGGGCGGCGACGAGCAGGCCGGCCAGGTCGTCCAGGCGACCGACGCGCGGTCGGGTGTGTGGGCGCAGGTCACGACCGAGAACGAGCTCTACGGCAGCCAGGTGGAGCTGAAGGTGAAGGACGGCGCGGGTCCGCGCGCCTGCCACCTGATCGCCATCGGCCGGGACGGCTCGGAGGAGACCGTGACCAGTTGGCACGCCGCCGACCATGACGCCCGTGAGAACACCATGACGGGGGCCTCGGCGATGCACTCGGACGAGATCGTGCGCTACGAGGTACGGACGGCGAGCGGCGAGCACCTGGTGACGCTCAAGCCCCAGTAGGCCGACACCCAACCGTCCGATCCCGGGCTACTTCAGCAGCCTCGACATCCTCCGGTCCGCCAGCGGCTTGCCGCCCGTCTGGCAGGTCGGGCAGTACTGGAGCGAGGAGTCGCTGAAGGAGACCTCGCGGACGGTGTCGCCGCACACCGGGCACGGTTCGCCGGTGCGGCCGTGGACGCGCAGGCCGCTCTTCTTCTCGGCCTTCAGCCGCCCGGCCGCCACCCCGCGCGAACGTTCGACCGCCTCGGTGAGGGTCGTCCGCAGGGCCTCGTACAGCCTCGCCGTCTCCTCGGGTGTCAGTGACGACGCCAGCTTGAAGGGGGACATCCGCGCCACGTGCAGGATCTCGTCGCTGTAGGCGTTGCCGACCCCGGCGATGAGGCTCTGGTCGCGCAGGGCGCCCTTGATCTGACGGCGCTCGTCCTTGAGCAGGGCCGCGAAACGCGTCTCGTCGAAGTCCTCGGCGAGCGGGTCCGGGCCCAGCCGGGCCACGCCGGGGACCTCCTGGGGGTCCTGGACGAGATAGACCGCGAGGCGCTTTTGTGTGCCGGCCTCCGTCAGGTCGAAGCCCGCGCCGGTCTCCAGGGCCACGCGCAGCGCGAGCGGGCCCTTGCCGGGGCGGGGCATGCCGCTCGGCAGCTGATCCTTCCAGTGCAGCCAGCCCGCGCGGGCCAGATGGGTCACCAGATGCGGGCCGTCCGCCGTGGCGAGGTCGAGGAACTTGCCGTAGCGGTGCACGGCGGTGACCTCGTGGCCCTCGACGGCGGTGACCGGCGGGTCGTACGTCTTGAGGACGCTGATCGCGACGGGCAGCACGCGGACGATCTCGTGGCCGACCAGGTTCTCGGTCAGGAAGTCCTTGAGCGCTTCGACCTCGGGGAGTTCCGGCATAGCTCCAGAGTGCCACCCGGCACCGACAGCGCCAGGCCTGTCCCCTCACACGCCGGGCCGCTCCGGCGCCACGAACTCGCACCACACCGCCTTGCCGCCGCCCCGTGCCTCCACGCCCCACACGTCCGTGAGCAGGTCGACCAGGAGCAGGCCGCGGCCGGAGACGCCGGACTCCCCGGCCTCCCGGCGGCGGGGCAGGGCGCTGGAGGAGTCCTCGACCTCGACGCGCAGCCGGCGCTCGGAGCCGGTGAGGACCCGCAGGGTCACGATGGCGGAGCCCTCGGTGTGCATCAGGGCGTTGGTGATCAGCTCGTCGGCGACCAGTTCGATCTCGTCGGCCCGGTCTTCGGCGCCCCAGGCGCGCACCGCGGCGCGGATCATGTGCCGGGCCGCGGTGAGGGCCTCGGGGTCGCCGGGGGCGACGTGCTGCTGGAGGCGGCCGCCGGACTGCGGGGCGTCCAGGACGCGGCGGCGGAGCAGGAGGAGAGCCACGTCGTCGTCGCCGCCGCGTTCCTCGGCCACGTCGATGAGGCGGTCCGCGAGGTCCCGTACGTCGTTCGGGCCGGTGGCGATGAGCGCGGTGAGGGTCTGCATGCCGTCGTCCAGGTCGGCGCCGGGCAGTTCCACCAGGCCGTCGGTGCACAGGAGCAGGGTGTGGTCGGAGTCCAGTTCGATCGTGCCGACCGGGTACTCGAGCTGTCCGAACTCCGCGGACAGGCCGAGCGGCAGGCCGCCCTCGACCTGGACGCGACGGCAGGCGCCGCCGGGCTCCCTGATCAGCGGGTCTATGTGGCCGGCCCGGACCACCTGCACGACTCCGGTGGACAGGTCGGCCTCCGCGTACAGGCAGGTCGCGAAGCGGTCGGTGTCCAGTTCGTGCAGGAACACGGAGGCGCGGGCCATCACGGTGGCCGGGGTGTGCCCTTCGGCGGCATAGGCGCGCAGGACGATGCGGAGCTGTCCCATCACGGCGGCGGCGTGCGTGTCGTGGCCCTGGACGTCGCCGATGACGGCGCCGACCCGGCCGCCCGGCAGCGGGATCAGGTCGTACCAGTCACCGCCGATGTCCCGGCCGAGGGAGCCCGCGGCACCGGCGGCCCGGTAGCGGACGGCGACGTCGGCGCCTGGGACGCTGGGGATGGTGCGCGGCAGCATCGCCTGCTGCAGGTCGGTGGCGAGGTCCTTCTCCTTCTCGTAGAACATGGCCCGCTGCAGGCTCTGCGCGATGCTGCTGCCGAGGGCGACGAGCACATTGCGGTCCTCGGTGGAGAAGCCGTCCCGGTCGCTGTAGAGCAGTCCGATGGCGCCGATCGGCCGGGCCTGGGCGATCAGCGGCAGATAGGCCGCGGCCGTGATGTTGAGGTCGGTGATGTGCGGCCAGAGGATCGGGTAGCTGTCCGCGAACTCCTGCGGCGACTCGATGAACCGCGGGCTGAGGGTCCGTACGACCTCGCTCATCGGGTACTGCTCGTCTATTCGGGTGACCAGGGTGCCGGGCACGAAGCTGCCGGCGGGGCCCTCGGCGACCAGCCGGATACGGCCGGCCTCGACCAGGCCCATGACCAGGCTGGTGGCGCCGAGGTTGCTCAGGCCGTGGGTGTCCTTGAGGACGTCGATGACGTCCTGGACGGTGCGGGCGTGCGCGAGGGCGGCCGTGGTGAGCTGGACGACGCTGGTCTGCCGGCGTCGGGCCTCGTCCTCGGCGGCCTGCTCGCGCCGCTCCTCGCTCTCGGCGAGTTCGTCGGTGGCGTCACGCACGATGCCGACGATGCGGCGCGGGCGGCCCGTCTCGTCCCGGCGGATGTAGCCCTGGGTGTGGGTCCAGCGCAGGGTGCCGTCGCGGCAGCGGATGCGGAAGTAGGCGCCGTAGTTCTCGCTGCCGTCCTTCATGGCCTTGGAGACCATGCCGTCCAGCCGGTAGCCCTCCGGCGGGGGCACGCGGATCGCCAGGGTGGCGGGGTTTCCGTCGTATTCGTCCAGGCGCAGATCGAAGACCTCGTGGGCCTGGGCGTCCATGTGGAACACGCCGGTGTCCAGGTCCCAGTCGAAGGTGCCCATGCGGTTGAGCGCCAGAATCGGGTCCGGGTGGGCGGGCCAGTCGTCCGGGAGGGACAGGGCGCTCGCTCCCCGATCAACCATGGGGCCACCTTGCCAGGGTTTGCCGGAATCTTCGACTGGGGCGACAGAACTGGTTCCGCTGGATGCGCGGGATCCGTCCACGCGCGTCGGTCAGCCGTCGAAGACGTCGGTGGGGCTGCCGAAGACGCTGTCGGTGGTGCGCGGCTCGTCGGGGATCAGCCCGCCGCCGTCGGGCCGGTCGGGGGACTCCGGGACGGCTTCGGGGCCGGTCTGCTCAGAGGACTCCGAGGCGGCCGGGGAGTCCGGGGTGGCCGGGGAGTCGGGGGAATCCGGCGCGTCCGGCGACTTCGGGGACGGCTTCGGTTCGGTCCCGGTTTCGGGGGCGCCGGGCTCCTCGGGTGACGCGGGTGTGCGGCCCGGATCGGTGGTCGGGTGCGAGGGTGTCGCGGTGGCCGTGGGGCAGTCGGCCGGGTCGGTGCCCCGCCCGTTCGAGGTGTCCGGCCTTTTCGGCGGGTCCGCCGTGTCCGACGCGATCTCGGTCAGCGTGTCTTCGGTGACGCCCGGGACGGCGGGGGCCGTCGGCGTCACGCAGTCGGTAGGCAAGCCCTCCGGGGAGGTGGATCCACCGGACGGCGACGTGCTGCCGTCCGTGGGGAACCCGCCGTCCTCGCCGGGCGAGTCGCCGTCGTGCGGATCCGGACGCGGGACCGCGGTCGGGCTCACCGGCTTCGGCCGCGGCAGGACATGGTCACGATCGTGCCCCCGATGGCCGACGGGCCGCTCGATCCAGGTGTTGTCGGCGATGTTGATGATCGTGATGTTGGTGATCACCTGGTTCGTCGGGGCCACCACGACCACCCGGTCCGGCCGGTAACCGGACCAGGAACGGCCACCGGTACCTGGATCGCCCGGACCGCCCGGCAGGGCGACGGCCGGGGCGAGCGGGTTGCCGCAGGCGCAGCGGACGCGGGGCACACCGTGGCCGTCGACCAGGACGGCGGTGCCGGCCTGCAGGACGGACTGGTAGCCGGTCCCGCGTCCGTCGCGGAACCCGTGGTTGGTGACCCGGGTGTCCGCGCGCAGCACGACCGAGGTCAGGCCCCGCAGATAGGCGGGTATCGAGGCCTGGGTGATGCCCGAGGCCGCCGCGAAGACGCGCCCCCTGACCTCGTCGGAGGTGAGGCGGTCGATCTGCCGCCGCACATCGCAGCTGCCGGTCCCCCGGGTGCCGCCGTAGAGGCCAGGCGTGCCGCCGGAAAGGTGCTGCGGTCCGGTCAGGCCGGACTGCGCCGGCTGCGGCGTTCGGGTGACCGGGGACGGGGCGGCCGGCGCGGTCGCCGTGGAGTCCGTGAAGGGATCCGGTCCCTTGGACGCCGCGGGTTCGAGGAGGACTTCCCGGTCGGCTTCGGTGGCCTTGTCCCCGCCGCTGCCGCAGCCGGCGACGAAGAGCACTGTTGAGAGGGCGCAGGTCGTGACGATGGCCCCGGTGGATGTCCGCACCACGCCCTCCCGCCTGTTCTCGGGCATTTCGGCACCATTGTCTGTTTCACTCACTCGGGTTACGCAAGCGGAGAGGTGATATACGGAGAGTCACATGCGTCTCCACACGCCTTGGGGCTCGGCGCGACAATGAGGAAGGGAGAGAACGGCCGTGGACTGGTTCATCGCACCGGACTACTGGACGAGCCGGCTGGTCTTCCAGCGGGCTCTGGCCGCCGTGTACCTCGTCGCGTTCCTCACGGCGGCCCTGCAGTTCCGGGCGCTGATGGGCGAGCGTGGCATGCTGCCCGTACCGCGCTTCGTCGAGCGGGTGCCCTTCCGGGCCGCCCCGAGCCTGTTCCACCTCCACTACTCGGACCGCTTCTTCGCGGCGTGTGCCTGGTCGGGATGCGCGGTGTCGGTGGCGCTGCTGGCCGGGCTGGACTCCGTGGTGCCGTTGTGGGGCGCCATGCTGCTGTGGCTGCTCCCGTGGGCGCTGTACCTGTCGATCGTGAACGTCGGCCAGACCTGGTACTCGTTCGGCTGGGAGTCCCTGTTGCTGGAGGTCGGCTTCCTCGCCGTCTTTCTGGGCAACGACGAGGTGGCGCCGCCGGTCGTGGTGCTGTTCCTGCTGCGCTGGATCCTGTTCCGCGTCGAGTTCGGCGCGGGCCTGATCAAGATGCGTGGCGACGCCTGCTGGCGGAAGCTGACCTGTCTGGACCACCATCACGAGACCCAGCCGATGCCGGGCCCGCTGAGCTGGTTCTTCCACCATCTGCCCAAGCCCCTGCACCGGGTCGAGGTGGCCGCCAACCACGTCACCCAACTGGCCGTGCCGGTCCTCCTCTTCACCCCTCACCCGATCGCGACGGCCGCCGCCTCGCTGATGATCCTCACCCAGCTGTGGCTGGTCCTGTCGGGCAATTTCTCCTGGCTGAACTGGATCACCATCGTGCTGGCCCTGTCGGCGGTCCGGTTCCCGAGCGATCCGCCGTCCGTACCCGCCGCACCGCTGTGGTTCGAGGTCGTCGTCCTCGCAGTCGCCGTGCTCCTCGTCGGCCTCAGCTACCACCCGGTCGCCAACATGATCTCCCGCCGCCAGGTCATGAACCGCTCCTTCGACCCGCTCCACCTGGTCAACACCTACGGCGCGTTCGGCACCGTCAGCAGGATCCGGTACGAGGTGGTGATCGAGGGCACCGCCGACGACGTACCGCGTGAGGAGTCGGACTGGCGGGAGTACGAGTTCAAGGGCAAGCCGGGCGATCCCCGGCACTGGCCGCGGCAGTTCGCGCCCTACCATCTCCGGCTGGACTGGCTGATGTGGTTCGCCGCGCTGTCGCCCGCGTACGCCGGGTCCTGGTTCGGCGCGCTGGTGGAACGGCTCCTGGAGAACGACCGCGACACACTGAAGCTGCTGCGCCGCTCGCCGTTCCCGCCGGACGCCCCGCCGCGCTACGTACGCGCCCGTCTCTTCCGCTATCGCTACACCACCTGGCGTGAGCTGCGGGAGACGGGCGCGTGTTGGGAGCGGACGTATGTGCGGGAGTATCTGCCGCCCACGCGGCTGGCGGGGGTGGCCCAAGGAACGTGAGGGTCACCGCCCCTCACAGGAAGGAGTCGTCATGGACCGGCAACCGGATCAGGTCAGGGTCGTCACTCCCCATGGCCGGGAGCCGGGGCCCCGTACTCCGGGGATGGACCGGCAGCAGGCCTTCGCCACCGAGGGAACATGGTCGGGATACGTCCGCACAGAGGCCGGGATGGTCTCCGGCTGGCATCACCACGGCGAGTGGGAATCGGTGATCTACGTCCTGACCGGCGCGCTGAAGATGGAGTTCGGCCCGGACGGCGCGGACACGGTGGAAGCCGGACCCGGTGACTTCGTCTACGTCCCCAAGGGCGCCGTTCACCGGGAGAGCAACCCCACGGCGGAGGCCGCCGACATCATCGTCGTGCGCGCCGGCGCCGGAGGAGAATCGACCTTCAACGTGGACGGGCCGGAACCTGGCTGAGCCCGCGGGGTCAAAGGCCGTAGACGCGGGCCGCCGTGCCTTCGAAGATCTGTGCCCGTTCGGAGTCGGAGAGCGCGGCGGCCAACTCGTCCGCGGTGGACACCACTTGGCGGTAGGAGGCCGCCAGCGTGCACACCGGCCAGTCCGAGCCGAACATCATCCGATCCGGCCCGAAGGCGTCCAGCACCACGTCGGCGTACGGACGCAGGTCGTCCACGGTCCAGGAGGTGAGGTCGGCCTCGGTGACCATGCCGGAGAATTTGCAGACGGTGTTGGAGAGGGCGGCCAGGGAACGGACGGCGGTCTCCCAGGGTTCCCGCTCGCCGGAGGCGATGGGCGGTTTGCCCAGGTGGTCCAGGACGAAGGTCAGGTCGGCGTGGTCGGCGGCCGCCTTGACGCAGGCCGGCAGCTGGTGCGGCAGCACGAGCAGGTCGTAGCCCAACCCCGCCTCGGCCACGGCGGTCAGTCCTCGCCGTACGTCCGCACGCAGCAGCCACTCCGGGTCGGGCTCGCCCTGGACCTGGTGGCGGATGCCCTTCAGGTACCGGCCCCCGGGCAGCTCCCGCAGCCGGGCCAGTTCCTCGGCGGCGTCCGGGCGGGTGAGGTCGGTCCAGCCGACGACGCCCGCGATCAGCTCGTGCTCGGCGGCGAGGGCCAGGAACTCCGGGGTCTCCTCGGGCACGGTGATGGTCTGGACGAGGACCGTGCGGTCGACTCCGGCCGCCCGTGCCTCAAGGGTCAGGTCGGCGACGCCGAAGTTCCGGCGGAGCGGCTGGAGGTCGGGGCCGGTGATCCAGTCCTGGTCGCGGACGGAGAGGTCCCACACATGGTGATGGGCGTCCACGAGGGTCACGGCAGCTCCCACACGACGGGCAGCCCGGCGTCCGCGCCCTCGCCGGAGTAGTCGTGCACCACGTCGAGCAGCTCGGCCATGCGGGCCTGCCAGACCACGTTCACCGGCAGTTTCTCCAGCTCGGCGAGGAGGCGGCGGTAGTCCTCGCACTCCAGGACGTGGAAGAGGTCGGTGCCGCTGCGCCAGATCGTCCAGGAGGTCGCTCCGGCGGCCCGGATGGCGTCCGTGAGCTCCTTCGGAACCTCCCGGTGGGCGGCCTCGTACTCGGCGACGCGGTCCGCGCGGACCTTGGTGTGCAGGGCGACTCTCATGACGGCTCCTCGGTGACCAGGAGTCCGGTGTCCCGCAGCTCCTGCCAGAAGGCGGCGGGGACCGGTGTGGCGAACTGATCGGCGCAGTCGTGGACTTCAGCGGCCGAGCGGGCGCCCACCAGGACGCTCGTCACCGCCGGGTGGGCCGTGCAGAAGGCCAGCGCGGCGGCACGCAGGGTGATGCCGTGCCGCCGGGCGATCTCCTTCATGCGCAGGGCCTTGTCGAGCAACTCACCGGGCGCCTCGGCGTAGTTGTACGTCGCGCCCGGCTTCGGGTCCGCGAGCAGACCCGAGTTGAAGGCTCCGCCGATCACCACGGAGACGCCTCGCTCCACGGCCGCGGGCAGCAGTTCCGTGAGCGCGCTCTGGTCGAGCAGCGTGTAGCGGCCCGCGCACAGCACCACGTCGACGTCCGTGTCGCGGACGAAGCGGGTCAGCATCTCCGCCTGGTTCATGCCGGCGCCGATCGCGCCGACCACGCCCTCCGAGCGGAGCTTCTCCAGGGCCGGGTAGCCCTCCCGGAAGGCCTGCTCGGCGTGGTCGTCGGGGTCGTGGAGGTAGACGATGTCGACGTGGTCGAGGCCGAGCCGCTCCAGGCCGGCCTCCAGGGTGCGGCGGATGCCGTCCGCGGTGAAGTCCCACACGCGGCGGTGCGTGGCGGGCACGGCGAAACCGTGTCCCAGGTCGTCGCCGCCCTCGGCCTGTGGCTCCAGACGGCGGCCCACCTTGGTCGAGACCGTGTACTCCTCGCGCGGGTGCTCGCGCAGGGCCGCGCCGAGGCGGCGTTCGGACAGGCCGAGGCCGTAGTGGGGTGCGGTGTCGTAGTAGCGGATGCCGCGCTGCCAGGCGGCGGACACCGCCTCGTGCGCCTGCTCGTCGGTGACCTCGGTGTAGAGGTTGGCGATGGCGGCGGCTCCGAACCCGAGCCCACGGGGGATGCTCACTGGCTCACCGGCCGCAGACGCAGTCCCTGCATGCCGCCGTCGACGGCGAGGGCGGTGCCGGTCGTGGCGCCGGAGAGCGGGCTCGCCAAGTAGGCGATGGCGCCCGCGACTTCGGCGGCCGAGACGAGTCGTCCGGTGGGCTGGCGGGCCTCCAGGGCGGCGCGCTCTGCGGCCGGGTCCGGGGCGGAGTCGAGGAGGCGGCCGACCCAGGGTGTGTCCACGGTCCCCGGGTTGACGCAGTTGACGCGGATGCCCTCGCGGACGTGGTCGGCGGCCATGGCGAGGGTGAGCGAGTACACGGCGCCCTTGGTCGCGCTGTACAGCGCCCGCTGCGGGAGGCCGGCGGTGGCGGCGATGGAGCAGGTGTTGACGATGGCAGCGTGCGACGACTCGCGCAGATGGGGCAGGGCGGCGCGGGCGACGCGCACCATGCCGACGACGTTGACGTCCATGACCCGGTGCCACTCGGCGTCGTCGTTGTCCTCTACGGTGCCCTGGGCACCGATGCCGGCGTTGTTGATCACGACGTCCAGTCCGCCGAGGTCGGCCACGGCGGCGGCCACCGCCGCACGGACGGAGGCGTCGTCGGTGACGTCGGCCCGGTGCCCGAGCAGCGGCTTCTCCACCGACGACGGATCCAGATCCAGTACGGCGACCAGGGCGCCGTGCTCGGCCAGCAGCTCGGCGGTGGCCCGGCCGATCCCGGAGGCGCCGCCGGTCACCAGAGCCTTGAGGCCTTCGAAGTCGCTCATGCCGCGTGCCCCTTCTTCTGCGTCTTCGTCTGCGTCGTCTTCTGCGTCTGGAGGTCGGCGGCCCAGAAGTCGCCGCCGGGGAAGGTGTACCGCGCGATCGACTCGGGCCGCATGGCGGCCGAGAAGCCCGGCGCGGTGGGTGCCGTGTAGTGACCTTCCCTGATCACCACCGGGTCGAGGAAGTGGTCGTGCAGATGGTCGACGTACTCGATGACGCGGTCCTCGGTGGTTCCGGTGACGGCGACGTAGTCGTACATCGACAGGTGCTGGACGAGCTCGCACAGTCCGACGCCGCCCGCGTGCGGGCAGACCGGGACGCCGAACTTGGCGGCGAGCAGCAGGATGGCGAGGTTCTCGTTGACGCCGCCGACGCGGGCCGCGTCGATCTGGAGGACGTCGAGGGCGCCGGCCTGGAGGAGCTGCTTGAAGACGACCCGGTTCTGCACGTGCTCGCCGGTGGCCACCCTGACCGGGGCGACGGCCTCGCGGACGGCCGCGTGGCCGAGGACGTCGTCGGGGCTGGTGGGCTCCTCGATCCAGTACGGGTCGAACTCGGCGAGGGCCTTGGTCCAGCGGATCGCCTCGGCCACGTCCCAGCGCTGGTTGGCGTCGATCGCCATGCGGATGTCCGGCCCGACAACCGAGCGGGCGACGCGGCAGCGCCGTACGTCGTCCTCCAGGTCGGCGCCGACCTTCAGCTTGATCTGCCGGAAGCCGTCGGCGACGGCCTCGGCGGCGAGCCGGGTGAGCTTGTCGTCGTCGTAGCCGAGCCAGCCCGCGGAGGTGGTGTAGGCGGGGTAGCCGCGCTCCAGGAGCCGGGCGACGCGCTCCTGCGAACCCTCCCGGCCCCGGCGCAGGATGGCCAGCGCCTCCTCGGGCGTGAGGGCGTCGGTGAGGTACCGGAAGTCGATCTGGCGGACGATCCACTCGGGGTCGGCATCGGCCAGCAGCTGCCACAGGGGCTTCTCGGCACGTTTGGCCGCCAGGTCCCACACGGCGTTCATGACGGCACCGATCGCCATGTGCATCACGCCCTTCTCGGGGCCGAGCCAGCGCAGCTGGCTGTCGCCGATCAGGTCGCGGTTGAGGGTCCCCGGGTCGGCGCACAGCTCGTCCACGGACCGGCCGACGACATGCCCGCGCAGCGCCTCGATCGCGGCGACCTGGACCTCGTTGCCCCGCCCGATGGTGAAGGTGAACCCGTGCCCCTCCAACCCGTCCGACGCGTCGGTGCGCAGCACGACGTACGCCGCCGAGTAGTCGGGGTCGGGGTTCATCGCGTCGGAGCCGTCGAGCTCGCGCGAGGTGGGGAAGCGGATGTCGTAGGTGTCGAGCGTGGTGACGCGGACGGGGGGGCCGGGGGTCGGGGACACTGAGGGCCTTTCGGTCGGTGGCGGGGAAGGCGTGCGGTCAGTCCTGGGCACGGCCCGTGGTGACGCGGGCGATCATGAGGGCCACCAGGATGATTCCGCCGTAGATGGCCTGGATCCAGAACGACGGGACCTGGGCGAGGGTGAGCAGGTTCTGGACGACGCCCAGAAGGAGTACGCCGGTCAGGGCGCCGAACATGGTGCCCTTGCCGCCGTCCAGGCTGATGCCGCCGATCACCGCGGCCGCGAACACGGTGAAGATCATGTTGTTGCCCTGGTTGGCGCTGATCGCCCCGACGTAGCCGGTCTGGATGATGCCGCCGACGGCCGCGAGGGTGCCCGCGACGACGAACACGCCGAGCATCACGCGTTCGACCCGGATTCCGGCCGCGCGGGCGGCGTCCGCGTTCCCGCCGATGGCGTACAGCGCTCGTCCGATGCGGTGGTACTTCAGCACGAACCCGGCGGTCGCGAAGGCCGCCGCCGCGAGCCACACCGACATCGGGATGCCGAGGAAGGTCGTGGTGGCGAGGGAGTAGAAGCTGTCGGGCATCCCGAACAGCGTCTTGCCCTTGGTCGCGCCGACCAGCAGACCGCGCAGGACGATCAGCATCGCGAGCGTCACGATGAAGGCGTTGAGCTTGAACTTCACTACGAGGATGCCGTTGAAGGCCCCGACGGCCGCGCCGGCCACGAGGATCGCCAGCAGGGCGAGGGCGGCGGGGAGTTCGGTGCCCCAGCCGGAGCTGGCGGCGGGCAGGACGAGGAGTGCGCCGATGGCGGGCGCGATACCGACGACCGACTCCAGGGACAGGTCGAACTTGCCGGTGATCAGGACCAGCGACTCGGCCAGCACGACCATCGCCAGCGCGGCGGAGGCCCCGAGGATCGAGATCAGGTTGCGCTCGGTGAGGAACGAGTCGTTCACGACCGCGCCGAGCACCATGAGGAGCAACAGGGCGGGTACCAGGGCGAGTTCGCGGGCACGGCGGAGCAGGACCGTCCTGGCGGCACGGGCGTCCGGCACCTTCACGGGCAGGGCAGGTGGGGCCTTGGTGTCAGCCATGGTCGTCCACTCCTTCGATGGAGGCGATCAGCTCGTGGTCGCGCCAGCCCGCCGGGTGCTCGGCGACGACATGGCCGTGGAACAGGACGAGGACTCGGTCGCAGCGGCGCAGGTCGTCGAGTTCGTCGGAGACGACCAGCACGGCGATGCCGTCCTCGCGGGCGCTGTCCACGCGCGCCAGCAGGGACTCCTTGGACTTCACGTCGACGCCCGCGGTGGGGTTGATCAGCACGAGCAGCCGGGGGTCGGAGGCCAGCGCGCGGGCCATGACGACTTTCTGCGCGTTGCCGCCGGACAGGTCGGAGACGGGCTGGTCGGGGCCCTCGGTGTGGATGTCGAGGCGTTCGATGAGGGCGGTGGCGAAGCCGCGCTTGCGTTCGGTGCCGACGAAGCCGAAGCGGCCGAGCCGTTCGAGCACGCTCATGGTGGCGTTGTCGCCGATGGTCATGCCGGCGACCAGGCCCTGTTCGTGCCGGTCGCGCGGCACACAGGCGACGCCCGCCTCGAGGGCGGCCCGCACCTCGCCGAACGGCAGCCGCTCACCGCCGAGTCGAGCGGTCCCGCCCGTCGGGGTGTGCAGCCCCGCGAGGGACTCGGCGAGCTCCACCTTGCCGCTGCCGCTGATGCCGGCGAGTCCGACGACCTCGCCGCGGCGCACGGTGAGGTCGATGTTCTGGTACGCCGGTGAGGTGAGCCCGCGGGCTTCGAGGAGGGCGGGGGCGTCGTGGTCGACGTCCCTGGGGTCGACGGCCTGCTCGGCGATGGCTTCGAGTGACTCCCCCGCCATGGCCTCCACCAGCGCCCGGCGCGGGAGTTCGGCGACCGGCGCGGTGGTGATCCAGCGGGCGTCGCGCAGGACCGTGACGGTCTGGCAGACCTCGTACACCTCCTGGAGGTGGTGCGAGATGAACAGGAAGGTGACGCCGGAGTCCTGCAGCGCCCGCATCCGTGTGAACAGCCGCTCGATCTCGCGGTTGTCGAGCTGGGCGGTCGGCTCGTCGAGGATGATGAAGCGGGCGCCGAAGCTCAACGCCCGTGCGATCTCCACCATTTGGCGGTCCTCGACCTTGAGGTCGGCGGTGCGCGCCTCGGGGTCGACGTGCACGTCCCAGGTGGCGAGGAGCTCGGCGGCCTCGGACCGCAGCTTGCGCCAGCTGATGAAGCCGCGCTGGAGCGGCTGTCGGTTGATGAAGAGGTTCTCGGCGACCGTCAGCTCCGGGACGACCGTGGGCTTCTGGTAGACGCAGGCCACCTTGCGGCGCCAGGCGTCACGGTCGGCCAGTGGCGGCGCGGGTTCGCCGTCGAAGCGGACGGCGCCCTCGTCGGCGGCCTGGAGTCCGGTGAGGATGTTGACCAGGGTCGACTTGCCGGCGCCGTTGCGGCCGACGAGGGCGTGGGACTCGCCGGGCAGGACGGTGAGCCTGCCGTCGGCGAGGGCGGTGGTGGGGCCGTAGCGCTTGACGATGTCCCGCGCTTCGACGAGCGGTGTGATCACGGCCGTATTCATTTGACCGTGTTGCCCCAGAGCTTGGGGTCGTCGACGTTGTCCTTGGTGACCAGCGGGGCGGGCAGCTGGTCCTCCAGGATGCCGCTGGGCAGCTTGACGATGGTCGAGTCGTGGTCGGTGGGGCCGGGCTTGAAGGTCTTCCCCTCCATCGCCGCCTTGATGTAGTACATGCCGTACTTGGCGTACAGGTCCGCGGGCTGGGAGACGGTCGCGTCGATCTCGCCCTTGCGGATGGCGTCGTACTCCTGCGGGATGCCGTCGTTGGAGACGATCGTGATGTGCCCGTCCTGCCCGGCCTTCTTCAGCATGCCCTTCGACTTCAGGGTCTGGAGGGTCGGCGCGAGGTAGACGCCGCCGGCCTGCATGTAGATGCCCTTGATGTCGGGGTTGGCGTTCAGGAGGGTGTCCAGCTTGGAGGCCGCGGTGTCGGACTCCCACTTGGCCGGTATCTCCAGGACCTTCAGCTTGGGGAAGTTCTTCTTCACGCAGGCCCGGAACGCCTCGGAGCGGTCACGGCCGTTGACCGAGGCCAGGTCGCCCATGATCTGCACGACCTTGCCGGAGGGGATCTGCTCGCCGAGGTACTGACAGGCCTTCTCGCCGTACGCGACGTTGTTGGCGCGCACCACCATCGCGACCTTGCCCTTGTCCGGCGCCACGTCGACCGCGACGACCGGCACGCCCTTGCGCTCGGCCTGGTCGAGGCCTGCCTCGATGGCCGCGCTGTCCAGCGGGGCGACGACCAGGCCCTTCACGCCCTGGTTGAGCTGGTTGTTGATGTCGGTGATCTGCTGGGAGGGGTCACTGTTGGAGTTGACCGTCTTGAGCGTGTCGACGCCTTCCGACTCGGCCATCTTCGGCACGTAGTCGTTGTACGACTGCCAGAACGGCGAGGTCAGCAGGGGCAGGATCACCCCGACCTGCCCGCTGCCGCCGCCTTCGGCGCCGGCGGCGCCGGTGTCCTTGGTGCTGCCGCACGCGGCGAGTACGAGCGAGGCGCCGGCGACCGCGCACACCGCCCTCACCATCCGTGACCTGTTCTGCTTCCGCGCTGTAGTGCCGGGCATCTGGCGGCTCCTCGTTGAGCGTGTTCGAGCACATGGTTCGAGCAGATGCCCGCATATTTATCAGACCACTTCGGCGAAACAACACCCTTCGGAGGCAGTTTTTCGCCGTATCCAGCCGTAGTGGTCGGACCAACCTGGTGATTACACTGCCGGTCACGAGGCGCCCGCAGGCACCTCGGGCGACGGGAGGAACGGCGTGGACGAGACAGCCCCCCAGAAGGGCACCGTCGAGACGGCCCCGCAGAAGGGCACCGTGACGCAGCGCGCCATCGAGGCGGTCAAGGCGATGATCGCGGAGGGCCGGCTGGAGCCCGGCCAGCGACTGCCGACCGAGCGCGATCTGGCGGCCCGGCTCGGCATCTCCCGCAGCTCGATGCGCGAGGCGATCCGCGCGCTCACGGTGCTGGGGGTGCTGGAGGCCCGGCACGGTTCGGGCATCTACGTCACCCAGCTGGAGGCCGGCGATCTGCTGGAGACGTTCGGCGTGGTGGCCGATCTCTCCCGGGGCCCTCGTCTGGTGGAACTGCTGGAGGTGCGGCGCATCCTGGAGTCGACGGCGACGGCCCTCGCGGCGGCGCGGATCACGCCGGACCAGCTCGCGGAGGTCGAGAAACACCTCACGGCGATGAACGCCACGGACGACCCCGAGGAGATCCTCGCCCACGACCTGGCCTTCCACCGCGAGATCGCGGCCGCCGCCGGCAACGAGACCATGGCCGCGATCCTGGAGGGCCTGTCTTCGCGCACGTTCCGCGCCCGCGTCTGGCGCGGCTACCAGGAGGAGGGCGCCTTCGCCCGCACCCGCCGCGAGCACGCCGCGATCCATCGCGCCCTGGTCGCCCACGATCCGGAGGCGGCACGGGCGGCGGCTGCCGCGCATGTGGGCGAGGTGGAGGAGTGGCTGCGGACGCAGCTCGGCGGCTGACCGGCGTCCGAACACGGACGGGCCGTTCCCCTCACCTCCCGTGCGAGGGGAACGGCCCGTCTCAGGACTGCGGCTCTCCGGTTTCCCGGCCGCTCTGCGGGTTCCCTGCCGCTCTACGGGTTCCCTACTGCTCTACGGGTTCCCTGCCGCTCTACGGCTTCACATCGAAGCCGTGCTCCTGTCCGAGCTTCTCCAGTGACGTCTGCCCCGGAATGCCGTTGGCGTCGTCACCCGTGTAACCGCAGCGGCGCTGCCACGCGGCGTACGCCTTGACGGTCGTCGTGCCGAAGTGGCCGTCGGCGTACTTCGATTCGAGGAGTCCCTCGGCGACGAGCGCCTTCTCCACGGTCTTCACGCCGGCGTACGACACGGGCGTGCCCGACTTGGCCGGGTCGTGCGCGGCCGCGGCAACCACCTTGGACACGTCGATGACCGGGCGCGGGCCGGGAACGGGCGTCGAACCACCGGGTCTCGGGGCGCCCTTCTTCACCCACGCGTACAGGTGCTCGCCCGGGCACGCCGTGGCGAGGCCGTCCCGGTGCCCCTTGATCTCGTTGCCGGCCCCGTGGCGGCGCAGCAGCTCGATGCCGTCGCGGATCGCGCTCAGCATCGCGTCCGTCGGCTTGGTGAGCCCCTTGTCGCCGACCAGGCCGACGATCGCGTAGTGGGCGCGGTTGAGAACCTTGTTGCCGTTCGCCCCGGTGCGCTTGCCAAGCCCCCGGCCTTCCAGGAGGTAACCGTGCGGGCAGGCGCCGTAGTTGTAGGCGATGTCCGAGTAGTTCTCCTCCTCGTTCGCCAGATGGGACTTCCTGATCGACTTCCACTCGGCGATGCAGAGGTCGTGGTCTTCGAGGAGTTTGGCGCTGACCGTCGTGCCTTCGTAGTGGACCTTGACGCCCTTGGTCGACGTCTGCGGGTCTGCGGCGGATGCGGGCCAGCCGAGCTGGGCGCGTGTGACGAGCTTCAAGTCTGCCTCCAGGAAGCGCTTTCGTAACGCCAATCCCGATGATTGTGAGGCCAGTTGCCCTCCGATTCACGACGACGCGCCGCCGTTGGCCGTCAGTGGCTCCGGGCCCGCCGCAGCCTCAGCGTCACCAGCTCGAAGGGCCTTAGGTGCAGGGCGACTTGACGGCCGTCGCGGGACGGCGTCTCGGGCAGCGGGCGCTCCAGCAGGTCCGTCGCCGTGACGTCCGCGACCTCGAAGTCCGCCGCCAGCGTGGCCCGTACCCGGCCGCCGTGGGCCTCGTGCAGGCGCACCACCACATCCCCGCTTCCGTCGTCGGCCAGCTTGACGGCCGTGATCACGACCGCGTCCCGGTCCACCGTCACCAGCGGCGCCACCTCCCGGGCACCGGTGATCCGCCGCTCCGGCAGATTGATCCGCCAGCCCTCACGCACCGCGTCCCCGATGCCCGCGCCCGGCACCAGAGCGTGCCGGAAGCGGTGGACGCCCTGGTCGGTCTCGGGGTCGGGGAAACGCGGGGCACGCAGGAGGGAGACCCGGACCGTGGTGGTCGTACCGCGGTCGCCGTCGGTGCGCACCGTGCGGGTCACGTCGTGGCCGTACGTGGAGTCGTTGACGACGGCGACGCCCCAGCCCGGCTCCTCCAGGTGCACGAAGCGGTGGTTGCAGGCCTCGAACTTGGCCGCCTCCCAGCTGGTGTTGGTGTGCGTGGGGCGGTGGAAGTGCCCGAACTGGGTCTCCGAGGCGTACCGTTCCGCGTGCACGTCGAGCGGGAAGGCGAGCTTCAGGAACTTCTCCGTCTCGTGCCAGTCGACCTCCGTGTCGATCAGCAGCCGCCGGTCCCCCGGCGCGAGCGACAGCCGTTGGGTGACGCGCGAGGTGCCGAAGGACCGGACGATCCGCACCGAGGTCTCGTCGTCACCGGGGGCGATCTCATCGACGTCGGTCAGGTCGGTGACCGTGTGGCGGTAGAACTCGTCGACGTCCCAGGCGTCCCACATGTTGGGGAAGTCGGGGTGCAGTTGGAGGATGTTCGCGGTCCGGTGCGGGGCGATCGTCTCGCGGTCGCCCTCGATGTCGTACGCCGACACGACCAGGCCCTGCCCGTCGATCTCGATACGCAGCAGGCCGTTGTCGAGGACGAAGCCGCCGCCCGGGCGTTCCGTGCGTGCCGTCCGGCCTTCGGTCACCGGGGTGCGCGCACCGCCCGCCGGTACGCCCTCGCGGGGGTGCGGGGCGGCGTTGAAGACGAGCTCGGTCCCGCCCTCGCCCGCCAGGGCGCGCTGGGCCGACTCGATGATCGCGGTCAGTTCACCGGCGAGGCGCTCGTACGTCGCGCGCGCCTCCCGGTGCACCCAGGCGATGGACGAGCCGGGCAGGATGTCGTGGAACTGGTGCAGCAGCACCGTCTTCCAGATGCGGTCCAACTCCTCGTAGGGATACGGGAAGCCGGTGCGTACGGATGCCGTCGCCGCCCACAGTTCCGCCTCGCGCAGGAGGTGTTCGCTGCGTCGGTTGCCCTGCTTGGTCTTCGCCTGGCTGGTGAGGGTGGCGCGGTGGAGTTCGAGGTAGAGCTCGCCCACCCAGACCGGCGCGTCGGGGTACTCGGCCTCGGCCTTCTGGAAGAACTCCTCCGGGGTCTCCCAGACGACGGTGGCGGAGCCTTCGAGGTCGCGCAGCCGGGCCGCCTTGGCGATCATCTCCCGGGTGGTGCCGCCGCCTCCGTCGCCCCAGCCGGTGGGCGCGAGGGAGTGCCGGGCGAGTCCCTTGTCCTTGAAGTTGCGGGCCGCGTGGGCGATCTCGCTGCCCTTCATGGAGCAGTTGTAGGTGTCGACGGGCGGGAAGTGCGTGAAGATCCTGGTGCCGTCGATGCCCTCCCACTGGAAGGTGTGGTGCGGGAACCGGTTGGTCTGGGACCAGGAGATCTTCTGCGTCAGCAGCCACTTGGAGCCCGCGGCCTTGATGATCTGGGGCAGACCGGCGGCGAAGCCGAAGGTGTCGGGCAGCCAAGCCTCGTCGTTCTCGATGCCGAACTCGTCGAGGAAGAACCGCTTGCCGTGCACGAACTGCCGTGCCATGGCCTCCGAGCCCGGCATGTTGGTGTCCGACTCCACCCACATCCCGCCGGCCGGCACGAACCGCCCTTCGGCCACCGCCTTCTTCACCCGCGCCCACACCTCGGGCCGGTGCTCCTTCACCCACGCCCACTGCTGGGCCTGCGACATGGCGAACACGAACTCGGGCTCGTCCTCGATGAGCGCTGTCATGTTGGCGGTCGTGCGGGCCACCTTGCGCACGGTCTCGCGCAGCGGCCACAGCCACGCCGAGTCGATGTGGGCGTGGCCGACGGCGCTGATGCGGTGGGCGGACGGGACGGCGGGCTCGGACAGCACCGTCTCCAGCCGTACCCGAGCCTGCGCCGCCGTGCCGTTCACGTCCTGCAGGTCGATCGCGTCCAGCGCCTTCTCCACCGCCCGCAGGAGCTCCCAGCGTCGCGCCGACTCCACCGGCAGCTCGGCCATCAGCTCGCCGAGCACCTCCAGGTCGAGCACGAGCTGCCACACCGTCTCGTCGAAGACGGCCAGGTCCATGCGCGTGAGCGTGTACTGAGGTGCGCTTCCGGCGGTCTCCTTGTCGCCCAACTGCGTGGGCAGGAAGGGGTGGTAGTCGAGGATGACGGGGTTGGAGGCGGCCTCGATGTGCAGCCGCACTTCCTCGCCGCCCTCCACGGGCGCGCCGACGCGCACCCACTGGTTGCGCGGGTTGAGGCCCTTCACCGGCGTGCCGTCGGGCCGGTACACCAGGCCCTCGCACTGGAAGCCGGGCATGTTCTCGTCGAACCCGAGGTCGAGGAGTGCCTCGACGGCCCTCCCGGCCCACGCCTCGGGCACGGTCCCGGTGACCCGAAACCAGCTGGTGCCCCAGGGAGCACCCCAGCGGGCGCCCACCTCGATCGGCTCGGGTTCGGCCGCGAGTCCCTCGGCGACGGGCACCGGCTCGCCGGGCGCATGCCACACCGCCACCTCCAGCGGCACGGACTCGGGGTACACGGCGGGGCGGATGCGCTCGTCGAGGACGCGCTTGAGGCGGGCTTCGACCAGGCTGCGGTCGTCATGCATGCGGGGTGCTCCGTAGGTCGTCGGGGCGGGTGGTTACCAGCGGGTCGTTACCAGGGGTGGGTGACGGTCGCGGGGGCCGACGTGGTGTACAGCTCCCCTACGGCGCGCAGTTCGAACCGTGCCTCCTGTTCGCCCTGTTCGGGGCCCAGTCCGCCGACGAAGAACGCGCGCTGACAGGTGCCGCCGAGGAAGCGCCGGGTGCCGTCGGGGAGGAGGCGGTGGAGGGTGTGGTGGCGTACGGCGCCGGGGGCGGGAGACCAGGCGAAGCGCAGGTCGCCGTCGCTCGCGCCGGTGATCCGGAGTGCGGTGGGCGCGGCGGGCGTCTCCGGTGCGTCGCGGACCGCGATGCCGCCCAGCCGCCATGTCACCGGCCCGTCGGTCGCGGTGAGCCGGACACCGATCGCGTGTGCGGTGCCGGTCAGGCCGGTGAGCCGTACGGTCGAGGTCTGCCAGGTGCTGCCCGAGTCGACAGGGAAATATGTGTACGGCGGTGTCGCACCCGGTGCGCTCGGCTCGGCGGTGGCCACCGCCAGCTCGACGGTCACGTTGCCCGCTTCGGTCCGGTGCGTCAGCTCGACGACCGTGTCACCGGTGAGCGGCAGCCGTGTCGCGTACACGTCCACCACCGCGGGCGTGTCCAGGTCACCGTCGACGAGCACACTGCTGCCGCCGCGCCAGGCGTCCTCGAAGTCGAAGGTCACAGCGGGCCGCTGCCCGTCGGTGTGCACGACCCAGCGCCGGGACGGCAGCCGGTCCTGCAGTCCCAGGTGGTTCCACGGGGCGTCCGAGGTCACTTCGCCGTCCTCGTACCACCGCAGCCCGTGCCCGGTGTTGAACACGCTCGCGAACGGCACCGATGCGACCGTCGACCGGTCGGCGACCGACACGGCCGGCGATCGCCAGCTGTCCGCGCCGTCAGGCCGCGACGGATCCAGTGACCGCCCGGTCCAGAACCGGTCGTCGGCGACATGGAACTCCCCCGGGCCCCGTCCGTCCGCCGGAAGGTGATTCCGCGTCCACTCGGGCCGATAGAAGCCGACCGACACGACGTGCGCCTTGTCGCGCGGCACGATCGCGTCCCAGTTCACGGACGAGTTCCAGCCGTTCGCCTCGACATCGACGCCCGCCCACAACTCGTACCGGCCGCGGCCCAGTTGGTCGGCCCGCTGCCCCGACGACGTCAGCTTGGCCGCCGTCCAGCGGAAGTCGACGAACATGGAGTCGGCGGCCTGGAAGAACGCCTCGTTCTGGGAGTTGAGCGCCCCCTGCCAGCTCACGGACCCGTTCACGGTCATCGAGTCGTACCAGGTGACCCGCTGCCCCTTGGCCTTCGCGCGTGTCTTCAGCTCGCGCATGAAGCCGAGCATGTCCGCGCCCAGCGCCGCGTTCCCGCCGCTCGTCTCGGCGTTGACGAACCACCCGTCGAAGCCGTAGGCCTCCGCGACCGCGACCAGCCGTTCGGCCAGCGGATACCGCCCGACCGCGTCCTTCTGCACCAGGTCACGCGTCCACTGCAACTGCCCGCCGTAGGCGACGGGCGGCAGGAAGATGTTGCCGAGGACCGGCACGCCGTGACGGTGGGCGGCGTCCACGATCGGGGCGTTCGGCGCCAGGATCAGCCCCTCGCCGGAGGAGCCGCCCCAGAACACCAGCTCGTCGATGTACGCCCAGTGCGTGAGGGCGTAGTAGTCGGCGGTGGCCGAGCCCTGGGAGGGGTTGGAGGCGGTGGGCCCGAAGGACACCAGGGACTGGATGCGGGCCTGACCTGCGCGGGCGGTCGTGTTCGCCGGCGTCGGAGTGAAGCGCGGGGCGAGCGGGACGGTCGCCGCGTTGAAGGCGAGGTCCGCGTCGTCGGCCGGGCGCCAGGACTTCAGGCTGCGCCAGGTGATGCCGGTGCCGGGGGTGCCGGAGGGCAGCGAGTCCGGGTACCAGTAGGAGGCGTACGGCTGGAGGGCGGCGGCCTTCGGATGCGGAGTCGCCGAGGCCGGAAGCGAGGGGAGCAGTGCGGCCGTGGCGCCGGCGATGAGGACGGTGCGTCTGGTGGGGTTCACGAGCGAGTGCCTCCTGGTGGGGTGGGGAGTACCTGATCGGAGGTGACGACTTCGGTGATGCCGCGCGCGGCGAGGTGATCGGCGTCCGCGGCGCGCTCGTCGAGGACGGTGGTGGGGCGGGCGCCGTCGGCGACCAGCCGGAAGAAGGCGTCGTAGACCGGGCCGCCCGGGGCGCACAGCGAACGCCTCGACGGGTGGGCGGGGACGACCAGCGCCGTGGTGCGGGGTGCCGGGGCGTATGTGTGCTCGCCGGCCGCCTTCGCCAGCGCCCGCGCGATGTCCTTGGGCCGGCGGTCGTTGGTCAGCAGGCCCAGCCCGTACTCGAGAGAGGGGAAGTCGGCGAGGTCCCGGGACACGTCATGGGAGCACCACCAGGTGATGCCCCACAGGTCGGGACAGTCCAGCGCGTTCGCGACGGTCGCCTCGGTGAAGGCGGCCGCGTGCTCGGGCGGGACGAGGGGCGCGGGCGCGCCGACCTCCTGGAGCCAGACGGGCCGGTTCGGGTCGTCGGCCCAGGCCTTGCTCAGCTCGATCAGGTACGCGGCGTGGTGCTCGGCCGGCACCGAGGTACGGCCGTGCCGCTGGGCGGTGCCGTTGAACACCCAGGAGTGCACGGCCGTGACGGCACCCATGCGTGCGGCCTGCGCCGGGGTGAACGGCTGGTCGTCCTGGTACCAGGTCGCGTCGTACTCGGCGTGCAGGTGCAGCCTGCCGGGGGCGCCCTCCTCACAGGCGGCGAGCAGACGCACGAGCCAGGCGTCGATCTGGTCGGACGTGGCCCGGTCGGGGTCCGGGTGGGGTCCCGCGGAGAACTGGTTGACCTCGTTGCCGAGGGTCATGCCGAGGAAGTTGGGCCGGTCGGCGAGGGCCTGGGCCAGCGTCCGCAGATAGGCTGCCTGGCCCTCGACGACCTCCGGGTCGGTGAAGAGGTTGCGCCGGTGCCAGGTCCGCGTCCAGGCCGGCACGAAGTCGAAACTGCTCAAGTGCCCTTGCAGACCGTCGACGTTGACGTCGAGACCCAGCTCGGCGGCGGCGTCGACGAGTCGCACGAGATCCGCGACCGCCCGCTCACGGATCAACGTCCGGTTGGGCTGGAAGTACGGCCACAGCGGGAACACCCGGATGTGGTCGAGGCCGAGCGCGGCGACGGAGTCGAGGTCGGCGCGCACGGAGTCGAGGTCGAAGTCGAGCCAGTGGTGGAACCACCCGACGCTCGGGGTGTAGTTGACGCCGAAACGCACGGCAGAAGGCATTCGATGTCCTTGCACTCGGTGGGGGAGGTTCAGCCCTTCACCGCGCCCTCGCCGACACCGCGGAAGAAGTACCGCTGGAGGCAGGCGAAGAGGGCGATCAGCGGCGCGACGGCGATGATCGTGCCCGCGGCGACGAGGCGTTCGTCGTTGGCGAAGGTGCCGTGCAGATAGTTGAGGCCGATGGTCAGCGTGAACCTGGACGGGTCGCTCAGCACGATGAGCGGCCAAAGGAAGTCGTCCCAGGCGCCCATGAAGGCGAAGATCGCGACGACGGCGAGGGTCCCCTTCACGGACGGCACCGCGATGCGCAGGAACCGCTGCCAGACGTTGGCGCCGTCGACGTAGGCCGCCTCCTCGATCTCGTACGGCAGATTGAGGAAGGCGTTGCGCATCAGCAGGACGTTCATCGCACCGATGCAGCCGGGCAGCACCACGCCGATCAGGGTGTTGTTGAGGCCGAGCTCCCGCATGGTCGTGAACTGGGCGATGATGATGCCCTCCACGGGCACGAGCATCGCCAGGATGAAGGCGAGGGTGGCGGCGCGACGGCCCCGGTAGCGCAGCCGGGCGAGGGCGTAGCCCGCGAGTGCCGCACCGACGCAGTTGGTCACGACGTTGGCGGTGGCGACCTTCAGCGAGTTGAGGGCGTAGTCCCAGACGGGGATGGTCTCGGCGACCCGCTCGTAGTTGTGCACGGTGGGTTCGCTCGGCAGGAACTTCGGCGGGGAGCTGAAGATGTCCTCGGTGGGGCCCTTGAGCGAGGTCGACAGCTGCCAGACGAACGGGCCGACGGTGAGGGCGAGTACGGCGAGCAGGAGCAGGTAGCGCAGGACGAGCTCCCACACTCGTATCCGACGGCCGTGTTCGTCGGTGACGCGGGGTTCGCGAGCGGTCGCCGGCTTCGAAGCGGCGGGCCGCACCTTCTCCAGCACGCTCATGACTCGTCCCTCCGGTCGGCGCGCAGCACGAGCAGCATCAGGGCGACGGTGACGACGAAGACGACGACCGAGATGGCCGAGGCGTAGCCGACGCGGCCGGTCAGGCCGGTGCCGGTGCGCTGGACGAGCATGACGAGGGTGGTGTCCTCGCCCGCCGGTCCGCCGCTCGGGCCGGCCATCAGGTACACCTCGGAGAACACCTTGAAGGCGGCGACCGAGGAGAGCGCCCCGACCAGGACCATCGTCGAGCGGACGGCGGGCACGGTGACCGTGAGGAAGCGACGGACCGCGCCCGCGCCGTCCACGGCCGCCGCCTCGTGCAGTTCGCGGGGCACGTTGGCGAGCGCCGCCAGATAAATGATCATGTAGTAGCCGAGGCCCTTCCAGACCGTCACGGCCATGGCGCTCAGCAGGAGCAGCCACTGGTCGCTGAGGAAGCCGACGCGGCCGACCCCGATCGTCTCGAGGAGCGAGTTCACCAGGCCGCGCTCGTCGAGCAGCCACACCCAGATAAGGCCGACCACGACGATCGAGGCGACGACCGGGGTGTAGAAGGCGGACCGGAAGAAGGTGATACCGGGGATGTTCTTCTGCACGAGCAGCGCGAGCAGCAGGGGCAGGACGACGAGGGCGGGGACCACACCGATGACGTAGAGCGTGCTGTTGCGCAGGCCGATCCAGAACATCTCGTCGTTCAGCAGCTCGCGGAAGTTGGCGAGGCCCACGAACTCGCCCGGGATCAGCGTGCGACGGTCGGTGAAGGCGTTGACCAGGGTGGAGACGAACGGGTAGAGAATGAAGGCGCCGATGATCAACAGGCCCGGGGCGGCGAACAGCCAGGGGCTGGTGGGCAGTTGGCGCCGCACCCGCAGTGCCGGACGTCGGACCCGGGAGACGGTGGAGCCGGCCATCGCGCGCTATCCCTGCTGCTGAAGGAGCCGATTGCAGGCCTCGACAGCGTTGTCAAGAGCTTGCTTCGGACTCTCCTTGCCCTGCAACGCCTTGGCGACCTCGTTGCGCAGCTCGGTCTTCATCTGCTCGCTGAACAGCACGGGTGTGTAGTTGACGGCGCTCTTCAGCGACTTGGCGGCAGCGATCCGCACGCGCGTCTCGTCGGTGCCGTCCTCCTTGGTGAAGTACGGGTCGTCGAGGGATCCGGCGGTGCTGGGGAAGATGGCGACCTGCTTGGCGAACGACATCTGGCGCTCGGCGTCGGTGACGAAGTGGGCGAAGGCGACGGCGGCGGGCGTGCGCTTGGTCTGCGCGTTGACCATCACGCCCATCACGTACATGTTGACGTGACCGGTGCTGGTGATCTGATCGGTGATCCCGATGTTCTTGTACAGGTTCGGCGCCTGCTTCTTGAAGTTGCCGAGGTCCAGCGCGCTGCCGGGGTTCATGGCGACGGCCTCGGTGAGGAACTTCTTGCCGGACGACTCGGGGGTGGCGGTGAGCGCCTGCGGGTCGAGGGCTTTCGCGTCGTACAACTCCTTGTATTTGCCGAGGAGTTCGACCCCCTTTGCGTCATTGAAGGTGAAGGCGGTGCCCTCCTTGTTCATGAGCTCGACGCCGTAGCGGCCGAAGTCCTCGATGGTGGGCACGTTGGCGAGGGTGGCGACCTTGCCGTCGGTCTCCTTCGCCATCTTCAGGGCGGCGGAGAAGACCTCGTCGTACGTCTTCGGCGGCTGGGCCGGGTCGAGGCCGGCCTCCTTGAAGAGCGACTTGTTGTAGAAGAGCGGACCGGTGTTGAGGTACCAGGGGAAGGCGTACGTGCCCGTCGTGCCCGGTATTCGATGACTGGCCCAGGCCCCTTCCAGGTACTCCTTCTTGTACTGCCCGGCCGCCTTGTCGAGGTCGAGCGCGAGGCCCGCCTTGGCCAGCGGGGCGACCAGGTCGGGCGAGACGTTGACGACGTCCGGGAGCGTGCCGCCGGCCGCGTCCGCGCTGATCTTGTCGGCGTAGCCCTCGGCGGGCTGGTCGATCCACTTCACGTCGGTGCCCGGGTACTTCTTCTCGAAGTCCGCGATCACGCCCTCGAAGTAGTCCTTGAAGTTGGCGCGCAGGTTCCAGGTCTGGAAGGTGATGTCGCCCTCGACCTTGCCGGAGGCGTCGGCCGTGCCGCCGTCGCCCCCTCCCGAGCCGCAGGCGCTGAGCGGCAGGACGACACAGACGGCGAATGCGGCGGCGAGGGCTCTACGGGAAACAGGCACGGCGAACCGGCCTCCTTTGCGGGCGAGTTGGCGAACGAGGCAGACCCTGCACGCCGATCCGGCAGCCCGTCAATGACTCTCGCAGAGCTAATTTCTTTAGTGACTAATACGCATTAGGATCACCGAGCTGAACCGCATTAGGCCCCCGAACCTGAACCGCATTAGTGCATACTGCTCCGGAATGTGTCGCCGGAATGGGGAATCACCATGTCAGGCAAGCGGTCACCGGCCCGTCGGCCGACGATGAAGGACATCGCGCGGCACGCGGGGGTCTCCCAGAGCGCGGTCTCCTTCGCGCTGAACGGCCGGCCCGGCGTGTCGGAGGACACCCGTGACCGGGTGCGGCGGGTCGCCGAGGAGCTGGGCTGGCGGCCCAGTACGGCGGCGCGCGCCCTGTCCGGGGAGGGCGCGGCGACGGTCGGCTTCGTGCTGGCGCGTCCGGCCGACACGCTGGGTGTGGACTCCTTCTTCCTGCAACTGGTCTCGGGCATCCAGGAGGTGCTGGCCGAGCGTCATCTCGGCCTGCTGTTCCAGGTGGTGGAGGACATCGCCGACGAGTGCGCGGTGTACCGGCGGTGGTGGGCCGAGCACCGTGTGGACGGCGTCCTGGTCGTCGACCCGCGCACCGACGATCCCCGCCCCGACCTCCTCGACGAACTCGGCCTGCCCGCCGTGGTCATCGGCGGCGCACCCGACGACCGCCACCCCGGCCTGTCGACCGTCTGGGCGGACGACGCGGGCGCGATGGCCTCGGTCGTGGACGGCCTGTACGCCCTCGGCCATCGCCGGATCGTGCACATCGCCGGTCTGCCGGGGCTCGCCCACACCGAGCGCCGCATCCGCACGCTGCGCGCGGAGGCCGGGCGCCGTGGCCTGTCCGAGGTGAAGTCGGTGACCACCGACTACTCCGACGCCGAGGGCGCGGCAGTGACCCGCCGGGTCCTGGAGGGCCCCACTCCCCCGACCGCGCTGATCTACGACAACGACGTGATGGCCGTCGCCGGCGCCGCGACCGCGGCCGAACTCGGCTTCTCGGTACCTGCGGACGTGTCGGTGGTGTCCTGGGAGGACTCGGCGCTGTGCCGCATCGTCAAGCCGTGGCTGTCGGCGCTGTCCCGGGACAGCGTGGAGTTCGGGCGCACGGCGGCGCGGGAACTGACCGCGCTGCTGGACGGGGGGTCGGCGCGGGCGGTGCGGGTGCCGGTGCCGCGGTTGCTCGAGCGGGGCAGCACGGGGGTGGCCCGGGGCGCGTGACGGCCTCGTGTCGGCCGTGACCGCCTCGGGCCTCCCTCCCACCCACCGAACGGCTCAGACGCGCAGCCCCTGAAGCCCTTCGTAAGCGGCCGTCACGATCTCCATGCCCCGGGTGTCCTCCGCGGGCTCGCGCATCTGGTTCGTCACGTACGCCACGACCAACCGGCTGTCGGGCTCGATCATCACCAGGGATCCGCCCCAGCCGCCCCAGCCGTACGTGGTGCCGAACCGTCCGTACCCCAGGCCCCAGCTCATCGGCATGCCCAGCACCCGGTCGTCGCCGGTGAACTGCTCCTCCCACGCGCGGTCACAGCCGGCCCTGGACAGCAGTCGTACTCCTCGCGCCTCTCCCCCGCAGGCGAGCAGGGACTGCACCAGGGCCACCGAACGGGCGTTGCCGTATCCGCTCGCCGCGGGAATCTGCGCGCGACGCCAGGCCAGGCCGTTGCCGTCCCGGACGCGTACGCCGTTGCCCGCCTCGGAGCCCTCGGGGTTGCCGGGCGCGCTCGCCGCGTAGTCCTCGCCGTGGCCCTTCGGCGGGATCGTGCGCGCGACCCGCTGGTCGTGTTCGGCGGCCAGCCCGACGTGGAAGTCGGCGCCCAGCGGCCCGGCCACTTCCTCGGCGAGGAACTCGCCCACGCTGCGGCCGGTGATGCGCCGCACGACCTCGCCGACCAGGAATCCCTGGGTCAGCGAGTGGTATCCGGCCGCGGTGCCCGGCTCCCACCGAGGCGCCCGGGCGGCGAGCCGTGCCGTGGCGGACTGCCAGTCGTAGAGATCCTCGACCGAGCCGTCCCAGTCGGGCAGCCCTGCGGTGTGCGCGAGCAGATGCCGTACCAGCACCTTCTCCTTGCCCGCCGCGCCGAACTCCGGCCAGTACCGGGAGACGGGCGCGGAGAGATCGAGTGCGCCCCGATCGGCCAGGACGAGGGCGCACAGTGCCGTCATCGTCTTGGTCACGGACCAGACGTTGACGATGGTGTCGCGCTCCCACGGAACGGTGCGCTCGGCGTCCGCGAACCCGCCCCAGACGTCCACGACCGGCTCGCCGTCCACGAACACCGCGACGGAGCCGCCCGCGTCCCCCGCGTCCAGCATGGCGGCGAGCGCGTTCGGGACGGCGAGGAACAGGTTGTCGTACGAACCCTGGATGTCGGCCATGTGCCCCATCCAGCCCGTGCCGCACCGCCCCGGTCAACCGAATTTCAGACCCGCGACCGGTACAGCCCGAACTCCACGAGCCGCACCGCGGCACGCGAACCGGTCACCCGAACCCGCCACCGACGCGCCCGCACCGGCGCCGCCAGCAGCAGGATCCGGCTCGCGCCGATCGTCCCGGCCCGGGTCACCTCCGTCCAGGCGCCGTCGCGCTGCGCCTCGACGACGAAGCTCTCCACCTGCTGGCCGAGGCTGATGTCCTCGGCCAGCCGGATCCGGTCCACCTCCCGCTCCCGGCCGAGGTCGACGGTGACACGGCCCGGCGCGGCGGTCGTCCGCGCGTCGCGCGCCAGGTCCTCCGGGAGTTCGCGGTCCACGCGCTCGCGGAACTCCCGCAGCCGTGCCACGTCGGCGGCGGGCAGCAGGCCGTCGGTGTCCGGTGGGATGTTGAGCAGCAGCACCGAGTTGCGGCCCACGGACCGGAAGTAGATGTCCGTCAACTGCTCGACGCTCTTGGGCTGTTGGTCGGCGTGGTAGAACCATCCGTCCCGGATGGACACGTCGCACTCGGCCGGCCACCACTGCAGGTAGTCGGCCACCGGCCGGGCCTTGACGAGCGCGTCGCGGCTGCCCATGTCGGGGGCGTCGTACGCGAGGGCGTAGTCGGTCCGGCCGTAGTCCTTCTCCTGCACCGGTACGACGCTCCACTCGTCCTCCCGGGCCAGCCCGCCCTCGTTGCCGACCCAGCGCACGTCCGGCCCGGAGACGGCGACGGTCGCGTCGGGGGCGAGCGCACGCACCAGCGCGTACCAGCTGTCCCAGTCGTACTTCTCCACCTTGTCCGGCGGGATGCGGCCCTGCGCGCCGTCGAACCACACCTCGTCGACCGGCCCGTACTCGGTGAGGACCTCGTAGAGCTGGTTGAGCATGTGGGCGCCGTAGTCGGTGGCCGGGAGGGTGTACGACCGTGGGGGTGTGCGGTCGTCGCCCGCGACGGGTGTGGGGATCGTGTGGTCGGCGCGGGCGCTGCCGTTGGCGTAGACGCCGTGGAGGTACTGGTTCTCGTCGGCGGGTGAGATGTAGACGCCGACCTTGATGCCGTACCGGCGCATCGAGTCGGCGAAGGAACGCAGGACGTCGCCCCGGCCGTCGCGCCAACTGCTCGATGCCACCGAGTGGTTGGTGTAGCGGGACTGGTAGAGCACGAAGCCGTCGTGGTGCTTGACGGTGAGGATGGCCAGCTTGAAGCCGCCGTCGCGCAGGGCGCGGGCCCACTGGTCGGTGTCGAGGCCGGTCGGCTGGAACACGTCCGGGTCCTCGTCTCCCGTGCCCCATTCCAGGCCGGTGAACGTGTTCACGCCGAAGTGCAGGAAGGCGGTCCGCTCCAGGCGCTGCCAGGCGATCTGGCGGGCGGTGGGGCGGATCTGGGAGGCCTTGCGGACCAGGTCGGCCTCGGTGTCGTCGGGGCTGACGGGGATGCGGTACTGGGGGTCGTTCGAGGTGTGCGAGGCGGCGGTGGGTGCCGCGAGGGCGGGTCTGGTGACGCCGGTCGCGGCGAGGACGGCGGCTGTCGCGACGAAGACGCGTCGGGAAACGGCCATGGGACGGCTCCTCGGGTCGGGTCATCAAGTCAGGTGCTCAGGTCCTCGGTCAGGCCCTCAGGCCAGTTGCCACACGGCGGGCGCGCGCTGGTCCGGCGGGTACTGCACGAGCCGACCGTCCTCCGTGACGGTCACCGTCATCCGGGTGATGGCGTTGACGAGCCGGTAGCCACCGGAGGCGGGCTCCAACTGCCAGCGCTGGAGGGTGTTCGCGGGATCGCACGTCTGCGGCGCCGCCTCCACTCCGGGCTGGAGCGGCACGTTGAGCGTCAGCCTGCCGCCGCGCACCTCGAGGCAGCCGTCCGCCGTCCGCACGGTCACGTAGCCGTCGGCCGTGCGCTCGACCTCGGCGGCGAAGGTCCGACCGCTCGCCCGGAAGGTGTACGAGCCGTCCGCCACCGGCACCCGGGTCAGGTCCCGCCACCCGGGCGCGTGCCCGACGGCCGTGGCGCGGGCGGTGAACCCGGCGTAGGTGGCGTCGGGGTGCGGAGCGCCCCAGGTGGCCTGGGCGATGTGGCGGAGGGCGGGCCACAGGGCGACGGCGACCTCGTTCTCGGTCTCGCCACGGCCGTTGTCCGGCCAGAGGCTGATCTTGGCGCCGGTGATGCCGCCGGCGGAGACCAGCTTCTCGCCCTCGAAGCTGCGCGGGTCCCAGCTCTGGTCGTAGAGCCCCTTGGTGTCGCTGTGAAAGCCGCCCCGGACCAGGTAGAGGGCGTAGGCCGCGTTCATCAACGGATAGCCCTGGGCGCGCAGTCGGCTCGGCTTCGTCGCCACGTTCAGCCAGTGCTCGACAGTCGTGCCCGCGGCCACCGGGACGGTGTTGGCGCCGGTGAGCCCGTCGTTCCAGATGCGCAGCTTCTTGCCGTTGCCCGCCGCGTAGGCGTGCACGCGGTTGACGAAGTCGATGAACGCGTCCTGGGGTGTGGCGTCGGGGCCGTACCTGTCCTGGGCGTACTTCAGGATCTGCGGGTACTTGGCGAAGTCGGAGCCGAGCATGTACTCGTCGGCGCCCATGTGCCAGGAGGTGGCGGGGAAGACCTGGGCGTACTCGTCGATGAGGCTCGTGTAGTAGGCGAAGGCCTCCGGCCGGGTGATGTCGAGGCGCGAGGGCTGCTTGTTGCCGTCGGAGTCGGTCAGTTGCAGGTCCGGGCGGTTCTCGATCCACGGGTCCATGTGGCCCGGGGAGTTGATCTCGGGGATGATCTCGACGTGGTACCGCTTGCCGAGGGCGACCAGGCGGCGTATCTCGTCCTTGGTGTAGTAGCCCCAGGTGTTGGCCTCGGGATGGGCGTCGCTCTTCACCTTCAGTTCCAGGAGAAGCTGGTTGAGCTTGTGGTACGCCATCTCGCGGACCAGGTTCTCCAGCCAGGGCATCGAGACGTGGATGTAGCAGGCGCAGACGCCGACGCCCCGCTCCTTGTAGCGCGGTACGTCGACCGTGCGGCCGGCGGGGACGCGGTCGCCCTGGGCGAGGAGCTGGAGGATGGTGCGGGTGCCGTGGAAGGCGCCGGTCTCGGTCGCCGCGGTGACCGACAGCCGCTTGCCGGCGCGGAGTTCGTAGCCCTCCGTACCGAGGGAGGTCCTGGAGGGCTGGACGTCGATAACGATGTCACCGGTCCGGGCACCGTCCGGCACCACGGGGACGGTGCCGTGTCCCGCGTCGCGGAGATCGTCGGCGAGGGTGTCGGCGACCCGCCGTTCGGTCGCGTCGTCGGCCACGAGCCGGGCGGAGCGCCCGTAGGTGTAACTGCCGGAGGCAGGCGTCCAGTCGGTCAGGGCGGGAACCGTGACCGGTGCGCCCTGCTCCTCCTCCGCGAGCGCCGGCACCGGCGCCGTGAAGAGCAGCGTCAACGCCGCCAGGACACCGGCCCATCTCAAGCGTGTCCTCATGAGGCACCCCCATTCATCGGATGTCTGATGATTGGGTGGGCCTCAGGGGCTGTCAATGGACCGTGAAGTGAGTGGAGTTCACTCATTGGTCGGATGATGTGCAGGTCAGCGGGGCTGTACCGAGGGAGGGCGGCGCGAAAAGTCCAAGAAGACCCTCCCGAATATCCAAGCCGAGTGCCCTCTCGACTCCGGGCCCGTCGCCCGGCAGAGTGCTCCTACATACTCGCGAGTAAGCCCTGAGGAGCGCCCGTGACCAACTGGGTCGGCCGGACCGCCGCCGAGATCGCCGCCGCCGTACGCGAGAAGCAGGCCACGCCCCGTGAGGTGGTGGCCGAGCACCTGGCCCGCATCGAGCGGCTGGACGGCCGCGTCGGCGCCTTCCGCCTGGTCCGGGCCGAGGCGGCGCTCGCCGAGGCCGACGAGGTGGGCTCGCGCGCGGACCTGGCCGAACTGCCCCTCGCCGGCGTGCCGGTGGCGATCAAGGACAACCTCGCGGTGTGCGGCGAGTCCAACCGCGTCGGCTCCGCGGCCACGCCGGACACCCCGGCCGACGACGACCACGTCACGGTGGCCCGGCTGCGGGCCGCCGGCGCGGTGGTCGTGGGCCTGACGAACGTGCCGGAGCTGTGTGTCTTCGGCACCACGGAGGGCGTGCACGGCACCGCCCGCAACCCGTGGGACACCTCGCGCACGGCGGGCGGCTCGTCCGGCGGCAGCGCGGCCGCGGTCGCGGCGGGCATGGTGCCGATCGCCCTCGGCAACGACGGCATGGGCTCCCTGCGCATCCCGGCGGCCAACTGCGGCCTCGTCACCATCAAGCCCGGCCACGGCGTGGTCCCGGCCGGCATCAGCGACGGCGACTGGTTCGGCATGTCGGAGAACGGCCCACTGGCCACCACGGTCGAGGACGCCCGGCTGATGCTGTCGATCCTCGCCGACACCGAGGTCGTACGCCCGGACACACCCGGCACCCACCGGATCGCCGTGTCCCTGCGCAGCCCGCTCGCGGGCGTCACCATCAGCAAGCCGTACGCGACCGCCGCCCGCGATGCCGCGGCGCTGCTGATCAAGGCCGGTCACCAGGTACGGCGCGCCGACCCGCCGTATCCGATGTCGCTGGGCGTCACCTCGCTCACCCACTGGACGGCGGGCACCTCGGTGGACGCCCAGGGCCTCGACCCACGGCAACTCACCCGCCGGACCCGGGTCCACGCCGCCGTCGGGAAGCGCTTCGTCGACCGGGTACGGGCCGGCGCGAGCCGGGAGGAGCTGCGCCGGCGACTGGAGCCGTTCTTCGCCGAGTACGACGTGCTGCTCACCCCGGCCCTGGCCCGCCGCTCCCCCAAGTCCGAGCCCTGGCACGAGCGGGGCTGGCTGCGCAACGTCATGGCCAACACCAACTACTCCCCGCTCACCCCACCGTGGAACCTCACCGGCTGGCCCGCCATGGCGATCCCGTTCGGCACGCTCCCCTCCGGTGCCCCCGCCGCCGTACAGCTGGTCGGACGCCCCGGCTCGGAGGCGGAGCTGCTGGCGCTGGCGGAGCGGATCGAGGCGCTGCGTCCGTGGCGGCGGACGGCCCCGCTGGACTAGGTCGTTTCGTTCAGCGCGGCTGACGGGACCGGACGATCGACGGTAGGTGGGAAGCGCGAGCGGGTGTGCTCGTGCTCAGTACACGTGCACCCCGTAGGCGTTGAGGGCCTCGGTGACCGGCTGGTAGAACGTCGTGGCGAAGAACGGGAAGCTGCAGCTGCCCGAGCCGCCGGAGGTGAGGCCCAGCCCCTGGCTGCCTGCGTAGAGGGGGCCGCCGCTGTCGCCGGGGTTGGCGCAGATGTTGGTGCGGATCAGGCCGGTGACGGTGCCTTGCGGGTAGCGGACGGTCCAGTTGAGGCCGGTGACACGGCCGCAGCGGGTGCCGGTCGTGGAGCCGCGGCGGCAGACCTGCTGATTGAGCTGGGCCTCGCCGGCGCTGGTGATGTCCTGGCTGCCGACCGTGCCGGGCGGGACGGGCTGTCCGCTGTCGTACCGCACGATGCCGTAGTCGTTGCCGGGGAAGCTGGACCCGGCGGTGGTGCCGATGTGCGTGACGAACCGGTCGGAGTACCAGTCGGTGATGCCGTTGGTGCAGTGGCCGGCGGTCAGGAAGAAGTAGTTCCCGGCCCCGTCCTGGGTGTTGAAGCCGAGGGAGCAGCGGTACTGGCCGGCGGGGCCGCTGCCGTAGACGGCGTCGCCTCCGGAGAGGTACGCGGTGAGTTTGCCGCGCAGACGCTCGACGCGCAGCGCGCCGACGTTGGCGCCCGCGCCCCGCCTGATGGCGTCGATCGCGGCGCCGGACACGGTGCTGTCGGCGACGAGCAGCACCCTGCCGGACGTGCCGTCCACGCTCCAGGCGGTGCCGGCCACATCGGCGCTCGCGACCGCCTTCTCGACCGCGGCAAGCTGCGCGGTGCTGTACGTGGTGGTCGGGCTGGGCTCGACGGCGCCTGCGGGGGCCGCGGTCCCGGCCAGGACCGTCGCCGCGAGGGCGGTCAGCCCGGACGCCAGGGCGACCAGGCGGGTATGGCGTCTCGCGCCGCGGGGCGCTGGGCGTCTGATCCTCATACGGGTCTCCAGGAAGGGTCGGGCCACACACCGCGGGACGGGAACGGCCGCTCGGTGATCTCTTCCGGACGCTAATCACGCCCCGAGCCTCCAGCGATCCGGACAGCTCGTACGGGTGACGGCGCGACAGCTCACCGCGTGCGGGCGGCGGCGCCGGCTCGGCCGAGTACGTGGCGCACACCGTCAGTGGCTCGGTGCGGTCACCACGCAGTGTGCGGCCTGGCCAGGCGCCGGCCGACCTCGGACGTGAAAGGGCAGCACGAGCGGCCGGCTCGGTGGTCAGACCAGGCTGACGTCACGCAGGGCGGTGAGGGACTGGGACACAGCGGCTGCGGACCTCGCGTTCTGTGTCTCCCACAGCCTCAGAGTCCGCGGAGGGCGAAGGGCCCGTCGGCGCCGAACGCCAGGCGCGCGAAGCGTTCGCCCATGCGCCGGTGGGTGGCGGCGTCGGGGTGGAGGTCGTCGGGCAGGGGCAGTTCGGCGGAGTCGGTCTCGCCGTAGAGGTCGCGGCCGTCGAGGTAGTGCAGGTTCGGGTCGTCGACCGCCCGCTGCTTCACGATGCGGGACAGCTCGTCCCGGATGACGGCCAACGTCAGCTTCCCGCTCGCGCGTTCCGCCGGGTCGCCCATGGCGACGAACCGCAGGCGTCCGGCGCCGAGGGTGCCGAAGTCCGGGGCGCAGGGGCCGGGCGTGTCCTCGTGCATCGGGCACAGGATGGGCGACACGACCAGCAGTGGTGTCGTCGGATGCCCTTCCCGGATGGTGTCGAGGAACCCGTGGACCGCCGGGCCGAAGGCGCGCAGCCGCATCAGGTCCAGGTTGACCAGGTTGATGCCGATCTTGAGGCTGATGAGGTCGGCGGGGGTGTCGCGCAGGGCGCGGGCGGTGAACGGGTCGAGCAGGGCGCTGCCGGCCAGGCCCAGGTTGATCAGTTCCACGCCGCCGAGGGAGGCGGCGAGCGCGGGCCAGATACCGGTGGGGCTCGCGGCGTCGGAGCCGTGACTGATCGAACTGCCGTGGTGCAGCCACACCCTGCGGCCCGGATCCCGCGCGGGCTCGACGGGGGCGTCGGTGCGCAGGGCGATCAGTTCGGTGGTCTCGTTGTGCGGCAGCCAGATCTCGACGTCCTTGTCGCCCTCGGGCAGCCCGGTGAAGCGGACGGTGCCGGCCCGGCCGGGGCGGTGCTCCGCGGTCCCGGCGGTCATGTCGATGATCATGACGTGGCCGTCGGTCACGCTCCCCTGCCCGGCGGGGCTGCCATCGACGATCAGGTCGTATACACCGTCCGGGCGGGGCGGAGCGCCCACGTAACTGCGTTTGGTGGGCAGCGTGTCCAGCTCCACGGCGGTGGCCCTGGTGCGGAAGGCCAGCCGTACGCCGGAGGGCTGTGACTCGGCCATGGCCAGCTGACCGTCGGTGTTCTGGGCGCGCGCCCGGGCCGGCAGCCGGTGCGGCAGTACGCCGTGCTCGGTGCGCTCGACGTCGAGGGCGCCGCGCAGGAGGTCGGCGGTGACGGGCGTGGTGATCCAGTCGTGCGGAGTGTCCATGTCCTCAAAGTCCTTGTCGTCGGCGTCCCGGTCCCCGGCCCTGCCGGTCAGGGGGTGGGAACCGTGGGCCAGTTGCGCAGCAGGGCGTCGAGGGCGTCGAGGATCCGGGTCCAGGTCTCCTCGGAGTCGGGGGCGCTGTGGCTGAAGCCACCCGCCGACTCCAGGCTGGCGTAGCCGTGGAAGACGCTGCCCAGCAGCCGTACGGCGTGGGTCGCGTCCGGCTCCGCCAGGTCGTAGCCGCGCAGGATCGCCCGCGTCATCTGCGCGTGCCGGACGCCCGCACTCGCGGCCGCCGTCTCCGGGTCCAGCCGCATGCGCGCGGCGGCGGCGCGGCCGGGGTGCTCGCGCTCGTAGTCGCGGTAGACGTTCGCGAAGGCGACCAGGGCGTCCTTGCCGGCCCGTCCGGCGATGGCGTCGGCGGCCCGGTCGGCCAGTTCCTCCAGCGCGAACAGGGTGATCCGGGTCTTGAGGTCCTGGGAGTTCTTCACATGCGAGTACAGGCTCGCGACCTTGACGTCGAACCGCCGGGCGAGCTCCGACGCGGTCACCTGCTCGAAGCCGATCTCGTCGGCGAGCTCCGCACCTGCCCGGACCAGACGTTCCGTACTCAGCCCCACACGCGCCATAACCATCCCCTCGATTGCCATAATCGAGTATGCATTCACCTAAAGCATTTAGGCAAATACCGATGGCGCAGCGACAACCCGCTAAAGCTCCCTGTACATGATGTGCAGCCCCACCCGTCCATGCCGGGGATGGTCGAACGCGTCCGGGACCGTGCCGAGGATCGTGAAGCCGAAGGAGGTCCACAGGCGCACGGCCGGGTTGGTCTCGACGACCGCGTTGAAGACCATGCCCCGGTAGCCGCCCTTCCTGGCCTCCGCCAGGACATGTTCGGCCAGGGCGCGGCCGAGGCCACGGCCGCCTTGGTCGGGGTCGACCATGAAGCCGGCGTTGGCGATACGGGCGGCGGGGCCACCGTAGTTGGGCGTGAGATACGCGGAGGCGACGATGCCACCGGCGCCGTCCTCGACGACGTAGACACGCTTGGCCGGGTTCATCCACAGCGCCCGCGCCGCGTCTTCGGGAGTGTCCGGATCCCAGGTGTAGGTCTCGCCGGCGGCGACGATCCGGTGCCAGAAAGACCAAATCCGCGGCCAGTCGTCGGCCGCGGCTTCTCTGATCAGCATGGGCGTGAGTCTCGCACGCCCATGCGGTCGGCGATCGCGAAGGGTTCTGCCCTGTCAGTCGACGCTGGGCAGGATGTGGGGCTCGGCGAGGTCGTCCTCGTAGCCGGCCAGGCGGATCGGGGCGGACCTGGCCCACACATCGAGACTGCCGATCTCCTTGGACCGGCGGCCCGAGCGCTCCGTGCGTTCCTTGGGGCGCTGTTCGCGATTCGTCTGCTCAGGTGTCACCGCGCACTCCTTCTGTGTCGGATCACCCTCGGGGCGGGGCCGGCCAGTCTGCGGTCCGGTACCTGACGCCCGCTCGGGTCTTACTCAAAGTCGGCTCGGACGCGGTGGCGCCGGTAACTGGTGTGCAAGCAGGCCGTTGTGCACCGGCTTGTCCCGGGACGGACCATGGGTGTGGGTTGGGACCCTGTACTGCTGTCCGTCCGCTACAGATTAACCAAATGAGCGGGTGCCCGCTCGATGGGGCTGCAAACAAGGTGTAACTATCCGGAGACAACCGGCATTCGGCCAACCCGTTATTCACGTGTTTGTTACGGAATGCGCGGTTTACCAGTCACCCGTTCGGCTCAACATCATCTTTCGTCCCCGCTCCGGACACCCGCACGCCGCGCAGTTCAAGTCCCGTTGGCCGATTCGCAAGGCGGCCATGATCTGCTGACGGACGGCAACGGCTTGTCCGGCGGGAGGACTGACGCATGGAGCTGCGCAGTGTCGAAGAGCTGATGGATCTGCTGTACGCCTGCCCGCACCAGCGCGCGCTGCGCACCGCCGCGCTGCTGCGCCGCAGCCGCCCCGCCGACAAGGAGCTCCAAGTGGCGGGGCTGGTGCACGACATCGGGGAGCTGCTGTCCCCCGGCGACGAGGTCCGCCGCACCGAGAGCGCGGCCGAAGCCGTACGACCGCTGCTGGGCGAGCGCGTCTACCGCCTCGTACGCGGTCACGGCACCGACGAGGACGCGTTCCGCCTCAGCCTGGCGGAGGAGGAGAGCCGGGCCACCGGATTCGACGCCGGTGTCCTGGAGGACTGGCGCACGGTCCTTGAGCTCGTGGCGGCACGGCACTCGCGTCTTGGGGCTGTTGACTGACGGTCCGTCATGAGACGGTACGGCGATGAGGCCGTCGTACGGACTTCAGGGCAGGGCCGCCGTCGTCACCGGCGCCACCCGCGGCATCGGGCACGCCGTCGCCCGGGAACTGGCCGCCGCCGGGGCTCGGGTGTGCGTGACCGCGCGGGACGCGGACGAGGTACGGCGGACGGCTGCCGAGCTGGGCGGCGTGGGGGCGGCCGGGAGCGTGGCCGACCCGGACCATCTGCGGGCGGTCGTGGACCTGACCCTGCGAGAGTTCGGCCGGATCGACGTGATCGTGAACAACGCGGCGACGAATCTGCCGTACGGCCCCCTCATGGACGTGGATCCCTTGGCGTGGCGCGAGGCGTTCACCGTGAACGTCGAGGCGCCGCTGCGGCTCGTGCAGTGTGCCTGGCAGGCCTGGATGCACGAGCACGGCGGCGCGGTGATCAACGTCTGCACCGAGGGCGCCGGCCATGTCGGCCCCGACATCGGCGCCTACGGCACGAGCAAGGCGGCCCTCCTCCACCTGACCCAGCAGCTCGCGGGCGAGCTGGCCCCGAAGGTACGGGTCAACTCCGTGTCCCCCGGTCTCGTCCGCACCGAGATGGCGCGGTTCGTGTGGGAGCCGGGCGAGGAGGAGGTGGCCGCCGGCCTGCCGCTCGGGCGCATCGGGGAGCCGGAGGACGTGGCGCGGGCGGTGGTGTGGCTGGCGTCGGACGCGGCGCAGTGGGTGACGGGGGCGGACCTGCTGGTGGATGGCGGGACACGGGTGCGGGCAGCACGAGCACTTACCTCACGGGGTACCCCAACCCCCGGGGGCACGGGGCTGTGTCGACATGCGACTCCGCCGCGTGGGCGCGACCAGCCCCCGACGACCCGCAGCCTCCCACCGACGTGATCACCCCGCCCCCGTAGGGCCTACCACTTGCCCGGCGCGTAGTCCTTCAGAAAGACGCCGTACAGATCCTCGCCCGCTTCACCGCGCACGACCGGGTCATAGACCCGAGCCGCCCCGTCCACCAGGTCCAACGGCGCGTGGAACCCCTCCTCCGCAAGCCGCAGCTTGTCGTAGTGGGGCCGCTCGTCCGTGATCCACCCGGTGTCGACGGAGGTCATCAGGATGCCGTCGCTCTGGAACATCTCCTGTGCACTGGTCCGCGTGACCATGTTCATCGCGGCCTTGGCGGCGTTCGTGTTCGGATGCCCCGCACCCTTGTAGCCGCGCCCGAAGACACCCTCCATCGCCGACACGTTCACGACGTACGCGCGCCCGCTCGCCGCCTTCTTCGCGGCCTCGGCCATCGCCGGCCGCAGCTTGCTGATCAGGATGAACGGCGCCGTGTAGTTGCACAGCTGGGTCTCGAGGAGCTCCACCGGGGAGATCTGCTCGATGGTCTGGACCCAGGTGTTGGTGTCGACGACGTCGGGGACGAGCCCGCCCGCGTCGATGGCGGTGCCGTCGAGGTGCCGGGCGACGCTGGCGTTGCCCGCGACCAGGGCGAGGTCGGCGACCTTCTGGGCGTCGAGGCCGCTGGTGCCGAGGGGCAGCGCGGCCACCCCGTCGACCGCGCCGGAGTTGAAGGCACCGATGACGTGGTGGGCGGGCAGCTCACCGGCGGGCAGCGGAGCGCTCTCGCCGTCGACCAGGGCGGCGTAGGCGGAGGGCAGGCGGCGTACGGTCTGCGTCGCGTTGTTGATCAGGATGTCCAGGGGGCCCGCCTCGGCGACCTGGTCGGCGAGGGCCACGGCCTGGGCCGGGTCGCGCAGGTCGATGCCGACGACCTCCAGGCGGTGCATCCAGTCCGCCGAGTCGTCCATCGCCTTGAAGCGGCGGATGGCGTCCTTCGGGAAGCGCGTGGTGATCGTCGTGTGCGCGCCGTCGCGCAGCAACCTGAGCGCGATGTACATGCCGATCTTGGCGCGGCCCCCGGTGAGCAGGGCCCGCTTGCCGGAGAGGTCGGCGCGGACGTCGCGCTTGGCCCGGTTCACGGCGGCGCAGTCCGGACAGAGCTGGTGGTAGAAGTAGTCGACTTCCACGTACCGGGACTTGCAGGTGTAGCAGGAACGGGGACGCTGGAGTATCCCCGCGATCTTCCCGGCCTCGGTGACCGACGACGGCAGGATGCCCTCCGTCTCGTCGTCGATGCGCTGGGCGGAGCCGGTCGCCGTGGCCTCCGTGACCGCCTTGTCGTGGGCGGTCTTGGCGGCCCGGCGCTCCTGGCGGCGGCGCTGCTTGACGGTGCGGTAGATGCCCGCGGTGGCCCGGCGCACGGCGATCGCGTCGGGGTGGTCGACCTCCAGCTTGTCCAGCTCGTCGAGCACGCTGAGGCAGACGGCGAGCCGCTCGGGGTCGATGCCGGGGCCGTACACGACCTCGTCACCGGGCTCGCGCACGACCTCGTCCGTGATCGCCGCCGAGCCGTCCTCTGTCACCGTCATCGCCGCTGCCGTTCCCTGATCCACCGCGGCGCTCCGGTCGCGCCCGCTTTCGAACGGGGAATTGTACGGAGCGCCGGGCCCGACCTCCAAAAACCGGAGAGGGAACCCTGGGGCAGGGGCTCAGGGAGCGCAGGCGGTGATCAGCTCCGCCACCTCCTCGGACACCGCCCTGGCGAGCACGTCGAGGTCCGGCACGGCCTCGGCGTCGGCGACGAGGCCGTAGTGCACCCGTCCGCGGTACGTCGAGATCGCGATCGCCAGGGACTGGCCGCGGGCCAGCGGGGCGAAGGGGTAGACCTCGGTGACGGCGTGGCCGCCGAGCTTCAGGGCGATGCCGGGCAGCGGCACGCTGGTGACCAGGATGTCGAACCAGAGCCGGGCGGCCCCGCCGACCAGCGGTCCGCCGAGTCGGTGGCCGAGCGCCGGGACGTGATCGGCGAGCAGGGCGACGGCGCCCGCGCCCCGGTTGGGGCCGGCGTCCTTGTTGCGGTCCATGGCGATGCGGACCGTGGCGAGGCGGCGCAGCGGGTCGGGGTCGTCGACAGGAAGCCGTATCAAGTAGCCGGACAGCCGGTTGCCCTGAGGGTGCGCGGTGCGCGGGCGGCGCTTGGAGACGGGGATCAGGGCGCGCGGGGCGACGCCCTCGCTGCCGTCGCCGCGTTCGTCGAGCCAGCGGCGCAGGGCGCCCGCGACGACGGCGATGAGGACGTCGTTGACGGTGCCGCCGACGGCCTTGCGGACCACGTGCACGTCGTCGATGTCGACGACGACGCCGGCGGTACGGCGGGTGCCGCTCGACTCGGCGGTCAGCGCGTGCGACGAGCGCATCCCGAGGGTCGACACGGCGACGGAGGCGCCGATGTCGAGGGCCCGGCCCACGTCGGACAGGGCACCGCGCACCAGCCCCGGCAGCTTGCGCACATCGGGCAGGCGGCTGCGCGAAGGCTCCTCGGGGCGGGGTTTGCGGGCGGGCATGTCCATGGGGTCCAGGACGGCGGCGGCGAGCGTCAGTGCCCGCAGGCCGTCGGCCAGGGCGTGATGGAACTTGAACAGCACGGCGAACGACACCCCGTCCTCGCCCGGCAGCACGTGCGCCTCCCACGGCGGCCGCCCGCGCTCCAGCGGGCGCTCCATGAGCCGGCCCGCCACCGCCTGGAAGTCGGCGGTCGGGGCGTGCAGCCGGACGTGGTCGAGGGGGTCGAAGTCGGGCGCGGGCTCGCGGGCGGCACCCCCGAAGGAGAACGGCTGAAGCAGGCCGCGGGGCTGCCAGGCGTCCCGGATGCGCATCCGCAGCCCCGGAACGGCTGCGGCGCGCGCGGCGAGCAGGTCGGCCGCGTGGGCGCCCGCGGTGGGCGAGTGCGCCGTGAACACGCCTAGCGCGCCCAGGTGCATGGGGTGTTCGGCGGACTCGATGTTCCAGAACGCCAGATCGAGAGGTGCGAGCACGTCAGAAGTCAATGGCTTGCCTCGCGTCGACGACGGGGGACCAGAAGTCAATCGCCCTGAAGCGATTACGGTCAAGTACGATCAAGCTACGCTCAGTTAACAGCAGATTAAGTCCCGCCCCTGGTGAAAGGGGCGGGACTCATGGTGCATATGAGGTCACTCCAACACAGGTTGCGGCGCCGGGCATCCCGTCGGTGTCACCCGGGAGGCGTCACGGATGAGCGCCTCGTGAGCTTCCTTGAGCCGTTTCGTGTCCGGTTTCAGTACGGCCCGGTCGTAGGTGAGGAAGCCGTTCAGCTCCCCCTCGACGTCCGAGATCTGGGTGTACACGGCACCGTTGCCGCCCCGGCAGACCAGGGCCCGCACCTCGGCGAGCCTGGCGAGGTAGTCGTCGGTGTAGGTCGCCGGGTCGACGTCGACGTACGACATCTGCACCGACCAGGCGTGCCCGGGCACCGCCAGGCCGAGTCCGCCGTACTCGCCGCTGACCAGTGCCCGTTCGCCGTCGGGGCGCGGCGGCAGCGCCGGGCTCGGATAGCCGTGCTCGTCCATGATGTCGCCGGCGCCACCGTCGGCCCCGAGGTTCAGACCTGACTGGTTGTTGACCAGCCGGGTGGGGTCCCAGGCCTTCGCCTGCTCGGCGACCCGGCCGATGTCGTACTGGCCCCAGCCCTCGTTGAAGGTGACCCACATGACCACCGACGGGCTGCTGATGTGCTCGTCGATCATCCGCTTCATCTCGCGCTCGTACTGCGCGCGGGCCTCGGCGCTCGGGTTCACCCCCGCGGTCATCGCGGGCATGTCCTGCCACACCAGCAGACCCAGCCGGTCGGCCCAGTGGAACCAGCGGTCCGGCTCGACCTTGATGTGCTTGCGCACGGAATTGAAGCCCAGCCGCTTGTGGACCTTCAGGTCGTACGCGAGGGCTTCGTCGGTCGGCGCGGTGTGCAGGCCGTCGGGCCAGAAACCCTGGTCGAGGGTGGCCATCATGAAGACCGGCTCGCCGTTGAGGACGGTGCGCGGGACCCCGTTGATCTTCTCGACGGCGATGGAGCGCATGCCGAAGTAGCTGCCGACGCGGTCGGCGCCGACGGTCACCTTCAGGTCGTACAGGAAGGGGTCGTCGGGTGACCACAGGTGCGGATCGGGGAGGGTCAGGGTCAGCGCCCGGCCGGTGCGGCCGCTCGCGGTGGCGACCTTGCGCCGTCCGTCGTACGCCGTCGCCGTGACGGGTACGCCGTCGCGCACGCCCTGCGGCCCGACGGTGAGGGTGCCGGCGTCGACGTCAGGGATGAGCTTGAGCCCGTCCACGTGATCGGGGGCGACCGGCTCCATCCACACCGTCTGCCAGATGCCGGAGGACGGGGTGTACCAGATGCCGCTCGGGTCCAGGCGCTGCTTGCCGAGCGGCGGGTTCTCGCCGTTCGCCGCGTCGGTCGGGTCGTACACGCCGACGATCAGCTCCTGGGTGCGGCCGGGTTTCAGCGCGTCGGTGATGTCGGCGCCGAACTTGTCGTAGCCGCCCGTGTGCTCGGTGACCTTGGTGCCGTTGACGTACACCTCGGTCCGCCAGTCGACGGCGCCGAAGTTGAGCTTGAGGCGCTTGCCGGAGCCGATGCGCCAGTCGGCCGGGACCGTGAAGGTGCGGCGGTACCACATACGGTCCTCGTGGCGCTGCAGCCCGGAGAGCTGGGACTCGACCGGGTACGGGACGAGGATCCGCTCGGGCAGGTTCTTTCCGACCGGGGGCCGCTCCCCCGCCGTGGCCGCCGCGAACTGCCAGCGGCCGTTGAGGTTGCGCCAGGCGTCCCGGGTGAGCTGCGGGCGCGGGTACTCGGGGTGGGCGTTGTCCGGGCCCACCTCGTCGGCCCACTTCGTGCGCAGCTCGTATGTCGAACGGTTGGTGCCGCTGCTCCAGAAGGCTTTGACAACGTTGCCTTCGGTGTCGGCGAGGCCGCCCTCACCGTCGTAGCGGACATCGGCCGTGCCGCGTGCGGTGCCTGTCCTGTTGCCGACCACGGGCTCCTTCAGCGCGACCAGGAGGGCCTTGGGGTCGGCCGGGTCCGGGCGGGCCGACCCGAGCGGCCACGCGGCGCCGCCGATCACCGCGTCCAGGTGGTCGGTGACGTCGGCCGGGGGTGCGGTGAGGTTCCGGGCGAAGTCGAGCTTGAGCGTACGTCCGTCGCCGAGGACCGTGGCCGCGATCGCCCCGTTGTAGTCGAAGCCGTCGGGGAGGCGGAACGCGGACTGCGGGACGGGCTCCTTGCCGCCGCCGGGCTCGGTCCAGCGGAGGTGGAGGTTGGAGCCGCCGTAGTGCTCGAAGTACTCGACCTTGATGTCGTAGGCAGTGCCCGCGGTCAACTCGACGGGGGCGGCGGTCTGTTCGCGGTCCCAGTCGTCGACCCAGTGGTCGATGGCGAGTTTCCCGTCGATCCAGAGCCGGAAGCCGTTGTCGCCGGTGATCGAGAAGGTGTGCGGGCCGGTCTTCTCCGGCACGATCTTTCCGGTCCAGCGGACGCTGACGTCGTCCGAGCGGCCGGTGGCGAAGGCCAGACGCGGCTCCAGGTTGTCGAAGTCGAGGTCAGGGTCGAAGGCGGTCGCCTTGAGCTCGTGGAAGTCGAAGGCGCCGGGGGCGGACTGGGTGTGGTACTCGCCCTTCAGGCCGTGGATCTCCACGGGATCAACGGCCGCGGCCGGGGCGGGTGTCGCGGTCAGGCCGGCGAGGCCGAGGGCCCCTGCGAGGAGTAACGCGAGTCGGTTCCTGAGGCGTTGTATGCGCACAGTGCCTCCATAACAACGTTGTCATGGACAGTAGTTTGCATAACAGCACGGATTCCAACACCCGTCCAGGTACATGCCAAGAGTGTCCCCGGGCCCCTAGACGCGCGGAAGTCACGCCGGGCTTGACGTCACCGCGCCTCGCCGGTCGCGGCGGCCGCCAGGAGAGCCTGGGCCTGTTCGCCGGCATGGCCGATGGGGTCCGCGAAGACGTTCAGGCCGTGGGCGACGAGCGCCCCTTCGTGGAGGAGCATGAGCGTCCGGCCCAGGCCGTCGGCCCCGTCCGGGGTGATCTCCCTGGCGAGGTCGGTGAACAGGGCGAGCATCCACTGCTTCTGGCCGGTGATGATCGGGTAGGCCGGATGGGCCGGATCGCCGATCTCGGCATGCGCGTTGACCATGCTGCACCCCTTGGAACTGTGCTTCACGGACCACGCGCGTGAGGCGTCGAAGACGGCCCGGACGCGTGCGGCCGGCGCGGGCTGCGCGTCGTCGAGGTACCGGGCGAGGAAGGCCCGCCAGCGTTCGTCGCGATCCGCGAGGTACTCCACGACGATCTGTTCCTTGGAGCCGAACCGGTCGTAGAGGGTCTTCTTCGTCACCCCGGCCTCGGCGGCGATCAGGTCCACCCCGACGGCATGGATGCCGCGCTCGTAGAACAGCCTCGCGGCGGCCTCCAGGGCGCGCCGTGCACCGGGCGTCATCGTGATCCGTCGTGGCGTCTCGGTAGTCCCCATGGCTCGCAAGTATACCGATCTGTATAGTGGAGAGCGTGGTATACCGATCTGTTTAGTGGAGGAGGACGAGCCGTGAACTTCCTGCTCTCGATCGCCTTCGTGCTGTGCTGGAGTTCCGGGTTCATCGGCGCCAAGCTCGGCGCGGGCAGCGCGTCCGCGGTCACGATCCTGATGTGGAGGTTCCTGCCGCTGGCCGTCGTCCTGATCGGCGTGGCCGTCGTCTCCAGAGCGTCGTGGCACGGCCTCGCAGTGCGGGATGTTGCCCGGCAGGCAGCGATCGGCGTGCTGTCGCAGAGCGGCTACCTGCTCACCGTCTACTACGCGATCCAACTCGGCGTCTCCAGCGGCACCACAGCCCTGATCGACGGCGTCCAGCCCCTCGTCGCCGGCGCACTGGCCGGACCGTTGCTGCGTCAGTACGTCTCGCGCAGGCAGTGGCTGGGCCTGTGCCTGGGGGTGAGCGGTGTCGCCCTCGTCACCGTGGCCGACGCCGCGGCGGGTACGGGTGCGGCCTGGTGGGCCTACCTCGTCCCCTTCCTCGGCATGTTCGCGCTGGTGGCGGCCACGTTCGTGGAAAGCCGTTCGCGCTCACAGGTCGCGCCCACGGTGTCGATGACCGTCCACTGCGCGACCAGTGCGGTCATCTTCACGGCAGTCGCCGTGAGCGCCGGAGCGGCGGGGCCGCCCGCCGAGTTGTCGTTCTGGACCGCGGTCATCTGGCTCGTGGCCTTGTCGACCTTCGGCGGGTACGGGCTGTACTGGCTCATCCTGCGGCGCTCCGGGGTGACCAAGGTCAACACGCTCATGTTCCTGATGGCTCCGGTCACGGCGGTCTGGGGAGCCCTCATGTTCGGCGAGCCGTTCGGCCCGCAGACCGCGCTCGGCCTGGCCATCGGCCTCGCGGCGGTCGTCATCGTCCATCGCGGCGACACCTCGGTTCGCCCCGCGCCGGTCAATTGACGTCACCGGCCGCCTAATTGACGGTTCATCAGTTGCGAAATCAAGTACAACTTTACGACCTCTTGGTGTAGCTCGGCCCTCGACTACGTGAGCCTCGTGGGCACCACAAGGTGACTGCAGCCCCAGTGAGAACAACGGGCGGGATCACCCTTCCCCCACGTACGGCGAGAGGCAACAACCATGACGAGGAACCGCGTACTGCGGTACGGCGGACGCACCCTGGTGCTGGCGGCGACGGCGTTCGGGATGATCGCGACGGCCGTGCCCGCGGTGGCCGAGGACCAGCCCACCACGGAGCAGATCATGGCCGACTGCGCGTCCGGCGAAGGCAAGTGCACCTTCAACACCCCGGAGATCGGCCAGGCTTACCTCGGTACCCCCCGTCAGGTCTCGGAACTGCTCTTCAACTGCACCGCCTCGCCCGCCTCCCAGTCCATGTCGTGGGCCGACACCGTGGGCTCCTCCCACTCGGTGGGAGGGTCGGTGACCGTCGGTGGAGGCATCGAAGGGATCATCACCGCCAGCGTGACCGCGACGTACAACTACACGTGGCAGAGCTCGCGCACGGAGACGAGTTCCTTCACCGTGAACGTACAGCCGGGAGAAGTGGGCTGGATCTCGCGCGCCCAGGTGATGCAGCGGATATCCGGCACGTGGCAGACCCACTACGACGACCCCAAGTGGGGCCACTACTACTGGTTCGTACCCGACGTGATCACCGGCCCCGCCCCGAACGGCACGGACGGCAAGCACAGCGCGGTCGTGGTCAAGTCCCGCAAGATGACGGCCGACGAGAAGAAGCTCTGCTCCACCGGCTCCACCCGCGGCGAGGTCTTCACCCGCAGCGGCTGACGAGGCGGCCCGCCGGCTAGGACACGAGCTGTCCCTTCCCCAGCGCGATCACCCCGCCCTTGGAGACGGTGTACAGCTCGGAGTCCCGGTCCGGATTGACGCCGATCGTCGCGCCGGGCGGCACCTCGACGTTCTTGTCGAGCACGGCGCCCCGCACCACCGCGCCCCGCCCTATGCGCACGTTGTCGTGCAGCACCGCCCCCTGCACCACCGCCCCCGGGTCGACCACCACCCCCGGCGAGAGCACGGACCGCGTCACCTGCCCGCGGATCAGGCACCCGGCGCTGATGATGGACTCGCTCGCCATGCCTCCCGCGTTGAAGCGGGCCGGGGAGAGCTGGTTGGAGTGGGTGTAGATGGGCCAGCTGCGGTTGAAGAGGTTGAAGGCGGGGCGCTCGGCGATCAGGTCCATGTGGGCGTCGTAGTAGGCGTCCAGGGTGCCGACGTCCCGCCAGTAGCCCCGGTCGCGGTTGGTCTCGCCGGGGACGTGGTTGGCGCTGAAGTCGTAGAGCTGGGCCTCGCCCCGGTCGGTGAGCTGGGGCAGGATCGAACCGCCCATGTCGTGCACGGAGTTCCGGTCCTCGGCGTCCCGCTGGAGGGCTTCGATGAGGGCCTTGGTGGTGAAGATGTAGTTGCCCATCGAGGCGTAGACGGTCTCCGGGTCGTCCGGGAGTCCGGGCGGGTCGGCGGGCTTCTCCAGGAAGCGTTCCACCGTCTGGCCGTCCGAGCCGGGGCTGATCACGCCGAAGGACGAGGACTCGGCGCGCGGCACGCGTATGCCCGCCACCGTCACGCCCGCCCCGTTCTCGATGTGCTGAGCCAGCATCTGGCGCGGGTCCATGCGGTACACGTGGTCGGCGCCGAACACCGCGACGTACTCGGGGCGTTCGTCGTAGATCAGGTTCAGCGACTGCAGGATCGCGTCCGCGCTGCCCAGGTACCAGCGCGGGCCGAGCCGCTGCTGGGCCGGGACCGGGGTGACGTAGTTGCCGAGCAGGCTGGACATGCGCCACGTCGTGGTGATGTGCCGGTCCAGGGAGTGCGACTTGTACTGCGTGAGGACGCAGATGCGCAGGATGTCGGCGTTGACGAGGTTGGAGAGGACGAAGTCGACCAGGCGATACGTCCCTCCGAAGGTGACCGCGGGTTTCGCGCGGTCCGTGGTCAGGGGCATCAGGCGTTTGCCTTCTCCGCCCGCGAGTACGATTCCGAGCACCGAAGGTCCGCCACGACGCATGGCCGCTCCCCTCACCGTGGTTGCTCCCAGCCTGCCCCTGTGCAGTGCGCGCTAAGCCTGTTTGAGGATCTCCCCGTAGAGCCGGACCGTCCGCCGCGCCACCGCGTCCCAGCCGAACTCCCCCACGGCGCGCTCCCGTCCGGCCTCCCCCATCCGGCGGGCGGTCTCCGGGTCGCCGATCACCGAGTCCAGCGCCCGCGCGAGGCCGGTCTCGAAGTCGTCGTCCAACGGGACGAGCAGGCCCGTCTTGCCGTCGTCGACGACCTCGGGGATGCCGCCGACCCGCGAGGCCACCACGGGAGTTCCGCAGGCCATCGCCTCCAGGTTGACGATGCCGAGGGGTTCGTACACCGAAGGGCAGACGAACACGGCGGCGTGCGTGAGGAGTTGGATCACCTCCGGGCGCGGCAGCATCTGCGGGATCCAGAGCACGCCGTCGCGGACGCGGCTCAGCTCCTGGTAGAGATCGCGGAACTCCTGGTCTATCTCGGGAGTGTCGGGCGCGCCCGCGCACAGCACGACCTGCACCGACGGGTCGATGTGTCGTACCGCGCGCAGCAGGTGAGGCACGCCCTTCTGGCGGGTGATGCGGCCGACGAACAGCACGTACGGGCGGTCGGCGTCGAGGCCGAACCGGTCGAGGGCGTCGGTGCGGTGGTCGGGCCGGTAGAGGGTGGTGTCGATGCCGTTGTGCACGACGTGGACGTCGGCCGGGTCCAGCGCCGGATAGCAGCTGAGGATGTCCTCGCGCATGGCTCCGGAGACGGCGATCACCGCGTCGGCGGCCTCGATCGCGGTGCGCTCGGCCCAGCTGGACAGGGCGTATCCGCCGCCGAGTTGCTCGGCCTTCCAGGGGCGCAGGGGCTCCAGGGAGTGGGCGGTCATCACGTGCGGGATGCCGTACAGGAGCTTGCCGAGGTGGCCCGCGAGGTTGGCGTACCAGGTGTGGGAGTGGACGAGTTCGCGGCCTTCGAGGCCGGCGGCCATGGCGAGGTCCACGGAGAAGGTGCGCAGGGCGTCGTTGGCGGTGTCGAGCGCGGACCAGGGGCGGTGGCGCTGCACGCCCACTCCGCGGCCCTCGCCCCAGCAGTGCACCTCCAGGTCGACGAGGTCCCTCAACTCCCGGGCGAGGAACTCGACATGGACGCCCGCGCCGCCGTACACGTCCGGGGGGTACTCCCGGGTCAGCAGTCCCACTCGCACCCGGAACCCCCTGTTCTCAGCGGCTGGTTGCCCTTTCATGGTCACCCAGATGGGGCGCGTGGGGAAGAGCGCGGGGCTCGTGTGAAGCAACAGTCACCGCACACACCGCCGCCGGGCACCCGGTAGTAGAGGCAGCAGCTGCGGCGCCGGAACGCTGTTCCGGTGAGAGTGCCGGTACCGGCCAGGAGGGGGTGGGTGAGGAGTTCCGCGGTCAGGGCGCGGGCCCGGGCGGCGGTGTCGGTACGGCCGCCCGCGCGCGCCCACTGGTCCAGTTGGCGGGCGGCGCCCGCGAGGGCGGAGGCGGCGTTGCCCCACAGGAGGCCGGAGGCGACGCGGTACCGGTGGTGCAGGGCGGCGGTCAGGGGTTCCAGGTGGCCGTGCAGGACGACGTCCGCGATGCTCGCCGGGTCCGACGGCAGCGGGCGCACCTCCGTGAGCCACAGGTCGTCGGGGGCGCTGCCGTCGGGGTCCCAGCGCAGCAGGCGCGCGTCGAGGTCGGGGACCCGGCCGTGGAGGGCGGCGCAGCCGAGCGTCACCGACCACAGGCGGGCCGCGAGTCCCTGCTGGGCCACGGACGCGGCGATCCGCAACTCGGGGGCGCGCAGGGCGTTCGCGACTTTCCGGACGCGGAAGCCCAGGGGATCTCCCTGAGGGTCCGAGGAGGGTTCGGCGTACGCCTCCGCGAGGGTCGGAAGTGGCCGAAGTGCTTCCCCTGGTGTGCGTAGTACGAAGAAGCCGCCGAGCGGCCCGAGCGCGGCGAGATCGGGGTCGAGGTCCACGAAGAGCAGTAGTACCAAGGCCTGTCGGGGATCTCACCTGGGGGTCTCCACCCGGGGTCACCCGACCAGAGGATGAGGCGGGCCGCGTAGTACTCCATCGGCAGTACGACATGGTCGGTGCTCTGGTACGACGACGGGAAGAGCTTTTCGAGGCATCGTGTTGATTATGAGAGCCGACCGTTCGCCGCGCCGGGGCTGCCGCCCCCGCCTCACGCAGAGGAGCAGCTCATGAGCGCCCTCGCGTTGTCCGTGCTCCTGTCGCTCATCTCCGCGGTCGCGTACGCGGGCGGGGCGATCGTGCAGGAGCGTGTCGCGGTGTCCTCCCCGGGGCAGCAGTTCGCGCCGATGCGTCGGCCGGGCTGGTGGGCGGCGGTCGCGCTGAACGGCCTCGGCGGTCTGCTGCACGTGGTGGCGCTGGCCTTCGGTCCGCTGAGCCTGGTGCAGCCGCTCGGTGCCCTGACGATCGTGTTCGCGTTGCCGATGGCGGCGCTGTTCGTGGGCCGCAAGGCCGGTTCGACGGCCTGGCGGGGCGCGATCATGGCGACCGTGGGTCTCGCCGGGCTGCTCTCCCTGGTCGGCTCCTCCGAGTCGCAGTCGCTGGCCACGGCGGAGCGGGCCGCGGTGGCCCTGGTGACCGGCGGCATCGTCGTGACGCTGATGGTCGCGGGCCGGGCGGCCCACCGGCACCCGGCGGTGCGCAGCATGCTGCTCGCGACGGGCTCCGGCATAGCCTTCGGCATGTCCTCGGTGTTCACGAAGATAGTCGCCGTCGACTGGGACGGCGGGGTGTCGGCGGCCGACATTCCGTCCCTGGCCACGATAGGCGTCTTCGCCACGGCCGGTCTGCTGCTGTCCCAGGCCGCCTACCGGGGCGCCGGCCTCGCGGCGCCGCTGGCCACGCTGACGGTGGTGAACCCGGTGGTGGCGGCCGCGGTCGGCATCACGATGTTCGGCGAAACCTTCCGCTACGGCACCACCGGCACCGTGCTCGCCCTGGGCTGCGGCGTGGTGGCGGCGGGCGGCCTGATCCTGCTGACGACGGAGCGGATCGCGCGCACCGAGGCGGAGGCCTCGGAGGCCCTGCCCGAGACGGCGGCCCCGGCCGAGCCGGCGGTGGCCCCGGTGGGCGCCGGGGAGCTGCTCGCCGGCCTTCCGGAGCAGCGCGCGGCGATGCCGGACGAGGAACTCCTCGTACCGGACCGGATCGATGGCATCCTCATCCCGGCCCAGGCCGCGGAGGGCGTGTACGGAGACGGGGAGCCGACGCGCACCGACAGCGAGCCCGCGAACCTCTACGGCCCCTTCTACGGCGGCCCGTACGTCCCCATGCCACTCGTCGACCGGCATCGGATGCGCGTCAAATCCTGACGCCACCGGCCCGGAGATAGGCGACCGGGTCGATGTCCGCACCGAAGCCGGGCCCCGTCCGCACCTCGAAGTGCAGATGCGGGCCCGTGCTGTTGCCCGTGGACCCCGAGCGGCCGATGCGCTGCCCGGCACCCACCGACTGCCCGGCCTTCACGGAGATGGCCGAGAGGTGGGCGTACTGGGTGTAGCGGCCGTCGCCGTGCCGGATCACCACCTGGTAGCCGAAGGAGCCGCCCCACCCCGCGCTGACCACCTGACCCGCCCCGACGGACTTCACGGACGTGCCGGTCGGCACGGGGAAGTCGACGCCGGTGTGGTAGCCCTTCGACCAGGAGGAACCGGCCTTGCGGTACGGGGTGCCGGTGGCGGAGCCCACGGGGGCCACGAGCGAGCGACTGGTGGTCGTGGCCTGTTCGTCCCGGTCCGAAGCGGTTTTCCCGGACGACGACGAAGAGTTCTTCGCAGGCGAGGACTTGGGGGCGGACGTTGTCCCGGTCGTCGTCCCGGTCGTCGTGGTGGCGGCCTTGCCGCGCAGCGCGAGCCGCTGCCCCGGCAGGATCAGGTCGGGGTCCGCTCCGATGGCCTTCCGGTTCGCCGCGTACAGCCCCCGCCAACCGCCCCTGACCTTCTGCGACTCGGCGATCTCCGAGAGGGTGTCGCCGCGCACGACCGTGTACATCTCGGCGGTGCCCGCGCGTGACTGGGGCGTGGTCTGCGGCTGGACGTCCTGGACCGACGTCTTCTTCGTGGTGCCGGCGGGGTGGATGTCCGGGGTGTCCCCGCCCCGGGTCAGCCCGGCCCGCACCGAGCACTCCGGCCAGGCGCCGGGCCCCTGCCCGTCCAGCACCTTCTCCGCGACGGCGATCTGCTGGTCCTTGGTGGCCAGATCCGCCCGGGCCGCGTAGCGCGTACCGCCGTACGCCTCCCACGTCGACTGGGCGAACTGCAGACCGCCGTAATAGCCATTGCCGGTGTTGACGTGCCAGCGGCTGGTGGACTCGCACGCGGCGACCTTGTTCCAGGTGTCCATGTCGGCCGCCTGCGCGACGCCGGTGCCGATGAGGGGGAGCGCCATTCCGGCGCCGCCCGCGGTGACGGTGAGCGAGGCGCGGTTGATCCTGTTCGGCTGGTACCGGCGGTGCCGGCCGCGTGCGGCCATGTCGGAGCCTCCCCGTCGACCATCGACATGCGTCAGGAGGGGCAAAAGTAAGCGCTGCGAACAGGCCATGACAAGACAGCAATTCAGCCGCTCGGTCACGCCAAGTGGCGAGGAATCGGCGTACGTTGCCCGTCGCCCCGGGATGACGCGCGGGACGGGCTGAGTGCGGTGGGGCCTTCCGTGCGTATGTGCCTGCGACATCGCGCCACCCCGGATGTGCGGTCGGAGTACCAGCACGTCAGGATGGACGATGGGGCAATACTGGCGGGCATGACCGGCACCGCTGATATATCGAGGTCACTAGGAGCCAACGCATGAGCACTTCGGCGCAGATCGGCGTCACGGGTCTCGCGGTCATGGGCCGCAATCTCGCCCGGAACTTCGCCCGCAACGGCTACACGGTCGCGGTGCACAACCGGACGTCGGCGCGCACGCACGCGCTGGTGGAGGAGTTCGGGAGCGAGGGCGAGTTCATCGCGGCCGAGACCGCCAAGGACTTCGTGGCGGCGCTGGAGCGGCCGCGACGGCTGGTCATCATGGTGAAGGCCGGTGAGCCGACCGACGCGGTGATCCAGGAGTTCGCGCCGCTGCTGGAGCCCGGCGACATGATCATCGACGGCGGCAACGCGCACTTCGCCGACACCCGGCGCCGCGAGCGCGACCTGCGTGAGCAGGGCATCCACTTCGTCGGCATGGGTGTCTCCGGCGGCGAGGAGGGCGCGCTGCACGGGCCGAGCATCATGCCGGGCGGCCCGAAGGAGTCGTACGACTCGCTGGGCCCGATGCTGGAGAAGATCTCGGCGAAGGCGGCCGACGGGGCGCCCTGTGTGACGCACGTGGGTCCGGACGGTGCCGGGCACTTCGTGAAGATGGTGCACAACGGCATCGAGTACGCCGACATGCAGCTCATCGGCGAGGCGTACCAGCTGCTGCGCGATGTCGCCGGGTACGAGCCCGCGCAGATCGCGGAGATCTTCCGGACCTGGAACACGGGCCGGCTGGACTCCTACCTGATCGAGATCACCGCTGAGGTGCTGTCCCACGTGGACGCCGCGACGGGCAAGCCGTTCGTGGACGTGGTGGTCGACCAGGCCGAGCAGAAGGGCACGGGACGCTGGACCGTGCAGATCGCGCTGGACCTGGGCGTGCCGGTGTCCGGCATCGCGGAGGCGGTCTTCGCCCGCTCCCTGTCCGGGCACGCGGCGCTGCGGGACGCGTCGCGCGGGCTGGCCGGACCGAAGGCGTCGCCGCTGAGCGAGGCAGAGGCGGCGGCGTTCGCCGACCGGGTCGAGCAGGCCCTGTACGCGTCGAAGATCGTGTCGTACACGCAGGGCTTCCACGAGATCGACGCCGCGCGCGCGGAGTACGACTGGGACATCGACCTGGGCGCCGTCTCCGCCATCTGGCGCGGCGGCTGCATCATCCGCGCGGCGTTCCTGGACCGCATCCGTGCCGCGTACGACGCCCGGGCCGATCTGCCGAGCCTGCTGTCGGACGAGACGTTCGCGCAGGAGATCGCGGATGCGCAGGACGACTGGCGTGAGGTGATCATCGCCGCGACTCGGCAGGGTGTGCCGACGCCGGGGTTCGCCGCGGCGCTGGCGTACTACGACGCGTTGCGTGCGGAGCGGTTGCCTGCGGCGCTCACGCAGGGGCAGCGGGACTTCTTCGGGGCGCACACGTATCGGCGGACCGACCGGGACGGGGCGTTCCACACGTTGTGGGGTGGGGACCGGTCCGAGGTCTCCGCCTAGTAGCTCGGCTGGTCAGCACGTATCGCGAGTGCGGCTGCGGGTGCGGGTGCGTGGGGGTTGATCGCGCCCACGCGGCGGAGCCGCACATTGATACAGCTCCGCGCCCCTCGAGGGCGTTGCGGTGGGCGGCGTTCGACAGTCGCCCACCGCTTTCGTTTCCTCGCTCAGGTGAGTGGAGGTCCTGGCTCCGGGTTCGGCACCGGCTCCGGTCCCGGTGGGATCGGGGACGGGGAAGGATCCGGGGGTGGAGTCGGGCTCGGGGGCGGGGGTGGCCCGGGCGCGGGAGGTGGACCCGGCGTCGGGGGCGGCTCCGGGGCGGGCGGTGGCTCGGGGGGTGGGACCGGGTGCGGTTCCGGGCCCGGCGTCGGTCCCGGATGGACGGGGTCAGGATGGACGGGGTCCGGGTACGGATTCGTCATGGCGTCCTCCAGCCAGTCGGTGACGTCGGCTCTGGACTACTCCCCCGCGTACCCGACGGCCGCGCCGACAGTCACTCACCCGCGTCATCGCGGGGGCCCGGGTGGGCCTACCGGAGCTGCACCGCGTCCGCTGCCGCCGCCAGTCCCGGGCCTGGGCTGGACAGTACGGGCACCGGCGTCGTCGCCGACCGCTGAGCCCCGGCGATGGAGACCTGGGCGAGGACGATCGCGTCGGCGTCCGTGACCTCGTCCGCAACGGCTGCCACCAGCCGGGCGCAACCGTCGACGTCCCCCGCGTCGAAGAGCTCCCACGCCCCCTCGACGAGACGCGTCCGCACCTCGACGGGCCGCCCCGCGCGCCGGGCCTCGTCCTCGATCAAGGACGCCGTCGGGCCGAGGGTGCTCTCCACCGTGGCGAGGACGACTACACGCGCGCCCTCGGCCACCGCGGCCGCCGCCATCGGACGGTCGACGCGCAGCACCGGCACCCCGGCCTCGGCTGCGGCCTCCTCCGCGACGCCGCCGATGGTCGAGCAGGTGCACAGCACGGCTCGCGCCCCGTCGGCGACGGCCTGGTGCAGTGCCTTGCGGACATCGCCTGCGACCGCTTCGGTGCCTTCGCGGCGGGCCCGGCTCAGCAGTTCCTCGTCGACGAAGTGCCGTAGTTCCAGGTCCTGATGGTGCTCCTGGCGCAGGGCGTCGAAGACGGGGATGTGCAGGGGTGAGGTGTGCAGGAGGGCGAGCATCAGAACCGCCCGGGGTGGGCTCGCAGCCAGTCCTTCGCCGCTTCCAGCAGCTCGGGGTCGGCCGCCGGGGCCTCGTCGGGGTGGCGTTCGGCCCACTTGACGACATACGGGCACAGCGGCGCGACGACGACTCCCTCACGCGCCGCCATGCCGTACAGCTCGCGTGCGAGGGAGCCCGCGATGCCCTTCCCCTCGTGGGCCGGTTCCACGATGGTGTGGACGGGGACGAGGGCGCGTGCCGGGGCTTCGAGGACGAAGTACTCGATGTGGCCGGTGACTTCGTCGCCCAGGAGGGCTTCCAGACGGCCCGCCGCCCGGTCGTCGCGGATCTCTGTCTCGCTCATCGCACCCTCCTGGGCCTGGGCCGTCTTCCGTTGTCCGCTCGTGCGGGGCCGAGCGCCGTCAGGCCACCGGCACGGCCTGCGGGCTGCGCGCCTGGTCGGAGCCAGGCACCGGCTCGGACGGGTCGGCGCCCAGCGCCACGATGCGGTTGGCGCCGTCCACGTGCACGACCCGGGGCTCGAACTCCCGCGCCTCGGCGTCGGTCAGCTGAGCGTAGCTGATGATGATCACCAGGTCGCCGGGGTGGACGAGATGGGCGGCGGCACCGTTGATCCCGATGACCCCCGAGCCACGCTCGCCCTCGATGACGTAGGTCTCCAGGCGGGCACCGTTGGTGATGTCGACGATGTGGACGAGTTCGCCGGGCAGCAGGTCGGCGGCGTCGAGCAGATCCGCGTCGATCGTCACCGATCCCACGTAGTGCAGGTCGGCCTGGGTGACGGTGGCGCGGTGGATCTTGGACTTGAACATGGTACGCAGCATCGGGGCACTCCGGAGACTAGGCTCCCTGCCTGCGTTATTGCAGGTCAAGGGCTGTTGGCACACCGTACGGCCAGGCGTATGTGGCCGATGCCAGCCTACGCAACAGGCTGGGAACATGGTCGTGACCATCGCCACAGCCTGAAAGAGGGAAGCCGCCGTCTTCCTCCGATCACGTCCGGGTCACTCCACCGCCGTCGGCCTTCGCGACGCCGCCGTCGCCTCGGCCACGTCCGTCAGCGGGCGCAGCCGGTACGTGTAGGAGTAGTCGCGGCTCGCGAACAGCTTGTACTCGTCGTGGGTGTGGGCGCCCCAGCTGTTGTCGCCGCCCAGACCCATCTGGCGGTGGTTGACGCGCAGGACGATCTCGTCGCGCGGGGTGAGCTGGTAGTCGTGGCGGACGCCGGACGACAGGTCCTCCGGGGTGAAGTGGGAGGCGTTGACCTCCAGGAGGGGTTCGCCGGTGACGAGGAGGCCGGTGCCCCTGGCGTCGGTCAGGGCGATCCAGCGGACGTCGGTCTTGTTGCCGTTCTCCTGCGGGCGGATGTACGGGGTCCACTGCCCGGAGACGGTTCCGGAGTACACGCCGACGTCGGTGGCGTCCTTGCGGTCGATGTAGTTGTCCTCGGGTCCGCGGCCGTAGTAGCGCAGCCGCTCGAAACGTCCGGGCAGACGCAGCAGCGTGCCGATCTCCGGGATGTACGGCAGGGACGCGGCGCCCGGGTGCAGGGTGTTGTCGACCTTGATCTCGCCGTTGCCGAACACCGTGTAGGTGGTGGTGTACGTCGACTCGACCGTCGTCGGCAGCGTGCCGCTGACCTTGATCTCCACCGCCTTGTCGCGCAGGGTACGCACCGCCACGTCCATCACCTCGCGGTTCGTGCCCGCGTCGCGCCAGGTCTGGTTGCGGGTGTGCTGGCCGTTGCCGCGGTCGTTCTCGGTGGGCGCCCGCCAGAAGTTCGGTACGGGTCCGGAGGTGATGAGGCGGGTGCCCCGGGCCTCGTACGACGTGATGACACCGGTGTTCTTGTCCACCGTGACCGAGAAGCCCTCGCCCTTGACCACGACGGCCTTGTCGCCGTCCTCGTGGCGGAGTGCCGGCACGTCCGCCAGGGGGACGGGTGTCACGGCCGGGGTGTCGGCGTCCAGGGCGAGTTGCTGCTTGGCGACCTCGAAGCCGGCCTTCGCCCACGGGGAGGATTCCTTGGTGGTGAAGGACAGTTGGAGGTAGTACTCGGTGCCCGGGGCCGGGTCGTCCGGCAGCTTCACCGGCACCGTGATGTCCTTGCTGCTCAGGGGCGCGACGTCCAGCTGCGAGCGGCTCAGCTTTCCGCGCCGCACGACCTCTCCGTCGGCCACGAGCGCCCAACGGCCGTCGAACTCACGGAGGTTGGTGAACAGGTACTCGTTGGTGAGGGTGACGGCCGCGTCCGCGGTCACTGAGTCGCCTGATGTCGGTGCCGCGTTGACCGCCTGGTAGATCTGCTTGACCTCGGCCGCCTTGCCGGTGTGGCGGCGGTCGGCGGTGACGATGCCGTCGGCGTTGGAGGTGCCGTCGTTGGGGTTGTCGCCCCAGTCGCCGCCGTAGGGGAAGAAGGTCTTCTCGCGGGGCTGCTTCTCGGTGAGGCCGACGGTTTCCGCGTCGAACCAGAACCGTACGCCCTCGTCAGCGGGGCCACGGCCGGTGGAGCGGAGTTCGGCGGCGCTCAGCGCACGGGCGTACACGCGCGCCCGGCGGATCGTGCCGCTGAACTCCCGGGTGGGGTTGTCCACGTCGGTGGCGAGGGCGAGGGGCGCGGTGTTGGCGGCGGGTCTGCGGGTGGTGGTCCGGGTGGCCTTCACCGCGCCGTCGACGTGGAGGGTCAGTGTGCCCGCGTCCGCGTCGAAGACGCCGGCGATGTGGTGCTCGCTGCCGGTCCAGTCGGCGGGGAGGGCCCAGCTCGCGGTGATCCACTGGCCGCCGCCGTAGATGAAGAACTCCAGGCTGTTGTTCGTCTGCTTGAGGGCGTACTGGGTGTCGCCCTTGGCGAGGATCGGCTGGTGGTAGCCGGTGTGGTGCGGGGTGACCCAGGCCTCCAGGGTGAGCGAGCCCGTGAGGTCGAGGCGCTCGTCGCGGGGGAAGACGGTCGCGCCGAAGACGCCCTTGGCGCGGTCGAAGGTGCCGCTCGCGGTGAGGATCTCGCCGCGCAGCCCGGCGGGCCCGGACTCGGTGAGGAACTTGCGGGCGGGCACCGGCCAGCTCAGGGACTGGTCGACGAAGTCCCAGATCCAGCCGCCCTGGAGAACGTCGTAGCCACGGACGAGGTCCCAGTACTTCTTGAGGTTGCCGTTCGAGTTCCCCATCGCGTGGGCGTACTCGATCATGACGTACGGCCGGGTGTCGGCCGTGTCCTTCGCGCGCTGCTCGACGCGGGAGGGGCTGTCGTACATCTCCGAGCGGATGTCGCTGATGGTCGGCCGGTCGTCGCCCTCGTACTGGACGACGCGTGTGGTGTCGTACGACTTGATCCAGTCGCGCATGGCTACGAAGGTGCTGCCGCCGCCCGCCTCATTGCCGAGCGACCAGATGACCACCGAAGCGTGGTTCTTGTCGCGGTGGACCATGCTCTGGGCGCGGGCCACGCAGGCCTTGGTCCAGTCGGCGTGGTTGCCGGGGTACTCGCCGCGGATGCCGTGGGTCTCCAGGTTGGTCTCGTCGACGAGGTAGAGGCCGTACTCGTCCGCGAGTTCGTACCAGAGCGGGTTGTTGGGGTAGTGCGAGGTGCGGACGGAGTTCATGTTCATCCGCTTGATGATCTCGATGTCCGTGACCATGTGCTCGCGGGTGAGCGACATGCCGCTGTCGGGGTGCATCTCGTGCCGGTTCGCGCCGCGGAAGGAGACCGGCTTGCCGTTGATCCGCATCAGGCCGTCCTTGAGCGCGAACTCGCGCAGGCCGACGCGGTGCGAGAGGGTCTCGATCACCTTTCCGGCCGGGTCGCGCAGACGCAGTACGGCGGTGTAGAGGTTCGGGTGCTCGGCGGACCACAGCTTCGGCTCGGGCACGGCTCTGCTCGCCCGGACGGTGACGTCCTCTCCGGCGGGGGCGGAGGCGAGGTCGACGGGCTGCTGGAGGGGCCTCGGCCAGACGGCGTGGCCGCGGGAGTCGTACAGCTGCGTCTCGACGGAGTAGCCGCCCTCGCTCGTCCCGCCGTACGAGCGCACGCTCGCGGTGACCGCCAGCTCGGCGGCCGTGTAGTCGTCGCTGAGCGGGGTGTCCAGCTTGAAGTCGCGCAGGCGGACTTCCGGCGTGGAGTAGAGGTAGACCGAGCGGAAGATGCCGCTCAGCCGGATCATGTCCTGGTCCTCCAGCCAGTCCCCGTCGGAGAAGCGGTACACCTCGACGGCGATCTGGTTGGTGCCGGGCTTGAGGTGCGCGGTGATGTCGTACTCGGCGGGGGTGAACGAGTCCTCCGCGTACCCCACCAGCTCCCCGTTGATCCACACGTAGTGCGCGGACTTGACGCCCTCGAAGTGCAGGAAGGTGCGTCTCCCCTTCCAGCCGCGCGGCACGGTGAAGGTGCGCCGGTACTGCCCCACCGGGTTGAAGCGGGTCGGCGCGGCCGGGGGCTGGGCCTCCTCGCCGAGGCCGTTGGGTCCCCACCAGGGGTAGGTGATGTTGACGAAGATCGGGCGGTCGTAGCCGTGCATCTGCCAGACGGAGGGGACGGGAATGGTGTCCCAGTCGCTGTCGTCGACGTCGGTGCGGTGGAAGTCGGCGTCGCGGTCGTCGGGCCGGTCGGCGTAGGCGAACTTCCACTTGCCGTCGAGGCCGATCCGGTACGGCGAGCGGGTCCGGTCGGCGTCCAGCGCCTGTCTGACGTCCGCGTACGGCATGAGGGTGGTGTGCGGCGGCTGGGTGCCGATGCGGAAGACGTCGATGTGGCCGTTCCACTCCGGGGTGCCGGCCGCCGCCCCTTCGGCCGCGTGCACCGTGGCGGACGATCCGGAGACGGCGAGCGCGCCGAGCAGCGCGGCTCCTCCCTCCAGAAGACGGCGGCGGCTGACCGGCATGCCCGGGGAGCGGGACGGGCCGGCGGGAGACACGGGAGAGAGCGGCATTGACGGCGGCCTTCCTCGGGACGACTGTGCGGCGCTGCACGGCTTTGAGGGAGCGTCAGATCATGTGCGGTGCTGTTGGCAAACCGAACGCACACTAGGTTGTGGAGACGGTTGAAGCAACGATGTTGTCGATGTTTGTGTGTTCCTGATGGCTACCGGACCCGACCTTGGCCGAATCCAGCCGCTCGGCCGAATCCTGCTGCCGGAACGCCGGATCCGGCTGCTGGAACTGCGTCCGGTGCAGCTCGGCATAGCGTCCCTCCGCCGCCAGCAACTCCTCGTGCGTGCCGCGCTCCACGATCCGGCCGGCCTCGACGACGAGGATCTGGTCCGCCGCCCGTACGGTGGACAGCCGATGGGCGATCACGACCGCGGTCCTGCCCTCCAGCGCCTCGGTGAGCGCCTCCTGGACGGCTGCCTCGGAGGTGTTGTCGAGGTGGGCGGTGGCCTCGTCGAGGATGACGACGCGCTGACGGGCCAGCAGCAGCCGGGCGATGGTCATGCGCTGGCGTTCGCCGCCGGAGAGCCGGTAGCCGCGCTCGCCGACCACCGTGTCGAGGCCGTCGGGCAGGGACCGTACGAGTTCGTCGAGGCGGGAGCGGCGCAGGGCGTCCCAGAGTTCGTCGTCGGTGGCGGTGGGGCGGGCCAGCAGCAAGTTGGCGCGGACGGTGTCGTGGAAGAGGTGGCCGTCCTGGGTGACCATGCCGAGGGTGCCGCGCAGGGACTCGGCACTCAGGTCGCGGACATCGACGCCGCCCACGCGTACGGCGCCCTCGTCGACGTCGTAGAGCCGCGGCAGGAGTTGGGCGACGGTCGACTTGCCCGCGCCGGACGAGCCGACGAGGGCGACGGTCTGGCCGGGTTCGGCGCGGAAGGAGATGCCGTGCAGCACCTCGGCGCCGCCGCGCGTGTCGAGGGACGCGACCTCCTCCAGGGAGGCGAGGGAGACCTTGTCGGCGGACGGGTAGCCGAAGCGGACGTTGTCGAACTCCACCGCCACCGGGCCGTCGGGGACCTGCTGCGCGTCCGGCTTCTCCTCGATCAGCGGCTCGAGGTCGAGCACCTCGAAGACCCGCTCGAAGCTCACCAGGGCGCTCATGACCTCGACACGGGCGCCGGCGAGCGCGGTGAGCGGCGCGTACATACGGGTCAGGAGCAGCGCCAGCGAGACGACGGCGCCCGGCTCCAGGGTGCCGCGCAGGGCGAACCAGCCGCCGAGGCCGTAGACCAGGGCGAGGGCCAGGGCGGACACCAGGGTGAGCGCGGTGATGAACACCGACTGGGCGGTGGCCGTCCGCACGCCGATGTCGGCGACCCGGCGAGCTCGGGACGCGAACTCCTCCGACTCCTCCCCCGGGCGTCCGAACAGCTTGATCAGCGTGGCGCCGGGTGCCGAGAAGCGCTCGGTCATACGGGTGCCCATCGCGGCGTTGAGCGCGGCCGCCTCCCGCTGCATCCGGGCCATGCGGTGGCCCATGCGTCGGGCCGGGAGCACGAACACCGGGAGCAGGACGAGGGCGAGCAGGGTGATCTGCCAGGACAGGGTGAGCATGACGGCGAGGGTGAGCAGCAGCGTGACGAGGTTGCTGACCACTCCGGACAGCGTGTTGCTGAAGGCGCGCTGGGCGCCGATCACGTCGTTGTTGAGACGGGAGACGAGCGCTCCCGTACGAGTGCGTGTGAAGAACGCGACCGGCATGCGCTGCACATGATCGAACACAGCCGTCCGCAGATCGAGGATGAGACCCTCGCCGAGGGTCGCCGACAGACGCCTCGCGAGGATCCCGAGCGCCGCCTCCCCCACCGCGATCAGGGCGATCAGCAGGGCCAGACGGACGACGGTGCCCTCGGCGCCGCCCGTCACGATCGCGTCGACGACGCGTCCGGCCAGCACGGGGGTCGCGACGGCGAGCAGCGCGGTCACCACCCCGAGCACGACGAAGAGCGCGATCCTGCGGCGGTGCGGGCGGGCGAACGCGCCGATGCGGCGCAGCGTCGCGCGGGCGAACGGGCGACGCTCCCGTTCGGCGCTCATGACGCTCTGCAGCTGTGTCCAGGCTGTGGTCTCCATACTCATGAGAGGGAACGTAGAACCTCAAGCAGTCTTGAGGTCAACATCGCAGAGTCCGGGAGCGGCGGCACGGACGGAGCCGAGGGCGGTATCGGCGGCTTCGCGAAGATCGACAGTCGTCCGCAGCCGGTCCGTAAGCCGCCGTCTCCGCTGCCGCAACCCGCCGTTGTCGCGGCGCGGAGAACCTCTCCGAATGTGACAGCGGTACGACTCTCCCTGGGACGCCTGCTCCGGCGCGTCCCGCTCCGCCGGATACTGGTCCTGCTCCCACTCGTCCTCGTGGTCGTGGTCGCGGTGCGGCACCGGGCCGTGCTCGCCGAGGGCATCGGTCATCTGGCGACGGCCAAGTGGCCGTGGCTGTTCGCCGCGGCCTGCGCCACCTGCCTGACCTGGGTGGCTGCGGCGGTGACCCGGCAGGGTGCCGTGGTCGACCGGCTGCCGAAACTGCGGCTGCTCGTCACACAGTTCGCGGCGGGCTCGGCCAATCACCTGCTGCCCACCGGGCTGGGCGCGAGCGCGGTCAACCTGCGCTTCATGACAGTGTGCGGGCTGCCGCTCGCCCGCTCCTCGGCCGCGCTGGCGCTCTATCTGCTCGCGGAGAGCGTGGCCCGGGTCGGTCTGCTGGCCGCGCTGTTGATCGCCTTCCCCCATGCGCTGCAGCTCGGCCCCCTTCTCCCGGAGGGAGCCTGGGGCCCGCTGTTGCTGATCATCGGCGCGGCGGCCGTCCTGGTCGTGGCCGTCTTCGCACTCGTACGCCGACTGCGCGCCGCCGTGGCGTCGTTCCTGCGCACCGCGCTGGGCGAGGCGCGCTCGGTGCACGCCCGGCCCTCCCGGGCGCTGGCGCTGTGGGGCGGTTCGCTGGCGTTTCCGACGCTCCAGGCGGCCGGGCTGGTCCTGGTCGGGCTCGCGCTGGGACTGGACGTGCCGCCGGCGCACATGGCGCTCGCGTATCTGGCGGCGACCGTCGCCGTCGCCCTCGTGCCCACACCGGGTGGCGTCGGCTCGGTCGAGGCCGCGCTCGTCGTGGCGCTGGTGGCGGCGGGCGCGCCGGTGGCAGTGGCCACGGCGGTGGTGCTGGCGTACCGGATCATCACGGTGTGGCTGCCGCTGCTGCCGGGGGCGTTGACGCTGGGGGCGCTCGTGCGCTGGAAGGTCATCTGACCGGTCGGTCGCGATGGAAGGTCACCCGACCGGTCAGTAACGTACGGGGTCCGACCCACGGAAAGGGCACCCCGCCATGCCGGTCCGCGTCGAGCGCCAGGAACACGTCACCACCGTCGTCCTCTCCCGGCCCGAGGTCCGCAACGCGGTCGACGGTCCGACGGCCGCCGAACTCGCCGCCGCGTTCCGGGCGTTCGAGGCGGACGACGAGGCGCGGGTGGCGGTGCTGTGGGGCGAGGGCGGCACGTTCTGCGCGGGCGCCGACCTGAAGGCGCTGGGCGGCGACCGGAGCAATCGGGTCGCCGAGGACGGTGACGGCCCGATGGGGCCGACCCGGCTGCGGCTGTCGAAGCCGGTGATCGCCGCGGTGGCCGGACACGCGGTGGCGGGCGGCCTTGAGCTGGCGCTCTGGTGCGATCTGCGGGTGGCCGAGGAGGACGCGGTCTTCGGGGTGTTCTGCCGCCGCTGGGGCGTACCGCTGATCGACGGCGGCACGGTACGGCTGCCCCGGCTGATCGGCACGAGCCGCGCGCTGGACATGATCCTGACCGGGCGGCCGGTCTCGGCTGACGAGGCCTACGGCATGGGGCTCGCCAACCGTGTCGTGCCGCATGGGCGTGCCCGCGCCGAGGCGGAGGAGCTGGCCGCCGTGATCGCCCGGTTCCCGCAGGGCTGCCTGCGCGCCGACCGTGCCTCCGTGCTCGACCAGGAGGGGCTGGACGAGCGGGCGGCGATGCGGGGTGAACTCCGGCACGGGACGGGTGTGTTGGCGGACAGTCTGGAGGGCGCCGCCCGCTTCGCCTCGGGTGCGGGGCGGCACGGGTCGTTCACGGAACTCTGAGGGCGCGGGCATTTCTGCGAACCCAGGCAACTCTGCGCACTCAGGCAACTCTGCGAGCACAGGCAACTCTGAGAGCGCACGCAGCCCAAGCGTGCCCGGTCCGTACGCCGGGGCGCGCGTCGGCAAGCGCCCGTCGTGCCGCACCCACGCATCAAGCGCGCCCCGGGATGCGGTCGTTCGGCCTCGGAGTCGGCCGGAGTTCCGGGGAGAATGCCCGAAAGCGACCGATGAGGCCGTCCGCCCGACGATCCCGGCACGAACACGTGTACCCGATACGGCAGGATGAACCCTCGTGCCGGTCACGGGGGACGGGGTGGCCGGCGCGACGGCACATCGCGGAATCGAGCAGGTGACAACGTGACGAGACTTCACATCCGGCCGTCGGCGAAGGGGTTCGCCGCCGCTTTTCTCCCCGGAGGTGACCGGTGACGCGAGCGCTCACTGTGGACGACCTGGTCATCGCCGGGATCGCGCTGGCGGCGGGGCTGCTGGCGGCCTTCCTGCTGCGGATGCTGCTGCGCTGGCTGGGCAAGCACGCGGACCGCACCCGCTGGAGCGGTGACGACCTCATCGTGGACACGCTGCGCACCGTGGTGCCGTGGGCGGCGTTCCTCGGCGGCGCGGCCTCGGCGGGAGCGGCGCTGCCGCTGACGAAGACGGTCCAGCACAACGTCAACCAGATCCTGACCGTGCTGCTCATCTTCGTCGTGACGCTGTCGGTGGCCCGCGGGATCGCCGGGCTGATGCGGACGGTCACCCAGTCCCGCCCCGGCGTCGCCGGCTCGGCCACGATCTTCGTCAACATCACCCGGGTCCTGATCCTGGCCATCGGCTTCCTGGTGGTGCTGCAGACGCTGGGCATCTCCATAGCGCCGCTGCTCACCGCGCTGGGCGTCGGCGGTCTGGCGGTCGCGCTCGCCCTGCAGGACACGCTCGCCAACCTCTTCGCGGGCATCCACATCCTCGCCTCCAAGACCGTCCAGCCCGGCGACTACATCCGGCTCAGCAGCGGCGAGGAGGGCTACGTCGAGGACATCAACTGGCGCCAGACGACGGTCCGCAACCTGTCCAACAACCTGGTCGTGATCCCCAACGGGGAGCTCGCGAAGACGAACATGACCAACTTCATGCGTCCCGAGCAGCAGTTGACGATCCTGGTCCAGGTCGGCGTCGCCTACGACAGCGACCTGGACCACGTCGAGCGGGTGACGAACGAGGTCATCGGCGAGGTGATGGCCGAGGTCGAGGGGGCCGTGCCGGACCACGAGCCGATCATCCGCTTCCACACCTTCGGCGACTCCCGGATCGGCTTCACCGTCATCCTGGGCGTCGGCGAGTTCAGCGACCAGTACCGGATCAAGCACGAGTTCATCAAGCGCCTGCACAAGCGCTACCGCGCCGAGGGCATCCACATCCCGGCGCCCACTCGCACGGTGGCCATCCAGCAGGGCTCGGTGGCGATTCCCCAGCAGCGCATCCCCGGGGAGGCGGACGAGATGACCCCCGTCCGCCTCGACTGACCTGCCCGACGTCCCTACAGGGTGGCCGAGTTGTCGTGGGAGCGGCTGCGCTTACGGCTGTGCGGCGCGGCGAGCGCCGGGTTCACCGGCGTGACCGTCCAGTCCGGGTGCCCCGGCATCCGCGGCGTCTTCGTGCCGTACAGCCAGTCCCGAAGGAATCCGGACAGATCCTGACCGGAGACCTCGGAGGCGACGGCGATGTAGTCGGCCGTCGACGCCGAGGAGTTGCGGTACCGGTCGAGGAAGGCGCGCTCCAGCGCGTTGAAGGCGCTCTCGCCGACGAGGTTGCGCAGCGCGTACAGGACCAGCACGCCGCCCAGGTAGCGCTGGCCGTCGAACAGGTTGGCCGCGTTGGGCGCGGCGACCGGCCCGGAGTCGCGCCGCCACTGGTCGCCCTGCGCGTAGGTGTGCTTCATCCGGGCTTCCAGGGTGGTCATGCCCAGGGAGTCCGGCCAGCCGCGCTCGTAGCGGTAGAGCAGCCCGTAGAAGTCGGCGTGGCCCTCGTTGATCCACAGGTCGGCCCAGGAGGCGGGGCTGACGCTGTTGCCGAAGTAGGAGTGGACCAGCTCGTGCATCATGTGCGAGCCGATCTTCGGCTCCGCCTGGAGCAGATAGTTCGGCTTGTAGATGGTCAGGGTCTGGGTCTCCAGGCCGGTGAAGTCGAAGGCGTTCGGGGCGTCGGAGTTGCAGGGCAGCAGGCCGTACGTCTCGAAGGGGTAGGCCCCGAGCCGCGCCTCCAGCCACTCGACCAGGTTCGGCGTCAGCGCGAGCGCCGGTTCCAGTGCCTCGGCGCGCGCGACCGGGACGACGTCGCGCAGCGGGAGGCCGTGCGGGCCCTGCCGGTCCTTGATCACGTAGTCGCCGACCGTGATCTGCACCAGTTCGGTGGCCATGGGCTCGCGGGAGCGGTACGTGTAGGCGGTACGGCCGCCGGAGAGGCTCTCGGTGCGGACGAGCAGGCCGGTGGCCACGCCGCGCAGGCCGCCGGGGACGGTTATGCGGAACGTGAAGTCGGCCTTGTCGGAGGGGTGGTCGTTGCACGGGAAGACGGTGTGGGCCAAGTTCGGCTGGCAGCAGACTGCGAACCCGTCCAGCGTGTCGACCCAGCCGGTGTGCGGCGGCAGGATACGGCGCGGATCCGCCGAGTACTCGACGCAGACGGTGACCCCGGACTTGGCGGGCAGGGTCCGGGCCGGCGTGATGCGCAGCTTCTCGCCGACCTGCTCGTACGTCGCCGTGCGGCCGCCGACGCGGACGGCGCGTATGTCGAGGCCGAGGGCGTCGAGGGAGAAGCGGGTCAGGGCCTGGGTGGTGCGGATCCGCAGGGTCGCGGTGGCATCGACCAGGCGGGTCGTGGCGTCGTAGGAGAAGTCGAGGTGGTAGGCCGCGACGCGGTAGCCGTCATTGCCGAGGGCCGGGTAGACGGGGTCGCCGAGGGTCTCGGGGCCCGGGGTGCCGGAGGTCTTGGCGGCCGACGTCCCCGTGCGTGTCGGTGCCGCGTGGGCGGAGGGGGCGGCGGCGAGGGCCGCTGCCGTGCCGATCAGGGCGGCCGCGGGGGCCGTCACTCGGGTGCGATATCTCATGGTCCGCTTTCGCTGGGGCAGCCGGATGGTCAGGCCCGGCCGCCGGATCGGTGATCTCCCTACATGACTCTGCGATCAGGCGATCCGGTTGCACGGAGGCGGTGCCTCCATTTGCGCGGATCCAAGATGTCGGCGCAGATACCGCACCACTGTGCGGACCCCTGTCGAGCCGAGGTCGATCACGAGATATCTTGATGTCGAGCAATGTTGCAGACGTGGAGCGGAGCACCCGGTGACTGACTCGACCATCATCTATACGCACACTGACGAGGCCCCGGCCCTGGCGACGTATTCCTTCCTGCCGGTGGTCCAGGCGTACGCCTCGCAGGCGGGTGTCGCCGTGGAGACGCGTGACATCTCGCTGGCCGGCCGCATCATCGCGGTGTTCCCGGAGTACCTGACCGAGGACCAGCGCATCCCGGACGCCCTGGCCGAGCTCGGTGAGCTCGCCAAGACGCCCGCCGCCAACATCATCAAGCTGCCGAACATCTCGGCGTCGATCCCGCAGCTCAAGGCCGCGATCGCCGAGCTCCAGGGCCAGGGCTACGCGCTGCCGAACTACCCGGACGACCCGAAGACCGACGAGGAGCGGGAGATCCAGGCCCGCTACGACAAGGTCAAGGGCTCCGCCGTGAACCCGGTCCTGCGTGAGGGCAACTCCGACCGCCGCGCCCCCGCCTCGGTCAAGAACTACGCCAAGACCCACCCGCACCGCATGGGCGCCTGGGCCTCCGAGTCCAAGACGAACGTGGCGACCATGGGCCAGAACGACTTCCGCTCCACCGAGAAGTCCGTCGTGATCTCCGAGGCGGGTTCGCTCCGGATCGAGCTGGTCGCCGAGGACGGCACCACCACCGTCCTGCGCGAGTCCGTACCGGTCCTCAAGGACGAGGTCGTCGACGCCTCCGTGATGCGGGTCGCAGCGCTGCGCGAGTTCCTGACCGCGCAGGTCGCCAGGGCCAAGGCCGAGGGCGTGCTGTTCTCCGTGCACCTCAAGGCGACGATGATGAAGGTCTCCGACCCGATCGTCTTCGGCCACGTCGTGCGCGCCTTCTTCCCGAAGACCTTCGAGAAGTACGGCCAGGCCCTCGCCGCCGCCGGTCTGTCCCCGAACGACGGTCTGGGCGGCATCCTCAAGGGCCTGGAGGCGCTGCCGAACGGCGCCGAGATCAAGGCGTCCTTCGACGCGGAGATCGCCGAGGGTCCGGAGCTGGCCATGGTCGACTCCGACAAGGGCATCACCAACCTGCACGTGCCGTCCGACGTCATCGTCGACGCCTCGATGCCGGCCATGATCCGCACCTCCGGCCACATGTGGGGCCCGGACGGCCAGGAGGCCGACACCCTCGCGGTGCTCCCGGACTCCTCGTACGCCGGTGTCTACCAGGCCGTGCTCGACGACTGCCGCGCCAACGGCGCCTACGACCCGTCGACGATGGGCTCGGTCCCGAACGTCGGCCTGATGGCGCAGAAGGCCGAGGAGTACGGCTCCCACGACAAGACCTTCGAGATCAAGGCCGCGGGTACGGTGCGCCTGGTCGACCAGGCCGGCAACGTGCTCATCGAGCAGCCGGTCGCCGAGGGCGACATCTTCCGCGCCTGCCAGACCAAGGACGCGCCGATCAAGGACTGGGTGAAGCTGGCCGTCACCCGCGCCCGCGCCACCGGCGACCCGGCCGTCTTCTGGCTGGACGAGACCCGCGCGCACGACGCCAACCTGATCGCCAAGGTCAACGCCTACCTGCCGGAGCACGACACCGAGGGCCTGGACATCCGCATCCTCGCCCCGGTCGAGGCCACCAAGCTGTCGGTGGAGCGCATCCGCCGCGGCGAGAACACGATCTCGGTGACGGGCAACGTCCTGCGCGACTACCTCACCGACCTGTTCCCGATCCTGGAGCTGGGCACCAGCGCCAAGATGCTGTCGGTCGTCCCGCTGATGGCGGGCGGCGGCCTGTTCGAGACGGGCGCCGGCGGTTCCGCGCCGAAGCACGTCCAGCAGCTGGTCAAGGAGAACTACCTGCGCTGGGACTCCCTCGGTGAGTTCTTCGCGCTCGTTCCCTCCCTGGAGCAGTACGCGACCGCCACCGGCAACACCCGCGCGAAGGTCCTCGCGGACACCCTCGACCGCGCCACGGCGACCTTCCTCAACGAGGACAAGTCCCCGACCCGTCGCGTCGGCGGCATCGACAACCGCGGCAGCCACTTCTTCCTGTCCCTGTACTGGGCGCAGGAGCTGGCCAAGCAGACCGACGACGTGGACCTGGCGAAGGCCTTCGCCCCGCTCGCCGAGACGCTCACCGCCAACGAGCAGAAGATCGTCGACGAGCTGAACGCCGTCCAGGGCAAGCCGGCCGAGATCGGCGGCTACTACCAGCCCGACCCGGCCAAGGCCGCCGCGGTCATGCGCCCGTCGGCCACCTGGAACGAGGCGCTCGCGTCCCTGAGCTGACGCGAGGGTCCCACGGGCCCGCTTCAGCGTCTCTGCCCCGGTCGGCACACTGCCCGGCCGGGGCAGAGCCGTGATGTCCGGCCTGTCCCGCACGAACGGCGTACCACGGCGGGAGTTCGGTGGCGTGGGCCGGTCTACTGGGCGGGGTAAGCCGAAGCAAAGGAGCAGGCCCATGGCTGTTGTGTTGTCCTTGCGCTGGCCCGGAGCGACGCCCGAGCAGTACGAAGCCGTCCGGGACGCGGTGCGCTGGGAGGAGCAGGTGCCGGAGGGTCTGAGCCTGCACGTGGCCTGGTTCGACGAGGGCGCGCTGCACGTCACCGACGTATGGGATGCGCAGGCGGACTTCGAGCGGTTCTTCGCCGAGCGGCTGACGCCGGCTGTCCAGGAAGCCGGCATGCCCGGTGAGCCGGAGGCGCGGTTCTCGCCGCTGCACCGGCGCTTCGTGGTACCCGGCGTCAGTGGCGGCGCCTGACACGTCTAGTCGGGAAGGACGAGCTCCAGGTCGAGCCATCGGGCCAGGTCCTCGATCTCCCGGCCGATCTCCGCGCTCATCGCCTGGGTGAATCGCTCGTCCTCGTGCACGGCATCGACCCGCAGCACCCCGGCCTTGCGGTCGGCGGTGGCGTCGAGCTTGCCCACCAGCCGGTCGCCGTACAGGATCGGCAAGGCGAAATAGCCCCAGCGGCGCTTGGCGGCCGGCTTGTACATCTCCAGCTGGTAGTCGAAGCCGAAGAGCTCGGTGGTGCGCCTGCGGTCGTGGATCAACCGGTCGAACGGCGACAGCAGGGCGGCGCGCCCGACGAACGGCTGCCCCAACCAGGCAGGATCGACACGCCACTTGCCCCGTACGCCCTCGACGACGGCCGGCTCACCGGCGTTCCCCACGTCCGCGGGCTCCACCTGGCACTCCGGGCCACGGGCGCGGGCGATGCCGAGGGCGCGCAGCCGTCTCTCGTCCCGTAGGCGCAGCGCCTCGTGCACGGGGACCGCGGGTGTGTCGGGGTAGACGCGCTCGGCCAGGTCCCACAGCCGGTCACCACCCGTCCGTCCCGCCACGGCGACCTCGCCGCGCTGCACCATGAGCTCCAGCAGCTTGGTGACATTGCGGTTGTTGCTCCACCCGCTGGACCGCCACGGCAGCGCGCAGGAGTCGGGCAGTTCGCGGGACGGCAGCGGCCCCGCGGCGCCGAGCCGGACGAGGATGTCCCGGCGGCAGGCCTCGTTGGCCGCCACCCACGCGCGGTGATACTCACGCCAGGAGGTCGGCGTCCCGCGCTCGGGCCACTCGGCCATCTCGGCGCGGTACAGCGCGAGATCCTCACCGGGCCGGATCATCGCCCGCAGCTCCAGCAGCGTCCGGTCGGCGAGGGCGGCGCTCAGCTCGGCCGATGCGTACCCGGAGGACCCGAGCCGACTCCACGCCACGAGGTCGGCGTTGGGCGCGACGGCGGCGGTCGGGTCGACCTGGAGCAGGGTCAGCTGTCGTACGACATCCAGCAGCCCGCTCGGCCGCCGAGCGCCGTCCAGGAGCTGTGCGCGTACGGCGATTCGACGGGCGTCGGCCCTGGAGAGCTCGTGGACGGTCATCCGCGTCACCAGTCCCGGGTGGCGATCAGTTCCTCCGCATCGGCGTCCGCGAAGCCGTAGGCGTTCGCCACGAACCAGAACTCCTCGGCTATCTCCTCCCGGGCCACGGTCTCGATGTCGAAGTCGTCGTCCTGAAGGTCGTTGAACTCGTCGGTGGCCGCCTGCGTCAGGACGTACAGCGCGGCAAGGTCGGCCGGCCGCTCCGCCTCGATGCGCTCGCACAGGCGCAGCAGGATCTCCTTGCCCCGGCCCACCGCGTGGTCGGGGTAGTAGCCGTCCCCGTGGAGCCCCTTGAGGAACGGGTGTGCGCTCACCTGCTGGTTGCTGATGTTCATGCTGTGATGGTGCACCACGCCACTGACAACGCCCCGGGAGCAGCCCTGATGACCTCTGCCGTACCGTCGTTCGAGCTGCTCCCCGGCGCCGCGCAGTCGCCGGTGATCCTCCATGTGCCGCACTCGGCACGGGAGATACCGCCCGGGGTGCGCGCGGGCATCGTGCTGGACGACTCCGCGTTGGAGCGGGAGCTGGACCACATCGTCGACGCGCACACCGCGCGGCTCGCGCAGGAGGCGGCCGCCGCGGCGGAGGTCACCCCGTGGCGGTTCGTGAACCGGCTGTCCCGGCTGGTCGTCGACCCGGAGCGGTTCCCGGACGAGCGGGAGGAGATGCTCGCCGTCGGAATGGGCGCCGTGTACACGCGAACCACGCATCGGGAGGCGCTGCGGCCCGACGATTTCGACCCCGCGCCGTTGATCTCCCGCTACTTCGAGCCGTACGCCCGGGCGATGACCGACGCCGTCGCGCAGCGGCTGACCGCCACGGGACGGGCCGTGATCATCGACGTGCACTCCTATCCCACCGCGCCGCTCCCGTACGAGCTGCACGGCGCGGGCCCGCGCCCGCCGGTCTGCCTGGGCACCGACTCCTTCCACACGCCGCCCGAGCTGCTCGCCGCGGCCCGGGAGGCGTTCGCCCCGTGCGGGGAGACGGGGCTGGACAGTCCGTTCAGCGGCACGTACGTCCCGCTGGAGTTCTACGGCCGCGATCCCCGTGTCAGTGCCCTGATGATCGAGCTCCGGCGGGACACGTACATGGCGGAGCCGGGCGGTCCGGCAGGTCCCGGACTCACCCGGCTCGCGCGGGCGCTGACGGCGCTGGTGGACGCCGCCGCACGCTGACCCGGTGGGTCAGGCCCGCAGCCACTCCGTGACCACGACCTCCCCGCCGGTGCGCAGCCGCAGGGCGAACGGCCCGTTCGGGGGTGCGGAGCTGGTGAAGCGGCCCATGTCGTCGGCCACGACCGGCGTGGCCGTCTGCGGGCCGCCGAGCACCTCGATCCGCGCCTGCTGCGGGGGCAGCACCTGCCCCATCAGCCCCTGCGCGGTCACCTCCACGTCGACGGTCACCTCGCCCGCGCGGAAGGTCAGCATCCGCGGGACGTCCGTCGCTCCCCTGACCGGAATGGCGTCCACCACCGAGTCGAACGTCAACTCGGCGATACGGGCGTCGAGGTCGTGCAGCGCGAACGCCTCCACGGCGATCTGCCGCAGCTGGGCCGGCACGGGGTCCAGGATGGCGGCGGCCTGCCGGAGCTCCTCCTCCAGCAGCTCGACGTCGAACCCGTCGTCGCCGAAGGGCTCGTCGCCCGTCACTTCGTCGTGCGTGTCGTCGTTCACAGCGCCCCCCGCGCGTCGAGTCGGGCCCGGAGTCGGCGCAGGCAGCGCTGGCGCAGCGGCCCGATGCTGCCCACGGCGATGCCCAGTGCGGCGGACACCTCCTGGTAGCTGGGCGGCGGCGAGGCCATCAGGACGCGCAGCAACTGGCGGCAGCGTTCGCCGAGTTCCTCGAACTCCTGCCACATCCAGCGGATGCGCTCGGTCTCGGCGGCCGCCTCCTCTGAGTCCAGGAGCGACTGTTCGGGCGTACGGTCCTCGCTGACCCGGTCGAGCAGCTGCGGATCGCTCGTCACCGTCAGCCGCCTTAAGCTCTTGAGCACCTTCAGGCACTCGTGCCGTGCGGTGCTGGCGAGCCATGACCCGGCCTTCTCGGGTTCACGGATGCGCCCGAGGTGCTGGGCGAAGCGGAACCAGACGGTCTGGTAGACCTCATGGGCGTCGGCGTCGTTGAGTCGGTGCGCGCGCACGACCGACCACACCAGTGGGCTCAGCCCTTCCACGAGCGCCTTCCAGGCCGCCGCGTCGCCGTCGACGGCGGACTGGACCAGCGCACCGACATCTGCTCGGTCCACAGCCCCACCCCTCGTGTACGGCAAGTCATCGTACGCCGCGGAGGGGATGGTTCCGACCCTCATGACCGAGGAGCCGGCTGCATGACGGGCACAGGGCGCCAGGTCGGGGGGCGAAGTGCCGGTACGTGCGCCCCCCGCACCTCCGCGTACCCGGAGTTCGCCGCGAGCATCTTGTACCGGGCGACACGCGGGTCGCTCTCCTGCTGTGCGGTCATGTGGGCGGCGATCATGCCGGCGACGAGGGGGGTGGCGAACGACGTGCCGCTCCAGTGCGCCAATCCCTCGAACATCACCTGGTCGGGCTTGGTGGCGCCGCCCTGCTCGCTCAACACACCGGTGTGGCGCGGGGACACGCAGGTGCAGGAGTAGCCGAAGCCGTAGCGGCAGGTGTCGTAGGTGGAGTGCTGGTAGACGTACGGCACGGGCGTGTCGAAGCCGGTCAGGACGCTGGTGAGCCGCTCGCCGGGCGCGTAGGCCTTCACCCAGGCGCCGTGGTTGCTGAAGCAGGCGCCGAACTCGCCGTCGCCGCGCAGTGCTCCGACCGACAGCACCGCGTCCTGGTAGTCGGACAGGTCGGCGTAGGCGGCGGGCCAGAACGGCGTGGCGCTGCCGTTGTTGCCGGCCGCGGCGACGAGCAGGGTGCGCTGTTCGCGCAGCTCCTGCATGAAGGCCTCGATGCCGAGCAGACCATCGGTGCGGCCGTTGGAGGTGCCGGCGGAGAGGCTGAGGATGTCGGGCCAGCCGCCCGCATCGACGGCCTCGAAGAGCTTCTCGCCGAACTCGGACTCCAGGATGGCGCCCGCGTCGTTGAGGGAGTTGCGGACCGTGATGGTCGTGTTGGGTGCGACGGCGGCGACGAGTCCGGCGATGAACGTGCCGTGGCCGACGTACTGCTGGAGGACGCCGTCGTCGTCGCACTCCTTGATCTGCGCGTCGCCGTCGGTGTGGGCGAGCAGCGGGGAGGAGCGGAAGTCGCGCATCAGGCCGGTGTCGATGACCAGAACGCCGACGGCGCTGTCCGCGTCGTGGGTGCCCTCCGCCACCGCGGGGTTGAGTCCCTCGGCCTGCGCGACGGGGGCGGGTTCGTCGCCGGGGCACGAGTTGACCGCGATCGACACCAGGTGGTTGCGGCTGACCAGCCGGCGTCCGGCGCGGCCCTCGGTCTCCCGCAGGGCACGCAGGGCGTGCGCGACGGGGCGGTCGCCGCCCCGGTCGCCCTCACCGGGGTCGCCGACCTGGATACGGGTGATGCCCGACCGGTTGGTCTGCGGGCTCGCGCGGCGCACGTTGTCCTGCACCAGTTCGGGCTCGGCGGTGAAGTGCGCGCGTACGGTGTCCTCGACGAGACGGGCGTCCTCACCGTCGCGGACGAGCACATAGCCCTTCTCGTAGATGAACTCGGCGGAGTCGTCCGGCCCCATCGCTAGGGGGACGTCGGGCATGGAGCGCTGGATCTGCTCGAACTGCTCGTGGAATCGCTGTGGTGCCATGGCGGGTCCTCCCCCTGAGGCGACGTTCGTCAGTCAGAGCCGTGCGGTCACTGATTGATACAGCGCCAAACCGGTGTGGCACGGTTCCGTGGCAACTACCATCCGTGGAGTGACAGCGGGAAGCGACTCGGTTCTCGAACTGCTGCCGATGGTGTTCGCCGCCCCGAACGACGCACTGGCGAGGGCGGAAGGGGTGCTCGACGCCGATCCGTCGCCGTTGCACGCCTCCGTCGCCCACCAGGTGATCGGCATCTGGCAGCGGGATTGGGGCGACATGCGCCTCGCCCTCCATCACCTGCGGCGTGCCCGGGATCTCGCGGCACGCGCGGAATCGGCCGACCGGGAGGCGGACGTCCTGGCGGCGCTCGGGGTCGCGTTGGTGCATGCGGGGCGCACGCAGCAGGGGTTGGCCGCGCTGGAGCGCGGGGTCGCGCGCGGGAGCGGACACACCCGCGCCCGGGTGCTGTTCCGCCGGGCCTACGCGCGCTGGGTCCTGGGCCACCACCGCGAGGCGCTGGAGGACGTGCGCAAGGCGATCCCCGTGCTGCGGCAGGCGGAGGACGTCATCTGGACGGCGCGCGCGCTGACGCTGCGGGCGACGGTGCATCTGGCGCTGGGCACGGTGGACCGCGCGGACGCCGACTTCACCGCGGCCGAGGCGCTGTGGGACACCACGGGCCAGGAGCACGACAAGGCCGACGCGGTGGAGAGCCGGGGGCTCGCCGCGTTCCGGTCGGGCGACATTCCGGCGGCGCTGCGGCTCCTCGACGAGGCCGAGGAGCGGTACGCCAAGCTGGGCACGCCGACCTTCATGCTCAACATCCGTCGCTGCGAGGTGCTGATGGCCGCGGGGCTCGCCCCGGAGGCGCTGGCCGAGGCCGACGCGGCGATCGCCGTGCTCGACGGCATCGGCGGCCAGTCCACCCGCAAGGCCGAGCTGCTGCTGGCCGCCGCGCGTGCCGCCCGGCTGGCCGGCGAGGCGCACACCGCGATCGCGCGCGCCGACATGGCCGTACGGCTCTTCGCCGGGCAGCGGCGCAGCTGGTGGGAGACGCATGCCCGGCTGGTGCTGATCGAGGCGCGGGTGGCCGCCGGGCGCAGTTCGGGGCGGCTGGTGGCCGACACGGCGGCGGTCGCCGAGCGGCTGGCCTTCTTCGGCGCGCCGGCCGCGCCGGAGGCCTCGCTGCTCGCGGGCCGGATCGCGCTCACCCTGGGCTGGCGGGCCGACGCCGAGCAGCATCTGGCCGTCGCCGCCCGCAGCCGGCGCAGCGGTCCGCCGCTGGCGCGGATGACGGGCTGGGCGGCGCAGGCGCTGCGGGCCCGGGCGGCGGGGTCCGGTCGGGGTGTCCTGGAGGCCTGTCGGCGTGGCCTGGACGTGCTGGACGCCCACCGGATGACGCTCGGCGCGTCGGAACTGCGGGCCCGCGCCACCGAGCAGGGCGCCGAACTCGCCGCACTGGCCCAGCAGGCCAGCCTCGACTCCGGCAGTCCGCGGCGGCTGCTGGTGTGGAGCGAGCGCTGGCGGGCCACCGCGCTGTCCACCCCGCCGACCCGGCCGCCGGCCGACCCGGAGCTGCAGGGCGCCCTGACCGCGTTCCGGGTGATCGCGGCCCGCGCGGAGGAAGCGCGTATGGACGCGCGGCCCGTTCCGGCGCTGGAGCGCGAACAGCGACGCCTGGAGCGGGAGATCCGGTCCCGGACGCTGCATCTGCGCGGCGACACGCCCGGCGACGGCTACCGCTTCGACCCGGGCCGACTGCTTCAGCGGCTGGGCGACGACGTCCTGCTGGCCGAACTCGCCGTGCTGGACGGGCGGGTTCAGGTGCTGCTGTGCGGGCAGGGGCGTGTGCGCCGGTTCGAGGCCGGGCTGCTGGCCGAGGCGGAGAGGGAGGCCGAGCACGTCCAGGCCGGGCTGCGGCGGCTGGCCCACCCTGGTGCGGAGGGGCGGCTGCCGGTGGTGGAGGCCGCGGGGCGGCGCCTGGAGGAGCTGCTGCTCGGTCCGGCCGCGGCCCATCTGGGCGACGGCCCCGTCGTGGTCGTACCGCCCGCCCGGCTGCACCGGGTGCCGTGGGCGCTGCTGCCGTCCCTGCGCGAACGCGTGCTCAGCGTGTCGCCGTCGGCCAGCAGTTGGCTGCGCGCACGAGAGACCGAGCCGCCGCCCGGCGGGCGTCAGGTGCTGGTGCGCGGGCCGGGACTGGCGACCGGCGGCGCGGAGGTACCGCACCTCGCTTGCCGGTACCGCGGTGCGGTCGTCCTGGAGCACGCCGACGCGCGCGTGCCCCGCGTGCTGGAGGAACTCGACGGGGCCGAGCTGGCCCACATCGCGGCCCACGGCACGTTCCGCGCGGACAGCCCCCTGTTCTCGTCGCTGCGCATGGCCGACGGGCCGATCGTCGTGCACGACTTCGAGCGCCTGGACCGCAGCCCGTACCGGATCATCCTCTCCTGCTGCGACACCGCCCGCTTCGCCTCCGTCGGCGCCGACGAACTGCTCGGCCTGGTCACCGCGCTGTTGCCGCTGGGCACGGCGGGCGTGGTGGCGGCGAGCGCGCCCGTCAACGACGCCGCGGTGGTGCCGCTGATGCTGGCGCTGCACAAGCGCCTGAGCGACGGCCTCTCCCTTGCGGAGGCACTGCGCGACGCCCGGGCGGCACTGCCGGGCGACGCGCTGCACCAGGCGACGGGGTGGGCGTTCTCGGCGTTCGGGGCGGCCTGACGTTTCTCATCGGGGCGACCCGCTGAACTCCCTTACGCCGGCTGCGCGTCCGGCAGCTCCACCAGCCACGGCAGTGCGCCGCGGTCGCTGGCGCCGAGGCGGGCGTAGGCGCTGTACAGGTGGTTGCCGACCGTGCGGACGGACAGGGTGAGCTTCTCGGCGATCTGCCGGTTGCTCAGTCCCGCGGCGGCCAGCGTGACGATCTGCCGTTGCCGGGCGGTCAGTTCGCCCAGGACCAGCCCGGACAACGCCGGGGTGCGGGCGCCCTGGCAGCGGCGGGCCAGGGCGACGGCACGCGTGCGTGCGGTGCGGGCGGCGCGCGGGTCGCGGTGGGCCCGTACGGCCTGGGCGTGCGCCTCGGCCGCGAAGAGCAGGAAGCCGCGCTCCTCCAGTTGTTCGGCCACCCGGTCGAGCGCGGCACCGTCCCCCTGGGCGAGCGCGTCGGCGTGCGCGGCGAAGACACCCGTCAGGCGGCCCGCGGCGAGCTCGGGGGTGCCTAGGCGGACGGCGTCGTAGGCGTCACCTGCAAGCGCCTCGACAGCCGTGTCGCGCTCGCCGGTCAGCGCCCCGACAGCCCCGTCCGCACCGCCGACGTACGCGGGGACAGCCCCGTCCGCATCGCTGATGCCGGCCGAGACAGCCCCCTCGGCGTCGCCGATGCCCGCCGAGACAGCCCCGCCGGCGTCGCCGCGGGCCGGCGTCGGCCGGGTGACCGCCCCACCCCCGTGGGGGCGGCCACCCAGGATCTCGTGCGCGGCCGTCGTGTCGCCCGACTGCGCTGTGGCGAGGGCGAGTTCAAGGCGGCAGGACGGATCGTCGCCGCCGTCCCGCAGCCCCTCCCGCGCCCACGCCGCCGCCTCCCGCAGCTCGCCGCGCAGCCGCGCGAACCGGGCGCGTACGGCCGCGTACCCGGCCGGCACCGGCGCGCCCTCCGCCACCAGCCACTCCCCCACGGGCGTGGGCATCTCCCGTACGTCCGCCCGCTCGATGCGGCGGGTCAGCGCGGCGCGCTCGGCGTCGACGGCGGGGCCGCACTGGTCCGGCGTACGGGACAGCCGCCTCGCCCGCAGCCTGCCGGCCGCGGCCCGCAGCACCGGGCCGTGCAGGGGGTGGGCGAGGCGGACGGCGCCCTGGTCGTCGACCTGGATCAGGGCGCCGGCCTCCAGGTGTTCGAGGGTGTGCAGATCGAGTCGGTCCTGCTCCAGGTCCAGCGGCAACGGCTCGGCGAAGGCGAGGCGTTCGAGGATGGCTCGCTCCTCGGGGCACGTGCGGTCGAGTACCGGTGCGGTGCGCTCGCGTACCGCCGTGGTGACCGGCATCTGACCGCGCCACGCCCACTCGTCCCGGTCCGGGACCCGGGTCAGCAGCCCGCGCTCGCGCACCGCGTCCACCAGGTCGCGCAGCAGCCGGAGGTCCCCCTGGCACAGATGGTGCAGCCGGTTCACGGTGAGCGGCTCCAGGGCCGCGCCCGCGGCTCCGCCCGCCAGCAGTTGGGCGGTCTCCTCCCGGGGCAGCGGCTCCAGGGTGAGGCGGGGCAGGAGTTCGCCGGTCCACAGACGGGAGACGGCGCCCGGGACCGGGGCGCCGTCGGTGGTGACGACCAGGAGACGGGTGCGTCCGTGCACGGCCAGCTGGTGGACGAGGGCGGCCGAGGCGTCGTCGAGCAGATGCGCGTCGTCCACGAGCAGCAGCCGTACCCCGGACAGGTGCTGGACGGCGCCGTGCAGGGATGCGGTCTCGGGTACGAGGTGCGCGAACGCGGCGAAGCGGATCCGGCGCGTCTCGGGGGTGCCGGCCACCCGGGCGCAGTCGGTGCCGCGGACGGCCTCGGTGACGAGCCGGGTCTTGCCGCAGCCCGCCGGTCCGGTGATCACGATGCCGTGCCGGCCGGCGGTCAAGGCTCCTCGGACCAGTTCGAGTTCGTCCTCCCGGCCGGTGAACGGCCAGGGCAGTTCCAGGGTCTTCGCGTCACGTTCCCAAGGCATCACGGCAATAAGAGCGCGGTGACTCACCCTTGATACAGGGGTACTTGAGTAGCCCCCGACTCAGGCGCCCGCGGCGGTACGACGGCACCCTGTTCGCATGACCGCACGCTACTGCTCCCTCGCGCAGCAGCCTGCCCCCGCTTTCGCACCGGGGCTGGCCGCCGAGCGGCTCAGTGCGCTCATCGGCGGACGCCGGATGTGGGTCAACGGCACCGTGCTGCACTACCACTTCTTCGACCGGGAATCCGACGGATCCGTGATCCCCGACCCGGAGACCGGCAAGGCCCGGCATGTGTCGTGGGTCGGCAGCAAGGAGCAGCGGGACGTCGTGCGCGAGTGCTTCCAGGAGTGGCAGGGCCTGGGCATCGGCCTGTCCTTCGTGGAGGTGGCCGACCGGTCGGAGGCCGAACTGCGCATCGGGTTCCAGCTCGGCGACGGCTCTTGGTCGACCGTGGGCAAGGACGCGCTCCAGGTCGGCCTGAACGAACGCACCATGAACTTCGGCTGGGACCTGACCGTGCCCGGGGAACGCGGAACGGCCCTGCACGAGATCGGGCACGCGCTCGGCCTGCTGCACGAGCACCAGAGCCCGTTCGCCGGGATCCACTGGGACGACGAGGCCGTGTACGCCGATCTGGCGGGCCCGCCGAACTTCTGGAGCCGGGACAAGACGTTCTTCAACATCCTGCGCAAGCTGGACCCGAACGAGGTCAACGGCTCCGCCTGGGACCCGCACTCGATCATGGAGTACCCCTTCTCGGCCGGGCTGATCCTGGAGCCGGAGCAGTTCCGCGGGGGCCTCAACCCGCCGGGTGTGCTGTCCAAGGCCGACAAGGAGTTCGTCCACCGCTGGTACCCGCCTGCCGAGACGCCGGGGCCGCGGGAGCTGGTGCCGTTCCGTTCGGTGCCGCTGCGGCTCGGGCCGGCCGAGCAGGCCGACTTCGTCGTGGAGCCGCCGGAGACCCGCGAGTACACCCTGGGCACCTTCGGCGACGGCGACACCGTCGTCGTGGTCTTCGAGGAGCGGGACGGCGAACCCCGCTACCTCGCCGCCCAGGACGACGGCGGCACCCCGCACAACGCCACGGTCAAGGCCCGACTCGTCAAGGGCCGCCGCTACTACGTCCGGGTGCGTCTGTACTCCAGCTGGGGGTCGGGGGAGACAGCGGTCATGTGCTGGTGACGGCACGGATCCGCGGACGCGCACGGACGCCTCGGTCCACTGTCCGGCGCCGGGGGAAGTGAGCGGGACGCCACCTTCGGGGGAGGGTGACGTCCCGCTCACGCCGTTCGCGGGGGCCGCCACGCCGGGCCCGGACCCGCCACGCCGTTCCCGGGCCCGGCGAAGGTCACGGCCGCCGACCCGGGCGATGCCCGACGGTCACGGCCGCCGGCCGGGCTGCCCGACAGTCCCACCCCTCTTGCCTCGCATGCAGTACCCACCTAACCTGACTTTGTGCCGCTAATAAACAAATCCCGAACGCACAACGCCGTGCCGGGCAACCGCAGCACCCTGACCCGCCTCCGCATCGCCCTCACCGCTTTCTTCGCCCTCGACGGCTTCCTCTTCGCCGGCTGGGTCGTCCGTATCCCCGCGATCAAGGAACAGACCGGCGCCTCCGCCAGCGCCCTCGGCCTCGCCCTCCTCGGCGTCTCCGCGGGCGCCGTCCTCACCATGACCCTGACCGGTCGGCTGTGCCGTCGCTACGGCACCCACCAGGTCACCGTCGTCTGCGCGGTCCTGCTCTCCCTCAGCGTCGCCCTGCCCCCGCTCACCCACTCCGTGCTCGCCCTCGGCTCGGTGCTCGTCGTCTTCGGCGCCGCCTACGGCAGCATCAACGTCGCCTTCAACAGCGCCGCCGTCGACCTGGTCGCCGCCCTGCGCCGGCCCGTGATGCCCAGCTTCCACGCGGCCTTCAGCCTGGGCGGCATGGTCGGCGCGGGGCTCGGCGGGCTGGTCGCGGGGGCGCTCTCCCCGACCCGGCACCTGCTCGGCCTCGCCGTGATCGGGCTGCTGGTGACGGCCGTGGCGGGCCGTACGCTGCTGCGCCACGAACCGCCGACGGCCGCGGGCCCCGTACAGCCCGAGAGCGGCACCCCGCGCCGCCCGGACACCAGGACCCGCGGGCTGGTGATCGTCTTCGGCCTGATCGCCCTGTGCACCGCCTACGGCGAGGGCGCCATGGCCGACTGGGGCGCCCTCCACCTCGAACAGGACCTGGACGCCTCCCCCGGCGTCGCCGCCGTCGGCTACTCCTGCTTCGCGCTGGCCATGACGATCGGCCGCCTCAGCGGCACGGCCCTCCTCGAACGGCTCGGCCACGGCCGTACCGTCGTCGCGGGCGGCGCCACCGCGGCGGCCGGCATGCTGCTCGGCTCGCTCGCGCCCTCCCTGTGGGCGGCGTTGCTCGGCTTCGCGATCACGGGGCTCGGTCTCGCCAACCTCTTCCCCGTGGCCGTCGAACGCGCGGGCACCCTCGCCGGCCCGAACGGCGTCGCCACCGCCTCCACCCTCGGCTACGGCGGAATGCTCCTCGGACCGCCCGCCATCGGTTTCATGGCCGACTGGTTCTCCCTGCCCGTGGCCCTCACCAGCGTCGCGGTGCTGGCGGCGATCGCCACGCTGATCGCCATCGCGACCCGCCGCGCGTCGCCGAACTGACCGAAGGGGTCGACGCCACCGCGTCCGGTGAGCACGACGGGTGTCACCCGGCAGGGTCAGCAGCCGGTCCGGGCTCGACTCGACGACGGTCGGGAATCGGCGCCGAGGTGGCGTGCGGCCGCCGTGAAGGCCTGCTCGGTGGCTGTACGACCGTCCCGTCACCCCCGGCCCGCCCGCGAGCAGCGTGAGGACCTGGCCGTCGGTCGGTTCGGCGTCCGGCGCCCGGTCCGGAGGGACCTGCGGCCGTTGCCCGCCCCACCCCGGCTGCGCATCATGACCGGATGGCCCGACTCCACGACATCGTCATCGACTGTGCCCGTCCGGCCGCCACGGCCCGTTTCTGGGCCGCCGCCCTCGACGACCACGCCGTCGCCCCCTACGACGGCGCCGAGCTCGCCCGGCTGCGCGCGCAGGGGATCGACGACCCCGAGGACGACCCGACCGTCCTCGTCGAGCCCCGGGTCCGAGGGCCTCGCCTGTGGTGTCAGCTCGTTCCCGAACCCAAGCGCGGGAAGAACCGCCTGCACCTGGACCTGACCTCCCCCGCCCCGGAGACCGAGCTCGACCGCCTCACCACCCTCGGCGCGACCGTCCTGGCCCGGCACGACGACCACTGGTTCCTGGCCGACCCCGAAGGAAACGAGTTCTGCCTGTTCCCCGCCCCGTCCTGAGGGCTGAGAGCTGAGCACTGAGCGCCCCTCACGGGGGCCGTCGCCGACCGGACGAGTCGGCCAGATGGCCTGCCCACCCGCCATCAGCGCTCAAGGCCGCCCTTGTGCAGGGCCGCACTCGCCCGGAAGCCGATGCGCCCGCAGCGACCGGGCGAGGAACCGGCGCCGTCGAATCCGCGCAGCGGGCTTGACTCGGTCATCAAGACTCCGCCGACGCACAACGGAAAGGCACCTCCCTTCGACCGCACTCCATCCGGCACACTCACCCGCATGGAGACCGCTGACTTCGTCCGAACCCTGGACCGCGAAGGACTGCTGCTGGCCGCTGCCGCCGAGGAGGCCGGAGTCGACGCCAAGGTGCCGACCTGCCCGGACTGGCAGGTGCGGGACCTGCTGCGGCACACAGGGGCGGTGCATCGGTGGGCCGCTTCGTTCGTCGCGCAGGCGCACACCTCGCCCCGACCCCTGGGCAGTGGCCCCGACCTCGACGGTCCCGAGCTCCTGGCCTGGTACCGGGACAGCCACCGGCACCTGGTCGACACCCTCGGCGGAGCCTCACCCGACGTGGAGTGCTGGACCTTCCACCCCGCGCCCAACCCGTCACCCCTGGCCTTCTGGGCCCGACGGCAGGCCCATGAGACGACCGTCCACCGCTTCGACGCGGAGTCGGCGCGCGGCGGCACGCCGACCGGCATCGCTGCGGAGTTCGCGGTGGACGGGATCGACGAGCTGCTGCGCGGCTTCCACGCCCGCCCCAGGAGCAGGGTCCGCACGGAGGAGCCGCGCCTGCTACGGGTGCGGGCCACGGACGCGGGTGCGGATGCGGATGCGGTGTGGGCCGTACGGCTGTCGGCGGAGCCGCCCGTGACCACGCGGGAGGAATCGGACGGGGACGCGGACGCCGAACTGGCCGGTCCCGCCGCGCAGCTGTACCTGGCGCTGTGGAACCGGCTGCCGGTGCCCGACGTGACGGGTGATGCCTCGCTCGCCGCACTGTGGCGGGAGAAGTCGGCGATCGGCTGACGCCGGTGACGGGCGGTCAGCCGGCCGGGCCGCCCGCCAGCATCCGGGTCAACACCGCACGCTGCACCGGCAGCACATCACCGTGCAGTGAGCGCCCCTTCGCCGTGAGCGCCACCTTCACACCCCGCCGGTCCTCCGCGCACATCCCGCGCTCGACCAGCCCGTCCTTCTCCAGCCGCGCGATCAGCCGCGACAGCGCGCTCTGGCTCAGGTGAACGCGCTCGGAGATCTCCTGGACGCGGTAGGAGCAGGCACCGACCGCCAGTACGTCAAGGACCTCGAAGTCGCTGGCGCACAGCCCGTGTTGATGGAGTGCACGGTCGAGCTCGCACTGCGTGCGCGCATGCAGCGCCAGAATGTCCCGCCACTGGTCCACGAGCGCCTGTTCGGCCTTCTTCGCCGCCATGGGCGCACCGTAGCAGAGATCCGCTTTCATTGCATCAGCATTAAATGCATTTGCATTCGATGCATGCGCATGTACTGTCGTCGCCATGACCTCTCCGCTCACCCACCCCACGTCCGCGGGCCGTTGGACGCCCCGCCTGTGGGGCACCCTCCTGGTGCTGTGCGCCGCGATGTTCCTGGACGCGCTGGACGTGTCGATGGTCGGTGTCGCCCTGCCGTCCATCGGCGCCGACCTGGGCCTGTCCACCTCGACCCTGCAATGGATCGTCAGCGGCTACATCCTGGGCTACGGCGGCCTTCTCCTCCTCGGCGGACGGACCGCCGACCTGCTGGGCCGCCGCCAGGTGTTCCTGGTGGCCCTCGCCGTCTTCGCGCTCGCCTCCCTGCTCGGCGGGCTCGTCGACTCGGGTCCGCTGCTGATCGCCAGCCGCTTCGTCAAGGGCCTGGCCGCAGCCTTCACCGCGCCCGCCGGCCTGTCCATCATCACCACGACCTTCGCCGAGGGCCCGGTCCGCAACCGCGCGCTGGCGATCTACACCACCTGCGGCGCCACCGGCTACTCGATGGGGCTCGTCTTCTCGGGCCTGCTCACCGAGGCCAGTTGGCGCCTGACCATGCTGCTGCCCGCGCCCGTCGCCCTGATCGCGCTGTTCGCGGGGCTGAAGCTGCTGCCGCGCAGCGAGCGGGAGAAGAGCACCGGCGGCTACGACGTCCCGGGCGCCGTCCTCGGCACCGCCTCGATGCTGCTGCTCGTCTTCACCGTCGTCGAGGCGCCGGAGGCGGGCTGGGGCTCCCTCCGCACCGTCCTGTCCTTCATCGCCGTCACCCTCCTGCTGACCGCCTTCGTCGCCGTGGAGCGGCGCAGCCCGAGCCCGCTGATCCGGCTGGGGGTGCTGCGTTCGGGTCCTCAAGTACGGGCTCAGCTGGGCGCGTTGACGTTCGTCGGCAGCTACATCGGCTTCCAGTTCCTGGTCACGCTGTACATGCAGCAGCTGCTCGGCTGGTCGGCGCTGCACACCGCGCTGGCCTTCCTGCCGGCGGGCGCGCTCGTCGCGCTGTCGGCGACGAAGGTCGGGGCGATCATCGACCGGTTCGGTACGGCCCGGCTGATCGCGATCGGGTTCGCCCTGATGGTCGCCGGCTACGTCCTGTTCCTGCGCATCGACCTCGACCCGGTCTACGCGGCGGTGATCCTGCCCACCATGCTGCTGGTCGGCTCGGCCTTCGCGCTCACCTTCCCCTCGCTCAACGTCCAGGCCACGAACGGCGTCGACGAGCACGAGCAGGGCATGGTCTCCGGACTGCTCAACACCTCGGTCCAGGTCGGCGGCGCGCTCTTCCTGGCCGTCGTGACGGCGGTCCTGACGGCGAACGCGCCGGAGGAGCCGGGGGCGTCCCCGCAGGCCGTCCTCGACAGCTACCTGCCCGCCCTGGTGGTGATCACGGTGATCGCGGTCGCGGGTCTGCTGATCTCCCTCACCGGGCTGCGCACCCGCCGTACCCAGCAGACCGTCGTGGTCGCCAAGTCCACATCCCAGGAGGCGGAACGCGTCGTCGTACGCGACTAGGGGGCCGCCTCCGACACCGTGCGCCCGGCGGAGCCCGCTTGCTCCGCCGGGCGCACATACGCCCTGTGCCGTGGGGCGTTGGCTGCGATCGCAGCCGCCGTGCTCTTCGTCGCCCGCGTCGTCAGCGTGCTGGTCCGCTTCGGGCGGCCACGGGCCGACGGGGGCGGGGCGGCTCAGCCCAGCCAGCCCGGCCGTACCAGCCCCGACTCGTAGGCCAGGACGACGAGTTGGGCCCGGTCGCGGGCGCCGAGCTTCACCATCGTGCGGCTGACGTGGGTCTTCGCGGTGAGGGGGCTGACCACCAGGCGGCGGGCGATCTCCTCGTTGGACAGACCGATGCCGACCAGCGCCATCACCTCCCGCTCGCGCTCGGTGAGTTCGGTGAGGGCACCGGCGGCCGCGGGCTCCTTGGAGCGGGCGGCGAACTCGGCGATCAGGCGCCGCGTCACTCCCGGCGAGAGCAGCGCGTCCCCGTCCACGACCGCCCGTACGGCGCGCAGGAGTTCCTCCGGCTCGGTGTCCTTGACCAGGAAGCCGGAGGCGCCCGAGCGGATGGCCTCGAAGACGTACTCGTCGAGTTCGAAGGTGGTCAGCATGACCACCTTGACGCCGTCCAGGGTGCCGTCCTCGGTGATCCGGCGGGTCGCGGCCAGGCCGTCCAGGACCGGCATGCGGATGTCCATCAGGACGACGTCGGGCCGCAGTTCGCCAACCTTGCGCAGCGCCTCCTCCCCGTCGGACGCCTCTCCCGCCACCTCGATGTCGGGCTGCGCGTCGAGCAGCGCCCGGAAGCCGGCCCGCACCAGTGACTGGTCGTCGGCGAGCAGTACCCGGATCACCGGTCCTCCTTGGTCTCGGCAGAAGCCTTCAACGGCAGTACGGCGAGCACCCGGAACCCGCCGTCGGCACGCGGTCCCGCCTCGATCGTGCCACCCAGTGCGGCCGCCCGCTCCCGCATTCCGGCGAGTCCGTTGCCGCTGCCGCCCGCGTCGGCGCCGGTCGCCGGACCGTCGTCGTCGATACGCAACCGTAGCGTCGCTCCGTCGTCGTGATCGAGGTGCACGCGCGCGTGCCGCGAGCCCGAGTGGCGTACGACGTTGGTGAGGGCCTCCTGGACGATCCGGAACGCGGCGAGGTCGGTGCCGGGCGGCAGGCGGGGCGGCTCGCCCTCTACCTCGACGGTGAGGCCCGCGCTCGCCGCCTGCTCCACCAGTTCGGGCAGCCGGTCCAGGCCGGGTGCCGGGGCGCGCGGCGCGTCGCCGGGGGTGCGCAGTGTGTCGAGGACCTGGCGGACCTCGCCGAGCGCCTCCTTGCTCTGGGCCTTGATGGTGGTGAGCGCCGTGCGCGCCTGCTCGGGGTCGGTGTCGAGGAGCGCGAGGCCGACGCCCGCCTGCACATTGATCACGCTGATGCTGTGCGCGAGGACGTCGTGCAGCTCGCGGGCGATCCGCAGCCGCTCCTCGTCGGCCCGGCGTCGCGCCGCCTGCGCCCGCTCGGCCCGCTCCCGCGCCCACTGCTCGCGCCGGGTCCTGGCCAGCTCCGACACCGCCAGAATGGCCGCGACCCAAGCGGCGATCACGCCCTCCTGCCCCCAGGGGGCGGCCGAGTCGCCGGACGGCGGCAGCCACTCGTACAGCCAGTGGGCCACCAACGCGTGCCCGGCCCAGAACACCGTGATCGCCGACCAGGCGGCCCTGCGGTGTCCCATGACGATCGCGTTGAAGCAGGCCACGGCGACGGCCAGGAAGACCGGCCCGTACGGGTACCCGGCGCCCAGGTACACAGTGGCGGCCACCGCCGTGCCGAACACGACGGCCACCGGATACCGCTTGCGCCACAGCAGCAGTCCCGCCGCCACGACCAGCAGCACGCGCGCGAAGGCGTCGAGGGCCTCCCGGTCGTCCAGTTGCCCCCGAGCCGCGAAGTTCGAGCCGGCCAGCACGAAGACGGTGATCAGCACGGTGGAGCGCCAGGGCCAGCGGGAAGAAGCGCGCTCGTCGCCGTCTTCCTCCCGGTTCCACCACGGCGGCCCGTGCCGCCACCACATCGGCGGACCGCCGCCCCCGCGTCCCTGCTGCTCGTCCATGTCCGCCACGCTAGACGCGACGGCCGCCGGGCGGCGTCACCCGCGCGTGGTGATCACACGTACTCCCCGCGAAGTACGTCCGCGGCCTCGGGCTCCCTGATCCGCAAGCGCCGCAGCCGCCGTGGCACCCACCAGTTCGCCCGCCCGGCGAGCCGCATCGTCACCGGCAGCAGGACGACCCGGATGAGGGTCGCGTCGACCAGGATCGTCAGGGCGGTGCCGACTCCGAGTTCCTTGAGGAAGACGACGCCGGAGGTGGCGTACGACAGGAAGGACAGGGCGAGGATCCCGGCCGCCGCGGTGATCAGCGGCGCGCTGCGCCGGATGCCCTCGCCGACCGCCCGCTCGGTGTCCCCCGTGCGCTCGTACTCCTCCTTGATGCGGGCCAGCAGGAAGACCTCGTAGTCCATGGACAGCCCGTACGCCACGCAGAACATCAGCACCGGGATGCTCGGCTCGATCGAGCCCGTCGGCGTGAAGCCGAGCAGCCCGGACAGATGACCGTCCTGGAAGACCCACACCAGGCAGCCGAACATCACCGAGAGGCTGAGCAGGTTCAGCGCGGTCGCCTTCACGGGCAACAGCACACTGCCGGTCATCAGGAAGAGGATCACGTACGTCGCCACCAGCACGAATCCGACGGCGAGCGGGAGCCGGTCGAGCAGCGTGGCGCGGAAGTCGGTGGTCTCGCCCGGGTAGCCGCCGACGAGGGCGGGTGCGGGTGCGGGCGTGTCCCGGATGCGTTCGGCGAAGGCGGGGACGTCGCCGTACATGGCCTGCTGCGTGGGTACGACGGCCAGCCGGACGCGTCCGTCCGGCGCGGTGAGCCGGTCCTGGCCGGGGGCGCCGACGCGGCTGCCGTCCCGGTAGGCGCCGCTCGGCGAGTCGACCTGGAAGACGCCCGGGAGCCGGGAGAGTTCGGCGGCGTACGCACGCGTGTCGGACGGCTTGGTGAGCACCACCTGGACGGTGTCCGTGGGTTCGGCGGCGAAGTCACGGTGCACGGTCTCGGAGGTGGTGCGCGAGGAGGTGCCCTCGGGGAGCGTGCGCTCGTCGGGGAGGCCGAAGCGCAGGCCGAGGACGGGTGAGGCGGCCAGGAGGAGGACGGCCAGGACGGCGGAGCCCGCGATCAGCGGGCGGCGCATGGCGGCGAGGGCCGTGCGGTGCCAGAACCCGGAGGCGGGTGCGGTGGGGCGCTCGACGCGGTGGCCCCAGCGGGCGAGGGCCGCCGGGAGCACCAGGACGGCACCGGCGACCGCGGTGAGCACGACGAGGACCCCGGCGTACGCGAACGAGCTCAGGAAGAAGAACGGGAACACCAGCAGCGCACAGAGCGAGACCGCGACGGTGACGCCGCTGAAGACGACCGTGCCTCCGGCCGCCGCGGTGGCCCGCACCACGGCCTGCTGCTGCGCATGCCCGGCGGTCCGTTCCTCGCGATAGCGGTTGATCATGAAGAGGCCGTAGTCGACGCCCAGTCCGAAACCGAGGACGAGCGCGAGGTTCGCGGCGAACGTGGACACCTCGGTGAACCGCGCGAGCAGCCGCAGCCCGGCGAGCGTGCCGAGGACCGAGAACAGGCCGACGGAGACGGTCAGCAAAGCGGCCACGGTCCGCCGGAAGACGAGGATCAGCAGGAGCAGCACAGCGGGCAGCACGAACGCCTCCGCGCGCAGGAAGTCGGCGCGGGCCTCCTCGCCGACCTGCCGCGAGATCTCCTCCTGGCCGCCCACCTGGACATCGAGGTCGGCGGTGGTGCGGGTCAACCGCGGGGACAGCTCGGCGAGGTGCTCGCGCGTCTCGGTGGCCGTGCCTTCGAGACGGGCGAGGATCAGGGCACGCCGGCCGTCCGCCGCGCGCAGGGCGGGGCTGTCGGCGTCCCAGTAGGAGGTGACGTCGGTGACGAGCGGCACCTCACCTACCTCCACGGCGAGTTCACGTCCGGCGCGCTCGGTGCGCGGGCTGTCCACGTCGCCGTCGCGGGCGGTGACGAGCAGGGCGAGATTGGGGTTGCCGGTGCCGAAGTCGTCGCGCAGCACGTCGCCGGCGCGCACCGACTCCGTGCCGGGCGAGCTCCAGCGCGCGAGGGCGAGGTCGCCCTGGGCGCCCGCGCCGTACGCGCCGAGGCCGAGGAGGACGAGCAGGGCACCGACCAGCACGGCACGGCTGCGGTGCACGGCCAGACGGCCGAGCCGGGTGAGCATGGGGCGGCCTTTCTCCGGGAGTTGAGGACTCACACAGTCACCCGGCCCGCTGGAACGGCCGCTGGAAGATCCACTGGAACGCGGGCCCCGGGATAGGCTCGACACATGGGTGAGGGGACATCGGAGGGCACGACCGGCGGCACGTCTCACGACCTGCGCTGCGAAGTGCTCGGCCCGCTGCGCGCGTTGCGCGACGGCACGGAGATCCCGCTCGGCCCGCCGAAACAACGCGCCGTCCTCGCCGTACTGCTGCTCCAGGAGGGCCGTCCGATCTCCTACGACGGCCTGGTCGAGGCGGTGTGGGGCGGGACGCCGCCGGCACACGTCCGCAACCTCGTGCAGAAGTACGTCTCCGGGCTGCGCCGCGCGCTCGGGGCGGGGCCGGAGCTGTCGTGGACCGGCACCGGCTATCTGCTCACCGGCGTCGAGGCCGACGATCTGCGGGAGCGGCGGCGTCTGGTGGACGCGGCGCTGGCGGCGCGGGACGCGGGCGAGCTGCACCGGGCGGGCCAACTCGCCCGGCGCGCCGAGGAGTTGTGGCGCGGCGAGTTCGCCGAGGGCCTGCGGGCGCCGTATCTGGCGGCGGAGCGCCTGCGCTGGGCCGAGAAGCGCCTCACCGTCCTGGAGGCCGTGCTCGCCGGTGAGATCGAACTCGGCCACGCCTTCGAGTACGTCCACGAACTCATCCGCCTCGTCGCGGCGCACCCCTTGCGGGAACGCCTCGTCGAGCTGCTGATGCTCGCCCTGTGCCGCACCGGCCGCCCGTCGGACGCGCTCACCGCGTACGAGGCGGCTCGGCGCAGGCTGGCCGACGCCCTGGGCACGGACCCGGGGCCCGCACTGCGCTCACTGCACGCACGGATCCTGCGCCAGGACCCGGAACTCCTGCCGTCGCCGCCGGTGCCCGTGGCCTGACGATCCGCGCGGGCCTACCGCTGCCCCTCCACCGGGCCGTCCACCAGGCCCACCCCTTGCGCGAGCCGGGCCGCCGCGTGCCGGAAGAACGTCTCCCTGTCCTCCACGACCCGGTTGAACTGCCCGAACAGCTCGAACCCGACGAGCCCGAAGAGCTCGCCCCAGGCGGCGATGAGCGCCGCGACCGCCGCGGGAGGGAGGTCGGGGGCCAGGTCGGCGGCCATGCGCTCGGCCTCGGGGCGCAGGTCGGCGGGCAGGGGCGGGGGTTCGGTGAGGGCGGAGCCGTGATGGGCGTCGCGGACGATGCCGATGAAGACGAGTCCGACGCGGGAGGCGGGCGGGACGGTGGTGTCGGGGGCGGTGTAGCCGGGCACGGGCGAGCCGTAGATCAGCGCGTACTCGTGCGGATGCCGCAGGGCCCAGTCGCGTACGGCCTGCGCGACCGCCGTCCAGCACTGTACGGGGCCGGCGTCCGCGGCCTTCTCGCGCGCCGCTTCGGCACTCTCCCCGATGGCGTTGTAGGCGTCGATGATGAGAGCGGTCAGCAGGTCGTCGCGGCTGGGGAAGTAGCGGTAGAGCGCGGAGGAGACCATGCCGAGTGCGCGGGCCACGGCGCGCAGCGACAGCTTGGCGGCGCCCTCGGCCGCGAGCTGTCTGCGTGCCTCGTCCTTGATGGCGGCGGTGATTTCCATCCGGGCGCGGGCGCGGGCGCCCTGTGCGGTGCTGCTGCTCATGGGAGGCAGTCTCCCACGAACAGCGGAGCAGTGCACCAATTCGAGAGCACTGCTCTTGCTTTGGATCACCGATCTCGTGCACACTGCTCTCAAGCGAGAGCACCGCTCTCTCAAACGGGAACTCCGGGGAGTCACCATGTCGTCGCCGTACTACCTCAAGGGCAGCCCGCTGAACGTCCGCCTCAACAGCGTCATCGGCTGGCTGGCCCGGCACGGGCTCAGCCTCGCCGGCACGGCGGAGATGTCCGTGCGCGGACGCAAGAGCGGCAAGATGCAGCGCATTCCGGTCAACCCGCACGCCTACGAGGGCACGCAGTACCTCGTCTCGGCGCGCGGCCACTCCCAGTGGGTGCGCAACATGCGTGCCGCCGGCGGTGGGGAGCTGCGGGTCGGACGCAAGGTCCGTGAGTTCACCGCGGTGGAGCTTCCCGACGCGGAGAAGCTCCCGATCCTGCGGACCTACCTGGAGAAGTGGGGCTGGGAGGTCAACCAGTACTTCAACGGGGTCACCGCGAAGTCCTCCGACGAGGAGATCGTCGCGGCCGCCCCGGACCACCCCGTCTTCCGGATCACCGTCCAGAAGTGACCCGGGGGGCGCTCAGGACGTGGCCTCGTCGCCCGCCACCACCGGACGGCGGTCCAGCGCGGTCAGGGCGCGGTGGGCCATCGGGTGGGTACGGACGATGTCGGCCAGCGACGTGGAGCCCCGGGTGATGTCCATGAACGCCTTCCAGGCCGGCCGGAAACCGGTCAGGGTGGCGTGGAAGAGGCCGGGCCGGCGCTCGAACACCGTCAGCAGCCGCTTGCCGACGCTCATCTCTACGCCGAGGCCCGCCTTGACCGCGAAGGCGTAGTTCAGGGCCTGGCGCCGGGTGTCCACCGCGTCGTGCGCCTCGGCGATGCGCACCGCCCACTCCCCCGCGAGGCGCCCCGACCGCAGCGCGAACGAGATCCCCTCGCGCGTCCACGGCTCCAGCAGGCCCGCGGCGTCACCGCACACCAGCACGCGCCCGCGCGAGAGCGGCGAGTCGTCGGCACGGCAGCGCGTCAAGTGGCCGGAGGAGATGCTCGGTTCGAACCCGGCGAGCCCGAGCCGCCCGATGAACTCCTCCAAGTACCGCTTGGTCGCGGCGCCTTCACCGCGCGCCGAGATCACCCCGACCGTGAGGGTGTCGCCCTTGGGGAACACCCAGCCGTAACTGCCGGGAATCGGCCCCCAGTCGATGAGCACCCGCCCCTTCCAGTCCTCGGCGACCGTCTCGGGCACCGGGATCTCCGCCTCCAGGCCGAGATCCACCTGGTCGAGCTTCACCCCGACGTGTGCCCCTATGCGGCTGGCACTGCCGTCCGCGCCCACGACCGCCCGCGCGAGCAGCGTCTCGCCGCCCTGCAGGACGACGGCGACGCTGCGCCGGTCCGGCACCGCCGAGCCGTGCTGCTCGACGCGCTGCACGGTGACGCCCGTACGCAGCTCGGCGCCCGCCTTCTGCGCGTGCTCGACGAGCTGCTGGTCGAACTCGGGCCGGTTGATCAGCCCGAACAGCATCTGCTTGGAGCGGCGGGTCCGGCTGAAGCGGCCGTTGTTCGAGAACGTGACCGCGTGCACCCGGTCCCGGAAGGGCAGCTCGAAGCCGGGCGGCAGGGAGTCCCGCGAAGGGCCGATGATGCCGCCGCCGCACGTCTTGTAGCGCGGCAGCTCCGCCTTCTCCAGCACCAGCACGCGCCGCCCGGCGACCGCTGCCGCATAGGCGGCCGAGGCTCCCGCGGGCCCCGCGCCCACCACGACGACGTCCCACACCCGCTGCACGTCGTCCGCCGAAGAGTTCTCGCTGCTCACGATGGTCTACTGCTCCTGATCAAGCCGCCGTCCGCTGCTGTCCCCCGCATCCTACGGCGGGCATCGTCGCAGGCTGCTGTGGGAGGATCACAGCACTCACACGTACAACGTCGCACCCACAAGGAGCGTGCCCATGTCGTCGAATCCGGTCGCCGAGACCGTCGCCTCGCTGATGCCCAGGGCGCGGGCGGAGCTCACCGAACTGGTGGCATTCAAGTCGGTGGCGGACTTCGACCAGTTCCCGAAGAGCGAGAGTGAGGGCGCCGCCCGCTGGGTCGCCGACGCGCTCACCGCCGAGGGCTTCGAGGACGTGGCCCTGCTCGACACCCCTGACGGCACGCAGTCGGTGTACGGCTACCTGCCCGGCCCCGAGGGCGCCAAGACGGTCCTGCTGTACGCCCACTACGACGTGCAGCCCCCGCTGGACGAGGCCGCCTGGAGCACGCCGCCCTTCGAGCTGACCGAGCGCGACGGCCGCTGGTACGGGCGCGGCGCCGCCGACTGCAAGGGCGGCGTGATCATGCACCTGCTGGCCCTGCGCGCGCTCAAGGCGAACGGCGGCGTGCCGGTGCACGTGAAGGTGATCGCCGAGGGCTCGGAGGAGATGGGCACCGGCGGTCTGGAGCGGTACGCCGAGGAGCACCCGGACCTGCTGGAGGCCGACACCATCGTGATCGGCGACGCGGGCAACTTCCGCGTCGGCCTGCCCACGGTCACCTCCACCCTGCGCGGCATGACCCTCGTCCGCGTGCAGATCGACACGCTCGAAGGCAACCTCCACTCGGGCCAGTTCGGCGGCGCCGCGCCCGACGCGCTCGGCGCGCTGATCCGCGTACTGGACTCGCTGCGTGCCGAGGACGGTTCGACGACGGTGGACGGGCTGACCGGCGAGTCGTCGTGGGAGGGCCTGCAGTACGAGGACGATCAGTTCCGCCAGGACGCCAAGGTCCTCGACGGCGTCGAGCTGATCGGCTCCGGCACGGTCGCCGATCGCATCTGGGCGCGCCCGGCCGTCACGGTCCTCGGCATCGACTGCCCGCCGGTCGTCGGAGCCACCCCGTCCGTGCAGGCGAGCGCGCGGGCGCTGATCAGCCTGCGGGTGCCGCCGGGCGTGGACGCGGCCGAGGCGACCAAGCTGCTGCAGGCCCACCTGGAGACGCACACGCCGTGGGGCGCCCGGGTGCGCAGCGAGCAGATAGGGCAGGGCCAGGCGTTCCGCGCCGACACCGGCAGCCCGGCGTACCAGGCGATGGCGGACGCGATGGCGGTGGCCTACCCCGGCCAGGAGATGCAGTACGCCGGCCAGGGCGGCTCGATCCCGCTGTGCAACACCCTCGCCGCCCTCTACCCGCACGCGGAGATCCTCCTCATCGGCCTGAGCGAGCCGGAGGCCCAGATCCACGCCGTGAACGAGAGCGTGTCCCCGCAGGAGCTGGAGCGTCTTTCGGTCACCGAGGCGCTGTTCCTGCGTAATTACGCGGCGAGTTGAGGGGCCGCGCGGTGACGATGGGGGGATGACCCGCACTGATCGCCTCGCCGCCCACACGGACATCGCCACGTCCCTCTCGCTCCTCAGCGACCACGAACTCGCGGACCTCGTGGAGTCGGGCGCGCCGCTCGCCACCGGCATCGGCGGCCGCTCGACGCTGATCGAGGTGGACGGCAGACGGGTCTTCGTGAAACGCGTCCGGCTCACCGACGTCGAGCTGCGGCCGGAGAACGTCCGCTCCACGGCGAACCACCTCGGCCTGCCGGCCTACTTCCACTACGGCGTCGGCAGTCCGGGGTTCGGCGCCTGGCGGGAGCTCGCCGTACACACCATGACGACGAACTGGGTCGTCGCCGACCGCTTCGCGGGCTTCCCGCTGATGCACCACTGGCGGGTCCTGCCGCAGCCGCCCCAGCCCCTTCCCGACCAACTGGCCGACGTCGAGGGGGCCGTCGCCTATTGGGGCGGCAGCCCGCAGGTGCGCCAGCGCATCGAGGAGCTGCGGACGGCGTCCGCGAGCCTGGCACTGTTCCTGGAGTACGTGCCGTACACCCTGCACGAGTGGTTCGACGCCCAACTGCGCACGGACGGCGCCGAGGCCGCGTGCACCCTGGTGGAACAGGGGCTCAGGGCCACCACCGACTTCCTCCACGAGCGCGAACTCCTGCACTTCGACGCCCACTTCGCCAACATCCTCACCGACGGCGAGCGGCTCTACCTGGCCGACTACGGCCTCGCGCTCTCGGCCCGTTTCCCGCTCACCCCTCGGGAGCGCGAGTTCTTCGACCGGCACCGCGTCTACGACCGCTGCTACACCGCCGCCCACCTGGTGAACTGGCTGGCCACCGCGCTGCACGGGTACGGCCGCGAGGAGCGCGAGGCCTTCGTGCGGGACTGCGCCGACGGCAGGCGGCCCGAGGGCATCCCGCGGGCCGCCGCCGACATCATCGTCCGGTACGCGCCCCTCGCCGCCGTCGCGAACGACTTCTTCGGGCGGCTGATTCACGAGAGCAAGCTCACGCCGTACCCGTACGAGGCGCTGGGCGGGCTGCTTCAGGACGTGGGGATCCCGGCCTCCAGGTAGAGCGCCGCCCCGCGTTCGCGCGCCCGCAACGCCCAACGCAGCCGCTCGTAGCGCACCGGTGGCAGCAGGTCGGCGGCCTCCTCCTCGGTCACGAAGCGCCAGTCGCGCAGCTCGGGCCCGGGCAGCAGGAGACGTCCGGCCTCCCCGGAGTCGAGGCGTCCGCCGTCGAAGAGGAGCCGCAGACCGCCGTAACCGGGGGGCTTGGGCCGCTCCCAGTCGACGACGAGGAGGCGCGGCACGTCGTCCAGCCGTATCCCCGTCTCCTCGGCGACCTCGCGCATGCCCGCGCGCGCGGGCGCCTCGCCGGGTTCGACGACTCCGCCGGGGAACTCCCAGCCCGCCTTGTAGGTGGGGTCGACGAGCAGCACCCGGTCCTGCTCGTCGAAGAGGAGGACCCCCGAGGCCAGGGTCTCGGAGGTGGGCTCCGGGGTCTGCACGATGTCGCAGACGGGGACCGTACCGCCGCCGACCGCCTCGGCGATCCGGACGGCGGTCTCGTACGGAGTCAGGCCGCTGTTGTCGACCGGGTAGGCGTCGGCGGTGAGCCAGGAGGCGAGCGCGGCGCGGTACGGCTCTATGTGGTCGTACGACCACTGCCGGATCCGTATGTCGCCGTCGGGCAGGTCGGCCGGGATCTCCCGACCGGCTATTCGCTCCCGCAGGATCGTTTCCGCCGGAGCGAGGAGGACGTGCTGGACAGTGATGCGGCGGGCCGCGAGGCCACCGAAGATCTCGTCGCGGTACTCCTGACGCAGCAGCGTCATCGGGACCACTAGGGTCCCGCCCAGCTCGGCGAGCAGCGCGGCCGCCGTATCGATCACGAGACGTCGCCAGATCGGCAGGTCCTGGAAGTCACCGACCTCGGTGAGGTGTTTGGGCGGGAGCAGGTGGGTGAGTGCTCCGCCGATGACCTCGGGGTCGAAGAGCGTGCTGTTCGGGATCAGCTCGATCAGGTCCCGTGCGGTGGTGGTCTTCCCCGCACCGAACGCACCGTTGATCCAGACGATCACGTTTCCCCCTCTTCTGTTGGCCCCCTGTGGCTTGCCCGCTCCACACTGCCACGGAAACCACCTCCCGTAGAGGGCGCATGACCACGGCGCCGGAGTCCCCGCGGGTGCGGGGGCTCCGGCGCCGTGTGGTCGGGGCGGTGGGCTCGTCAGCGCTTCTTCCCGTGCGGGGCGTTGTTCACGGCCCGGTCCGTCTCACGGTTGATGGCCCGGCCGAAGGTGTTCAGGGCCTGGTCCACGTTGACGCCGGCGACCTTGGTCTCACCGCCGGCAAGCTTCGTGCCACCGGTTTCACTGCCGGCAAGCTTCATCCCGCCGGCCTCACCGCCGAGGAGCTTCATTCCTCCGCCGCCGATGCCAGGAGTCTCCGTGGAAGGGGTCCCGGTGACAGGGGCCTCGGCGGCGTGGGACGGAGTGACCGCCGCGACGACGAATCCGGTGGCCAGGGAGGCGATGGCGAGCATGCTGCGCTTCTTCATGACCGGTTCAACTGTGAAACGGAGCGGGAGTCACGCCCCACCTCAGGACAATCGGGACAACGCCGGAACTCCGGCCCCGGACCGGCGCCGGTCGACCCGGCGCAGCCGCACCCGTTGCGCGAGGTCCTCGGCCGCCTGGGGCCATCGGCCGTACTCGAAGGTGAACCCCTCGTCGAGCAGCCGGCCAGGGACCACACGCCGGCTCTTGAGCAGCAGCTCGGTGTCGGAGCGCAGCGCGAACGCGCCGAGTTCCGCCATCCACTTCGTCGCGGGCAGGCCCACGGGGACGCCCCACGCGGAGCGCAGCGCCCGCATGAACGCACGCTGCGGCAGCGGCTCGGGGGCGGCGAGGTTCACCGGCCCGGTGAGATCGTCGCGGTCGACCAGGAAGTCGACCGCGCGGACGAAGTCACGGTCGTGGATCCAGGAGACGTACTGCGCGCCGCCCGCGACAGGGCCGCCGAGCCCCAGCCGGGCCATCCTCAGCAGGATGTCGAACACGCCGCCACGGTCGGGGCTCATCACCATGGCGGAGCGCAGGGCGACCTTGCGGGTGTGCGGGGTGTCGGCCTCCTCCTGGGTCCGCTCCCAGGCCTTGGCGATCTCGATGCTGTACGCCCAGTAGTCAGGTACGTCGGGCTCGCTGCCGCCGATGACGCCGGTCGCCTCGTCGTTGGGCGCGTCGAAGCGGTGGGCGTAGACGGTCGCGGTGCTCATCTGCAGCCAGATCCGGGGCGGCCGGGCGGCCCGCGCGATCGCCTCGCCCACGACCTGGGTGGAGTGCACTCGCGAATCCATCATGGCCTGCAAATTGGGCGCGGTGTAGCGGCAGCTGACGCTGCGCCCGGCCAGGTTGATCACGATGTCGCTGCCGTCGATCACCTCGGCCCACCGGCCCAGCGTCTCGCCGTCCCAGCGAATCTCCCGGTCCCGCGTGGGCCGCCTGGTCAGGACCACGACCTCGTGGCCCGCGGCGGTCAGCGCGCGGTTCAGGACGTTGCCCACCTGCCCGGTTCCACCGGGGATCACTATCTTCATCGACTCCCCCATCTCGTGTGAGTACGAGCGTATCGCAACTCTTGAACATGTTCAAAAATCTGCCGGACAAGATTTTCGGGCCACCCGGAGCCCTCCCCCGCCGCCACTCACCTTCCAACGCGACCCACCGGGCCCTACCGTGGACACGGTCATGACGCGTACATGCCGCCATCCCGCTTTTGCAGGTTCGGAGGAACGTAACGATGCGTCACCTTCACATCCGCACAACCCGCAAAGCCCGAAGAAGAGCGGTCGGCGCCCTCGCGGCAGCCCTGCTGTGCGCGGCCGGACTCGCCGTCCCCACGGCCACCGCGGCCCCCGTCGCGCCCACCCTGGACGACGGTCTCGCCCTCACCCCGCCCATGGGGTTCAACAACTGGAACTCCACGCACTGCCGCGCCGAGTTCGACGAGGCCATGGTGAAGGGCATCGCGGACATCTTCGTCGACAAGGGCCTCAAGGACGCCGGGTACGAGTACGTCAACCTCGACGACTGCTGGGCCCTGCCGAACAGGGACGCGAACGGACAGCTCGTGCCCGACCCGGTTCGCTTCCCGGGCGGGATCAACGGGGAGAGCGCCGCGGGCGACGGCCAACCGATCACCGTCGGCGGCGTGGTGTACGACAACGGACTCGGCGTCCATGCCCAGAGCACCGTCGAGTACTACACGGGCGGCGGATGCGAGACGGTCACCGCGGACGTCGGCGTCGACGACGAGGAGGGCGCGGGCGGCACCGTCACCTTCGAGATCTGGACCGACGACACCCGAGCAGCCTCGACGGGCCTCCTCACCAACGCGATGCCGGCCCAGCCGATCACCGCCGACGTGACCGGGGCCCAGGTGGTCCGGTTCGTCGTCACCGACGGCGGCGACGGGATCGACTCGGACCATGGGGACTGGGCGGAGGCACGGGTGAGTTGCTGAGGGGGGTGGGCCGACAGGCCGGCCCACCCGCCGCCAAGCGCGCCTCCAGCAGCCGCGGGAACGTTCCTCCCCGCCCCCTCAGACCGTCGCCGCGTCCGTTCTCCGCGCCAGTGCAGCCGCCGCGGCCCCCACCAGTCCCGCGTCCGTGCCCATCTGGGCCGGTGTGATCGCCAGCCGCTGGACGAAGGACAGGGTGGCGTAGTCGGTCAACGCCTTGCGGAGGGGTGTGAAGAGGACGTCGCCCGCCTTGCCCACGCCCCCACCGATCACGGCGATGTCGATCTCGACGAGGGTCGCGGTGGCCGCGATCCCGGCGGCCAGGGCCTGGGCGGCGCGCTCGAAGGAGGCCACGGCGACCGGGTCGCCGTCACGGGCGGCGGCGGCCACCGCGGCGGCGGAGGTGTCGCCGTCCGGACCCGGCCGCCAGCCGTTCTCCAGCGCCCGCCGGGCGATGTTGGGGCCGCTGGCGATGCGCTCCACGCAGCCGCGCGAACCGCACGGGCACAGGTCGCCGTCCAGGTCGACGCTGATGTGGCCGATATGGCCGGCATTGCCGGTGGGGCCGGGGTGCAGTCGGCCGTTCAGGACGAGGCCCCCGCCGACTCCCGTGGAGACGACCATGCAGAGGGCGTTGTCATGCCCCCGGGCCGCTCCCTGCCAGTGCTCGGCCGCGGTGATGGCCACGCCGTCGCCGATCAGCTCGACGGGCAGCCCGCCGGCCGCCTCCCGGACCCGCCGGACCAGCGGATAGTCGCGCCAGCCGGGCACGTTCACCGGGCTGACGGTGCCCGCCGATGCGTCCACCGGTCCCGCGCTGCCGATGCCGAGGGCCGTGGCGCGCTCCCACAGGGGCGACGCGGTGAGCTCGCCGACGACCTCCTCGACGGCCCGCATCACCGTCTCGCCGTCCTCCCGGGCCGGCGTCGCGCGCTGTGCCCGGACCACGATCGTGCCGTGGCCGTCCACCAACGCTCCGGCGATCTTGGTGCCGCCGATGTCGAGCGCAGCCACGAGGTCGGTGTGCATCTGTGTCAGTTCTCCCCGTCAACCATTCGGATCTCCCCGCCGGCCACGGGAATTGGACTAGCCGGTCTCGCGGTGGGGGCGCAGGCCGGAGATTGCGGTGGACAGTGTCTCCCGGATCTGACAACGTTGTCCAGGCTCTATGCTCGACGCCACATCCTCATACAAACCCATGGACCGACGCATCCCCATGGACAGACGTACTCCGCGGGTCGTCGTAAGCCGCATCGACGAACGCACTCCCGCGGATCTACGTAGCACCATGGACCGCCGCATCCCCGTGGACGACGACAGGACAGGACACCGCATCGTGCCCGAGGCCATCCGCCGATCCGACCGCCCTGCTGACCGCCTCGCCGGGGCCCGCTACGGCAATCGTCCGACCATGAAGGACGTCGCGGCGCGTGCCGGAGTCGGCCTGAAGACCGTCTCGCGCGTGGTCAACGGTGAGCCCGGAGTCACGCCGGAGACGGAGCGCCGCGTCCAGGAGGCCATCGACGCACTGGGCTTTCGTCGCAACGACAGCGCGCGGGTGCTGCGCAAGGGCCGTACGGCGAGCGTCGGCCTGGTCCTGGAGGATCTCGCGGACCCTTTCTACGGTCCCCTCAGCCGGGCGGTCGAGGAGGTCGCCCGAGCGCACGGTGCCCTGCTCATCAACGGCTCCAGCGCCGAGGACCCGGACCGCGAGCAGGAGCTGGCGCTGGCGTTGTGCGCACGGCGGGTGGACGGGCTCGTGATCATTCCGGCCGGTGACGACCACCGGTACCTGGAGCCCGAGCTGAAGGCGGGCGTCGCCACGGTCTTCGTCGACCGCCCGGCAGGGAAGATCGACGCCGACTGCGTCCTGTCCGACAACTACGGCGGCGCCCGGGACGGCGTCGCCCACCTCATCGCCCACGGACACCGCAGGATCGGTTTCATCGGCGACATGCCCCGCATCCACACGGCCGCCGAGCGGCTGCGCGGCTACCGGGCCGCGATGGAGGACGCGGGCATACCGGTGGAGGACTCCTGGATGTCCCTGGGCGTCACCGACCCGGAGCGGGTGCGCGACGCGGCCGAGGGGATGCTCACCGGCCCCTCCCCCGTGACCGCGATCTTCGCGGGCAACAACCGGGTGACGGTCACCGTGATCCGTGTCCTGGCCGAACAGACCCGTCGCGTCGCCCTCGTCGGCTTCGACGACATCGAACTCGCCGACCTGCTGGAACCCGGTGTCACCGTCGTCGCACAGGACGCGGCGGCGATCGGCCGTCACGCCGCCGAGCGCCTGTTCCGCCAGCTGGACGGCACCCTGGTCACCCCGGAACGCATCGAGCTGCCGACCCGGCTCATCACCCGCGGCTCGGGTGAGCTGCCGCCGGCGGACTGAGCGGCCCATGGCGGACCTCACCAGCGGGTCATGGCTGCCCCGACGCGGGCGCACACTGGAGTCGCTCGGCCTGGCCGAGGCACCGCGCGATCGTCCGCTGCTCTATCCGGGCGCCTGGCCCTCGGACTCCGGGCTCCTCGACGGGGACCGGCTGCTGCCGCTCGACCGACTGGTGCACGACGACCGCGTGCCTGTCCTCGCGGTCGGTTCCAACGCCTGTCCGGGCCAACTGCGGCACAAGATGGACGAGTTCGGGATCGTCTCCCCCATCCCGATGGTGCGGGTGCGGGTCACCGGGATCGACGTGGGTGTCTCGGCGCACGTGAGCCGCATGGGGTACGTGTCCGCCTCGCCGTTCCACGCGCCCGGCCGCGTACGGGAGTTGTTCGTCACCTGGCTCGACGCCGAGCAGCTCGCGGTGATCGACGCGAGCGAGGGCGTTCCGCTGCCGAACGGCAACTACGGCCGCCCCTGGCTGTCGGCACCCGAGGTGCGGATCGAGCTGGCGGACGGCGGCACACTCCCGGGCGCCTTCGCCTACGTCAACCGCCACGGCGTCCTGCACGACGGCACCGACGCGCCGCGCACCCACCCCGGCCAGCGGGCGCTGCTCACCGAACTCCTGCTGGGCTCGGCCCGGTTGAGGGGCCTGTTCGGGGTCACCGCCGACGAGTTCTGCGCGCGGGCGCGTGCCGACGCCGCGCTGTGCGAGCAGGGCACGCGGCTGTTCGCGGCGGAGAAGCTGGTGACCGCCTCCGGGTTGGAGAGGTACCTCCGGGAGGAGCGAGCCTGACCTCGGCGGCCGGGCAGGGGCAGGCGCCCCTGAGTCAGCAGACCGGAAGTCCGGGCACCGGCTCGTCGTTGTTGCCGCCCTCGAGGTAGACGTCGCTCACGAAGACGTTGGTGTTGCCGCTGTCGTCGTCCGTCTTGGCCCACCAGACGTTGGTCCACTCGCCGTAGGTCTCGCGGCGGCCCAGATTCTGCTGGCAGTAGAAATAGTTGGTGCCCGCGTTGAGGACACCGACCTCGGTGCCGGAGGCGGTGTAGGACTTGGCGGTCGTCCAGACCTGGCAGTTGTACTTGCCCCCGCCGATGGAGTTACAGGCCGGGGCCTGTGTGGTGCCGCCCCCGCCCGTCGTACCGCCGCCGCCCGAGGTTCCTCCGCCTCCCGTCGTACCGCCGTCGCCGGAACCGCCGCCCGTGGTGCCGCCGTTGGTGCCGCCACCGCCAGAGGTCTTGGTCGGGGACGCGGTGGGCCGGTCGGTGGGCTCGTCCTCCGCCGAACGGCTCGGCGACTTGCTCGCGCCGGGGTCCTTCTCGTCGTCCTTCTCGGTGAGACCGGATTCGCCCGAGCGCTGGGCGTCGGGGCTGGCCGCCTGCGGGGCGGACGCGTCCGGTGAGGTGGCGGACGAGGACGTGGCCCGCGCCTTGTTCTTGCTGTCGTCGGTGTTGCTCACCAGCGCCACCGTGCCACCGGCCGCCGCGAGCACCACGGTGACGGCCACGGCGGCGAGCAGGGCACGGCTCCTGCGCCGGGTGGACGTATCGGAGGACGTGGTCAGAGGGCCCGTGGGGCCAGAGTCGTGCGGCGACGGGGCGGGGCCGCCGTAGCCGTGCGGGGGTTGGCCGGACGGCACCGGCGTACCGCCGTACGGCGCGGGGGCCGGCTGCCCGGGGGCGCCGTGCCCGTGTCCGGCCGGGCCGGGATGGCCGACGGCGCCGAAGGGTTGGGCCGGCGGCGTGCCCTGCCCGGGAGTCGTGGGCCCTTGCACCCACTGGGCGCCCAGTCCCGCCGCACCTTGAGCTCCCTGCTCCGCAGCGCCTTGAGCCCCCTGCCCGGCGAGCCCTGGCGTGCCCTGCCCCGCAGACCCGAAGGGCGGTGTCCCCGGCCCGCCCGGTGCGGGAACGCCCTGCGCCGGCGTGGCGATGCCCTGAGCCCCGGGCACGCCCTGACCCTGGCCGTCGTACGCCTGCCCGGCGGGCCCCGTAGGCGCGGATGACGCGAGTCCCTGCCCGTCCACCGTGGTGGGCCCGGAATTCTGCGGCGCCGACGGAACGCCGTGCTCCGTCCCCTCCGGCGCGGGCCCGGCGCCCGTCGACCCCAGCAGCGCCGCCGTCGGTGAGTCGGTGCCGACCGAGTCCGCCACCGCTTGGAGGAGTTCGCGCGCCTCGTCGGCCTCGGGGCGGGACTCGGACCGCTTGTCCATGAGCCGCTGGAGGACGGGGCCGAGGGGCCCGGCGTTGTGGGGCTCCGGCAGGGGCTCGGTGATGATCGCGGTGAGTGTGGAGAAGGTCGACGTACGCCGGAAGGGGGCCGAGCCCTCGACCGCCGCGTACAGCGTGGCGCCCAGGGCCCAGACGTCCGAGGCGGGGCCCGGGTCGGCGCCCTGGGCGCGCTCGGGCGCCAAGTAGTCCAGGGAGCCGACGAGATGACCGGTGCGGGTCAGATGCGTCGCCGAACCGTCGCCCGGGTCGTCCATGGTGGCGATGCCGAAGTCGGTCAGGACGACGCGGCCGGAGCGGTCGAGCAGGATGTTGCCGGGCTTGACGTCACGGTGCAGGACGCCGGCGCGGTGGGCGGCGGCAAGCGCGTCCATGACCTTGGCGCCGATCCCGGCCGCCTCGCGCGGGTCGAGCGGGCCGCGCTCGCGCAGCACTTTCTCCAGGGACGGGCCGTCGACCATCTCCATGACGATCAGCGGGCGTCCGTCGACCTCGGCGACGTCGTGCACCGCCACCACACCGGAATGCCGCACCCGGGCGGCCGCGCGGGCCTCGCGCTGCATCCGCAGCCGCAGGTCCGCGAGTTCGGGGCCGTCCGCGTCGCTGTAGGTGCGCAGTTCCTTGACGGCGACCTCGCGGCCGAGGACCTCGTCGACGGCCTTCCAGACCACACCCATGCCGCCGCGCCCGAGCTGCCCGACGACGCGGTAGCGCCCGGCGAGCAGCCGACCGGCCTCGTCCGGCTGTCCGTTCTCCCCCGATGACACCGCTGCCCCGTTCCTGTGACACGTCAATGAGTCCGTACAGACTACGGGGCGGCGGTGACAACACCAGCCGGTGGTGGCCGTTGTGACAGGCCCGCCACGTGGAGGTCCTGTGAGGAAATTACTGGGCGGAGACCGTCAGGTCGCCGCGCCTGGGCGCCGCGAAGCCCTCCAGGTCGGCGCGGGTCAGGCCGGTCAGCCGAGCGACCTCGGCGATGTCGAGGGCGCCGCAGTCCAGGCCGCGCAGCAAGTAGCCGCTGAGGGCCTTGGCGGTGGCGGGCTCGTCCATGACGTCGCCGCCGGCCCGGTTGGCGTACCGGGCGAGACGGGCGGACGCCTGCTCGAAGCCCTCACGGTAGAAGGCGAAGACGGCCGCGTACCGGGTCGGGATGTGGCCGGGGTGCATGTCCCAGCCCTGGTAGTAGGCGCGGGAGAGCGCCCGCCGCGTCAGGCCGTAGTGCAGGCGCCAGGCGTCGTGGACCTTCTCGGTCGGGCCGACCGGCAGGACGTTCGTCGAGCCGTCCGAGACGCGTACGCCGGTGCCCGCCGCCGCGACCTGCATGATCGCCTTGGCGTGGTCGGCGGCCGGGTGGTCGCTGGCCTGGTAGGCGGCGGAGACGCCGAGGCAGGCGCTGTAGTCGAAGGTGCCGTAGTGCAGGCCCGTGGCGCGGCCCTCGGCGGCCTGGATCATCCGGGCGACGGTCGCGGTGCCGTCGGCGGCGAGGATGGACTGGCTGGTCTCGATCTGGATCTCGAAGCCGAGCCGGCCGGGCTCAAGACCGTGCGCCTTCTCGAAGGCCTCCAGAAGCCGCACCATCGCGGTGACCTGCTCGGGGTAGGTCACCTTCGGCAGGGTGAGGACCAGCCCGTCGGGCAGGCCGCCGGCCTCCATCAGTCCGGTGAGGAAGATGTCCAGGGTGCGGATGCCCCGGTCGCGTACGGGTGCCTCCATGCACTTCATGCGGATGCCCATGTACGGGGCCGCCGTGCCGTTCTCGTACGCCTCGGCGATCAGCCGTGCCGCCCGGGCGGCCGCCTCGTCCTCCTCGGCGTCCGGACGGGGGCCGTAGCCGTCCTCGAAGTCGACGCGCAGGTCCTCGATGGGCTCGCGCTCCAGCTTGGCGCGCACGCGCGCGTGGACGGGTTCGGCGAGCTCGTCGGCCAGGCCCAGGACGGCGGCGAAGGACGCGGCGTCCGGCGCGTGTTCGTCGAGGAGTGCGAGGGCCTGGTCGCCCCAGGAGCGGATGGTGTCGGCGGCGAAGACGTCGCCGGGGACGTAGACCGTGTGGACGGGCTGGCGGCTGCCGGGGTCTCCGGGGTAGCGGCGCTCCAGCTCGGCGTCGACCGGCGCGAGGGAGGCGCTGATCTCCTCGCTGATGGCGCCCGCGAGGCTCGTCGCCACCTTCTCCTGCTGGCCCTGACCCATTCCCACACCCTCCTGGTTTCCGCTATACGGAATCAACAATCCGTAGAACGAAGTTATCCGGGGACCTTCCGACTGGTCAACACCATGTCCACGGGGAGTCACTCCACCATCTCGTCATGTTCACGCTCATCTCAGGACGCGGTATCACACTTCCATACGCACGTCCCACACGACTCGTCCGGCCGTTCCCACCGAAGGAGCCCCCGTGCCGAAGCACAGCCGAGTCACGCGCCGTCTGGGCCTGAAGGCCGCGTTAGCCGCGGCGGTCACCGCGCCCCTCTCCAGTACAGCACTGCCCACGTCCTCCGCCTCGGCGGACGAACGCCCGACCCGTCGGCACCTGCAGGTCATGTCCTTCAACCTGCGCTTCGCGAGCACCACCGAGCCCAACAGCTGGACCGTGCGCAGACCGGTGATGCGAGAGCTGCTGCGCCGCGAAGCCCCGCACGTCATCGGCACCCAGGAGGGCATCTTCTCGCAGCTGCTCGACATCGATGCCGACCTCGGCCCGCGCTACGACTGGGTGGGCGCCGGCCGGCTGCACGGCAGCAGCGACGAGTCCATGGCGATCTTCTACGACTCCCGCCGCCTGCGCCCGACCGAGTACGACCACTTCTGGCTCTCCGACACCCCGAACGTGATCGGCTCCAACACCTGGGGCGCGGCCTTCGCCCGTATGGTCACCTGGATCCGCTTCCGCGATCTGGCCGACGGCGCACGGGAGTTCTACGTCCTCAACACCCACTTCGACCATGTGAGCCAGTACGCGCGCGAGCGCAGCGCCTCGCTCATCGCCCAGCGGATCGCCGGCTTCGACCGCTCCCTGCCGGTCGTGGTGACCGGCGACTTCAACGTCGCCGCCCACAGGAACACGGTGTACGACACGCTGCTCGGCGCCGGTCTCGTCGACACCTGGGACACCGCGGGCGAGCGCAGCGCGCTGTACGCGACCTTCCACGGCTACAAGCCGCTGACGCCGAACGGCGATCGCATCGACTGGGTCCTGAGCACGCCCGGCGTCAGGACGCACCGGGCGACGATCAACACGTTCTCCGCCGACGGCCAGTTCCCGAGCGACCATCTGCCCGTCCAGGCGTCCCTGACCCTGGGATGAGCAAAGGCCCCCGTGAC
>NZ_BAAAZY010000028.1:255580-427462 GCF_039537145.1 Streptomyces shaanxiensis
GTCACGGGGGCCTCGATGCGCCTGTTCGGGGATCAGCCCTTGCGGGACTTGATCTCCTCGGTCAGGGCGGGGACGACGTCGAAGAGGTCGCCGACCACGCCGTAGTCGACCAGCTCGAAGATCGGGGCCTCGGCGTCCTTGTTGATCGCCACGATCGTCTTCGAGGTCTGCATGCCCGCGCGGTGCTGGATCGCGCCGGAGATACCGGAGGCGATGTACAGCTGCGGCGAGACCGACTTACCGGTCTGGCCGACCTGGTTGGTGTGCGGGTACCAGCCGGCGTCCACCGCGGCACGCGAGGCACCGACGGCCGCGCCGAGGGAGTCGGCGAGCGCCTCGATGATCGCGAAGTTCTCCGCGCCGTTGACGCCACGGCCACCCGAGACCACAATCGCGGCCTCGGTCAGCTCCGGACGACCCGTCGACTCACGCGGCGTGCGCGCGGTCACCTTGGTGCCGGTGGCCTGGGCGGAGAAGGACACGGACAGGGCCTCGACCGCACCGGCGGCCGGAGCGGCCTCCACGGCGGCCGAGTTCGGCTTGACCGTGATGACCGGGGTGCCCTTGGAGACACGGGACTTGGTGGTGAAGGACGCGGCGAACACCGACTGGGTGGCCACCGGGCCCTCGTCGCCGGCCTCGAGGTCGACGGCGTCGGTGATGATGCCGGAGCCGATGCGCAGCGCCAGACGCGCGGCGATCTCCTTGCCCTCGGCGGAGGAGGGTACGAGGACGGCGGCCGGGGAGACGGCCTCGACGGCGGCCTGGAGGGCGTCGACCTTCGGGACGACCAGGTAGTCGGCGTACTCGGCGGCCTCGTGGGTGAGGACCTTGACGGCGCCGTGCTCGGCGAGGGCGGCGGCGGTGTCGGCGGCGCCGTTGCCCAGCGCGACGGCGACCGGCTCGCCGACGCGGCGGGCCAGGGTCAGCAGCTCCAGCGTGGGCTTGCGGACGGCACCGTCCACGTGGTCGACGTAGACGAGAACTTCAGCCATGGGAATGCACTCCTGCGGATTGCGAAGTCTGAGGGGCGGTAAGGGGATTGAGCCTCAAGCGGGCCAGCGACCCTTAGATGAACTTCTGGCTCGCGAGGTACTCGGCGAGCTGCTTGCCGCCCTCGCCCTCGTCCTTGACGATCGTGCCGGCGGTGCGGGCCGGGCGCTCGGCCGCGGTGTCCACGACGGTGTACGCACCCTCGAGACCGACCTCCTCGGCCTCGATGTCGAGGTCCGACAGGTCCCAGGACTCCACCGGCTTCTTCTTGGCGGCCATGATGCCCTTGAAGGACGGGTAGCGCGCCTCGCCCGACTGGTCGGTGACCGACACGACGGCCGGCAGGGAGGCCTCGAGCTGCTCGGAGGCGGCGTCGCCGTCCCGGCGGCCCTTGACCGTGCCGTCCTCGACGGAGACCTCGGACAGCAGGGTGACCTGCGGGACACCCAGACGCTCGGCGACGAGCGCCGGGACGATGCCGCCGGTGCCGTCGGTGGACGCCATGCCGGAGATCACCAGGTCGTAGCCGGCCTTCTCGATCGCCTTGGCCAGCACCAGGGAGGTGCCGATGGCGTCGGTGCCGTGCAGGTCGTCGTCCTCGACGTGGATCGCCTTGTCGGCGCCCATGGACAGCGCCTTGCGCAGCGCGTCCTTGGCGTCCTCCGGGCCCACCGTCAGAACGGTGATCTCCACGTCGTCGTCGGAGTTCTCGGAGATCTGCAGCGCCTGCTCGACCGCGTACTCGTCGAGCTCGGAGAGCAGACCGTCCACGTCGTCCCGGTCGACGGTCAGGTCATCGGCGAAGTGCCGGTCGCCAGTGGCGTCGGGCACGTACTTCACAGTGACAACGATCCTCAAGCTCACGCCGGCTCTCCTACTGCGTCGACATTTCTCTGCTGCCTACTTGCAGGCAGCATAGGCGCCCCAAGCGGCCGATCCCGATCGGGGCGACCCGCGCCCCGAGCGAAATATTACTCGTCAGTACACCCAGTTCTCGCTCGCTAAGCAAGCGCTTTGAACTGTGACCTTTGCAACGCAGCGTAATCGGAGTTCGACGGCTTCGCAGAACGACGGAGGGGCTGATCGGTCACATCGGCACGGTGAGGTCAGTCACGCAGGCCGTTGAACCGGCCCTGGTGGTACACGAGGGGACGGCCGGGACCGGCGGGATCACCGAGGACGACCTCGGCCACCACGATGCGGTGATCGCCCGCGGGCACCCGCCCCACGATCCGGCACACCATCCAGGCGGGGACGCCGTCGAGAACGGGGACGCCCTCGGGGCCCTCGCGCCAGGCCGTGGGCGAGCCGAAACGGTCGGCACCACTGCGGGCGAAGGTGGCGGCCAGTTCCTGTTGGTGCTCGCCGAGTATGTGGACACCCACGTGGTCCGTGGCGGATATCGCGGGCCAGCTGGAGGCGCCCGTGCCGATGCCGAAGGAGAGCAGCGGGGGCTCCGCGGAGACGGAGCTGAGGGAGGTGGCGGTGAAGCCGACCGGGCCCGACTCACCGCGGGCGGTGATCACGGCCACCCCGGCGGCATGGCGCCGGAAGACGGAGCGGAGCAGGTCGGGAGAGGCGAGCTGGGCGGTGCCGAGGTCGGACGTGGCCGTCATGGAGTTGTCCTTCTGCGAGGGGAGGCGTACGGACCGGTGACTGCTCAACGGCCCGGACAGCACGCGCTCGCGGTGCGGGCCAGGTCGACATGGGCCCGCCCGAAGAGAAGGAGTTCCTCTGGCATACGGTCAGGCTGACGATAGTTGGCGTGCACAGTCAAGTACGTTCCGCTATGTGGGAGATGACTCACCCTCCCCCTGAAGTCCGTCAAACCGCCTCCCCCAGAGCCGCGATCACGTCCGCCTTGCGGGGCTGACCGGTGGCCCGCCGTACGACGTTGCCGTCGGCGTCGAGGACCAGCACGGTCGGTGTCTTGAGGATGTCGAGCCGGCGTACGAGGTCCAGATGGTCCTCGGCGTCGATCTCGACGTGGGTCACACCGGGGACCATGCCGGCGACCTCGCCGAGCACTCGCCGGGTGGCCCGGCAGGGCGCGCAGAAGGCGCTGGAGAACTGCACGAGGGTGGCGCGCTCACCGAGCGCCTCGCCCAACTCGGCCGCCCCGAGCCGCTTTCCGTCGTCGCGCCCGCGCACCCGTACTCTCCCGCTCCGCCGCCGGTGCAGCACTCCATAGGCGCTCGCCACCGCGAGCACCACCACACACGCCACAAGTCCGGTCATCACCCTCCTCAAGCATTCACGAGACTGCAAAGATTCCCGGCTCCCCCGAGCCTTGCCACTACGGAATGCTTGATTCATGGACATCGATGTGAGGGGGCCGCGCTTCGGCGCGGCCCTGACGACCGTGGTGCTCGCGGTCGTCCTGGTCACTGGAAGCGCCTGGCTGCTGGCCTGGCAGACGCTGGCCTTCGCGCTGGGCGCGGCGGGCGGGGTGCCCCGTTCGCCGTACGGCTGGCTGTTCCGCAGGGCCGTACGTCCCCGGATCGGGCCGCCGACCGAGTTCGAGGCGCCCGAACCGCCTCGGTTCGCACAGGCGGTGGGGCTGGTCTTCGCGGGCCTGGGGCTCGTCGGCTACACGCTCGGGCCCGACTGGCTGGGGCTCGCCGCGACCGGTGCCGCGCTCGCGGCCGCCTTCCTGAACGCCGTGTTCGGGTACTGCCTGGGCTGCGAGATGTACCTGCTCGTCCGGCGGGTGACGGTGCGCGCAGAGTAAGGGTGGCGGCGGGATCCGGGGTGGATCGCTGGGCCGACGTGACGAGGATCTCGCCGTTCCCAGGCACTTGGGCTTGGCCCTCGGCCGTTCTTGGGGCACGATCTGCGACATGCCGTATACCTACGGCTGCGTAACTTTCCCACTGGGAGCTTCCTTCCCAGGCAAAGAAGGAAGGGTCCACCCCGTCCATGGCAGAGCTTGTCTACCGTCCCGTCGTCGGTTTCGCCCAGACGTTGTTCAAGGCGTGGGACCTCAAGATCGACTGCAAGGGATCGGAGAACATTCCACGCTCGGGCGGCGCTGTGCTGGTGAGCAACCACATCAGCTACCTGGACTTCGTCTTCAACGGGCTGGCGGCGCTCCCGCAGAAACGTCTCGTTCGTTTCATGGCGAAGGAGTCCGTCTTCCGGCACAAGATCTCGGGTCCGCTGATGCGCGGCATGAAGCACATCCCGGTGGACCGCAAGCAGGGCGAGGCAGCGTACGCCCACGCGCTCGACTCACTCAAGTCCGGTGAGATCGTCGGAGTCTTCCCCGAGGCCACCATCTCGCAGTCGTTCACGCTGAAGAGCTTCAAGTCGGGTGCCGCGCGACTGGCCCAGGAGGCGGGCGTACCGCTGGTCCCGATGGCCGTGTGGGGCACGCAGCGGCTGTGGACCAAGGGCCACCCGCGCAACTTCAAGCGCAGCCACACCCCGATCACGATCCGGGTCGGCGAGGCGCTCGAGGCGTCCAAGGACAAGTACGCGGGTGCGATCACCCGCCAGCTGCGCGAGCGCGTCCAGGAACTCCTGGAGGCCGCGCAGCGGGCGTATCCGGTGCGTCCGAAGGACGCCAACGACACCTGGTGGATGCCGGCCCACCTCGGCGGTACCGCACCGACGCCGGAGCAGGTGCGCGAGGCCGAGGCTCGCTGAGACCCACCGGTTTCAGGAGGCCGGGGGACGGACCGTGATCCGCGCTCCCGGGCTGAACTTCTCCAGCAGTTCGGCGAGTTCGGCTGCCGCCCGCTCGACGTCGGGGACGGGCATCGGCGCCAGGCTCTCCAGCAGGAAGACACCCGAGGTGGTCCCCTCGGTGAGCCGGGTGCGCGGCCCCTGGCGCCAGTTCCAGCGGCGGCAGGTCACGCCGGCCTCGTCACGCCACACGACCTCGCCCGCGTCGGGGTGCTCGACGACCTCCTCGCCGCCCGCGACGGTCACGAAGTCCTCCTCGCCGGTCGCACGCACCAGGCGCATACCGCCCTCGATGCGGTCGATGTCCTCACCGCCCACGGGGATGAGGTGGGCGACGCTGATGGCGTTGTAGAGGTCCACCAGCTGGTTGATGCGGGGCAGTCCCGCGTCCGACAGGGCCCGCTTGGCCAGCGCCTCCGCGGAGTTTCGGGTGCGGGACGGCTTCGACCCGAACGCCGTGTAGGCCTCCCGCCAGGCCACCATGTGCGGGTCCTCGTGCGGGGCGCGCCCGTCCAGGCGTAGAGCGAGGCGGCGGGCCGCGTCGTCGAGCAGCGCGGAACTGGCCTCGGTGGTCGGGCCGTTGACCAGACCGTGCGCCTCGATCGCCACGTGGGTGAAGCCCGGCGCGAGGGCGCGTACTTCGTCGGACACGGTCAGGGAGAGAGTCATCGTCTGCCTCAGAGTGCGGTGGGGAGCGTCTTCCACAGATACGGCCGGTCGGGGGCGGCCTTGAGGGCACCGAGCACGGCCGGGTGTGGTTCAGCGTACAGGACCGGATAGTCCACCTCGCTGGACTTGGCGTCGGCCACGAAGGCCAGCCGCTCGCCGTCGAGCGAGAAGCGGGCGTCCACTCCCGGCTTGTTGCCGCGCGGATCCTGCCGATGCCACGCACCGTTGAACCGTACGGCGATCATGCCGTGCACGGCGTATCCATCGCCGTCGTCGTGCGCGAGGCGCTGGTAGCACAGCGCGGTGGGGATGTCCTCGGCCCGCAGCAGCGCGGCCAGCGCGTGAGCCTTGGCGTAGCAGATGCCGGTGCCCTGTTCCAGGACGTCGGAGGCCCGCCAGGTGACGCGCATGTCCCCGGAGTCCTGTGAGTGCGGAATGGTGTCACGCACGAACTCGAAGGCCAGCCGCGCATAGGCATACGAGTCATCGGCCGCCCTGGCGAGGCGCGCAGCCGCCTCCAGGACGACCGGATGGTCATGATCGATGGCCTCGTCCGCAACCAAGTACGCGGAAAGATCGGGGGTGTTCTGGATCAGCTCCATATCCGCAGAGCATAGGAAAGCGATCACCCGACAGTCAATTACTTTCCGGGTGACCGCATACCTATGCATTACTTCCTAGCGGGCCGTCTCCTCCTTCAGCGCCGCCACGAACGCGTCCACGTCCTCCTCGGTCGTGTCGAACGCGCACATCCAGCGCACGACGCCCGCCGCCTCGTCCCAGAAGTAGAAGCGGAACCTCTTCTGCAGGCGCTCGCTCACGTCGTGCGGGAGCTTGGCGAAGACGCCGTTGGCCTGCACCGGGTACAGGATCTCCACGCCGTGGACGGCGCGTACGCCCTCGGCGAGACGCTGAGCCATCTCGTTGGCGTGCCGGGCGTTGCGCAGCCACAGGTCCTTGGCGAGCAGCGCCTCCAGCTGCACCGACACGAAGCGCATCTTGGAGGCGAGCTGCATGGACAGCTTGCGCAGGTGCTTCATGTGGCTGACGGCGTCCGGGTTGAGGACGACCACGGCCTCGCCGAACAGGGCGCCGTTCTTCGTGCCGCCGAGGGAGAGGAGGTCGACGCCGACCGCGTCGGTGAACGTCCGCATGGGCACGTTCAGGGAGGCGGCCGCGTTGGCTATCCGGGAGCCGTCCAGGTGCACCTTCATGCCGTGCGCGTGGGCGTGGTCGCAGATCGCGCGGATCTCGTCCGGCGTGTAGAGGGTGCCGAGCTCGGTGCTCTGGGTGATCGAGACGACCTGCGGCATCGCGCGGTGCTCGTCCTCCCAGCCGTACGCCTGCCGGTCGATCAGCTCGGGCGTGAGCTTGCCGTCGGGTGTGGGCACGGTGAGCAGCTTCAGGCCGCCGATCCGCTCCGGCGCCCCGCACTCGTCGACGTGGATGTGCGCGCTCTCGGCGCAGATCACCGCGCCCCAGCGGTCGGTGACCGCCTGGAGCGCGACGACGTTCGCGCCGGTGCCGTTGAAGACCGGGAACGCCTCCGCCGTGGCGCCGAAGTGGCTGCGGATGATCCGCTGGAGGTTCTCGGTGTAGTCGTCCTCGCCGTACGCGACCTGGTGCCCGCCGTTGGCCAGGGCAAGGGCGGCGAGCACCTCCGGGTGGGCGCCGGCGTAGTTGTCACTGGCGAAGCCGCGGACGTCCGGGTCGTGATGACGCCGGGCGTCGGTCTTCGGAGGGTTCACGGCTTCTCGGTCAGCCACAGACGGTTTCCGTTCACTTCGGCGGCGGGCTTGTCCCAGACGCCGACGACAGCGTCGGCCAGGTCCTTGACGTCCGTGAAGCCCGCGAACTTCGCGTTGGGTCGCTCGGCGCGCATCGCGTCGTGCACCAGCGCCTTCACCACCAGGATGGCAGCCGCGGACGTCGGGCCCTCGGGACCCCCGGCCTTGCGGAAGGCGTCGGCCAGCGCGAGCGTCCACGCCTCGGCGGCGGCCTTGGCGGCGGCGTAGGAGGCGTTGCCGGCCGTCGGCTTCGTGGCGCCGGCGGCGCTGATCAGCACGTACCGGCCGCGGTCGCTGCGCTGCAGGGCCTCGTAGAAGGCCAGCGACGTGTGCTGCACGGTGCGGATCAGCAGCAGCTCCAGGAAGTCCCAGTCGTCGAGGCTGGTCTTGATGAAGGTCTCGCTGCCGCGCCAGCCGCCGACGAGGTGGACCAGGCCGTCGACGCGGCCGAAGTCCTTCTCGATGTGGTCGGCCCAGTCGCGGGCGGACTGCAGGTCGAGCAGGTCGACGGGCTCACCGGTGACGGTAGCGCCGCCCGACGCGTAGCGGGCCGCGTCCACGGCCTCCGCGAGCCGCTCCGGATCGTTGTCCGCGCCGACGACGGTCGCGCCCGCCTCGGCCAGTCGCAGCAGCGCCGCCCGCCCGGCGGGCCCGCCCGCGCCGGCCACCGCGATCACCGCACCGCTGAGAGCTCCGTTCCCCGCCATCTTCTTCGCCTCCTGCTGAGCCGTGTTCTCGGTGCCAAGGTCGCTCACGCGGCGACTCGCTCGGCGCTCTCCGCCGTGATGCCCTTCGTGGAGGCGATCACGTTCTTGAGCTTCTTGGAGAGAGCCTCATAGAACATGCTCAGCGGAAACTCGTCCGGAAGCACGTCATCGACGAGTTTGCGCGGCGGCTGGGTCAGGTCCAGGGCGTCCGGGCCCTTGGCCCAGCGGGAGCCCGGGTGCGGGGCGAGATAGGTGGAGACGAGCTCGTAGCCGGCGAACCAGTGGACGAGCTTCGGGCGGTCGATGCCGTCGCGGTACAGGTTCTCGATCTCGGCGCACAGCTGGTTGGTGACCTGCGGGGCACGGTCCCAGTCGATGTGCAGCTTGTTGTCGGTCCAGCGGACGACGTCGTGCTTGTGCAGGTAGGCGAAGAGGAGCTGGCCGCCGAGGCCGTCGTAGTTGCGCACGCGCTCACCGGTGACCGGGAAGCGGAACATGCGGTCGAACAGCACGGCGTACTGCACGTCACGAGCCTGCGGTACGCCGTCCGCCTGCAGCTTCACGGCCTCCTTGAAGGCGGTGAGGTCGCAGCGCAGCTCTTCGAGGCCGTACATCCAGAACGGCTGGCGCTGCTTGATCATGAACGGGTCGAACGGCAGGTCGCCGTGGCTGTGGGTGCGGTCGTGGACCATGTCCCACAGGACGAAGGCCTCCTCGCAGCGCTTCTGGTCGTGAACCATCGCGGCGATGTCCTCGGGCAGGTCGAGGCCCAGGATGTCGACCGCGGCGTCGGTGACCCGGCGGAAGCGGGCGGCCTCGCGGTCGCAGAAGATGCCGCCCCAGCTGAACCGCTCGGGCGCCTCGCGCACGGCGATCGTCTCGGGGAAGAGGACGGCGGAGTTGGTGTCGTACCCGGCCGTGAAGTCCTCGAACTTGATGCCGCAGAACAGCGGGTTGTCGTAGCGGGTGCGCTCCAGCTCGGCCAGCCAGTCGGGCCAGACCATGCGCAGGACGACCGCCTCGAGGTTGCGGTCGGGGTTGCCGTTCTGCGTGTACATCGCGAAGACGACCAGGTGCTGGAGGCCGTCGGCGCGGCCCGCGGCCGGCTGGAAGGCCAGCAGCGAGTCGAGGAAGTCGGGCACCGCGAAGCCGCCCTCGGCCCACCGGTTCAGGTCCTTCACCAGGGCCTGGTGGTACGCGGCGTCGTGCGGCAGCAGCGGGGAGAGCTCCTCGACGGCTTCCACGACACGCCGTACGGCGGCCTCGGCGTCCGTGCGGGAGGGCGCGCCCTCGGCCTCGAAGTCGATCGACCCGTCCTTGGACTGCCATGGCCGGATGCGTTCCACGGCGTCCTTGAGCACCGGCCACGCCGGGTGCTCGACCACCCTGGTCGCGGGAGGAATCCGCTCCTCCGTAGCCGCCTGCACAAGAATTTCCGTCATGTCCCATCCTCCACGGGAGAACCTCGCGTAAGGACACCGTATGCATACGAGGTTTCTCCCAGCAAGAGGAACCTCGGGAAATTATCCTGCATGTCGCCAAGGTCACCGAACTTTTTCCTGTCGGTCATCGCGACGGCGCATACTCCGGCAGCGCGTGGGCATACGCGGAGCCGACCGACGCATACCGGTCAATCGCCGCGGGACTCGCCCACGCCAGGGTGACCACCCGGAGCCGCACGATCCAGCTACGACATGTCCAGCGCCGCAAACGCAGTGCACACGTGGGGTTCATCACGCGCCCGGGCCACTAGGCTGCGGCACTGCCGCGTGAACAGTCCGCTCCGGTTCGCGCGTGAGCCGAGCCGCCGTCGACGGAAGCGAGTTGAATCTTGAACTTCCTTACCATCGGTCACCGCGGAGTCATGGGTGTCGAACCCGAGAACACCCTCCGTTCCTTCGTCGCCGCCCAGCAGGCCGGCCTCGACGTCATCGAACTCGATCTCCACCTGAGCAAGGACGGCGCCCTCGTCGTCATGCACGACACCGACGTGGACCGCACGACCGACGGCACCGGCCCGATCGCCGACAAGACCCTCGCCGAGCTGCGCGCCCTGGACGCGGGCCGCGGCGAGCACGTGCCGGTCTTCGAAGAGGTCCTCGACGCCGTGCGCTCCCCGCTCCAGGCCGAGATCAAGGACGTCGCGGCGGCACGAGCGCTCGCCGAGGTCATGACCACGCGGGACCTGATCTCCCGGGTCGAGGTGTCCTCGTTCCACGACGAGGCGGTCGCCGAGATCGCCCGCCTGGTTCCCGGTGTACGGACCGCGCTGATCGCCAGCCGCTACGGCACCGACATCGTGGAGCGCGCCGTCGAGGCCGGCGCGGCGACCGTCTGCCTGAACATCCGCCGGCTCACCCTGGAGGTCGTGGAGCACGCGCGCAAGGCGGACCTCAGGATCATCGGCTGGGTGGTCAACACCCAGGACCACCTGCGGCTGGTACGGGCTCTGGGACTGGACGGCGCGACCACCGACTACCCGGAGATCAAGCGCACGGGTCGTTTCACGGCCTAGTCGCCCACGGGCGGAACGATTATGCGAGTTCCTTGACCAAGAGCTCGAACTGCAGGTCGTCGCGCTGCGGGATGCCGAAGCGCTCGTCGCCGTACGGGAACGGGGTCATCCGGCCCGTACGGCGGTAGCCGCGCCGCTCGTACCAGGCGATGAGGTCGTTCCGTACGGAGATCACGGTCATGTGCATCTCGCGCACGCCCCAGGCCGCACGGGCCTGCCGCTCCGCCTCCGTGATGATCACCTTGCCGAGGCCGGCGCCCTGGAGTGCGGGGCTGACCGCGAACATCCCGAAGTAGGCGTGGCCGTCGCGGTGTTCGAGCTGGCAGCAGGCGACGACCTGCCCGTCCCGCTCGACCGTCAGCAGCCGGCTGTCGGGCGACTTGATGACCGCCAGCACCCCTTCCGGGTCGGTCCGCTGCCCTTCGAGGATGTCCGCCTCCGTCGTCCACCCGGCCCGGCTGGAGTCCCCGCGGTAGGCGGACTCGATCAGCACGACCAGCGTGTCCACGTCGGCGTCGGTGGCGTCGCGGAAGGTGAGTCCGGAGGCGGCGGGGGTCGCGGCGGTTTCCATGGGGCGCTTCTCCAGTTCTCGGGCGCGGCTCGGGCACCGCTGAGCGTAACGCGCCATTAGGCTCCGGCTGCATGGTGCACGTACTGAGCGGACGGACCCTCCTCCAGCCCCTCGACCCCGAGCGCTCCCGCGTCTTCTACGGTGAGCAACTGGGCCTGTCCGTCTACCGCGAGTTCGGGACGGGGCCGGAGCGTGGCACGGTCTACTTCCTGGGCGGGGGCTTCCTGGAGGTCTCGGGGCGGTCCGAGACGCCGCCCTCCCCCGCCGTCCGGCTGTGGATGCAGGTCGCGGACGTGGCGGCGGCGCACGACGAGCTGCGCGCGAAGGGCGTCGAGATCGTGCGGGCTCCGGTGAAGGAGCCCTGGGGCCTGATCGAGATGTGGATCGCCGACCCGGACGGGACGCGGATCGTGCTGGTGGAGGTGCCCGCCGACCATCCGCTGCGCTACCGGCCAGGAATCTAGGGCCGGTGTTCCCAGCCTCGGTCGGTTCGGGTCAGCTCCCGGAAGCCGGCCGAGGTCAGGTGGTCGATCGTCGTGCCGTCGGCGGCCGCCTCGTAGGCGAGGAGGCGGTCCACCCCGCACAGGCGCAGCCAGTCGGAGGCCTGCCCCAGCAGCCAGTGCTCCAGGCCCTCGCCGAGCGCCGTCGGGTCGATGTGCAGGTTGCCGATGTCGGCGAGGCCGAGGCCCCGGGTGTGGCGTTCGGGGCGGGACAGGGCGGTGTCGACCTCGATGAATCCGAGGGCACGACCGTCGGCGTACGCCGTCAGGCGCGTGCCGCACTCCCCCAGCGTGCGGTCGACGGTGACTCCGGGCCGCGGTTTGTGCAGCGGCAGGTCGGTCGTCCGCGCGATCAGGACGACCTCGGTGTCGCCGACGTGCCGGAAGCCCGAGCGTTCGTAGAGGGCCCGGATGTGCGGCCAGTTGCGGGGCAGTCCGTAGACGGCCGGGGCCGGGAGGTCGCCGCTCGCGTACCGGGCGCGTACGTTCCAGCGGGCCAGCCGGGCCAGGCAGGCGCTCATCAGCAGGTCCGCGGCCTCGTCGGAGTCCGGCCAGAAGGTGGCGGGCGGACGGTGGACGAACCAGTCGATCTCGCCGATGTCCCGGTGGTCCGCGCCGACCTCGTCGTCCGCCCGGTAGCGCAGCAGATGGGCCGCGGCCACGACGTGGTCGCGCTGCTCGGCGACGAGGGTCACGCGCTCGCTCACCCAGGGGTCGGTGATGAACTCGTCCGGCTGTCGCTCCAGAGCGCTGAGCACCGTGTTCACGGAGACGGAGACGCCGGGGACGACGGTGGCGACATGCAGGTTGATCAGTTCGGTGAGCTGGTCGCGGTCGGCGCGGCGGAAGGGGCGCACTTCGAGCGCGGGCATGGGGGACCTCCGGTCGGAGAACGGTGTCGGGAGGCCGCCATGCGGTGCGGTACGGGGTCGAGCGTACGGCGTCGGCGGCGCCGGGCTCCAGTGGGTTTCGCCGGATGGCCGGGGCCCGGGGCGGGGCTTAGCGTGCTGGAGGGGGTTTCCCTTCGGAAGGAACGCCATGAAGCTCGACAAGCCGGTGACCGGTGGGCCCTGCTGGACCGAGCTCGGGACCAGTGACCTGGCATCCGCCAAGCGGTTCTACGAGGGGTTGTTCGGCTGGCGGGCCGAGACCGATCCGCGTCAGGAGGCGGGCGGTTACACGATCGCGCACCTCGGGGACGCGGCGGTGGCCGCGCTGACCCCGCTGTACCAGGAGGGGCAGCCGGTGGCGTGGAACGTGGCGTTCGCGGTGCCGGACGCGGACGCCGCCGCCGCGCAGGTGACTCAGGCCGGCGGTGTGGTGCTGGTCGGTCCGATGGACGTGTTCGACGTGGGCCGCTTCGCGGTGGCCGTGGACCCCACCGGTGCGGCCTTCCAGCTCTGGCAGGCCCGGGCGTTTGCGGGCGCGGGCCTGCTCAACGCGCCCGGCTCGCTGGGCTGGGTGGAACTCATGACCCGGGAGCCCGAGCGGGCCGTGGACTTCTACACCACGGTGTTCGGCTGGAGCGTCAACGCCTCGGAGCACTACACGCAGTGGGGCATCGAGGGCGCCGACTTCGGCGGCATGGTCACGATGGACGACAAGTTCCCCCACGAGGTGCCGGCGCACTGGCTGCCGTACTTCGCCGTGGCCGACGTGGACAGCACGGCGGCGGACGCGACGCAGGCGGACGGCACCGTCCTGATGGAACCCACCTCCGTCCCCGACGGACCGCGCATCGCCGTGCTGCGGGACCCGCAGGGGGCGATGTTCGGCGTGTACCGCGCGGACTACGAGCGCTGACCGCGCCCTAGTCCAGCGGGTCGCCCGGTCGCCACGGGCCCAGCGGTGTCACCACCACGCGGTCGATCACCGGCGCGTACGCGGAGCGCTGCCCGTGCGCGTTCCTGGACTCCCCGTCGAAGTCCGGGAGTTCGTCGGCGGTGAAGGTGAGGGTGTTGGCGCCCCGGGCGAGGGTGACGGGGACGGTGAGGGTCCAAAAGGCGTTGAAGTGAAAGGTGGTGGGGAACAGGACCCGGTGCGGATCACCGCCGTTGACCGTGATGTCGGCGTGGCGGCAGATCGGGTCCGGGTTGTAGTGGGTGGCCGGGGCCTGTTCGCCGTTGGAGTAGCGGATCGTCAGGGCGTGACGGCCGGCGTGCCCGGCCGTGACCGTCAGGGTGAGGGCGTTGTCGGGGCCGGCACCGATGCCGTCCACGGCCTTTCCGCCGGTGGCGTACGGGTACGCGGTCACCTTCGCGGTGCCGGTGAGGGTGCCGTCCTCGGCGGCGTACGCCGCGTCGGCCAGCAGGCCGCGGGACGGGCCGACGCACAGCCGGTCGACTATCAGGCGTTCCGAGGTGCCGGTGACCGTGATCTTGTTGATGCCGCCGGCCAGGAAGAGCGGCAGCGCGCCCTCCTCGGCGCGGCCGACCTCCTCTCCGTTGACCGTCACGACGCCTTCTCCGGGCCCGAGCCGGTCGACGGTGACCGTCGCCTCGCCGTCGTCGGCCGCGTGCACCCAGAAGGTCGCGGTGCCGCCCCGGGGCAGTACGGCGACGCCGGGGCCCGAGGCGCCGCGGTGGGCGTGGCTGACGCGGGCGCCCTCGCGCAGGTCCGCGTACTCGGCGTCGTGGAGAGCGGGGCCCTCGGTGTCGCGCAGGGTGAGGTCCAGCTTGTCGATGACGGCGTCGCCCTTGGTGGCGCCGAGGTCCGGGTCCTGCGCGGCCAGGGTGATCCGGTGCCTGCCCGCGGTGAGTTCGGCCGTGGTGTCGGTGTGGCCCCACACCGCCCACTTGTAGCCGAGCGGCAGCAGCAGTTCGCGCGGCTGCTCGCCGTCGACGCGCAGGAAGACGTTGGTGGGTCCCGACTCGCGCACCAGGTCGGCCTCGTTGTGGGAGTTGGCGTACACGCTGATCTCGTACGTCCCGTCCCGCGGGACCTCCACGTCGAAGGCGAGGACGCCGTCGGAGCCGGTGCGCAGGCCGCCCACATGGTGGCCGCCGGAGGTGGCGAACCTGTCGACGGCGGACGGGGAGCCCTCGGGGCCGTTCTTGGAGTAGCCGCCGCCGCTGTACGTCGCGTCCTCGGCCTCGTACGTCCGCCGCCAACGCACCGCGGGTGGAAGGGGGTCGGCGCCGTGGCCGCCCGGCGACAGGATCGCCTGGTACGCGGACATCTCGTCCAGGCCGGTGACGGACAGGGTCACCGTGCCGTCCACGACGGGCAGTTCGTCGTCGCGCAGCCGCAAGGGTGGCTCGGACGCTCCGACTTGGCCGGTCCAGCGGATCTCGTCGAGCCGTACGTGCACCGTCGTGCCGAAGACCTCCGGGTCGACGTGCGCGAAGACGATCTCCGCGGCGCCGCCCGAGCCGCCGAACAGCAGCCGGGACTGCCGTTTCGCCGCGTCCAGGGTGGCGACGCCCTGCAGGGTGTACTGCACGTCGGGATGCGGCGCGGTGACCCGTACCGTATTGCCGGTCATCCGGCCGTAGGCGTTGAACAGCCACCACTGGCCGTTGCCCTTGTTGGCCTCGACCGCCGAGTCGTTGAGATTGCCGGCGATGTTCCAGTACGCCATGTCGGCGTCGACCTTGGACTCCTCGATGGCGGAGATCCACTGCACCATCTGGCCGGGCACGGACAGGTGGTAGTTGTGGGCGTACTCGTTGAGGTTCACGGGCAGCGGGCCGATACCCAACTCCCGTTCCCATTCACGGTACTTTGCGACGTTCGTGCGCACCGCGGCGGGCGAGGACAGCTCGTGCCAGGTGATCACGTCGGGCAGTACGCCGTGTTCCTTCGCGAACTCCAGGAAGCCCCGGACCTCCGGGTAGAGGACGCATGTGTTGGGTCCGGCGATGCGCGCCCCGGGGTGCAGGCCCTTGATGAGGTGGTAGGTCTCCTGCCAGGCGGCGAAGTAGTGGCGCGGGTCGGTGTGCCAGGAGACGCGGTCGTGGCTCCACTCCCCCTCGCCGAACATGTTGCCCTCGGGTTCGTTGAACGGGACGTACACGATGTGCTCGGCCGACTCGCCGAGCGTGAGGGCTTGTCGGACCTGACGCCGGACGACCTCCTTGAACCCGGCGAACCGCTCCTCCCCCGTGGCGCCCGGCCACTCGTAGGGGAAGCCCCGGTAGAAGTCGGGCAGGTAGACGTAGACGTCCTTGCCGCCCGCCGCGACGAAGGACGGCAGGATCTCCAGGGCGTCGGCGCCGGGATGCTGGACGCCGTCCTGGGCCTTGGTCGCGACCGTACGGACGTACATGCCCTCGACGACGGCACGGCTGGGCACGCCGTCGCCGTACAGGCCGTAGAGCGTGCCGCTCGCGCCACCGTGGAAGGGGCCGGTCACGGTGCCGAGGTCGACGGTGAGCGTCTGTGGGCCGGGGGCTTCGGCTGCCACGGCACCCTCCCTTGGTTCGACATTCCGTACGTACGCCGGTGATCCGAACCGACCCGGTCGAACTTAGGAAGATCGCGTAGGCCGCGTCAACAGGGGATCCCGCTCCGAAACTTCCGACACCGCAGCTCGGCGGGGTCAGAGACGGCGAAGAGGGCACTCAGCCGCGGAGCGCGCCCAGCCGTCCCTCCAGCTGGCTCAGCAACTCGCCGAGCAGGGACGCCAGTTCGTGCTGGCGATGTGGATCCAGGCCGGACAGTACGGCCGTCTCGTAGTCGAGCTGCTCCGGCAGGGTGCCGTCGACGAGCTCCCGGCCCGCGTCCGTGAGCCGGAGGTGGGCGACGCGGCGGTCCCGGCTGTCGCCGCGCCGCTCCACCAGACCGCGTTCGGTCAGCAGCTTGAGGCGTTTGGTGACGGCGGCGCCCGAGGAGAACGTCTCGCGGGCGAGCTCGCTGGGGGTCAGCTCGTGGCCGGTGCGGCGCAGCGCGCCGAGCAGGTCGAACTCGGGGCGGCTGAGCCCCGCGCGGCGCAGGGGGGCGTCCTCGGCCTGCTGGAGGAGGGCGGCGCAGCGGTTGATGCGGCCGATGATCTCCATGGGGGCGGTGTCGAGGTCGGGGTGGACGCTCTGCCACTGCCTGACCACGGCGGCCACCGTGTCCTGTCTCGTCCCGGTCGGCCCGCCGTTGGTCGCCGTCATGGCCGTACGCCCTCCGTCGTTTCGCTGCCCGTGCGCTGGTCCGCGCGTTGGTCCGGGTGCAGACCTCGGCTCCGCCCCGTAGCCGCGAGCGTACGGGGTGCTCTCCCCTCGGCGCGCACGACCCGCTGCCACCGCCGGTCGGGTACGGCCACCGCGGCGACGAGGCCGAGCAGTGCGCCGACGAGGGTGTCCACGATCCGCTCGGTGATCAGCCGCCCGGGCTCCTGGAACCCGGCGAACTCGGTGACGAGCAACGCCATCGGGGTCACGCAGACACTGCCGAGCCAGTAGTTGCGGCCGATCAGCGCCTCGGCACCGAAGTTGAGGGCGAGGCAGCACAGCACCAGGGCGACCCCGCCGATGTGGGCCACCGGAACGAGCGCGGCGAAGAGAAGGACGCCGATCAGGTTGCCCACGACACGCTGGACGCCACGGCCCCAGGTGAGCGTGAGGTTGGCCTGATACAGCGATGCCGCGGTGACCAGGGCCCAGTAGGGGCGGCCGATCCCGAGGGCGAGGGAGGCGTAGCCGGCGAGGGCGCAGCCGAGGGCGACGCGCAGGGCCAGCGGGGCCACCGGTCGGAGGCGGCGCCACAGCGGGCCGGGCGGCCCGGCAGGTCCGGCGCCGAGGCCCGGGAGGTCGTCGACATGCGGTACGGGGCGGTTGCCGCGCACCTGCCGGGCCCAGGTACGCAGCGGCGCGGGGTCGGCGTCGGCCGGGGATGCGAGGGCGACCTCGGCGCGGACGCGGAGGCGTTCGAGGGCTTGGCGGGTCTCGGAGGGGCGGCCTGCGGAGAGCAGGGCTTGGCGGGCGGCCTGGACGGCGGTGGCGGCGGTGGCGTGGGTTCGGGCGACAGCGGTGGCGTGGGGTCCGGCAGTGGTGGCGGCGTGGGTTCGGGCCCGGTCCTCGACCTGGCCGCCTGAACGTCCGGCACCGGCCGTCTCGACGTACGCGGCGGCCGCGTGCAGGGCGCCCGCGACGGCCCGGCGCTCCGGTCCGTGCGGGCGCAGCAGGCCCGGTGCCATGCCGACGAGCCAGGCCCAGGCGCCGGACGCGGCGGCGAGCGCGAGATGGCCGGGGACCTCGGCGAGGGACTGCGGGGTGAACAGGGCGGCGGAGCTGATGAAGGTGAGGACCACGTTGCCGGGCGGACCGATCCGGGTCGCGTCGCACAGCACCTTCTGCACGGCGGCCAGTACCGCGCCCACCGTGACCAGCACGACCGCGCCGGGGGCGAGCGAGGCCGCGACCAGGGCGGCGGCAAGGCCGCCGAGCATGCCGAGCACCACCCACGCCAGGGCGCGGGCCCGGGCGGCGTAGGGGCGGTTGTGAGCGTAGAGCGCGCACAGGGACCCGGCCATGGTGTACATCGCCAGGTCGAGGCGGCCCAGCACCAGCAGGGCGATGTTGGGCGGGGCGACGGCGACGACCACGCTCAGGGCGGGCTTGAACCAGATGTCGGAGGGCCGGCCGAGGCGCAGCACTCCGGCCAGCGGGAGACGACTGCTCATACCCATAAGCTTAGCAAGTGTTTTATTCGTGAAACGTTACGTTGGTGTCGGGGATCGGCGACGTGCCGACCTGGTGCGCTCCGCCGAACGCTCCCCGTGTACACCCTTGCGCTCGCGTGCGCACCGCACGGCCGGGGCATCGACGGACTGTCCGAGACCGTCGAGCGGGGAGGGTGCGCGTGCACGGACCGGCTTCGCACGGCTGGCTGCTGGTCGCGCTGTGTGCGGCGACCGGGGCCTACTGTCTGCTGCGGATGCGCAGCCACGTCGAGGAGCAGCGCCGGGCCGCGGGCGGCGAGGCCTTGATGGGCTTCGGCATGGCGGCGATGGCGGTGCCCGCCGCGGCGTTCACGCCGCCGTCATGGGCCTGGCCCGGCTACGCGGCCTTGTTCGGCGCGGCCGCCCTGCACGCGCTCTGGTCGGCGCGGGCCGGGGCCCACCATCTGCACCACCTGGTGGGAGCGTCGGCCATGGCCTACATGGCGGTCGCGATGGCCGCCTCACCCGGGCACGCGAGCGGCCCCGGCGGTTCCGGGATTCCGCTGGTGACGGGCCTTCTGCTCCTGTACTTCACGGGGTACGTGCTGCTGTCCGGCGTGCGGCTGGTACCCGTCGCAGCGGGCGGCGACGGCGTCGGCTGGGGTGACCGGCCGGAGCTGGCGCGGGCTTGCAGGCTGTCGATGGGGATCGCGATGGTGGCGATGCTGCTGACGATGTGAAACGACCCCCGGCCGCTCGCCCGGGCCGGCCGGACCGCTAACCGGTGGTCGTCCTCTGGCATGCCGTTGGCGGCCATCTGTTCGCACCTGCGCCGCGTGCCGTCGTGGAGGCGTACGCGCTCGGTGCGGGCGGTCCGTGGGCGGCGACGACCGCGGTGCCGCTCGCGTGCGGTGGGCCGCGGACGGTGGCGAGGCTGGTGCGGGAGGTCGTACTCGTACGTGCCCGGCGTCGGCGACGACGTGCTCAACTCCTCGTCCGTGCCCCGCTGTCGCGCCGCACTGCGCCGCCCGAAGGGGCGGCAGTTGGACGCCCTACCGCCCTGCCGTCCCGTACGCAGGGCCGCGCGCAGGCCCCCGCACGACTGGCTGCTGCACTGCTCGGAGCGCCGGCGGGCGGGTTTCCGCAGGTGCCGGAGTCGGGATAGCCCGATCCGCGGCTGGGTACCCGGTTCGCCTCCGGGGCGCATTTCCCGGAACAGCCGGTTACTCGTGTGGCGGGCGTCGCAAACCCGCCCCCGGCATTGGCCTCTCGCCCCTTCGGTCGGCGAGGATCGCACTATGCACACCCAGTCCGTCGAATCCCCGCCCCGCCCGCCGGCCGAGCGCGGCCACGCCCGCTGGGCCGGCGCCCTGGCCCTGTGCTCGGCGCTGCTGCTCGCCCTGGTCGCGGTCCGGTGGAACCCGCTGATCGCCCTGGACGACGACATCGCCGAGACCACACACCGCTGGGCGGTCGACGAGAAAGGCGTCACGCACACGTTCCGCATCCTGACGGACTGGGTCTGGGATCCGTGGACGATGCGGATCCTGGCCGCGGCGGTGGCGGTCTGGCTGGTGTGGCGCAGAGCGGCCCGCTGGACGGCCGTGTGGCTGGTGGCCACATGTGCGCTCGGCACGGCGCTCCAGCAGTCCCTCAAAGCCCTGCTCGACCGCCCCCGTCCCGTCTGGCCCGACCCCATCGCCTCCGCCCACTTCGCCGCCTACCCGTCCGGCCACGCCATGACGGCCACGGTGGTGTGCGGCCTCCTGCTGTGGCTCCTGCACCGCTACGGCCCGGCACGCGCCCTGTGGCGCACGGCCGTCGCCCTGGCCGTGATCTCCGTGGCCGGCGTCGGTCTGACCCGGGTGTGGCTGGGCGTCCACTGGGCCACGGACGTCGTCGGCGGCTGGCTGCTGGGCGCGCTGGTCGTGGTGCTGGCGGTGCGGGTGCACACCCGATGGCGGGGGTGAGCGGGCCCGAGCGCCGCTACCGCTACGTGGGTCCGGCGGAGCTGACCGCCCTGGTCCGGCCGGAGGCCGAGGGCCGGGTCGTCCGGTCGGCCGCCGACCTGGACGACTGGCTGGCGGAGTGTGCGCGCGCCGAGCGAGCCGAACCGTTCACGTACGTCGTCGGCACGGACGGCCGACTGCGACTCGCCGCCCGCCGGAGCGAACATGTGGTGTGCGCCGGGGGCCGGGACGTCCTGGCCGCCGGTGAGGTGCGTTTCGAGCACGGCTCGGGGCACTGGACGGCCGTGGAGATCAGCAACCAGTCCACCGGCTACTGCCCCGACCTCGACTCGTGGCCCGCGGTCGCCCGCGCCCTCGACGGGGTCGGTGTCGGCCATCCCGGCGGGTTCACGCACGCGGTGGTGTTCCGGCGATGCGAGGAGTGCGGGGAACGCGCCATCGTGCGCGAGGGCGACTTCGTCTGTGTGTTCTGTGGCGGCGATCTTCCCGCGCGCTGGAACGTGGCGCCGTAAGATCCGCAGCATGACCGCAGTCCTGTTCGATTTCTCCGGAACCCTCTTCCGTGTCGAGTCCACCGAGTCCTGGCTACGCGGAGCGCTCGCCGAGGCCGGGATGGAGCTCGGCGAGACCGAACTGGCCGAGACCGCGCAGGCGCTGGAGGCGATGGGGGCACTGGCGGGCGGGATCGATCCCTCCTGGCTGCCCGAGGACGTCGCGAGTGTCTGGGGCGTGCGGGACAAGAGCGCGGAGCTGCACCGGGCCGCCTACACCGGACTGTCCCGGCAGGTACAGCTCCCGGACGACCGGCTGCACGACATCCTCTACGACCGCCACATGGCACCGGCCGCGTGGGTCCCGTACCCCGACACCGCCGAGGTACTGCGGACGCTGCGTGAGCGCGGCGTCGGCGTGGGAGTGGTCAGCAACGTCGGCTGGGACATCCGTCCGGTGTTCCGGGAGCACGGTCTCGATCCGTACGTGGACACCTACGTGCTGTCGTACGAGCACGGCGTCCAGAAGCCCGACCCCCGGCTTTTCGCGGTCGCCTGCGCGGCCCTCGACGCCGATCCGCGTGACGTCGTCATGGTCGGCGACAACCGGCGGGCGGACGGCGGTGCGGCGGCCCTGGGCTGTGCGGTGCACTTCGTGGACCATCTGCCGGCGGCACAGCGGCCGGACGGGCTGCGGCCGGTGCTGGATCTCGTGGGCACCGCCGCGCCGTCGAACGGCTCCGGGCCTCGGACGGACAAGTAGCCCCGGCCACCCTCACAAGACGCTCGCCTGCCTCGGACGATCCCCCGCGTCGCCCGAGGCAGACGGCAACCCCGACCAGGCCGTATCGGGGCCGGGCCGGAAGTGCTGAGTATAGTTGGCTGGCAGCCAGTCAACGCAGGAGTTACAGCATGTCCCCGCGCAGCGCCTCGGTCAATGAAGAGCTGCGGCGGCGATCCCGGGAGCGGCTTCTGCAGGCGGCCGTCGAGCTGGTCGGCGAGCGGGGGTACGACGCCACGACGCTGGGCGACATCGCGGACCGGGCGGGCTCGGCGCGCGGTCTGGTGTCGTACTACTTCCCGGGCAAACGCCAGCTGGTGCAGTCCGCCGTGCACCGGCTGATGCACCGCACACTGGAGGAGGCGCTGGAGCGCGAGCCGCGCAGCGAGGACGGCCGGGAGCGCATGGCCCGGGCCATCGACGCGATCCTGGGCCTGGCCCGTGACCGGCCCGTGCTGATGCGCCAGCACATGGCGGGGATCCTGCTGGGCGAGGGCTTCGTCCAGTGCCCGGAGCAGCGGCGTCTGGCCGAGCTGCTGCGGGAGACCTGCGTACGGCACGGCTCGCCGGACGTCGACGCCGACTACCCGATGCTGCGCGCCCTGCTCATGGGTGCCGTCTACGCGGCGCTGGTCCCCGGGGTGCCGATGCCGGTGCCGGTGCTGCGGGCCGAGCTGTTCGCGCGCTACCGGCTGGAGTGGTCGATGGGAGTCCCGCCGGACTCGGAGGCCGAGCCCGGCGGGACGAGCGACACGGATCTGTCACGGTTCTTCGCTACCGGGTAGCCAACGCAGTCACCCGGCTGCCCGGACGGTCAGTCGAAGTAGTCCGGCTGCGTCTGGACGTTGAGTTCGCGCAGCTTGACCCAGCGGGCCGGGTCCGTGCGCCGGTCGTCGATCTTCAGGACGTCGAAGCCCCGGGCCATCTCGTTCGAGTAGATGTAGCCGTTGTAGTAGTACGCCGACCACGAACCCCCCGACCGGAGCGTGTCGGTGCTGATCGGACCACGGTCGAAGTACGCGATCTCCTTCGGGCGGGCCGAGTCGGTGAAGTCCCAGACGGAGACGCCGCCCTGGTACCAGGCCTGGACCATGAGGTCCTTGCCCTTGACCGGGATCAGCGAGCCGTTGTGGGCGACGCAGTTCTCGGTGTCCGCCTGGTGCCGGGGGATCTTGAAGTAGCTGCGGAAGACGAGCTTGCGCTTGTCGCCCTTGCCGACGATGTCGTAGATGCCGTCGGCACCACGGTCCGGGCCGATCTGCGCGTTGCAGGTGGCCGCGCCACCGCCGCCCAACTCGTCGGTGAAGACGACCTTGTTGGCCTTCTGGTTGAAGGTCGCCGAGTGCCAGAACGCGAAGTTGACGTTGTCCTGGACCTGGTCGATGACCTTCGGGTGCTCGGGATCCTCGATGGAGAGCAGGATGCCGTCGCCCATGCAGGCTCCGGCGGCGAGGTCCTTCTCGGGCAGGACCGTGATGTCGTGGCAGCCGGTGGTCTTGGAGACGCCCGGGTTGGTGGGCGCGCCCGGGTTGCCGCCGCCGTCCGGGCCCTCACCGGGGAACAGCACCGGGAAGCTCACGACCGCCGCCTTCTCGGGCGCGTACCGCGGCACCTTGATGACGGAGATTCCGTCGTGCGGCGGCTGGCAGTCCGGGTAGGTGGCGTTCGGCGAGTACGAGGAGACGTAGACGTACACGTTGCGGCGCTCGGGCACCAGCGTGTGGGTGTGCGAGCCGCAGGCCGTCTCGACCGCGGCGACGTACCGGGGATTCGTCTTGTCGCTGATGTCGAAGACCTTCAGGCCCTCCCACGAGGACTTCTCGGTCACGGGCTGCGTGGTGCTGTTGCAACTGCTGTCGCTGCGCGAGGAGTCGGTGGACAGGAACAGCAGGTTGCCGGAGACCGTGATGTCGTTCTGCGAGCCGGGGCACAGCACCTGCGCGACCGTCTTGGGCGCCTTCGGGTCGCTGATGTCGAAGATGCGGAAGCCGTCGTAGTTACCGGCGAAGGCGTACTTGCCCTGGAAGGCGAGGTCCGAATTGGTGCCCGGGAGCACGTCCTTGGGGACGTTGGCCACGTGCTTGATGTTGGCGGAGTGGACGATCTCGTCCTGGCCGGGTATCTCGCCGTCCGCGAGAGCCTCCTGCACCTCGGCCCGAGTGCTCTTGGATATCTCCTTCTCCGCGACGGGTCCGTCCCCCGGATCAGGGGTGGCGACAGCCGGCTGCGCGGTGAGCAGCGCGGCCAGCAGGCCGGTGGCGGCTGCGGCAACTCCCAAACGTCTGCGTCGCGTTCGGGTAATACTCAACAGGATCACTGTTTCCTCCCTTGTCCGTTCCCACTGGAACGGTTGATGCAAGCCCGAGTATCGTCATGGCCATGCACATAACAACAGGGGGCAATGAACATGTAACGAAGACGCCCTTCCGCCGGACACCCGCCTTCACTGCCGTACTGGCCGTACTGGCCGTACTTACGCTGGGCGGCTGCGAGTCCGAACCGAAGGCGGCCGAGGAGAGCGGACCTTCGGTGATCGTGCCCGGCAAACCCGGCGAGGCGAACCAGAAGCTGTCCGCCGAGGAGGCCGCACGGCAGCGCGCCGAGGACGACTCCCCCAACTCGGCCGACGTCGCCTACGCACGCATGATGATCGAGCACCACACCCAGGCCCTGGAGATGACCGAACTCGTCCCGGACCGTGCCGAGTCGACGAAGGTCAAGGCGCTCGCCGAACGGATCGCCGCCGCACAGGGCCCGGAGATCGCGGCCATGAAGGGCTGGCTCAAGAACCACGGCAAGTCCGAGAAGGCCGGGGAGAGCGACGGCCACGAGCAGCACGCCTCGATGCCCGGCATGGCGACCGAGGCACAGCTCGAGAAGCTGCGTGCCGCGCACGGGAAGGCGTTCGACCAGCTCTTCCTCACGTTGATGATCACCCATCACGACGGGGCGCTCACCATGGCCACGGACGTGAAGGGGCAGGGCAACAACATCGTGATCGAGGAGATGGCCGACGAGGTGGTCGCTCAGCAGACGAGCGAGATCACGCGGATGCGCGACATGCTCTGACGGACCCGTTCGGTCCGGTCCGCCTGAGGGCCGCGCTCAGCGGCGGGCGCGACGCGGCGTCAGGAAACCCGCGTCGCGCGCCTGCCCGATGAGCCTGAGCGACCTCCGCCGGCTGTGCCCCGTCGCCCGCATCACCGCGAGCACGGGGTCGCCACCCTGTTCCTGGGCCGCGCGGTACTCCTGCGCGACGAGCCACTGCCCCTCGACGCCGAGCGGCCAGGCCGGCCGGGCGCGGCTCGCCCTGGTGCCCCCGCCGTCCGGTTCGGCCGCGATCCCGCACGCCTTGGAGAGCGGGTCCTCGATCCAGTCGGCGAGCGCCGCCAGGTCGTCGAGGGAGAGCGCCGGGCGGGCCCGTACGTCCTCGATGGAGACGCCCTCCTCGGACACCACGGCAAGCGCGTCGACGTGGGCGCCGTCGCCGAACTCGAGCCGGACGCCCAGCCATGCCGTGGCGCCGGCACCGTCCCGCACTTCCCACGCGGGCCACACGGACACGCTGCCGTCCGAAGCACAACGATCGGAAAGATTAAGAAAGGATGCTTCCAGCACACACGCAACGTAACCGCATGATCACATTCCATACTGAACGAACACGCGCCTCGACGGGCGCACAGCACCCTGTCAGCGGAGCGGCAGCGGTGCGATGCTGGACTCGAGAGCGACTCCTGAAGTTCCGCGAAGCCCCCGACCAACCCTCGCCCAAGGAGTTCCGCCGTGCTCCGTATCGCCGTCGTCGGCTCCGGGCCGAGCGGGTGCTACACCGCCCAGAGCCTGGTACAGCAGGACCCCGACGCGCTGGTCGACGTCCTGGACCGGCTGCCGTGCCCGTACGGTCTGGTGCGGTACGGGGTGGCGCCGGACCACGAGAAGATCAAGTCCCTCCAGAACAACCTGCGGACGGTTCTGGAGCACGAGCGGGTGCGGTTCCTCGGCGGCGTCCAGATCGGTCCGGGCGGAGTGCCGACAGCCCGGCTGCGGGACCTCTACCACGCGGTCGTGTACTGCGTGGGCGCCGCCACCGACCGCCACCTGGGGATTCCCGGCGAGGACCTGCCGGGCAGCTGGTCGGCGACCGAGTTCGTGTCCTGGTACAGCGCCCACCCGGACTCCGTCGACGACGGCTTCGTGCTCGGGGCGCGGTCGGCGGTGGTCATCGGCATCGGGAACGTCGCGGTGGACGTCACTCGGATGCTGGCACGGGGCACGGCGGAGCTGAGCCCCACCGACATGCCCCAGGCGGCGCTCACCGCCCTCGGCGCGAGCCGCGTGACCGAGATCAGCATGGTCGGGCGCCGCGGTCCCTCGCAGGCCCGCTTCACCACCAAGGAACTGCGCGAACTGGGCACGCTGCCGGACACGGCGGTGACCGTGGATCCGGCCGAGCTGGCGCTGGATCCGGCATACGCCGACCCTTCCGGCCTCCCCGCCCCGCAGCGCCGCAACATCGAGGCACTCCGCGCCTGGGCCGAGACCCCGCCCCAGGACGCCGGCCACCGCATCCGGCTGCGGTTCTTCCTGCGCCCCGTCGAACTCCTCGCCGAAGCCGGGCGCGTGAGCGCGGTCCGCTTCGAACGAACGGCACCCGACGGCCGGGGCGCGGTCACGGGGACGGGCCGCTACGAGGACATCGAGGCCCAGCTGGTGCTGCGCTCGGTGGGCTACCGCGGTGTGCCGCTGGAGGGCCTGCCGTTCGACACGGCGACCGGCACGGTGCCGCACTCCGACGGGCGCGTCCTGCGCGAGGGCCGCGTGGCGCCGGGCGAGTACGTGGCCGGCTGGATCAAGCGGGGCCCGACCGGCGTCATCGGCACCAACCGCCCGTGCGCGAAGGAGACGGTGACGTCACTGCTGGCGGACGCCTCCGTACTCGTACGGAGAGAAGTGGCCGAGGACCCACTGGCGGCACTGCGCGCCGAGGGGGTCGAGCCGGTGGAGTGGGCGGGGTGGTGCGCGATCGAACGGGCGGAGGCGGAGCTGGGTGCGTCGCTGGGCAGGGGTGTGGTGAAACTGCCTGATTGGCAGTCCCTCATGACCGCCGCGCACGACAGCGCCCCGTAAGGGGCGCGGGGCTGTATCGATCTGCGGCTCCCCCGCGTGGGCGCGAGCAACCACGAAGGCCCCGCACCCGGCAACCCATCAGCAACACCCTTGAAATCAACAAACTGTTCAAGGAGCCTACGGTCTCGCCCATGACTGAGAGCGCACCCGTACACCCCGTCGACGAGATCCCGCCCAAACGCCACCTGGCCGCCTTCGGCCTGCAACACGTCCTCGCGATGTACGCCGGCGCCGTGGCCGTCCCCCTGATCGTCGGCGGAGCCATGAAACTCCCGCCCGCCGACCTGGCCTACCTGATCACCGCCGACCTGCTGGTGTGCGGCATCGCGACACTGATCCAGTGCATCGGCTTCTGGCGCTTCGGCGTACGGCTGCCGATCATGCAGGGCTGTACGTTCGCCGCCGTCTCCCCGATGGTGCTGATCGGCACGACGGGCGGCGGACTCCCCGCGATCTACGGCTCGGTGATCGTCGCGGGCCTCGCGATCGTGCTGCTGGCGCCGGTCTTCGGGAGGCTGCTGCGGTACTTCCCTCCCCTCGTCACGGGCACCGTGATCCTGATCATCGGCCTCTCGCTGCTGCCGGTCGCGGGCAACTGGGCCGCCGGCGGCGCAGGTTCCGCGGACTTCGGGGAGCCGAAGAACCTCGCGCTGGCCGCCTTCGTCCTCGCGGTGGTGCTCGGTGTGCAGCGGTTCGCGCCGGTGTTCCTCAGCAGGATCGCCGTGCTGATCGGCATCGCGGTGGGGCTGGCGGTCGCCGTGCCGTTCGGGTTCACGGACTTCGGCGGGGTGGGCGACGCCGACTGGGTCGGGGTCAGCACGCCGTTCCACTTCGGGGCGCCCACGTTCGAGTTCTCGGCGATCGTGTCGATGCTGGTGGTGGCGCTGGTGACGATGACCGAGACGACCGGTGACCTGATCGCGGTCGGCGAGATGACCGACCGCAAGGTCGAGCCGCGCTCCCTCGCGGACGGCCTGCGCGCCGACGGCCTGTCGACGGTGCTGGGCGGTGTCTTCAACACCTTCCCGTACACGGCGTACGCCCAGAACGTGGGCCTGGTCGGCATGACCCGTGTGCGCAGCCGCTGGGTGGTGGCCACCGCGGGCGGCATCCTCGTGCTGCTCGGCCTGCTGCCCAAGCTGGGCGCGGTGGTGGCGGCCATACCGGCTCCGGTGCTGGGCGGTGCGGGACTGGTGATGTTCGGGACGGTCGCCGCGAGCGGGCTGCGCACCCTGGCCGAGGTGGACTTCAAGGGCAACAACAACCTGACGGTGGTGGCCGTTTCCGTGGCCATGGGCATGCTGCCGGTCGGTGTGCCGACGATCTACGAGAAGTTCCCGGACTGGTTCCAGACGGTGATGAACAGCGGCATCAGCGCGGGCTGTCTGACGGCGATCGCGCTGAACCTGCTCTTCAACCACCTGCCGGCGAAGGCCGGTTCAGGAGCCGCCGAAGCGGATTCAGGCGCCGCCGAGCCGGGCGGCCTGCCGGGTGGCGGCGTCGAGAAGGGCGTCGAGCAGCCCCGGGAAGAGGCCGTCTAGGTCGTCCTTGCGCAGGCCGTTCATCTTGGCCGTGCCCCGGTAGACCTGCTGGATCACACCGCTCTCGCGCAGCACCCGGAAGTGATGGGTGGTGGTGGACTTGGTGACCGGCAGGTCGAAGTGCGAACAGGAGAGCTCGTCGCCCACGGCGGCGAGCTCTCGCACGATCTGCAGCCGCATCGGGTCGGACAGCGCGTGCAGCACGCCTTCCAGACGGATCTCCTCGCGCGTCGGGTGCGGGAGGTCTCGGCTGCTGACAGCGGGGCTGGTCACGGCGGCTCCACTTCGTCGGGTTCCTCCATTGTACGAGAGCCCTCGTAGTTTGACACTTCCCGTACTACGATGCCTATCGTACTAGTCGACCGATGGTCCCCGTGACGAATGGAGTCCGCCATGAGTGCGCTCTTCGAGCCCTACACCCTGCGCGAAGTGACGATCCCGAACCGGGTGTGGATGCCCCCGATGTGCCAGTACTCGGCCGCACCGGAGGGCCCCGAGATGGGCGTCCCCAACGACTGGCACTTCGCGCACTACGCGGCCCGCGCGGCCGGCGGCACCGGGCTGATCATCGTCGAGGCCACCGGCGTCAGCCCCGAGGGCCGGATCTCCCCGTACGACCTGGGCATCTGGAACGACACCCAGGTCGAGGCGTTCCGCCGCATCACGCGGTTCCTGGTGTCGCAGGGCACCGTGCCGGGCATCCAGCTCGCCCACGCGGGCCGCAAGGCGTCGACCGACCAGCCCTGGAAGGGCGGCGCGCCGGTGGGGCCGGACACGCATGGCTGGCAGCCGGTGGCGCCGAGCCCGCTCGCGTTCGCCGACGGGCACCCGGTGCCGACCGAACTGACGGTCGCCGAGATCCAGGAGATCGTCGGGCAGTTCGCGGACGCCGCCCGGCGCGCCCTCGCCGCCGGCTTCGAGGTCGCCGAGGTCCACGGCGCCCACGGCTATCTCATCAACGAGTTCCTCTCCCCGTACTCCAACCACCGCACCGACGAGTACGGCGGCTCGTACGAGAACCGCACCCGTCTCGCCCTCCAGGTCGTGGACGCCGTACGGGAGGTGTGGCCGGACGACAAGCCGCTGTTCTTCCGTATCTCGGCGACGGACTGGCTGGAGGAGAACGGCTGGACCGCCGACGACACGGTCCGCTTCGCCGCCGACCTCCGGGCTCACGGCATCGACCTGCTCGACGTCTCCACCGGCGGCAACGCCGCCCGCGCCCGCATCCCCGTCGGACCGGGCTACCAGGTGCCGTTCGCCGCGCGGGTCAAGGCCGAGACCTCGCTGCCGGTCGCCGCGGTCGGACTGATCACCGACGCCGAACAGGCCGAGAAGATCGTCGCCAACGGCGAGGCGGACGCCGTCCTGCTCGGCCGCGAGCTGCTGCGCAGCCCGTCGTGGGCACGGCACGCCGCCCGGGAGCTCGGCGGGGACGTGCATGTGCCGGACCAGTACCACCGGTCCGTCTGATCGTCACCGGAAGCGAGTCGGCAGGTACCGGCTCATCAGTCGCTCCAGCTGGGGCACGGCGCGCTGGCCGGACACCGCGAGCGCGATCGACGCGGCGACGCCCGCCCAGGCGACGGGACCGAGCGGTGTGCAGCCGAAGAGGTGGCTGACGCCCGGGGTCTCGACCAGGACGAACAGAGCGGCCCCGGAGCCGAGGGCGGTGGCGCGGACCAGCGGGCTGCCCCGGCGGTCGGCCAGCGTCTGGGCGAGCTGCGTCCCGACCACCGCGCACAGGGCCATCGTGGTCGAGCGACGGGCACTGCCCGGTGTGAAACGGCCGAACAGCCAGGCGGACGTCGCGCCCAGCGTGGTGGTCAGGGCACGGTGGCGGATCTTGCGGATCAGGGGCGCGCCGAGGAGTGAGGTGCCGAGGGGTTCGGTGGCTTCGGTGCCGTTGCGGCCATCCGGGCTCTGCTCGCTGTCCGCGGCCCCCGGCTTCTCCGGCTCCTTCGGCGTCACGGCCACCGCCATCGCCGGGAACAGGTCGGTGAACAGGTTCACCAGCAGCATCTGGCGGGTGGACAGGGGCGCCGCGCCCGACAGGAGGGTGCCGAGGAGGCCGAAGCCCACCTCGCCCGCGTTGCCGCCGATCAGGATGGCGATGGCGTCGGCGACGCTGTGCCACAGGGCCCGGCCCTCGGCGACCGCGTCGATCAGGACCGTCAGATCGCCGTCGGTGAGGACGAGGTCGGCCGCGTTGCGGGCGGCCGCCGAGCCGCGGGCGCTGATGCCGACGCCGATGTCGGCGGCACGGATGGCGGCGGCGTCGTTGGCTCCGTCGCCGACCATGCCGACCACCCGGCCGGCGTCCCGCAGCGCCTCGACGACCTGGAGTTTCTGCTCGGGCGCGACCCGGGCCACGACGCCCATGTCGGCCAGCATCCGGGTGCGTGCCTCCCGGTCCGCGGACGCCAGCTCGTCACCGGTGACCACGCCGGTGTCCTCGGGCCAGCCCAGCTCAGCGGCTATCGCCCGGGCGGTCTGCGGATGGTCGCCGGTCAGCATGACGGGCCGTACGCCCGCCTTGCGCAGCCCCTGGACAAGGGCCGTGGAGGTGTCGCGCGGCATGTCGGCGAAGGCGAGCAGACCGGTGAACTCCAGCTCCTCCAGGGATTGTTCGAGGACGTCCGCCGCCTTGTCCGGCGCGTCCAGCCTGCGCCGGGCCACCGCCAGGACGCGCAGTCCCTCGCCGGCCAGCGACTGCGCCGCCTCCGTCGCCGACGAGGTCAGGCCGGAGCAGGCGGGCAGTACCGTCTCCGGGGCGCCCTTGACCACGAGCACCGGAGTGTCGTCCTCGGCCCGGCCGACGGCGGCGGCGTAACCGCGGCCGGCCTCGAAGGGCAGGCCCTCGGTCTGGGACCACTGGGGGTCGGGGGCGGCCGCGTCCAGGACGGCCTCGTCGGTGGCGTGCACGGGCCGGTCCGAGTCGCCGTCGAGCTGGGGGCAGGCTCGGGCCGCGACCCGCAGCGTGGCGTCGGCCGCCTGCTCGTCCGGCTTGCGGGCCGTGCCGTCCGCGTCGCTCACGCGCACCAGACGCAGGCGGTTCTCGGTCAGCGTGCCGGTCTTGTCGAAGCAGATGGTGTCCATCCGGCCGAGCGCCTCCAGGGTGCGCGGGGCCCTGACGAGGACTCCCCCGCGGCTCAGCCGACGGGCGGCCGCCAGCTGAGCCACGGTCGCCACCAGCGGCAGCCCCTCGGGCACCGCGGCCACCGCCACGGCCACCCCACCGCTCACGGCGCGGCGGATGGGGGTGCCGCGCACCAGCGACAGAGCCGTCACCCCGGCGCCGCCTGCCAGGGTCAACGGCAGGGCCTTGTCGGTGAGTTCGCGCAGCCTGGCCTGGACTCCGGCGGACGGTGGCGTACGGGCGGCGAGGGTCACGGCCCGCGAGGCCTCCGTTCGCTCCCCGGTGTCCACCACGACGGCCCGGGCCTGTCCGGCGACCACGGTCGTGCCCTCGAACACCATGCAGCGGCGGTCCGGCACGGCGGCGTCCGGCGTCGGCTCGGTGCCCTTGTCGGCCGACAGGGACTCTCCGGTCAGCGCGGACTCGTCCACCTCCAGGCCGTCCTCCCACAGCAGCCGCGCGTCGGCGGGCACCACGTCCTCCGCCCGCAGCTCGATCACGTCGCCGGGACTGAGCTTGGTGGCGTCCACGATCCGCGCCCGGGACGACGGCTCCTCGGTGGTGACCCGAGCCTTCTGCTTCTGCTTGGCCAGCAGCCCGGACAGCGCCCGCTCGGCCCGCATCCGCTGGACGCCGCCTACCAGCGCGTTCAGGTCGAGCGCGCCGACGACCAGCAGGGCGTCCAGGACCGAGCCGAGGATCGCCTCGGCGGCCGAGCCGACGGCCAGGACCGGGGTGAGGGGGTCGTCCAGTTCTCCGCGCACCGCCCGGGCCAGCCGCAGTGGCCCGCTCACCGGTGCGAAGACGCGCCGCCGGCCCATGGCCTGGAGGGTCTGACGCGCACGGTCGGTGACCTGCTCGGACAGGGTCGGCTCCGGGCCCGGCTCGTGCTCCAGCCGGTCGCGGACCTCGGTGGGCTCCAGTTCGTGCCAGGCCACGCGGGGCCGGGGGTGCGGGGCGCGGGCCGCCGCCACGCCGAGGGCCGCGCGCACGCCGCTCAGCAGGGCCCATGCCGCGCTCGCGTCGACCGGCGTGTGCCGCAGGCCGGGCCATGGCGTACGGCGACCGCGCCGGGACTTGCCCACAGCCACCAGGATCCCGGACAGGGCGGCACCGGACCGGGCCAGGGTCTGCGACCTGCGGCCGACCCCGCGCGCGGCCGGGACCGCCCGCAGCAGCCGCCACACGTCGGCCAGGCCGTGCGGGACCAGCACGTCCGCACCCCAGACGACGGCTCCATCCCGGTCGGTGAGGGCGACGGCCACATCTCCGGCGAGCAGCCCGGTGAGCACGTCCTCGTCGGCCACGTCCGGGCGGGCGACCGTGACGACGACGCCGTCCTTGTCGCGCACCGCGTCCACCACGTCGCTCAGCGACCGCTGGTCGCTCACCACCTGGTCGGCGAGATTCGTGAAGTCTGCCAGTGCGGGGTCGTCCACCATCACGACCCGCAGGCCGGCGCGCCGCGCCGCGTCCAGCACCGCCTCGGCCCACGGGTCCGCGCCGGCTCCGGGGGTGCGCATCGCGCTCGGGTGCAGGACGACCGTGTCGGCCATCTCCAGCTGACGCAGTCGTTCGGTGTCGCGCACCAGGACGCCCGTGCGCGACAGCGCGGAACTCAGTACGGCGTGGAAGGCCGCGGGTCCGTAGCGGGCGGCCTTCGGGGAGCCCGCCAGCACCGCCTCCGCAGCCTCGGTGCCGTCGTGCTTGACCAGCAGCGTGGCCAGCGCGCCCACCAGGCTGCCTGCCTCGGCGTGTCCGGCGTACTCCTGGGCGGGCGAAGTGCGCAGCGGCGGGCGCGAGCGGTGGTCCCCGGCCACGCCTGCCCGCTCCGGCACGCACACCTCGTCGTGGACCATGTCGAACGCCGCCGCGCGGGCCACCGTGTCCGCCAGCTGGAGCGTGCGCAGCGCGCCGTCGAGCACCAGCGCGGTCGGGGTGCGGCCGACGCCGTGGGCGGCCGCGTTCGCGATCGCCAGTGCCACGTCCATGCGGGAGCGGCCGAGCCTGGCCCGCAGCCACCCACGGAAGCGTGGATTCTCCCGCAGCAGCGTCACCAGCGCGGTGACCGACCGGGGTGAGGCCGGCAGGCGCAGGACGTACCCGGTGAACGCGGTCGCGATGCCCAACCCGTCGGCGGCGAGCGTCGTGGCGGCGGCCCGCACTCCGGCGGGGTCGGCCGGGTGCGGGATGTCGTCCACCGCCTCGTCGGCGGGAGCGAGTCCGTGCCGGGCCGCGATCTCGGTCGCCTTCTCCAGCACCCGGTCACCGGCCGACTCCTCGACGGCGGTCACCACCAGCCGGCGCAGCCCGCCGTCCCAGTACGCGAGGGCCACGTCGGGCCGATTCGCCAGCGCCGTGGCGACACGGCGCGCCGCGTGCTCGGTCCCGCCCTCCCGCCGTACGCGCTCCGGCGCCTCGGCCCGCAGCGCGAGGTGGGTCCGGGTGCCGGACCGCCAGGGGTGCGGGCGGACGGGCAGCGTGCCGCGGGCGACCCGCACGACGCGCGCCGCGGCGTCGGCGGTGCGTACCCCGGCCCGGGCCGTCGAGGCCACGGCTCCCACGGCGGCTCCCACCGCGGGTGCGGCTCCCTCGGCCAGCAGCCGCGGCCCGGCCATCACCAGCCCGGCCGCGGCCGCGGCCGGACGTGTCAGGAGTCCCAGAACCATCGCTCGCCCTCGCTCCACCTCGCTCGACAGCGCCTTCCGTGCGCCCCGGGTTCCCGCAAAACGGCATGTCATCCGCGTACGGGCGCCCCGGCAGGGGATGCCGGGGCGCCCGTGGGCCGAGGGCGTAGCGTCGAGCGAGGGCGTCGTCAGGCGCTCGGCTCGCACCGCGGTTCCGCTGGTGTCAACCAGTCGTGCAGGCTGTCCCGTTGAGGGTGAAGGCGCCCGGTGCCGCGCTGTTGCCGGTGTGGTTCGCCTGGTAGCCGATGCTGACGCTCGCTCCTGGTGCGAGCGCCGCGTTGTACGAGGCGTTGCTCGCCGTCACCGCGCCGGAGCCCGGCGTATAGGTGGCTCCCCAGCCGTTGGTGATGGTCTGGCCGGCGGGCAGGGTGAAGCCGAGCTGCCAGCCGTTGACCGCCGTCGTGCTCGTGTTGGTGATCGTCAGCGAGGCGGTCAGGCCGGTGTTCCAGGCGTTGGTCGTGGCGGTCACCTTGCAGGCGCCGGGCTGGGGCTGGGGTGCGGGGCCGCCGCTGCCCAGGCCGAAGAAGGTGAGGACCCGGGCCCCCATGCCATTGCTGTAGAGGTTGTGGCCGACGCCCTGGAGGCTGATCGCCTCGACGGGGGCCCGGTCACCGGTACCGCCGTAGCGGGTGCGGGTCCAGCCGGACTGGGGCGTGTCCGTGACGGAGGGGGTCTGGCCGACGCCCTGGACGTTCGTCCACTGCTTGATCATCTCCCCGAAGTTGGGGTGGCGCAGGACGTCGTCCTCGGTGCCGTGCCACAGCTGCATACGGGGCCGGGGCCCGGTGTAGCCGGGGTACGCGGCGCGGGCGATGTCGCCCCACTCCTGCGCGGTGCGGGTCACGGTGCCCTGTGCGCAGGCGCTGTTCCACTCGGAGCCGTCGGTGGTGGCGAAGCAGCCGAAGGGGACGCCGGAGAAGGCGGCGCCCGCGGCGAACACGTCCGGGTAGTCGCCGAGCAGGACGTTGGTCATCATCGCTCCGGAGGAGATGCCGGTGGCGAAGACCCGGCTCGTGTCGGCGTCGTAGGTGCGGGTGACCCAGTCGACCATCGACTTGATGCCGACCGGGTCGCTGCCGCCGTCGCGCCGGAGTGCCTGGGGCGAGGAGACGTCGAAGCACTTGCTGCTGCGGGTGACGGACGGGTAGACCACGACGAAGCCGTACCGGTCGGCGAGCGTGTCGTACTCGGTGCCGTTGTACATGTCCGGGCCGGAGCCGGTGCACCAGTGCACGGCCACCAGGACCGCCGGATGGGTGGTGACGCTGTCCGGCACGTACAGGTACATGCGCAGGTCGCTGGGGTTGGTGCCGAAGTCGGTGACCTCGGTGAGCGTCGCGGTGGGGACCACGTCGGCGGCCTCGGCGCGGGCGGAGGCCGCGGGTGCGGTGACGAGCAGTGCCGCCAACAGCGGCAGGAGAGCGGCGATTAGCGTCCGGAGCTGTCTTGTCACGGTCGTGCGGATGGGGGTGGGCACGTCCTTGTCCCTTCTGGTCGCGGCTCGTGGACGTGGTGCGGCGGTGGTTCAGCAGGAGCTGTTCGTACGGGTCAGCAGGCCGAGCTTCCAGGGGAGCCGGGAGTAGTCGCCGCTGGATGCGGGGTCCATCCCCTGGTACAGGAACTGCAGGCGGCAGGGGTCGATCGTGAGGGTCTGGTCGACGCCGTCGTGGCCGTTGCCGTCCGAGGAGAACAGGTAGCAGTCGGTGTCGTCGCAGATGACCCAGAAGTCGAGCCGGCCTCCCTCGCCCTTGTTCTCCGTGACGATCGGCGGCTCGGCGTCGAAGAAGTTCCGCGGAGCGCTCCAACTGCCCGGGTTCGCGGGGTCGTCGGTGGTGGAGAAGGACGGCGGCCCGGTCTGGTGGACCATGTACCACTTCCTCTGCGGGGCGAAGTAGAACACCTGGGGAGCGGCCGCGTACCGGTTGCCGATGTTCGGATTGGTGTCGAGGAACGTCTGGGGTGCGCCGGCCGCCTGGGACCAGTCGGCGAAGCTGGTGTGGGCCAGACTCCAGCGGCCGGAGGTGTCGGCCGTCGTCATGTAGACGTGCCACCGGTCGTCGTACCGGAAGACGGTCGGGTCCTTGACCGAGACGACCGGGTGGCCGGCATCCGGCTTGGGCGCGATCAGCGGGCTGGTGGACGACCAGGCGAAGGAGCCCGGTAGCCCGGCGACGGGGTCGGTTGCCCCGGTTAAGGAGTCGGCCCGCTCCGCCGCGGGGCTGTCGGCGTCCGCGTGGTCCGGAGCAGGGGACGGGGACACGGCCACGGCGCCGAAGGCCGCCAGAGTGAGCGCCAACGCGCCGATCAACGTACGCATATAGGGAGTCGGCATGGACTCGCCCTCTCGCAGGGAAAGCGTCCGGACAGGCATCGTGGCATGGACACGCCCATCATGGAAGCGCTCCCACGCCAGCCGTCAAGAGAGCCCTTGCCTCCCACCAGGACTGACGGATTTCTTCTGCGCAAAGCGTTGACTAGAAAGCGCTTGCATCCTACGTTCCGTTCAACAGTGTGACCGAGCCGCCCGTGCCAGACCCCCACAAGGCCACACTGTCCGCGCACGGCGTTCAACATGTCGCACATCGTTCACGTACACGATCGAGTAGGTCCTTCCGAAGGGACGCACCCGCATGCGCACTCTCCCCCCACGTGCACGCCCGCAAAGAACCGCGGTGGCGACGGCCGCCGCAGCCGCGCTCGCCACTGCGGCTGTCATGATCCTGCCCAATCAGGCCGGAGCGGCCGAGACCTCGCCGATCGGGTTCGGCGCCGGGACGACCGGCGGCGGCAGCGCCTCGGCGGTCACCGTCTCGACGCTGGACGCGTTCAAGTCGGCGGTGACCGGCAACTCGGCCAAGGTCGTGCGGGTCAACGGCCTGATCTCGCTGAGCGGTCAGGTCGACGTCGGCTCCAACACCACGGTGCTGGGCGTGGGTTCGTCGTCCGGGTTCACCGGGGGCGGGCTGCGGCTGAAGAACGTCACGAACGTCGTCGTCCGGAACCTGAACATCAGCAAGCCGCTGGCGCCGTCCGACGGCATCACGGTGCAGGCGTCGACGAAGGTGTGGATCGACCACAACTCCTTCTCGGCCGACCGCGATCACGACAAGGACTACTACGACGGCCTGTTGGACATCAATCACGGCTCGGACAACGTGACGGTGTCCTGGAACACCTTCAAGGACCACTTCAAGGGCTCGCTCGTCGGACACAGCGACAACAACGCGAGCGAGGACACCGGGCACCTGAAGGTCACGTACCACCACAACCAGTTCAGCAACGTCTACTCGCGCATCCCCAGCCTGCGCTTCGGCACCGGGCACTTCTACAACAACTACGTGGCCGGCGCGGACACCGCCTGCCACTCGCGCATGGGCGCCCAGATGCTCGTGGAGAACAACGTCTTCCGCGACACGAAGATCGCCGTCACCACGAACCGCAGCAGTGACGTCGACGGCTACGCCAACCTGCGCGGCAACGATCTCGGTGGAGCCGCGACCGAGATCTCCCAGGCCGGCACCTTCACCACGCCGCCCTACAGCTACACCGCCGAGTCCGCGTCCACCGTCGTCGCCTCGGTGACGGCCGGTGCGGGTGCCGGAAAGATCTGATCACCCCCCAGGAAAAGAAGGATCCGACCACCCCCCAACTGGAAGAAGGCATACGGGACATGACTTCACCAGCAAAGCCCCACGCCCGCCGGCGCGCACTGACCAGCGGCCTGGCCGCACTCGGGCTCTCGTCTGTCATGATCACGACAGTAGGTGCGCCACCGGCGAGCGCCGCCACCTGGCCGACGCCCACCAGCAGCCAGCCGGTGAGCTCCACGATCTCCGTGTCCGGTGTCCGGGACGGCGGCATGGTCCGCTACTACGGCAGCGGCGACCTGGCCGGTGACGGACAGGAAGAGGGTCAGGACCCGATCTTCAAGCTGGCCGCCGGCTCGACGCTGAAGAACGTCATCATCGGCGCGCCCGGCGCCGACGGCATCCACTGCGAGGGCAACTGCACTCTGCAGAACGTGTGGTGGGAGGACGTCGGCGAGGACGCCGCCACCTTCCGGGGCGGCTCCACGTACACGGTGACCGGCGGTGGCGCCAAGAAGGCCGCCGACAAGGTCTTCCAGCACAACGGGCCGGGCACGCTGAACATCTCCAACTTCGCCGTCAGCGAGTTCAAGACGCTGTACCGCTCGTGCGGCGACTGCTCCACGCAGTACACGCGCAAGGTCAACCTCAGCAACATCGAGGTGACCGGCACCGGGTCCACGGCGCGCCTCGTCGGCATCAACGTCAACCGGGGCGACGTGGCGACACTGCGCGGCATCACGATCCTCAACGACTCGAGCCGCAAGGTCATCCCGTGCCAGAAGTACAACAACAACACGGCCGTGGGCACCGGCCCGGACAGCACGAACTGCCTGTACTCCAGCTCGGACATCACCTACAGGTAGGCACCGGCCGCAGAATTCCCCCGCGGTGAAGGCGGTCGTACGAAGCGTCCCCGCACGGCGCTTCGTACGACCGCCGCGGTGCGTGTGGGCACGCGCGCGTACGTTCGCTCTCCACCCACCGGTGTTTTCGGCTACCGGCCGCCACGCGCGTGTGCGCCTTCGGCCGCCTCCTCGTGGTCACGCGCGCGTACCGCGTCGGCCACCTCCCGCCGGTAGTCCGCGTACGCGTCCCGCAGCCGCGCGCCCGGCCAGTCGGGCGGGAGGAGTTCGGGTGGCAGCACCGGATCGGCGAGCAGGTGCCGTACGACGGCCGCGAAGGCGGTGAAGCGGTCGGAGGGATGCCGCGCACGGGCGACATGGGCGAGCAGGGCGTGCCCCGTTCCGCTCCACGCGTCCAGCGGCCACAGGGTCGCGGCCAGCTCGCGCGCGGGACGGTCGGGGCGGGCCGTGCAGCGCTCGGCGACCTGGCCGAGGTCGTCCGGCAGCGGGCGCAGCAGGTTGGCGGGCCGCAGCCAGACGCCCTCGCGCAGCTCCGCGAGCCGGAGCCGGGTCAACTCGGTGCGCAGTTCCGCCCGTTCGGCCGGACCTCGACCCGTGGCCGTGACCACGACCATCTCCCAGTCGCCGGTCCAGCGCAGGGTCTCGGGGTGGACCGCCTCGTCCTGGCGGCGCTGGCGGTCCAGGAGCCGGTCGCTGAGCCGGTAGACGGTGTCCGCCCGCCGCAGGTCTCCGGCAGCCACCATCCGGCTGAGCGCGGCCCGCACAGTGGATCCCGCGATGCCGAACGGCTCCACGCTGCGCACCAGGTCCTTCACCGGCAGCTCGGGCGGATGCAGCCCCAGCAGCAGGCTCAGGACGACCGACCGGGCGGACAGCGGGCGCAGCTCCACGTCGTCGGCCTGCGGTGACGCGTTGTTCGGCATGGCCACGACTGTACGGGGCAGGGCGACGTATTACAGGATTGCTGCAGTCGCAGCGATGGTGCAACACTGACGGCATGGTCTCGATACTTGCCCAGGAGCCGTCCGGAGCCGCGCACGAGCGGTCGTCCGGGCAGTACGCCACGCACGACGTCACCAACCAGCCCCCGCCCGTGGCCCCCTACGACGCGTCCGAGGACGCGGCCCTCCTCGAAGGGCTGCGCCGTGAGGGCGCCGCATGGGCCGAGGAGGACATCCGTCGGCTGGGCCGGCGGGCCGGCGGCGCCGAGGCCCAGGAGTGGGGTGAGCAGGCCAACCGTTTCGAGCCCGAGCTGCGGACACACGACCGGTACGGCCATCGCGTCGACGAGGTCGAGTTCCATCCGAGCTGGCACCACCTGATGCGGGTCGCGGTCGCCGAGGGGCTGGCGGCGGCGCCCTGGGCGGACGAGCGGCCCGGCGCCCATGTCGCCCGGACCGCGGGCGGGCTGGTGTGGGGGCACACCGAGGCCGGGCACGGCTGTCCGACGTCGATGACGTACGCCGCCGTCCCCGTGCTGCGTCGCCAGCCCGAGCTCGCGAAGGTCTACGAGCCCCTGCTGACCAGCCGGGAGTACGACCCGGGGCTGCGTGTGCCGACCGAGAAGCGGGGTCTGCTCGCGGGCATGGGGATGACCGAGAAGCAGGGTGGCTCCGACGTCCGTACGAACACGACCACGGCCTGGCCGAGCGCCGAGCCCGGTGTGTACACGCTGCGTGGGCACAAGTGGTTCACCTCGGCGCCCATGTGCGACGTCTTCCTGGTGCTGGCCCAGGCACCCGGCGGTCTGTCCTGTTTCCTGGTGCCGCGCGTCCTGCCCGACGGCAGCCGCAACACCTTCCGTATCCAGCGCCTCAAGGACAAGCTGGGCAACCGTTCCAACGCCTCCTCGGAGCCCGAGTTCGACGGGACCGTCGCCTGGCTGGTCGGGCCCGAGGGACGCGGCGTCAAGACGATCATCGAGATGGTCAACTGCACCCGGCTGGACTGCGTGATGTCCTCGGCGACGCTGATGCGCAAGACCCTCGTCGAGGCGGGGCACCATGTGCGCCACCGCAGCGCGTTCGGGGCGCGGCTCATCGACCAGCCGCTGATGCGCAACGTCCTGGCCGACCTCGCGCTGGAGTCCGAGGCCGCGACGACGCTCACCCTGCGGCTGGCCGGTGCGGCGGACCGGACGGTGCGCGGGGAGGGCGCGGACGGGGGCGAGGCCGCATTCCGCCGGATCGCCACCGCCGTCGGCAAGTACTGGGTCACCAAGCGGGGCCCGGCCTTCACCGCGGAGGCCCTGGAGTGTCTGGGCGGCAACGGCTACGTCGAGGACTCGGGCATGCCGCGCCACTACCGCGAGGCTCCGCTGCTGTCGATCTGGGAGGGCTCGGGGAACGTCAACGCCCTCGACGTGCTGCGCGCGTTGGTCAAGGAGCCGGGCACCGCCGAGGCGCTCTTCGCCGAACTCGCCCTGGCGCAGGGTGCGGACACTCGGCTCGACGCGTCCGTCACCCGCCTGAAGAGCCTGCTGTCCACCGGCTCCGAGGCCGGCGCCCGCCGCCTGGTCGAGCTCATGGCCCTGACCCTCCAAGCCTCCCTCCTGGTCCGCCACGCCCCCGCGACCGTCGCCGACGCCTTCTGCGCGACGCGCCTGGGCGGCGACTGGGGGCATGCGTTCGGGACGCTGCCGGATGCGGCGGACGTGGACGGGATCCTGGGGCGGGCGCTGCCGGGTGGGGAGTGAGGCTGGGGCGGGAGGTTGAGGCGTGAGGCTGGGCCGGGATGACGGGGGTGGCGGTCGCCGAGATGGCGTGGTCCGGGTGGGGGTTGAGGGATCGGGGACTTGCCGGCGGAGTGGGCGACCATCGCCGAGCTGAGGTAGCACGGGTAGTTAGGCCGAGGGCAGGGGCGTAGCCGGCGGCGTGGACGGTCATTGCCGGACGGTCATTGCCGAGCTGAGGTGGCCCCGGTGACGGCGTCGAGGGATCGGGGCGCAGCCCGCCGCGCGGACGGCCGACGCCGAGCTGAGGCGACCCCGGTGACGGCGCCGAAAGACTGGTGTCGGCGGAGCCGTTGGTGCGACGGGGGCGCCTTCGCACTCGAGGGTGCACGGCTCGTATGACGGGCTGCGGACTTGTCAGTCGGGTCACCGAATGCCTGCCGCGGGCCGATCCACATCAGGCCGGCGGCCGGGACGATCTCGGCCGCGTGACCGTGTCCCCGTAGCTGAGGGGGCGGGCCGATCCATATCAAGCCCTCGTCCGGCGCGGCCCGGGCCGCGCGAGCGCGTCCTGCCCCGTCACGCCGACCTCTACCCCACCGTCCGCCCCACTCTCCCCAGACCCCTCACCTCGTCGTCCATCCCACTCCCCCTAAAGCCCTCACCCCGTCGTCCGCCCACCCCACAACGGCCCGAACCGCGCCCATTCATAGCCCCACTGATCGATGCGCCGGCTCTCCAGGCGGCTGCGCAGGGCTCGGCCCGCGACGAAGGGGACGGACGCCGCGGACACGCCGGCGAGGCCGCCGACCAGGGCGGCGCGTGAGCGGGCCTCGGACGGAGAGGCGGGCTTGGTCACCAGGCGGCCCTGGGGGTCCGTCCAGACGGTCACCGGTGTGCCGACGTCGCTGCCGGGCCGGACGCGGGCCTGGCCGGTGTGCGTGGAACCGTCCTGCGCGCTCCAGCGGACCTTCGCCCACACGGTCGCGCCGCTCGGCGTGACCGTGCGCGAGTCGGCCGTGCCGGGCGCCTGCTCGGTGAGCAGCGCGACGACCGGCCGCCACTCCACGCGCTCTCTGGCCATGCCGCGCTCGACCGTGCCGGCCGTCGCCAGGCCGGCCAGCACTCCGGCGAGGGCGGTGAGTGCCCAGGCGGCGAGCAGTACCCAGGCCTCCACCGCATCGGCCCGGCGCTTGAGCGGATTGCGCCGCCAACGCCACAGCCACACCTTCGGACCACGGAACGCCATCGAAGGCTTCCTCCTCATGAGCACACGAACATGCCGGACCGACCGCACTTCCATACGGGAGACGACAGCCGGTTGCTCACGGCACGCACTCGGGAGTCGAGCGTCACACGGACCCTGCCGCCCTCGTGGGCGACTTCGCGAAAGTGCCCCGCGGCGCGCGGCGGCGAGCTATCCTCGCCGCCCTGACCTGCGACGTAGACCTTTCCAGAGGTGACTGTCAGTGCCGGGGTGCAGACTGGCCCGTGTCTGAGACAAAGGCGTCGCGGAGGTGATCGGCATGACCGAGGTACTACTCGCCGTGGGCACGCGCAAAGGCCTGTTCATCGGGCGGAGGCGAGGTGGCAGCTGGGAGTTCGACGAGAGTCCGTACTTCAACGCGCAGGCCGTGTACTCGGTCGCCATCGACACCCGGGGCGAGCGTCCGCGGCTGCTGGCCGGCGGCGACAGCGCGCACTGGGGCCCGTCCGTGTTCCACTCCGACGACCTCGGGCACACCTGGACCGAACCGGCGCGGCCGGCCGTCAAGTTCCCGAAGGACACGGAGACCTCCCTGGAGCGGGTCTGGCAACTGCACCCGGCGGCCGCGGAGCCGGACGTGGTCTACGCGGGCACGGAACCGGCCGCGCTGTACCGCTCGGAGGACCGCGGCGAGACCTTCGACCTGATCCGCCCGCTGTGGGAACACCCGACGCGGTCGAAGTGGGTGCCGGGCGGCGGCGGTGAGGGCCTGCACACCGTGATCACGGACAAGCGCGACCCCAAGGCCGTGACGGTCGCCGTCTCGACGGCCGGGGTGTTCAAGACCGCCGACGGAGGCGCGAGCTGGGCTCCTTCCAACTCCGGTGTCTCCGCGGTGTTCCTGCCGGATCCCAACCCGGAGTTCGGCCAGTGCGTGCACAAGATCGCGCAGGACGCCACGACCCCTGACCGTCTCTATCTGCAGAACCACTGGGGCGTGTACCGCAGCGACGACGCGGGCGCGCACTGGACGGACATCGGCGAGGGCCTGCCGTCCACCTTCGGCTTCGCTGCCGCCGCCCACCCCCACCGCGGCGGGACGGCGTACGTCTTCCCGATCAACGCCGACTCCGACCGCGTACCGGCCGACCATCGATGTCGCGTGTTCCGTACGGCGGACGCGGGCAAGACCTGGGAGCCGCTGTCGACGGGCCTGCCGCAGGAGGACCACTACGGCACGGTGCTGCGCGACGCCATGTGCACGGACGACGCGGACCCGGCGGGCGTGTACTTCGGCAACCGCAACGGCGAGGTGTTCGCGTCGGCCGACGATGGCGACAGCTGGCAGCAGTTGGCATCGCACCTGCCGGACGTGCTGTGCGTGCGGGCCGCGGTGATCGGATGAGCCGTCAGGGCTTACGGGCCGGCCTTGGCCACTGGTTGATCGCCACTGTCCGTACGGCAGTAGGGTGACGCCCGTGGCACCACGACCCTTGCATGAAATCGTCGAACCGGGCTGGGCGAAGGCCCTGGAACCCGTTGCCGAACGGATCGCCGCGATGGGCGACTTCCTGCGCGCGGAGATCGGCGCGGGACGCACCTATCTGCCGGCCGGGCCGAACGTCCTGCGGGCCTTCCAGCAGCCCTTCGACGACGTGCGGGTCCTGATCGTCGGACAGGACCCGTACCCGACACCGGGACATGCCGTGGGGCTGTCGTTCTCGGTGGCGCCCGACGTGCGTCCGCTGCCCGGCAGCCTCATCAACATCTACCGGGAGCTGAACACCGACCTGGGGCTGCCGCAGCCGTCCAACGGCGATCTGACGCCGTGGACCGAGCAGGGTGTGCTGCTGCTCAACAGGGCGCTCACCACGGCCCCGCGCAAACCGGCCGCCCACCGCGGCAAGGGCTGGGAGGAGGTCACCGAGCAGGCCATTCGCGCACTGGCCGGACGCGGCAAGCCGCTGGTGTCCATCCTCTGGGGACGCGACGCCCGCAACCTCCGCCCCCTGCTCGGCAACCTCCCGTCGGTCGAGTCCGCGCACCCCTCCCCCATGTCCGCCGACCGCGGCTTCTTCGGCTCCCGCCCGTTCAGCCGGGCCAACGACCTGCTGATCCGGCAGGGAGGACAGCCGGTGGACTGGCGCCTGCCGTGACCGACCCCTCCGGGTTCCTCGCCGTCGACTCCGGTGGGTCCGGGCTGCGCGTCGTCGTCGGGACCGTGGCCCGGGGTGCGCTGGCCCGCCGGGAGTCACGCGATCCGGTGCGTACCGGGGATCGGGGCATCGACCCCGGGCATCTGATGGAGCAACTGGTTCCCATGGTGCGGTCGTCGGTCGCCGAGGCCGGTGTCGATCGGCTGGGGGCGGCCGTGATCGGGGCCGCCGGGCTCGCCTCGCTGGGTGATGCCCTGCGCGCCGAGCTTCCGGCCGCGCTGGGGCGGGAGTTCGGCATCGGGCGGGTCGCTCTCGTCGCCGATGCCGTCACCGCGTATGTCGGCGCCCTCGGGTCCCGGCCGGGTGCCGTCGTCGCCGCCGGTACGGGGCTGATCGCGATGGGCACGGATCTGACGCGCTGGCACCGTGCCGACGGCTGGGGGCATCTGCTCGGCGACTGCGGCAGCGGTGCCTGGATCGGGCGGGCGGGGCTGGAGGCGGCGCTGCGCGCGTACGACGGGCGGAGCGGCGGGTCGGCCGGGCTGCTGGCCCGCGCCGAGGAACTGTTCGGCCCGATCCAGGGACTGCCCGCCAAGCTGTATCCGCGCCAGGACCGTCCCGCCGTCCTCGCCTCCTTCGCTCCCCACGTGGCCGCCCGCGCCGACACCGACCCGATCGCCGCGGAGATCCTGCGCGCCGCAGCTCGGCACATGGCCGAGTCCGCGGCGGCCGTGTGCCCCGGCACCGGTGAGCCCCAAGTCGCGCTCACCGGCGGCCTGTTCAAGATGGGCGACCCTCTTGTCGTACCTCTGGAAGAGGAGTTGGCGAAGCGGCTGCCGCACGCACGGCGGGTGCCGGCCGCCGGGGATCCGTTGCTGGGGTCGGTGCGGATCGCGACCGATCTGGCGACGGACGCGCTCACTCTGCCGAGTGACGACAGGCTGCTCTGCGTGGTGACAGAAAGCCGGTGACCCAAAAGGGGGACTGATCCCCCACGCCGTTCGGTTCCGCACTGCAGGTAACTCAATCAGACAAAAGCGGACGGATACCGCTCACCTGCACCCTCCCCGAACAGGGGAGCCCAAGAAGCCAGTAACATGCGTCGCCATGAGCTCCCCCACTGGGCCCGCGTCCGGCCTGCCAGTACGAATGCCGCGACCTCGTCAGCCCGGGCGGCACCGCCGACCCGAGCCCCTGGCGGCTCCCGAGGGCGCGCCCGCGCTCGTTCTCGCGGTGCCGGGCACGCCGAGCGCCGCCACCCGTGGCCTCGCCGAGGAGGTCGTGAGCATCGCCCGCTCCGAGCTTCCCGGTCTCGACGCCCGGATCGGGTACGTCGACGGTGACGACGCGGAGTTCCCCACGATCCAGGCCGTGCTCGTGCACGCCGCGGAGGAGCGCACCGCCCGCTACGAGCAGGCGCTCGCCGCAGGCGTGGAGGTCAAGGAGCCGGAGGGGCCCGTCGCCGTCGTGGTGCCGCTGCTGGCCGGCCCGGACAACGCGCTGCTGCGCGTCATCCGTCAGGCCGTGATGGACAGCCGGGTCGCGGCCGACCTGACCGACGTGCTGGGCCCGCACCCGCTGCTGGCCGAGGCGCTGCACGTGCGCCTGTCGGAGGCCGGGCTGGCCCGCGCCGACCGTGCCCGCCTGTTCACCGTGGCGACCGCCGCTGACGGCATCGTCCTGGCCTCGGTCGGTGGCGAGGAGGCCGTGCAGGCGGCCGGGATCACCGGCATGCTGCTCGCCGCGCGTCTGGCCGTGCCGGTGATGGCGGCGGCCCTGGACCAGGAAGGCTCGATCTCGGCGGTGGCCGAGCAGCTGCGGTCCTCGGGCTCGCAGCAGCTGGCGCTGGCGCCGTACCTGATAGGGCCGGAGATCGACCCGAGCCTGATCGCGGAGGCCGCGCAGGAGGCGGGCTGCTCCGCCGCCGAGGCGCTCGGCCCGTACCCGGCGATCGGCAAGCTCGCCCTGTCCAAGTACACGACGGCGCTGGGCATCGCCCCGCAGCAGCCGCAGGGCACGCCGGTCCGCTGACGCGCAGACCGCAGCCGCAGATGTGACGCCGAAGGCCCGCTCCTCATCGGGGAGCGGGCCTTCGGCGTACGGTCATGCCCGGCCCGCCTCCGGGCCGATGACCACGCAGGACGCGGCGGGGGCCTCGATGGAGCCCTCGTAGCGCGGCAGACCCCGGTCCGGGTCCAGGGCGAACCACGACACGTCACCGGAGCGCTCGTTCGCGACGTACAGGAACCCTCCCGCCTCGGTGATCGCGCGCGGCCAGTGCCCGGCGCAGGTCACCGTCCCGGTCAGCCGCAGTTCGTCGCCCTCGACGGCGAACGTGGACAGCACGTCCTCGCCGCGTGTCGCGGTCCATACGAAGCGGCCGTCGGGCGAGGCGACGATCCCCGAGGGATAGGCGTCGCCGGCCGGTGCCCCCGGCAGGACCGGCGTCTCCACCAGGGGCTTCAGCGTGCCGTCGTCGGCGTCCCAGTGGCAGACGGTGACGGTGGGGGTGAGTTCGTTGAGGACGTAGGCGTAGGTGCCGTACGGGTGGAAGGCCAGGTGGCGGGGTCCGGAGCCCGGCCGCAGGGCGATCTCCCGGTGCAGGTCGAGCGGGCCGTCGGCCAGGGTGCACACCCGCACCGAGTCGGTGCCGAGGTCGACGCTGACGGCCCAGCGGCCGCTCGGGTCGGGCAGCACCTGGTGGGCGTGCGGGCCCTGCTGGCGGGGCGTGTGCGGGCCGGAGCCGGTGTGGCGCAGGACGGCGGACGGGGCGTCCGCGAGGGTGCCGTCGGCGCGGACGGGGACGGCACTGACGCTGCCGGAGCCGTAGTTGGCGGTCAGGACGTGGCCGGCGAACAGGCTGAGGTGCACGGGCCCGCTCCCGCCCACCGGCACCGGCGGTCCGAGCGGCTCCGGCGTGTGTCCGGTCACGCGGTACGCGGCCACCGCGCCCTCGGCCGTCTCACTGACGGCGTAGAGCGTGTCGCCGCCCGGCGACAGGGCCAGGTACGCGGGGTCGGGCAGGTCGTCCACACCGCTCAGGACGGTCAGCGCGCCGCTGCTCCCGTCCACGGCGGCCGTGATGATGCCCTGGCCACCGGCCGCCGTGAACGACCCGATGTAGGCCCGCCCTCGCCTCCTGCCGACGTCTGCCACCGCTGTCCCCTTCCGGTCGGGTGCCGTCCGGGGCGACGGTAGCAGTGGATCAGTATCGGTCTAGACCAAGAGTCCCGTGCCGCAGGGAGAGTTCCGTACGGCACACCCCACCGGGCTCACACCGGGCTCCCCCGCGGGCCGCTCCCGCGCGGCTCGCGGGGTCCGTGACGTCCGATGGCGCGGAGTTACCCGGCGATGCGGCTGATCCACCCTCCGGATGGCCGATAAAGCGATCGGCTGGATCGGCGTGGCGGGCAGCCGGACGGTGTCGCCGGCGGCGGTCCAGGGCATGACGGCGTCGATGAACCCCATGAACGAATGTGGCGCGAGCCACCGCGCGGGCTCGCTCACGCCTCGCCGTCTCCGGAATGGGCGAACCGGGTCAGCAGATCCATCAACTGCTCGGGCTCACCGGGCGCCAGTCCGGCGACCAGCCCCTCGGCCAGCGGTTCCGCCGCCGCATGAGCCGCGTCGAAGAGTTCGAGCCCTTGGGGCGTGATCTCCACCGACCGCGCCCGCCGGTCCCCCGGGACGGCCTTGCGGACGGCCAGCCCTTTGCGTTCCAGGTCGTCCACGACCCGCATGATCCCGGCCTTGTCCGACCCGGTCGCCGCCGCCAGGTCCCGCTGCACCGTGGGCCCCTGGTCGACCAGCACGATCAGCACGGCGAAATGCCGCAGCTCGACACCCAGCGGCCGGAGCGCCTCGCTCATCACCGCGGCCGCGCGCCAGTGCGCACGGCGCAGCAGCAGCCCGAGAGCGAACGGCGAGGCGCCACCGGGACGGCCGGTGGCACGCGCGGCAGGGGCGGGGACGTCGGCGGTCATGAGGTCACCGTACCGCCGCCCACTCGATCGATACGGTATCGACTGAAACCAAATGGCCTGCGGGAAGGCGGAAGCCCTACGGCTGCTGCGCCACGAGCCGTGAACCGGAACCGGACGGCGTGCGCAGCGGCTGGGCCAGTTCGGCCAGCGCCCGCTCGAGCCCGTGCAGGTGGGCCAGCGCGGGGTCCGACGCGGCTGGCTGCGTGGTCGGGGCGGTGACGTCAGTGCCGCCGGTGAGCGCCTCGACCGCGGCTTCCACACGCCAGCACGCGGCGGCCAGCCGGGCGTCGTGCGAGGCCTCCGGGTCGGCGGCGACGGCGACCAGGCCGCGGATCTCGCGGGCGCAGTCGTCGAGCAGGGCCAGGACCTGTCGAGCGCGCCGCTTGCGGGCCGGCACCGGGTTCAGCGGGTGCACCAGCGGGGCGACCGAGAGCCGTACCCGAGCCAGCAGCTGCTCCAGTTCGGCCACCCGCGAGGCCGGGTCGGCACTCTCGTCACCGGCGAGGCGGGCGGCGGCCTCGGCGGTGGCCGCGTGGACGCAGCGCAGGGCGCGCTGGATCCAGGCGTCGGTGACGGTGTGCGTGGTGACCGGCAGGACGAACAGCACGGCCAGCACGGCGCCGACCGCCCCGACGCCGGTCTCGGCGAGCCGCAGCGCCAGCAGGGCGGGATCGAGGACGCCCAGGAGGCCGTAGAGGAGCTCGGCGAGCACCGTGACGCAGAGCATCATCCAGGTGTAGGAGACGGCGGCGGTGTAGAAGATGCCGAAGACGCAGACGGCTAGGAGCACGGCCGTCGGGATTCCCGCGCCGTTCAGCGGGACGGCGACCAGCAGGCCGAGGCCGATGCCGATCACCGTGCCGAGGACCCTGCGGAAGCCGCGGACCAGGGTCTCGCCGCGCGAGGTGGTGTTGACGAAGATCCACCAGGTGGCGCCGACGGCCCAGTACCAGCGCTGCCCGGACACCAGCTGGCCCACGACCAGGGCGAAGCCCGCGCCGGCGGTGGCCTGGATCGCCTGGCGCGTGGTCACGCGGGCCAGTCCGCTGCCGCCCGGCGGTGCGGGCACGGGGGCCGGGGGCATCCGGCGCTCGTAGCACCACAGCCCGAAGCGCACCGCCGACGCGGTGAGCAGGGACAGCAGGACGGCGGCGTAGAGCTCGGGGAGCTGCCCCGGGGTCGCCTGGAGGAACTGCGCCACGAAGAAGGTCATGAACGCGAACACGCCGAGGCTGTGCCCGCGCGGCCCCCAACGGCGGGCGTACACACCGGCGCCGATGACGGCGAGGAAGGTGAGGTCGCGGGCGACCGGGTGGTCGTGCAGCTCGGCCGCCGCCGCGAGGACGGGGAGGCCGACGAGGGGCAGCAGCGCGGTGGTGAGCGCCTGGCCGCGGACCGTGGCGTCGGTGACGGTGAACAGGGCGAGCAGCGCGGCGAGCCCGCCGGTGACGGCGCCGACGAGGGAGTGTCCGGCCACCCCGCAGACGACGACCGCGAGCCCGATGCCGAGGACGGCCCGCATGGCGAAGCGCAGCCGCGCCCGCCCCGGGTCCGGCGCCGCGAACACCCTCTTCAGCACTACTCTCCGCCCCTTCGCACCGGCATGAAAAAGGCGCCGCGGGGTCCGCAGCGCCATCGACCGGTCCATTGCAGCATCACCGGGGAGACTGGCTCAAGTGCCACCCAATATGCTGGGCCATTGGCACAGACATACCGGTCCCGGCACGTCCATCAGCGAGCCAACGGACCACAAGCGAGGAAGGGCCGGACCCCATGGCCGTGGACGAGCTCGACACCCGCATCCTGCGGCTGCTCCTGGAGCAGCCCCGCACCAGCGTCCGTGAGTACGCCCGCATCCTCGGCGTCGCGCGCGGCACGCTGCAGGCGAGGCTCGACCGGCTGGAGCGGGACGGCGTGGTCACCGGCACGGGGCCCACCCTCTCCCCCGCCGCCCTCGGCCATCCGGTGCTGGCCTTCGTGCACATCGAGGTCACCCAGGGCCACCTCGACGACGTGGGCGACGCACTGGCCGCCGTACCGGAGATCGTCGAGGCCTTCTCGATCACGGGCGGCGGGGATCTGCTGACCCGCGTGGTGGCCCGCGACAACGCCCACCTGGAGGACGTGATCCAGAAGCTGATCAGCCTGCCCGGCGTGGTCCGCACCCGCTCCGAGGTGGCCCTGCGCGAGCGCGTCCCGCACCGGCTCCTGCCGCTGGTGGAGTCGATCGGGCGGGCGGCGGCCCGGAGATGACCTTTGACATGCTGGGGCCATGAGCGGTCTCGGCGGTACTTCGGTCATCTTCGATCTCGACGGAACACTCGTGGACAGCGAGCCCCACTACTTCGAGGCGGGCCGCGACATCCTGGCCGAGCACGGGGTTCCCGGCTTCACGTGGGCGGATCACGAGCGGTACGTCGGCATCAGCACGCTGGAGACGGTCACGCTCTGGAAGCGGGAGTACGGTCTGCGGGCCTCCGTCGACGAGCTGCTAGCCGCCAAGAACCGTCGCTATCTGGAACTCGCCCGCACCTCCACGCGCGCGTACCCGCAGATGCGCGAGTTCGTGGAACTGCTGGCGAGCGAGGGTGTCCCGATGGCCGTGGCGTCGGGCTCGTCGCCCGAGGCCATCACGGCGATCCTGGCCGGCACGGGCCTGGACACCCATCTGCGCACCGTCGTCTCGGCCGACGAGGTCGACCGCGGCAAGCCCGCTCCCGACGTCTTCCTGGAGGCGGCCCGCCGACTGGGCGTCGCACCGGGCGACTGCGTGGTCCTGGAGGACGCGGCCCCCGGCGCCGCCGCGGCCCACGCCGCCGGGATGCGGTGCATCGCGATCCCGTACGTGGCCGCACAGGCCGATGCCCCGGAGTTCGCGACGGCCGATCTCCTACTGCGGGGCGGTCAGGGAGAGTTCACGGCGCGCGCGGCGTACGACTGGCTCCTGAACTGACCGGAATTAAAACGCTCCAGACCCATTGACCCCTACTCGCCCCATCCCTATCGTCTGGTCGACCATCCGCACGCCGTTCGTAATACCGAACGGATGTCCCCCCGCGTGGAGGAGTCCACATGGCATCGCCCCTCTCCAGACGATCCCTTCTGCGAGCCGCGGCGCTCGCGGCGGCGACCCCGGCGGTCTCGCTCGCCGCAACAGGCCGGGCCTCGGCCGCCGTCGAGGCGCCGCAGGCCGCTGTCACCGCCGCAGCCGCTGCCGCCGCCCCGGCCGCCTGGACCGTCCAGCCGTTCGCCCTCGACGACGTGGCGCTCAGGCCGGGCATCTTCGCCACCAAGCGCCAACTGATGCTCGACCACGGCCGCGGCTACGACGTGAACCGGCTGCTCCAGGTCTTCCGCGCCAACGCCGGGCTCGCCACGGGCGGCGCGGTCGCACCGGGCGGCTGGGAGGGGCTGGACGGCGAGGCCAACGGCAACCTCCGCGGTCACTACACCGGCCACTTCCTGAGCATGCTGGCGCAGGCGTACGCGAGCACCGGGGACCAGGTGTACGCGGACAGGATCGGGACCATGGTGGGGGCGCTGAACGACGTGCGCGAGGCGTTGCGCCGCGATCCGCGCATGCTCAGCGTCACCGGGAAGTTCGGCACCGCCCAGGAGAACGTGCGCGGCTCGTACCAGTACGTCGACCTGCCGTCCGCCGTGCTCGGCGGCGCCTCCGCGATCACCCTGTCGGCCTGGGTGAAGCCCACCCACAACGCCAACTGGGCTCGCGTCTTCGACTTCGGCAACAACAACACCCGGTACATGTACCTGGTCGGGCGCAACGCGAGCGGCGTCCCGCGGTTCGCCGTCACCACCAACGGGCCCGGCGCCGAGCAGGGCCTCAACGGCACCGCCGCGCTGCCGCTGAACCAGTGGAGCCACCTGGCGGTGACGATCGGCGCCGGCACCGGCACGCTCTACGTCAACGGCACGGCCGTCGCCACGAACACGTCGATGTCGCTCAACCCGGCGGCGCTGGGCACCCTGGCGAACAACTGGCTCGGCCGCTCCAACTTCTCCGGCGACCCGGTGTTCGCGGGCGCCTTCGACGAGTTCAACGTCTGGTCGCGGGCGCTGACCGCCGCCGAGATCACGGCGCTGCAGAGCAACCGGGCCTCGGCGACGTCGGCCGGCCGGGGCAACCTGGCGTCGTACGACTTCTTCGAGACCGCCGGCGGCACCTTCGCGGACGCCTCCGGCCGCGGGCTGACCGCCACCCTGCGCCGCACCTGGGGCGGGCCGAGCCACCCCGGGTTCCTCGCCGCGTACCCGGAGACCCAGTTCATCGAGCTGGAGTCGATGACCAGCGGCGACTACACCAAGGTGTGGGCGCCGTACTACACCGCGCACAAGATCCTCAAGGGCCTGCTGGACGCCCACCTCGCCACCGACGACGCCCGCGCCCTCGACCTGGCGTCCGGCATGTGCGACTGGATGTACTCGCGGCTGTCCAAGCTGCCCGACGCCACCCTCCAGCGGATGTGGGGCATCTTCTCCAGCGGCGAGTTCGGCGGCATCGTCGAGACGATCGTCGACCTGCACGCGATCACCGGCAAGGCCGAACACCTCGCCCTGGCCAAGCTGTTCGACCTCGACCGGCTCATCGACGCCTGCGCCGCGAACACCGACATCCTGGACGGCCTGCACGCCAACCAGCACATCCCGATCTTCACCGGTTACGTCCGGCTGTACGACGCGACCGGCGAGTCCCGCTACCTGACCGCCGCGAAGAACTTCTGGGGCATGGTCGTCCCGCCCCGCATGTACGGCATAGGCGGGACGAGCACGGCCGAGTTCTGGAAGGCCCGCGGGGTCATCGCCGGCACGATCAGCGACACCAACGCCGAGACGTGCTGTGCGCACAACCTGCTCAAGCTGAGCCGGATGCTGTTCTTCCACGACCAGGATCCGAAGTACATGGACTATTACGAGCGGGCCCTCTACAACCAGGTGCTCGGCTCCAAGCAGGACAAGGCCGACGCGGAGAAGCCGCTGGTCACCTACTTCATCGGCCTGAAGCCCGGGCACGTGCGCGACTACACGCCCAAGCAGGGGACGACCTGCTGCGAGGGCACCGGCATGGAGAGCTCCACCAAGTACCAGGACTCGGTCTACTTCAAGAAGGCCGACAACTCCGCCCTGTACGTGAACCTCTACAGCCCCTCGACCCTCACCTGGTCCGAGAAGGGCGTCACGGTCACGCAGACGACGGACTTCCCCAGGGAGCAGGGCTCCACCCTCACCATCGGCGGGGGCAGCGCGGCTTTCGAGCTGAAGCTGCGCGTGCCGTCCTGGGCGACCGGCGGCTTCAAGGTGACCGTCAACGGCAGCGCGGTCAGCGGCACTCCGACCGCGGGCAGCTACTTCACCGTGTCCCGTACCTGGCGCAGCGGCGACACCGTGCGCGTCACCCTGCCGTTCCGGCTCCGCGTCGAGAAGGCCCTCGACGACCCGTCCCTGCAGACCCTCCTCTACGGCCCGATCAACCTGGTCGGCCGCAACTCCTCCACCGACTACCTCCAGCTGGGCCTCTACCGCAACGCCGGTCTCTCCGGCGACCTGCTGCCGTCACTCACCCCCGTGACCGGCAAACCGCTCCACTACACCCTGAACGGCACCGAGTTCGCCCCCTTCCTCGAGGGCACCGAGGACCCGACCCACGCCTACTTCCGGCGCTCCGAACCCCGGGTGGTCTTCGGCACCACCGACTCCGGCGTCGCCAACCCCGCGAAGTCCGACGGCACCACGCTGCTGGACGAGATCTGGGCCGGGGCTCCGTTCGCCGGCAAGGGCGCGCTGGTCACGCGTGTGCGGTCCACCGTGAACGCGTGGGTGACCGCGGGCCTGCTGAGCCAGGCCAACGGGGCGACGGTCGTACGTACGGCGGAGCAGGCCACGTACGCCCCCTGAGCCGCCGCCGTCAGCCGTCCAGCCGTCCAAGGGCCCCGGGAGCGCATCCGGGGCCCTGCCGGTCTCAGCGGTTGCGGGGCTTGCCGCGCCGGGTGCCCTTGGTGCCCTTCGTGCCCTTGGCTCCGCCGGAGCCCGCGCGCCCGCTCCGGCCGCCGGCTCCGGGCTGCCGCCGTGCGCTGCCGCCGCCCTCGGGGCGCTTGCGCTTCGGCTGCTCCTTGGCGGCCGGGGCCTGGGACGTCGTACGGCCCCGGGTGCTGTTGACCGTGCGGCCGCGGACGACGCCGATGAAGTCCTCGACCTGGTCGGTGGTGGCGTCCTCGGGCCAGGACAGGGCGACGCTCGACTGGGGGCCGTCCACGAGGGGGCGGTAGGTGAGGTCCTTGCGGTGGTGGAGACGGGCCAGTGACTGGGGCACGACGAGCAGGCCGACGTTCGCCGCGACGAGCTCGACGGCGTCAGCGGTGGTCGCCGGGCGCTCGAAGGCGGGCTCCCCCGGCGGCCGCTCCCAGTCGAGGACGTCGTCGAGGGGGTGGAAGACGACCTCGTCGGCCAGCTCCTCGACGGTCACCTCGTCCACGGCGGCGATGACGTGGTCCTTCGGGACGACGACGACCGTCGTCTCGGTGTAGAGGGGGATCGCGCTGAGGACCGTACGGTCGACCGGCAGCCGTACGAAGCCCGCGTCGGCGTCGCCCGCGCGGAGCACGTCCGGCGCCTCGGCGGCGGTCACCGAGTGCAGGGCGAGGGGGACGTCCGGGAAGCGCTCCTCCCAGATCCGCACCCACTTCGCGGGGGTCACGCCCGGGACGTATGCGAGCCGAAACGAGGGGGGTACTTCCGAGCCTGTCACCTGGCCAGGTTACCGGCCGTGGTCGGCGACCGTTCACCCAGTCGATACCCTGGGGACCATGACGTCGCACCAAAGCACCCAGTCCATGAAGCCCGCGACCGCGGCGAAGAAGCTGGGTGTGTACCTCGAAGCCACCCCCGCCGAGTTCCGGGAGGGTGTCGTCACGCGCGCCGAGCTGAACGCTCTCCAGGCGGAGCCGCCCCAGTGGCTGCAGGACCTGCGGCGCAACGGCCCGCACCCCCGCCCGGTCGTCGCGCAGAAGCTGGGCGTCTCCATCGCGGGGCTCGCCCGCGGCGGCGTCACCGAGGCCCTCACCACCGAGCAGATCGAGGCGCTGAAGCAGGAGCAGCCCGAGTGGCTGCAGAAGGAGCGCGCCACTCAGGCCGAGGTCCGCAAGGAGGCGGCCCGTCTGAAGGCGCGGGACGCCGAGCGCTCCTGACCTCTCCCTAGTCGTAGCCGTCGCCGGCGGTGAGGCGAGCCGCCCTCGCGACCCGCCTCACCGCCGGACGGTTCAGTCCGTCACAGAGCGTTCCGGAATCGCCTCCAGGAAGGTCACCGAGGGGATGAAGAACAGGGTTCCGGTGACGGCCTGGGAGTAGTCCAGGATCGGATCGGGGCCGGATTCCGGGCCGCCCAGGAACATCTTCCGGAGCATGGCCTCCGGTATCTCGGGCGTACGGGCGTAGGCGATGAAGTACGTGCCGAACTCGCCGTGCCCCGGCCGGCCGAACGGCATGGCGCCGCGCAGTACCTCCAACTCCTCCCCGTCCGGGCCGGTGACCGTGTTCACGTCGATGTGGGAGCCGGGTACGTCGAGTTCGATGTTGGTCAGCTTGGAGCGGCCGATCACCTTCTCCTGGGCCTCGACCGCCAGGGCCTCCCAGGCGTCGACGTCGTGCAGGTACTTCTGGACGATCGCGTAGCTTCCGCCGGTGAACGCGGGATCCTCGTCACCGACGATCGCCGCCTCGGCCGCCGCCTGGCCCACCGGGTTCTCCGTGCCGTCGACGAAGCCGAGGACGTTGCGCGAGTCGAAGTAGGCGAAGGCCTGGACCTCGTCCTGGACGGTGACCGCGTCGCGCAGCCGCTTCATGATCTCCGCGGCCAGGGCGAAGCACAGGTCCGTGCGGGTGGCGCGGATGTGGAACAGCAGGTCGCCCGGGGTCGCGACGGCGCGGTGCCGGGACCCCTCCAGTTCCTGGAACGGATGCAGCTCCGCGGGGCGCGGGCCGCCGAAGAGCCGGTCCCACGCCGCTGACCCCACACCGGCGACGCAGCACAGGCCGCCGTCGGGGCTCGGGAACCCGACGGCCCGCACGAGTCCCGCGAGCCCGGCGAGCAGATCGAGCGCCTCGGGCTCCCGGCCGGGTTTGATCGTGACCACCAGGAAGACGGCAACGGGCGCCGGCGGACTGAGCATTGCTTGTGGCTGTGCTCCGGCCCACCGTATCGACGACGACGGCATGGTTCCCCTCTCACCCTCAAACCCCGCCACCTAACGATGCCCGGCCGAACGGCGTACGATACCCGCCGAATTCCGCACATCCGGCGAGTGCGACGGGTGAGGAAGACCGGGCTCCGAGGCGGGAAACCCGCATGCGAACAGGCGTATGAGTCTGGGACCATCCCGGCATGGTCCACCGTCTCGAACCCCTGGTCGTCCGGCATGCCCACCGCCTCCCCTCCCCCGCGGGACCCGCCGGGGAAGGCGCGGTCGCGGCACGGCAGTTCGACGCCGCGTTGATGTCCGTGGGCTTCAAGCTCTCGGGGGAGCTGCTGACCCGTCTGTCGGGGCTGTCCGAGGGAACGGTCGTCGACACCGCCGTACGGACGCTGGGCACCGTCCGCGAGATGGTCGGCGACCATGTGCGGCACAACGTGTACTTCATCGACTTCCCGGCCAACGTGCCGGACACCTATGACTTCTGGACGCACTGCATCGCCGAGGCGCTCGCCGACGACGCGACGCGCCAGAGCGTGCTGGAGCAGTTGAGCGACGGTGTCGTCGACCTGCTCACCCTGCCGTCGTACGGCCGCTACCAGCACTCGTACGCCGAGATGCTCGGCCACCACGAGGAGCTGATCGCGGCGGCGGGCGACCGTATGACGGTGCTGCACGCGGGCGGCGACGCAGACGCCGAAGTCACCGCCCTCTACCTGGCGTTGGCGGGCAGCACCACCCCGCTCGGCGAGGACGCCCTGCGGGATCTGGAGGTGCTCGCCGAGGCATGTGTGGGCGGTCCGCAGCCCGCGGAGATCCCGGTCCGGGAGAACCGTGCCGTGATCAACCGGGCCCGGCTGCGGGCCGGTTCGGAGCTGCTGCTGGACACGGTCACCGATGTGCTGCGGCTGGCCTGCGCGGTGTCGGGCGGTGACGTGACCCTGCTGGAGCCGACCCGGTTCCGGGGGCTGACCCGGCCGGTGCGCCGTGCTCTGCTGGCGGGCCTCGACTCGGTGGTCGCCGACGCGCCCGCCAAGCTCGCGGACGTCCCCGCGTACCGGGAGGAGTTCAAGCGGCTGGGCGAGCGGCTGCATCCGCACGAGTACCCGCAGTGGCCGCACGCCGCCGACGTGTTCGCGGTCGCCCGTGGCGAGAAGAAGGCGCGTTCCTTCGACAGCCTGGTCGAGGAGCTGCTCGAGGCGCATGACGTCACCGGCGCGGTGAAGCTTCTCAAGTCTGCGCCGGGCAAGCTGTTCCGCGCCCTGGACCGGCTGCTGCGCATGGCGCTCACGCAGGAGGAGCGGTTCGCGGTCGTGGCCGCCGCCGAGGAGGTCGCCCCGCAGGTCGCCGGACGGGTGCTGCTGTCGGTGCGTGAGCACCTCCACAACCGGGCGAAGGAGACCGGCGAGCGCCGTGTGTTCGTCAACCGCCTCGGCCGTGCCTGGGTCACCGAGGACACCCGTCAGGCGGTCCTGCCGTCCTTTCGGCTGCGCCTGACCACCATGCTCGACGCGGAGCTGCGGCGCCGTCTGCCGGCTCCGGGTCATCTCCTGCTCGACCCGGCCGTGCTCGACGTCGCGCTCCCGCTCAGCGGCAAGGCGGTCTCGTCCGGTCTCGGCGTGCTGCCGCGCGGCTCCTTGTCGACGATCGACGGCGAGCTGCTGCGCTTCTTCGTGTACTGGAAGCAGAAGAGCCGCGACACCGACTACGACCTGTCGGCGCTGATGCTGGACGACGACTACCGGACCGTCTCCTGGCTGTCGTACACCAACCTCACCGACGTCGACGGAGAGCACTCCGGCGACATCACCGAAGCGCCCGAGGGCGCCTCGGAGTTCATCAACCTGCGGCTGGGCGCCGTGCGGGGGACGTTCATCGTGCCGCAGGTCAACCTCTTCTCCGGCGAGGGCTTCGAGGAGGTCGAGGAGTCGTTCTTCGGGTTCATGCTGCGCGAGGGTGAGCAGCAGGGGCGTCCGTTCGAGGCGCGTACCGTGCGGATGAAGTCGGAGCTGCGCGGTCCCGGCCGGGTGGCGCTGCCGCTGGCGTTCTGGCGCGGGGAGGACGGGCAGTGGCGTGCCAAGTGGCTGCACCTGTATCTCAAGGGCAGCCCGGCGGCCAACCGGGTCGAGGGCAACCAGGTGTCGGTGGCGACGCTCCTGCGCGGCATCGTGGAGCGCGAGCAGCTGACGGTGCGCTATCTGACGGGTTTGATGGACGCCGCGACGACGACCCTGTGGGACGGCGAGAAGGTCCCGGACGGCCCGGTCACCTTCATCGGTCTGCAGCGCCCGGACGGGCTGCACCCCGAGTCGCGGATCCTCACTCCCGAAAATCTGCGCGACCTGATCCCCGCCTGAGTGCTAGCGTTCGTCGTGGCGAGGCCATGAAGGGGCTTCCTTCTCAACCTCCTTGAATCTAGTCCCTTCGCTTTCCTCGCCACTCAAGCTTCCTCAGCCGGCTCAGCTGTCGTAGTCCACCGTCAGCGTCTCGGACACCGGGTACGACTGACAGGTCAGGACGTAGCCGGCGTCCACCTCGGCCGCCTCCAGCGCGAAGTTGCGCCGCATGTCCGCCTTGCCGTCGGTGACCAGCGCCCGGCAGGTGCCGCAGACGCCGCCCTTGCAGGCGAACGGCAGGTCGGGGCGGGTGCGTTGGGCGCCGTCGAGGATGGTCCGCTCCCTCGGCAGGGCGGCCGTGGTGGAGCGGCCGTCGAGGGTGATGGTGACCTGGCTGACGGGCCCTTGCGGGCCGGCCTCCTCGTGGTACACCTCCCGTACGGGCTCGTCGTCGGCGTAGAACAGCTCCTGGTGCACCCTCTCCGGCGGGACCCCGAGTGCCTCCAGCACTCCCTGCGCGTCCCGGACCATGCCGTGCGGGCCGCACAGCCACCAGTGATCGGCGGCCGTCACGTCGACCAGGGCGTCGACGAGCGTCGCGAGCCGGTCGGCGTCGATACGGCCGGACAGCACCTCGGCCTCGCGGGGTTCGCGGGAGAGCACGTGGGCGAGCTGGAACCGGGTCGGGTAGAGGTCCTTCAGGTCCGCGAGGTCGTCGGCGAACATCACGGTGTCGCTGCGTCGGTTGCCGTAGAAGAGGGTGACCGTCGAGCGGGCGTCGGCGGCCAGGACGGACTCGGCGATGGACATCATGGGCGTGATACCGGAGCCCGCCGCGATCAGTACGTGATGGCCGGGCGTGGTGAGGTCGGGGGTGAAGGCGCCGGTGGGTGCCATGACCTCGACGGTGTCGCCGGGGCGTACGTCGTTGACGAGCCAGGACGAGAACAGGCCGCCAGGCACGACCCGGACGCCGATGCGCGGACTCGACCCGGCCGGCGAGCAGATCGAGTACGACCGCCGCTCGTCCCGCCCCTCGACCTCGCGCCGCAGCGTCAGCGACTGGCCCGGCGTGAAGGCGAACTCCTCGGCCAGCTCCGCCGGGATGTCGAAGCCGACGGCGACGGCATCCGCGCACAGGGGCTGTACGGCGGCGACGCGCAGGGCGTGGAAACCGGGGCGGCGGCGGCGCGCACGCGGGCGTACAGCCGGGGCTGCTTCGGTGCCGGAAGCCGGGGCGGGGGTAACCGCGTCCGGGTCCGGTGCGATGCGGGCGTCGGGCGTCGGTTCGGCCTGGGCCGCCGGTCCTTCCCTCAGGCCTTCCATTCAGATCTCCTTGACGTACTCGAACGGCTCGCGGCAGGCGCGGCAGCGCCACAGCGCCTTGCAGGACGTGGCGGCGAAACGGGAGGTCTCCTCGGTGTCCGCCGAGCCGCAGCGCGGGCAGGTCACCGCGTGCCGGGTGGGTGACAGCACGAGCGGGACGGGGCCGGCGCCGCGCGGTGCCGGCCCGGGCGGGGCGATGCCGTGCTCGGCGAGCTTGCGGCGGCCGGCCGGGGTGATCCAGTCGCTGGTCCACGGCGGGTCGAGCACCGTACGGATCTCCACGCGCGCGTACCCCGCGTCACGCAGCCGCGCCGCGACATCGGCCCGCATCTCGGCCATGGCCGGGCAGCCCGAGTAGGTCGGGGTGAGGCGGGCGACCACCGTGCCGTCCTCGGTCAGTTCGACGCCGCGCAGGACGCCGAGGTCGGCCAGGGTGAGCATGGGCAGCTCGGGGTCCGGCACCTGTTCGGCGACATGCCGGGCGCGCCGCGCGTCGAGCAGGGTGGTCACCATGTCGCCTCCGGGTGAGCGCGGGCCACGCCCTGCAACTCGGCCAGCAGCGGGGCGAGATGCTCGGTGTGCTCGCCGTCGCGGCCGGAGCCGGGGAATGGCCGGTACACCGGCATGGGCAGTCCGGCGGCCTCGGTGACCTGGCGCAGGACGGCGACGACCTCGTCCCGTGCGTCGTAGGCCGTGAACAACTCGCCGAGGTACGGGGCGACTTGCTCCTGGGCCCGGCGCATCCGCCGGTGCGACTCCTGCGTGCCGTCGCCCAGGCGCACCGCCCACTCGGCGGCGTACTGCCGGTGGTAGGCCAGCTCCTTGACGCCCTTCGCGGCGATGGCCGCGAGCACCGGGTCCGGGTGCGCCGCCAGCCGTTCGAAGTGCGCGAGACGCCAGCTGGAGAGCACCAGCAGCCGCGCGATCGAGAACGCGAAGTCGGCATTCGGCAGTTCCGCCAGGCGTACGTTGCGGAAGTCGCCGGCGTCCCGGAAGTAGGCGTAGGCGTCCTCGTCGCGGCCGGTGCCGTCGACCTGGCCGGCGCGGGAGTAGAGCAGGCGGGCCTGGCCGAGCAGGTCGAGGCCGATGTTGGCGAGCGCCACCTCCTCCTCCAGCTCGGGGGCGCGGGTGACCCACTCGCCCAGGCGCTGTGCCGAGACCAGGGCGTCGTCGGCCAACGCCACGCACAGGGCGGCCAGTTCGCCGGCGTCGATACCGTCGGGCACGGTGGTGTCGACGCCGTGCAGCGGGTCCTCGAAGCCGGTGCCGTAGGCCCAGCGGGTGTCGTCCTCGTGTCCCTCGGCGAGGGTCATGTAGACGTGGTCGTCGCTCATGCCCTCTCCTTCAGATGTGGGGGACGTCGTCGGGGATGTCGTAGAACGTCGGGTGACGGTAGACCTTGTCGGCGCTGGGCTCGAAGAACGGGTCCTTCTCGTCGCGGGTCGAGGCGGTGATGTGCTCGGACCGCACCACCCAGATGGACACGCCCTCGTTGCGCCGCGTGTACAGGTCGCGCGCGTGGGTGAGCGCCATCCGGTCGTCGGCGGCGTGCAGCGAGCCCACGTGGACGTGGTTGAGTCCGCGCTTGCCGCGCACGAACACCTCGTACAGCGGCCATCCCTGCTTGTCGGCGCTCATGCCACCGCTCCCTTCTCCGCACGGGCCGCCTGCTTGGCCGCGTGGGCGGTGGCCGCCTCCCGCACCCAGGCGCCCTCCTCGTGAGCGCTCCTGCGCCGCTGCATCCGCTGGTCGTTGCACGGCCCGCCGCCCTTGATGACCCGCATCAACTCGTCCCAGTCGGGGGTGCCGAAGTCGTGGTGACCGCGCTCGGCGTTCCACCGCAGTTCGGGGTCGGGCAGGGTGACGCCGAGCTTCTCGGCCTGCGGGACGGTCATGTCGACGAAGCGCTGACGCAGCTCGTCGTTGCTGTGCCGCTTGATCTTCCAGGCCATGGACTGCGCGGAGTTGGGCGAGGAGTCGTCCGGCGGGCCGAACATCATCAGAGAGGGCCACCACCAGCGGTTCACGGCGTCCTGCACCATATCGCGCTGGGCCTCGGTGCCGCGCATCATCGTCATCAGCAGTTCGTAGCCCTGCCGCTGGTGGAACGACTCCTCCTTGCAGATCCGCACCATCGCGCGCGCGTACGGCCCGTACGAGCTGCGGCACAGCGGCACCTGGTTGCAGATCGCGGCGCCGTCCACGAACCAACCGATCACACCGACGTCGGCGAAGCTCATGGTCGGGTAGTTGAAGATCGACGAGTACTTCTGGCGCCCCTCGATCAGCCGGTCGGTCAGGTCCGCACGGTCGGCGCCCAGGGTCTCCGCCGCCGAGTACAGGTACAGCCCGTGTCCGGCCTCGTCCTGCACCTTGGCGAAGAGGATCGCCTTGCGGCGCAGGGACGGTGCCTTGGTGATCCACTCGCCCTCGGGCTGCATGCCGATGATCTCCGAGTGGGCGTGCTGTGCGATCTGGCGGACGAGCGTCTTGCGGTAGCCGTCCGGCATCCAGTCGCGGGGCTCGATGCGCTGGTCGCGCGAGATCGTCGCATCGAAGTGCTCCTGCAGGTGCCCCGGTGGGGGCGCCTCGGCGGAGTGTGAAGTCGTCATCGATAACCAGCTTCCCAACCGACCATTCGTTCGGTTCCAGTGTGACGTGTTTCCGATGGCTGGGCAAGACCTTTGACGTGCATGAAGACGGCCCAGGACACCCCCGAGGGGTACCTGGGCCGTTTCAGCGACCGGGAGAAACCGTCACACGTTGGGCACCTTCAGCTTGTCCCAGCTGACCTTGCCGGGAATCCCGTCCGCGTCCTTGCCCCTGAAGTGCAGCTTCTGCTGCCAGGCGGCGTAGGAGCGGCGGTCGGCCTCGGTCCACTCGGGGCTGGGACCCTCCTCGTAGCGACCGCAGCCCTCGGCGACCAGGCGGCGCCCCATGGCCGTGATGATCGGGGACTTCTGACCGATGTGGAAGAAGCCGCTGCCGGGGAAGGGCTCGTACTTCGGCTTGGGCGCGGGCTTCGGGTCCGGAGTCGGATCCCCTCCCCCGCCGCCCTTCAGCCGCTGCGCAATGCGCCCCCGCATCCCGTCCATCGTGAAGCCGCGCGGGTCCGTCTTGCCCGGCTGCCACTCCTTGTGGCCGATGACCGAGCGCTCGGTCCAGCCGTGGTGGCGGCAGATCGCGGCCGAGACCTTCTCGATGGCCTCCTTCTGCGCCTCGGGCCAGGGGTCCTTGCCGTCGCCGAGGTTGATGCACTCGAAGCCGTAGAAGTGCGCGTTGCCGTCGGTGTCGGCCTCGTTGTCGTGCGGCAGCCTGGACTCGTTGATCACGGCGCGCAAGACGTCGCTGTCACCGAGGCCGGCGTGGTTGGCCCGGCCGTTGCCGACGAGGTGGATCTCGCCTTTCTTGTCGATGACGCCGTGGCACAGCGGGCCCGGCAGGCCGGAGTAGCCGTTGTAGCAGATGTCGACCGAGGACTCGGTGCCCTTGGTGACGGTGTGGTGGATCATCACGCCGTTCACCGGGCCCCAGGGGCCCTTGCTGTTGCGGTTGTGGGTGCGCCACTTGCGGACCTCGTGGACCGTGAGGCCCTCCGCACGCAGTATCTCCACCATCTTTGACGCGCTCAGGGGCTTGGCCATTACTCGTCTCCCTCCACCGCCGCCTCCGCATCCGCCGTGGTCTGCGACCGCCCGCCCGACGGGTCCTCCGCCAACTGCTCCTCGCGGCGCGCCTGTTCCTCCGCCGCGAGCGACGCCTCGTCCGCGGCCTGGACGCTGCTCGCCAGCGGGTTGAAGGCGAGGCGCAGGTCGACGGTGCTGCCCTCGCCCTTGACCAGGGCCAGCGGCGCGAAGCCGCGGACGATACCGGCCGGGCCCTGGAGCAGCGGGCGGCGCGCCGCGTCCGTGGGCCACTCCACGCTGCCGGTGGCGGTGCGGGCCGGGATGATCCAGTGATCGCCGGTGCGGTAGGTGGCGCCCTTGGCGAAGTACACCTCGACGCCGTCCTCCAGCGTCAGCCACTCCCCCTCGGCGACGGGCACGGCGCCGCCCTTCAGAGCGGTCGTACGGCCCTTGCGCTTCGGTCCCTCGTGGTGGTCCCAGCGGCGCAGGAACGGGTTGAGGTGGGGCAGCCGTCCGACGGCCTGGTCCGGCTCGGCGGACAGGCGGACCCGGCGGCCCGGCAGGTCCAGCTCCTCGACCCGGAGCAGGGGCAGGGGCTCGAGGCGGGAGGCGTACGCGGTGTCGACGAGCTCCACGTGGTCGCCGACGTCCAGGTCCAGCTTGTCGTCGTACCCGAGCGACGCCAACTGCACCCAGGTGCCGTCGAGTTCGTCGACCGGGAAGACCACGGAGCCGTTCTCGCGGGACCACTTGAAGGTGGCGTCCTTCGCCTCGCCGCCGGCGTGCACCTCGACGCGGTACAGCTGGTTCTCCTGGCCGCGGTAGCGGGCGTCCGGCTTGACCAGGCAGGGGTCCTCGTCGGCGTGGTCGGGCCGCTCGCTGCGGGCGGCGAGGCGCGCGCCGGTCGCGGCCTGCTTCAGCGCCCACTTGTCGAAGGCGGCCCGCACGACCTCCTTGGACGGGTTGCCGTCCTCGATCTCCAGCGCGGCCAGCGACAGCGGGAGCACCTGCCACACGACCTTCACGCGGGCCGCGGTGTCCGGCATCGCGGCGCCGAGGGCGACCTCGCGCAGGGCCGGGTCCTCGGCGGCGGAGACGGCGCGCTCCCACACCTTCAGATAGACCACGAACGGCGTCGTGGCGGGCGAGGGCAGCCGGTCGCCGGGCTTCTCCGGGTCACGGAAGCCGTCGGGCTGGTCCCAGTAGGTCCAGTACGCCGGCGGGGCGGCGGTCTCCTGCTCCTCGGCGTCCTCGTCCGGGACCGGCACGCCGGGCGCCGGGCGGGTCGCGTCCAGCAGGATGCCGTCGACGTAGTAGCGGCCGCCGTTGATGTGGAGCGTGTCGATGTCGTGCTTGCCGCCCACGTAGTCGATCTTGAAGCCCGCGGCGTCGCGCGGCCCGCCGTGCCGTCCGATCAGGTCGGCGGCGAGGGTGCGGGCCTGGTGGAGCTGGATCGCGGTCTGCTCGTTGATGTCGGCGTCGAGCTGGACGCGCCCCTGCTGGGCGATGACCGCCGAGTAGCGCCGCTGCGGGCGGAACGTGAGGCGGGAGAGGTCAGCGTGCATGAAGGGAGTCCCCCTGGTTCAGGAAAGTGCGGGTAGGGCTTACGGCGGCGGCGCGCACGGCTCGGCTCATGGCCGGCATCACGTCAGGGATCACGTCACGCCTCACGTCACGAAGAAGATCCCGGCGTCCGTGCCCGCCGGCGTGTACTCCGCGAGCCGTGCCCTGAGGCCGTCCTCGCGCTGCGGCCGGTACAGGTCGTGGAAGGCGCCCATCTCGGCGCCGTCGTCCGAGCCGCGCCGGATCTCCTCGGCGCACCGGTCGGCCAACAGGCCGTACCAGGGCGTCCCGTAACGCTCCGAGGTGAACAACGGCCGCACACGAGCGGCCTGTTCGGGTCCGGCCAGGTCGGGCTGGCAGCGGAACCGGCGCGGGGTGCGCGAGCCCGGCGGCACATACGAATACCGCACGCAGCCGATGCCGCGCCGGGCCACATGGAGCCTGCCGGTGAGGATCGAGTTCTCGGCGATCTTCACGGCGTGGGTGTGGATCTCGCCGATCACGGTGGTGCGGTGCAGATGCAGCACCGCGTGCGCGTGGCGGCAGTCCGGTGCGGACAGGGCCTCGCGGCTCGGGCCGGTGGCGTCGAGGATGCTGTCGCGCAGGTGGATGTCGAGGGGGTCCTCGCTCACCTCGTCGCCGATGACCTCGATGGTGCCGAGGATGCTGTGCTCGACCTGCAGGCACGCGGTGGTGCGTTCCAGGACGATGCTGGGCTCCTCGGGCGAGTGCGGATCGCACTCGGGCTCCAGCGACCAGCCGGGGACGAGCGTGGAGTGGCGTACGACGACCGCGCCCATGGGGCCGGTGACGTTGATCCCGCGTCCGGCGACCAGCAGGCCGTCGAGGACGAGGCGCGGACGCTCGTGCGGGGCGCAGTCCTCGGACACCGCACGGATGTTGAGGGCGTCCGGCCGGTTGCTGTACCAGTCGAGCAGGCGTATCACCGGCCGCGCGCCCTCCGCGGCCCGCACTTCGAGGCGGTCGCCGGGGTCGAGGTCGAAGTCCAGCTGCTCCTGGTAGGCGCCGCTGTGGGTGATCTCGATGATGCCGTCGGGGCCGGTCCGGCCGGCGCGGCGGTCGTGCTGCCAGGCCCGGTACGCGTCCATGATCTGGCGGTACGGCTGCCCGGGCCCGACCCGGTAGAACTCGGCGTCCGGACGCGCCTCGCGGTCCAGCCGGTCGTACTCCCCACCGCCCATGTCCGCGCCGAACGCGTGGTGGTAGTCCACCCACACGCCCTGCCGGGGCGCGGACCGCGAGCCGAACGCGATCCGCCCGAGCTCCGGGTCGACGGCCACCTGCCCGCGCTTGGGCCGGTAGCGCCAGTCCGACAGATCGGCGACCACGATGTCGGACGGCGGCACCGGCTGGTCCTCGCCGTCGCGCCGGATGACGAGGCTCTTGCCGGGGCCGTAGTAGTCGGTGAGCCGGTCGTGGAGCCGGCGGCGGGTGACGAACGCCGGGACGTTGTCGATCGTCGCGATGTGGGTGGGCGACGGCTCCGGGAACGGCTTGGTGACCAAGGGCGTGTCGTTGCCCAGGATCGAGAAGGTGTAGAGGTTGCGGGCGCGGTCGATGCAGTACGCCGGGGACTGCGTGAGCGAGTGCGCCTTCAGCCGCCAGACGAAGAGTGCGACCCCGGCCGGAGTCCACCCACCCTGACGATGCCGGGAGTTGGCGCGGCGGACGTCGACCGTGCGGGCCGTGGCGCCGAAGGGGCCGCCCGCGAGGTCGAGGGCGGAGTTGTCGCGCAGGTCGACGAGACGGCCGCGCCCCCCGCGGTGGACGCCCGTGTCGCCGTACAGCTTCACGGGCTGGGTGTGGGAGACCTGCCGGGACAGTTCGACGGCGCGGGCGGGCCAGCCGGTGACCTGGTCGGAGAGTTCCTCCAGGAGGTGCAGGGTGCCCTTGCGGCGGCGGTTGGCGACGGTGGCGGCCACGTCGGCGCGCGGGGCGACGGCCTCGGCGAGGGCGGCTCGGCCACCCTCGTGCAGGCCGGTCGTCAGGACGCGCTCGTAGCCGGGCAGGGTGCGGTAGCCGACCAGGTCGCCGAGGTACGGCAGCACCCAGGGCGCCGCCGTCTCCACGAACAGGTCCTCGTAGCCCTGCTGGACGCCGTCGCGGACCCGGTCGAGCTGCTCGGCGATCACCGCGAGGAGCGCGCGCAGCGGCTCGCCCTCCTCGGCGTCGCGCAGCAGGTGCCAGCGAGGCAGCAGCGCGGCGAGCCCGTCGGGTTCCCTGGACGCCGTCGCCGGGGCTGCGGTCTCCAACTGGACATCCGCCGAGTGCGCGGCCATCACTTGACCTCCGTCAGAATCAGGGTGTCCGCGGCCCTGGGCGACAGCATCGCGAGCTGTGCCGGGCGGATACCGCGGAAGACGAACACCGAACGGCCCTTCGCCAGGCGGCGGGTGTCGGTGATGTCGGGGTTCAGGCGCAGCAGTTCGGCGAGCGGGACGCCGTACTTCGCGCAGACCTCCGACAGCGTCTCGCCGTTCGCGGCGCGGACCGTGTGGATCTTCTCGTCGTACGTCGCCGGGTGGGCCGGGACGGACGACTTGGGCGGGCCGGGGTCCGTGAGGATCCCGGTGAGTTCGTCGGGGGTGGCGGACGCGGGGACGCCGGTGAAGACGTCCACGTCCACGTAGTCGACGCCGGGCACGGTGTGGGCGGTGGCCAGGACGTCCGAGAGGCGAGCGGGTCGCCCCAACTCCCGCCCCTCGTAGCCGAGTCGGCGGAGCAGCGCCTGACGCAGTCGCGGCTCGACGATCTCCCACGCGTGGTCGGGAGCGACCTTCACCTTGGCGGCGATGAGCAGCAGGACCAGCTCGCGTACGTCCACCCGGACGGTGAGGTTGAGGTCCCCGTACTCGGTCAACGCGCCCCGCAGGGCCCTCAGCGTGTCCGAGTCGCCGTCGATCGGCACGTCGTCCGTACCCGCGACCGTCACGTGCAGCACGCGCCGCCGCCCGTCGAAGAGTTCGCGTGCGGCGGCCCGGCCGATGCCGGCCCGGGAGCGGGCGAAGTCCTCGTAGTCGGACGCGGAGACCAGGCGGTCCAGCGCGGAGACGGCGAGCGGGATCGTACGGCGGGTCAGGCCGGGGCCGTCCGCGTCCGCGCCGCCCTTGGCCGGGCGCGGGTTGGTGACCTGCGTGACGCCGAGCGGGCGGGTGAGCGGCTGGGTGACGCGGTCGGCCGCGACGTTCGCCGCCTTGCCGGTGCCGAAGCGGTAGCGGGCGCGGATGTTCTCGTGGCCGGAGGGCAGCCGGGCGCCGTTGACGCCGTCGCCGAAGGTCACCGTCGTACGGCCGTCGGCGGTGGAGCCGGTGATGTAGACGCGCTCGCCTGGGCCGCGTCCGGCGAGGCTGTCGACCTCGTGCCAGAGGACGCCGTCGACACGGATCTCCAGCACCGGGGTGGCGCCGAGGGGGTTGTCGTCGGCGAGCCAGGTGAGCGGGGACTGCCACAGCGCGAACGTCTGGTTCACGCGACCCGAGTCACCGCTGCCGATGGCCTCCTCGCGGCTCTCGCCGTGGGTGGCCTCGACGACGTTGCCGAGGATCTGGACGGTCTCGCGGCGGTAGCGGTGGGCGAGGTCGGCGGTCAGAGTGATCCTGGTGTGGACGTGGTCGCCGGGCAGTTGGAGGTCGACGGCCGGGTCGGCGGCGGCGATCGTGACGACCTCGGTGGCCTGGACGCCCGCCGTCCCCGGGATGTCGCTGCGCTCGCCGGTCACGATGAGCGTCCGTCCGGGCCGCAACCCGTCGTACAGCACGGCGAGTTCGATCTCGTTGCCGTGGACGTCCTCGCCGAGCGGTTCGTCGGCCAGGCGCAGCGGCTCGCCGGCCGCGTGCACCGTGGTGTCGCGGATGTGTGAGAGGAGGACGTCGAACTCGTCCAACCACGGGTCGGCGAGGGTGAGTTCGGTGCCGCGGCCGGTGATCCCGTAGTTGGTGTACGCCGCCGTACGCGCCGCGACCACCTTGGTGGTGACGAACGCCAGCTTGGCGTCGCCGGGGATGCCCTCCTGGGCGCCCTTCGCCGGGCGCTGGATCGCGACCCAGCTGTCGACCGTGATGCCGGGGTGGACCGTGTCCAGCTGGAGGATACGGCGGTTGAGCGGCTCGGGCTTGCTGGCGATCACGATCTCGACGTTGGGCTCGGTGCTGCCCACCGTGTACTTGAGGCTGACCTCGTACTCGCCGTGCGTGAACTGCTCGCTCGCGTTCGGCCGCAGCGCGATCTGCTCAGACGTGCCGTTGTGGACGCCGACGTGGACCAGGCCCTCGTCGTCCGGACGGGACACGAAGAGGGTGCGCTCGGGCAGGCCCGAGTGGAGGCGGGCCGTGACACCGGGGTCCTGGGAGTCGGTGGGGCGGCGGTTGAGCCAGTTCAGGTCGCGGTCCTGGCCGGAGCGCACGGACAGCTCGACCTGGCCGGTGCCGAGCGGGAAGTTCACCGGCTGCGCGACCGGCAGGTTCTCGGCGCGCTGGTCGGAGCTGCTGCCCTCGACGTACTGGAACTCGGCCCGGACCGGGGTCCGGCCCGACGTGTCGTAGACGACCCGCAGGCTCGCCAGCACGGCGCCCGTGAGCGGCCAGTCGGCGGTGCGGATGACGCGGCCTCGGTCGTCCTGGACCGGCTTGAGCGGGGCCGTGGCGCCGAAGGGCGCGGCCGTGACCCGCATGGCGAGCAGTTCGCGCAGGAGCTGCGGGGTGCCGGGGGCGGCGGCCGCCGCCGTGCGCCAGGCCGGGTAGAGGCTGCCGAGGGCGGGGTTGAGGGCGGAGAGCAGGCGCGCGGTGTCGCTGCCCGGGCGCCGGGCACCGGTGCCGCCGCGGGGGGCGGGGGTTGAGGCGCGCAGGGCGGGCAGGACGGCGCTCAGGGTCTGCAGGGCGGCCGCGCGAGGCTCGACGGCGGCCTGCCGGATGCCCTCGCTCTCCTGCGCGTTCCGCACCGCCGGATCACTCCCGGCGTCCTGCGCGGGCGCCAACCGCAGTGCGCGCTGGGCGAGTTCGGCGAGCACCGCCTCCAGCTGCTCGAACCAGGCCGCCACGTCCTCGTACGGCTCGGCCAGCACCTGTGCCTCACCCAGCCGGGCGACGGGCTCCGCGAGCCGGGCCGCGAGCCGCTCGGGGGTCTTGATGCCGTCCAGGTCGTCCCGCAGGGGCGCGAGGACCTGGTCCTCGAAGTCCTCGATCAGCCGGCTGACCGGCCTCGGGTTGGGGACCTCGGGCGTGGGCGGCTCGTCGCCGGGCTCGCCCGGTGCCGCGGGGGCGGCGGTCCAGCGCCGTACCTCGTCGACGAGTTCCTTCAGGGTGGGAGGGGCCGACTTCGGCAGGGAGATCGCGGTGATCTCGTCCTCCCGGTCGACGCGCGCCTTGGCGACCGGCAGCAACTTGCGCTCGCCGCCCGCCTGTTCACCGAAGACGAAGAGCAGCTGCTCGCCGGTCTGCAGCGAGTTGGCCGTGCCCTCGACGAAGATCTCCGAGCGGCGCTCCAGGTCGGCGGGGGTGATGAGGGAAGGGCGCCGACGGCGCACCTTCAGCTCGTTCCAGTCCCAGCGGGCCGTCAGGTCGCGGCTGGTCTCGAAGGTCAGGGACTCCTCGTCGGCCGACGCGGGCACGCTGTGGCTGCGGGCGCCGCGCGGGATCAGCACGGGCAGCGCCTCGGCGCGCGGGTCGCGCTCCAGGGTGTACGCCAGGTGCGTGGCGGCGGCGACGCCGGGGCGTGGGCGGTGGCCGACGAGGCGGCCGAGCAGGACCAGGGAGCGGTGCTCGTTGGCCGTACGGATGTAGGCCTCGTCGGCGATGCGCTCGGAGTGGAAGGTGAGCAGGTCGCCGAGGACGGCGGTGGCCTCCAGGAGGCCGATCGCCGGGTCGTCCGGGGTGCGGACGGTGAGGCCGGCCAGGGCCGGGTACGCCGGTGAGGCGAGGCGGTCGAGGAGGGCGGCCCGGAAGGAGCCGTACTCGCCGACGCGGTAGTCGAGGGCCGTGCGGCCGGGCGGGTTGTGCACGGGGGCCGGGGCGAGGCGCTCGTCGTGGCCGCCGCGGCAGGCACCGCCGCAGGTGCACTCGTCGGTGATCGTGCCCTCGGTCGTCGGGACGTCGGTCATCGGGCACCTCCCAGGGAAATCGCCAGCCGGCCGCTTTCCGGCCGGTCCGGGTCGTTGTCACAGGTGGCGATCTCCAGCGGGCCGAGCCGCAGCACGCCGTCCTCCCTCTCTCCTCGGTCCGGCTCGAACAGCCTTTGCAGCCGGGTGACTTGGACGCTCTCCACGCCGGGGACCGCGGCCGCGACGGCGACGAGCCGGCTGAGCCGTACCGGTTCGCCGAAGGTCAGCGCGTCCGGGTGGAAGAAGCCCCGCACACCGCTGCCGAGTACGCGGTACAGCTCGGCCAGGATCTGCCCGTGCTGGTGACCGGGCTTGGCGCACACGGTCAGCGCGATGTCCAGCGGAACGAGCCGCGCGGCACCGACGACGAGGTCGTGGCCGATGCGCCGGTACGGCTCCAGCGCCTGGGCGACGGAGGTGAGCAGTGCGTCGGACGGGGCGCCGGTGCCGTACGCGTCGATCGCGATGTGCGCCTCCTGGACGCTGCCGGTCCAGCGCAGCTCCGCCGCCGCGCGCTGCACGCCGGGCAGGGCTGTGGCGAGGGCCGTGTAGTCCTCGGCGGTGACGGCGCGCAGGCGGGTGCGGCGCAGGTCGAGCGGGGCCAACTGGCGTACCTGCTCGACGGGTTCGGGCTCGATGCCGCCGACGGCGGGCAGCGGGTTGCGGACCACGGCGGCGGGCGGTGTCTCGCAGTCGGACTGGACGACGAGGTGGTTGATGGCTTCCGCGCCGACGTTGCCCGCGGTCCCTCCGCCGAGCCGGTAGTGCAGGGCGAGCCGGGATCCGGGCGTCGGCTTCGCACCGTGCCGCCCGTCGCCGAATCGCAGGGCCAGCCGACCGTCGTCCTCCAGTTCGCCGACGAAGTGCCGGTCGCGGGGGCCGCTGTCGAGCAGGTCGCGGCGCGGATCCCATGCGACGTCCTCGCCCTCGTTCTCGTGGACGCGTACGGCGGGCAGCGCACGGCGCGGGTCCTGGTCGAGGCCGGCGGTCGCGGAGCCGCGCAGCACCAGCTCGTCGGGGTGCAGTCCGGCCGCGTACGACGGGCCCCAGCTGTGGGCGATCTCCCAGGCGATGTGCCCGTCCAGGACCGTGCCCGCGCGGGCACGTGCCGTGAGGACCTCGATGCGGCGCAGCTTGGCGTCGAGCAACTCGTCGCTGCGGTGCAGGAGTTCACGCAGGGCACGGACGGGGTGGCGGCGCAGCTCGATGCGCTCCAGGATCCGCAGGCCGTAGATCACCGCGAGTTCGGCGATCTCGGCGTCGGCGAGGCCGTCCCGGTCGCGGGCGCTGCGCCACAGCTCGACGAGCCGCTGCCGCACCCGTCCCGGAATCGCGGCGATCCGCTCGGCCTGCCCGGCGGCGACGGTGCCGCGGTCGGGGAACGGCACCGCCTGCGTCACGGGCGCGCGGCCGAGGACGGGGCGGAAGCGGGGCTGGATGCCCGGGTAGACGGACTGGGCGAGCAGCGTGCGCAGGGCGGCGGTCTGGGCGTATGCCGTGCCGGGCACGACGCGCTCGTGGCGCTGCCCGGCGCGTTCCAGACCGATTCCGGCCCTGGTGGTCGCCCCTTCGCCGATCACCTGGAACAGCTCGCGGACGTCGTCGGGCGTCAGGGCGTCGCCCGATTCCGCCTTGTCCGTGAGGGAGTTGATGAGCCGGGCGGGGGCGTTGCCCTCGTCGCGGTCGGCGCACCCGAAGGCGGGCGGGTCACAGGGGGCGACGACGGCGGGTACCTGCGGGACGGTGAACGTCTCGGGCAGCCCGTGCAGGGTACGGCCGTGGTCGACGAGGACGACGTTGCCGCGGGCGAGGCTCACGTCCTCGACGGGCAGACAGTCCCGGCCGCCGCGCGTGGTGAGGCAGAGCGGGAAGCGCAGGGCGTCCCCGGCGGCCCAGGTGACCTCCAGGACCGGCTGGTCCTCGATGCGGTCCACGGCGGGGGTGACGGAGGTCAGGCGCACGGCCTGGCGATGGGCCGGGTCGGCGTCGCCGGGGGTGCCGGTGCGCGGGCCCTTGATCTCCTCCAGGATCAGCAAGTCACCTGGCCTGAGGTCGAGTTGACGCTCCCGGCAGGTCTCCGGGTCGACCCACTCGTCGCGCAGGGTCGCGGAGGTGGCGCCCTTGGGCAGGGTGCAGACCTCGCCGCCCCACGTCCACAGCCGGATCGCGTTGTGCGCGACGCGCAGCTCCAGCGGGTCGGCGGTGACGACCGGTTCGAAGACCTCCACCGAGCCGCGCTCGTCGAGGTCGCCGAGGTCGGCCTCGTCGACGACCGTGCCGGGTTCGGGCCGGTCGTGCGGGTCGAGGGTGCGGACGTCGACGGAGGCGAAGCGGAAGGTGCCCGGGGCGAGCGTGTGGTCGCCGGCGGTCTCGACGGCGACGTATGCGCGAGCGGTGCAGCCGTCGTGCATCGCGTAGTCGATGAGCCGGACGTGCCGCCGTACGGAGACCCTGCGGCGCGCGGTGTCGAGGTAGGCCTCGGTGGCGACCGCGTCCTGCTGGTAGCTGATCTGGTCGCCCGTGTAGGCGAGCAGCTCGACCAGGGTCATGCCGAGGTCGGCGGGGTTGCGCTCGACCCAGTCGGGGGTGGTGAGCGCGAGCCGGTCCAGGAGCAGCTTGCGGATGGTGTCGTAGTCGCGGGCCGTGTAGTCGATGACGGGCGCGGCCGGAAAGTCCGTGCCGCCCTGCTCATCTTCCTTGCAGTCGAAGGGAGTCGGGCAATCGGGCCGAAAGACGAAGGTCGCGCTGTGGTAGCGCTGGTCGAAGCCGCGGTAGGGCTCCGTCCCGGGCCGTCCGTACGGGTCGGTCTCGACGAGGGAGAGCCGGTACCGGGAGGTGTCGCCGGCCTTGTCGAGGGTGACGTAGAGCCGGTCGTCGAGCTCGGGGTCCTCCTCGCGTTCGACGCTGACGTCCACGGCGGTGACGCCGGTGATGCGGCGGCCCCCGTCGATGCGGACGTTCTCGGGGACGAGGCCGTGCGGGGCCTTGCCGAGGAAGGTGACGGTGAGCAGCAGACCGTCGTCGCCGACCTCGACGGAGTCGACCCCGTTGAGCTGGGCGGCGCGGACCTTGGCCCGGCGGGAGGTGGTGGTCGTACCGGTCATGCCGTGGCCCGCCCTTCGAACACGTCGTCGCGCCGGGCGCCGTCGGCGCGTATGACGTACGACAGATACACACGGACGACGTTGTCCTCGCTGACCACGTCGAGGGCCTCCACGTCGATGAGGTCGCCGAGCCAGCGCTGGAGCGAGGCCTGGACGGAGAGTTCGAGGGTGCTGATGAGTTCCGGGCTGGTCGGGGCGAAGACCAGGTCGAGGAGCCCGCAGCCGAAGTCGGGGCGCATGACGCGCTCGCCGGGGCTGGTGAACAGCAGCTGCTCGATGAGGTCGTGGACGTGCTCGCCGCGGGTGGCGTGCGCGGTGCGGCCCCGGCGGTCGGGGCGGAAGGGGAACGCGATGTCGGAACGGGTGACCGGCCTGGTCATCGTGTGGACACCTCCTGCTGCGCGGCGTTGACGACGGGTGGTCCCTGTGCGACCAGGGCCGCGCTGAAGCACTGGGCCGCGGAGATGTCGAGCAGCACGGGGGCGCCCGCGACGGAAACGCCGCTCGCGGGGGCCGTGAACCGTACGGACACGCATGGCTGCAGCACACCGTTCACGGTGTGGACGCAGCCTGCGACGGTGTAGGTATGAGCGGCGGTGGCCGCCGCCCGGCCGCCGATCAGCACCGCCGGGGACGGCGTGTGCGCCGGTGTGGCACGCCCCCCGTGCGGGCAACTGATCACCGTGTCGGCGGCCAGCAGCTTCCCTGCTGCCCCGGATGTCCCGGACACGTTCGTCGTTCCCCCGTTCCTAACGCTTCGGTTCCACGGTCAACTGGCCCTCGTTGACGATGACCCTGCCGTCCTGGAGTGTGATGCGGGCGTTGCCTGCGGCGATGACGATCGCCGCCTCGGTGATGCGGATGTACGCCCCGTTCTTGGCCTGCAGCAGGATTCCCTCGTCGGGGCCGGTCACGTCGTTCATCACGATCTTGTGCGCCAGCTGGGTCTGGACGACGACGGGCTTGAGCTGGGAGGGCCGCGCCAGCTCCCGTCGTGCGTCGGGCGGCAGCTCGGCGCGGTCCCCGTACCAACACCCGGTCCAGATCGGGAAGCTGGGATCGCCCTGCTCGAACTCCACCCACACGCCGGCGTCCTTCGGCGGCACCACGACCTGACCCGCCTCCTGCCCGGTGAAGGGCAGGCAGGGCAGCGCCCAGGTCGAGGGCTCGTCGCCGAGCACATCGGGGACCTGGACCGTGATCCGCCCGATGCCCAGCGGGTCGTTGTTGTCGATCACCCGGCCCCGGAACTTGCCCAGGTACCGGTTGTTCGGTGCCGCCATGCGTCAACTGCTCCTGTTTTCGGTGTTCCGGTGTCCCGGCGTTCCTGCGTTCCGGTGTTCCGGCGTTGCTCGGGTAGTCGCCGTTGTCACGGCCGTACGGTGTCGCCGCGCGCGACCAGGCCCTCCCGGGAAAGCGTGAAGTTCTGGGTGAACGAGCCGGGGCGCAGGCTGTGCGTGACCGACTTGACGTAGTAGTCGCCGTCGTACATCGGTCCCGAGCCGCGCACCCCGACGAGGCTGCGCGGGTGCAGCAGGTAGCCGTGCCGGGTGACGTCGAGAGAGCCGGATCCGGTGATGACGTCGGCCGACGTCGCGGCCCGGGCCAGAAGTTCGGCCTGCGCCTGCTGGATCTGCTGCTTGGCCGTGCCGGCCAGGGTCCGGCGCTTCAGCGCGGGCGTGGGGCGGCGGCCGAGCGGGGGCCGCAACGGGCTGATCGACGGCTGACCGAGCAGCGTGGCGTGCCGGTTCTCCGGGTTCTGCCACCGTGCTTGGGGCTCCTCGCGGGCGGTGCCGTCGTAGGCGAACGTCAGCTGGTCCACGGTCGAGTTGGCGTCCATGTTGACGTTGAGGGCGTGCTGACGCACACCGAGCCGCACCTCGGGTCCCCAGTAGGCGGACGACAGCCCTGGCGCGGGCCCGGGTTCGAGGTAGAAGACATAGCCGTTGGCCTTCGCCAGCTCCGTCACGTACTGCAGATCCGTACTGGTCTGGTACGGAACCCGCAGCTGCTCCTGCGGGGGCTGCAGAATCTGCTCGTCCTTGACGTCGGGCCGGATGCCGTAGTCCCGATACCGGCCGAGAATGGACAGAACGCGCCGCGAAGGCGCCAGGTTGGGGTACCCGGCGGTGCGCTCCTCCAGGTCCATGAGCAGGGTCAGATCCTCGCCGGTCACGGTGAGGGTGGTCTGCCCCGGCTGGTTGCTGGCGCCGACCTCCTGCCGGACGATCAGCCCGTCGAACAGCACCTGGGAGGTGCCGCGCACGCTCACGCTCACGATGACCCGGGTCTTGGGGTCGAAGAAGCCTTCGGGCAGCAGATTGCGCTGGATGAGCCCGCGTTTGGTGAGGTCGAAGGCGAGCTGGAACCCGCTGCGCTCCCCCGCGGTCGCGGTGATCTGCGCGGACAGCAGAGCTTCCATGACCTCGGCGGGCACGGGCCGGGTGAGCCTGGGCCCCATCTGCAGGGACATATGGACGGGCCCCGGCCCGACGGGCAGTTCGTCAGGCACTCCGGCCCCCCTGTGGGAACCCGCCGGGGAGCGGTACGTCGATCGCACGCCCGGGTTCGGCGGTCAACTCCTGCGGATCGAGCACCGGATTGGCGTCGGCGATCTGCCACCACTGCCCCGGATCGCCGAACAGCCGCTGCGCGAGCAGGTCGGGACGCTCACCGGCGCCGACGAGGTGTTCCTCGGTCTCCTGCGCGCCGAGCGGCGGCAGCAACCTGCGCTTGGTGTACCGGACTTCAGTCCCGTCAGGTTCGGCGTGCACCCCGATCTCGGCGTCGTGGTACCGGCTGTCCCGGGGATAGGGATGAGCCCCGGGGATCGAGTCCAGGGCACTCCCGTACGGCTGTACGCCCTCGGCCATACGCAGCTCAGCCCCTTCCCAAGGTCATCGTGTCGCGGCCGCCCAGCCCCAGCGCGCCGAGGCTCCCGCCGCGGGCGGCTGCGGCGAGCCGTTCCTTCTGCGCGAGGTGCGCCATGTACAGATCGGCACCGCGGTGCCCGGCCGGCAGGTCGCTCACGCTGAGCACCTTCAGCCCGATGCTCAGGCTCGCCCTGATCGGGTTGAGGTTGACGTCGAACGCGGACTCGTTGATCGACAACTCGGTGAGCCGCACGGGCATGACGCGCTTGCTCCCCCAGGTGAAAAGGGTCAGCGGCATCTCGATCGGCGTGATCTCGATGGTCCCCTTCTGCGTCTGCCGCGCCGCCTCCCGAAGCTGCGCGGTCGTCGGCTGCACCAGCATTTCCAGCACGGCGAGTTGGGGGTGAATCCCGTCGGGAGCGGCGACCTCCAACTGGTCGGTGGCGTCGATCTCGGCGGTGAACTTCCAGGTCTCCTCGGCGGGGCCCTTGAGGCGGAGGGCCTCGTTACGGTCACCTCCGCCGGTCCCGCCGCCTTCGGCGTTCTGGCCGCCGGCGGTTTGGGGGGCGAGGGAGCGTTCCAGGGTGTCGGGGTTGAACTGGAGGATGATGATGCGTTGGGGGGTGCCGGTGTCGGGGTTTACTACGACTAGGCCGGAGCGGATGGGTTTGGGGATGTCTGCGTAGCGGGTCATTCGTTACCGCTCCATCGCGTGTGATCAGGACGGTCTGCATGCAGTGCGTCGAGGACGGCGGCGGCTGGGTACGGAACGTTTTCCGGCCAGGACTCGACCACTTGCTCGACCACCGCGCGATGCGTGGACAGGTGGTGGGTGGCGAGGATGATCGCCGCATGCACCTGGAGGTCATGGTCATCCGACTCCAGGGCCTGGGCGGCAATGTCGGCTGCCCGGGGAGACTTGACGTTGTTGAAGGCCTTCAGCGCCTCTACGCGTTCCCAGATACCGACAGACTCTCCGGAAATGATGTCGCGCAGAGCCGAGATCAGCTCCTCGTCGAGGACGGTGGAGCGGTCCAGAGCCGTGGCGGCGGCCATGGTCGCGGCTTCCAAAGCGTCCGGGGTCGTCGCTTGGCGGAGAGCCGAGGCGATGAGGCCCGAGTCCTCGGGGCGGGCATGGTTGAGCATGGCAAGAAGAGCGCTGGCGTGATCCGCTCCGTCCTTCTCCGCCCCTGTTTCGCTGCTCGGAGCCGGAGGGGCAGACAGGATCTCCCTCGCTCGGTCGAGGACTTCGGCCACGTGGTGCGCAAACGGGTTGCCGCCGCCGTGTCGGCTTACGGCATCAGCGTGATGGAAGTGATCGAGGGCCATACCGACAGCCGCCGTGCGACCGCTGCGAAGGAGGAGGAGGAAGGCGTCCTCGTCTGGGGTCTCCGAAGCAAGCACGGCACGAGCCCTTTCGAGCTCCGGATCATCCAGTGGACAATCGCGCCAATGGTACGTATTGAAGACCATCCCACACTTCCCTCTACTGAGCCTTGATGAATTCAACGATAGCGGCGCCCGGAATCTCCCCCTTGACGAGCACTTCCTGAGTGCGCACCACGTCCTGCAGGGCCTGCTCCATCTTCGGCGTCTTAGGGTTGCTCAGTTGCCAGAGGCTCTGATTCTCCCTTTTCGTCAGGTCGAAGATGTTCTTCGGTGCGACTTGGAGGAGGTCGATGCGCACACGCCCGTACTGTCCGCCAAGCTGTTCCGACCTGTTCGAGTTGGTAATCTTCGCACCCTTCTTCTTGGTTGTGGAAATGAAGGGCGTCTGCTCCTTGCCGCCCACGTGCCCCGGGATGTCGAACGCCGCGTCCGGGTTGCGCGCCACGAGTCCCCTCTTGCCAGGCTCTGGCCTGCGTTGCAGGTCCCTCGCCGAAATATTCCTGTCCACATAGCGGGGGACAAGAGTGTTGTTGGCGTCCAGCACGTATTCGCCGCCACGGCTATCCATGAAGAGTGTCTGTTCGCCCTGCTTCGATATTTCCCGGTAGCGCTTTTCCTTGCGGAATTCCGCGATGGCCCAGCGGGGGTTCTTCTCCCTTTCGCGCTCCAGGGACAGCACAACGTGATCCGGCTGAGACTCGACCTTGTCCGACACATCCTTGGGATCCCACACCAACTTGGCCTGGGTGCTGTCGGCAGCGGCCTTGTCGTCCTTCCTTCCCTTTCCTGCCTTTACCCCCCTCGACCCCTTCTTCGCCTTAGCCCTTTTCCCTTGCTGCTCGGCGTTCAGGACTTCCTTGGCGACTTCGTCACAGATGGCCTTGGCGTCAGTGAGCCTCCGGATCTGCCTGTTCCCGATCCTCGCTTCAATGCCTCGGCGAATCGCGGTTGCCACCTCGTCATCCGGCCCGATGTCGAACAGGTCGAAGTGTGCGTCGGTGACCCTTTCCTGCGGGTTCAGGGCGGCGACGAGGCTGAAGTCGTCGTCTCCTACGGGTGCCAGGCTTGTCAGGCGGTTCCAGACCCGCATGCCGCGGAGGACCGCGTTGAACACCGGCTCGTAGAGACCTCGCTGAAGGAGACTGACGATCTTCGGGCGAATGCGGGCAACGATCTTGCGCAGCCGCGCCGCCTTCGACTCCTTCGACTTCTCGTCCTTGCGCCGCTGGTCCTGCTGCTGCTTCTTCTGCTCATGCTGCCTGCGCTTGTCGTCGCGCAGACGGTCCTTCTTCTTCTTGAACTGGTCGCGGAGCTTCGCCGCGCTGTTCTTGAGGGACTTGCCAAGCTTGGACTTCTTCAGCTTGTTTCCGAGCGTCTTCGCTGCGTTTCCGACCTTCTTCAGGGCGGACTTGACCGCGCCCTTGGCCTTCGACAGGGCTTTCCTTGCAGGAGACTTGGGCTTCTTCGGCTTGGTCGGCTTGGGGCCCTCGATCTCCTTTTTCTTCTTGGGGGTCGGGGAATCGGGGGTCTTGCCCCCGGCGGGTCCCTGGTCCTTGTCGGGGGTCCGATCCTTCGCCGGCTCCTGCGTACGGTCCTTGCCGGGCCCATCCTGCTTCGCCGGTGCCGCATCCTTCGGCTTCGCCGTCGCCGGATCCGGCTTGGCCGGCCCCTTAGGCGTAGCCGTGTCCTTCGGCTTAACCGGCGCCTTCGGCCCGGGCGAAGGAGCCCCCTTCGGCTTCGGCGCTGCGGCCCCAGGCGCCCCCACCTTCTGATTCGCGTTCCGCAACGCCCCCCGCGCGTTGTTGACCGCATCCCCCGCAGCCTGCTTCGCGCCCTTCCCAGTCCGCTTCAGCCCATCCGTGATCTTCTGCGCCATCCCCTGAAGCCGCTTGCCCACGCCCTTCGTCGCCGAAGACAGCCGAATCATCAGGAAGTTGGCGATGAAGTCGAGCAGGGCCACCACGCCCGCCGCGACCGCCTCCGCGAACAGGCAGGCGGCGGGGCCCGCCTTGACCGCCTTCAGGTACGCCCAGAACTTCGAGAAGGCCGCCAGGATGGAGCTGATGCTCTGCCAGGCCGCCATCAGGCCCTGGACGATCGTCAGGATCGCGCCGGCCGCGGGCATGATCATCGAGACGACCTTCTCGATGACCAGGGAGGCGATCATCATCGGCAGGGACGCGATGATCGCGTCCCAGGCCATCTTGCCGATCTGCTTCAGCGAGACGCAGCCCTTGACGAGGACGTTGATGACGGCCTTGCCGAGGCCGAGGATGCCCTCGACCTTGGTGTCGAACCACTGCTTCACGGCCACCTTGATGGCGCCCCAGAGGTGGTCCGAGATACCGGTCTTGGCCGCGGAACCCGCCTTGGCGATCCAGCCGCCCGGGTCCGGCGCGATGTCCGCGATGAGCGCCGCGAACTTGCCGAGCGCCTCGATCGCGGCCTGGGCGAACTTGATCGCGCCCTCGATCACCGCCTGGAAGGCCTTGATGACGGCCTTGAGCCCGGCTTCCAGGACATCCAGCAACTTGTTCAGGCCCGCCGCGAGCGCGTCGAGCAGCGCGTTGACCGCCTTCTTCAGGCCGTCCGCCAGTTCGTTGACCTTGGCGATCGCCGCGTCCCGCAAGCCTTCGATCGCGTTGCGGAACTTGTCGCGCAGTTCGGGGAAGGCGGCGAGAAGGACGTCACCGATGGCGATCAGGGCGTCGGCGAGCGCGTTGATCGCCGAGATGGCCAGGTCACGGACGAAGTCGATCGCCGCGTTGGCGAACTCCTTGAACTTGTCGATGATCCCGTTGACGGCGGCCCGCGCCGCCTCGAAGACGGCGGTGACCGCTTCGAGCAGGCCCTTGAAGAAGTCGCCCACCGCATCGGCGAGCATCCCGAAGAAACCGCCGGACGGCTTCTCCTCCTCCTTCTTCTTCTCGGCCTCCTTCTCGGCGTTCTCCCGCTCCTTGTCGATCGACTCGTTGTCCTTGCCCTTGCGGTCGTCGACCTCCTTGTCCTTCTCGTCGCGGGCCTTGACGATCTCCTTGTTCTTGGCGGTGTGCTCTTCGTCGGACTGCTTGTCCGCGTCCTCGACGTGCTTGTCCTGCTCGGCCCGCCACTGCTCGCGCTGCACCTGGGTCTCGCGGGCGACCTTGCCGCGTTCGCCGGTCTGCTTCTCGGTGTTCTGCGCGACCTCGCGGTCGATCTCGGCCTGCTTGTCCTGCTTGGCCTGCTGCTCGCCCTGCCGCTGCTCCTGCTCCTTGGCGGCCAGGTCACCCTGCGCCTGCCCGGCGGCGCCCTGGATCTCGCCGCCCTTCTCCTCCGCGGCGACCTTGCCGACGCCGGCCTTCGGCGGCGACATGGCCCGCAGGGCACCGCCCTTGCCGCCCCCGCCTCCGGAGGCCTTTCCGGTGAGCTGTTCCTGGGGCGCGTCGGGGAAGATCTGGTCCTCGCCCATCGGCTTGGCCGCGTCCTCGCGGCCCGTCGACTGGATGTCGGACTGCTTCTCCTTCAGGGCCTTCTGCTGGTCGTCCGTGCGGGTCGGGTCGCTGGCGCCCTCGAGGCGGATCTTCGGCGCGGGACCGACGGTCTTGTTCTCCAGGGCAGGGTCGCGCGTGGGCACGGCGTCGGCCGCGGCCTCCACGTTCTGTGCCTCGGCCTCGCTGAGTCCCTCGGTCGGCACGGCCGGGGGCGGCGGCGGAGGGGCGGTCGGCTTCTCACCCTCGGCCTTGTCGCTGCCCTTGGCCTTCTGCTTGTCGCCCTGGTTCTCCGGGCCGATCTTCTCGACCTTGCCGGAGACCTGCGCCGCGGCCGGAGCCGCCTCGGGCGGTGCCGAACGGGTCTGCGGTGCGCCCGAGGGACGTTCCCGCGTGGGCGGGGCGGCATCCAGGCGCTGCTGCTCCTCGCCGACCTTCTTGTCCGCGGCCTGGTCCACACCGGGCATGGCGGCGGCGGCCTGGTCCGGCGCGAGCTTGCTGACGGTCTGGACGGCGGCCTTCGGGTCCTGCCCGGAGACGTCCGGCGCCTCCTGCTCCTTCTCCTCGGGCGCGGCTTCGCCACCGCCCCCGCAACTGCCCCCGCCACCGTCGTCCTTCTCCGCGGCGGGCTCGGGCGGTGCGCAGCCACCGCCGTCCTTCTCCAGCGACGCCTCGGGCCGGGGCGCAGCGGCCCCCGCCGACTGGCCGGGGCCCCCGGTCTGCTCGGCCGCCGGACTGACCGCGGCCTGTCCGACGGACGGTGCGGCGCCGGGCCCGGCGGCGGTCGTCGGTCCGGGTCCCTTCTCGCTGCCACCGACCGGCCCGCGCGGCGCGGGTGCGGCCGCGGACTCCTGCGGCACCTGCGACTTGGCCTTGGGCGCCTCGCGCTCCGGCTTGGGCGGCGCCGCGGCGCGCCGCGCGGCGGGCGACGGGTTGCGGTCCTCGGCCGGTGTCTTCGGGGTCTGCGCACCGGCGGGCTTGCGTACAGGAGCCGGAGTGACGGCAGCAGCGGTCACCGACGCCGCGGCCGGCTGCGCCCCGTCCGCCGTACGAGACCCCGGCTCGGTGCCGGCCTGCGCCGCCGGGGTTTCCTCCCGTACGTCCGTCGGCTCGTCCGGGTCGCGCTCGTCCTCGGCCGCGTCCGGCTCCTTGGCCTGCTCCTTTTCCTGTTCCTGCGCGGGGTCGGGCTTCTCGGCCTCGGGCTCGGGCCGTTCCTTGTCCTCGGTCGCCGGGTCGGGACCGACCTCCTGGTCGAGCGGTTTCTCGGTCTCCTGCAGGTCCTTGGCGCTGCGGTCCTCCGCCTGAGCGACGGGCCCACCCTCGGGCGGCGGCGCCTCGCCCTCGACGGGACCCTCGTCCTGCCCTGGGGCCTTGGCCTCGGGCCCGGCCGCGTCCTCGTCCTGCTCCTGCTCGTTCTGCTCGCGCTCTCGCTCGATCTTCTCGGCCTTGGTGGGCGGAGGCGTCGGGAAGGACGGCACGGACGGTTCGGAGTCCCCGGGCTTCAGCTGCTCGGCGGTCGGTACGGCGCTGAGGTCGAGGTCGGTGTCCGGCAGATGGTCCTCGGGCTTGATCGAGGGTTCCGGCTCGGCCTCCGCGGCCTTCCCGCCCTTCTCGTCACGGCCCTCGATCTCCCCGTCGGCCCCGGCTTCGAGCCCGAGCGGCTTCTCCTCCTCGCGGACGTCGTCCTCGTGCTCGTCCTTCTCGTGCAGGCCGTGCTCGGACAGCGCGGAGTCGCGCTGCTCGGCCCGCTCGTCCACCTTCTCGGGGCGTACGGGGCCGGGCTGCGCCTTGGCCTTCGGGTCCAGTTCCTCGCGCTTGGACCCGGCGGCGGGCTGGGTCTGCTCGTCGCGCCGCCTGCGCTTGTCGGCGCCCGGCGCGCTTGCCTGCTGCGGGTCGGCCTCTTCGCGTTCGCGCTGCTCCTTGCGCTCCTCCTTGGCCTGCTCGGCGCCCTCCTGATGCCCTTCGGTGCGCCGGTCGGCGGCCTCGTCGACGCGTTCGCGGTCGCCGGCAGCCTGCTCGTCCTCCTGCTGCTGCTCCTCCTGGGCGCGCTGCCGGGAGGCGTTGCGCTCGTCCTCCTGCTCCTTGCGCTGCGCCGCCTCCTGGTCCTCGGTGGCGGCGTCGGACTGCGCCCGGCTGCGCTTCGAACCGGCCTTCTCGTCGCGGTCCTTGGCGTCCTTCTGTTCCTCGCGGGCGTCGGCGGCACGCTTCTCCTTCGTGCCGCCGGCCGTCTCCTGCTTCCTCTTCCACTCGACGCGTTCGACGCCGAGTTCCGCGAAGAGGTCCACCTCGGGCAGCGGCACCTCGGCGGGCTGCAGTTCGAGCGGGCCGGTCGTCCCCGACTCCTCGAAGAGGTCGAGCAGTTGCTCGTACTCCGACGTGAGCAGTCGCCGTTCCAGCCGGTCGACCACCTTGTCCGCCAACTGGTCGGACATCCGCCCCAGTTGGAGCCGCACCCGGCCGGACGCGTCGCTCGGGTCGCCGCGCAGCGAGCGCAGCACATTGTTCGCGAGGCGGTCCACGAGCGTGGCCGGGTCGACGGCCTCGGCTCGCATCCGGTCGGCGTCCAGCGTGGCGTAGCGCAGCCAGCCGGGCGTGGCCTGCCCCTCCTCGACCTCCGGAGCGGCCCCCTCCGCACGTGCCGCCTCCGGACGGACGAGGTCCTGCGCCGCCGACTCCGCCTCCCGCTCGATCGCCTGCTGCGGCAGGCTGACCGCGCCGAGGTCGCGTCCGGCGCGCAGCGTGCCGAGGCCGTGCGGGTTCTGCACGGTGTGCAGGAGCTCGTGGGCGAGCAGGCGGCGGCCCTCGTCCGTGCCCGGCTTGAAGGCGCCCTCACGGAAGAAGACGTCCTGGCCGACGGCGACCGCGTCCGCGCCGAGCAGGTCCGTGAGCTGTCCGGCGTCACGACCCGTGTGCAGCCGTACGCGGCTCAGGTCATGGCCGAGCTGTTCCTCCAACTCCCGCCGCACACCGGGGTCTAGGGGCTGACCGGCGCCGCTGACGATGTCCTTGGGCTCCGGCGTACGGGACTTGGCGGCGCGTTCCTTGCGCTTGCGGCGGCGCTGTTCGGCCGACTGCTCCGAACGGGCGTCCTGTGCCTGGGCGTTGCTCATCGCGACACCTCCCCGTGGCCGCTGAGTCCCTCGTGCACGACGCGGGCCAGCTCCTGGCCGAGGCGGCGGGCGGACAGTCCGGAGGGCAGCGGCGGGAGGCCCGTGAGCGCGTCGACGGCAAGGGCGCCGTCGGCCGCCAGCGGGACGCCGTGCGCGCGGACCAGGCGGCTCAGCTCCTGCTCGAAGGCGGCCGAGACCCGCTCGGGGTCGGCGCGGAAACCGTGCAGGGCGAGTTCGCCGATCTCCACCCGGATCGCGCTCGGTTCCCTGTTGACGTCCCGGTTGACGTCCCTGTTCACACCCACCCGCGGACCTCCGTCGGCGTCAGGGAGCGCTCCAGCTTGAGGTACTCGGTGCGGGCCGCGGCCAGCATGTGCCGCATCTGCAGCCGGTCGCCCTCCTCCGCGGCGAGGAACGCCCCGGACAGCGCGATGTTGCGGATCGAGCCGCCGGCGACGGTGAGCTGCGCGAGAAGGCCCGGGTCGATGTCCTTGACGGGTGCCTGCGACGGCAGCACCCGGCGCCAGATCTCGGCGCGCTCGTGCTCGGCCGGGAAGGGGAAGTCGACGACGAAGCGGATACGGCGCATGAAGGCGGTGTCGAGGGCCTTCTTCATGTTGGTGGTGAGGATGGCGAGGCCGCGGTAGGCCTCCATCCGCATCAGCAGGTAGCTGACCTCCAGGTTGGCGTACCGGTCGTGGCTGTCCTTGACCTCGCTGCGCTTGCCGAACAGGGCGTCGGCCTCGTCGAACAGCAGCAGCGCGCCACCGCGTTCGGCGGCGTCGAAGACCCGGCGGAGGTTCTTCTCGGTCTCGCCGATGTACTTGCTGACGACCTGGGAGAGGTCGACGATGAACAGGTCGAGGCCCAGCTCCTTGGCCATGACCTCGGCGGCCAGCGTCTTGCCGGTGCCGGAGCCGCCCGCGAACATCGCGGTGACGCCGAGGCCGCGGCGCAGGGTGCCCGCGAAGCCCCACTCCTGGTGGACGGTGCCCCGCTGGCGCACGTGCGCGACGATCTCCCGCAGCACGTTCACCTGCCGCTCGTGCAGCACCAGATCGTCCCAGCCGGCCTCCGGCTCGATCCGCCGGCCCAGCTGGTCCATGCCGACGCGGGCCTCCTCCAGCCCGGCGCGCCAGGCGAGTTGGGCGGCGTCCAGCTCGTCCTCGTACGGCAGCCGGCGGCGTACGGTGGCGGCGGCGGAGCGTACGACGTGCGGCGGCAGCTGGAACTGGGCGACCAGGGAGCGCAGTTCACCGTCGTCGAGGTCGGCGACGGGGTGGAAGGCCTCGGCCCACAGCTCGACCTGTTCCTCGTCGTCCATCCGCGGCACGGCCACCCGGGCGCCGTGCGGCCGGTCCGTGCGGAGCGGGTCCTCGCTCGACACGACGACCGGTACGGCGGCCCCGGCCAGGAAGGCCTCCGTCGCCGCCCGCTGGTCGCGGTCCAGCTCGCCGACCTCGACGAGCAGCGCGGCGGGCAGCAGGATCGCCTCGCGCTGCCAGAGCCGGGCGAGCCGGTCGCGTTCGGCGGGATCGGTGGGTACGTCCTCGGCGCCCATGGCGTACAGCCCCAACCCGGACCGCGCGGCCGCGGCGGCGGCGATGTCGGCCCGGCTGCGCAGATCACCGCCGGTCACCTCGACGAGCAGCGGCGCGTCCGGGCTCGCCCCCGTCGTCCAGCCCTCGGCGGCACGGCTCGCGGCCAGGTCGTACGACGGCGGCAGCTCACCCGGCACGGGCGTGCGGCGCAGGCGGCCGTGCAGCCGGGCGTCCAGGTAGGGCGAGCCCAGCAGGAAGTGCAGGATCCGCTCGTCGAGCCGCAGCCGGGAGGTGGTCAGCCTCGACTCGTCGTCCAGCTCGACGATCCGCCAACGGCGCAGCGGCGCGACGGGCGTGAGCGCGCTCCAGTGCGGTTCGGCGAGGGCGGCCAGGGCGAGGGAGAAGGTCGGGTACGCCCGCTGGGGGTCACCGCTGGCCGCGGCGCAGCGGGCTGCCGTGGTGGGGTCCAGTTCGTCGGCGGCGGTGAGGAGGACCAGGTCGCGTTCGAAGGGGGTGAGGCCGAAGCAGCTGACGAGGGCGTCGAGGGGGGCGGTGCCGGGTGCGGCCAGGGGAGCCGGGCTCGCGGAGCCGGTGGCGCCGGGTGTGGCGGATCCGGCGTCGGGCTCGGGGCCGGCGGCCTGTCCGGCGCCTGCCGCGTGGGCGTCGATGCGGGTCAGGACACGTCGGATCTCCACGGTCAGCGTCGCGCTGCCGCCGTGTTCGCCCGCCGTGCCCGAAGTACCCGCCGTGCCCGGCTCGTTCGTCCCCATGTCCTCACCTGCCCCCGTCGTTCCCATGTCCTGTCAGCTCTCCGTGCCGTCGGGCCCGCCGTCCGCGTCGCCGCTACCGGGCGCCCCGCCTCCTGTCTTCGACGGCCCGCCCGGCTGCGCCGCCTTGCGGCCACGTGCCGGGGTTTTCGCGGGCGTCTTGGCGGCGGTCTTACCGGGAGCCTTCGCGGCGGCGCTCTTGGCAGCCGTCTTCACCGGCGCCTTGGCCGGGACCTTCGCCGGTGTCCTGGCGGCGGACTTCGCGGATGTCCCGGACTTGTCGGCGCCATCGGCGACCTCGACGTCACCACCGGACCTGCCGGTCGACTCGACGTCGCCACCGGACCTGCCGGCCGCCTCGACGTCACCACCGGACCTACTGGTTGACGCACCGTCACCGATCACCGGCGGCACCGGCGCCCCCGGCGCTCCGAACGGCAGAACCCGCACCTCAGGCCGCTCCACCGGCTTCCCCGGCACCGGTGTCTCGCGCCCGTCGATGAAGATCAGGGACGCCTGGTAGACCACCGACAGCGAGTACGGCGTCTGGTAGAGCATTCCCCACAGCTTTGACGTCTCGTCGACGTCCATCACGGTCGGCGAGAACCGCACCCGCTGTGCCGCCTCCGCGAGGTCGCTGCCTGCCAGGTACGGTCGCTCACCGGCCTGTTCGATGACGTCCTTCGGCAGGATCGGGATCTCGTGCAGGGTGCGCACGACCGCACCGATCAGCCGCTGCCCGACCAGTTCCGTCTCGTCGCCGTACGCGCTGATCAGGTAGTGCAGGTCCAGCGCGGCGGCCGGCCGCTTGACCAGCGTGCCGTCGGCCGCCCTGGTGGGCAGGTCGTTGTTGCGCATCGCCGTGTTGGGCGTGACCTGGTACAGGAACACGTTGATGGTGGGGTGGTCCGGCGCCTCCGCCGGCGGCTTGCGCGGTTCGACCTTGACGGCCTCGCCGAACTCCGGGCCCACGTTGTTCTCGAGCAACAGGGCGAGGGCCTGGGTGACATGCGCGATGGCGAGTGCGTTGCTCATGGCGTCGGTTCCTCAGTTCCTCGGTCTGTCATGTCACTCCCGTCCCCGCGCCAGGTAGTCGGCCAGGCTCAAGGTCGCCCCGGTACGTCCCGTCGCGGGCGTCCGCTGCCGCCCGCCCCCGCTCGGCGACGGTCCGGCCGTCACCTCCAGCCGCCCGATCTGCACCTGAACCACCTGCTCGGGCGCCTTCCCGGGCCGCCGGGCCGCGGCCTGCCGTACGGCGTCCCGTGCCGCCGCCGTGTCCGCGGCGCTGGGCCGCAGGGGGGTGGACACGGCGGCGGGGGAAGCGGCGTCCCGGCCCGGGGGGATGGGCACGGCCGCCGCGCTCTGGGTGGAGTCCCGCTCCTGGCGCCCGCGGCCCACCGCCCGGTGCGCGGCGTCGGGCGTCGGGCGCGGGCCCGTCGCGACCGGCGCGACGGGGCGCAGCAGGGGCGCCTCGGGCAGGGCCCTCGGGGCGGGCTGCGGTGCCGGGTCGGACGGGGCGCGTTCGGTGCGTACGACCGTCCGCTCCCGCTCGGTGTGCGACCGGGCGGCGTGCGCAGCCGGGCGCGGTGCCTCCACCGGCCGTACGTCCGACGGTGTGGTGGAGGGCCACAACAGGTCGGTCCCGTCGTCCGGTTGCGGTGCCGTGGCCCGTACCGCCTCCACCCGTTCGAACGGGCCGGCCAGCCGGGGACGTACCCGCGACACACCCGGGCGCGGTCCGGCGGCGGCCGGGGCGTGCCGGGCGATCAGCCGGTCGAGGAAGTCGGGAACCGGCGCCCCTTCGGCGTCAGACATCCGCACACAGCTCCAGGTAGTAACGGCGCCGCAGCGGGCTGAGCGCCAGGATCTCCGGCTCGCTCCAGCCGTACGAGGTGGCGAGCAGATGGACGTCGAGCAGCAGGTCCCGGGCCCAGGCGTCCAGTTCGGTCCACAGGTAGGAGGCGATGTCGAGTTCGGCCCGGGTGGCCGCACCGCACTCGGGGCAGCCGACGTTGAGCGTGACGTCGGCCCCCGGGTCGGCGGCCTCGACGGCCTCGGCGATCCGGCGCTGCACCGGGACGGGCAGGTCACCGGCCCCTACGGCCGCCCCGTCGCGCACCGCCGAGACGACGCACCGGGCGAGCAGGGCCGCGCGCGGGTCCGCCGCCCGGGCCGCCGCCGTCAGGTCGGCGACACCGGGCAGCCGGAACGAGACGTCCCAGCCGTCCTGTCGGACCCGCACGACGGCCCCGGCGGACGGATCGGGGCCGGCGGACGAGTCGCCCCCGCCCACCGAACCGCCGTGGCCCACCGAACCGCCGTACTCGTCCGGCGAACCGCCCTGCCCGTCCCGGAACCCGCCGTGCCCGTCCCCCGAAGCGTTCCGCACGCCCAGCGACCGCGCGAACTCCCCGGCGTCCAGGTCGAACTCCATGTCCTCCCCGCACGCCGAGCAGGCCAGCCGCACCTGCATCCGCTCCCCGAACAGGGCGCGGCGCAGGGCGAAGAGGTCGGCCTCCCGCTCCCCCACCGGCAGCACCGGCAGGCTCGCGGCCCCGACGTCCGGGCGGGCCGCTCGGTGCAGCAGCAGGGCGCGCCCCGTCGGTGCCTCGGCGAGGCCCGCCTCCCAGGTGGCCAGCAGCTCGGCCGCCCCCGTGTTCGCCATCTCGTCCCCCCTCGACTACCCGCTGGTCAAGCTGGGTTGAGGAAGGACGGCTCCTCCGGCTCGGGCACCTCGTAGTCCCGCTCCCAGCCCTCGCACTCGAGCTTCAGCGACTGGATGGCCACCGCGTTGGCGTTGGCGTCCAGCTCGCCGAGGACCTGGTACTCGCTCGGCCAGGTCCGGTAGAGCTTGTGCGAGACGGCGACCTGGCCGGCCTCGTTGAGGACCTGGATCACTATGTCCTTGCGGAAGTCGGCGAGGGACACCTCGGAGCCGAGGCCCGCGCCGACCTGCCAGACCTTGTTGGCCCAGCGGTCGAACTCGGGGTCGTGGGTGACCCCGCGCTCCAGGGTGATGCCCTCGAACTCGGAGCGGCCCGGCGACTTGCGCGGGGAGGAGGGGTCGCCGCCGTGGCGGTGCTTGACGACCTCCGTCGTCCGCTTCAGCGGACTGATCTTGCTGATGCCGGCTACCGTCCGACCGTCCCACAGGACCAGGAACTTGAAGTTCTTGTAGGGGTCGAAGCGATGCGCGTTGACCGTGAACTCAGCCATCGGATTCCTTCAGTTCTCCACGATTCCCGGCGCCTAGAGCGCGAACTGCCCGGACGTCTGCTGGATTTTGACGATCACGAACTCCGCCGGCCGGACCGGTGCGATGCCGACGAGCACGTTGACGATGCCGTTCTCGATGTCCTCGGTGGTCGTCGTGTCGCTGTCGCACTTGACGAAGTACGCCTCGCGCGGGGTGCCGCCCTTGAAGGCGCCCTGGCGGAAGAGGGTGTGCAGGTACGAGGAGGCGGCGAGCCGGATCTGCTGCCACAGGTTCTCGTCGTTGGGCTCGAACACCACCCACTGCAGGCCCCGCTGGAGGCTCTCCTCCACATGCAGCGCGAGCCGGCGCACCGGCACGTACTTCCACTCGCTGTCGAGCGCGTCCGAGCCCTCCAGCGTGCGCGCGCCCCAGACCACGGGGCCGGTCACCGGGAAGGTGCGCAGGACGTTGACGCCGAGCGGGTTGAGCAGGCCGGTCTCACGGTCGGTGAGGTTGACCGTGAGCGAGTGCACGCCCGCGAGCCGCGCCTCGGTGCCGGCCGGGGCCTTCCACACGCCGCGCTCGGAGTCGGTGCGGGCGATGACGCCGGCGACCGCGCCGGAGGGCGGGAAGGAGCGCAGCCGGCCCGTGAGCGGGTCGGTGAGCTGCAGGTGTGGGAAGTACAGGCCCGCGTGGTTGCCGCGCACGGCGTCGAAGGCGGCGAGCCCGGCGCGTGCGGTGTCGACGCTGACCCAGGTGCTCGGCGCGTCGACCAGCAGGAAGATCCGCCGCTCGGCGGCCAGTCGCTGGGCGGCCGAGATGACGGTGAGCGCGTCCTCGACCTTCTCGTACGCCGCGAGCTCCGGCAGCGCGAGCAGGTTGACGTCGGCGACGCCGCGCAGCGCCTGGATGCCGGTCTTGTCGGCCTCGGAGCCGATGAGGTCGCGCGGGCCGGGAGCCGCGCCGTCCTCGCCGCCCTCCAGCGGGAAGACCGGCGGGTTCACGGAGGCCTCGAGACCGAGGTCGTTGGCGCACTCGCCGAGGAATCGGACGATGTCCTCGGGGTCGGTGGAGCCGGCGACGACCTGGATACGGCGGCCGAAGGCGGTGACCTCGGCGCCGGCGAAGGCGTGCTTGCCGGGCGCGTCGGGCAGGGCGCGCAGCTTGCGCTCCAGGAGCAGCGCCAACTCGGCGACGCTGCACGGGGCTTCGCCGTCGCAGTCGGGGTCGTAGAGCTTGAACTCGCGCTCCACCTCGCCGATCTTGACGGTCAGGTCGACTTCCAGGTTCGGCAGTTCGTCGCCGAACGGCTTGGAGACGGTGCCGGACGGGTCGGGGCGGCCCTCGCCGACGACCTCGACACGGATGAGCCTGGAGCCCGCGTTGATCACGGTCTGCGCGTAGCGGCCGTGCGAGGAGTCCATGGACAGGCCGGTGAAGCTCTCCCGGGCGTCGCCCTTGGCGTCGTAGACGCGCAGGTTGAACGTCTCGTCGGGGCACGGCGTGTCGTGGTCGACGGCGACACGCAGGCCGTTGCCCCAGAGGCCGGGCTCCTTGGCGTGCACTTCGAGGACCGGGCCCTCGCTGTGGCCCTCGGTGGACTTGAGGGTGACGCAGGCGGCCTTGCCACTGCCGGCCTTGGCGACGCGGACGATGACCGCGACGGTTCCGCCGTTGCCGAAGAACTGGTGGACGGCGTAGCCGACGGCGCTCTGGGCGCTCAGCCCACCGAAGCGGCGCTCGAACTCCGCGAAGCTGGTGACGCGTACCGGCTCGTTGAGCGGACCACGTCGGGTGTGGCCCACAAAGGCGGTCACGGACGTGGTCAGGGTCGAGATGGTGCGGGTACTGCTGGGAAGTTCCTCTACGTAGACGCCGGGATACGTCGGCTTGGCGGCGCTGACCGCGCTCATCGGCATTCCCCCTCCTATCCCTGTCTCGGGTACCGGACAAAGGCACCAAGAGATGGCAGAGGGAGGCATTCCCGACCCGGGGCACGAAAACGCCACTCACACGAGCGACGTTGACACGTGCACCGCAACAGTTTCCCCCGTCATCGCCATGGGCGGTCGGCCGCACGGCTCAAGCAAACGCGCTTGTGACTCCTGATGCTCAAGTGCTCAACACACCTTCACGTGTTCGAAGTTGACCGAGCAAGGCGCCTTCAGGCCACCCCGGGAGGGGGTTTGGTGAAGACCCCCTCGCGGCATCCACACATCTCGCCTGCGCGCCCCGGCCAGGTGGTTCACAGATTCCGCACGCAGGGGGGCGCCACAGAGCGCCGAGCAGGTCCCCGCGACCTCGGAAGGGCCCCCATCCCCACCGTTCGACTGGTCGCACGTCCGTACGCCTCCCCGAGTCGTACACAACGTGCCGTGGCTGGTTTTCCCAGGGTGACGCGAACCCGCCTCCTCAGCCGACTGCCCCTATGGGGCCGGTGAAATCTCGGCGCCATGTCTTGACATACGACTGAAACGATTCGCAGCTTGGCCGATCATTTACATTCATGAAGTCAGTTCATGTATATGAACATTCAGAATGATGACCGCCACTACTGGGGCGGACTGCGCCGCACCCGTGAACTAGCCGCCGTCTGCGAGGGGTTCGGCATCGCCCTGTCGATGCACTCCAACTCGCACCTGGGCATCAGCCTCGCCGCGATGGCCCATGTGGCGGCGGCCATCCGGAACCTCGACCACTCCTGCGACACGCACTACCCGTGGAACTCGGCCGACGACGTGATCGTCCCCGACGTCCTGGAACTGCGGGACGGGGCGGCCGAGGTCCCCCCACCGGACCGGGGCTCGGCGTGGAGCTCGACCACGACGCCCTCGACCGGCTGCACCGGCAGTACGTCGACTCGGGGATGCGCTCACGCGACGACACCGGGTACCAGCGGCGGATCCAACCGGAGTACGAACTCCGGCTGCCGCGCTGGTGACTGACTGATCGTCACCGCGACCGACAGCTCGTCACAAGGTGCGGCCCAGCAGATCCAGCAGGGCCGCCCAGTGCCGCTGAGTCGCCTCGGCGTCGCACATCGCGGTGTCCGCCTGGGTGAAGCCGTGGTGGGCGCCGGGGTAGACCTCGCCGCGGTGGTGGACGCCGGCCGCGGTGAGGGCCTTGTCGAGGCGGTCGATCTGCTCGGCGGGGTTGGTCGAGTCCCGGTCGGCGTGGCCGAAGTAGAGCTCGGCGGTGATGCGGTCGGCGAGCAGGTGAGGGCTGTCCGGAGCGTCCGTCGCGAGGTACGCCCCGTGGAAGCCGGCCGCGGCCGCCACGCGGTCCGGATACGTCCCGGCGGTGCGCAGGGCGAGGCCGGCGCCCATGCAGTAGCCGGTGACGCCCACCGGACCGTCGGCCGTCAGCGGGGAGTCGGCGAGCCAGTCGAGGTAGCTCCCCGCGTCCCGCACGGCCGCCTCGGGGGTGAGGGTCTCGGCGGCCGGGCGCAGGCTCTGGATGATCTCCGGGCGCTCGGCCGGGTTGATGAAGTCGGGCAACTCCACGACGGGCGCCGGGCCGTGGCGGTAGAAGACGTTGGGGACCAGGACGGTGTACCCGGCCGAGGCGAGCCGGTCCGCCATCCGCTTCAGGTGCGGGCGCAGGCCGAAGGCGTCCATGTACATCAGCACCGCCGGGTGCGCGGCGCCGCCCTCGGGGTGGGCGAGGTAGGCGTCGGCGGTGCCGTCCGGGGTGGGGACGGTGACGAGTGTTCCCTGCATGTCGGCCTCAGTTCTCGGAGGTCGTGGCGTCGACCAGTTCCCTGACGCGGTCCGCGGAGACCGGGACACCCGGCGTCTCGAAGAACCAGCGCTGCGCCTCTTCCTGGCTCAGCCCCTCGGGCCGCGGTGCCATGTACGGCTGGACGTAGACCGGCGTACCGGGCTGGCTCCGCCGGCTGTCGGCGAGCGTGCCGATGTCCACGGCGTCGTAGCCGAGGGTGTCCAGCAGTCGGACCACCTCGTCCTTGGCCCCGGGGTCGTCGCCCGCGATGGGCAGTGCGCCGCGGTCGGGGGCGCCGGAGGGGCGGGCGGAGGTCGCGAGGCGCCGGAAGTCGATGTTGTTGAACGCCTTCACCACGCGGGAGTCGGCCAAGTGCCGTTGGACCAGGGCGCTGGAGGTCAGCTCGCCCGAGTCCAGTTCGGCGAGGCGGCCGTCGCGGTCCGGGTAGTAGTTCATCGTGTCGATCACGGTCTTGCCCGCGAGGGCGGCGACCGGGAGGCGGTCGTGGGCCTTCAGCGGGACGGTCGCCACGACCAGGTCGCCCGCCTGCGCGGCTCCCTCGGGGGTGGCCGCCCGTGCGTGGTCGCCGAGTTCGGCGACGAGGTCGGCGAGCGTCTCGGGGCCGCGCGAGTTGCTCAGGACGACGTCCAGTCCGGCGGCGACGGCGAGGCGGGCCACCGCGCCGCCGATCATGCCGCTGCCGATGAGTCCGAGGGTCTTGGTCACGGTGTACGTGCCTCCGTCACTGCGCTGGTGAAGTCGGGTTTCGTGTAGTCGAGCTCTGTGAAGCTGAGATTCGTATGTGAAACTGAGTGTCACGCTAGTGACCGAGTATCGGAACTGCAAGTCGGGTCGGGTGACGGGATAGGGTCGCGGGGTGAGCGCAGCAGCACGTACCAGCACCAGAGACATCGCCCGGGCGGCCGTACGGGCCCAACTGGCCGAGGTGGCACTGGAGTTGTTCCAGCGCGAGGGCTTCGAGAAGGTCACCCTCGATGACCTGGCCACTGCCGCCGGCGTGTCCCGCAGTACGTTCCTGCGCTATTTCGGCACCAAGGAGGAGGCCGTCCTCGCCGCCTTCGACGCCCATGGCGACCAGGCCGCCGACGCACTGCGCGCCCGGCCCGCCGACGAGGACGACTGGACGGCGCTGCGGCACGCCCTGGACACGGTCGTCGCGCGCTACCGCGAGGATCCGGCCCGCGCCCTCGCGACGACCCGCCTCGTCAGGGACACCCCCGCGCTGTGCGCACGGCAGCTGGAGAAGCAGCACGGCTGGCGCCCCGCCCTGGCCCGGGCGCTCGCGGAGCGTGCCGGGTCCTCAGCCGGTTCCCCGGCGGCGGCGACGCTCGGGCAGACGGTGCGCGCCGCCGCGGCCCTGGACTGTCTGAACGTCGCGGTCGAGCACTGGAGCGCCTCCGACGGCCGACTCGACCTGGTCGAGCTGCTGGACGAGGCGTTCGCCGCGCTCGCGCCCCGCTAGCGCGGCGGTCCGTGCGCGGCCGCGACATCGTCGCCGTCGGCAGCGACGCCGAGATGCGCGCCCTGGCCGGTCCCGGCACGCGGATCGTCGAGCTCGGCGGCCGGACCGTGCTGCCCGGCATCAACGACTCGCATCTGCACGGGGCCGCGTACGGCCTGGCCAAGCCGCCCTTCGCCCTGGACGTCGGCCATCCGACGGTGGGATCGATCGCCGACGCCGCCGCTGCCGTGGAGCGGGCGGTACGCGCGTCCCGTCCCGGTGAGTGGATCGTCGGGCTCGGCTGGGACGCCGGATACCTCGCCGAGTGTCGGGCGGATCCGCGGCGCTTCCCGCACCGCCGGGACCTGGACGCCGTGGCGCCCGAGAACCCGGTCTGTCTGACCGACTTCTCCCAGCACATGGTGTGGGTCAACAGCGCGGCCCTGCGCCTCTGCGGCATCGACGCGGACAGCACGCCCCCGCCCGGCGGTGTCATCGACGTCGACGCCGTCGGGGAACCCACCGGCATCCTGCGGGAGGCGGCCGCAAAACTCGTCCAGGCCGCGCTCCCCTCCCCCACCGTCGCCCAGCGCCGCGAGGCCGTCCGGGCGGTGGTGCGGGAACTGCACTCACGCGGCATCACCAGCTACACCGAGCCGGGCCTCGGCCCGGGCGGCGCGGAGACCCTCTTCGGCGGCCTCGGCACCGACAACTGGACCGCGTACGCCGAACTCGTCGAGGACGGTGAACTCGACGCGCGGGTCAGTGTGTTGCTGCTGCCCGCGCCGAGGGGCGGCTCCGCGGACGACGTACGCAAGGTGCTGGCCGAACTGCGCCGGCCGGAGTCGGCGGGCCCGCGTCTACTGGCGGCGATCGGCGTGAAGATCTTCGGCGACGGGGTGCCGCCGAACCGTACGGCCTGGATGAGCGAGCCGTACGCCAGCGGCGGCCACGGCGCGTTGTGCGTGCACGGCACCACCCCGGCGCTCCAGGTCGCCGAGTTGCGCGAGATGATCCGGCTGGCGCACGAGGCCGGCTTCCAGCTGGGCGTGCGCGTCACCGGGGACCGGGCCATCGACACGGTCGTGGACGCCTTCGTCGCCGCGAACACGGCCGCGCCCCGCCCGGACGCCCGGCACTACGTCATCCACGGCGACTTCATCGGCGCCGACAGCCTCGCCAAGCTGGCCGCACACGGCTACGGGGTCAACATGAACCCCGCCATCAAGTGGACCATCTCCGACCTGATGGACGAGGTCATCGGCACCGAACGCTCCGCCTACCAGTGGCCCGTGCGTACCGCCGTCGAGGCCGGTGTCGCGGTCTGCGCCGGCTCCGACGCGCCGATCACCGCGCCCGACTGGCGGCAGGGCGTGGCCGCGATGATGCTGCGCGAGTCGAAGGCGAGCGGACGGCAGAGCGGCCCCGAGCAGTGCGTGGACCTGGCCGAGGCACTGCGGGCGTACACGATCAACCCGGCCCGGCAGGACTTCGCCGAGGAGTGGAAGGGTTCCGTCGAGGTCGGCAAGGTCGCGGACCTGTGTGTCCTGGACCGTCCGCTGCTGGACCTGGACCCGCACTCGATCACGGACACCGAGGTGATGATGACGGTGTTCGACGGGCGGATCGTGTACGAGCGCTGAGGGCTCCGTCTGCGCTGAGGGTTCCGCCTGCGCTGAAGGCGCCGTCTGGGCTGAAGGCTTCGCGTTGAAGCATGGCCGTGCACAGGTGACGCCGCTACCGTGATCGACCGGCTTCCGCGCGGGAGAAGGAGTGACGGTGGGCGCAGTCGGGTCGAAGACCGTGTTGGTCACCGGTGGCAGCGGGTTCGTCGGCAGCCATCTGGTCAAGCGGCTTCTGGAGCGAGGGTACGAGGTCCACAGCACCGTACGGAGCACCGCAGACCCGGCGAAGGTGCGCCCGCTGCGGGAGATGCAGGAGGCGCACCCCGGCCGACTCTCCCTGTTCGAGGCGGACTTGCTCAAGGAGGGCTCCTTCGACGAGGCGATGAGCGGCTGCCGGGTCGTGTTCCATGTGGCCTCGCCGTTCCGCATGCCGGAGAAGATCAAGGACGGCCGCCGGGACATGGTCGACCCGGCCCTGCTCGGCACCCGCAACGTGCTGGCGGCCGTCGAGCGGACGCCCACGGTCGACAGGCTCGTCCTCACCTCCACCGTGGGCGCGATCTTCGGCGACTACGCGGACGTCCTGGCCATGGACGACGCCGTACTGTCGGAGCGGTACTTCAACACCACCAGCACGGTGGAGAACAACCCCTACCACTACGCCAAGACGGTCGCGGAGCGCGCGGCCTGGGACGCCGAGGCCGCCCAGGGCCGCTGGCGGCTGGTGACGGTCAACCCCGGCCTGATCCTCGGCCCTTCCCTCACCCCCGCCTCGGAGTCCGGCAGTCTGTTCCTGCTGGAGGAGCTGTTCAAGGGCTACTTCTTCTACGGTGCCCCGGACTTCAGCTTCACCACGGTGGACGTCCGCGAGGTGGCCGAGGCGCACATCGCCGCCGCGGAGAACCCGGACGCGAAGGGCCGTTACATCCTCGCCGCCCCGACCATGACGTCCTTCCACGAGATGGCCCGCATCCTCCGGACCCGCCACCCCCGCGACCTCCGCCTACCGCGTTCCGCACTCCCGCACTGGCCGGTGCGCGTCCTGGGCCCGGCCTTCGGACTCACCCAGGACTACATCCGGGGGCACCTCGGCATCCGCTTCCGGGTGGACAACAGCCGGAGCGTGAGCGAACTCGGCATCAGCTACCGCCCGATCGAGCAGACGGTCCTCGATCATTACGCGGCGTGGCGGAGCCAACGCGCCGCGAAGTGAATTCGGCCGCCGGTCCGCCCCGAGCGTCGAAGGTCACAAAAACGTATCGGACATTTCACACGTCAACCTTCACGTGAGTCACACAAGTTGGCTAGGTTACGCCTAGGCAGCACGACGACCTCCGGCGAACCCCGTCGGGACGTGCGGCCTCCGCCGAGTCCGGTAGGTCCCCAGGGGCCGCTGGAGCCGGGGACCCAACCGAAACTTGGGGTGAATCGGCCCAACTACCCTTCGGGGCAAGGGCCGTAGGGCACACCTTCCGGAAACGACCGCCCGAACCCGTCAGCTAACTCGGTAGGCGGATCACGGAAGGAGTACGTCGCCCATGGCGCCGGAACGCACCGCGCGTCCGGGGGCTTTGAGCCTCCCCGGCATGCGCAATTCCGCACTCGCGTCGGCGGCTCTCACCTCTGTGGCCCTGCTCGCCCAGACGGCCAACGCCGCCCCCTCCGCAGGAGACGAGGCCCCGAGCCGCGAGGAGGTCAGTCGACGGGTCAGCTCCCTGTACGACCAGGCCGAGTCCGACACCGGCACCTTCAACGCCACGCGCGCCGCGGCGACAGGACCGCGCAAGCGCGCCGACCGGCCCACGGACGCCGGACGCAGGCCCGTCGGCGAGGCCGGCAGTGGCCGGAGCGAGGAGAGCAGGCGCAGCGACCCCGCACTCGACAATGTCGCCCGGCAGTGGTTCGACGTCGCCCGCTCGAAGCTTGGCCCGACCGTCCCGGCCGCGTTGCCGAGGGACAGAATGCCGGACCGTCCCACCGGGACACGGCCCGCCCGCTCGGCGGAGCGCGCGCTGGAGGGCCTCACCGAACTGGGACGGGAGCCGTCCGGCCGCGCAGCCCTGGAGCTGCCCGCCGCACCCGTCGCCGAGCTCCCGGCAGCCGGGGCCACTGGAACGGCTCCCATGGCGGAGCTGACCGCGGGCCCGATCGCCGCCCTGCCTCCCGCCCCCGAGGCACCGCCTGCCCTGCCCGCCCCGACGGCCGACCCTCAGCGGTCCCCCCTCCGGACGACCAAGGAGCAGAACCAGCGCAAGCTCGACCGCGCCCGCGAGTTGCTGTCCGCGTACACGGTGCGGCAGAGCATGGAACTCACGCCCCTCGAGGCCCCGTTGGGCCAGGCCCCGGCCGCCGACACCTGGAGCGCCACACCGGCCCCGGTCCAGCCCTCGGCCGAGACACAGTGGCAGGCACTGCAGGACCTCGGCGCATCCGACCTGACCCCGGTCCCGGCGGGCACAACAGCCTGGTCCGGCACGGCAGTTCAGCCCGCCTACGCCCCTTCCGCGGCCGCCACCGACCAGAGCACCGCCGCGAGTCAGGTCCTGGACACCGGCCAGACCTACACCACTGGCCAGGCCCTCGGCACCGGCCAGCCCTACACCACCGGCCAGTCCCTCGACACCGGCCAGACCTACGCCACCAGTCAGCCCTTCGACACGAGCACCGCCCTCACCACCGTCACAGCCACCACCGCCACCACCGCCCCCCAGGACACCCGAGCCATGCGGGCACTGGACTTCGCCCGCGCCCAGATCGGCAAGCCCTGCGTGTGGGGGACGACAGGCCCGGACGCGTACGACGGCGGGGGCCTCGCCCAGGCCGCCTGGAGGGCCGCCGGCATCACACTCCCCCGCACCCCGCAGGAACAGGCGACCGCGGGCCGGGGCATCGCCCTCACCTATGCCGAGCCCGGCGACCTGGTCCTCTTCCACGTCGGCCACGTCGGCATCTACTCCGGAAACGGCATGATGATCCACGCCCCCGGTCCGGGACGGGTCATACGCGAGGAGCCGATCGACCACGCCGGCGAGTCGGCGATCCACAGCGTGATACGCCCGGCCTGACCGGTCGGAGCGCACCCTTCCCGAAGCGTCGGTCGTCCGCCGCCCCGCCTCCGAGAGGCGGGGCGGCTTCGCGTTTCCCCGCCGGTGAAGCGGACCTCGACGCCGATCGCCACGCCCACCGCGACGCCCCCTCCACCTCGGCTTTGTCGATACGTCCTGACAAGCCCATTGACACCCGCCTCCGGGCGACCGCATAGTACGTGCCACTAGAGCGCGCTAGTAACGCGCTCCAGCCGTATCCGACGGGCGGTGACCCGTGACCCTCCCCCCACCTGAAAACCCGCCCTGATCAGCACAGCGAGGTGCATGGGACATGCGCAGACACCACCGAGCCGCCGCTCTGACCGCCACCGCCGTGGCCGGCGTCCTGTTCGCCGCGGGCTGCTCCAGCAGCTCCGGCGGCAAGGACTCCGAGGAAGGCGCCGCGGACGCCTCGGCGGGCAAGGCCACCACGCCCCGGATGACCGTGGCCATGATCACTCACGCCGCCCCCGGCGACACCTTCTGGGACCTGATCCGCAAGGGCGCCGAGGCCGCCGCCGCCAAGGACAACATCAAGCTCGTCTACTCCAGCGACCCCAGCGCCGGCAACCAGGCCAACCTGGTGCAGAACGCCATCGACCAGAAAGTCGACGGCATCGCGCTGACCGCGGCCAAGCCCAGCGCCATGAAGGCCGTCGTCGCCAAGGCCACCGCCGCCGGCATCCCGGTCGTCGGCTTCAACTCCGGCCTGGACGACTGGAAAGACCTCGGCATGCTCCAGTACTTCGGGCAGGACGAGAACATCGCCGGCCAGGCCTTCGGCGAGCGGCTGGGCGAGAGCGGCGCCAAGCACGCCCTGTGCGTCATCCAGGAACAGGGCCACGTCGCCCTCGAGGCCCGCTGCGCCGGTCTGAAGAAGGGCTTCAAGGGCACCACCGACACCCTCTACGTCAACGGCACCGACATGCCGTCCGTGAAGTCGACGATCACCGCCAAGCTCCAGCAGGACTCCTCCATCGACCAGGTGGTCACCCTCGGCGCACCCTTCGCCCTGACCGCCGTGCAGTCGGTGTCCGACGCCGGAAGCAAGGCCAAGATCGCCACCTTCGACCTCAACAAGGAGCTCGTCACCGCCGTCCAGGACGGCAAGGTCGAGTTCGCCGTCGACCAGCAGCCCTACCTCCAGGGCTACCTCTCCGTCGACTCGCTGTGGCTGTACAAGACCAACGGCAACTTCAGCGGCGGCGGCACCGCGCCGGTGCTGACCGGACCCGCGTTCATCACCAAGGACAACGTCGACGCTGTCGCCGAGTTCGCCGCCAAGGGAACGCGGTAACCCCCAGAACGGGCGGGGCCGGCCGTGACCGCGACGGGGCACGGCCGGCCCCGCCTCACCGCTCTCTCAGAGCCTGCGCCCAGGCTCTCAGGCCGGCTCCTTCGGGGCCGGTCCGCTCGTGCCCCGGACGACGAGCTTCGGGTCCAACACGGCCTCGCGCGGCTCCAGTTCCCGGTTCTCCAGCCGCTCCACGGCGAACCGCACCGCGTTCTCGGCCATCAGCAGCGCGTCCTGACGGACCGTCGTCAGGCCGATCGGCATCAGGTGGGAGAGGTGGCTGTCGTCGTAGCCGATCACCGACAGGTCGCGTGGGACCTCGACGCCCGCGCGGGTCAGGGACATCAACAGACCCATGGCGCAACGGTCGTTGCCCGCCAGGACGGCGGTGGGCAGGGGCAGTCCCCGGTCGCGCTCGGCGAGGAGCAGCAGCCCGGTCTCGATGCCCGACTCCTCGGTGTGGGCGCCGGGGATCACCCGCGCCTCGGACTCCAGACCGTGTCGACGCATCGCGGCCCGGTACGCGCGCCGCCGCTCGGCCGAGCCGGGGCCGCGCCCGCCGTCGATGTGCACGATCCGGCGGTGGCCCAGCTCCACGAGGTGGTCCATGGCCTGCCGTACGCCCTTGCCCTCGGCGCTGTGCACGAAGTCCACGTGGGCACCCGGGGCGCGGCGGGCGACCGAGACGGTCGCGGCACGGTGGCCGAGTTCGTCGAGGTAGCCCGGGTCGGCGTCAGGGGCGAGCAGGATCAGCCCCTCGCAGCGGTGGCTGAGCAGCGCCTCGATCGCCTTGGCCTCGCCACGGCCCGGAGTGGTGCCGGAGAGCAGGACGTCGTAGCCGAGCCGTTCGGCCTCCGGATAGATGCCCTCGATGAGGTCGGTGTGGAAGGTCTGCTGGACGATGAACATCACGCCGAGCGTGCGGCTGCGCCCGCGCGCGAGCAGCCGGGCCGCGTTGTCGGGCCGGTAGCCGATCTCGTCGGCGACGCGCAGGACCCGCTCACGGGTCTCCTGGCTCGCCCCCGGCTGGTCGCGGAAGACGATCGAGACGAGCGCCCGGGACACGCCCGCCTTCTCGGCGACATCCGCCATCGTGGGCCGCTGCCTGCCCGATCCGTCCACCTGTGCACCCACCTTTCGACGCCGCTCACCTTAGCCGGATCGCGAAAACGCCTGCCGGATCGCGAAGATCCGCGGCCGGGTCTCGCAATCTCCCGGCAACAAGCTATTGACATGACATTTGGACCAGGGTCATCGTACTCGGACTAGAGCGCTCTAGTAGAGCGCGACAGCACAATCGTCCAGTGGCTTCCGTCCCCTCCCCGAAGGACCCGTCATGGCAACGGCGCCAACCTCGCTCCGCACCACCGCGGGCAATCTCTGCCTGGGCTCGGCCCCCGACTCCTGGGGCGTCTGGTTCCCCGAGGACGACCAGCAGGTCCCGTACACCCGCTTCCTCGACGAGCTCGCCGCGGCCGGGTACACATGGCTGGAGCTCGGCCCGTACGGCTACCTCCCCACCGACCCGGCCGTCCTCGCCGAGGAGCTCGCCGTGCGCGGCCTCAAGGTCTCCGGCGGCACCGCGTTCGGCGCGCTGCACCGCCCCGAGGCCTGGGACGAGATGCTCGCCCACGTCCGCCAGGTCGCCACGCTGACCGCCGCCGCGGGCGCACACCACCTCGTCCTCATCCCGCCCATGTACCGGGACGAGAAGACCGGCGCGTTCACCGAGTCCCCCGAGCTGACCGCCGAGCAGTGGGCGGGCTTCGGCATGTCCGCCGACCGGCTCGGCAGGCTGCTCCTGGACGAGTACGACGTACGGCTGGTCATCCATCCGCACGCCGACAGCCACATCCAGACCCAGCCGGAGATCGAGCGGCTGCTGAACGAGTCCGACTCCCGCTGGACCAACCTCTGCCTGGACACCGGCCACGTCGCCTACGGCGGCGGCGACAACCTCGACCTGATCCGCCGCTTCGGCGAACGCGTCGGGTACGTCCACATCAAGCAGATGGACCCCGAGATCCTCGCCCAGGTGGCCACCGAGAACCTCTCCTTCGGCGAGGCCGTCAAGCGCGGTGTGTGCGTGTCGCCGCCCGCCGGGGTACCGAAGCCCGCCGACGTCGTCGCCGAACTCTCCCGGCTCGACGCCGAGTTGTTCGTCATCGTCGAGCAGGACCTGTACCCGTGCGCGCCCGAGGTGCCGCTGCCCATCGCGGTCAGCACCCGTGAGCACCTGGCCGGCTGCGGCCTGGCCGGGACCCGCCGTCCGAGTCTCACGACTCCCGACCGGTGAGGAGGCGGCGCATGGACGTCAGGGACGACGCGACACAGGCCCCCACCACCGGCACGGACGACGCCCCGCCCGCGGTGTGCCGCAGGCTGCGGCTCATCACGGTCATCGCCACGTTCGGCGGACTGCTCTTCGGCTACGACACCGGCGTCATCAACGGCGCCCTGCCCTACATGACCGAAGACCTCGGTCTGACCGCCGTCACCGAGGGCATGGTCACCAGCTCGCTGCTGCTGGGTGCCGCGCTCGGCGCGGTGGTCGGCGGGCGGATGTCGGACGCCCGCGGCCGGCGCCGTACGATCCTCGCCCTCGCGGTGCTGTTCTTCGTCGGCGCGCTCGGCTGCACGCTGGCGCCGACGACCGCCGTGATGGTCGTCGCCCGGTTCGTGCTCGGCCTCGCGGTGGGCGGTGCCTCGGTGACCGTGCCGGTCTACCTCGCGGAGGTCTCCCCCGCCGAGCGGCGCGGCGCACTGGTCACCCGTAACGAACTCATGATCGTCAGCGGCCAGTTGCTGGCGTTCACCTCCAACGCGATCATCGCCCGGGTGGGCGGTGAGTCCGGCGGGGTGTGGCGCTGGATGCTGGTGATCGCCACCCTCCCGGCCGTGGTGCTGTGGTTCGGCATGCTCGTCATGCCGGAGAGCCCGCGCTGGCTCGCCTCGCAGACCCGCTTCAACGAGGCCCTGGACGTGCTCAAGCAGGTCAGGTCCCGGCAGCGCGCCGAGGCCGAGCTCGCCGAGGTGTCCGCGCTCGCCGTCAAGGAGGAGCAGGAGAAGCTCGGCGGCTGGCAGGACATGAAGGCCACGCCGTGGATCCGCAAGCTGATGCTCGTCGGCTTCGGTATCGCGATCGTGCAGCAGATCACCGGCGTCAACACGATCATGTACTACGGCACCCAGATCCTCACCGACGCCGGCTTCGCCGCGGACAGCGCGCTGACCGCCAACATCGCCAACGGCGTGATCTCGGTGCTGGCCACCTTCGTCGGCATCTGGCTGCTCGGCCGGGTCAACCGCCGCCCGATGCTGATGGCCGGTCAGATGGGCACCACCGCCGCCCTGTTGCTGATCGGCGTCTTCTCACTGGTGCTGCCGTCCGGTGACGGCCGTGCCTACGCCGTGCTCGCCATGACCGTCACCTTCCTCGCCTTCCAGCAGGGCGCGATCTCGCCGGTGACCTGGCTGATGCTGTCGGAGATCTTCCCGATGCGGATGCGCGGCTTCGGCATGGGCGTCGCGGCCGTGGTGCTGTGGCTGACCAACTTCGTGATCGGGCTGGTCTTCCCGTCGCTGGTCTCCGGCATCGGGATCTCCCACACCTTCTTCCTGTTCGTGGTGGCGGGTGTCTTCTCGCTCGCCTTCGTGAAGCGCTACGTCCCCGAGACGAAGGGCCGCTCGCTGGAAACCCTCGAAGCCGAACTCCGGGCGCGCTTCTCCTGATTCCCCCCTGTCCCCGGTCCGGCCGGGGACCGCAGAAAGGACCACCACCCATGACCGTACGAGTAGGCGTCATCGGCGCCGGCTGGATCGGCAAGGAGCACATCCGGCGCCTGACCGACACCATCACCGGCGCCCGGGTCACCGCCGTCACCGACATCGACGCCGCCCGTGCGCAGGAGGCGGCGGCACCGGTCGGCGCACGCGTACTGCCCGACGGTGCGACCGTGGTCGCGGCGGACGACGTCGACGCCGTCCTCGTGACGTCCTGGGGCCCGACCCACGCCGAGCACGTGCTGAACGCGATCGCCGCCGGGAAGCCGGTGTTCTGCGAGAAGCCCCTCGCCACCAACGCCGAGGACTGCCTGAGGATCGTCGAGGCCGAGGCCGCCCACGGCCGCCGGCTGGTCCAGGTCGGCTTCATGCGCCGCTACGACGTCGGCTACCGGCGTATGAAGCAGGTCATCGACTCCGGCCGCATCGGCGAGCCGCTGATCGTGCACTGCGCCCACCGCAACCCGACCGTCCCGGAGTCGTACACCTCCCCCATGGCCGCCCTTGACACGGCGGTGCACGAGGTGGATGTGCTGCGCTGGCTGCTGGACGACGAGATCGTCTCCACCCAGGTGGTCACCCCGCGCGCCACGAGCAAGCGGTTCGCACACCTCAAGGACCCGCAGATCATGCTCTTCGAGACCGCCAAGGGCGTCCGCATCGATCTGGAGGTCTTCGTCAACTGCCAGTACGGCTACGACATCCAGTGCGAGGCGATCGGCGAGGAGGGCCTCGTCCGACTGCCCGACCCGGCCTCGGTCGGCCTGCGCACCGCGGGACAGCACAGCACCGAGGTGCTCACGGACTGGGTGGGCCGCTTCGCGGACGCCTTCGACACCGAGTTCCGCGAGTGGATCGCGGGCATCGCCGCGGGCGACGAGCCCACCGGGCCCTCGGCGTGGGACGGCTACGCCGCCACCGTCATCACCGCCGCGACCGTCGAGGCCCTGGAGTCGGGCCGCGTCGTCGCCACCGACCTCAAGCCCCGTCCCGCCTTCTACGGAGGTGCCGCGTGAAGATCGCCCTCGACCCGTACATGCTCCGCACGCTGCCCATCGACGAGATGGTGCGCACGGTCGCCGAACTCGGCTACGCGTACATCGAGTTGTCGCCCCGCGACGACTTCATGCCGTTCTTCCTGCACCCGCGCGCCGACGACGAGCGGATCGCGGAGCTCAAGAACTCCCTGCGCACGCACGGCGTCCAGCTGTCCTCCGTGCTGCCGCTGTACAAGTGGTCCTCGCCGGACGAGACGGAGCGGCAGGCGGCCGTCCGCTACTGGAAGCGGATGATCGAGATCACCGCCGACCTCGAATGTCCGCTGATGAACTCGGAGTTCAACGGCCGACCCGAGCGCGCCGCCGAGAGCGAGGCCGCCTTCTGGCGGTCGCTGGAGGAGCTGCTCCCGGTGTTCGAGCGCGAGGGCATCGCGTTGAACCTGGAGGCCCACCCGGACGACTTCTGCGAGGAGAACACCCCCGCCGTCGACCTGGTCCGCGCGATCAACAAGCCGTGGGTGAACTACCTCTACTGCGCGCCGCACTCCTTCCACCTGTCCGGTGCGGACCCGACGGCGGACATCGCGGCGATGATGCGCTACGCCGGCGACAAGCTCCAGCACGTGCACATCGCGGACTCCTTCAACCACAAGGGTTCGTCCGGCCTGCGTTACATCCTCAACCCGCCCGGCACCCCGGCCCGTATCCACCAGCACCTGGACATCGGGCAGGGCGAGGTCGACTGGGAGGCCTTCTTCGGCACGCTGCGCGACCTGAACTTCGACGGCGTGGCCACGGCCTGCGTCTTCGCCTGGGAGGAGCGGGCCGAGGAGTCCTCCGCGTTCATGCTGGACCGGATCCGCAAGGAACTGGCCGCGTAAGCGGTACGGAGTTCGGGACGGCCTCGGGTCTCGAACTCACCCGTAGCTCTCGGGACGTCGGCGGTCCGCCCTGCGCTGTGCCAGCCACAGGGCGACCGCCTCCGCGATGGGCTGCCCGGTCTCCAGCTCCACGAAGCCGAACTGGCCGCCCTGGTTGCACTCCAGGAACCACCAGATGCCGTCCTCGTCCTCGGCGAAGTCGAAGGCCGCGTACGCCAGTCCGGCCAGAGTGACGTACTCCTGCACCGACTTGCCGATGCGCTCGGGGACCGGAACCGGTTTCCAGGCGTGCCCGGTGTCGCCGTAGCGGCCGTCGACCTGGCCGGGTTCGGCGTTCTTGCGTGCGGCGAAGAGGCGGGTGCCGACGCAGGTCAGGCGGATGTCGGCCCGCTTGGGGACGTACCGCTGGAGCAGCGCGGGCCCGGCCGCGACGGCCGAGAAGTCGGCGTCGGGGCCGACGAGAGTGGTGGGCAGATCCAGCACGGGGTCACCGGGCGGCGGCCCCGAGGCCGACTTCACCACCACCTCCCGGTACTCCTCGGCGAACTCCCGCGCCAGCCGGGGTGCCGTGGTGAAAACCGTCGGCGGCACGGCGAAGCCGCTGAGGTGGGCGACTCTCAACTGCCAGGGCTTCAGGCGTGCTTGGTCGGCGTTGCGCGGATGGTTCATCCACCGTGCGGCGGCGGAGTGGAGCATGCCGTACAACGCCTGCCGGGTCTCGGCGGTCAGCCACGGTGAGGGGTGCGCGGCGTGCGCGGCCGGTTCGCCGGGTCTGCGCACCCAGATGGAGCGCAGCCCGCCCATGCTGAGCACATGGCCGTTGACCGACAGGTGGCCGTCGAAGTCGCCGTGCGCGTAGTCGGCGGACAGCACGGCCTTTCCGGGCAGGTCGGCGGGGTCCAGCCGCAGCACGGGCGTTCCCGCCGCGTGCAGACTGGCCACCACCATGTCGGCCGTCACGTCCTCCTCGGACGTGAGGATCAGTACCGTCATGCGCGGTCCGGGTCGTCAGTCGTCGAAGTGGGTCGCGGAGCCGGCGGTGGACGTCGTCGTGCCGACGGCGAGCAGCAGGTCCGGGTCGCTGACGGCGGGGCGGCCGTCGGGCAGTACGTTCAGCTGGCGGGCCGGGTCGAAGTGATACGGCGTCAGCGCGTCGGAAAGCCCTTTGGGAGACGTGTAGTTGAGGGTGAACGGTCGCACTCGAAACCTCCGGGTCATGAATTGCTTGCCTTGCCGTCACTTACGCGCTTCTTGCGTAAGGAATTCACTACTTACCGCCACATCGGGGTGAAGGTCGTCACATCAAACGCACGGGTCGCACGCGTCTTCCCCACGACTCACCCATCGAATGAGTCGTCACATCTGTCACAGGAGTTCCCACCACCACAGGAGTCCTTGACGCTGAACCGTTTCATTGCTTCTCTCGAAACGCAGTTCTTCATGGGAGCGCTCCCAATCCCCCACACGCGAAAGGGATCCCCGTGCAGACAACCCCCCACCCCAGACGCACCCTTTCCGCCCTCTTCACCGCCGCACTCGTCGCCGCCCTGCTGTCGCTGTCCTGGGCGGGCGGCTCCCCGGCGCGGGCGGCGGCGGGCGACGGTTCGGTGTCCGACCCCAACATCGCGTACGTGGGCCGCTGGGACACGAGTTCGGGCACCGCGGCCGTGCCCCACTGGTCCGGCGCATATCTGCAGACGGCGTTCACCGGCACCACGGTCAAGGTCAGGGCCAGGGACGCGGTCAACTTCTACGCGAGCGTCGACGGCGGACCCGACGTCTTCCACGCGGGCGTCCGCGGCACGGTGAACCTCACTCCCCAGCCCCTGTCCCCCGGCACCCACACCCTGCGGATCTCCTACCGCTCAGGTGACACCGTCTTCCAGGGCCTGGTCCTGGACTCCGGTGCGCGCACCGTCGCTCCGGCGGTGCCGTCAGGGCTGGTCGAGTTCGTCGGCGACTCCATCACCACGGGCGCTCTCACCGACCGGCTCGCGCTCGACTCGTACGCCTGGAAGACCGGCGAGCGGCTCGGGATGCGGCACACCCGGATAGCCCGGGCCGGCTACTGCCTGGTCGCCCAGTCCGGTTGCACGGGCCTGAGCGGCCAGTACTTCCGGACGGGCAGCACCGGTGACCAGAACTGGGACTTCTCCCGCTACGGGGCGAGCGCGGTGGTCATCAACCTCGGCACCAACGACATCGGCCACGGTGTGTCCGGCCCCGCCTTCCAGGCGGCGTACACCAAGTTCCTGAGCGATGTGCGCGCCCGGCACCCCGAGGCCCAGCTCTTCGCCGTGCAGACGCTCAAGAAGCGCTACGTCGCCGAGACCAGGGCCGCCGTGAGCGCCCGCAACAGCGCCGGTGACGCCAAGGTGACCTACGTCGACACCACGGGCTGGCTCACCGACGGCACCGACTACGAGGACGGCAACGGGCACCCCAACGAGGCGGGCCACACCAAGTTCGCGGGCCGTCTGGCGCCCGTCATCGCCGCCCGGCTCGGCACCGCCACCGAGGCGTCCGCCCAGGCCGCCGCTCCCGGGCAGCCCGGCGACCCCAGCATCAAGTTCGTCGGCCGCTGGGACACCCGCAGCTCCAGCACCCTCTACACCCCGTACTGGGCGGGCGCGTACTACCGGGTCGGCTTCACCGGCCGGACGGTCAAGCTCAAGCAGCGGGGCACCATCGACTTCTGGGCGCGCATCGACGACGGGCCGGTGAGGTTCTACGACGACGTCAAGGGCACCGTGGACCTGACGCCGACGGCGCTGGCCGCCGGCAACCACACCCTCCAGGTCAACTACCAGGTGGTCGCGGGCTCGTACCGCGGCGACGCCGTGTTCCAGGGGCTGGCCCTGGACAGCGGCGCGACGACGTTCGCACCGCCGGCTCCCGCCAAACTGATCGAGTTCGTCGGCGACTCGATCACCGTGGGCACCACCAGCTCGCAGAACGCCCGTACCGCGTACGGCTGGCTGATCGGCGAACGGCTCGGTGCCGAGCACACGCAGGTCGCCCAAGGGGGTGCCTGTCTGGTGGCCACGGCGGACGGATGCGTGGGCCTGGAGCAGCAGTTCGGCAGGCTCAACCCCAACTCGCCCACGCCCAACTGGGACTTCTCCCGCTACCAGGCGAACGCCGTCGTCATCAACCTGGGCACCAACGACGTGGGCCACGGCGTCAGTTCCACGCAGTTCCAGTCGGCGTACTCCAGTCTGCTGCGCAAGGTCCGGGCCGCGTATCCACGGGCGTGGATCTTCGCGCTGGAGACCTTCCGCGGCCGTTACGTCCCGCAGACCGAAGCGGCCGTCAAGGCGGCCGTGGACGGCGGCGACACCCGGCTCTCCTTCGTCGACACGACGGGCTGGCTGGGCTCCGGCGACCTGACGGACTCCGTCCACCCCAACGACCAGGGCCACCGCGTCATCGCCGACCGTTTGGCGCCGATCATCGCGGCACGGATCGGCGGCTGACCGGCCCGCGCGGTGCCGCGTCGATCAGTTGGTCCACCTGGTGCTCGATCAGCCGGAGACACCCGCCGAGTGGGTCGGCGGGTGTCTCCGGGATCTCCAGCAGGTAGCGGTATCCGCCGTTCCGAGGAACAGTCAGCGGAGGGCGCGCCAGTCCGCGTGCAGCGGGGCCGAGAGCCGGACGGTGATGAACTCGTTGTTGTCCGCCTTGCCTGCCGTCCGGCCGGACGAGAAGGGGAAGTTGTTGTCGTTCAGGATCGCCAGCGTCCGGTCGTCGACGAGGTTGACGTCCTCGATCGTCTGGAACGGGAACCGAAACGTCTCCCCGAAGCCGCCGAGCCCCTTCGGGTTGGCGATGTCCAGCAGGTCGGCGACGAGGGTCTTGTCCATCAGGCCGTCGCCGTCGCGGTCCCGGGTGTCGGCCAGGTAGACGCGCTTGAACTTGGCGGTGTCGCCCTGTCCTCCGTCGCGCTCGATGACCAGGAAGCGGTGCCGGTCGACGGCGATGGCGTCGCCGATGGCGTTCGAGGTCGACTCCAGCCGGTAGCCGAAGCGCTTCCCGGTGTACGCGCGCTTACGCAGATCGAACTCGCTGAACCGCAGGTCGCCGGGCGTGTCCCCGGTCACCGTGCCCTCCAGGAGCGGGTAGAGGTGACGGCCGTCCACGGAACGGACCAGGCCCTCGAAGCCCTTGCTGCTCGCGATGTTCGGCTGGGCGCCGTTCAGGTAGGGGTTCTCCGGCGCCTTCACCCCGTCGAGCGCGATCGGCGCCTCCAGGAGACGGCCCTCGGCGGAGAAGTGCAGCAGCCAGGGACCGAACTCGTCGCCCAACCAGTACGTCCCGTCCGGCATCCGCACGATCGACTCGACGTCGAAGTCGGCACCGGTGAGCACCCGGTCGGCCCGCGTGAGCGGGAACGGAACGTGGCGGTCGGGGTCGCTCAGGTTGAACCCGCCGAGCACGGTGACCTTCCCGGTCCGCGGGTCCGGCTTGACGCGGTGGACGCGGAGCAGGAAGTCGGCGCTGTTGGCCTTGGTGCCGTACCCGTTGTCCGACAGCACGTCGAAGGTGCCGTCGCGCCTGTTCACGACACCGCTGAAGCCCTGGACGGGCTGATGGGCGAACGGCGCCGCTATGCCGTTGAAGGGGCCCGCCCCGATGGCCGAGCCGGACGGTTCGCTGCCCGGCACGAACGTCTCGGCCGGCAGCGACGCGAAGCCGGTCAGCGTGGCGCGGCCGAAGTCCGGTGCGCCCCGGTCGGCCACCGCGGGCGACGCGAGGGAGAGGGTCAGCAGCGCGGCACTGACCATGATCGAGGTTCTTCTCATGGCGCGCACAGTAAGAGCATGCGGTGACGCGGGCGCCAACGACAGGGGAACACCTCACGGCGTCGGCATTCCTCCGCCCTGGAGCCGCTCCAGGTCGGAGGGGCGGACCTGGATGACCAGGAGGGCGATCACCGCGGCGATCGCGGTGAAGATCGCGGCCACGATGAAGGCGGCGGAGACTCCCGCGGTGAGGATCTCGTCGGCGTACTGCGCCGGCAGCTGTCCGGTGCGTTCGAAGCGCAGCCGCTCCAGCGGGGTCGCCTGGGACAGGAAGGCCGGGATCTGTTTGTCGGCCTCGTTGCTGCTGGCCGTGCCGAACATCGTGACCAGGATGGACAGTCCGAGGGAACCGCCGACCTGCTGGGTGGCGTTGAGAAGCCCGGAGGCGGCGCCCGTCTCATGGACGGCCACGTTGGACAGCGCCATCAGGGTCAGGGACACGAACTCCATGCCCATGCCGAGGCTGAAGACGAGCATCGGGCCGAGGATGCTGCCCAGGTAGGTGGAGTGGATGTCGGTCAGGGTCAGCCAGGCGAGGCCGGCGGCGGCCAGGATCGCGCCCGTCACCATGAAGGGTTTGGGCCCGTACTTCGGCAGGAGTTGGGAGGCGAGTCCCGCGCCGATCGCGATGACGGCGCTCACCGGGAGGAAGGCAAGACCCGCCTGAAGCGGGCTGAAGTCCAGCACGTTCTGCACGAAGAGGGTGAGGAAGAAGAACATGCCGAAGATCGCGGCGGCGAGGCTCAGCATCATGCCGTAGGTGCCCGCGCGGTTGCGGTCCGCGAACATGTGCAGCGGCGTGATCGGCTGCCGGGAGCGCTGCTCGACCAGGATGAACAGCAGCAGGAAGACGACGGCCGCCCCGAACGCGGCCAGCGTGAGCGGGTCCCGCCAGCCGTCCTGCGCGGCCCGGATGAACCCGTACACCAGCAGCACCATGCCGATGGTGGACGTCAGTGCGCCGGTCAGGTCGAAGTGGCCGGGGTGGCGCTCGGACTCCTGGATCCAGCGCGGCGTGGCGAGCACGATGAGCAGCCCGATGGGCACGTTGACGAACAGCACCCATCGCCAGTTCAGCCACTCGACCAGGATGCCGCCCATCAGCAGCCCGATCGCGCCGCCGCCCGCCGAGACCGCGGCGAAGACGCCGAACGCCCTGTTGCGCTCGGGTCCTTCACGGAAGGTCGTGCTGATCAGGGCGAGGGAGGTCGGGGAGGCGATGGCGCCGCCGACGCCCTGGAGGGCACGAGCGGCGAGGAGTTGCCACTCGTTCTGGGAGAGTCCGCCGAGCAGTGAGGCGAAGACGAAGAGCAGGACGCCGAAGATGAACACGCGCCGTCTGCCGAGGATGTCGCCCATCCTGCCGCCGAGCAGCAGCAGTCCGCCGAATGTGAGCGTGTAGGCGTTGATCACCCAGGACAGGCTGGTCGTGGAGAAGCCCAGCGAGCGCTGGATGTCCGGCAGGGCGATGTTCACGATGGTGATGTCGAGCACCACCATCAGCTGACAGGACGCGATGACCAGCAACGCCATACCGCTGCCACGGCCATCACCTCGCTCCGTCTCCTGCGTGGTGGTCCGTGCTTCAGGGGTCGGCTCCGGATTGCTCATGGCATCGCGCCAGTGCGGCGGGTGGTCGGTGCTGGTTCCCGCACACCATTCGACCGTACGCCGCAACCGGACGGCCCTCCAGTCGATCACCGGGCCGGCTGCGGCGCCCCTGGTCAGCGTCCGGCGCGGATCAGTCCGGTGAGATAGCGCCACAGTGACGAGCGCTGCCGGGTGGCCTGGTCCGGCAGCACCGGCTCGGGCGGCTCCGGTGCCGACAGGGCCGCGGTGTCCGCGGCTGTCAGCTGTGCCGACGCCCGCTGCGGGGCCGGTGACCGCTCGGCCGCCATGGGCCGCCCCGGCATGGGAGCGAGTTCGTAGCGGACGGGCAGTGAGCGCAGGCCGCGCATGAACGGCGAGGAGCGCCAGGGCAGTTGGTCGGCCGGGAGCGCGAGGTCGAGATGGGAGAACCGCTCGAAGAGCCGGCCCACGCCGACCGCCGCGACCGTGGACGCGAGCTCGCGCGCCGGGCACTGGCGGGGGCCCGCGCCCCAGGACAGGTGGGCCCGGGTGCTGATCGTGCTGCTCGGCGCCACGTGATCGGCGAAGAGCGGGTCGGCGTGCGCGGCGGCGGAGGAGACCCACACCGGGTCGCCGGCCCGGATCGTGTAGTTGCCGAGCGGAGTGTCCTCGGCGGCGAATCGCGGGACGAAGTTCACCAGCGGCGGCTTGCGCATGACCACCCGGTTCATGGTCTCCCGGATCATCCCGGCGGACAGGCTGGCGCGTACGCCGCCGTCGCCGGAGATGACCTCGACCACGGTGTTGGACATCAGGATGCCGACGTGGTCGGACGTCATGCCGAGCAGCATGAACAGCTCACGGGCCAGTTCGTCGAGGGAGAGATCGGGATGCGCGGCCAGCAGGTAGGAGGGGAAGTCGTCCCCCGGCTCCTTCAGCTTCACGGCCGCCAGTTCCGCGAGCGTGGCCAGCAGCCGCTCCAGGGCGGGCTCGGCGTCGGGACCGGCGTCCAGGACCCGCCACATGTCCATCAGCGCGTCGTCGCCCTGGGAACCGGGGAAACCGAGCAGGTGGCTGGCCACCATCAGCGGCAGCGGGCGGGAGAACTGCGCGGACAGGTCGGCCACGCCGGTGCCGCCGCCCTGCCCGACGAGGGTGATCAGTTCGTCGGAGTAGGCGGTGACGGCGGTCTTCAGCCGCCTCGCCTGGGGGTGCGCGGGATCCTGGAACGGCTTGAGCGCCGCGTCCCACGCCGTCCGCAGCGGCTTGTATCCGGGACCGCCCTGGATCAGCACGTGGTTGACCTCCAGGGACGGCCCGAGCGGCCAGTCGTCGGGTACTTCGCCGGCCGAGCGGGCCCGCCAGTTCTCCAGCCCCTTCGGCCAGCCGTCTTCGTCCTGGAGTACCTGCAGCGCCTCCCGGTAGCCGAGCACCAGCCAGGCGGGCACGCCCAGCAGGTCGACGGGGGCGACGGGTCCGTGCTGCTGCCTCAGGCGCTCGTACACGAGCGAGGGGCGTGTCTCGTAGTCGCGGGTCAGCAACGGCTGGGGAGTCAACTCCTCCAGCCTGGTGCCGTCGACGCCCACGGATCCGCTCCCGCCCACCTGGGACTCCATCTGTCTGCCGCCCCCTTCGACACTCCCCGCACCGGCTCACTACCAGTCAGTAGCCGACAACGCCCGCGACCCTACCCCAGGGGGTCCTCGGGGTGAACGACAGGTACGGCGAAGGTCAGCCTGCCGTCGGCGGGATGTTCTGGTTGGCGTGGAAGAAGTTGTCCGGGTCGTATGTGTGCTTCGTCGCGGCCAGCCGGTCGTAGTGGCCGCGGTAGGTGGCGCGGACGCGGTCCGGGCTCTCCCCTTCGCCGATGAAGTTGATGTAGGAGCCGCCCATGGAGTACGGATGCAGGTCGCTCCAGTAGTCGACGCACCACTGCCGGATCAGCCCGGCGTTGGCGGGGTCCGGGTCGACGCCGGCGATCACTCCGGAATACACGGCGTCCCGGTACGCCCAGGCGGTGTCCTCGGAGCGGACCTCGTGGGCCTGCGCGTCCACGGGATACAGGTGCATCAGGGAAAGCTGGGTGGGGAGGTTGTCGCCGTACTTGTGGTGCACCTCGATCGCGGCGTCGGAGATCGTGTCGAAGAAGTCGCCGCGCCAGTACCACTGGTAGCCCTTCGGGATCAGCTCGTCGAACATGCCCTGCAGGGCGGGGTAGGGCATGGGCGTGGTGAAGTGGAAGGCGGGCGGGGCCGGTTCGTTCACCAGGGCCAGCGCCTGTTCCAGGCGGTCGCCGTCCAGGTCACCGGTGTAGCACCAGACGACGCCACACATCTTCTGCCCGTGGATCGGCTCGGGGAACGGCGGTCCGGGTGGGATGGTGAAGAGGGTGAAGAAGCCGTTGAGGTCCTGCGGCGCGGCGGGCAGGAACTCCCGGTACCAGCGCAGCACTTCCGGAGTGCGGTCGACCGGCCACACCGTCACCGCGACGCCGACCGTGCCCACCGGGTGCAGCCGGAAGGTGAACGAGGTGACCACGCCGAAGTTCCCGCCGCCGCCCCGCAGCGCCCAGAACAGATCGGGGTGCTCCTCCTCGGACGCGGTGACGAAGGTGCCGTCGGCGAGGACGACATCGGCGGACAGCAGGCTGTCGACGGTCAGGCCGTACTTGCGGGTCAGGTGGCCGTGGCCGCCGCCGAGGGTGAGGCCGCCCACGCCCGTCATCGAGATGATGCCGGTCGGCACGCCCAGGCCGAACGTGTGGGCCGCGTGGTCGAGGTCGCCCAGCTGCGCGCCGCCGGCCACCTGCGCGATCCTCGCGCCCGGGTCCACCCGCACCCCGCGCATCGTCGACAGGTCGAGGACGAGCGCGTCGTCGACCAGGCACAGACCCGGTCCGCTGTGGCCCCCGCCGCGCACCGCGAGCTCCGCTCCGGTGTCCCTGGCGAAGGCGAGCACGGCCCGCACGTCCGCCGCGTCCACGCACTGCGCGATGGCGGCCGGACGCCGGTCGATCATGGCGTTGTAGATGCTGCGGGCCTCGTCGTAGCCCGGGTCCCGCGGAGAGATGACAGGCCCCCGCAGTCCCTCGCGCAAGACCTCCAGTGCCGTTCCGTTGATGCCGCCCATGGCCGGACCCCTCTTATTGAAGACGTCTGTGTGCAGACGGTGAACCGCGGACGGATGACGGCGCCTGACGTCCGGGCGGGCAGCGGGGGCGTGGTGCGCGGATCCGTTCGCACCTCATGTCGATGTCGGCAGGGCGCAGCGGCCCGGCCGTGTCCCAGTCTTCACCTCTCCCTGGACGGCCGCACGTCGGCGGTGGGCGTGGCCCGGGGCCGTGGCCCGGAGCTACGTCGGAGGCACGGCCCCTGGCCGCCCGCCCGCCGTCAGGCCAACTCCTCGGCGGACTTCGCCCCCTGCTCGCGCAGCCATGTGACCAGCGTGTCGTGGCCGGAGCGGTGTGCGGCGTCGAGGGCGGTCAGGCCGTCGTACCCGATCCAGTTGCTGTCACCGCCCCGTCGCAGCAGGTAGTCGGCCGTCTCCCGCTGCCCGCCGTGGCAGGCGCACCAGAGCGCCTCGGTGAGCTCCTGCTCGGTGGGCGGGGCGGACTCGGACGTGCAGCGGGCGGCGACGCGGTCGGCCTCGCCGAGGGCCGCGGCCTGCCACAAGGTGGTGCGCGCGCCGCGCTCCACCAGTCGCCGGGCGCAGTTCCACTGCCCGAAGGCCACCGCGTCCGCGAGCGGCGTGCCGTTGCCGATGACCGCGCCGTCGGCCTCGATGTCGGCGCCCAGGTCGAGCAGCGCGTCCAGGACGGGCACGTCGTCGCAACTGGCCGCCCAGTGCAGCGGGGTCTCGCGGTGCGCGCCGGTGAACCGGGCGGCCACGTCCGCGCCCGCGGCGACCAGCGCGGCCACCGTCCGGGGGCCGTTCGGCAGGTGGCCGGGCCAGTCGGTGGCGACGTGAAGCAGGGTCCGGGCGGTCTTCATGTTGCCCAGCCGTGCCGTGGCCAGCCCTCGATGTGCGGTCAGCAGGTCCTGCAACGCGTTCACGTCACCGGTCCGGATCGCCTCGACGGCGGCGCGGCCCAGTGGAGCAGTCGTGTCGATCAGCATGGGACGACCTCCCGGGTTCCCTGAAAGCTGCCGGATTCCTCAGAAGCTGAAGGTCATGAACGCCCCGAGGCCGCGATCGGCCGCCTCGCCGAAGAACTCGACCAGTTCGTCGTAGGCGTCTTCGAGCCAGTCCCCGCCGTCGTCGTCCCAGATCCGGGGGTACACATCCTCCTTGGTCATCTCTTCCGCGTCGTAATGTGCCGCCACCTGCTCCCACGGGGTGGCCCTCAGTTGCCGTGCCACGGTCTTGACCTCTTCCGCGGAGTACCCGAACAGCGTGCCGTCCTCCAATATCGGGAACCCGTCCATCATGAACTCGAGTTCCACGTCGGTCTCGTCGAGCAGGAACTGGAGGCCGGCCCACTTCTTGTCCAGGCCGACGTCGGGACGGCCCGGCAGCGGGTCGTCCTCGTTGTCGTAGAGCTCGTAGACGAACTCATCGGCCCAACTCGGGTCCTTCTCCGCCCTGTCGAGCTCCTCCGTGGTGGCGCCGACGAACGAAATGTACATGCCCATAACAGGCAATCCCCCTTGGCGAATCTGTCGTTCGACCCCTTGATCGAACCGACGACGGCGAGTGTTCCACAGGGCACTGACAACCGGGCTGACCTCCCTCTGTTACGCTCCCCGGGCCTCCCGCGGGGGAAGTCCGGTGAGAGTCCGGCGCTGACCCGCAACGGTGTGCGCGGGGACCTGGTCGTCCGTCGCGCGAGCCCGATCGCCCGTGGGTGGTGTGACCCGTTGACTGCTCGCCGTGGACTGCGAGAGGGGACCGCGCGGCCGGCACGGTCGTTCGGGCCGTCTCCCTGCTCGATGTTCACAGGCGGCCCCAGGCGAAGGACCGCCCTGCCCGTGCACCGAAGTCCGACCCGGATACCGACATCGACACCGAGTCCCGGTGCGTCCCGCGTGGCGGTGCTGCCGCTCGCCCTGGGACTGGGGCTGCTTCTGCTCGTCTCCCTCGTGTGCGGCGTCGGGCTCGGAGCCGCCGGCATCGGGTGGGGAGATGTCTTCCGGCTGCTCGGGGCGGGGCTGACCGGCGGGACCATCAACGGCCAGGACGTCGCCGCGTACACCATCGTGTGGGAGATCCGGCTGCCGCGCGTCGTGCTCGGCGCGGTCGTCGGGGCCGGGCTCGCCGCCGTCGGGGTGGCCGTGCAGGCGATGGTGCGCAACGCGCTAGCCGATCCGTTCGTGCTGGGCATCTCCTCGGGCGCCGCGGTGGGCGCCAACGCCGTGATCCTGCTGGGGGCGTTCGCGGGGCTGGGGGTCTGGGCGCTGTCCCTGTCGGCGTTCGTCTCCGCGCTCGCGGCGATGGCGCTGGTGTACGCCGTGGCGCGCTCGCCGCACGGCCTGACCCCGCTGCGGCTGATCCTGACCGGGACGGCACTGGCGTACGGCTTCGAGGCCGTCACCACCGTCATGGTGTTCGGCGCGGCCCGGGGCGAGGCCGCCCGGTCCGCGATCATGTGGCTGCTGGGCAGCCTGGGCGGCGCGACCTGGGCGCAGGTGCCGCTCGCCGCGGTGACCGTGGCGGCCGGGTGGGCGTGGCTGCGGTGGCGGGCGGAGGCGTTGAACGCGCTCGCCATGGGGGACGAGACGTCGGCTGCGCTCGGCGTCCGACCGGCGCTGCTGCGGCGGGAGTTGTTCCTGGTCACCGCGGCCGTGACCGGGACCGTGGTGGCGGTCAGCGGGGCCATCGGGTTCGTCGGGCTGATGGTGCCGCACGTCGTACGGATGCTGGTCGGCGCCGATCACCGGCGGGTGCTGACCGTGGCGCCGCTCGCCGGGGCGGTGTTGCTGGTGTGGGCCGACCTGCTGTCGCGGCTCCTCGTCGCCCCCGCCGAGCTGCCGGTCGGGGTGATCACGGCCGTCGTCGGGGTGCCCGCGTTCCTGCTGCTGATGCGGCGCGGCGGCTATGCGTTCGGGGGGCGGTGAGCATGCGGCTCGACATCGAGGGCATCACGGTCGAGGCCGCCGGAGCGCGGCTGGTCGACGACATCCGACTCGCCGTGGACAGCGGGGCGTTCGTCGGGCTCGTCGGCCCGAACGGCAGCGGCAAGTCCACGCTGCTGCGGTGCGTGTACCGGGCGCTGCGTCCGGCCGACGGTGTGGTGCGGCTGGACGGCGACGACGTGCACGCCATGCCGCCCCGGGCCGCCGCCCGGGTGCTGGCCGCGCTGCCGCAGGAGTCGTCGGCCGAGTTCGACTTCACCGTCGCCGAGGTCGTGGCCATGGGGCGGCTGCCGCACCGGGACCGTACGGCCGCCTCCGACCGGGAGATCTGCGCCGCGGCCATGGACCGCACCGGCGTCGCCCATCTCGCCGACCGCGGGTTCCTCGCCCTGTCCGGCGGCGAGAAGCAGCGCGTGCTCATCGCCCGCGCGCTCGCCCAGCAACCGCGCGTGCTCGTCCTGGACGAGCCCACCAACCACCTCGACATCGCCCACCAGTTGGACGTGCTGTCCCTGGTGCGCACCAGCGGCCTGACCGTGCTGGCCGCCCTGCACGACCTCAACCTGGCCGCCGCGCACTGCGACGTCCTGTACGTCATCGCCGGCGGCCGTGTCGTCGCCTCGGGTACGCCACTCGACGTACTCCAACCCGACCTGCTCGCCGAGGTGTTCGGGGTCCGTGCCCATCCGGTACGGCACCCGGAGACCGGCGCGGTCCAGCTCCTGTTCGACCTCCTCCCCCAAGGACCCACATGCGCAAGCTCCTAGCCACCGCCCTCTGCCTCGCCGCGACGGTCACCGCGACCGGCTGCGGCGCCACGGTGGAGAAGTCGGCGGACGCCAAGTCGGCCGCGGTCACGCTCACCAACTGCGGCCGCAAGGTCACCTACGACCCGGTCCCCGAGCGCGTGGTCACCAACGACGTCGGCATCACCGAGCTGATGTTCGCCCTCGGCCTGGAGGACCGCATGGCCGGGTTCGCCATGCCGGACGACAAGGGCGACCTGACCGACGTCCCGTGGAAGGACGGCTACGACAAGGTCAAGTGGCTCTCCAAGGACCAGCTCACCAAGGAGAACGTCCTCGACGCCCGCGCCGACCTCGTCTTCGCCGGCTGGAACTACGGCTTCCGCGAGGACGGCGGCTTCACCCCCGACGCCCTGAAGAAGCTCGGCATCCCCTCGTACCTCCTCACCGAGTCCTGCCGCAACGGCCGTACGGAGACCTCGCGCGGCATCATGCCGCCGCTGGACGCCCTGTACGCCGACCTCACCAACCTCGGGAAGCTGTTCGGCGTGGAGCAGCGGGCCGCCACGCTGATCGCCGACTTCAAGAAGCAGGTCGCGCAGGTGAAGGCGAAGGCCCCCACGGGTGCCGACCGGCCCAAGGTGTTCCTGTACGACAGCGGCCAGGACCAGCCGTTCACCTCCGGCCGTTACGCCGCCCCGGAGCAGATCATCAGCGAGGCCGGCGGGATCAACGTCATGCACGACGTCGAGGACTCCTGGACCACCGTCGGCTGGGAGAGCGTCGTGCAGCGGGACCCGGACGTCATCGTGATCTGCGACTACGGCGATGTGAGCGCCGAGCAGAAGAAGAAGTTCCTGCTCTCCTACCCGCCCCTGCGGAACGTCTCCGCCGTCAAGCACAAACGGATCTTCGTCCTCGACTACGTCGACCTGGTCGAGAGCCCCCGCAACCCGTCGGCGATCGCCCGCCTGGGCGCCTATCTGCGGGCGGTGGCCGCCGAGCGCTGACCGCCGGAGCCCGACCGCTCGAAGTGGCTCGGCCTGCCGTCGCGATGGACGAGGCGGCCGAGACGCTGCGCCCTGGCGCGCGGCATGAGGGTCCAGGTGCCGTCGGGCTCGTGCAGGGCGGCGGAGTGCCAGGGGGTGGTCCAGGCGTCGGGGGCGTCCAGGAGCCGGATGCCGAACTTGGCGGCGCCGGCCGGCTGGGGATGGATCGAGAGGCGTACGGCGTACGGGTGGTGGTCGGCGATGAGGGCTCCCCAGGCGCGACTGCGCTGGATGACGCCGTACGCCCGTCTGCGGCACTCGCGTTGGAGGGCCGAGCGGGTGCCGTGGAAGTCTGCGGTGTCCTCGACGAGGAAGCGGGTGATGCCCCGGTACAGCGCCAGGGTGGGGGCGTCGGTGCGGACCTCGGCACGCAGGGCGTCCAGGGTGGGGGCGTAGCGGTCGTGGACGTGGGCGCGTTTGGTGTCGTGGGGGAGGTCGCCTAGGACGTCGCGCAGGTCGAAGACGGAGAGGTGGTGCAGGCCCGATTCCCGTATGAGTGCGCGCAGTTCGTCGGCGTAGGCGTCTATGTGGTCGTCGGGGACGCGGATCAGGTCGCCGAAGACATGGCCGTCGGAGCAGATGACGACGTGGGCGCCGGGCGGGTGGATCCGCCCGATCTCCGTGCACAGCGCGTCCAGGAAGGCGAGGGAGAGGCGTTCGCCCATGTCGGGAAGGTGGCCCAGGGTCTTGGCCGGGTTGGGCGACTTGCAGGGGAAGCCGGGCAGGGTGAAGACGATGGGGGCGCCTTCGCGGACGAAGTCGGTGATCCGGCGCAGTTGACCGGGGAACGCCTCGGCCGAGGCCCGGGCCCGGTCGGTCGTGCGGTGGTGCGGCAGGAGCAGGTTCAGGATCTGCGCGGCGGTGGTTGTGGGCAGGGGCGGGGTGTCCGGTGCCGTCGTCAGGAGCATGTCGTTCCTCCAGGGGGTGTGCGGGCAGGCCGGCATGGCGCCTTGGCGGGCAAGGCGCTGTCGTCAGGCCGGTGGGATCAGCCGGTCACGGTCAGGCGGGGGAATCAGCCGGTCGTCGGTCTCGCAGCCGTCGGCCTCACAACCGTCGGTCGTAGCCGACGGGCAGGTGGTTCGTGCCGCGGCCGAGGACTGCCGGGATCCACTCGATGTCCTCGTCCCTGATGGCGAGGTGCAGGCCGGGCAGACGCGTGAGCAGGGTGCCCAGGGCGATCTGGAGTTCGGCGCGGGCGAGGGCGGCGCCGGGGCAGAAGTGGATGCCGTGGCCGAAGGCGAGGTGCGGGTTGGGGCTGCGGTCGAGGTCGAGGGTGTCGGGGGCGGGGAAGCGGCGCGGGTCCCGGTTGGCTGCGCAGAGGGAGACGATCACGGAGTCGCCGGCCGGGACCTCGGTGCCGTGCAGGTCGCCGTCCTGGCCGAAGAAGCGCCAGGTGGTCAGCTCGAAGGCGCTGTCGTAGCGCAGGAGTTCCTCGACCGCGCGGGGCAGGAGGCCGGGGTCGTCGCGCAGGCGGGCGAGCTGGTCGGGGTGGCGGAACAGGGCGATCAGGGCGGTCGTGATCTGGTTCGTGACCGGTTCCTGGCCCGCCACCAGCAGCTGGAAGATCATCGAGTCCACTTCCGCCCGGGACAGCTCGCCCCGGTCGCGGGCCACGACGAGGCGGCTCAGCAGATCGTCGTCCCCGTGCTCGCGTTTGTGGGCGACGACCTCGGCGATGTAGCTCTCCAGACCGTGCAGCCGGGCTTCGTACAGCGGCCTGCCGGGATCCGTCGGCCCGACCGGCTGCACGACCTTGCCCCAGTCGCGGTCGAAACGCGCCGCCAACTCCCCCGGCAGGCCGATGACTTCGGCGAGCACCTGGAAGGGAAAGCGGGCGGCGAAGCCGGTGACCAGGTCGGCGGGTCCGGCCGCCGGAAGGGCGTCGACCAGCGAGTCGGCCAACTCCTGGAAACGGGGCCGCAGTTGTTCGACGCGACGCGGCGTGAAGGCGTCCGTCACCCAGCGCCGCATGCTGGTGTGCTTCGGCGGGTCCTGGTGGAGGAGATGGACCTGGAGCCGGGAGTGCTGCGGCTCGGGCATGATCGAGGCGCGGGCGCGCCAGCGGTCGTTGCCCCGGTCGTGGTTCTTGCCGAGGCGGTCGTCGTTGAGGGCGGCGTGGGCGGCGTCGTACCCGGTGACGAGCCACGCCCGGACGCCGCTGGGGAAGAGGACCGGGTGGACCGGCCCGGCCTCGCGCATCCGCTCGTAGAGGGGGTAGGGGTTGCTCTTGTACGGGCAGCCCATCAGCGGCACCGGGTCCGGAAGGGTGGCTTCGTCCGTCGTCTCGGGTTCCTGGACGGTCATGAACGGGACTCCTCAGAGGGCGAGTTCGGGCTTGTGGTGGTCCAGCCACAGGGCGAGGTCGACGACGCGTTCGAGGTGCAGGCGGTGGCCCCACTCCAGTCGCTCGGGCGGGGTGTCGAGGCAGGGCTTGACGCGGGTCTCGTCGGCCAGCGCCCGGACCTGCTCGACGGACAGCGCGTCGCGGGCCATGTCCTGCAGGCCGCGGTTGTAGTCGGGGTGGTGGGTGGCCGGGTAGTGGTTCTTGGGCCGGTGCAGAACCGAGTCGGGGGCCAGCCCCGTTCCGGCGGCGCGCAGCAGGCTCTTCTCGCGGCCGTCGAAGCTCTTCAGCGCCCAGGGCGCGTCGAAGGCGTACTGGACGAGCCGGTGATCGCAGTACGGAACGCGCACCTCAAGACCCTGGGCCATGCTCAACCGGTCCTTGCGGTGCAGGAGTTGGCGCAGCCAGCGGGTCAGGGACAGGTGTTGCATCTCGCGTTGCCGGTGCTCGGCGGGGGTCTCGCCGTCGAGGTGGGGCACGGCGGCCAGGGCGCTGCGGTAGGTGTCGTCGCGGAACTCACCGATGCGCAGGTCGAGTTCGGGGTTGAGCGGCATGGCGGCCTCGTCGCCGGTGACCAGCAGCCAGGGGAAGGTGTCTGCCGCGAGCACCTTGGGGTTGTGGAACCAGGGGTAGCCGCCGAAGACCTCGTCGGCGGCCTCGCCGGACAGGGCGACGGTGGAGTGCCACCGTATCTCCCCGAACAGCAGATACAGCGAGGTGTCCATGTCGCCGACGCCGATCGGCGAGTCGCGGGCGGCGACGACGGCCTTGCGGTGTTCGGGGTCGAGCAGGGCACGCGGGTCCAGTACGACCGTGCTGTGGTCGGTGCCGATGAAGGTGCCCGCCTCTGTGGCGTACGGGGTGTCGTGGCCGGTGCGCAGGACGTCGCCGGTGAAGTGCTCGGCCTGGCCGCTGTAGTCGACGGCGTAGGAGCGGATCCGGGCGTCCGGGCCCTGGCGCAGGCGGAGTTCGTCGGCGAGCAGGGCGGTCAGGACGGTGGAGTCGATGCCGCCGGACAGCAGGCTGCACAGCGGGACGTCGGCCTCCAACTGGCCGCGGGCGGCCCGACCGACCAGGGTCGCGACCCGGTCCACGGTGGCGTCCCGGTCGTCCTCGTGGACGCCTGCCTCCAGCTGCCAGTAGCGGCGCTCGCGGATACCGTCCCGGTCCAGGACGAGCAGGCCGCCCGGCTCGACCTCGCGTATGCCGGACCACACGGTCGGCCCGGTGTTGAACAGCAGGCTGTACGCCTCCCGCAGCCCGTCCGCGTCCACCCGGGGCCGTATCTCCGGGTGCCGGAAGAGCGCCTTGGGCTCGGACGCGAAGGCGAGGCCTCCGTCGACGGCCGCCCAGAACAGCGGTTTGACGCCGAGCCGGTCGCGCACCAGCAGCAGCCGCTCGGCACGCTCGTCCCAGACGGCGAACGCGAACATGCCGTCCAGATGGTCGGCGACCGCCTCGCCCCACTCGACATAGGCCCGCAGGACGACCTCGGTGTCGCTGCGGGTGCGGAACACATGCCCGCGACCCCGGAGTTCGGCTCGCAGCTCGTGATGGTTGTAGACCTCGCCGCTGCAGGTCAGGACCACGGTCGGCGCTTCGGGCCGGTCGGTCATCGGCTGGCCGCCGCCCGCGAGGTCGATGACGGCCAGGCGGCGGTGCCCGATCGCCGCACGCTCGCCGAGCCACACGCCGCCCGCGTCGGGGCCACGCGGGGCGAGGGTCGCGGTCATGGCCTCGATGACCGGGGCCTGGATGCGGGCGTCGTGGTGAAAGGACGCCCAGCCGGTGATTCCGCACATGGGAACTCCTGGATCAGGTCGAAACGGTGTCGGTGGTCCGCCCCGGCACGACGGCGGCCCGTCGGCCGGGCAGCGCGAGCAGGGGTACGGCGAGACAGGCCGCCGCGGCGGCGAGGGCCAGCCCCGCTCGCACTCCGTTGCCGGTCCCGGCCAGGGGCCACACGACCGTGGCCAGGGCCGGGCCGAGGGTGAAGCCGAGGCCGCGGGCGACCTGCACCGTCGAGCCGACCGTCGCGGTGCGACCCGGTGGGGCGGCGCCCATGAGCAGGGCCTGCGTCGGGCCTCCGTTGAGGCCCATGCCGACGCCGGCCAGCGCCAGCCGCCAGGCCACGTCGGGCGGGAACCAGGCATCACCCAGCGGGACCAGCAGAAGGAGGCCGGCCGCGGTGAGGACGGCGCCGGTGACCGCGACCCGCCGGAACCCGTACCGGTCGGCGAGCCTGCCGCCGAAGGGCCCGGCAAGCCCCATGCCGAGCGGGAAGGCGAGCACGGTCAGCCCGGTCGCGGTGGCGCTGACGCCGTCGTCCCGCTGGAGGTGCAGGGCGACGACGTAGTGCATGGCGGCGAAACCGGCCGCGAGCGCCAGAACCGCTCCGTGCGCGCGAAAAAGCCTCGCTGCTCGCAGAACTCCGGTCACCGGACGGCCGCCCGGCCCGCGCAGCCACCACCACAACGGCGGTACGGCACCGGCTGCGAGCAGCAGCCACGTCGGTTCCTCGGATCCCAGGGTCAGGGCGAGCAGCAGCGCGGACAGGCCGGCTGTCACCGCGAGCGCGTCACCCAGTGCCCGCTTGCCGGGTCCGCGCAGCGCACCGTCCCTGGGCATCGCCCGCCAGGCCACGGCCAACGCCAGCAGACAGAACGGGATCTTCACCAGGAACACCCAGCGCCAGCCAAGGTGGTCGAGGAGCAGCCCGCCCACCGCCGGACCGGTCACCGCACCCAGCGGGCCGAGCGTCGCCGGCACACTCATCGCCCGGCCACGCGCTTCGGGCCGAACGGCGCGGATGGCCAGCACCGGCATCAGCACGAACAGCACCGCCGCGCACGCGCCCTGCCCTACTCGAGCCGCGATCAGCCAGGCGGCCCAGGGAGAGAGGGCGGCCAGGGCACTGCACAGCGCGAAACCGGCGGTGGCCGCCAGCAGCGCGGGCCGCGTGCCCGTGCCGTCCAGCCATCGGCCGACCGGCAACAGCAGGGCGACGACCGGGAGTTGGTACCCCAACGCCGCCCACTGTGCCGTCGCGGCCGAGACGTGCAGGCCCGCGGCGATGTCGGCCAGCGCCACGTTGACGATGTTCATGTCCAGCATCGCCACGAACGACAACAAGCCCGCCACAGCCACGAGAACCCAGCGGTCCGTCACCCTCGCGCCCCCTCCCCCTCAAGACCGGCTGCCGGTCAGCAGCCTCGTTCCAGAGGTCGGGGACGCCGGGGGCCCAGTTCCCGGTCATGGCCGGAAATATGATGAAACGCGGAGTTGGATTTCGTACGGCCTGTACGGCCCTACTACCGGCCTGTACGGCCCTTCTACGGCCCGTACCGGTCCTTCTACGGCGGTCAGGCCGACACGATGCCGTCCAGCTTCCCGGACTTGGCCTCCGCGACCAGCGACGAGAACTGGTCCGCGCTCATCTGCACCCGCTGCCCGAAGTCGTCCGTGAGGACGACGCGGCGCTCGGCCGGGGCGGCGGGGTCGACGAAGAGTTGCGGACAGCCGCAGTCGCAGTTGCCGCAGAAGGTCGCCACCGGGTCCAGGCCGTTCATGCCGTCCACGCAGTGCTTGCCGTCCATGCCTTGGATGTCGCTCATAGTTCACAACCTTCGCGATCGTGGGCGCTCACCGGTGTGACCGCCCGGGACCAGCACCCGAGACGCCGCTCGGGGCCGACATGGGGATACCCGCGCCGTCCGGTCCGTCCACCGGAGACCGATGATCGAAGGCGATCAGCGGGTCGCCGGTCAGCGGATGCTCCGCCACGGCCGCCCGCACACCGAACACCGCGGCCAGCAGGGCGGGTTGGAGCACCTCACGGGGTGGGCCCGAGGCGACCACCCGGCCGTCGTGCAGGACGTGCAGCCGGTCGCAGACGGAGGCGGCGGCGTTGAGGTCGTGCAGCGACACCAGGGTCGTGCGGCGCCGGGCCCGCAGCAGGGCGAGCAGTTCGACCTGGTGGCGGACGTCGAGGTGGTTGGTGGGTTCGTCCAGGACCAGGACGTCCGGTTGCTGGGCGAAGGCGCGGGCCAGCAGCACGCGTTGGCGTTCGCCGCCGGACAGTTCCGTGAAGCGGCGCCCGGTGTGCCGGGCCATGCCGACGTCCGCGAGGGCGCGGGCGACGACGTCCCGGTCGGTGGCGTCCTCCCCGGCGAAGGCCCGCTTGTAGGGCGTACGGCCCATGGCGACGACCTCGCGGACGGTCAGCTCGAAGTCGCCGCCGCGCTCCTGTGGGAGGGCGGCGACATGGCGGGCCGACCGGGCCGGGGGAATCTCCCCGATGTCGGCCCCGTCGAGCAGCACCCGTCCGACGGTCGGCTTCAAGTGCCGGTACACGGTACGCAGAAGCGTGGATTTGCCGCTGCCGTTGGGACCGACGAGGCCGGTGATCTCCCCCTCGGCCGCGATCAGATGGGCGCCGGCGACGACCGTACGGCCGGCGTACGCGACGTGCAGGTCCTCGATGTCGATCCTCAACGTCCGCTCCCCCAGATCATCGACTTCCGCTCCCCAGACGCCGGTCGAGCAGATACAGCAGTGCCGGAGCCCCGATGAGCGAGGTGACCACGCCGACCGGCAGCTCCTGGGTGTCCATCGCCGTACGGCAGACGATGTCGACGACCACCATCAGCAGCGCCCCGAACAGCGCGGAGACCGGCAGCAGACGCCGGTGGTCGCCGCCGACGACCAGACGGCAGACGTGCGGCACCATCAGCGCGACGAAGGCGATCGCCCCCGAGACGGCCACCAGGACGCCGGTCAGCACGCTGGTCACCGTGAACAGTTCCCGCCGCAGCCGGGTGACGTCGACCCCGAGCCCGGCCGCGGTCTCGTCGCCCATCAGCAGGGCGTTCAGGCCCCGGGCGCGCCCTTGGAGGCACAGCCACCCGGCCGGTACCGCGACCGCGGGGACGGCCAGCAGCTCCCAGTTCGCCCCGCTGAGGCTGCCCATGAGCCAGAACAGCACGCTGTGGGTCTGCTGCTCGTCCCCGGCCCGCAACACCAGGTAGCTGGTGAACCCGGACAGGAACTGCCCGATCGCCACCCCGGCCAGCACCAGCCGCAGCGGCGCGAATCCGCCGCCCCGCCGGGCCACGGCCCACACGAGGGCGAACGTGGCCAGTGCTCCGACGAAGGCAGCCCCGGAGAGCCCGAGCGCCAGGGTCCCGCCGGCCCCGAGGCCGAGGACGATCGCGGCGACCGCGCCCAGGGAGGCGCCGTTGGAGATGCCCAGGAGGTAGGGGTCGGCCAGCGGGTTGCGCACCAGTGCCTGCACCGCCGTACCGACGAGTCCTAGCCCGGCACCGACCAGGGCCGCCAACAGGGCACGTGGGACGCGGAGTTGCCAGACGATCAGGTCGTCGGTGCCGGGGCGTGCGGCCTCGCCGGACAGGCGGCGCCCGACCACGCTCCACACCTCACCGGCCGGGATGGACGTCGAGCCCCAGGACACCGCCGCGGTGAGGGCGGCGAGCAGCGCCAGGGCGAGGGTCAGTGCCAGCGGTCCGGCAGGGACGGAACGGGTGCGCTCCTGCCGGTCCTGCCGGTCCAACCGGTCCCGCGTCTCCTTCCGGCGTGCCAGGGTGCCGATCATGGTCAGCCGACCTTGCCGGGGTACAGGGTCTTCGCGATCTCCTCGACCGTGTCAGCGTTGGTGACACCGGCGATGGTGGTCCGCTCGGAGCCGATGCGCAGGAAGCGGCCCTCCTCCGCGGCCTTCAGGCCCTTGGTGGCGAGGTTCGACTCCAGCCACCGCTGCGCCTCGTCGAACGCCTTCTCGTTCGCGGCCGCGCTGCCCCGGTCGCGCACACCGAGCTGGATCCAGTCCGGGTTCGTGGCGATCACGTCCTCCCAGCCGACCTGCTTGAAGTCGCCGTCGCAGTCGGCGAAGACGTTGCGGGCCCCGGCGAGGGTGATGACCGCGTTGGCGACCTGGCGGTTGCACACGGCCATGGGCTGCTTGGTGCCGGCGTCGTAGTCGAAGAAGAAGTACGTGGGCCGCTCGTCCTCCGGTGTTCCGCCCACCGCCTTCCGGACGGCGTCGACCTTCTTCTGCATCCCGTCGACGAGTTCCTTCGCCTTCGCGCTCGTCCCCGTGACCGCGCCGAGCGAGGTGATGTCGGCCTGGACGGCGGCGAGGTCGGTGACCGGGCCCTTGCTCGTCGCGGCGCAGGCCGTCGACTTCAGGAAGGTGTGCTTGATGCCGGCCGCCTCGAACTCCTCCTCGGTCGGGGCATCCCCCATTCCGCCGCCCATGTTCATCGAGGCGAAGGTGTCGATGTAGAGGTCGGCGCCGGAGCCGAGGAGCTTCTCCTTGGGGATGACGGTGTCGCTGAGCACCTTCACCCGCTGTGCCTGCGCGTCGAGTTCGCCGGGCAGCGTGCCCTTGCCGGGCGGGAAGCCGGTGCCGATCACCTTGTCCCCGGCGCCCAGCCGGAGCAGCAGTTCCAGGCCGGCGGCGTTGCTGGTGACGATGTTCTTCGGGGCGTCGGTGAAGGTGGTCCTGGCGCCGGCGCAGTCGGTGACGGTGACCGGGTACCCCGCGGAGTCGCCCTTGTCGCCCTTGCCGGCGGCAGGGTCCGCCTGGTCGCCGCAGCCCGCCGCCAGCAGGCCGCCGAGCACCGCGGCCGTCGTAGCCCGCCTCACACGAGAACGCATCAAAACTCCCCGAATTCACTGGATGCACGGGCGGATCTCCGCCGCCCGATCCAGTAGTCGGGGCGAACCCGGTGTCAGTTCCCGCCAGGGGGAACCGACACCGGGTTCCCGGTCAGGCGGCCACGGCAACCGGTTCGGCCACGGTCGCCGGGTCCGCCTCGGCCTCGGCTTCGGCTTCGGCCAGCAGTTCGACGAGGGTCGCCCGGGCGCGGGCCACGCGCGAGCGGACCGTCCCGACGGGGCAGTCGCTCATCTCGGCCGCCTCCGCGTAGGGCAGGCCCACCAGCTGGGTCAGGACGAACGCCTCGCGCCGCTCGTCGGGCAGCGCGTCCAGCAGGTCGAGCAGGGCGATGCCGTCGTCGAAGCCGGGCAGGCCGGTCGGCTGGGCGCGTTCCGCCAGCACCGTCCAGTCGTCGGTGTCGGACAGCCGTGGCCGGGCGGCCGCGTAGCGGTGGCTGTCGATCACCGCGCGGCGCGCGATGGACAGCAGCCACGCCCGCGCCGACGAACGGCCCTCGAACCGGTGCAGGCTGCCGAGCGCCCGCAGGAACGTGTCCTGTGCGAGGTCGTCGGCGGCCTGCGGGTCGGCGGACAGATGGGCCACATAGCGCACGACGTCGCGGTGCAGCGACCGGACGAACCGGTCGGTCGCGTCCAGGTCGCCGCCGCGGGCGGCGAGCGCCCAGGCGGTCGTGGACTCGTCGCAGGAGGCCGTTCTGGAGGGCGTGGACGGGTTGGAGGTGTTGTCCGCCTTCGTGTGCCTCACGCGAACCGCGCGTGAGGAGGGCAGGGCAGGAGTGATCACCTGAGTCCTTCTCGAGTAGTCCGGGCTCCGGTACGGCGAAGGGCGCAGCGGCGGGCACGACGGCGTCACCGCGGGGCACCAGGGCACGTGAGAGGCACGGGCACGCCGTACCGGAGGAGTCCGGGGTTGCGGGAAACGGCCGTACGGCAGGTACGGCCGAGGCCCGAGGCACGGTCGGCGTCGACGACGCGACAGCCGTATCCGTACGGCCTCGGGGAACCGGCTGTCTCAGACGACAGCGATCCCCGTGGGAGGCCCCCGAGAGGTGATCGTGTGGACGAGCGGCAGCAGCCGCGGCGCCCGGTCGGAACGAGCGCGCCGCGGACGCAGACGCGGGCGGTACGGCGGTGCGGGCAGGGTGAGCGACAGCCGCAGCGGGGCGGCCAGCCATCCGGCGACGGCCCGCAGGATGCGGAACGCCGCACGCTCGCCGTGGCCCAGCCACAGGCCGCACAGCAGCGCGGCGAGCGTGTGGGCGGCGAGCATGCCGAAGGAGGACATGCCGGCCATGTCGTGGCCCATGTCCATGGGGCCTACGGACATATGGCCCGCAAACATGTGGCTCGTAGACATGTGGTCTGCGGACATGTTGCTCATGCCCGTGTTGCCCATGTCCATGGAGCCCATGTGCATCGAGCCCATGGTGCCGGCGCCCATGTGCGGGGACGTGGAACCCATGTCGTGCCCGGTGACCGGACCCCCGGGGGCCAGGGACTGGGCGTACTCGAACGCAGCGTGCAGCCCACCCTGGGCGACGACCACGACGGACACGACCAGCGCAAGCCCGCGCTCCCGGCCGGCCAGGCACCAGCCCGCGCCGCCCGTGAGGAGGGCACCGGCCGCCAGCGTCCACCACGGGACCGCGGCGCCCGACATCAGGACGTGGCCGAGGGCAGCGAGCAGCACACAGACGGCCGCGAACATCGCGGCCCGTACCGTGCGCACACCCCACCCAGCAGTCATGACGGCCCTCATCCTCGCATCCTGGGCCCGCTCGTCACGGGTGGGTACGCACAACACCCCCATCCCGCACTCAAGCCCAGAAGAGTGATACAGGACACACAGCCACGAGGGAACCGCGCACGCACGCCGACCGACAAGTAAGGGTGAGGGGTCGACTGATCGTGCGGGGCCGGCTTACGAGTCCTCAGTCCTCGCCGGGGCGGACCACCACCGCCGACACCTCGACCCGCCCGCCGTGCTCGAAGTGCAGCGTGAAGGGGACGAGGTCACCCGCCCGCCACCCCGGCTTCGCCCGCAGCGTCACGTCCAGCCCGAACGGGGACATGGCGAGGCTGCCGCCGGCCGGGACCCGGGCCGAGTGGACCGTCTCCGCGTACGCCATGCGGCCGCTGGTCATGCGATGCCTGCTGAGCGTCCCCTCGCCGCCCACAGCGGACGACGTCACCTTCAGGAGCCGGTCGTCCGCGCCCCCGGTGTTGGTGATCCGGAAGAACGCGGCGGATTCACGGACGTCCCCGTACGGCAGGAAGACCCGTCCCTCGGTGACCGCGATCCGCGGTGGACTGCCTGCCGCCCCGGAGTTCACCCAGGTGGTCAGGCCGCCCAGAGCGACACTGCACGCGGCGATGGGGGCGAGTGCCGCGAGCAGGCCATCGCGGATGCGGCGGCGGGACGGGCGCCAGGGGCGGGACTCGGGCGTGTGATCGGACGTGTGCTCGGACGCGTACTCAGACGTGTACTCAGACGTGTGCTCAGACGTGTGCTCGGCCATGGGTATGTTCATCGGTCACGGCCCTCGGTGCCGGCGGGCTTCCGGTCCCGGCCCGCCCCATGCCCACGGCCCGCTCCATGCTCACGGCCCCGGGCAGGCGCCGGCTGCCACGCCCGCAGCCGCAGGCTGTTGCCCACCACGAGCAGCGAGCTCACCGACATGGCCACGGCGGCCACCATCGGGTTGAGCAGGCCGACCATGGCGAGCGGCACGGTCACCGCGTTGTAGCCGAAGGCCCACAGCAGGTTGGCCCGGATCGTGCCCAGGGTGCGCCGGGCGAGTCGTACCGCGTCGCCGAGCGCCTCGATGTCGCCGCGTACCAGGGTCACGTCGGCGGCCCCGATGGCCACGTCCGTGCCGGTGCCCATGGCGATGCCGAGGTCGGCTCCGGCGAGCGCGGCCGCGTCGTTGACACCGTCGCCGACGACCGCGACCCGGCGGCCTTGCTCCCTCAGCTCCCGTACGAGGTCGGCCTTGTCCTCGGGGGTGCAGCGCGCGTGCACCTCCTCGATGCCGAGCGCGGAGGCGACCGCCCGGGCCGGTGCCTCGCGGTCGCCGGTGGCGAGCACCGGGTGCACGCCGAGGCGCCGCAGCCGGTCCACGGCCCGGTAGCTGCCCGGACGTACGACGTCGCCGATCTCGACCAGCGCCTCCGTCGCCCCGTCGACCCGCACGAGCACCGGCGTGTGCGCGGCGGCCTCCGCCACCGGCAACGCGTCCGCCAGCGCCGCGGGCAACTCGTCGTCCGGCGCGAGGACTTCGACCAGTCGCCCCTCGACCCGGCCGCGCACGCCCCGGCCCGCCTCCGCGCGGAAGTCGCGCACCTCGGGCAACGGCTCTCGCAGGGTCCTGCGGGCGTACGCGACGACCGCGCGGCCCAGCGGATGCTCGGAGCCCTGCTCCACCGCCCCGGCCAGCCGCAGCACGGCCTCCTTGCCGAGCCCGCCGGGCACGGCCGTGACGCGGGCGACGCTCATGTGCCCGGAGGTGAGGGTGCCGGTCTTGTCGAGGACGACGGTGTCGATGTGCTGGAGCCCCTCCAGGGCCTGCGGGCCCCGGACCAGGACGCCGAGTTGGGCACCGCGTCCGGTGGCGGCCATCAGCGCGGTCGGGGTCGCCAGGCCCAGTGCACAGGGGCAGGCCACGACCAGGACGGCCACGCACGCGGTGATCGCCGCCTGCGGATCCGCCCCGGCGCCGAGCCAGAACCCGAGCACGGTGACGGCCAGCGCCAGCACCACGGGCACGAACACCCCGGCCACGGCATCGGCCAGGCGCTGCGCCCGCGCCTTTCCTGCCTGAGCCTCCGTCACCAGCCTTGTGATCCGCGCGAGTTGCGTGTCGGCGCCCACGGCCGTGGCCCGTACGAGCAGCAGCCCACCCGCGTTGACGGCACCGCCCACGACGGCCGAGCCGGGCCCGACCTCGACCGGTTCGCTCTCGCCGGTGACGAGCGACAGGTCCACGGCGGAGTTGCCCTCCACCACCGTTCCGTCAGTGGCCACCCGCTCACCGGGCCGTACGACGAAGACCTGCCCCGTCGCCAACTCCTCGATCGGGACGAGGCGTTCGGCTCCGTGCTCGTCGCGTACCGACACTTCCTTGGCGGCCAGGTGGGCCAGTGAGCGCAGTGCCGCACCGGTGCCGTGCCGGGCCCTTGCCTCCAGGAAGCGGCCGGCCAGCACGAACAGCGGGACGCCGACGGCCGCTTCGAGGTACAGGTGCGCGACGCCGTCCGCAGCCGACGTCAGCAGACTGAACGGCATCCGCATCCCGGGCGCGCCCGCACCGCCCAGGAACAGGGCGTAGGCCGACCAGGCGAAGGACGCCACGACTCCCAGGGAGACCAGCGTGTCCATGGTCGCCGTCGAGTGCCGCAGCCCGCGCAGCGCCCGCACATGGAACGGCCAGGCACTCCACACGGCGACCGGCGCGGCCAGTACGAAGCACAGCCACTGCCAGTTGCGGAACTGCCAGGCGGGCACCATCGACAGCACGAGCACCGGCACCGCGAGCAGCGCGGTGACCAGCAGCCGGGTGCGCTCCTGCCGGACCTCCTCGGACCCCGGCCCGCCCTCGGAGTCCTGCTCGTCCCGGTGCACCCGTTTCTTGGGCGGCTCCGGCAACGCGGCCGTGTATCCGGCCTGTTCGACCGTCGCCACCAGTTCCGCGGGGCGGACGTCCGGCGGATGGCTCACCCGGGCGCGGCCGGTGGCCAGATTGACCGTCGCGGTCACGCCCGCCAGCTTCGCGAGCTTCTTCTCCACCCGCCGCACACAGGCCGCGCAGGTCATTCCGCCCACGGTCAGATCCGTGACGGTCATCGGGGGTGCGGGTTCGGTCGCCATCAGCCGCCGCTCCCGTGCCGCATGTCCATGTCCCCCATCTCCCCGGTGTTCATGCCGCCTCCGCCCCCGTCACCGCTCGTTCCGGAGCGGTGCATGCCGGGCGCGACGGGACCGGCGGCGGTCCCGACGGCGTACGACACCGTGAAGATGAGGGCGAGCAGCAGCAGAAACCCGCAGAGGGCGGGCGGCACAAGTGGGCGTTGTTTCATCGACGGCCTCCTGACGCACGTACCGCTTCAGGAGTCGGGCGCGACGGGCGGGGAGTTCCCGGCCCCGCCGTCTCAGCGGGAGATCCCGGCCGTCGTCCTACGAAGCCGCGCCGCGACGGCTCCTGAACCACCAGACCCCGACACCGAGCACGACGACGGCCGCGCCGATGCCGATCGGCAGCGCCACCGGCATGCCGTCGTCGTCGCCGTCCGTGGCGTCCGCCGCGGTCTCCGAGGCCTCCGCCGAGGGAGTCGACGGCGCGCTGGTCGAGGGCTCCGCCGTCGTCGGTTCCTCGGTGCGAGTAGGGCTCACGGCCTTCGCGCCGGGGGCGGCGGCCTTCAGTTCGAGCTGCGGCGCGGGGTGGCCGTGCCCGTGGCCGTCGCCGGCGCTCTCCTCTTCCAGTTCGATCCAGCGGTCCACCTGGCCGTCGCTGTACGTCTGCAGGGTCTTGAAGACGAGCGTCTTGGTGTCGGGCAACTGCCGTACGGTGACGACGTACACGGCGTCCTCCCCGACCGCGAGCTTCGGCCCCGACACGGTGTAGCCGCGCTCGGTGGGGTCGAACTTCCAGCCCTTGGGGCCTTCCTTGTAGGTGATGTCGGACGGGGTGATGCCCTCGGGCAGGATCACCTCCAGCTTGCTGATCCCGGCGGTACCGGACTCCGACTCCGCGGTGAAGGTCAGCGCGACATCCTGGTCGAGCGCCCGGGCGCCCTCCGCCTCGACCTCGGCGTGCGCCGCGGCGGGTCCCGCGAAGGCGACGGCGGCCGCGAACGCGAACGCGGTGAGGGCGCCGGTGCGGCGCAGGCTGCGGGACAGGGTGGGGCGGGGCACGTGTGACTCCCTCGTACCGGTGATGTGGTCGCTGCATTCAAGCGCAGGGGAGTCCGCAAGGCGAGGGGCTCCCGTGGACACGAAGGCTCATCGCGAGGGCTCCTCGGCTTCGCGCGGGCGGCGCAGGCAGGAGGCGACCACCACGAACGGCCAGAAGGACTGAAGGGCCGTCACCAGGCGTTCGGCGGCTCCGTCGGCACCGTCGTAGTGCATCTCGATCATGAACCAGGCCGCGCTGACGAACATCAGGGCGGTCGCGGTGAAAGAAGGCATGGGCCGCAGTCCCCAGGGTGCCGCGCCACGGCGATCGGCGGCCAGCACCGGCCACACCGCCAGCAGCGTGAAGCCGACCGCGACCGCCGAACCATGGCGCAGGGAGCCACCACTGCTCGGCGGCGGGAGCAGGGCGACCACGAACGCGGCCGCTCCTCCCGCGCCCAGCGCCACCCGGCCGGGGAGCGCGGCCGGGCGCAGACCCAGGGCGGTGATCATGTGGCAGACGCCCAGGGCGGCCAGCGCCGCGGTCATCACCCAGAATCCCGCGGAGCCGGAGGCCGCCAGGGCACTGATCGGCTGTGTGGCGGGGTCGTAGGCGGGCCCTTCGAGCAGCGCGGCGATCGTCCAGCCGGCGACCAGCACGGCAGGTGCACATCCCGACGACAGCAAGGCCCATCTTGGGACAGATTGCATCAAGACACCGTAAAGCGCCCTCTCGGTCCCTCCCGCCCCGCACACGCCGCGTACACGGCGAGCAAGTGCGCGTTGCGAGGACTGTCCAAGGACGAGGTGGCGCCGCTGGTCGACCGTCTCCTGTCCGACGAGGCGTCGTACGTCAGCGGTGCGGAGATCACCCTCGACGGCGGCTGCTCCGCACACGGCGGGGTGAAGGCGATCACGAACGCGATCGACGGCCAGTAGCCTGCCTCGGGTGAAGGTGGGCACCTCGGAGACCCGGCTCGTCGTCCTGCGGGGGAACTCCGCGTCCGGGAAGTCGTCCGTCGCGGCCCGGATCCGCGAACGCTTCGGCCGTGGCCTGGCTCTGGTCGGCCAGGACAACCTGCGCAGGATCGTGCTGCGCGAGCGCGACCGGCCGGACGGGGCGAACATCGGCCTCATCGACACCGTCGCCCGCTATTCCCTCGACGCCGGCTATCACGTCGTCGTCGAGGGGATTCTGTACGCCTCGCACTACGGCGAGATGCTCCGTCGGCTGACCGCCGACCATCGTGGGCCGACCCACTGTTACTACCTGGACGTGCCGTTCGAGGAGACGCTGCTGCGGCACGCGACCAAGCCCGACATGCCCGGCGTCGGCGAGAGGGAGCTGCGGGAGTGGTATCGGCAGCTCGATCTGCTGCCCGGTGGTGTCGAGACCGTCGTGGGCGCGGAGAGTGGGCTGAACGACACGGTGGACCGGATCATGCGCGAGACCGGGTTGGCCGTGCTGCCTGCCCGGGAACGCTGAGAGGCCGGGGCGCGCGGCCCTCGGGCGCATTGGAGTCGGTGACCAGGAGCGGGCACGCGATGCCGACGGCCAGGCCGAGGACGAGCGGCGGCACAAACGCCCGGCGGAAGTCGGCGACCGTGGCGAGAACTCCGGAGGTGAGCGGGCCGCCGGCCGAGGCAAGGGAGATGCTCAGGGCCCAGGCCGAGACGACCTGGGCGCGGTTCTTCGCGTCGGGGGTGGCCGCCGCCGATCACCGCGAGGGAGCTGGCATGGCCGGTACACGGCAGAGGAGAACGGCCGTGCGGGCATCGAACGCGTCGGCCTGAATCGCCAGGTTGCGCCAGAGTGCGCCACCCCTTCCGGCACATAGAAATATCCACCAGCATGAAGGGCCCTGCACGGGACGGCAGGGCAGAGAGTGCTGGGGGTTGGACATGCAGCGCACCATGGGGAAGGCCGTCGAGTGGCTCGCCGCGGCCGCTACGGATCCTCGCTCGTGCAAGCGGCAATGGGACCAGGGCGCGGACGCGGTCCTGCTGGAGGCCGGACGGCTGTGGGACGTGCTCTCCGTTCCCGAACACCTCGGCCTGAGCGCCCTGGATCTCCTCAGACGTTCCCGACTACGCGCCCCAGGTCCCGTGCTGGTGAACTGCGGGGCGCGCAGAGTCGGCTTCTTCCTCCCGCCCGACCCGGTCACCGAGTGGGTGGGGCCCGGCGTACGTCATGTCGGCAGGGGGTCGTGGGTCGCCGTTCCGCCGCCCGACCGGTCCGCCGGATGGCGCCTGGAGTGGCTGTTGCCGCCCGACGGCACCGGCGCCCTGTACCACCCCGACCTCGTGGAGCTGGCGCTGCGCGAGGCCGGCGGCACCGCTGCCGTCCCGGCGCGCGTCAGTCGGTCGTAGGCGGGGCGGAGACACTGACGCGCCCGCTGCTGCCGCGCCACTCCCACAGTTCCATCGGCCCGGGAAGGCCCCGGGGGACGACGACGGCCGGTACGCGCTCGGTCTCCTCGCCGTGCCCCTCGCCCGCCGGTGCGGCCTCGAGAGCGCCGGCCAGGCCCGTCCATCGGCCGACCGCCCAGGAGGTGACGGCCCGGCCGGGGCCGTCGGCCACGGCAACGGAATCCCACCAGGTGTCGCGGCGCCGGGGCACGGCACGGCCGTTGGCCTGCCACTCGGCGACCAGCGCCGCGTAGATCGACGGCTGGGCCCGGACACCGGTGACCGGTACGACGTACGTCACGGGTGCGGCACCGCCTCCGAGGAGACGCCGCGCCGACTCAGTGCTGTCCATGCCCGGGCAACGCCGAGGTGTGCGCCGGTGGTACGCGGACCGGCCTCGCTACCACCCAGTCGGGTGAGACGGTCCCCCGGATGGCGCCGTGATCTGTTCGACCCATTCGTCCACCCACGATCGAGACAGGAGCCGCTTCCATCGACGGACGACAGCACGTTCCCACCTTCGCCGACATCCGCGACGACGCCACCGACGCCGACGACGCCACCGACTGCCCGTGGTGCGCGGCCCTGCACGAGGCGAGCCTGCCATCGCCCGGCCGGTCGGCCAGCCCGTCGGGACGACGGCATGACCCGTATGTCTCCGGAGCACAGTACGACGACTGGTGAGGGCCGGGACGCTCACCGCCGCCCATCGAGGTCCTGCTGTGTGCGTGCGTGCAGCTGGGCGGCGAGCACGGCGACGTCGTCCTCGGCATGCCGGGCGTCGAGTCGGGCCAGCACCGTGTCGATGACGTCCTCGACCCCGGCGGTGGCCTCGAACGAGACGCCGGCCAGCCGGTCGAGGGAGTGGTCGATGTCCTCGCCGCGGTGCTCGACGAGCCCGTCCGTGAACAGCACCAGCGTCTGGCCCGGGTCCAGCTCGTAGGTGGCCGGCTCGTAGCCGCCTAGGCCCGTGCCCAGGGGTGGGCCCACCGGCACCGCCAGCAGTGAGGTGCGCCCCTGCGCGTCGATCACCGCCGGGGGCAGGTGCCCGGCGCTGGCGAAGGTCACCTGGCCGCGGTTGGGGTCGACCCGGGCGATCAGACAGGTGGCCGGCCGGCGCTCGGGCTCCGCGGAGGCGCTGTCGTCGAGCCGGCGCAGCACGCGGTGCGGCGGCAGGTCGGCGGAGGCGATGGAGCGCAGCGAGGAGCGGTACGCGGTCATGTCCACGGCGGCCTCCAGGCCGTGCCCCATGACGTCGCCCACGACGAGCAGCGTCCGGCCGAAGTGCAGCCGGACGGTCTCGCACCAGTCGCCGCCGACCAGTGCGCTCTGCCCGACGGGCAGGTAGCGGATGGCAACGTCCAGGTTCGGGTGCGGGCGCCCCGGTTCGGCGAGCAGGGCCCGCTGGAGCTTGCCGACGATGCCCCTGACCCGCTCGTGCTCCTGGGCGTGCCGGATATGGGAGGCGGCGCGTTCGGCGAGGAGGGCGAGGAGCCCGGTCTCCTCGGGCGTGAACGGCGCTCGGTCGCGGGCGCAGACCAGCCCGCCGTACCGGTGCCGGCCGGTGGCCAGCGGCACGCACAGCGCCGGTCGGGCGCCGCCGGACGCGAGGACGGGGACCGGGTCCGCGGCCGCGCCCGGGGCGCTCGTCTCCTGCGCCGCGGCCATGGCCCACCGGACGTCGGGCAGCAGCGCCGGGTCGCCGTTTACGGCCTCGTACTCCCCGGCCTCGCTCCCGGCCCGCAGCACCGCCGCCGTGCCGCCCACCTGCCGGACGGCCTCCCGGGTGAGCTCCGCGCACGTGGCGTTCTCGTCCAGCGTGGTGCCGATCCTGGCCGCCGAGGCACGCAGCGCGGTCAGCCGGGACCGCACGCCGGGGTCCTCCTCGGGACCGCCGCCGGACGCGAGGGGGTCCACCGTCGCGGGCCTGCGAAACGACTGAAACCAGCGCACCACAAGAAACACCCTAGAACGGGGACAAATGAAGGTCTGGCCCGGCGCGCTCCGCCGACGCGGGGGCGCACGCCCTGCTCTCTGCCTGTTTGGTGCGCGGGCGCTCGCCCCATACGGGGAATTGGGCTCCCGACGTATGGCCGCGGCACCGGGCACCCGGTGCACTAAGGGCCCACCGGTCATCGCACCGAGGCTCCACCGGTCATCGGGAGGCTTTTCTTGGCACTCATGGAGTGGACGAAGTCAATGGAGTGGCTGGCCGCGGCGTCGGAGGACCCCGGCGCCTGCAAGGAGGAGTGGCAGAACGGCACCACCGGGGTCGCGCTGCTCGCGGCCGGGCGGTTCTGGGACGTGCTGATCGTGCCGGAACAGCTCGGGCTGCGCGTCACCGACCTCCTGGAGGAGCTGCCGCTGCTCGAGCCGGGGCCCTGCCTGCTGGACGCCCGCCGCCGAACCGTGGGCTTCTTACTGCCCCCGGAACCGCAGTCGGTATGGATCGGCACCGGTATGCGGCTGCTCGGCGCGGGGACGTGGATCACCGCTCCCGCCCCGCACTGCCGCTGGGGCGCGCTGCGCTGGCTCGTCCCGCCGGACGGCAGCGGGACCCTGACCATGCCCGACGTCCTGGAGGTGGCCCTGCAGCGCTGCGCGGGCGAACTGTCCCGCCTCCAGGGCAACCCCGCGCCCGCCGGGCACAGTCGGACGGCCCCGGAGGACGGGCAGGCCGACGGCGCGCAGATGGTGCGCCAGTGCGCGGCACGGGGTTACACGCAGCCCTGACCGACGCGGCTCCCGTCGACGATCGACTCCGGCCTTCGTGGACGTCTACGGCCTTCGTGGACGTCTCCGGCCCTCCTAGACATCTCCCGCCCTCCTAGACGTCTCCGGGCCCTCGTACACGTCACTCAGCCCAGGAAGCTCAGCCGCACCTGCCGGTTCGGGTTGTCCCGGTTGGTGTCCGCCAACCTCCGCTAGGACAAGCCGGACCCTACCGATACGCCTCCCGGGGCTGCCTCAACCGAGGTCTTGCAGGAGCCGACGGCTGCAAGCTCACGAATGCGCCGCTCGGTCTGTCGAATACGGCTCAGAAGCCGGTATTCACGTGGGGCAAGGCGGCCCCCGCCACGATCTGGTGCTCCCGCGCAGACTGATCCTTCATCCGGCTACGGAGCCCGGCTGCTCAGCGGCCTGCCGGGGCGCGCATCATCGAAGGAGGGGGAACCATCGACGAGGAGTTGCCATGAGGTTGTCGTTCCTTGACCCCCTCTACGCGGAGCCGGGCCCGTTCGCCTCCGTATATCTGGACACCTCCCGAAACGTCGCGCATCCCGAGCGGGCGATCGCGCTGCGCTGGCGGCGACTGCGCGAGAGTCTGTCCCGTCAGGGCTCGGACCGGGCGCTGCTGAACGTACTGGAGGAGGTGGTCGGCGCCGACACAGAGGTGCCGGGGGTGCACGGTCAGGCCGTCTTCGCCACCCACGGCACGGTCGTCCTGGACGGGGAGCTGCCCAGGCCGCCCGAGCACGACTCCGCGCGCTACAGCACCCTGCCGCACGCGATACCCCTGGTCACCCAGCACCTTCCGGAGATCCCCTACATGGCCGTAGTCGTCCACTACGGCGGCCTTCCGACCGCCGAGACCCACGGCTGGGTAACTCTGGAGGCGGAAACCGGCACCTGGCCCGCGTCCACCGTCACCCCGGGTGAGCGGCTGCACCGCAGGGTCGCGGTGGCGACCTGGCACCGCACCTCCGTCCGGCTCGGCCACCGGCTGGACGAACGGGCGCGGCGCGCCCATGCCGACGCCGTCGTCGTGGGCGGGGACGAGTGGGCGTGCAACGTACTGATCCGCCGCTTGCCGCACACCCTGCGGGACAAGGTCGTACGCGTGGGCGGCCGGACCCCCACCGACACCGGACGCGCCCTGTTGGAGCAGCAGCTCGATGGCGTCTTCCGCGGCCGCATGGCCGCGCACGACCGGGAACTGGTGGACATCTTCATCGGCCGGCGTGCCCTGGCCGGACCCATGACGGAGGGGCTGGCCGCCACCGTCGCCGCCCTCCAGCGTGGCCAGGTCGCGGCACTGCTGCTGAACCGGCCGCCAGGGTCTTCGCTGCAGCTCTGGGCGGGCTCCCAGCCCACTCAGCTCGCCCTGACCGAGGCGGAGCTGATGTCCTTCGGCGTGCGGGCCCCGCGCGAGGAAAGCGCCGACGAGGCCCTCGTCCGGGCCCTCGTCGGCACCGGTGCCGAGCTGGTCGTCGTACCGGAGAGCGAGCTGAGGCTGTACGAGGGCGTGGGCGCCCTGCTGCGATACACCGACCCGGGGACCCCGTCCTGACGCCGACGCTGCGCCACGACGAGCATCGGCACACGCCGGCCGAGTCCGTACGGTCCGGCCGTGCGGCTCGCACCGCCCTGGTAGAGGTCCGGGCCGACATCAACCGTGGACTTGCCGGTTGGCGGGCCAGCCGCATCCGAGGTGAAGAACTTCCGAAGAGCCACAGCACCGGGCCGTCCTCCAGCAGCACCGCGGAGCCGGCGTCGGCGCGGTGGGTGGCGAGAAACGCGTTCGGGTGAGGGCGTGACGTGATCAAGGGCGAGAACGGGGGGCAATGGCGGACTGCACGGAGTGGGTTCGACGGACTTCCGAGACCAGCACCAGGGCCACGGTCACGGCACCGTGGCCGGTGCCGGCTCGTACACGGCCGAGCACGGCATCCCAGCTCCCCCCGCTGGTGCGGGGGTCAACTGCACGCTATCCGTGGGCAGTTAAGCGACTGCAAATGACGTCTAAAGCACGCACGGGTGCGCGGCCACGCGTTTCAGCGGATGGCGGGGATGACGCCGGCGGCCTCCAAGCGTGCCGGATCCGCCCGGAGTATGGCCTCGTGGGCGAGGCGCAGGGTGGGTCCCGGCTCGACGCCGAGCTCTTCTCTGATCATCCGGCGGGCGCTGCGGTACGTCCCCAGCGCGTCCCCCTGACGGCCCGCCCGGTACAGGGCGACCATCAACTGGCGGTAGAAGGGCTCCCGCAGCGGATGCCTGACGAGGAGGCCCTTCAGGTCCTCGATCACCTCGTGATGGCAACCGAGTGCCAGCGTGGAGTCGATGCTCAGCTCGATGCAATTCAGCCGCTTTTCCTCGTGCACGGCCGCGAACGATTCGATGTCCAACGACCCTTGAATTCCCTCCAGAATAGGCCCCCGCCACAGCGACGACGCCCTGCGGAGAAGTTCGGAGGCATGCAGAAAATCGGCCGCGCCGTAGCGTTCTCGGCCACGAGTGTAGAGCACTTCGAATTCTTGGAAATCTGTTGTGGCGCCGCTCACATCGAGGATGTATCCCGGCGATGTCGTGGCGATCGGAGACGTTCCTGTCGGTCCGTTCAGGATTTTCCGCAACTGTGAGACGTACACGCGCAGACTCGCGAAGGCGCAGCGCGGCGGACCCTGCTCCCAGAGTTCCGTCACGAGCTTCTCCCCCGGTACGGTCTTGCCCGCCCTGATCAGCAGCAGGGCGAGCAGTTTGGTGAGCTTGGGCTGCTCGGGCGTCAGGTCGACTCCGCCACGGGTGACCCGCAGCCGCCCCAGCAGCTCGTAGCGGAGCGCAAGGTCGGCCTGTAAACAGGGCACGGACACGACAACCCCCCGAATGCGCAAAACGCATTCAATTAAGATTCCGGTTCCCCCGGTCGACCCCAGGCATGGGGCCCCATATGGATAGCAGTTTCCTGCTATGCCGTGCAGCATATGCGAGCTCGTTGCATGTTGCCAGTGCGTTCCGTTACACAGCCATTAAGGAGAATGAAAATCTGAAGGCCCGGATACGGGCGGCCGGAGAAATATCCACCGCCACCTACCGGGTGGCCGAACGACATTCAGCCAAGAGCCCGGCCCGCCGGTGAGCGGGCCGGGCTGTCCGGGCCGAGAGCATGCTCGCGTCTGCGCCGCCGGTCGGGCGGCCGCCGGTCAGGCCGCCGCCGGCCGGTCCGCCCCGAGTGTCTCCAGCAGCCAGGAGAAGAGCCGCTCGTGGAACAGCCGCATCGCACCCGAGTGGCAGTGCGCCCCACCCCCCTCGTCGGCCGTGAACACATGCAACGTCTTGGGCGAGTTGAGCCCTGTGTACACCTTCTTCGCGTGCTCCAGACCGGCGAAGAACAAGTCCTCCTCCGCATCGAGGACGAGCACGGGGCTGCGCACTTGGCCGATCACCTCCGACAGACCGAACGCGGTCAGCCTGCGCAGCAGTTGGGACGGGGTGTCGGCGCCGAAGGTCCACAGCGTCTGCCGCAGCAGCCAGCGGGTGAAGGTCTGCCGGGCGGCGATCCCCCACATCACCGGGTCGGCGAAGTCGTCGCATCCCTGCTCGACCCACTCCAGGACAAACGGCGGCAGCCCCACGACGTCGCCCAGCTGCCAGACCGCGTCATGGGCGACGCAGCCGGCCAGCCGGTGCTCGAACGCCGCGGCCCGCACCGCGAGCAGGCCGCCGAGGCTGGTGCCCATCAGCGTCAGACGGTCGGGGTCCACGCCGGGCAGGGACAGTGCGTGGTCCACGACCGGCGTGACCACCTTCTCCCAGTCGGGGCGGAAGACCAGCCCCTGCTCGCGCAGGACCGACCCCTGCCCGGGCCCCTCGAAGCACAGACAGTGGTATCCGCGGGCGAGGGCCGCCGCCGCCACGAAGAAGTAGCCCTCCTCGACGGTGGAGTCGAGGCCGCCGTGGTGGATGATGGTCGGCCTGGGCTCGCCCGAGTCGTCCGCCCGGTAGAAGTAGGCGGGCAGTGAGGTGTCCTCGTAGGGGATGCGGACGAACTCGGGCGGCCGGTCCATGAGTTCGGCCGCGTTGGCGAAGGTCTCCCGGGACAGCAGCATCAGTCGCAGGGCCTCCGGGTCCCGTGGTTGTTCGCGCTGGAAGAACTCGGCGGTCCGGTAGTAGTTGTGCGCCCGCAGCAGGGCGGAGCGGGCGTCGACGGTGCGGCCCTCGTCGCGGGCTGCGGTGCCCAGCCGGTGGACGCGTTCGGCGAGAGTGGCCCACGCGTGCCGCCAGGCTTCGGTGTCGCCGTCGGGGATGTGTGCGGCGACTGCGACGACCTCGCCGAGCTGCGCACCGCCGTAATCGGCGTAACCGGCGGTGCGCAGCGCCTGGTAGTCGAAGGCGGGGTCGTCGAAGAGGAACTTCATGACAGCGGCTCCTGTGGTGGTGGGAGGTGATCCGGTGCCGTGCCGGGGCCTGTACCGGCACGGGTGGTGCGGGTTCCGTTCAGAAACGTGTCGACGATCGACTCGGCGAACGCCACTGATTCCACGGGGCGTTGACGAAGGATCAGCCGAGCGGCCATCGGACCGGTGAGCAGTTCGACCGCGTCGTTCAGGTCGAGGTCGGCGCGCAGCTCACCGCTCGCGACGCCGTCCCGCAGCGCCCGCAGCATGGCTTCGCGTCGTGCGGCGACGACGGTGTCCTCGAACCTCTCGACCAGCTGCGGGCGGCGCACCGCCTCACCGAGCAGGCTGCCGATCAGGCGGTGCAGGTTGGTGTCCTGGCCGCGGTGGCGCAGCTGGTCCACCAGGGCCACCAGCTGGTCCCGCAGGCCGAGTCCTTCCAGCGGCGGCACGGGGAGATCGAGGGTGCTCAGCGCGGCCAGCACCAGCTCCTCCTTGTTGCGCCAGCGGCGGTAGATGGTGGCCCGGGCGACGCCGGCGCGTTGGGCGACCAGGTCCATGGACAGGTCGCCGAAGCTGCATCCCTCGCTGAGCAGGCCGAGCGTGCTGTCCAGGATCGCCCGGTCGGCGGCGGGGTCGCGCTGGCGGCCGCCCCGGGGAGTGTGTCCCGGGGCAGCCGCCGGACGTTCGACGTGTGGCGGCATGCGGTTCAGACCTCCGTGGTGTGGACCTCTTTGTTGGCGGTCGGCTCTTCGGCGCCGGGCGTCCCGGCTGCCGTACGGGAAGGCAGGAGCAGCAGGCAGACGAGGGCGCCGAGGAAGGTGACGCCGGCGGCGACGAGGGCCGTGAGGTGCATCGCGGACACGAACGCGTCGACGGCGCGGGCCGCGAGCGCGGAGCCGGGCGCCCCCAGCTTCTCCGCGACGGTGAGGGTGGCCGCGACGGACTCCCGCGCCGTGTCGCGGACGGGGGCGGGCAGCGGCGTCAGGTGGTCCTCGACCCGGGAGCGGTAGGCAACGGAGAGCACCGAGCCGAGGACCGCGACGCCGAGGGCTCCGCCCACTTGTCGGAAGGTGGTGCTGACCGCCGCTCCGGTACCCGCGCGGTCCCGGGCTACGGCGGACATCGCGGCGGATGTCGCGGGGGGCATGACGCAGGCGATGCCGATGCCCATGACGAAGAGGACGGACTCGATGATCCAGACCTCGGTGTGTTCGTCCATGGTGGCCACGGCGAGGAAGGCGAGCGAGGCGAGCAGCATGCCGCCGGCACACACCGGCCGGACCCCCACGCGCTTGGCGGCGAGCGTGGCCGGCGGCGAGAACGCCAACTGGGCCACAGCCAGGGGCAGCAGCAGGCAGCCGGCCTCCAGCGGGGTCCAACCACGGACGCTCTGCAGGTAGAAGACCAGGAAGAAGGTGGCGCCGAGCAGGGCGAAGAAGACCAGGCCGATCACGGTCACGGCGGCGGAGAAGCGGCGGTTGCGGAAGAGGGCGAGGTCCAGCGCGGGGCGCGCGCTGCGGCGTTCCCAGAGAGTGAAGAGAGCCAGGACGGCGAGGCCGCCGAGCATCGGCCCCCAGACCGTGGCGTCCGCCCAGTCGTTCGACTCGCCGCCCTTGATCACGCCGTACACCAGGACGGTCAGGCCGGCCACGGAGAGGACGACGCCGAGGGGGTCGAAGCCGGTGCGCTCGGGATCGCGGGACTCGGGTACGACGAACAGGGTGGCGACGGCGCCGATCACGACGATGGGCAGGTTGATCAGGAACACCGAGCCCCACCAGAACCGTTCGAGCAGGGCACCGCCGGTGATGGGCCCCAGCGCGACGGCGAGTCCGGCGGCGCCCGCCCAGACGCCGATGGCCTTGGCGCGTTCGGCGGGCGGGAAGACGGCCATGATGATCGCGAGGGTGGCGGGCAGTACGAGGGCGCCGCCGACGCCCAGCCCGGCCCGGGCGATGATCAGTTCGTCGGCGCTGTGGGCGTAGGCGGACCACAGGGAACAGCCGCCGAAGACGACGAGTCCGGCGAGCAGTGTGCGTTTGCGGCCGCAGCGGTCGGCGAGGACGCCAGTGGTGAAGAGCAGGGCGGCGAAGACGAGGGTGTAGGAGTCGATCGACCACTGCAGCTCGCTCTGCCTGGCCCCGAGGCCGACGGGTGCCGGCTCGGCGAGTGTCTTCAGGGCCACGTTCAGGATCGACGTGTCCAGGACGACGAGGAGGAGGCTCACCAGCAGGACCGCGAGGACGCGCCACCGGTGCGGGTGCGCGGCCTGCGGGGTGTGCTCGGCGAGCTTGAGGCGGGGCTGAGATGTCACGGATTCCGCTCCTCGAAAGGAAGAGGGGTGCGTGAGCCGAGTGCCGTTCTACTGCCGTGTGTTGTCGACGCTAGACCTGGCGGGCAATCGAGTCAACGGTGTATCGAAACATCGTTGACTCGATTGCCTGCTCCCCCGCTGGGGCGCACTTCCACGAGCCGTCACGGGCCGTCCGGGGCCGGTGCGCGGCCGAACAACCGCCGTGTGGACCGGGCGCCCTGACAGTCGGCCACCGCCTTTTCGATCCCGGACCGTTGTCGAAAGACCGTCGTACGGTGAGGCGCGCAGTCGGCCTACCCGTCTTCCGGGCCCAGTGCGCTGGCGACCACAAAGCGGCCCGCGACTTGTTCGCAGCGCAGGTGCCAGCCTCCTGCCGTTCGGTCCAACCGCCAGCCGCCGTCCCGCGGTTCGGGCCGGGGGCGCAGGCGGGAGAAGTCGTGCGCCAGGCCTACGCCGAGTGCCTTCGTGTAGGCCTCCTTCAGCGTCCACAGGCGTACCAGCCTCAGGTTCCGCTCGGCCGGCGGCAGCCCGCACAGTTCCGCCAGTTCTTCCGCGTGGCAGAACTTCTCGGCGAGTCCGGGTGCCAGCAGGGGGCGGTCCGAGGCCTCGACGTCCACTCCGATCCGGCGGCCGCGGGCGACCCCGACCACCAGCATCCCGGCCGTGTGGCTGATGCTCACATCCAGTCCGGCGGGCCGGTGCAGGACCGGGCGCCCGTGGCCGTCACGGCCCACGACCACTCGGTCCGGTGCGATGTCCGCCACGACGGCCACCGCGTGGCGCAGCAGCAACCGGGAGCCCAGAAGCCTTGCCCGTACGAGGGGTTCGCGCGCCGTGCGGTAGCGCGGCCAGTCCGGGCCGAGCACCTCACGCACGGCCGGCGCCATCTCCCCTCCGCTTCCCCAGTCGTCCGGCCGACCGTGGCAGACCACGTATCCGTGCCGCAGCACCGCCTCATGGACCGCGCGCCAGCCCACCGCGGGCAAAGGGCCAACAGGGAGCGGTCTCCCGTCAGTTGGGGAACCTCCGGGAAGCGGCCCCCCATCAGGTGACGAGCCCCCGGGGGCCGCCCCCTCGAATGCCGCGTCCGAATCCACCATCGCCGCCCCCTTCACCGTCTCGGTAGGCACTGCGTGCCAGCACTGACTGTGCCAGTTCGCGCACCCACCGCGGCATCCGCTCGGACAACGACCGCCCCGAGGACCCCAAACCCGTGACGTGCCCACCAATTTTCGCTTTACGTCTCCTTTTCACGGCACCTCAAGGCTGATGTCACCGGGTGGCACGCGGTGCCTCCCCAAGGTTCCACACCGCACCAGTACCAACCGCGGAAAGGACAGCCTGTGCCTCACCAGCCTGACCCCCGAACGTTGACGGACGCCGTACGAGCCGGCGTGGAACGCCATCCCGACCGTGCCGCCTTCGTGTACCTGCACGAGGACGGCCTGGGGATGAGGCCCGAGGAGCTCAGTTACGCCGAACTGGACCGGCGGGCCCGCGTCGTGGCCGCCCGGCTGCGCCAAGCGTCCAAGGGCGACCCTTCTCGCCCGGTCCTGCTGCTCTACCCGCCGACCCTGGACTTCGTCACAGCCTTCCTGGGCTGCTTCTACGCCGGCCGTACGGCCATTCCGGCCCCGCTGCCCGACGAGCCCGGCGAACGGCTGGCCCGGGTCAGCGGCATCCTGCGGGACGCCAAGGTGGGAGCGGTCCTGACACTCCCCCAGTACCGGCAGGCCATCAGCGCCTGGCTGGCCGCCTCGGGGGAGCAGGACGTGGTGTGCCTGTCAACCGGCGCCGACGAGGACGACGGCACCGATCCCGACCTGTGGACCCCGCCCCAGGTACGCGGCACCGACGTGGCTTTCCTCCAGTACAGCTCCGGCTCCACCAGCGAGCCCAAGGGCGTGATGGTCACGCACACCAATCTCGCCGCCAACCAGGAAGCCATCCGTTCCGCCATGAAGACGCCGCAGGGTGTCGTGGCGGGCAGCTGGCTGCCGCTCTACCACGACATGGGGCTCATCGGCATGACGCTGCAGCCGCTGTGGGTGGGAGGCACCAGTGTGCAGATGTCACCGATCTCGTTCATCAAACAGCCGGGGCGCTGGCTACGCATGATCCACGACTACCGGGTGGAGGGCACCGCCTCGCCCAACTTCGGCTACGAGCTCTGCGTCCGGCGCGTCTCCGAGGAGCAGTCGGCGGGGCTGGACCTGTCCAGCCTGCGGGTGGCGCTCAACGGGGCCGAGCCCGTGCGCGCCGACACCCTGCGCGCCTTCGTCCGGCGCTTCGCCGGCAACGGACTGCGCGCCGAGGCCGTACTGCCCTGCTACGGCCTGGCCGAGAACACGCTGCTGGTCTCCGGCAACGACCCCGAGTCGCCGCACCTGGAACTCGCCGTCGACGCCCAGGCCCTGGAGCAGAACGAGCTGCGTCCCGCCCGCACCGACCGCCTGAGCCGCACCCTGGTCAGCTGCGGCCGCCCGAAGGACACCGAAGTGCTGATCGTGGACCCGATGACCCTGCGGGTGCTGCCCGGCGGGCAGGTCGGCGAGATCTGGCTGCGCGGACCGTCGGTGGCCGCCGGCTACTGGAACCGGAGCGAGCTCACCGCCGACACCTTCCGGGCGGTGACGGCGGACGGCCGGGCCGGCTGCTTGCGCACCGGCGACCTCGGGGCGTTGCGCGACGGGGAGCTCTATGTCACCGGGCGGATCAAGGAGATGCTCATCCAGCACGGCCGCAACCTCTACCCGCAGGACATCGAGCAGGCCGTTCAGGAGTCCGGGGACGCGTTCCGGCGTGGCGGCGGCGCGGTGTTCAGCGTCACCGACGAGGCGTCCGAACGCGCCCACGTGGTCGTGGTGCAGGAGCTCAGGGCCTGGGCGACCAGCGACGAGGAGGCCCTGGCCCGCCTCGCCGCCTCCGTGCAGGCGCTGCTCAGCCGCCAGTTCCAGCTGCCCGCGGTGAGCGTGGTGCTCGTACGGCCCGGGGTGATCCGCAAGACCACCAGTGGCAAGACGCAGCGCACGCTCATGCGGCGGCTCTTCCTCGACGGCGGCCTGCCCGTGCTGCACCAGCGCCTGGCACCCGCGGTCGTCGCCCTGCTGCCCGCCACGGACGCGGCACCCGCGCCCACCGCCGCCGTGTCTCCCCGCCCCTGAGATCCGCGTCCGAGATCCCGAGAAAGAAGTACGCCATGAGCATCGCCCCCGACACGCGTACCGCCACCCCCCAACCCCTGGACCGTCCCTTGCCGCAGGGGAACGCCTCCGACCTCGAGCTGTGGCTGACCGAACGGGTGGCCTTCCACCTGCACCGGGCGTGCGACGAGATCGACCCCGACACCCCGCTCGCCGACTACGGCATCGACTCGGTCGCGGCCATCAGCATCTGCGGCGAGATCGAACAGCATTACCGTCTCGCGGTCGCCCCCACCATCGCGTACGACTTCCCGACCGTCCACGCGATCACCGGTCACCTCGTCGAGCGCCTGGCCGACAAGGCGAAGCACGACGAGGAGCCCTCATGACCGAACGCGAACCCATCGCGGTCGTCGGCCTCGACTGCCGCTTCCCCGGCGCCCGCAACGCCCAGGAGTACTGGTCGCTCCTCATGGACGGACGCGACGGCACGGACCGCGTGCCCGAACAGCGCTGGGACGCCGACCGCTACTACGCCGCTCCGTCGGCCGCCCCGCAGAGCGCCCGCGAGGCCCGGCCGCGGGGCCGCAGCAACTCGGTGCGCGGCGGCTTCATCGCCGACCCCGATGCCTTCGACCCCGGCTTCTTCGGGATCGCCCCGCGCGAGGCCACCGCCATGGACCCGCAGCAACGGCTGCTGCTCCAGTGCTCGTGGCGGGCCATCGAGGACGCCGCGCTCGCTCCGCAGGACCTGGCCGGCACCGAGACCGGCGTGTTCGTCGGCGTGATGGCCAACGAGTGGGCGTTCCTGCAACTCGCCGATTACGACCGGATCACCGCTCGTTACGGCTCGGGCAACGGCTACTTCATGGGCGCGAACCGCGTCTCGTACCACCTCGACCTCAAGGGCCCCAGCCTGGCGGTGGACACGGCCTGCTCCTCCTCGCTCGTCGCCGTCCACCTCGCGGTGAACGCGCTGCGCGCCAAAGAGTGCGACCACGCCCTCGCGGCCGGCACCAACCTGATCATGACGCCGGTCATCAACATCTTCTACGCCCAGGCCGGCCTCTCGGCACCGGACGGCCGCTGCAAGCCGTTCAGCGCCTCCGCCGACGGGATCGGACGGGCCGAGGGCGTGGCGGTGCTGGTACTGCGCAGACTGAGCGACGCCCTGGCGGACCGTCAGCCGGTGTACGCCGTGCTGAAGGAGACCGGGATCAACCAGGACGGGCGCAGCAACGGCATCACGGCGCCCAACCGCTGGGCGCAACAGCGGCTGATCGAGTCCGTGTGGCGGCGGGCCGGTGTCACCGCCGATGACATCCGCTTCGTGGAGGCGCACGGCACCGGGACGCTGCTGGGCGACTTCATCGAGGCCCAGGCGCTCGGCGAGCTGACCAGTGGCCGCGGCGGCGGAAGCGTCGCGCTGGGCTCGGTCAAGAGCAATTTCGGGCACGCGGAGGGCGCGGCCGGGATCGCCGGGCTCATCAAGGCCGTCCTCGCACTGCACCACCGCACGGTGCCGCCGAGTCGGTTCGCCGACGACGAGAACCCGAAACTGGATCTGTCCGGGCGCCGGCTGTCCCTGCTGAGGTCGCCGCTCAAGCTGCCGTCCGGCACCGTGCACGCCGCGGTGAGCAGTTTCGGCATGGGCGGCAGCAACGCGCACGCGGTGCTGGGCTCCGCGCCCCGCGCGGTCCACCACAGCCGGCACGCGGCACCGGGCGTGTTCACCCTCTCCGCCCGCACCCCGGAGCGGCTGCGCGCGAATCTGCTGGCGCAGGCCGACGCCCTGTCCCGCCGTCCCGGGAGCCAGCTGGCGCAGCTGTGCTGGACCAGCAACCGCGTCAAGTCCCGGCTGCCGCACCGCGCGGCCGTGGCAGCGGGCGATCTGCCCACGCTGGTCGCCGGGTTGCGGAAGGCCGCGGAGCGCGCCGAGGGGACCGCGCGGGTGGACGGCGGGCGGCGCGGGGTGCCGTCGGTGGCGTTCGCCTTCACGGGGCAGGGCGCCCAGCACCCTCGTATGACCGCGTCCTGGTACCGGTCGTGCCCCGCCTACGCGCGCCACCTCGATGAGATCGACACGCTGCTCGCCCCGCACACCGGAGTGTCCGTGCGCGACCAGGTGCTCGACGGAGACGCGGAGGTCCAGAGCGCGCGGCTGGCCCAGCCCGCGCTGTTCGCCGTGGGGTACGCGATGGCCGCCACCCTGACCGAGGCCGGGATCAGGCCGTCGTACGTGATCGGGCACAGCATCGGCGAGTTCGCCGCCGCGTGCGCGGCCGGGGCGCTGGACGTGGCGGACGCGGCGCGGCTGGTCGCCCGGCGCGGGGCGCTGATGGAGAAGCTGCCCAAGGACGGCGGGATGCTCTCGGTGAGCCTGGGCGCCACGGAGGTGGAACCGCTGCTGGTGGGGTGGGCGCGGCTGGGCGTGGCCGCGGTCAACGGCCGGCGCAGCACCGTGATCGCCGGGGACCTCGACGAACTGGCCGCGGTGGAGAGGGAGTTGGCCGAGCGCAAGGTGCCCGTCCGGCGGCTCACCGTCTCGCATGCCTTCCACTCGCCGCTGATGCGGCCCGTGGTCGAGGAGTTCCGCCGGGAGTGTGCGGACGTGTCCGACCGGCGGCCTGCGCTCCCGGTGTTCTCGACGGTGTACGGCCGTGAGTTGAGCGGCGAGGAGACCATGGACGCCGCGTACTGGGCGCGGCAGATCACCGAGCCGGTCCGGTTCGCCGAGGCCGCGGGCGCGCTCCTCGCCACCGGCGTCACCCATGTGGTGGAGATCGGCCCGCGCGCGGTGCTCACCCCGCTGCTGTCGACGTTGCGGGCGGACGGGGACCATGCCGTGAGCCTGCACGGCGCGCACCCGGGAGAGCACGCTCCCGGACACCGCCCCCAGCAGCTGTTCGGGGAGCTGTGGTGCGCCGGTCTCACGCCGGACTGGGACCTGCTGTACGACGCGGCGGACCGGGTGCCGCGCCGACTGCCGCCGTACCTGTTCGACGAGTCGTTCCGGTCCTGGCGCTCCGGTGCCGCCCCCGGACGTCCGGAACCGTCCACGCCATCCGTCCCCCCTGGCGCGGACACCGCCGTGGCATCGAGTGGCGCGGACCGCGGGGAATCGTGCCCGCCGGCCCCGGCGGGGGACCTGCCCGACTCCCTCGCCGTGCTGACACGCCGTCTGGTGTGCCGGGTCGGCGGGCACGACCCGCAGCACGTGCACGACCACGACCGGCTCCACGAGGACCTGGGCTTCGACTCGATCCGGGTGATGGAGCTGAAGACCCGAATCGAGGACGCACTGCCGCAACTCGGGTCGCTCCCGATCGAGGACCTGCTCGCCAGCCTGCGCACGGTGGCCGACCTGGTCGCGTACCTGCGCAGCCAACTCCCCCACGGCTCCGCCACCCCCCTTCCCATGACTATGGAAGGAACACGTTGATGGCACCTCCCACCGCGTACCTGGCCTCGGTCGGCACCTGCCTGCCCGGGGACCCGGTGGACAACGCGACCCTGGCCAAACTCGTCGGCGTCGACGAGACATGGGCCGAGATGTTCACCGGCAACATCAGCCGGTACTTCGCCGTCGACCTGGCGACCGGCCAGATACGGCACCGCCTGGCCGACATCGCGACGACCGCGGCCGACCGGGCGCTGGCGGAGGCCGGCCTGGAGCCGGGTGACGTCGACTGCGTCGTACTGGGCACGGCCACCCCGGACCATCTGATGCCCGCCACGGTGAACCTGGTCGCGGACCGGCTCGGCGTCGACAACGTCCCCACGTACCAGCTCCAGTCCGGTTGCGCCGGTGCCGTACAGGCCCTGGACGTGGCCCGCACCCTGCTGCTGGCCGGACGCTGCACCACCGCGCTGGTGATCGGCGGTGACGTGTGTGCCAAGCATCTTCAGACGGACTTCGACCCTGGCAGCCGTACCTCCGCCGAACTCGTCAACTACGTGCTCTTCGGCGACGGGGCCGGCGCGGCCGTGCTCAGCACCGAGGCCAGGGGCCAGGGCATCGAGATCCGGCAGGTGCTCAACCGGCTGGTGGGCCTGGGCCGGGAGCCCGGCCAGGTCATCGACTGGTTCGGGCTCGGCGACCGGCACAGCGACCGCACGGCTGTCTTCGAGGACTACAAGGCGATCGAGGAGGCGGTGCCGGTCATGGCCGGGCAGATGTTCTGGGAGCTCCTGGAGGACCTCGGCTGGAGCGCCGACGCAGTGGACTTCCTGCTGCCCCCACAGCTCTCCGGCCGGATGAGCGACCGCATCTCCGCGGGCATGCCCGCCCCGGAAGCCCGGCGTATCAACGTGGTGCGCACCGTCGGGAACAACGGCAACGCCCTGCCGTTCCTCCAGCTCGCCGAGCTGCTGCGGCAGTGGGACGGCCCCGGGCGCGCGGTCGCGGTCGCCATCGAGTCCAGCAAGTGGATCAAGTCGGGTATCGCCCTGGAGCGTTCATGACCGAGACCGGGAACCGCACCCTCGGCGCCTCCGGCACCTGGCACGACCCCCAGGCTCTCGGCACCCTGCGCGCCCTGCATCGGGCGGGCACGCTCGCCACGGAGTACGGACGGGTACGGGCCCTGCTGGCCCGCATGCCCGCGACCGACCTGCCGGCCGCGGGCCAGCTGCTGGCCCGGCTCGACGCGAAGGAGGTATGCCGCCACGCCGACGTGCCGGTGGTCACGGTCGCCGTCACGGGCCACTCCACGGTAGCCCCCCTTGTGGCCCCCCTCACCGCCGAACTGGCCCGGCACGGGATGCTGTTGGAGGCGAAAGTCGCGCCGTACGGTTCTTATTTGCAGGACCTGATGCGGCCCGCGACGGCCGGAGAGGAGCAGCCGCAACTCACGCTGTGTCTGCTCGACGCGCACACGGTCTTCGACGACGTCACCGTGCCCTGGCGGGTCGAGGACGTCGAGGCAGCGGCACGGGCCCGGCTCTCGCTCGTCGCCGGCGCCGTGCGCACCCACCAGAAGGCCGGGCGTGGCCTGCTCGTCCTCAACACCGTGCCACTGCACCGCCGTTACACCCACCAGCTGGTCGACCTGCGCTCCCGCGCCCGGCTCGGCGCGGTGTGGCGGGACTTCAACCTCGGTCTGCTGTCCCTCGCCGAGCAGCACCCCGGGGTGGTCATCGTGGACCTCGATCCGCTGGTGGCCGAGGGCGTTCCCGCGTGCGATCCACGCACCGCGCAGTACGCCCGCGCCCGGCTGTCCGACGCGCTGCTCGCCGCCTACGCCCGGGAGGCCGCCCACGTCGTCCGCGCGCGGCTGGGCCGCACCCGCAAGTGCCTGGTGCTGGACCTGGACGGCACGCTGTGGGGAGGGGTGCTCGGCGAGGACGGGCCCGGCGGCGTCGACCTCGGCTCCGGCCTGCGGGGCGAGGCCTTCCAGGAGTTCCAGCGGGTGCTCGGGCAACTCGGAGCGCAGGGCGTGCTGCTGGCGGTCAGCAGCAAGAACGACACCGACGCGGTGCGCGAGACACTGCGCACCCATCCGGCCATGGTGCTGCGCGAGGACGACTTCGTCCGCGTCAACGCCAACTGGAAGGCGAAGCACGACAATCTCCGCGACATCGCCGACCGGCTCGGGCTCGGCCTGGACAGCTTCGTCTTCGTCGACGACAGCCTCTTCGAGTGCGGGCTGGTCGCCGAGCAGCTGCCCGAGGTCGCCGTCGTCCGGGTCGACGAGGAGCCCGCCCTGCACCCCTCGGCGCTGCTGGCCGACGGCTGGTTCGACCTGTTCGAGCTCACCGAGGCCGACCTGGAACGGGCCGGCCGCTACCGCACCGAGGCCCTGCGGCAGGAATTCCGCGAGGACTTCGGTTCCTACCAGGACTATCTCGAAGGACTCGGGCTGGAGGTCCTCCTGCGGCCGCCGGAGGAGTCGGAGATCGCCCGGGTCTCCCAGCTCACGCTGCGCACCAACCAGTTCCACCTGGCCACCGAACGCCTGCAGGTCCCGCAGGTGTCGGCGCGGATGGAGCGCCCGGGGCTGCACGTGATCGCGGTGCGGGCGCGCGATCGGTTCGGCGACCACGGCCTGGTCGGCGCCCTGTTCCTGCGGCGCGACGCAGAGGTGCTGCGCATCGACAACTTCGTCCTCAGCTGCCGGGTGTTCTCCCGGGGCATCGAGAGCGCCTGCGTGACGGCGGTGCTGGAGTTCGCCCGTGACACCGGCGCGGGCGCCGTGACGGGCCGCTATCGGCCCACGCCCCGCAACTCCGCGTTCGCCTCCTTCTACGCCGAGCACGGCTTCGCCGTCACCGGCACCGATCCGGACCACCCCGACGCCGTCACCCTGCGGCACGACCTCGGCGACATCACCCCTGCCCCCGCCCATCTGCGGCTGCAAGCCGTGTTCGGGCCGTTCGACGGAGACGCCGCATGACCACTGCCCTCGCCGACACCGAAGAGTTCCGCACTCTCCTGGAGGAGGAACTCGGCCTGCAGGTCCGGGCCGAGGACCTCGACCGCCCCCTGGACGACTTCCCCGACTGGGACTCGGTGCTGCTGCTGCGGCTGGTGACCGTCGTGGAGAACCTCGTCGGCCGACGCATCCCAGTGGTCGACATGCTGGAGACGAGGACCTTCCGGCAGATGTACGAAGTGGTGGCGGGCCGGTGACCACGCCCCAGGTCGATCCCGCACTCGTATCCGCCGAACCCGAGGCCTGCCTGCACTTCCGCGCCCTGTTCCTCGACACCCAGCTGGACCTCGTCCTGTCCCCCGGCTTCGGCAGGCGGATGCGGGCCGGCCTCGCCCGCCTCGTCACCGGCGGTGGGAACGGGCCGGGGACCGGCGGCGCGTCCGAGGTCCCGGCGCGTGTCCCGGAAGAGGCACGTGTCCCCGAAGAGAAGGGAACGGCCCGGTGATCCCAATAGCCGAGTTGCGTAGGTTCGCCCTTCCCCACGCGTACGCCCAGGGCATCCCCGGAGATGTCGTCCACCGGGTGATGCGGAACTTCGATGAGGACGCCAAGGGCGAAGGCCCCGGCGTCTGGACCCACGAGTGGTCGTCGCTCGCGAAGGCGGCCGAGGCACGCGGCCGCGATCTGGACGCGGTTCGCTACTACACGATGGCCCGCTTCCCGTACGTCGATGGGCCGAGCCGGCAGGCGGCACAGAGCGCCGGTGTGGAGGCCTTCGACCGCTGGCGCAAACGCGTCCGCGGCATCTCCCGGCTCGATCTGCCCTTCGACGGGGCGGGCTTCGCCTGCTGGGCCGCCGGGCTGTCCCAGCGCAGCAGTCTCCCGCTCATCCTCGTTCTGGGCGGCGTCACCAGTACGAAGGAGCAGTGGGCCCCGGTGCTGGCCGGAGCCGACCGGCTCGGCGCGGCCGTCGTGGTCACGGAACTGCCCGGCGTCGGCGAGAACACCCTCACCTACGGATCGGACAGCACGCGCATGCTCACGTATCTCCTCGACCTGCTCGGCCGTGCCGCCGACGCCTCCCGTACCTGTGTCGTGGGCCTGAGCTTCGGCGGGCATCTCGCCCTGCGACACGCGCTGGAGGACGATCGCATCCGGGGACTGGTGACCGCCGGGGCCCCGGTGCGCGACTTCTTCACCCGCGCCGCGCACCGCACGCCGCTTCCCCGCCTGATGACGCTGACCCTGTCCCATGTGATGCGGACGCCGGTGGACCGGCTCCCGGCCGCCCTCGCCGACTGGGGCGTCGACGAGGAGCGGCTGACCCGACTGCGCACCCCGGTCGCGTACGCGGCGAGCCACGACGACGAGGTCGCGCCGCCGTCCGACGTCCGGTTGCTGGAGCAGACCGTGCCGCACCTGCGCCTGGTCGAGAACGACACCCTCGGCGGCCGGCCCGACCAGGCTGCCGAGACCCGGCTGTGGCTGCTGTCGCAGGCGCTGCGCATGGCCGGCACGGCGAGCAGCGTCCGCCGGGCCGCCTCGGCCCGGGCCCGGGTCCTGCGCGCGCGCCGCCGCCTCGCCCGTACATTGCCCGGAGCCCCTGCATGACCACTACGGCTCCGGCGTCCTGCCTCGGCCGGGCGCCCCGCGAGGGCGCCCGGCTCAGGCTGTTCTGCTTCCACCACGCGGGCGGCGGCGCCTCGTTCTTCAGCTCGTGGCCCGGTCGCCTTCCGTTCGACGTCGACGTCCTGCCGGTGCAGTTGCCGGGCCGCGAGGCGCGCTATCGCGAGCCCCGCTTCCAGGACGCGGGCGACGTCGTCGAGGCCCTCGGGCGCGATCTCGCGCCTCGGCTCGACGAGGGGCCCTGGGCCGCCTACGGCCACAGCATGGGCGCGATGGTGGCCTTCGCGCTGACGGCAGCCCGGCTGCGCGAGGGCGGCCGCCCTCCCGAGGCCCTGTTCCTCGGGGCGTACGCGGCGCCGTATGTGTCGCCGTCGCTGCCGCCGCCCGACCGGTACGACGACCACGAACTGGCCCGTCTCCTGGTGGACCTCGGCGGGCTGAGTCCGCGGTTCCTCGGACGGGACGATTGGCTGCGGGTGCTGCTGCCCATCCTCCGCGACGACCTGCGGGTCTGCGCGACCCACCACCGGGCGGGACTGCCGGACCCGGACGACGAACGGGCCCGGCTGCCGCTGCACGTCGAGGCTTTCGCGGGCGTCGACGACCCGCTCGTCACCCCGGGCGCGGTGCGGGCCTGGGGGAGGTACGTGAACAGCTTCCGCATGACCACCGTCCCTGGCGGTCACTTCTTTCCGCGCCAGGCACCCGATCCGTTCTTCGACCGGCTCAGCCCTTCTCTGGCCCGGCTTCTCGCGGAACTGGGCGCACCACCTTCGGCACCCGGTTGATGCGTCGTTGGATGTCGTCGGCGTTCTTCTCGTACAGCTTGGACTGCTCCTTGACGCCCGGCATGACCCACAGCGGGCGTGACGAGGCGTCGGCGAAGCGGAGTCCAAGGGTGTCGGGCCGCAGTCCGGTCAGGGTGAGCGCGAAGGGTTCCAGGTAGTCGATGCCGGCATCCGACGTGAGCCGGAACGGCCGGTCGTGGCCCGGGTAGACCACGTCGGACACAGTAAGGACCCGTTCGATGCTGCGGGCTGCCTGGTCGGCGTCCCAGAAGACCAGGGGGTTGCGTTTGGTGAGGGCGACGTACGCGAAGTGCAGGGCGTCGCCGGTGATGGTGGCGCGCCCCCGCTCGGTCTGCACGACCACGCCGATGCTGCCGGGCGAGTGGCCGGGCAGGCCGATGACGTCCACGCCCGGGATGATCTCCTCCCCGTCCGTGACCTCGCGGACGGGGAGTTGTTCGAGGAGCAGCCCCGTCCAGGCGGGCGTGGCCCAGTCGTTGGCGTGCGGGGTGTGCGCGTACCGGCGCTCGTCGGGGTGGAGGACGAGGGTGGCCTGCGGGAACAGGTCGATGTTCTGGACGTGGTCCCAGTGGGCGTGGGTGAGGACGACGGTGTCGATGTCCTCGGCGTCGAGGCCGTGTGCGGCGAGCGCGTTCCACAGGAAGGGGCGGCGGCCGACGTGGGCGGCGTCGACGAGGATGTTCCGGTGCCGTCCGGCGGCGTCCGGGCCGCGTACCAGGAACACCCCGCAGAAGGCGGGATAGCCCTGGTCGGTGTCGATGGCGAAGCCGGGCAGGAGGATGTCGATCGTCGGCATGGAACCCCCATGGTCGGTGGGCGGGTTGCCCGCTTTCACTGGTCCTGCAGGGCGGTACGGATCGCGTCGAGGCCGGCCGGGTTGACGAGGGTGGACAGGTCACCGAGCGCCTCGCCGGTGACGAGGCTGCGGATGAGCCGCCGCATCACCTTGCCGTTGCGGGTCCTGGGCAGCTCCGGTACGGCGACCACCCGGCTGGGCCGGAACGCGGGGCCGAGCGCGTGGGCCACCCGTCCGCGGATCCGCTCGGCTTCCGGTGCGCCGAGAGGCCGCCCGGCCGCCGGGACCGCGAAGCACCACAGGGCCTCGCCCTTGACGGGGTGCGGTATCCCGACTGCGGCCGCCTCGGCGACGGCCGGGTCGCCGACGACGGCGTCCTCGACCTCGGCGGGCCCGAGGCGTTTGCCGGCCACCTTGATGATGTCGTCGAGGCGGCCGTGGACGAACCACTCGTCACCGGTCCGGGAGACGAGGTCGCCGTGGGACCAGCGGCCCGGCCTCCGGCCGAAGTAGGTGTCGGCGAAGCGTTCCCGCGCTCGCCACAGTCCCCGCGTCATGCCGGGCCAGGAGTGCCGCACGACCAGTTCACCGACGTGTCCTTCGGGCGGCTCGGTGTCCTGGTCGTCCTCGATCGCCGCGTCGATGCCCAGGCAGGGCCCCGAGAAACTGCACGGCGACTGGGGCAGGGTGGGCGCGGAGGCAAGCAGGGATCCGCCGACCTCGGTGCCGCCGCAGATGTTGATCACCGGGCAGCGTTTGCCGCCGAAGTCGGCGAAGTACCAGCGCCACGCCTCCTCGGTCCACGGCTCGCCGGTGGAGCCGAGGACGCGCAACCGGGACGGCGCCGGATGCTTCGGGTCGCGGCCCATCAGCATGCGGGCCAGGCTGGGCGAGCTGCCGAAGACGGTGACCCCGTGGTCGTCGAGCAGCCGCCACAGGCGGGTGACGTCCGGATGGTCGATCGTGCCCTGGTACGCCAGGACGCAGGCGCCGGCGAGGGTGGCGCCCACGGCGACGAGCGGGAACATGATCCAGCCGGGGTCGGTGACCCAGAAGGCCACGTCGTCCGGCCGCAGGTCGAGGTTGTACCGGGTCTCGCTGCCGACCTGGACCGGGAAGCCGCCGTGGGTGTGCATCGCGCCCTTGGGGCGCCCGGTGGTGCCCGACGTGTGCAGCAGGAGGAAGGGGGTGCCGGTGGGGAGCGAGACGGTCTCGGCGGGCTCGGCGCCGGAGAGGCTGTGCCAGGTCGTCGTCGCGGGCCCCGGCGAGGCGGTCGGCTCGTCCTGCGACACGTCGCCCGCCCAGGAGGGCCTCGACTCACGGGGCGTTGCGCCCGACCCTACGGGTGCGGACGGCACGTTCCGGCGGCTCTGCCCGGAGGGATCCGGCGGGGCGCCCGGCTCTTCTGGAACGACGACGAGATGACGTACGCACGTGGCCTTTTCCAGTGCTGTACGGGCCACCGTCTCCATGTCGTACCGGCGGCCGTGCCGGGTGGCGGCCGTCGCGGTGACCAGGACCCTCGCCCCGGCGTCGACAAGCCGTACGGCGATCGCCTCGGTGCCGAAGCCGGAGAACAGCGGCACCAGCACGGCGCCGATGCGCGCGCAGGCGAAGAGCAGGACGAAGGCCTCGGGACCGGTCGGCAGATACCCGGCCACCCGGTCGCCCTCCACGACCCCGAGGGCGCGCAGTCCGCCTGCCACCCGGGCGCTGCGGGCGGCGACCTCGTCGTACGTGAGAACCCCCTTCGTGCCGTCCTCCCGCTCCCAGCGCAGTGCGGGAGCCCGCCCGCGCCCCTGCCGTAGATGGCGGTGGAGACAGGAGTCCACGAGGTTGGTGCGTCCGCCCGGGAACCAGCGGGTGAAGGCGATGCCTCCGGTGTCGTCGCACACGCGCGTCGGCGGCGTGTGCCAGACGATGCCGATGTCCGCCGCGGCCCGTTCCCAGAACCACTGGGGGTGGGTGACGGACCTGGTCTGCAGTTCGCGGTAGCCGCCGTCGATGCCGTGCTTGCGGCAGAAGGCCGCGATGTTGCCGTGTTCGGTGAACTCAGGCGTGGGATGCCAGACGTACTCGCTCATCGGGTCCCGTCCGGGTTCTCGATCAGTGCGGCGATTCCCTGGCCGCCGCCGATGCATAAGGCGATCACGGCCAACCGGCCGCCCGTGCGGCGCAGTTCGTGAGCCGCCTTGAGCAACAGGACGGTTCCCGTGGCGCCGATGGGATGGCCGAGGGCGATCGCCCCGCCGTTCGGGTTGACGCGGTCCGGATCGAGCTTGAGTCCGTCCATGACGGCCAGGACCTGGGCGGCGAACGCCTCGTTGAGTTCGATCACGTCGATCGCGTCCAGGGTGAGGCCGTTGCGATGCAGCAGGCTGCGGATCGCCTCGGCCGGGGCGACGCCCATGATCTCCGGCTCCAGCGCGGTGACGACCGCGTCGCGCAGCCGGCACAGCGGTGCGGCGCCGGGGGTGAGATCGGCCGAGCGCATCAGCAGCACGGCGGCAGCGCCGTCGTTGATGCCGGCGGAGTTCCCGGCGGTGATCGTGCCGTTCTGCGAGAACACGGGAGCCAGGCCGGCGAGCTTGTCCACCGTCGTGCCGGGCCGGGGATGTTCGTCCCGCTCCACGACGCGGCCCGGGGTGGCCACGGGCACGATCTGCTCGTCGAAACGTCCCTCGCGGACGGCGACGGCGGCCCGGCGCTGACTCTCGGCGGCCCACTCGTCCTGGCGCTGCCGCGAGATGTCGTACCGGTCCGCCACCACCTCGCCCGTCATGCCCATCGGGTAACGCCCGAAGGGGTCGGTGACCAGGGAAACGGTGCCGTCCACGGTCGGCTCTCCCGGCACCTCGTCGGGGGCCCGTTCGCTGTAGTCGAGCAGCGGCTGACGGGTCATCGACTCGTTGCCGCCCGCCACGACGACGTCCGCCTCGCCGAGGGTGAGGCTCTGCGCGGCCGACCAGACGGCCTGCAGTCCGGACCCGCACAGCCTGTTGACGTTGTACGCAGGGGTCGTCACGGGTAGCCCGGCGGCCAGGGACGCACGCCGGGCGTTGAACGCGTCGGGGCCCACCTGGCCCACGCAGCCCAGGACGACCTCGCTCACGGCGCCGAGGTCCAGCCCACCGCCGACGACCGCCTCGCGGATCACGAGGGCGCCCAGCCGGTGCGCGGGAGTCGAGCTCAGTGCGCCCTTGTATCGACCGATCGGGGTACGCGCCCCGTGGACGACGGCGATGTCTACGGGCATCGGGGGTCACTCCTTCGCTGTGGGCTCCGCGTCCGCACTGGACTCGGCGGACACGCTGGAGGCGGCGGACGCGCTGGACGTCGCCGGGTGTGCGGCGAGCAAGGTGAGGGCGTCCCGGTCGGGTCGGATCAGGAGCGCCGAGACCACGGCACCGGCGATCAGCAGACAGGCGGCCAGGTCGAAGGCCCACCCGTAGCCGGCGGCCTCGGTGGGCGCCGCGTCGATGATCCGCCCGGTGACATAGGGGGCGAGCAGGCTCGAGAGGGCGGCGAGGGCGTACGACAGGCCCAGGGCGGCGCTGCGCCGGCCGGCCGGGCAGATGTCCGCGATCGCCGCGTTGGTCAGGGGGGTCTGTCCGTTGCCCGCGGAGAACGCCAGGACCAGCAACGGCAGCAGGAGGGGGGCGGGACCGGCCCGGGTCGCGAGTAGCAGACACATGCCGGCGAGAAGCGGCAGCAGCGCGCCGACCAGTCCCTGCGCGACCCGGGCGGTCACCCCTCTCCGCAGCAGCCGGTGCGCGACGGCTCCCGCGGTGAGGACCAGGACGGCCATGGACAGGGCCGGCAGCCCGACGATCCCGCTGATCTCCGCGTCGCTGAAGCCCACCTGGTCCTCCAGGAAGAGCGGCAGCCAGGCGAAACCCAGGGAGAGCGTCCACATGACCCCGAAGGTGGAGAAGGTGGCCCCGAGCCAGGTGCCCGTTGTGACGACGCGCCGGAAGGGGACCGTGGGGCGCGTCCCGTCGGCGGAGACCGTCGGGACGTCCCCCGCCGACGGTTCGTCGTCTGCCGGTCCGGGGCCCAGGTGTGCGGCGTACGGCCCGCCGCCGCCGACCCGCAGCCAGACCAGGGTCCACACCACCCCGGCGGCCCCGAGCAGGCCGAACGCGGCACGCCAGCCGAGGGTGTTGGTGACCAGGACGACCAGCGGGGCGGCCAGGACGGTGCCCCCCGCGCCGCCCGCGACCACGACGGCCGAGGGCAGCGCGCGCCGCTTCTCCGGAAACCAGGTGAACGCCGTGTAGTTGGCCAGCGGGAAGCCCGGCCCCTCACCCGCACCGAGCACGACCCGGGTGGCGACGAGGACTCCGAATCCTGTGGCGGGGAGGAGGATCGGCAGTTGCGCCGCCGCCCAGACGAGGGCGAGCACGGCGAGCAGGGGCCGGGGGCGGATGCGGTCGCCCAGGAAGCCGACCGAGACGGCCGAGAGGCTGAACAGGAGGTAGAAGCTGCTGGCGATGGCGCCGAACTCGGTGGCGGAGAGCCCGAGGTCGTCCTTGATGGGGCCCGCGGTCAGGCCGAGGACGGCCTTGTCAGCGGCGTTGACGACGATGAAGAGCGCCAGCAGGGCCAGGACGGTGCGGGCCCGGCGGCGGGTGCCGTCCGCCGTGGCCGACCGGGTGTCCGCCCCAACGGTCATGCGCGGGCCAGACGTTCGTCGAGCCAGTCGAAGACCCGCTGGTGAAAGCGGAGTGCCGCGCCCTCCTGACAGTGTTCGCCGGCCCCTTCGGCGACGGTGAACAGCATCAGCTCCTTCGCACAGCGCAGCGCCTCGTGCACCCGCTGGGCCTCGCCGTGAAAGGCCAGGTCGTTCTCCGCGTCGAGGACGAGCGTGGGGCAGGTGATGCGCGCGGCCGCGGTGTCGAGGTTGTACGGCGCGCAGGCGCGCAGCGCCTCGGGGGGCGTCTTGGCCCCGAAGACCCACATGCCGTGCCGCAGGAACCAGCGCGCCTGGGTGCTCTGGGCCATGCTGACGGCCAGCGCGGGCCCGGCCACGTCGTCCCGGCCGTCCGTCACCCACTCGCCAAGGTAGGGCGGAATGCCGCGAAGAGGGACCTCGTAGAAGTCGTAGACCCCGTTGTGCAGGACGCACGCGGCGAAGCGGTCCTCGAAGGCCGTGGCGCGGGCGGCCAGCAGTCCGCCGAAGCTGGTGCCGAACAGCACAAGCCTCTCAGGGTCCACCTCCGGGCGGGTCAGGGCGTGGTCCACCACGGGCGTGACCACGTGTTCCCAGTCCGGCCGGAAGACCAGTCCCTGCTCCCGCCGGACGGACTGCTGGCCGGGGCCTTCGAAGGCGAGGACGTGGTAGCCGCGGCGCAGTGCCCCGCCCGCCGCCATGAAGTACAGCTCCTCCAGGGTGGAGTCGTATCCGCCGTGGTGGATGACGGTGGGCCGGCTGCGGCCCGTGTCGTCCACGAGGAACAGGTATCCCGGGAGGGTGGTGTCCTCGTAGGGGATCCGCAGGGGCACGACCGGAGTGTCGAACAGCTGTGCCGCCTGCGCGAAGGTCTGCCGCGAGCACCGGGCGAGGCGGGCCGACTCGAGGTCGGAGTCCCGGTCCTCGACGCGGAAGAAGTCGGCGGTGCGGTAGTAGTTCGAGGCCCGCAGGAGGGACTCGCGGGCGCTGACCCGGTGGCCGCCGGCGAGTGCCTCGGCACCGACACGGTGGAGGCGTTCGGCGACGGCGGTCCACTCCCGGCACCAGGCCTCCTCGTCGCCGTCGGGGATGTTGCGGCAGGCGGCCAGGACCTCGCCGAGATCGGCGCCCGCGTAAGCGGCGTGCCCGGCCGTGCGCAGCGCCTGGAAGGAGAACGCCGCGTCGTCGAAGAGGAACTTCATCGGGACCCCTTTCGAGATGGAACGGAACGGAGCCGTTCCGTCTCGCGCCGGAACGTACACCCGGCCCGGACGGAACGCAACCGTTCCGTCCGGTGTTAATCTCCCGCAGTGGAATCGACCAGCCGTGACGACGTCGACCGCAGGCCCACGGGCTCCGCGGTCCTGCGGGAGTCCGTGACCGAGACGATCAGGCGGGCGGTGTTCGAGGAGCTCGCCCAGACCGGGTTCGCGCGGATGTCGATGGAGGCCGTGACCCGCCGGGCCCGCGTCGGCAAGGCGGCCCTCTACCGCCGCTGGCCCTCCAAGGAGGCGATGGTCGTGGAGCTGGTCTCCGAGGCCGCCGCCGAACACCTCCCCGCGACGGCCGGCTCCGGGTCACTGCGCGACGACGTCGAACGGTTCGTCCGGGACACCATGGCCGACCTCCGCCATCCACTCGTCGGCCGGATCGTCCCCGACCTGGTTGCCGAGTCGGCCCGCAACCCCTCGCTGAGCGCCGCGCTCCACGAGGCGGTCCTCGCCCCCCGGCGCGCCGCGGTGGCGACGGTGCTGCACCAGGCGATCGACCGCGGAGAGCTGCCGGCCGACATCGACATGGGCCTGGCCGTCGACCTGTTCGGCGCCCCGTTGTACCTCAGGATGCTCGCGGTCGGCGGACCCACCGACGACGCCTACGTCGCCCGCCTCACCCGCGCCGTCCTCTCGGCACTCGCCGCCAGCCGCTGAGCGAGGCCCTGAGGCTCGACGCACTCGCGCGCGTCACCGGACGCGGGCAAGGCAGGCGTGCAGCGCCGGGAGCTGTCGTGCAGGGACCATCTGCGTGAAGAGGCACCCCCCCCTGGCGTCGAACTTGTCGGCGACGGTGGCCAGGACAGTCATCCTGGAGATCTAGCTCGCCCGATGAAGATCGGTTCCGGACTGTCGGGCCGTGCGAAGGACGGCCGCCTCGCGCACAGCATCCCGGCCACGGACGAGGCGGCGCTGGCCGCCGAGGCCCTTGCGGCGGAGGCCATCGAGGCGCCCAACCCCGGTCCCAGACCACGGCAGAGGCCGAAGCCGCGGTGGAAGGAGACAATGCGAAAGGCCCCTGGGGTCCGATGAACGGCGTGATGATCCACCACACCGTGACCTCGGGCACCGACTCGTCCGTGGCCCTGTGCTACGACGGCTACGCACCCCCGCCCGGCCCCCTGTGCCACGGCGTGATCGACAAGAAGGGGCACGTCCACATGGTCGGCAATGGCCGCGCCAGCCACGCGGCGCTCGGCGACGGCGACGTCCTGCGCGCCGTCGTCAACGAAACGAAGCTGCCGCCCGACAACGAGGCCGTGGCGAGCTGCTTCTGCGACAGGTCGATCCCGGTCGGGTGGGCCCCTGCTCTGGCCGGCCAAGCGGAAACGTAGGAACTTGCCGCTCGGTCCATGGATGCTGGACGGCCTTCCCGGCCCGACACGTGCCCACGGGGAGCCATGGACCATCCTAAAATGGAACAAATTATCCATCGATGATCGAGGGCAACGTGTCGGCCAACGGTGTGGCATCGAACTTGTACCCGTTCGGCGCCGCAAGTGTCGGCGAGGCGCCCGAGCGCGACGACGCGCTGGTCAGTGCCATCGTCGGTGCCGTGGAGCTGGCCGGAGCGCATACCGGAAGCGTGTTTCTGCTCTCCGCCGACCACCGCTCGCTCGTAGTAGCCGCGTCGTGCGGGTCGCCACCCTCCCTGCTCAGCGGGTGGCGTCGGATCCCGGTGAACAGCGGTCTGCCGGTGGCGGAGGCGTACCGCTCCGGGCGCATGGTCCATCTGGCCGGCGCGGAGGAGACGATGCGGCGCTTCCCGCAGCTCTCGGTCGCCCTGCCCTACCCGTTCGGCTCTGCGTCGGTCCCCGTACGGGCGGGCGAGCGGACCTTCGGCACCATGGCCGTGGTGTGGACGGCCAGGCCGGACGGGACAGGGTTGTCGAGGGCGCAGCGCCGGAAGCTGCGCTCCGCCGCCGACCGGCTGGGCACCACCCTCGCCGGACTGCGGGCCCGCGGCGCGCTGGGTGAGTACGACGAGCGAACGGCTCCGGTAGTGGTCCCGCTGCCATCCGCTCCGGTGATCCGGGTGGGTCTGTTCGACTGGAATCTCGAGACCGGAGCCCTCACGGCCGACGACGAGCTGTGCGCGATCTTCGGAATGCCGCCCCGCGAGTTCGACGGACGGGCGGCCACCCTGGCGGCCATGATCGAGCCCGCGGATCTGCCCGGCTTCCGGTCCGCCGCCCGTGCCGCGGTCCAGGAACGCCACGTACTGGCACACTGCCTGCGCATCCGGGACGGCCGCGGAGGCCACCACACCGTCGAGCTGTGGGGCCGGGTGCCCGAGAGCCCTGACGACCTGGAGGCCTCGGCCCATCTGGTCGGCGCCGTACTCGACTCCGGGAGCCGCATGGCCGCCGTGGCGGCGATCGAGCGGCTCGCGGACGGCTTCTTCGCGCTCTCGCCCGACGGACGCCTCGCCTACGCCAACCACAGCCTGGAGAATCTGCTGCGGGTCCGCCAGGACGAACTGCTCGGCCGACGCCCTTGGGACGTCCTGCCCTGGCTGGCCGATCCCGTGTACGAGGACCGCTACCGGGCCGCCCTGGTCTCCCAGCAACCGGTCTCCTTCCTGGTCCGCCGCCCACCGGACAACTGGCTGGTCTTCTCCCTCCACCCGGGCGCTCAGGGCATGACGGGGTGGGCGGCACCGGCGCGACAGCCCGTACCGGCCGACACCGGACCCGGTGCAACCACCCTCACGGCAGGGGGGCCGCCCGCCTCCTGGTCACCTCCGCCCGCGGCCCCGCGCGTGGGTTCCCTCTACCGGGTGCTCACGCTGGGCAGCGCGCTCACCGAGGCGGTCACCGCGCACGAGGTGTTCGAGGCCGTCGCGGAGCAGCTGCTGCCCGCTTTCGGCGGTCAGAAGCTGGCGATCGCCGTGGTGGAGGAGCGGCGCCTGCGCCTGCTCGATCAGCGCGGCTACTCGAAGCGCTTTCTCGCCCGGTTCGAAGGCACCCCGCTGCATGCCCGGCTGCCCGTGACGGACGCGCTGACCTCCGGGGCCCCGCTGTTCGTCGAGTCCCGTGAGGAGCTTCTCGAGACCTACCCCGGGATCATGGTCAGTCAGTCCAACTCCTGGGCGTTCCTGCCCTTGATCGCCTCGAACCGCCCGGTCGGCGTCTGCCTGCTCGGCTTCGACGACGTCCACCGATTTCCCGACGAGGAGCGCGGAGTCCTCACCGCGCTGGGCGGCCTCATCGCCCAGGCCCTGGAACGCGCCAGGCTCTACGACGCCGAATTCGCCCTAGCCCGCGGCCTGCAGAACGCGCTGCTGCCGCACGGGCTGCCCATGCTGCCGGGCCTCGATGTCACCGGGCGCTATCTTCCGGGCACCAGAGGGATGGACATCGGCGGCGACTGGTACGACGTCATCCCCGCCGGCGACGAGGTCGCGCTGATCGTCGGGGACGTCGAGGGGCACAATGTCGCCGCCGCGGCCGCCATGGGCCAGCTGCGCAGCGCGGTGCGGGCTTTCGCCACCGCCGGCCACCGGCCGAGCGACGTCGTCGCCAACACCAACCGACTCCACATGGACCTCGACCCGGCGCTCCTCGCAAGCTGTTGCTACGCCCGCCTCCATCCTCGCTCGGGGGTCGTGCGCATCGTCCGTGCCGGCCACCCCCCGCCCTTGCTGCGCCTGCCCGACGGGCAGGCCGAAGTCCTGGATGTGCCCGGCGGCCCTCTGCTCGGCATCGACACAGCGGCACACTTCCCGGAGTCGGAGCTGCGCCTCGTACCCGGGTCGGTCCTGGCCCTGTACACAGACGGACTGATCGAGAGGCGTGACTCGGACATCGATTCAGACGTCGACCGGCTCCGGGCGTCACTGGCCCGCATGGGCGGGGGCCGCCTGGAGGATCTGGCCGACGCGCTGCTGCGGGACGCCCGCCGTTCCACCGACAGGGCGGACGACATCGCCCTCCTGCTCACCGAGTACGCCCCGCCATCGCAGACGGCGACATAGCCGGCGTCCGCGCGCCGGCTCCGGCCCGTCGCCGTGAGGCAGCAGGCTCTCCGACGCCGCCGTCCCCTGCCCCGGATCTTCTCCGTACGCCCCCTGGTAACCCGACGGGTCCCAGGTCCTGGCACTGTCCCTCGTGGCGGCCGCAGTGATGTGAAAGGGGCCACATATCCGCTGGCCGAGCGGCCGGAGAAGGCTCGGTTGAACTCGTCGACGGTCTGCCGGCCCTTCAGGGGCAGCGGCTCGGGCACGGTGGCCGCCTGGTGCTCTGCTCGCTGGACGCCGCCGAAGGCCAGACGGCCGGGGCCGTGGTGGGGCGGTGGTCAGCCAGCGGGGAGAGCAGTCCGTACGTCAAGAAACGGTGGTGGCCGGACTCTATGTCAGTGGGTGGGCCGCCGTCGTGCTCGTCGGCGACAGTTGGTGGACACTGGCGGTCGCCGTCTTCCTGGCCATTGTCTTCGGCCAGGTCGCCCTGCTCGCCCATGACGCGGCCCACCGTCAGGTGTTCCGGCGACGCCGGGCC
>NZ_BAAAZY010000029.1:0-90810 GCF_039537145.1 Streptomyces shaanxiensis
CACCACCCACACCCGCTCCCACCGCCGGCGCGGCACCCGCCTACGCGCCCCCGAGCGGCGGACCCGACCCCCGCATGCTCTGGCCGAACATCCTGGAGGCGGTCAAGAACCGCCGCCGCTTCACCTGGATCCTGCTCAGCCAGAACGCCCAGGTGGCCGGCTTCGACGGCACCACCCTCCAACTCGGCTTCGTCAATGCCGGAGCCCGCGACAACTTCGCGAGCAGCGGCAGCGAGGACGTACTGCGGCAGGCGCTGGCCGAGCAGTTCAACGTCCAGTGGAAGATCGAGGCGATCATCGACCCGTCGGGCGGAGGCTCGGCCGCCCCGGCGGCCGGCGGCACCTCCGGCTTCGGCGGAGGCGGTGGCTACGGCGGAGGCACCGGCGGTCACGGCGGTGGCGGCAACAGTGGCTACGGCGGTGGGGGCTACGGCGGTGGCGGTACGACCGCGCAGCCCCCGGCCCCTCCCCAGCCGAACCCCACCGCGCCCACCCCACCCCCGACGGCCTCGTCGGCTCCGGCACCGACCGCCGCCCCCGCCCAGGCACCCCGGCCCTCCGCAGCCCCGGAGCCCCCGGCCCATGTCGCCCCCGAGGACGACGTCCCCGAGGACGACGACCCCGACCTCAACGAGTCGGCACTGTCCGGCCACGACCTGATCGTGCGGGAGCTGGGGGCGACGGTGGTGGAGGAGTTCACGAACGAGTAGGGGGCTCTCCCTGGGGTGACGCCGAGCGCCGGGCTTGGAGGAACGTACAGGTCACCAACCCCCGGCCACTCATCGCCCCGCACAAAAACCCCGTTAGGCTGACCCCCGTGAAGGTCCTCGTCATCGGTAACGGCGCCCGCGAACACGCCCTGTGCCGCTCCCTGTCCCTCGACCCCGACGTCACCGCGCTGCACTGCGCCCCCGGCAACGCCGGCATCGCCGAGGTCGCCGAGCTGCACCAGGTCGACGCCCTGGACGGCAAGGCCGTAACCGCGCTGGCCACGGAGCTGGGCGCCGACCTCGTGGTCGTGGGGCCGGAGGCACCGCTCGTCGCCGGGGTCGCCGACGCCGTGCGCGAGGCGGGCATCCCGGTCTTCGGGCCCTCCGGTGAGGCCGCGCAGATCGAGGGCTCCAAGGCCTTCGCCAAGGACGTGATGGCCGCGGCCGGCGTTCCGACGGCCCGCTCCTACGTCTGTACGACCCCCGCCGAGGTCGACGAGGCGCTCGACGCCTTCGGCGCCCCGTACGTCGTCAAGGACGACGGCCTCGCCGCCGGCAAGGGCGTCGTCGTGACCGCCGACATCGAGGCGGCCCGGGCACACGCCAACTCCTGCGAGCGCGTCGTCATCGAGGAGTTCCTCGACGGCCCCGAGGTCTCCCTCTTCGCCATCACCGACGGCGAGACGGTCGTCCCGCTCCAGCCCGCCCAGGACTTCAAGCGCGCGCTCGACGGCGACGAGGGCCCCAACACCGGCGGCATGGGCGCGTACTCCCCGCTCCCGTGGGCGGACCCGAAGCTGGTCGCGGAAGTCATGGAGACCGTTCTCCAGCCGACCGTCGACGAGATGCACCGTCGCGGCACCCCGTTCTCCGGTCTTCTCTACGCCGGTCTGGCGATCACGTCGCGCGGCGTCCGCGTCATCGAGTTCAACGCCCGTTTCGGTGACCCCGAGACCCAGGTCGTCCTGGCCCGCCTGAAGACCCCGCTGGCCGGCGTCCTGCTGGCCGCCGCCAAGGGTGACCTCGACGACCTGGAGCCCCTGCGCTGGAGCGAGGACGCCGCGGTCACCGTGGTCGTCGCCTCGCACAACTACCCCGGGACCCCGCGCACCGGCGACCCGATCAGCGGCCTCGACGAGGTGGCCGCCGAGGACGCCCCGCACGCCTACGTCCTGCACGCGGGCACCAAGCGCGACGGCGACGCGGTCGTGAGCGCCGGTGGCCGCGTCCTGTCCGTCACGGCGACGGGCAAGGACCTCACCGAGGCCCGCGACCGCGCGTACCAGGCCGTCACCCGCATCAAGCTCGACGGCTCCCAGCACCGCACGGACATCGCGGCGAAGGCGGCGGAAGGCGCGTAGCGCAGGGCGCGCAACCGCCCGCGCGACCAAACCCATCGGGCTCCGATAAACCCAACAGGCCCCGAATCCGTCTCAGGATTCGGGGCCTGTTCCCTGCCTGGATTCCCGTCGGCCCGCCCGCCGGGTTCCTCCCGGGATCAAGGGCCTGATCCTCGCTGTCCGTCATCCACCTCTCCCCAAAGCCATTCCATCGAGTGACCGATGCCCCATCCGGCTGACGTGGGTCGACGCCCCAACTAGGGTGCGGCGCAAGCGTTCCGGCACTTGGCCCACCGGCATTGCGATGTCAGTGGTGGGTGCCACAGTGGGGGAGTGACCAAAGCCAGGACAGTTCGGACAGCCAGGGCAGCGCGGAGGGGGTGAGGTCCGGCCGTGACCGGTATGGGTGTCGAGGTGGGTGCGCAGGCCGCGCGTGGCCGGGCGCTCGCCGTGCTGCGCATCCGCAGTCGCGCGCTCGCCGTGGCCCTGCTGCCCGCGGCGTTCGCCGTGGTGCTGCTCGTCGGCGCCTCGACCGGCCACCTCGTAGGCCCGGGCTGGCACGCCGCCCGCTGGGTCGTGACTCCCGTCGCCGTCCTCGTCCTGATCGCCGCCGCCGTCATCGCCCTGGTCGTCGCCCGCGCCCGCCCCGCCGTCACCCCGACGGTCCCGATAGCCGAGGAACAGGCCCCGGACCTGTACCGGATGGTGCGCGACCTCGCCGACCGCCTCGACGTCCCCGCCCCGTCCGCGATAGCGCTCACCCCGGACTGCGACAGCTGGCTGGAGGACCGCACCCACCCGTCCCACGGCCCGCCGCCGAGCGAGGACGACGACGGGCTGGGCGGTCTGCGCGGCGGCGCCATGCGCGGCGGGCCCCGCCGTGCGCCCGTCGCCCCCGTCCTCGTCATCGGCTCCCCGTTCCTGTGGTGGATGCGCGTCGGCGAGCTGCGCGCCGTCCTCGCCCCGGTCGTCGCCGGTACGGGACCCTCGGCGCACCCGGACATAGCCCAGGCCCGGCGCTTCGTCCGGGGCCTGGACGCCGCCGTGGCCGTCGCCTCGACGAGCGGCCGTTGCCCGGGATCCCGGGCGGTGTGCGCGGGCATCGGCTGGGTCGCGCGGGTGCTGCTGCGCAGTTGCCGGGACCACGCCACCGAGATGGAGCGGGGCGTGGCCGCGGCCGCCGCCGAGCGTGCACAGGCTGTGGATTACGGACTGCGGATCGTCGCCCAGGAGCAGGTCGGGCTGGCGTACGCGGGCTGGGACCGGCTGCTCACCCGGGTCGCGCTGCCCGCCTGGCGGATGGGCCGCTGGCCGTCGCGGCTGGACGCGGGCGTCGTCGCGGCGCTCACCGAGCTGTCCCGCCGGGACCGTCTGGCCGAGGGCTTCGCCTCCCGGCTGGGTGAGCGCCCCGCCTGTGACCTGCTCGAAGAGCCCGGCGCGGTCGACGAGGCGGCCTCGCTCCTCGCCGCCCGCCTCTTCCACGGCGGCCCCGCCGAGCCCGGCCCGGACTGGTCGCCGGTGGACTGGCAGGCGTATCCGGAGGAGGTCGTCGACCGCAAGTGGCGCACCGACGCCGCCCGCCTCCACCGCGTCCTCGACGCCCTCGGTGTCCGCCGCACCACCGAAGGCACACCTCCGGAGGCGGACGGTCCGACCTTGGCCCGCGTCCTGGAACACCTCGCGACCCCACGGGCGTCCACAGCCACCGGTCTCCCCGCCGCTGGTCTCCCCGCGACCGGTCTCCCAGCCGCCGACCCCACCGCCGCCCACGGCAGCCCCGGCCGGCCCTCGGAACCCGTCGAGGCACCGAAGCCGCCCAAGCCCCCCAGGGCCCCCTACGCGGCCATGGCCGAGGAGGCCTCCCTCGAGGACGAGGACCAGGAAACCGAACGAAGCTCCGCCCTCGCCGCCGGGCTGACCGCCGAACTTGCCCGCGAGGAGGCCGCGACCCCGGCCGAGCAGAAGGCGTCCCCCGATCCCGGCACCACCCTCCTGGACACCGGCGCGCTCCCCGTCTTCCCGCTCCAACCACCCCGCACCGCCCGCGAGTTGCTCACCGACCACGTGACGGCGATGGTGTGCTGCGCCGCGATGGACACCGCGGGTGCGATCCCCGGCCTGGACTGGCTCGACGGCCCCACCCTCCTCATCGACGGCGAGCGGGCGGCCGACCTGACCCCGAGAGTCCTCAGCCTCATCGAGGACGGCGATCCGGTACCCCTGCGCGCCTGGCTGGTGGAGTCGGGGATACGCCCGGAGAAGCCGGTACGCCTGGTCTGACGTCCGTACCAGGTCGGAAGCCCCGGTTCCACTTTCGGCCAATTCGCAACGAATAGTGACAGGATGCGTGCGGAATGTGATGTGCTGGGATCGATAGCGCATATGGCAAGGGCTTACGACATACGACAGGCACACAAAAGCCCACGCCACGCGACAGAAACCGCAAGCGCAGTCAGCGCCCGTACCGGCGCACGGCGCTCGACGCACCACCAGACGCACGACCAGACGCACCACCACGGGGGCACGAGGGAGGGGTACGGCCATGGGATCCGAGCAGATCCGCCGCTGGGAGTCGGGCGCACTCGCGCACGCCGTGACGGACCCCTTCGGTCAGGGCCCCGTCCCCTGGCTCCGCGGCAACGTGACGTACTTCGACGACACCGGCCAGGTCGTCCCCTGGTACGTCGACGGCCAGGCCCACCCCCCGACGTCGGACACCCCCAGGGTCCCCGCGCCCCGCAGCGCCGGCCCGCGCTCCGCCGACGACGTCCGCCGCCAGATCAAGGGCTTCACCTCCACCGGCGCGGTCGCCCCCGGCGAGGCCGTGGACTTCCACATCACCGTGGACCCGCCCCAGGAGTTCGCCGTCGACGTCTACCGCATCGGCCACTACGGCGGTGACGGCGCCGCCAAGATCACCACCAGCCCCCGCCTCTCCGGCATCGTCCAGCCCCCGCCGCTCACCGCCGACCGCACGGTCTCCTGCCACCACTGGTGGCTGTCCTGGCGTCTGCAGATCCCGAGCTACTGGAGCATCGGCGCGTACGTGGCCGTCCTGACCACCGCCGACGGCTACCGCTCCCACATCCCCTTCACCGTCCGCGACAAGCACCCCGCGGACCTGCTCCTGCTCCTGCCCGACGTCACCTGGCAGGCCTACAACCTCTACCCCGAGGACGGCCGCACCGGCGCCAGCCTCTACCACGCCTGGGACGAGGACGGCCGCCTGCTCGGCGAGGCCGAGGCCGCCACCACCGTCTCCTTCGACCGCCCGTACGCGGGCGCGGGCCTGCCCCTGCACGTCGGCCACGCCTACGACTTCATCCGCTGGGCCGAGCGCTACGGCTACGACCTCGCCTACGCCGACGCCCGCGACCTGCACGGCGGCCACGTCGACCCCACCCGCTACCGCGGCCTGGTCTTCCCCGGCCACGACGAGTACTGGTCGACGAGCATGCGGCGCACCGTCGAGCTCGCCCGCGAGAACGGCACGTCCCTGGTCTTCCTCTCCGCCAACACCATGTACTGGCAAGTGGAGTTGGGCCCCTCCCCGTCCGGCGTCCCCGACCGTCTGATGACCTGCCGCAAGCGCCAGGGCCCCGGCCGCTCGGTGCTCTGGCGGGAGATCGACCGCCCCGAGCAGGAGGTGATCGGCATCCAGTACGCGGGCCACGTCCCCGAGCCCCACCCCCTGATCGTCCGCAACGCCGACCACTGGCTGTGGGAGGCGACCGGCGCCCAGGAGGGCGACGAGATCGCGGGCCTGGTCGCGGGCGAGGCCGACCGCTACTTCCCGCGCACCCCGCTCCCCGAGCACGAGGAGCGCATCCTGCTCGCCCACTCCCCGTACACCGACCGCGAGGGCGCCCTCCGCCACCAGGAGACCTCCCTCTACCGCGCCCCCTCCGGCGCCCTGGTCTTCGCGTCCGGCACGTTCGCCTGGTCCCCGGCGCTGGACCGCCCGGGCCACGTGGACACCCGCGTCCAGCGCGCCACCGCGAACCTCCTGGACCGCATCTGCAAACGTGACTGAGCTCCACCAGAGCCTCCATTCCAACTTGCTCCGAAGGGCCCTCCAGCAGACCCCCACCCAAGGGCGATCCCCGGCCATACGGGAGAATCGAGCCACTTGGACAGAACCACGGGGAGGAACCGTGTCCGGATTCGTAGAAAAGCCCGAGCCGATCCAGGTTCCGGGCTTGGTACACCTGCACACCGGCAAGGTGCGCGAGCTGTACCAGAACGAGGCGGGCGACCTCGTGATGGTCGCCAGCGACCGCATGTCCGCCTACGACTGGGTGCTGCCGACCGAGATCCCCGACAAGGGCCGCATCCTCACCCAGCTCTCCCTGTGGTGGTTCGACCAGCTCGCCGACCTGGTCCCCAACCACGTGCTGAGCACCGACGTACCCGCCGGCGCCCCCGCCGACTGGGCGGGCCGCACCCTCGTCTGCAAGTCGCTGCAGATGGTCCCGGTGGAGGCCGTGGCCCGCGGCTACCTCACCGGCTCCGGCCTGCTCGAGTACAACGAGTCCCGCACCGTCTGCGGCCTCGCGCTCCCCGAGGGCCTGGCCGACGGCAGCGAACTCCCCGCCCCGATCTTCACCCCGGCCACCAAGGCGGCGGTCGGCGAGCACGACGAGAACGTCTCCTACGAGGAGGTCGCCCGCCAGGTCGGCGCCGACACCGCCGCCCAGCTGCGCCAGGCCACCCTCGCCGTGTACTCCCGCGGCCGGGACATCGCCCGCGACCGCGGCATCATCCTCGCGGACACCAAGTTCGAGTTCGGCTTCGACGGGGAGACGCTGGTTCTCGCCGACGAGGTCCTCACCCCGGACTCCTCCCGCTTCTGGCCGGCCGACACCTGGCAGCCGGGCCGCGCGCAGCCGTCGTACGACAAGCAGTTCGTCCGTGACTGGCTGACCTCGCCCGCGTCCGGCTGGGACAGGAAGAGCGAGCAGCCCCCGCCGCCGCTGCCGCAGGAGGTGGTGGAGGCGACCCGGGCGAAGTACCTGGAGGCGTACGAGCGCCTGACGGGCACGAGCTGGAGCTGATCCCACGAGAAAGGCCCCGGTCCAGTGGACCGGGGCCTTCATCAAGAGCGAACGACGAGGTTCGAACTCGCGACCTCAACCTTGGCAAGGTTGCGCTCTACCAACTGAGCTACGTTCGCATGCGCCGTGGCGCGAGAACCACTATACCCAACCTCGCTCCCGTGCGAGCCGCACCGCCGCGTGCCGGTTCTCCGCCCCGAGTTTCGAGACGGCGGACGACAGATAGTTCCGCACGGTCCCCTGCGACAGCGCCGCCCGCTCCGCGATCTCCGCGACGGGCGCCCCGTCGGCGGCGAGTTCCAGCACCTCGGCCTCCCGGGCGGTCAGCGGGGAGTCCCCGGCGGCGATGGCGTCGGCGGCCAACTCGGGGTCGACGTAGCGGTTTCCGGCGTGCACGGTACGGATGATCTCGGCGAGCCGCTGAGCGCTGACGGTCTTCGGGACGAACCCGCGCACACCCGCCGCAAGGGCCCGCTTCAGATGCCCGGGCCGCCCGTGACTGGTCACGATCAGCACCTTGCAGCCGGGCAGTTCGGCCCGCAGAGATGTGGCGACCTTCACACCGTCCGCCCCCGGCATCTGGAGATCCAGCACGGCGACGTCCGGCTCGTGCGCCCGCGCCATCGCCAGGGCTTCCGTCCCGCTCGCCGCCTCGGCGACGATCACGAGGTCGTCCTCCAGCGAGAGCAGCGTGGCGAGCGCACCCCGGATCAGATGCTCGTCGTCGGCGAGCAGCAGCCGTACGGGCCCGGTCGCACGGTCGGTCATACGCCCGCTCTCCAGGCTGGTCATACGGTGACCTCCCGCACACCCGCGCCTGCCCCCGCCAACGGCACCTCCGCCACCAGCCGGAACACCCCCTCCCCGACCCGACCGGCCTTCAGCGTCCCGTCCACCGCGGCCAGCCGCTCCCGCAGCCCGGCCAGGCCGGAGCCTCCACCCCCGTCGGAGGCTCCGGCAGCCCCGTCGTTCTCCACCGTCAACATCACACGCCCCTCCGACACCCGCACTCCCACCAGACACCGCTCGGCATCCCCGTGCCGCAGCACATTGGTGGTCGCCTCCCGCACCACCCACGCCAGCGCCGACTGCACCTCGACAGGCAGCCCGGCCGCCTCCCCGGTCACCTCGCACTCGATCCCGGCCGCGGTCAACACCCCTTGCGCACCGGTGAGTTCGATCCCCAGGTCGGCCTCCCGGTACCCCCGTACGACGTCCCGCACCTCGCGCTGCGACTCCTGCGCGATCCGCTGCACCTCGATCATCTGCTCCACGGCCTCGGGCCGCCCGCGCCGCGCCAGCTGCACGGCGAGCTCGCTCTTCAGGGCGATGACCGCCAGGTTCCGCCCCATCACGTCGTGCAGATCCCGCCCGAACCGCAGCCGCTCCTCGGCGACCGCGAGCCGGGCGCGGGTCTCGCGGGCCTCGTCGAGTTCGTAGACGGCCTTGAGGAGCCAGACGGAGAAGAGGGCGATGAAGGCGAGGAAACCGCCGCCGAGCAGCACGATCGGGGTGATGACCAGCGCGGCGAAAGCGGACCCGCTGATCAGGAGCACGACGAGCCCCGAACCCGCGGCGAAGCCCGCGACGACGGCGTACACGCGCCTGCGGCTGTGCACCCCCAGCGCGATGTTGCCCACGCCGAAGAACACGACGACGCTGAAGAGGCTGCCGGCCGCGGAGTCGACGCCGTCACCCTTCGGACCGTACTCGACCACGGCGAGAGCCGTGGCGGCGACCGCCGCGGTGACGGCGCCGAGCGTCCACAGCAGTGGTACGGGCTGCTCACGCCGGCCGCGCACCCAGTCCACCGCCCGCGACACGACCAGGGCGCAGACCGTCGCGTGCGCGCACACCAGGAGCATCATCCAGCCGCCCAGTTCGGCCCCCATCTCGCCGGTGACCGGCAGGGCGACCGTCACGACCTCCATCCCCGCGAAGAAGTGGAACGACCACCTCGTGTACGTCTCGACCTTCGCCGGCGTGCTCTTCCCCCGCCACCACGTACCTGGCCCGCGCATCCGCCGTCCCCCCTGCTTCAGTGCCGCGGCTCCCACCGGAACCACCGTCGTACAGCCAACACGGCCAGGACCGTCCAGGCCAGCCCGGTCATCACGGGACCGACCACCTCGTACGCCGACAGCTCGCCGGTCCAGCCACCGCGCACCAGGGTGATCACCGGGGTCAGCGGCAGCAGTTCGCACACCGACGCCACCCGGTCCGGCAGCACCTCCAGGGGGACGAACATCCCGGAGAAGATCATGGAGACGAACAACACGGGCAGTGTCGTGACCTGCGCACTCTCGACGGTACGGGTGAAGGACGCGGTCACGGCGGCCAGCGACGCGCACAGTACGACCCCCAACAGCAGGCCCAGCACGGCGAGATGGGGAGCGCGGGGCGCGCCCACGTCGAGCAGGACGGCGCAGCCGCCCGCCAGCACCAGGCTCTGCGCGAGGCCCGTGGCCACGGCCGGCAGCGCGGCCCCCGCCAGGATCTCGGTGTCCTTCAGCTCGCCGGTGCGCAGCCGTTTGAGGACGAGTTCCTCGCGCCGGGCGGTGTAGACGGCGACGAGCGTCGCGTACACCGCGTAGAGCAGTGAGAAGCCGATCGAGGCGGGCAGTATGACCGTGCCGAGGGTGAGACCGGCCTCCGCCAGGTCCATCTCCTTCGCCGCCATCTGCGCGCTGAAGGGCAGCACCAGCGGCACGAACAGCGCCGCGAACAGCGTGCCCTTGCTGCGTCCGAGCAACGTCAGCTCGGCCCGGGCCAACGCCGTCATGCGCCCCACCGGGGTGGTCACCGCTGCCGTACTCATGCCGCGTACTCCTTCGTCCCGGCAGCTTCCGCCGCCTCCCGTGCGATCCCCAGGAACGCCTCCTCCAGCGACGCCGACCGCACGTCCAGCCGCCGCAGCTCCACCCGGGCCGTGTCCGCCCACACCAGCAGCCGCGTCGCGGTCCGCTGCAGCTCGCGGGTGCGCAGCCGTACGACGCGCCCGTCGACCTCGTGCTCGCACACGCCCATGTCGGCGAGGGGCGGCAGGTCTCCCACGAAGTAGCCCTCGGGCAGCTCGAAGGAGATCCGCGAAGGCTGGGCCGCCGTCACCTCGGCCGGTGTCCCGGCCGCCGCGATGCGCCCCTCGTGCAGGATCGCGAGCCGGTCGGCGAGGTTCTCCGCCTCTTCCAGGTAGTGCGTGGTCAGCAGCACGGTCGTACCGGCGTCCCGCAGCTCCCGCACCAACTCCCAGGTGTCCCGGCGCCCTTCTGCGTCGAGGCCGGTCGTCGGCTCGTCCAGGAACAGCACCTCGGGCCTGCCGATCAGCGCGAGCGCCAGGTCCAGCCTCCGCCGCTCACCGCCGGACAGCTGCTTCACCCGCACCCCGGCCCGCCGCCCGAGCCCGACCAGCTCCAGCGCCTCCGCCTGCGGCATGGCCCCGCTCACGCAGCCCGCCCACATCCGCGCGGTCTCGGCGACGGTCAGCTCGGACGGAAACCCGCCCTCCTGCAGCATGACCCCGGTGCGGGGCCGTACGACGTCCCGCTCGGCGTACGGATCGTGCCCGAGCACCCGGACGTTTCCCCCGGCCGGCCGGGCGAGCCCTTCCAGCAGCTCCACGGTCGATGTCTTGCCCGCGCCGTTGGTGCCGAGCAGCGCGAAGACCTCGCCGCGGTCCACGGAGAAGGAGATTCCGCGCACCGCCTCGAACCCGCCCCCGTACACACGTCGCAGGTCGGTGACCTCAATCACGTGTTCGTGTTCGTTGGTGTTCATGACACCAGCGTCCCGGCGATCCGAAGCCGGAAGCAGTGCGCGCTGTCACCACTCGGCATGACAAATGTCAGAGGCCCGGTGGGAGCACATGACGGGAGCACACGAAAAGACCCCGGTCCATCAGGACCGGGGTCTCATTCCCGAGCGGACGACGAGGCTCGAACTCGCGACCTCAACCTTGGCAAGGTTGCGCTCTACCAACTGAGCTACGTCCGCATTGCCTCCGACCGGCTCTCACCGATCGGTGCGAGCACCAGCCTACCTGATCCACAACAGTGGTTCGTACGGCGGTGCAGAGCGGGTGACAGGAATTGCACACTGCGCCTTCCCCCTGGAAGGGGGATGTTCTACTACTGAACTACACCCGCAAGCCTCCGCGAGCTGGGCTTTTCCGGCCCGCCCGGCGGCGTGTCCCAGACATTAGCTGATCGGCAGGGGGGTAGCGCAAGTCGGTTGCCGCGCCCGCCCAAGTCGGCTGTCCTCAGGGCCCGCTGACGGGCCCTGAGGGGGCCCGGACATGCCTCAGCCCGGCGTCACTGCGCCGCGCTGAACGCCTCGTAGACCTTCTTGGGGATCCGGCCGCGGGCCGGCACCTCCATCTTGTTGGCCTGGGCCCAGGCCCGGACGGCCGCCGGGTCCGGGGCGACCTCGGTCTGCTTGTACGCCTTGCCTGACTTCGACCGCTTACGGCCGGCGTCCACGTAGGGCGCGAGCGCCTTACGCAGTTTCTTGGCATTGGCTTCATTCAGGTCGATCTCGTACGACTTGCCGTCGAGTCCGAAGGCGATCGTTTCCGCCGCTTCTGAGCCGTCGATGTCGTCAAAGAGCGTGACCACGACCTTCTGCGCCACGAATATCGGTCCCTTCGTACCGGCACGCTGACAATTCATTTGTACAGTGCCCGACAATGCGATGTGAAGCCCGACTAAATCCTCCCGCGTGTCCGAGCGCAATAGGTATCGGGTGTCGATCTGGGATCTTTTCCGGAACTTTTCGCCGCCCGTCGCTCTTGCTCCCGGTCGTGACAGCCGTCACGTAGATTCCTACAAGTCGACGCGCGTAGAAATTTTGTGCAGGTAGTCTGAAACCACCTGCAGGAACCTGCTCAGCACCACACCACCGGGAGTGCACGTGGCACGCGTCGTAGTCGACGTCATGCTCAAGCCGGAGATCCTCGACCCCCAGGGCCAGGCGGTGCAGCGCGCACTGCCGCGGCTGGGTTTCGAAGGCATCTCGGACGTACGTCAGGGAAAGCGATTCGAACTGGAAGTTGACGGCCCGGTTGACGAGGCCGCGCTCGCCCGCATCCATGATCTTGCGGAATCCTTCCTCGCCAACACCGTGATCGAGGACTTCACCGTCAAGGTGGAGGAAGTCGCGGAGGCCGCGAAGTGACCGCTCGTATTGGCGTCGTCACTTTCCCGGGGAGTCTCGACGACCGGGACACCCAGCGTGCGATCCGCCTCGCGGGCGCCGAGCCGGTCGCCCTGTGGCACAAGGACAAGGACCTCAAGCAGGTCGACGCCGTGGTGCTGCCCGGCGGTTTCTCCTACGGCGACTATCTGCGGGCCGGCGCCATCTCCCGCTTCTCGCCGGTGATGGAGACGGTCATCGAGCAGGCGAAGGCCGGACTCCCGGTCCTCGGCATCTGCAACGGCTTCCAGGTCCTGACCGAGGCCCACCTCCTCCCGGGCGGGATGCTCGGCAACGACCACCTGCACTTCATCTGCCGCGACCAGAAGCTGCGGGTGGAGAACGCGGAGACGGCCTGGACCAGCGACTACAGCGAGGGCCAGGAAATCCACATCCCGCTGAAGAACATGGACGGCCGGTACGTGGCCGACCAGTACACGCTGGACAAGCTGGAGGCCGAGGGGCGGGTCGCCTTCCGCTACCTCGACTTCAATCCGAACGGCTCGCTCAACGACATCGCCGGCATCACCAACGAGGCCGGCAACGTCGTGGGCCTGATGCCGCACCCGGAGCACGCCGTCGAGCCCCTCATCGGGTCCGGCCGCACCGACGGTCTCCCGTTCTTCACCTCGATCCTCAAGAAGCTGGTCAACGCATGAGCCGGACGCCTCTGGACACGGTCGAGCACGCGGCCGCGACCCCCGACGTCGAGCTGCCCTGGGCCGAACTCGGTCTGAAGAAGGACGAGTACGAGCGGGTCGTGGAGATCCTCGGCCGCCGGCCCACCGGTGCCGAGCTCGCCATGTACTCGGTCATGTGGTCCGAGCACTGCTCGTACAAGTCGTCGAAGGTGCACCTGCGCCAGTTCGGCGAGAAGGCGCCGCAGAGCGACGCGCTGCTCGTCGGTATCGGTGAGAACGCCGGTGTCGTGGACGTCGGCCAGGGTTACGCCGTGACCTTCAAGGTCGAGTCGCACAACCACCCGTCGTACGTCGAGCCCTACCAGGGTGCCGCGACCGGCGTCGGTGGCATCGTGCGCGACATCATCGCGATGGGCGCGCGGCCGGTCGCGGTCGTCGACCCGCTGCGGTTCGGCGCTCCCGACCACCCCGACACCAAGCGCGTCCTGCCCGGCGTCGTCGCCGGTATCGGCGGCTACGGCAACTGTCTGGGCCTGCCCAACATCGGCGGCGAGGTCGTCTTCGACGCCTGCTACCAGGGCAACCCGCTGGTCAACGCCGGTGCCATCGGTGTGATGCGGCACGAGGACATCCACCTGGCGAAGGCGTCCGGCGCGGGCAACAAGGTCATCCTGTACGGGGCCCGGACCGGTGGTGACGGCATCGGTGGTGCCTCGATCCTCGCGTCCGAGACCTTCGACGACGCCAAGCCCTCGAAGCGTCCGGCCGTCCAGGTCGGCGACCCCTTCCAGGAGAAGCTGCTCATCGAGTGCACCCTGGAGGCGTTCGCCGAGAAGCTGGTCGTCGGTATTCAGGACCTGGGTGCGGCCGGTCTTTCGTGTGCCACCTCCGAGCTCGCCTCCAACGGCTCCGGCGGCATGCGCGTGACCCTGGACGACGTACCGCTGCGTGACTCCACGCTCTCGCCCGAGGAAATCCTCATGAGCGAGTCGCAGGAACGCATGTGCGCGGTCGTCGAGCCGGCGAAGGTCGACCGGTTCCTGGAGATCTGCGAGAAGTGGGACGTCATCGCCACCGTCATCGGTGAGGTGACCGACGGCGACCGGCTGGAGATCTACTGGCACGGCGGCAAGATCGTCGACGTCGACCCGCGGACCGTGGCGCACGAGGGCCCGGTCTACGAGCGCCCGTACGCCCGCCCGTCCTGGCAGGACGAGCTGCAGGCCGACGACGCGAACAAGCTGCCGCGGCCGGGCACGAGCGAGGAGCTGAAGGACCAGGTCCTGAAGCTGGTCGCCTCGCCCAACCAGGCCTCCAAGAAGTGGATCACCTCGCAGTACGACCACTTCGTGCAGGGCAACACCGTCCTCGCCCAGCCCGAGGACTCCGGCATGATCCGCATCGACGAGGAGACCGGCCTGGGCGTCGCCATCGCGACGGACGGCAACGGCCGGTACGCCAAGCTGGACCCGTACGCGGGCGCTCAACTGGCGCTCTCGGAGGCGTACCGCAACGTCGCCACCACCGGTGCCAAGCCGCTCGCCGTCTCCGACTGCCTGAACTTCGGCTCGCCCGAGGACCCGGCGGTGATGTGGCAGTTCGCGGAGGCCATCCGTGGACTGGCCGATGCCTGCCAGCAGTTGGGCACCCCGGTGACCGGCGGCAATGTCTCCCTCTACAACCAGACCGGCGAGGTGGCCATCCACCCGACCCCGGTCGTGGCGGTTCTGGGCGTCATCGACGACGTGGCCCGGCGGACCCCGGTCGCCTTCCAGGAGGAGGGCCAGCTGCTGTACCTCCTCGGCGACACGCGTGAGGAGTTCGGCGGTTCGGCCTGGTCGCAGGTCGTGCACGACCACCTCGGCGGGCTGCCGCCCAAGGTCGACCTGGAGCGCGAGCGCCTGCTCGCCGAGATCCTGATCTCCGCCTCCCGCGATGGCATGATCGACTCCGCGCACGACCTGTCCGACGGCGGCCTGATCCAGGCGGTCGTGGAGTCGGCGCTGCTCGGCGGCAAGGGCGCGCGCCTGATCGTCCCGGACGGTCTGGACGCCTTCACCCTCCTCTTCTCAGAGTCGGCGGGACGCGCGGTCGTCGCCGTGCCGCGCTCCGAGGAGCTCCGCTTCAACGACATGTGCGGTGCGCGGGGTCTGCCGGTCACCCGCATCGGTGTCGTGGACGGTGACTCGGTGGAGCTGCAGGGCGAGTTCGCGCTCTCCCTGGAGGAGCTGCGTACGGCGCACGAGGAGACCATTCCGGCGCTGCTCGCCTGAGTTCCGTAGCCCCGCAAGCCCCCGTCCGGTCCGCCGGGCGGGGGCTTCGTCGTGCGGTCACCGCGTGGCGCCGCCCTTCATGGGTTGCACGTAATTACGTAGTTCCGTAATATCGCAGGTGTGGAACTCGAACAACGCGTCGCCGACCTGGAGCGACGGCTGGCAGCGCTGGAGAATGCGCAGCACACCGCTCCCCGCCTCGGCGAGGGCGACTTCTGGGCGCTGGAGGGCTTCAAGGACCAGCTGGCCGGGCTGAAGGCGGCCGACGGAGGAGTGCTGTTCACCGGTGCCGTACGGCTGCCGACGGGGGAGCAGTACGAGTGGCAGCACGGCTCGCTGACCGAGGGCCTGCTGGACGCCGACTGGACCGAGGCCGCCGAGTCCTTCGCGGCGCTCGGCCACCCCGTCCGGATGCGGCTGCTCCGCGAGATCCTCGGCGGCCGGCGCACCGCGGCCGAGCTCGCCGAGCTGGACGAGGTCGGCACGACCGGCCAGATCTACCACCACCTGCGCCAACTGACCGGCGCGGGCTGGCTCCACACGACGGGGCGGGGCCGCTACGAGGTGCCGGCGGGGCGGGTCGTACCGCTGCTGGTGGCGCTGTCGGCGGCCCGTCCGTAATCACGACCGAACTGGGGGAACGATGTCCGCACGCAAACTCGTCAAGATCGTCTACCGCCTGCTGCAGCTGACCTTCTTCGGCCTGGTCATAGCCGATGTCTCGCTGGACCTGGGCCATCCGTGGTGGTGGAACTTCCTGCCGATCGTCCTGGCCTACGTGATCCTCGTCGTGGCCCACAGGTGGGGCGGCGCCCCGGACAGCCCTCGCGTGGCACGGGAACCCCTCGAGGTCGACCCGCCCGTCACCGGCCGCTGGTCCGCGCTGAACAGCCCGGCCGACCGCACGCCGAGCCATGGAACGCACGCCTACGGCCAGACGTACGCCATCGACGTCGTCGCCGAACCCGAGCCCGGCGCCCGCCCCGGCTTCCGCTGGCTGTGGCCGCTCGCCCGCCGCAACAGCGACTTCCCCGCATTCGGCGCGCCCCTGCTCGCCGTGGCCGACGCCACCGTCGTACGCGTCGTCGGCGATCAGCGCGACCACCTCAGCCGCACCTCTCTCCCCGCGCTGCTGTACCTGATGACCGTGGAGGCGTCCGTGCGCGACCTGGCCGGCGCCAAGCGGGTCGTCGGCAACCACGTCGTCCTCGACCTCGGCGACGGGACCTACGCGCTCTACGCCCACCTGCAACAGGGCTCGCTCACCGTCCGCGAGGGCGACCGGGTGACCGCAGGGCAGCAGCTCGCCCGCTGCGGCAACTCGGGCAACTCCACCGAGCCGCACCTCCACTTCCAGCTGATGGACGGCGCCGATCCGGACACCGCCCGCGGCGTCCCCTTCACCTGGCGCGGGATCGGCGTCCCCGGCAACCGCGAGATCTTCGAGGTGCCCGCTCCCGCAATGCCGTCGCAGCCCGTGTAGGCAGGCCGTCGTACAGATCCCGTCTACTGCGCCGTACCGCAAGTGACCTACTATCGGTCCGTCATCGCACCGGCCGGCCGCGGCAACTCACCGCACAGCAGGTGGCCTTGACGCCATGACGGGATGCACACGGGGGAGGGCGCCATGAGCGCGGGGCAGGTCGGGACCGGGTACCAAGTACAGGCCGGAGAGCTGGACTCGGAGGCCGACAAGCTGGACGCCGCCGGAGAGGACACGGCCGGGATACGCACGGCGATCACCGCCACCCAGTGCTACACGCCCGAGGCGCTCGGCGGCTCCGACATGGGCCCCGCCTTCAGCGACTACGCCGGGGCCTGGGAGGCCGAGGCGAAGACCCTGTCCGAAGCGCTGCACGAGCTCGCCGATCGGGTGCGTACCTCCAACCGCGCCTACGGCGGGGCGGAAGGGGAAGCCGTCACCGGCTTGCGCGCCGCGCAGTCCGGCGGCGGCATCGTCGCCCCCATCGCCTACGGCGAACGGCCCTTCCCCGGGGGCATCAGCACACAGCCCGCTCAGGCCGACCCGCGGACCACGCCGTCCGTCTTCGGCTGAGCCCCCGCTTTCCGACGCCCCTTCCCGCCCCGCCGCACCGCTCAGGGATCGCTGTGACCGAATCCACCACCGACCGCCGCGCACGCCTCACGCAGCTGTGTTCCACCATCGCGGGCGCCGAGAGCAAGAACGATCTCATCGCGGCCATCGACGCCGCCCTGGCCGTTCCCGCTCCGTCCGGCGACCCGGACACCCTCAAGACCCTCGCCAAGCGCTACCGCTCGCAGGCCGACGAAGCCGACGACGTACGCGACCGCGTCGACAAGGTCGCCAGGCAGGGCCTGCCGAACGCCTGGGTCGGTACGACGGGCGCCCGGGCCGGCGAGGTCGTCGCCGCCGCGTCCCGCTCGGCGGACCAGATGGCCTGCGCCTTCCGCGACGGCGCCCAGGCCCTGCTGACCCTGGCCGATGTCCTCGTCGATGCCCGCAAGCGTGACCAGACCGGCCGTGAGCAGCTGAACGAGGCCCGCGGACAGCTCGGCGGGGAGGACGGCTGGTTCGACGGCCTGCACGAGGACGACGGTGAGGAGCAGGCCCGGGTGCGCGCCCGGTCGATCGGCACCGGCGGCGTCGACGAGCGCCTCGCCGCCGCCGTGGCCGCCGACGACGCGGCCCGGGCTGCCGCCCGTGACCTGAACAAGTACGCCGCCGAAGCCCGCGCGGGGCAGATGCGCACCGACAACCTCTCCGCCGCCGACCGCCTCGTGCTGGCCGACACCTCCAACATCGACGGCGACCGCGAGCTGAACGAGATCCTCACCGCCAACGACCTGGAACGCGCCGGCACCCGCATGGAGAAGCTCTCCGCCGCCGACCAGGACCGGATGGAACGCCTGCTGGCGGACGCGAAGACCCCGCAGGAACGCGCGTACATCATGAAGTCCCTCGCCGCCGGCTACGACGTCGACCAGGTCGAGGACTTCGCCGGGAAGATCCACGGCAAGGACCCCCGGTGGCTGCAGGAGCACCTCGCCCCCGTCACCACCAACGGCTGGGGTCAGGAGCAGCAGACGTACGGCCAGCAGAACTGGTCCCAGGACGGCTCCACCTGTGTCCCGTCCTCCACCGTCACCGCGCGCGCCATGGTGGACCCGGTGTACGCGCTGGGGCTCACCGGCGGCCCGGACGGCACCGACGACTCGCCCGAGGCGTTCCGCGAGCGGCTCACCGACGAGCAGATGCGGCTGCACGAGGAGGGCGACGGCGCCAACTCCGGCTGGCTGTGGGACCGGCAGCCCGCCGGCATGGACTCCGAGGGCCAGGAGGAGATCTCCGACTCGCAGCTGTCACCGCACACCGGGGACCGCTACGACGTGCAGGAGATGGGGTCCGACGACGACCGGCGCGATGTCCTGACCGACATCGAGAAGTCCGTCGCCGAGGGCAAACCCGTGCCGATCAACGTCGAGGGCCACGAGGAGAACGGCGACTGGGTGGGCCACGGCATGATGATCGTCGGCCAGGAAGGCAACATGCTCCAGATCTACAACCCGTGGGGCACGACGACCTGGGTCAGCGAGGAGGACTTCGTCAAGGGAGACCTCAGCGCGGCCAGCGACGACCGGTTCGACAACGTCAACAACGTCTACATCGAGCAGGGATGACACCGTGCGCATACGCACCGCCCTCGCGGCCCTCCCCCTTGTGGCTCTCGCCGGCTGCGGGCTGACCGGGCCCGACTCGTACGGCACCGACGAGCGGAAGGTGACCGTCGAGGCCGGCGACGAGTTCACCCTGGAGGTGCCCGCCAGCCCTTCGCTCGGCGAGAACTGGTACCTGGCCGAGCCGCGGCCGGACTCGGCCGTGCTGCGCTACGAGAGCAAGGGCGAGGACTTCGAGGGCGGCGACAAGGGTGTCACCGGCAGCGGCAAAGGTACCCAGCAGTTCGAGTTCACCGCGGTGGCGCCCGGCAAGACCACGGTGAAGCTGCTGTACTGCCCGCACGGGCTGTGCCACAGCGCGGCCGAGGTCACGGCGAGTCCGTCCCCCGGGAGCAGCGCATCGCCTCTACCGGTCACGACGGCAGCCGAGACGGACACCCCGGACGACACGGACAACCCCACCTACTACCTCTACACGATCACTGTCAGCTGATCGCCACGTAGCCGAGGACCATCGCCATGCCGCCCACCCCCGCCCCCCGTACCGACGACGAGCTGATCGCGGCCACCGACATCGGCACCCTGCTGCTCTACGGGCTCACCCGGGACGCCTTCCACACCGCTCTGTTCGGTGACGGTGCCGTCGCGGCCGCTGTCACGCTGGACCGGCTCGGGGTGCTGCCGCGCTCGGTGGCGTTCCTCGCCGACACGGTGCGGGCCGGGGGCGTGCGGTACGTCGCCGAGCTGCCCGAACCGCTCCCGTCGGCCGAGGCGTCGGAGGTGCTGCGCGGCTGGCTGCGGACCGCGGCGGACGTGGCGGCCGGTCCGGACGCCGAGAGCCGTGTCGCGCGCTGGCTGGACACCGTCGCCGAACTCATCGGGGCGCGCCGGGATTCCCGTACGCCCCACGCATAGAGGACACGGCCGAGACGCAGGGGCCCCGCGTGCCTTCGCACGCGGGGCCCTGTCGCGTCTGCTCAGACCTCGATGCGGACCTGTGCCTGGGTGACGAGCCCGGAGACCCGCAGGGCGTCGGTGACGATCTCCAGCACCCAGATCGCGGTATCGAGGGACCATTCCCGCAGCCGGCACAGCAGCCGGGTGCCGTCGTGGTCGAAGCGGGCGGCCTCCCCGACCCGCGCCCGGCACGCCGCCACGACCGCGGCGGCCTGCGCCGGGTCGGCGATCGCGTCGACGCTCACCGTGCACTGCGCGCGCCCGGCCGGGTCGGCAAGACCGGCCCAGGTCGCGGCGTACGCCAAGTCGCGCCCGGCGTCGACCGCCTCGTACACCGGAACGCTCACCTCGACGGCGTCGACGTCGAAGGTGCCGACCCGCGAGAGGGACTCGGCGACGACGCGGCCCAGCGGCGTGAGCGGCACGCGCTGACCGGCCGGCGCCTCGGCGCAGTCGACCTGGATCCAGGCGATCTCCCGGACCTCGCCGTCCTGCGTCCAGTCGCCGCCGGCGTCGTTGTGGCCCCACCGCGCCCCGGCGAGCCCGTGCCCGAAGTCCGCCCAGCCGTAGGCGGTCGTGCGGGCGACGGCCAGGGAGAACAGGTCCTCCTCCAGCCGTCCCTCACGGTGGGCGGTGGCGAGCCACGGGTGCAGGGTCAGCCGGCCGTGCACGCGCATCACCAGGGACGCGGGGAAGCCGTCGCTCATGCCAGTACTCCAGCGGGAAGACCTTCACTCATGGCAGTACTCCATCAGAAGCCGCACCACAGCGTGGCGGCCTTGGTGCTGACCTTCTCCGGCGAGTCGGCGACGCCGATGATGTCGACGTCGATGATGCTGCGCCACTCGGTCTTCTGGATCAGGTTGGTGCAGGTCTTGCGGGCGGTGGCACGCTTGCCGGCGCCGCCGCCGGACTTCACGGTCTTCGAGCCCGTGGCGACGTCCTTCCAGCCCGACGTGCCGTAGGGGCGGGCCTGGAGCGTCACCGTGACCTTGGCCTTGGTGCCGGGACCGCTGATCTTCTTCCACCAGCCGTGGCCGGAGGCGGTGGGCGGCGGGGTGGAGGAGACGTGGACGCGGTCGCCGTCGGTGACGAACACCCCGGCGGACGGGGCACGGTGCTGCTGAAGGGCCTGCGCCCGGTCGCTGGTACGGCCCTCGGCGGGCGCGGCGACGAGCCGGTCCGTGGAGGTGTCGGCGGTCGCGGAGGCGTCGGCCGCGTGGGCGGCGGGGACGGCGGCGAGCAGCAGGGCGGCCGTCGAGAGGCCGGCGGCGACGGCACGGTTGCGTATGAACAAGGCTTTCCCCCATGTGTCGACGCGGGGGCAGAGCATGCGGGCGCGCCTGACGCGCCACAGCGTTCCCCCGCTGGTCATCAAGTCGCCCCGGACAGAAGCGGATTGGTCGGATCCGCCGTTCCTGGGCGCGGCCACTGTAGGCGGGGGGTCGGCGCGGGCGCCATGGCATTCGATCACTGTGCTGGCCGGAAATGATCTATCCGGCTCCGGGGGGAGGCACCAGGAGGAAGCCGACCGTTTCGTCAACGTGTTCGAGTTGGCCGAAACGTTTCGATCTGAGCGGCTGGAAGGCGGCAGCGGCCACAGAGCCCGTTGTCAGTCCCCGCTGATAGCTTCGGGTGAGCTGATCAACGGGGGAACGGGGAACAGTGGAAGTGCCGAGCGGGGTGCGCAAGTCCGTCAACGTGCTGCTGTGTCTGACGGCGGTGGCCGGGATCGGCTGGAGCGGCACACAGATCTGGCAGGTCCTCAACGGCCGGCACCAGATCAACGAGGCCTGCGCGGACCTCGTCCCGGCCGGCCTCGTGCTGGCGCTCTCCCCGGCCGGCGGCACCATCTCGCACCGGGTGGCCGACGAGGGCACGATCGAACTCGACGCCGCCCTGCCGCAGGACTGCGAGATCTTCAGCACCGAGGCGGGCGAGAAGTACGGCACGGACACCGGCGAGCGCTGGTTCTTCACGGCCGCGGTGGGCACGCTCCCGGAGGACGAACCCGTGATCCCCGAGGACCCGGTCGACTCCCTCATCAACGAGTGGGGCGATCACACCTACCCCTACCAGCCGCTCGGGGGCGGCATCGCGGGCGTGGTCACCGACACGGGCGTCACCGTCGAACTCCCCTGCCCCGAAGGCGAGGCGGACGGCCCCGTCAGGACGCTGTGGTCGAGGGCCTCGCTGATGGACCCCGGCCCGCCCTTCACCGAGAACGGCCAGCTCACCGCGCACGACCGGAACACGCTCGCGGAGATCGCCGTCACGACCGCCAACAACCTCGCCGGACGCCTGGGCTGCGCCGACCGCCTGCCCGACCCGCCGCAGGACATACCCGCCCTGACGGAGGGCCCCCTTCCGGCCTCCCGCGCGGACGGCACCTGCGCCTGGTACCGCCAGGCCGGCTTCGCCCGGCAGCCGCGCCTCGCCGACCAGGTCCTAGAAAGCCGCCCGGACGACAAGCTGTGGGACGAGACCTGCGGCCTCGTCCTCAGCGACGGCCGTGAGGCCGAGGTCGCGTACTCCGACGCGGCCCGGCGGGCGGACGTCGACCGCCCGTCACGCTCCGGCGCCTGGTTCGTCTCCTTCCACACCTACTCCGGGGAGGGCGCGAAGAACGTGCAGCTGAGGCGCACCATCCCCCGCGAATCCCCGGTACTCGCCGAACCGGGCAAGGCGGGCCGCGGCGACGGCGGCGACTCGCTCTGGTGGGCCTCCTCCGTCTGCGACGGCCGGCCGCAGATCCACACCATGACCATCGCCTGGGAGTACGACGAGCTCACGACCCCGGCGTACGAGAAGGTCTTCCGCGCCTACGTCGACGACGTCACCCAGCGCCGCGGCTGCACGAACCTGAAGTTCCCCGCCCACGCCACGTTCACGGAACAGGTGTCGTCATGAGCCCTCGTTCAGAGCACCCCTCCGACACCTCCGACACCTCCGACACCTCCGACACCTCCGACACCTCCGACACCTCCGACCCTTCCGACACCTCCGGCACCTCCGCTCCCTCCGCCCCCCTCGACCTCGACCGCATCCTCTTCCCCCGCTCCCGCTGGTTGACCCCGGACCGTGGCAGCCGCCCGCGCAACGCCTTCAACCAACTGATCGCCGTCACCGCGGTCCTGGGCATCGGGGCGGGCGGCTGGGGACTGTGGCTGGAGGCCCAGGAGCACCGGGACCGCCAGGCCAGCCGGGAGCGCATCACCGAGGCCTGCGCGGGACTCGTCGACCCCGACCGGGTGCTCGGGCTCAACGGCGGCACGGCACGGGCGCGAGCGGGCAGCGCCGACGACGACTCGTTCACGCTCGGCTCGCTGCCGGGCGCGGGTGGCTGCACGATCTACCGGGTGGGGAGGCCGGGGACGACGTACGGGCACTTCGGCCTGACCGTGTACACGAACCCCAGTGACAAGTACGCCAACCTCGTGGGGAACGAGGACCCGTTCGACGATCAGTACGACGAGCGCGTCGACGACGTGACCCGTGTGGCCGACGAGTCGCCCGACTACCCCCTCGGCCTGTCGCAGGAGGACGACGGCGGGCTCGGCAGCTACGACCAGGACAGCGCCACGGTCAAGGTCACCTGCAAGACAGGCAAGACGGGCACGGCCGGGATCACCTCGGTGGACGTGACGGCGGGCGCCGCCTACGACGACGACGTCACCTTCCAGGACCGCCGGACCCTCATCCAGCTGGCCGTCGAGGCCGCGTACAAGGCCGCGAAGCACGTCCACTGCACGCCCGAGGCAAAGGCTTCGGCCTTCTTCGACCGGCTCTACATACCGGACGCCAAGCTGGTGAAGGCCCAGTCCGCGAACGGCACCTGCGGCTGGTACGCCCGTTTCCTCGGCCGCGAAGAGGCGGCCCGCCTGCCCGACCGAGCCCTCCCGGCCCCGATCGGGGCGCACAGTGCCAAGGAGAGTTGCCTGCTCGCCGCGAGTCCGGCGCAGGTCAGGCGGGTCTGGCCGGAGCTGCCCCGGGACGACGACAGGCAGCTCTCCGCCGTGCTGGGCCACTCTCCGTGGTACCTGGAGACCCGGTCCTTCATCGGCGACGAGGCCCACGAAGTCGTGGCGGAGTACTTCGGCGTCGACCAGACCCCCTTGCGCCCCGGTACGGCGGGGTCCCGCGGCGGCGTCTGGTGGGCCGCCTCCACCTGCTCCGGCCGGCCCGCCCTGCACACCCTCAGCGTCCCCTACTCCTACGAGGACGTGATCAAGCCCCGCCTCCGCTCCCTCTTCAAGGCCTACGTCGACGACATCGCCGCCCGCCGCCACTGCACGGACATCAAGTTCCCTGCCGCCTCCACGTTCACCGCCGACTAGGCTCGCCGCCATGCCTCCGGCCAAGAAGCGCGCCCGCACCTACGACCCGGCCAAGATCCGCACCGCGGTCCTCACCCAGTTCGGGCACGTACGACGGGCCATCCGCACCCTCACCCCCGACCAACTCGCCCTCCCCACCCGCCTGGAGGGCTGGACCGTACGGGACCTGGCCGCGCACGTGACCATGGCCGTGGAGACCGTCAGCCACAACCTCGACCGCGACGAGCCGGCGGCGAAGCAGGGACTGACCCTCCTGGAGTGGCCCTTCACCACCGCCGGGCGCGCCGAGGGCATCTCCGGCGACGCCCAGGCGCTCGCCACGGCCAATCCCGACCTCGACGCCCTTTACGCCCGCACCGAGGAACGCATCACGGACAAGCTCGCGGCGGCCCCCGACGGCCGCCTCATCGGCAGCCGCACCGGCGCCATGACCCTCGCCGACTTCCTGGTCACCCGCACCGTCGAACTCGTCGTCCACACCGACGACCTCAACGCCGCCGTCCCCGGCCTCGACATCCCGTACGACCGCCAGGCCCTCGCCGCCTGCACCCGTCTCCTCGCCGACGCGCTCGCCGCGAAGGCTCCCGGCGGCTCGACCGAGGTGCGGATCCCGCCGTACGCCGTCGTGCAGTGCGTCGAGGGGCCGAGGCACACCCGGGGCACCCCGCCCAACGTCGTCGAGACCGACCCGCTGACCTGGATCCGGCTCGCGACCGGGCGGGTGGGCTGGCAGGACGCCGTGGCGGAGGCCAAGGTGAGCGCGAGCGGGGAGCGGGCCGACCTGGGCGGGTTGCTGCCGCTCATGGGGTGAGAGCCTGCTCTGACCGGCGACAAGCGGAACCAAGCGGAACCGGTCCGGTGTCCCTCCCGTCCCACCGGCATGGACACACTCGGCATGGACAAACCGCAGCGACTGGCCGCTCTCGCCGCACTCACCCTGCTCCCGTTCGCCGTGGCCTGCGGCGGCGAGAAGGCGGGCAGTGACACCGTCGGGGCCGGGGCGGCGGCCTCCGTCACCGGCGTCCACTGGGCCGTCGACGACCTCACCGTCGACGGGAAGAAGAGCGCCGCACCGAACAGCGCCTGGCTGCGCATCGCCGACGGTGGCGAGGTCAAGGGCAACCTGGGCTGCAACAACTTCGGCGCCGACGCCGCCTTCGCCGACAGCCATGTCACCTTCGACAAGGTGCAGGCGACCGAGATGGCCTGCGAGGGCGTCGCCCCGGACTTCGAGACGACCCTCGCCCGCACCCTCGCCGACGGCGACCTCAGCACCGAGGTCAAGGGCGACAAGCTCACCCTCACCACGCCGGACGGCGACCGCGTCGCCCTCACCAAGCAGGAGGCCGCCCCGCTCAAGGGCACGAAGTGGACCATCACCAGCCCCGACGCCGACGGCAAGGCCCACCTCACCTTCGACGCGAAAACCGGACAGGTCAGCGGCAGCCTCGGCTGTAACAAGGTGAGGGCCACGGCGACGGTCAGCGACGGCCGTATCACGCTCGGCACCGCGTCCACCACGCGAATGATGTGCGACACCTCACTCATGAATACGGAGAAGACCCTCCTGGAGCTCTTCGACGGCACGGTGAAGTACGAGGTGAATCACCGCAACCTCACTCTGACCAGCGAAAACGGCGAGCGCGTGAACGCGGCCGCCGCGGAGTGATCCTTTACGGTCGCGTATCCCCAATTCGGACCAGTGGTCGATCTCGCCTACACTCGGAGCCGTGCCACGTGGTGACGGTCGACTCAATCACGATCTGCTCCCCGGCGAGAAAGGCCCCCAGGACGCGTGTGGCGTCTTCGGTGTCTGGGCTCCGGGCGAAGAGGTCGCAAAGCTCACGTACTTCGGGCTCTACGCCCTCCAGCATCGGGGCCAGGAATCCGCGGGAATCGCGGTCAGCAACGGCTCCCAGATCCTCGTCTTCAAGGACATGGGCCTGGTGTCCCAGGTCTTCGACGAGACCTCGCTCGGTTCGCTCCAGGGTCACATCGCGGTCGGTCACGCCCGCTACTCGACCACCGGTGCCTCCGTGTGGGAGAACGCCCAGCCGACGTTCCGCGCCACCGCGCACGGCTCCATCGCGCTCGGCCACAACGGCAACCTCGTCAACACCGCCCAGCTCGCCGAGATGGTCGCCGACCTGCCCAAGCAGGAGGGCGGCCGCACCCCGCGCGTCGCGGCCACCAACGACACCGACCTGCTGACCGCGCTCCTCGCGGCCCAGGTCGACGAGGACAGCAAGCCGCTGACCATCGAGGAGGCCGCCCACACGGTCCTTCCGCAGGTCAAGGGCGCCTTCAGTCTCGTCTTCATGGACGAGAACACCCTGTACGCCGCCCGTGACCCGCAGGGCATCCGCCCGCTGGTCCTCGGCCGGCTGGAGCGCGGCTGGGTCGCCGCGTCCGAGTCCGCCGCCCTCGACATCTGCGGCGCCAGCTTCGTCCGCGAGATCGAGCCGGGCGAGTTCGTCGCCATCGACGAGAACGGCCTGCGCACCTCGCGATTCGCGGAAGCGAAGCCCAAGGGCTGTGTCTTCGAGTACGTGTACCTGGCCCGCCCGGACACCGACATCGCCGGCCGGAACGTCTACCTCTCCCGCGTGGAGATGGGCCGCAAGCTCGCCAAGGAAGCCCCGGTCGAGGCCGACCTGGTCATAGCGACTCCGGAGTCCGGCACCCCGGCCGCCATCGGCTACGCGGAGGCGAGCGGCATCCCGTTCGGTGCGGGTCTGGTGAAGAACGCGTACGTCGGACGTACGTTCATCCAGCCCTCGCAGACGATCCGCCAGCTCGGCATCCGCCTGAAGCTGAACCCGCTCAAGGAAGTCATCAAGGGCAAGCGCCTGGTCGTCGTCGACGACTCCATCGTGCGCGGCAACACCCAGCGCGCCCTGGTCCGCATGCTCCGCGAGGCGGGCGCCGCCGAGGTCCACATCCGGATCTCCTCGCCGCCCGTGAAGTGGCCCTGCTTCTTCGGCATCGACTTCGCCACCCGCGCCGAGCTCATCGCCAACGGCATGTCCATCGACGAGATCGGCACCTCGCTGGGCGCCGACTCGCTGGCGTACATCTCCATCGACGGCATGATCGAGGCGACCACCATCGCCAAGCCGAACCTCTGCCGCGCCTGCTTCGACGGCGAGTACCCGATGGAGCTCCCCGACCCCGAGCTGCTCGGCAAGCAGCTCCTGGAGACGGAGCTGGCCGCCGGCCCGGCCGCCACGGCCGCCGCCGACGCGATCCGCCGCCCGTAGGCGTCCCGTAACACCTGCCGTACGACACGAAGGTTCTCACTAGCCATGTCTGAGACAACTGGTGCCAGCTACGCAGCCGCGGGCGTCGACATCGAGGCGGGCGACCGCGCGGTCGAGCTGATGAAGGAGTGGGTGAAGAAGACCCAGCGCCCCGAGGTCCTCGGCGGCCTCGGCGGTTTCGCCGGCCTCTTCGACGCCTCCGCCCTCAAGCGCTACGAGCGCCCGCTGCTCGCGTCCGCCACCGACGGCGTCGGCACCAAGGTCGACATCGCCCGCCAGCTCGGCGTCTACGACACGATCGGCCACGACCTGGTCGCCATGGTCATGGACGACATCGTGGTGTGCGGCGCCGAGCCGCTGTTCATGACCGACTACATCTGCGTCGGCAAGGTCCACCCCGAGCGGGTCGCCGCCATCGTCAAGGGCATCGCCGAGGGCTGCGTGCTGGCCGGCTGTGCCCTGGTGGGCGGCGAGACGGCCGAGCACCCGGGTCTGCTGGGCGCGGACGACTTCGACGTGGCCGGCGCCGGTACGGGCGTGGTGGAGGCCGACCGCCTGCTGGGCCCGGATCGCATCCGTACGGGTGACACGGTGATCGCCATGGCGGCGTCCGGGCTTCACTCGAACGGGTACTCGCTGGTCCGCCACGTCCTGCTGAACCAGGCCGGTCTCGCGCTGGACGCACAGATCGACGAACTCGGCCGCACCCTCGGCGAGGAGCTGCTGGAGCCGACCAAGATCTACTCGCTGGACTGCCTGGCCCTCACTCGCACCACCGACGTGCACGCGTTCAGCCATGTCACGGGTGGCGGTCTGGCCGCCAACCTGGCCCGGGTGATCCCGGACAACCTGCACGCGATCGTCGACCGCACCACCTGGACCCCGGCCCCGATCTTCGACCTCGTCGGCAAGACCGGTCAGGTCGAGCTTCTGGAGCTGGAGAAGACCCTGAACATGGGCGTCGGCATGATCGCGATCGTGCCCGAGGAATCCACCGAGGCGGCGCTGGCGACGCTGGCCGACCGCGGGGTCGAGGCGTGGGTCGCCGGCGAGATCACGGACAGGGGCGACCACGAGACGGGCGCCGCGCTGGTGGGCACGTACGCGAAGTAGGAGCGCCGCCCGAGGATGCCTGAGCGGCAGCACGAAACCCGGTCCAGTGCCGAAGCCCCGGACCGGGTGAAGTGCAGTTGTGACGGGAACTGCGAAGCGCGCTACGTCAAGCGCCGCGACGCTGCGACGTGGGACCGGACTCGTCGTCCTCTTCGTCCTCGTCGTCGTCGTTGTACAGATCCGCGTACTGCGCGTACGGGTCGTCGTCGTCTTCGTCGTCCTCGAACGGCTCGCCGTTCGGCGGCTGGTTCGAAGTCGAAGCGCCCAGCTCGTTGGCCAGACGCGACAGGTCAGTCCCGCCGCTGTTGTACTTCAGCTGGCGGGCGACCTTCGTCTGCTTGGCCTTGGCCCGGCCGCGCCCCATGGCTCGACCCCCTCGGTGACGGGGCTCGACGGCCCCAGAGTCTCGACACGCGTTCATGATCTGGAACGGACTCTCCGTGGAGAGGCCGGTCCGTAGGGCTTCCACGGTACCTGAGCCCGCGCCCATACGGTACGTCGCCCGCAGCACGCGCGTGTGCCCAGGACCTTCGAGGCGCCCCGTCCTCGCTGGTCAACCGCGATTTTAACCACTTCTTGGCGGTCGACCCGCCGGTAGAAGTGAGAGTTCTCTCCAACTGCCCACCCGCGGGTACCGGCCAAACCTGCTAGGGGTCCGGGGATCGGCCCCCGGGAAAACGCAGCATGGGTTCCGGCCGGATCCGTTCTCGGATTCCGGCCGGAACCGTTCCACGTCTCAGAGTGACCCGCGCGCCTCCGCCATCCGCTGCTCGGCGATCCGGTCGGCCGCGGCGGCCGGCGGAATACCGTCCGTCTTCGCACGAGCGAATATGGCCAGCGTGGTGTCGTAGATCTTGGCCGCCTTCGCCTTGCACCGGTCGAAGTCGAAGCCGTGCAGCTCGTCGGCGACCTGGATGACACCGCCGGCGTTCACCACGTAGTCGGGTGCGTAGAGGATCCCGCGGTCGGCGAGGTCCTTCTCGACGCCCGGGTGGGCGAGCTGGTTGTTGGCCGCACCGCACACCACCGTGGCGGTCAGCGCCGGCACGGTGTCGTCGTTCAGGGCACCGCCGAGCGCGCAGGGGGCGTAGATGTCGAGGCCCTCGACGCGGATCAGGGTCGCGGTGTCGGCGACGGCCGTCACGCCTTCCGGGTGCGCCGCGAGGATCCGGCCGACGGCGTCCTCGCGGACGTCCGTGATGACGACCTCGGCGCCCTCCGCCCGCAGGTGCTCCACCAGGTGGTGGCCGACCTTGCCGACGCCCGCGATGCCGACCTTGCGGCCGCGCAGCGACGGGTCGCCCCACAGGTGCTGTGCGGAGGCGCGCATGCCCTGGTAGACGCCGAAGGCGGTGAGCACGGAGGAGTCGCCGGCGCCGCCGTTCTCGGGGGAGCGCCCGGTCGTCCAGCGGCACTCGCGGGCCACGACGTCCATGTCGGCGACGTACGTACCGACGTCGCACGCGGTGACGTACCGGCCGCCGAGCGAGGCCACGAACCGGCCGTAGGCCAGCAGCAGCTCCTCGCTCTTGACGCGGTCCGGGTCGCCGATGATCACGGCTTTGCCGCCGCCGTGGTCGAGACCGGCCATGGCGTTCTTGTACGACATCCCGCGCGCGAGGTTCAGCGCGTCGGCGACGGCCTCTTCCTCGGTCGCGTACGGGTAGAAGCGCGTACCGCCGAGAGCGGGGCCCAGCGCGGTGGAATGGATGGCGATGACGGCCTTGAGGCCGCTGGCGCGGTCCTGGCAGAGCACGACTTGCTCATGACCCCCCTGGTCCGAGTGGAACAGGGTGTGCAGGACGCCGTGTGTTACGTCGGTCACTGTGGTGACTCCTGAGTACTGGCGGCGATTGGAGCGAGCTCCCGTACGGGTGGCGGGGGCTGTGAGCATGAGATTAGACCCGTTGGCGCCCGTCCAACCCGCAGTGCTCAGGATCACCTACTCGCGGAGTAAGGCCGTGCGACGATTTGCATAGATTTCCCGCACGTTTGTCAGCGGGTTTCGCAGGTTTTCCTGGCAGACGGCGGGGGAGGGAGCAGGCGTGCCCAAGGTGTCCCCGGTGATCGTCCCGTATGCGACCTATTTGCGCGTGTACGAGCCGCTGGCCGCCTTCCCGGAGCCGGAGCGCGGCCACTGGGACCGCTACGCCCGCCGCTCCGACCGCCCGTCGTACCAGGACGAACTGCGCCGCTCCCTCGCCGACTTGCTGCCCACCCCGCCCATCCCGGTGCCGGTGCACGAGAGCAGCGACGCCTTCGTCACGGAGGTCGACGGGGTGCTGTGCGTGTGCCCGTGGCGGACCCGGCTGCGCGGCTGGCAGGCGCTCGGAGAGCTCCCCGAGGAGCTGCCGAAGCCGGTGCTGGACGCGGCGCTGCCGGAGGTCGTACGGCACCAGGCGGCCCAGGACTACGAGCGGTGGCTGGCCCGCAACCCGGACGCCCGGCCGTGGATCCGCACCTCGGCCTGGCAGGTGCCGCTGCACTGGTTCGTGCTGGTGTCGGACGAGGAGCGGCGCTTCGACAAGGGCTCGGGCGAGATCCCGGCGATGCTGCGCTACCGGACGCCGATGGTGCAGGCCCGGCGGCGGGTGGCGCGGGCCCTGCGGACGCTGAAGGACGCCATCGACGAGGGGCCGCTCATCGACGGCCTGGTGGACGTCGGGCGCTGGCTGGAGGAGTTCCACCCGCGCTCGCTGGTCGAGTTGGACTACGGCGGCCTGGTGCACACCCTGCCGGCCGGCGATCTGGAGGACGACCACTCGGCGGCCGACGTGGCCACCGGCATCGAGGCGCTGCGGCACGGTGACGGGGCGGCCGCGGGGGCGGCTTACGCGCGGCTCGTGGAGCGGTGGCGGGCGGTCCGGGACCGGCGCTCGGCGAACTGAGCCGGGCCACTGTGACCTGACCCACTGCGTCCGGTGTGATCTGACACACTGTGTGACGTAACGAACTGGCGTTTGACGGGGCGCCCGTTTTGGGGTTTCGTGCTCGCTCTGAGGTTCTTGATGCCACGTCAACATGGGACGTAGGGACCGATCCGGGCGTATGTATCAAGGATGCGTCAACGCGCGTAAGCGTGACGGACCGCACGTACGCGGCCCTTGCGCCCCTAACCCCTCCTCGTGCCAAAATAGGACAAGGAGTCCGGGGAGGGCTCCATCTCGACATTGCACGCTATGGGGGTTCTTGAGACTCCTGCACGCCACTGTGACTGATCGTCACAGTGGCGTGACTGTCCGCTATGGCATGGTCCATCGGCTTCCGTCGCTGATGAACACCTGGGAGGGCAATTCCATCGGTTTGGCCGACGCGGCTGGACAGATGGTGTAGTTGTAGTGCCGAGGACAAGCCGTTCGTCCTATAACCGACTCGACTCGCGTCCGCCATTTCGGGCAACGCGGGTCAAGGTGCAGAATTTAGAGGAAAGAACCGAGAAGGTTCGGTTCTCCCGAGGAGGCCGCTCATGACCGCTCGCACCCCTGATGCCGAGCCGCTGCTGACCCCGGCTGAGGTCGCCACCATGTTCCGTGTCGACCCCAAGACGGTCACGCGGTGGGCGAAGGCCGGGAAGCTTACGTCCATCCGTACGCTCGGCGGACACCGCCGCTACCGCGAGGCTGAGGTCCGCGCACTGCTCGCGGGCATCCCGCAGCAGCGCAGCGAGGCCTGAACAACTGCATAACCGGGCAAACCGGCAGTTCCCCCAACTCGCCGTGGCGCCCGAACTCTAGCTCCAAGCGACGCGGGTTCTGCCCCAACAGAGCCCACGCCCAAGCCGATCAGAGCTTCGCAGGCACGCAACAAGGGTGCGTCGTAGATCGCGCTGGACTCCGCCGGGTCCAGCGCGATCTTTTTTGTGTGCGGAGCGTGTGCCGGCCGGCCTCCTGTGGGGAGGCTTGTCGGAGTCTGGGGAGGGGGGTCGGATCTCCTGTGGAGTCGCTCTGGGTGGTTGCTGAGCGTGTGCGGACCGATCCCTGCCAGTTGGTGCAATTGCACATATTAAATTGACCAGTTGTAGGTGGGGTGTAAGTACCGCACTTCCGGAAACTCATGCGGTGACACCCGTCACATACCGGGGAGCTTGTTGTTGTCGACCCAAGTGCGCTAATGGGGCGCTCGGGCTCCAGCAGCCCATGCCCGCACGGGAGTTGACGGCCTGCGAGGCTCACGCGGTGGAAGCGGTTTCGTCCTCGCTGACCTCGTCCGGAGCCGTCTGGGCGGGGTGCGGGGCGGAGTCCATCGCGAGCCGCAGCAGGCGGTGGCAGATCGGGCAGTGGCGGGTCAGGTGGCGGTACGAGGTGGCGGCCGACAGGTGGGCGCGGAGCAGCGCCCGCGTTTCGTGCCTAGCCGATGCCGCCATACGCCACCTCCGGGGAGCCGTGCCGGGAAGAGCCCTGATTTCTGGGTACCGAGCGAATGTGACTCCGTCAAGGTGGCGTGGGGCTCGCGCGGTGACGCCGCGTTGCGCGCGCCCCCGGCGCTGCGGGGGCCGTCACCGGGGGCTGCCGCCTCCAGCCCCCGCCGCCGTGGCGCCCAGTTCGGCCCTGAAGGGGCCTAGTGTTCCCGGGTATGGAGAAGGCCCGCGTCCCTTGATGGGATGCGGGCCTTCGCTCTTCACTGCGGTCCTGGCGGGATTTGCTGTACCTGATTGCGGCTGCGCCGCGGGCGCGGCCTCCACCTTGACAGGGTGGCGAGTGGGTTGATGTGGGGCGGTGCATGGAGAAGGCCCGCGTCCCTCGACGGGATGCGGGCCCTCTACTTCACTGCGGTCCTGACGGGATTTGCTGTACCCGATTGCGGCTGCGCCGCGGGCGCGGCCTCCACCTTGACAGGGTGGCGAGCGGGTTGATGTGGGGCGGTGCATGAAGAAGGCCCGCGTCCCTCGACGGGTGCGGGCCTTCGCTCTTCACTGCGGTCCTGACGGGATTTGAACCCGCGGCCTCCACCTTGACAGGGTGGCGAGCACTCCAAACTGCTCCACAGGACCAGGTTTCGCTGCGCCATTCGTGCGTTGCGCTGCGAGAAGAGACTGTACAGGAGGGTGAGCCCCCGGTCGAACTCACCCAGCGTATGCGCTCCGTTACGGCGCGAGCGTGTCGATCGTCTTCACGATCCGCTTGTCCGAGATGGGGTACGCCGTGCCCAGCGCGTGGGCGAAATAGCTGACGCGGAGCTCCTCCAGCATCCAGCGGACGTCCAGGACCTGCTGCGGCACCGGGCGGCCCTGCGGCATCTGCTCCAGGAGCCAGGCGTACTCGTCCCGCATCTCGTGGACCTTCTCCATGCGCGTCGTGTCGCGCTGGACGTTCGTCGGCATCTGCTGGAGACGGCGGTCCACCGCGATCAGGTAGCGCACGAGGTCGGGCAGGCGCCGCAGACCGGCCTCGGTCACGAATCCGGGCTTCACAAGGGCGTCCAGCTGCCCTCGCACGTCCGTGAGGTTCGGCAGCAGGGCGGGGCTGCGTACGGCCTTCAGGCGGCGTTCAGCGGCCTGCCAGGCGGCGAGGACCTGCTGCACCTGGCCCACCGCACGGACCGTCGTGTCGACGATCTCGGCGCGCACCTTGTCGTACAGCTTCCGGTACGACTCCTCGTCCCACGCCGGCCCCCCGAAGTCGCCGATCAGCCTGTCCGCGGCCGCCATCGCGCAGTCGTCGAACAGGGCCTGGATGGAGCCGTGCGGGTTGGCGGACAGCGCCAGCTTCTGGGCGTTCGTGAGCTTCTCGGACGCGAACTTCGCCGGGTTGACCGGGATGTTGCGGAGGATCAGCCGGCGCGTGCCCTTCCACATCGCCTGCTGCTGCTCCGCCTCCGTGTCGAAGAGGCGGACCGAGACCGTGTCGCCGTCGTCGACCAGCGCCGGGTACGCCTTGACCGGCTGGCCGGCGCGGCGGGTCTCGAAGACGCGGGTGAGGGAGCCGATGGTCCAGTCGGTCAGGCCCTTGCGCTCCAGGGACTCGCCGCCCTCGCGGGAGGCGGTGGCCGCCGCGGCCTGCGAGAGGGCCTGCCGCGCCTTCGGCTTCAGACGGAGCTTCAGGGTCTCCAGATCCTTGTCCTCGGCCAGCTTGCGACGGCGCTCGTCGATGATCCGGAAGGTGATGCGCAGGTGGTCGGGGACCTTCGGCCAGTCGAAGTCGTCGGCGGTGAAGGGCACTCCGACCATCCGCTTCAGCTCGCGCGCCATGGCCACCGTCAGCGGCTCCTGCAACGGCACCGCCGTGTCCAGGAACCGCTTCGCGAAGTTCGGCGCCGGCACGTAGTTGCGGCGGATCGGCTTCGGGAGGGAACGGATCAGCTCCGTCACCAACTCCTCCCTGAGGCCCGGGATCTGCCAGTCGAAGCCCTCGTCCGTGACCTGGTTGAGGACCTGGAGCGGGATGTGGACCGTCACACCGTCGGCGTCCGCGCCCGGCTCGAACTGGTAGGTGACGCGGAACTTCAGCTGCCCCTGCCGCCAGGAGTCCGGATAGTCGGCCTTCGTGACCGCCTCCGCCGACTCCCGGATGAGCATCTCGCGCTCGAAGTCCAGGAAGTCCGGCTGCTCGTGCCGCTTGTGCTTCCACCAGGAGTCGAAGTGGGCGCCGGAGACGACGTGGTCGGGGACCTTCTCGTCGTAGAAGTCGAACAGCGTCTCGTCGTCGACGACGATGTCCCGGCGCCGGGCCCGGTGCTCCAGCTCCTCGACCTCGCTGAGGAGTCTGCGGTTGTCGGCGAAGAACTTGTGGTGCGTGCGCCAGTCGCCCTCGACCAGGGCGTTGCGGATGAACAGCTCGCGGCTGGCCTCGGGGTCGACGCGGCCGTAGTTCACCTTGCGCTGGGCGATGATCGGGACGCCGTACAGCGTGACCTTCTCGTACGCCATCACCGCCGCCTGGTCCTTCTCCCAGTGCGGTTCGGAGTAGGTGCGCTTGATCAGGTGCTCGGCGAGCGGCTCGACCCACTCGGGCTCGATCTTCGCATTGACGCGGGCCCACAGGCGGCTCGTCTCCACCAGCTCCGCCGACATCACGAAGCGCGGGGGCTTCTTGAAGAGGGCCGAGCCCGGGAAGATCGCGAACTTGGCGTTCCGGGCGCCGAGGTACTCGTTGCGGGCTGTGTTTCTCCCACCCTCCCCCCCGGCGTTCTTGCGGGCGCCGCCCGCGGAGTCCTTGGACTCCTTCACGTCCTTCATGCCGATGTGCGAGAGCAGTCCGGCGAGGAGGGAGACATGGATGCGGTCCGCCGGGGCGTCGTCCTCGCTGAGGTGGATGCCCATCTGCTTGGCGACCGTGCGCAACTGCGAGTAGATGTCCTGCCATTCGCGAATGCGCAGGAAGTTCAGGTACTCCTGCTTGCACATCCGGCGGAAGGACGACGAGCCGCGTTCCTTCTGCTGCTCGCGGACGTAGCGCCAGAGGTTGAGATAGGCGAGGAAGTCGCTGGTCTCGTCCTTGAAGCGGGCGTGCTGCTGGTCGGCCTGGGCCTGCTTGTCGGCCGGACGTTCGCGCGGGTCCTGGATGGAGAGCGCGGCCGCTATGACCATGACCTCACGGACACAGCCGTTCCGGTCGGCCTCCAGGACCATGCGGGCCAGGCGGGGGTCGACGGGCAGCTGGGCGAGCTTGCGGCCGGTGTCCGTGAGCCGCTTGCGTACGTCCTTCTGCGTCGGGTCCAGCGCGCCGAGCTCCTGCAGGAGCTGCACGCCGTCGCGGATGTTGCGGTGGTCCGGCGGGTCGATGAAGGGGAACTTCTCGATGTCGCCGAGCCCGGCCGCGGTCATCTGCAGGATGACGGAGGCGAGGTTCGTCCGGAGGATCTCCGCGTCCGTGAACTCCGGGCGGGCGAGGAAGTCGTCCTCGGAGTAGAGGCGGATGCAGATGCCGTCGGACGTACGGCCGCAGCGGCCCTTGCGCTGGTTGGCGCTGGCCTGCGAGATCGCCTCGATGGGCAGCCGCTGCACCTTGGTGCGGTGGCTGTACCGGCTGATCCGGGCGAAGCCGGGGTCGATGACGTACTTGATGCCCGGGACGGTGAGGGAGGTCTCGGCGACGTTGGTCGCCAGAACGATCCTGCGCCCGGTGTGGGGCTGGAAGACGCGGTGCTGCTCGGCGTGCGAGAGGCGGGCGTAGAGGGGGAGGACCTCGGTGAAGCGGTAGTTCTTCTTCACGAGCGCGTCGGCGGTGTCCCTGATCTCCCGCTCTCCCGAGAGGAAGACGAGGATGTCGCCCTTGCCCTCGGCCTGGAGCTCCTCGACGGCATCGCAGATCGCGGTGATCTGGTCGCGGTCGGCGTCGTCGGAGTCCTCTTCGAGGAGCGGCCGGTAGCGGACCTCGACGGGATACGTCCGGCCGCTGACCTCGATGATCGGGGCGTCGCCGAAGTGCCGGGAGAAGCGCTCGGGGTCGATGGTCGCCGAGGTGATGACGACCTTGAGGTCGGGGCGCTTCGGCAGCAGTTGGGCCAGATACCCGAGCAGGAAGTCGATGTTGAGGGACCGCTCGTGGGCCTCGTCGATGATGATCGTGTCGTAGGCGCGCAGCTCGCGGTCGGTCTGGATCTCGGCGAGCAGGATGCCGTCGGTCATCAGCTTGACGAAGGTGGCGTCCGGGTTCACCTGGTCGGTGAAGCGGACCTTCCAGCCGACGGACTCGCCGAGGGGCGTGTCGAGCTCCTCCGCCACCCGCTCGGCGACCGTGCGGGCGGCGATGCGGCGGGGCTGGGTGTGGCCGATCATGCCGCGTACGCCGCGGCCCAGTTCCATGCAGATCTTCGGGATCTGCGTGGTCTTTCCGGACCCGGTCTCACCGGCGACGATCACGACCTGGTGGTCACGGATGGCGGCCGCGATCTGGTCCTTCTTCTGGCTGACCGGCAGCTGTTCGGGGTACGTCACCACCGGTACGCGCGTGCGGCGGGTGGCGATGCGCTCCTCGCCCTTGGCGATCTCCGCCTCGATCTCGGCGAGCACGGCGGCGCGCGCTTCCGGCTTACGGATCTTGCGCGCACCTTCGAGCCGCCGACCGAGCCGGTGCGCGTCGCGCAGGGAGAGCTCGCTCAGGCGGGGGGCCAGGGGGCCGAGGGCGGGGGCAGGGTGCGTAGACATACGCGATCCAGGATCTCATCCCGGGGAAAGAAGGGTCGAACCCTTTTGTGCCCGCCCTCCGTGCACGGTCGTCCGGCACGGAAACGGCCCCACCGAAGATCTTCGGTGGGGCCGCATGCCCTCGTGAGGGCGGCTGTGGCTGGGGCCGGGGTCGAACCGGCGACCTTCCGCTTTTCAGGCGGACGCTCGTACCAACTGAGCTACCCAGCCATGAGGCTTCGAGAAGCCTCAGCGGTCCTGACGGGATTTGCTGTACCCGATTGCGGCTGCGCCGCGGGCGCGGTCTCCACCTGGACAGGGTGGTGAGTGGGGTGGGTGTGGGGGTATGAGAACACCCCCTCGGGGAGGACCCTGAGGGGGTGTGTGCCCTGGTGAGGGCGGCTGTGGCTGGGGCCGGGGTCGAACCGGCGACCTTCCGCTTTTCAGGCGGACGCTCGTACCAACTGAGCTACCCAGCCATGAGGCTTCGAGAAGCCTCAGCGGTCCTGACGGGATTTGAACCCGCGGCCTCCACCTTGACAGGGTGGCGAGCACTCCAAACTGCTCCACAGGACCAAGCGTTGCGTACGACAGTGTCGCACACCGTACTGCGTGCCCCCAACGGGATTCGAACCCGTGCTACCGCCTTGAAAGGGCGGCGTCCTAGGCCGCTAGACGATGAGGGCTATCGGCCCGCCTGGGCGCTTCTCAGCGCGTCGGGGACGTGAGAAGCATATGGGATGGCGGGAGGTATCGCCAAAACGGTTTACGGGGTCGGGGTGGGTGAGGTGGGGGACGGGGTCGGGGAGTCCGTCGCGCCCGGCTGGTTCTCCTCGGGGAGGTGGCGGCGTACCTCCGCCGTCGTCAGGCCCAGGCCGCCCAGTTCGATCTCGTCCCAGGCCTGCAGGCGGCGGGTGTCGCGGTCGAAGTAGAGGATCGACGTCTGGATGGGGTCGGGGTGTTCGCCCTCGATCGCGCGCAGACCGCTGCCGCCCGTGGAGCCCTCGATGCGTAGACGGGTGCCGTACGGCAGGACCTCCATCTCCTGGTGGTGGACGTGGCCGGCGAGGGCCAGGGGGACCTCGCCGTCGGTCTGGCGGGCGGCCACCGGTTCGTGGGCGACGGCCACGTCCACGGGGGTGCCGGCGGCTTCCTGGTCGCGCAGGGACGTGGCCAGGCGGGCGCCCGCCAGTTCGTTGGCCGCGTCGCCGCCGGGGACCTGGGAGCGGTCGGGGGTGAACTGGGGGTCGCCGATGCCCGCGAAACGCAGGCCCGCGATGGTCTTCGCCTTGCCGTCGTCCAGGACGTGGACGTTCTTCAGGTCTTCCAGGTAGCGCTGGGTGACGCGGGAGTCGTGGTTGCCGCGGACCCAGACGTAGGGGGCGCCGAGGTCCTCGATGGGGTCCAGGAAGCCGTTCTCGGCGGCCGTGCCGTGGTCCATGGTGTCGCCGGAGTCGACGATCACGTTGACCTTGTACTGGTCGACGAGCGAGGCGATGATCTTCCAGCTCGCCGGGTTGAGGTGGATGTCGGAGACGTGCAGGACGCGGATCGTCGACGGGTCGGGTGCGTAGGCGGGGAGCGTGGAGGTGGCGTCGTAGAGCTTGGTCACGTTCGTCACCAGGCGGGCCAACTCCTTCTGGTAGACGTCGAATTCGGTGACGATGCTGCGTGCGTTGCCGACCAGGGACGGGGCGGAGGAGAGCAGGCCGGAGAACTTCGGCTCCAGGACCGATTCGGGGTTCCAGGTGGCGAACGCCGTGCCTCCGGAGGCGGCCAGGAGGGTGAGGGCCAGGCCGCCGGCCGCGAGGGCCCGGCGGGGGCGGCGGTAGACGGCGAGGCCCAGCGCGGTGGCCCCGGTGACGACGGCCACGCAGCTGCGTACGGCCAGGTCGCGGGTGCCGTGGGCGACGTCCTGCGAGACCTCGTCCTGGAGGCCGGAGAGGCGTTCGGGGTGGTCGACGAGGGCCTGGGAGCGGGCGGCGTCGAGCTGGTCGACGTTGACGTCCAGGCGGACGGGGGCCACGTGGCTGTCCAGTTGGAGGGCACCGAGCGGGGAGACGTTGATCTTCGTGCCGCCGGTGAGGGAGGGGCGCAGGGTCATCGTCGTGTCCATGGGGCCGACCGGGACGCGCACGTTGCCGACGATCAGCAGGCCGAGCCAGGTGCCGACGAGGGCGACGGTCACCAGGCCCAGGGCGCGTGTCCAGGGGTGCGGCTGGGACACGAGTTCCGGGGTGGGGTGCGGGCGGCGGGTGGCGTAGCGGTGGGCCAGGGCGCGTGGGGCCCTGGGTAGGTGACCGAGGGCCTTCAGGACTGCGGCGGGGACGCGGGCCATTGGTCCCGTATGCCCAGGCGCCGGGATGGATATGCGGGGCCGTTGGCGGCTCCTGCCCCGCGGCATCCTGGGTGTCGTACCCGACAATGGGCCTGTGCTGGAGATGACGCGCGAGGAGTTCGAGGAACTGGTCGCCGAGGCGCTGGACCGGATCCCGCCGGAGCTGACGCGGCTGATGGACAACGTCGCGGTGTTCGTCGAGGACGAACCGCCGGCGGACGATCCCGAGCTGCTCGGGTTGTACGAGGGGACGCCGCTGACCGAGCGCGGGGAGTGGTACGCCGGGGTGCTCCCGGACCGGATCACGATCTACCGGGGGCCGACGCTGCGGATGTGCGAGTCGCGGGAGGAGGTCGTCGAGGAGACCGAGGTGACGGTGGTGCACGAGATCGCGCATCACTTCGGGATCGACGACGAGCGGCTGCACGCGCTCGGGTACGGGTGAGCGGGCGCCGGTGGTGCGGGTGTGAGGCTCTGTCGCGGAGCGCGTGTCCTCTTGTGGGCGGCGGGAGTTGGGCAGGTTGACTTCTTCGCCCGCCCTTGGAGGTGGCTCGCGTGCGCCCCTTGTACGTACCCGTCCGTCTGGCCGCCACGATCATGGCCGTCGCCGCTGCCGCCGGCTGCATGAGCGTGGGCGACGACGGCGGAGGCGGGAGTGCGAAGCCGTCGCAGTCGGCCGGGCAGCGGGGTGGTGAGGCGCCCGACGGGGGGTCGGCCGTGTCCGGCGGTGGGGCCGGGGTCGGGGCCCATGCGGAGGACGGCAAGCGGGAGCGGGGGAAGGACAAGGACGGCAAGGGTGCGCGGAAGAAGAAGGCCGGGGAGTCCGCGGCTCCCTCGGCTTCGCCGTCCGCGGAGGTGAGCGCGTCCGCTCCGGCGGGGGGCAAGCCGGTGCGGCCGGGGGAGAGCCAGCAGCCGGGGCCCACGCGTCCGGCCGAGCCGACGCCCACCCGGACGGCGGATCCCGAACCGACGCCGACCGAGCAGCCGACGTCCGCCACGCCGACACCCACGCAGGCCGAGCCGTCGTCGTCGGCGCACCAGGAGACGGGGCCGCAACTGGCCCAGCGGGAGCCGGCGCCGGCCGCGGGGGCACCGGCGTGAGGTAGGGCCGGCGGGGCGGTCGTACGTGACGTTGCCTACACGGATGGCCGTCGGTTTGCCTTGGGGGGCTGGGGGTGCGTATGGTGGTAGATCGTTTGATCCCATTTGCCCGGCGCCACTGCAGAGCGCGCCGTGTGGCGCGTTCTCTCCCTTGCCGTGGCTGACCGCATTGAGGCGGTCGTATTGCGAATCACGGAGTTGACGGGCGCGTGCCGACGAGACTCCGGAAGGTTTCGCATACGCATGTCCATTTCCAGTACTGATCACGTCGTCGTGTCCGAGAACGGCGAGAACGACGAGCTCGACACCGTCGAGGAGACGACCCCCGAGGTCACCTTCGCCGACCTCGGTCTCCCCGAGGGCGTCGTGCGCAAGCTCGCGCAGAACGGCGTGACCACCCCCTTCCCGATCCAGGCCGCGACCATCCCGGACGCCCTGGCCGGCAAGGACATCCTGGGGCGCGGTCGTACCGGCTCCGGCAAGACGCTGTCGTTCGGTCTGCCGACGCTGGCCCGCCTCTCCGGCGGCCGCACCGAGAAGCACCGTCCGCGCGCCGTCATCCTCACCCCGACCCGTGAGCTCGCGATGCAGGTCGCGGACGCCCTCCAGCCCTACGGCGACCAGCTCGGCCTGAAGATGAAGGTCGTGTGCGGCGGTACGTCGATGGGCAACCAGATCTACGCCCTCGAGCGGGGTGTGGATGTGCTGGTCGCCACTCCCGGCCGCCTCCGCGACATCATCAACCGCGGCGCCTGCTCGCTGCAGGACGTCGAGGTCGCCGTGCTCGACGAGGCCGACCAGATGTCCGACCTGGGCTTCCTGCCCGAGGTCACCGAGCTGCTCGACCAGGTCCCGCCCGGCGGTCAGCGCATGCTCTTCTCCGCGACCATGGAGAACGAGATCAAGACCCTCGTCGACCGGTACCTGAAGGACCCGGTCCTGCACGAGGTCGACGCCGCGCAGGGTGCCGTGACGACCATGTCGCACCACATCCTGATCGTGAAGCCAAAGGACAAGGCGCCGGTCACCGCCGCGATCGCCTCCCGCAAGGGCCGCACCATCATCTTCGTCCGCACCCAGCTGGGCGCCGACCGTGTCGCCGAGCAGCTGCGCGACGCCGGTGCGAAGGCCGACGCGCTGCACGGCGGCATGACGCAGGGCGCGCGGACGCGGACGCTGGCCGACTTCAAGGACGGGTACGTCAACGTCCTCGTCGCGACCGACGTCGCCGCGCGCGGTATCCACGTCGACGGCATCGACCTGGTGCTGAACGTCGACCCCGCCGGTGACCACAAGGACTACCTGCACCGGGCCGGCCGTACGGCGCGTGCGGGGCGTACCGGCACGGTCGTCTCCCTCTCGCTGCCGCACCAGCGCCGTCAGATCTTCCGGCTGATGGAGGACGCGGGCGTCGACGCCTCGCGCCACATCATCCAGGGCGGCAACGCCTTCGACCCGGAGGTCGCCGAGATCACCGGCGCCCGTTCGATGACCGAGGTGCAGGCCGAGTCCGCGGGCAACGCCGCCCAGCAGGCCGAGCGCGAGGTCGCCCAGCTCACCAAGCAGCTGGAGCGGGCGCAGCGGCGTGCCGTCGAGCTGCGTGAGGAGTCCGACCGGCTCGTGGCCCGCGCGGCGCGTGAGCGCGGTGACGACCCGGAGGCCGCGGTGGCCGAGGCGCAGGCGGCGGTCGCCGCCGAGGTTGTCGAGGTGGCCGTGCCGGAGCAGCCGGCGGCGCAGGACGTCGACAAGGCGGACGCTCCGTCGTACGAGCGCCGTGAACGTCGGGACAACGACCGTGGCGGTTTCCGTCGCGATGACCGTCGGGATGACCGTGGTGGTCGTTCCTTCGAGCGTCGGGACAACGACCGCGGTGGGTTCAACCGTGACCGCGGGGATCGTGGGTTCGAGCGTCGGGACAACGACCGTGGCGGTTTCCGTCGCGATGACCGTCGGGATGACCGTGGTGGTCGTTCCTTCGAGCGTCGGGACAACGACCGCGGTGGGTTCAACCGTGACCGTGGCGACCGTGGGTTCGAGCGTCGGGACAACGACCGTGGCGGTTTCCGCCGGGACGACCGTCGGGATGACCGTGGTGGTCGTTCCTTCGAGCGTCGGGACAACGACCGCGGTGGGTTCAACCGTGACCGCGGCGACCGTGGGTTCGAGCGTCGGGACAACGACCGTGGCGGCTTCCGCCGCGACGACCGTCCGGCCGGCCGTCCGTTCGAGCGTCGTGACGAGCGCGGTGGGCACCGTGGCAGCGACCGTCCGTTCAACCGCGACCGTCGTGACGACCGTCCGGGCTTCCGCTCCGGCGGCCACGAGCGTCCGTACGGCCGCCGTGACGACCACCGTGGCAGCACCGGCGGCTCGTCCTTCGGGCGCCGGGACGACAAGCCGCGCTGGAAGCGCAACGGCTGACGTCCGTAGGCACTGAGCGATCAGCGCCGTGGCCCATCCCCCGAGGGGGTGGGCCACGGCGCTTTTTCGTCGCGGATTTCCGGGTCCGAAAGGCTGTGCGACCCCTGTATGATCAGCCGACTTCTGAGAGGGACGGGACACCGGGGGGCCGGGGATCCGAGGCGCTTTCTTGCAGCCACCTCTCATCCACAGGGGAGGGCTTTTCCTTGGCTCGTCATGCCTTCGTACGCCTCACGCGCGCGAGACGCGCCGCCATCGCCGTCGCCGCCTCCGCGGCGCTCGCGGCGGGGCTGAGCCCGCTGATGCCGAGCGCGTCGGCGGCGGAGGTGCCGCAGGAGACGGTGGTGCCGGCGACGTTGCGGGACTACTACACGGCGGCGGCGTTCCGGTCCTCGTCGACCCACAGTGGTCACGACTCCGCCGGGCTCCAGGGCGTGTTCCACACCCTGGAGGGCCGCAGCGGCCTGGTGTGGACGCGTTATGCGGACGGCGAGTCGGTGAGCGTGCCTGCGGCGCCTGCGGGCACGGCGCCGACGCCGACCGGCTCCGATGTCCTTGCGTACAAGTACACCGACGGCCGCGTCGACTTCTGGGACGCGACCGACGGCACCACGCGCAGCCTGCGCATCCCGAGGGACTCGGCTACCTCACGTCCTACGACAACCTGACGGTGGCCTTTCGGAACGTGACCGGTGAAGACGGCATGGCCACACGCATCGTGCATCTGCTGACGCCGGGGCCCGACGGGACGACCGGTGACCTGACGGTCACGGGAGGACCGGCCGGCCTCAAGCTGGGCCTGATGGCGGGGGGCGCCGACGCCGCGATGCTGTACTTCCGGGCCTACGTGGACGGGCAGCCGGGGCTGGCCGCCGTGGACCGGGTGACCGGTGAGGTGCGCGGCTGGAGCGGCCCGCTCCCCGTCGAGTACGGCCGTGTGGACCTGGGCGGCGGCCATGCCGTCGTCTCCGCCTCCACGAAGGCCACGGTCCTGGTGTTCCCGCGCGACCTCTCGGGAGCCCCTGTCGAGGTCCCGCTCAAGGGCTTCAGCGACGGGACGAACGCCACCCGCGACCTGGCCGTCGTCGGTGACTGGCTGGTCAACGGGACCGGCTCGGCGACGGCGCAGCCCATCACGGGAGGCGAGCCGGTGACCCTGCTGCGCCCCGCTGCGTACGGGATCGCGGCCGCTCCGGGCGGTACGGCCGTGAAGATCGGCCGTACCGGTACCGACGACTGGGGCATCCAGCGCATCACCCCGGGCGCGGACGGCGGCCCGCCCGTCGTCACCCAGGTCAAGGCCCTGCCGAAGCCGCCGCGGCCGATCCAGGGACTGTCCCTGGAGCAGGGGCGGCTCGTCGTCCTGGACCAACCCCGCGTCGACCTGCGCGACGACATGGTGCGGACCGTCGCCCCGTCCGGCACCCCCGTGTTCGGCGAGCGCAGTGAATTCACCCCCGGTCTCCCCATATCCGCCTGCGCTACCACGGACGTCGCCTGCGCCCAGGTTCATGGCACGGCGGACGGTCGTATCGCCTGGATCCTGCACGACGAGACCACCGACCGGATCAGACTCGCCGGGCGCGGCAACAGTGACATCTGGCAACGCACCGAGCTGCCCCAGGGCGGGCTGATCACCGATGTCTCCGGCCGCTACCTGATCCATACGACCGCGACCCAGCAGATCGTCCTCCGGATCGGCAACTCCGCCCCGGTGCTGACCCGCGCCCCCGCCCCCGCCGCCCTCTCCGGCGACACCCTGTGGACCGCGGCCGCCACCTCCGGCACCCTGACCGCGTACGACCTCACCGCCAAGCGGACCACCGAGACCCTCACCACCGACGCCGGCTGCACGCCCACCGAACTCCAGGCACTGGGCCGGTACTTGTACTGGGCGTGCGCGGACGGCAAGGCCGGCGTCTACGACCGTACGGCCAAGAAGTCCGTGCCCGTCCCCGCGGGCGAGGCCAAGCTCGGCGACGGGTACGTCGTCACCCACGACAAGCAGGCCGGCAAGCTGACGCTCACCACGGTCGCGGACGGCACGGCGGCTGGCCGGGTCATCGGCGACCTGCCCGACACCGGCGTCTCGCAGCGCGACGTGCGCTGGACGGTGGACGAGTCCGGCGCCAACGCCGCCTACGTCGACGAGCAGCAGCGCGTGCACCTCGTACCGTCCGGAGTGCCCCAGCAGCCGCTGCGGTTGCTCGGGCCGGCGCAGAACGCCGCGTACGTCGAGGCGTACGAGACGGACACGGTGCCGGACAACCTGACGGCCCTGCTGCTGTCGAAGCCGTCTGCGGGCTGGAAGCTGACGGTGCGGAACAAGGCGGGCGCGGTCGTGGACACCCGGAACGGCGGCGCCGCGCGCGGTGAGCTGAGCGTCGGGTGGCACGGGGACGACCCCACACGGACCGGCGACGCGTTCCTGCCGAGCGGCTACTACGACTGGACGCTCGCGGTCACGCCCGCCGACGGCGTGGGCGCGCCCCTGGAGGTGCGCGGCACGGTCCGGCTGCTGCACGGCGACCCGGTCCGGCACGACCACGCGGGTTCCGAGGGGCTGCCGGACGGTGTGGGCGACCTCCTCACCCTCAACTCCTCGGGCACGCTGACCTTCCAGCAGGGCACCGGCAAGGGCACCTTCTCCGGGAAGGTCTCGGGCGGCGGCTGGTCGACCAAGGCGGTCGCGGTGCCGTTCGGGGACCTGAACGGCGACCGGTGCAATGACGTGCTGGTGCGGATGAGCGACGGCTCGCTGCGCGGCTACGAGGTCAAGTGCGGTCTGGCGCCCACGACTTCGATGTCGTACGTGAGGCTGGGCACCGGCTGGAACGCGTACGACGTGCTCACCTCGCCCGGCGATCTGACCGGCGACAAGCGGGCCGACCTGCTGGCGCGGAAGGCGTCGACCGGCGACATCTACCTCTTCGCGACGAAGAGCGACGGAACGCTGGCGGCGGCCAAGAAGATCCGTTCGGCGTGGACCGGCTACACGAAGATCCTGGGTGCCGGGGACCTGAACGGCGACGGCCACGGGGATGTCCTCGCCCGCGACAAGGCGGGGACGCTGTGGCGCTACAACGGCCTCGGCAACGGGCTGTTGAAGGACCGGGTGAAGGTCTTCGCGAACTGGGGCACGGGCTACAACGTCATCGTCGGCTCCGGGGACATCACCGGCGACGGGAAGGCCGACCTCGTCTCGCGGGACGGCAGCGGCAATGTCTGGCGCAACAACGGTGACGGCAAGGGGTCGTTCGGGGCGCGGGTGAAGATCGCGAGTGGCTGGCAGGGCTACAAGGGCCTTTTCTAGCCAAGCTGTGACGTGTGTCATGCCCCCGGCGCGGGAATCGCTGGGGACATGACAGATGACGCCATAGCGAGTGGGCGGTCGGACGGAAATCTCTCCGCGGGAAATCTCTCTGCCGGAAGTCTTTCTGACGAAGAGCGGCTGGCCCAGCTCGGCTACACGCAGGTTCTCGCCCGCCGCATGTCGGCGTTCTCCAACTACGCGGTCTCCTTCACGATCATCTCGGTCCTGTCGGGCTGCCTGACCCTCTATCTGTTCGGCATGAACACCGGCGGCCCGGCGGTGATCACCTGGGGCTGGGTGGCCGTAGGCCTGATGACGCTCTTCGTCGGCCTGTCGATGGCCGAGATCTGCTCGGCCTACCCGACCTCCGCCGGCCTGTACTTCTGGGCGCACCGGCTCGCGCCGCCCCGTACGGCCGCCGCCTGGGCGTGGTTCACGGGGTGGTTCAACGTGCTCGGCCAGGTGGCGGTGACCGCCGGCATCGACTTCGGGGCCGCGTCCTTCCTCGGCGCGTACCTGAACCTTCAGTTCGGCTTCGAGGTGACCCCGGGCCGGACGATCCTGCTCTTCGCGGGGATCCTGGTGCTGCACGGCCTGCTGAACACCTTCGGTGTGCGGATCGTCGCGATCCTCAACAGCGTGAGTGTGTGGTGGCACGTGATCGGCGTGGCGGTGATCGTCGGCGCGCTGACGTTCGTACCGGACCAGCACCAGTCGGCGTCCTTCGTGTTCACGGAGTTCGTCAACAACACCGGCTGGGGCAGCGGGGTGTACGTGGTCGCGCTGGGCCTGCTGATGGCCCAGTACACCTTCACCGGCTACGACGCCTCCGCCCACATGACGGAGGAGACGCACGACGCGTCGACGGCCGGCCCGAAGGGGATCGTGCAGTCGATCTGGACGTCGTGGATCGCGGGATTCGTCCTCCTCCTCGGCTTCACCTTCGCGATCCAGTCCTACGACGGTGCGCTGAACTCCGCGACGGGCGCGCCCCCGGCCCAGATCCTGCTCGACGCGCTGGGCGCTACCGCCGGCAAGCTGCTCCTGCTCGTCGTGATCGGGGCGCAGCTGTTCTGCGGGATGGCGTCCGTGACCGCCAACAGCCGCATGATCTATGCCTTTTCACGCGACGGCGCCCTGCCCTTCTCCCGCGTGTGGCACACGGTCAGCCCGCGCACCCGGACGCCGGTCGCGGCGGTGTGGCTCGCGGCGGGCGGGGCGCTCGTGCTCGGTCTGCCGTACCTGATCAACGTCACGGCATACGCGGCGGTGACCTCGATCGCGGTGATCGGCCTGTACATCGCGTATGTCATCCCGACGCTGCTGCGGCTGCGGAAGGGCGAGGCCTTCGAGCGGGGGCCGTGGCACCTGGGCCGCTGGTCGGGGGTCGTGGGACTGGTGGCGGTGGTGTGGGTCGGCGTGATCACGGTGCTGTTCATGCTGCCGCAGGTGTCCCCGGTCACCTGGGAGACCTTCAACTACGCCCCGGTCGCCGTCCTGGCCGTCCTCGGCTTCGCCGCGATCTGGTGGGGGGTCTCGGCTCGGCACTGGTTCCTCGATCCCGAGCATGAGCGGACGGTGGCTCGGGAGGCGGGGCGTGCGGGAGCGCCCGAATCGGTCGATCCGTAGCACTTCCGCGCATGACGGCCTCGTGACGGCTCATTCCACCGCCCTCCGCCGACGACGACGCGGCCGTGTCCCCGATACCCGATCGGAGACTCGGCCACGTGCGGCTATGCTCGGGGTGGCAACATCGCCTGGGCCCTTAGCTCAATTGGCAGAGCAGTGGACTTTTAATCCATTGGTTGTGGGTTCGAGTCCCACAGGGCCTACCGGTGGTGGGCGGGGGGAATGCCCTCTGACCTGCTAGACAGCGCCTGAGTCGGCTTCGGTCGGGTCGGGCGCTGTTTCGTTTTCGAGCCACTGCGTGAGCGGATGTGCTCGTGGCCTGCGGATCGGGTGCCGCCGATCATTCCTGCTGCAGCAGGACCGTGGTGTCGGGGGCAGGACCCGTCGTTGTCGAGCAGCCCTGAGGCGAGGAGAGGGCTCCAGGAGTCGGGAAGCGGGATCGGCCGCCTGTCTCCCCGTGCCGGTCACAGGGAGGGGCTCAGTTCCTCAGGAAGTGCCGTCCGCGGGTACGGGTTCGGTGAACTGGTCGAACAGCATGACGGCAACCCTTGTGACAAGGGACCAGTTCTCGTCGCCGTGCGGGTCCGCCAGGTCCCCGTAGCCGGCGATCCACCGCATGTGGAAGCCGTCCAGCAGGGAAGCGATGCTGGTGGCGAGGTGATCGACCTGGTAGGGCGCACGCATGCGCAGCCCGTAGGTGTCGAGCAGGGCCTGGTACGCCTCGCAGGCCACCTTCGTGAACGACTCGCCGTAGTGCCCGAGGGCCTCGCGCACACGGGGGTTCGAGGCGCTGGCGTAGAAACCGAGCATCACCCGGTAGATCGGGTCCACCCGGTGGTTCCTGTGGTTGTCGGTCAGTACGTCGTTGAGGGCTTCCTGCCAGGTGATGCCCTTTTCGACGGCTTCCTCGAAGCGCCGGATGCTGTCGGGCAGACCCGGTACCAGTTCCGCCTGCCGGGAGGTGAGGTGGAACAACAGCTCGGCCTGGAAGTCGGCCTGAGCCGGCCAGATCTGGTAGATCGATCCCGTGGTGACCGCCGGCGCCGACTCGTCGCCCAGTCGGCCCCGGATGATGCGGGTGGCCTCTTCCGTCACCTGCTTGACCCGCACGTGGGCCAGTGCGGCGGAGACCGCGGCCTCGCTGGTGTCGGCGGTTCCCGCACAGACGAGTTTGGTCGCCGCTTCCAGCATGAGGGCCCGGGTCTCCTCGAGCGAGCGCCGAGGCAGCCTGCGCCTTCCGGCCTGCGTCGTCACACCCTCCCCCTCCCCTGCTTGATCGTTAAATCGAGCTGCTTGATCGTTAAATCAAAGTGAACCGAGGCGTTGACAGGGGGTAAGCCTACACCTAGATTCCCGGTTCGTAAGAAAGTTACGAAACCTCGGGAAGGCCGCCTGACCAGGCCTTTCCGGGTGCTCCGAGCCGCCCTTCGCGCTGGTCACCCCGTGCGCTCCAGGTCCCCGGCCGGCCGTTCAACCCCCTGTTGCGCATGCCCTCGGCATGACTCCCCTTCGCTCCGCTCACGGAGGTTTCGTATGCCTACCCATCCGCGTGTCCGAGGACTGGGCCTGATCGCCTCCCTCATGGCGCCCGTCCTGGGCCTCACCGCCTGCAGTGGCGCGCAGAGCCCGGGCTCTGCCCCGGCCGGTGCCGGCGCAGCCGACTCGTCGGCCGCCGCGGACACCCGCCCGTCGGCCGCCGTGGTGACCGACTATCAGAGTTACGTGGGAGGCAAGGCGGGCAAGGCCGACTCCGGCCTGTCCCCGGTCACGCTCGGCTGGGTGAACGTCGAGGGCGGCCCCGGCGGCAGCCCGGAGGCGACCCTGGGCGCCGAGGCAGCCGTTCGGTACGTCAACGAGAAGCTGGGCGGAATCGGCGGCCACCCGCTCGCGCTGAACGTCTGCACGGTGGTCTCCGCCGAGGAGGAGGGGCAGAAGTGCGGCCAGCAACTGCTCGGCGACAAGGCCGTATCCGCCATCGGCCTCGGCAATCTGTACCTGGGCGACGCCTCCTTCAACTCCGTGGTGGCGGGCAGGAAGCCGGTTCTGGTCGGCGTGGCGACGGGTCCCACCCTGCCCACGGCGAAGAACACCTACAGCACCTTCGGCGACCTGCCGCACATCTTCGGCACCTGGGGCACGTACTCGCGTGACGTCCTCAAGGCGAAGACGGCGGCGGTCATCCACACGAACACCCCCGGCGACAAGATCGCTTCCAGCGCGGCGGTCAAGGGACTCAAGGCCGCCGGCCTCACCGTCAAGTCGGTCGGCTTCGACGCGCAGGCCACGGACCTGATCGGCCCGGTCACCGCGGCCGGCGCCAACTCCGCCGATGTCATCGTGCCCATCACGATCGGCTCCGGGTGTGTCGGAGTCGCCAAGGCACTCAAGCAACTCGGCATCGACAAGCCCGTGGTGTCCACGCCCTTGTGCATGTCACCGGACGTGGCCAAGGGCCTGGGCGGTGATCTGCCCACATGGACGTACGGCGTCGCCCAGACGCTGCCGACCGACACCTCGGCCCCCGACTCCAAGGCGTTCCTGGCGGCATCCGGCCAGGTGGGGCTGGACAAGGCGACCGCCTCCCAGGTCTTCGCACCCCTGGGCTGGAGCACGATCCTGACGTACGCCAAGGCGCTCAACGCCGTGGGAGCCGACAAGATCACCCCGGAGACCGTCGCCGCACAGCTGAAGAAGTTCACCGGGCCGGTCGTCATGGGCGCCGCCGAGGTCAAATGCGCCAAGTACCCGGACGCCCCCGCGGTCTGCAACGACCAGGCGCGGTTCTACCAGTACACGGGCAAGGGCGCCTTCCAGCCGCTGACCGACTGGCTCCGCCCGCCCCGGTGACCACTGTCCCACCGTCCGCCCGGGTCGCATCCGGCCCGCGACAGACCTTCCCGTGCCGTGTTCCTGAGGCCCGACCCCTTCCCCGAGGCCTCAGGAACACGGCGCTCCAGGAGTAAGAAATGGAACAGATCCTGCTCTTCGCCGTGCTCGGCCTGGGCCAGGGGGCACTGATCGCCGGCATCGCACTCGGCGTCGTGGCGACCTACCGGGGTTCGGGCATCATCAACCTGTCGACCGGCGCCGTCGCGATGGTCGCCGGTTACATCTTCTGGGCCCTGAGCACCGGCTTCTTCGGCTTCTCACTGCCGACCGCCGCCGCCATGGCGGGGGCGCTCATGGCGGCGCTCGCGGTCGGTGTGCTCACCGAAGTAGCCGTGTTCAAGCCCCTGCGCGCGGTCTCACCCCTGGCCAAGCTCGCGGCGTCACTCGGCATTCTGCTCACCCTTCAGGCCACCGTGCTGCTGGTGTTCGGAACCCAGCCCCAGCAGGCCCCCAGCATCCTGCCCTCGGACGCCGTCACCGTCCTGGGCGTCACCACGCCCGTCGACCGTTTCATCCTGACCGGGCTCGTGATCGCCGTCGCGCTCGCCCTCGGGGCCCTGTACCGGTGGACCCGGTTCGGGCTCGCCACCCGCGCCGCCTCGGAGAACGAACAGGCGGCCCTGCTGGCCGGTCTGTCACCCAACAGCGTCTCCCTCGCCAACACCCTGCTGTCCGCGCTGATCGCGGGGCTGCTCGGGGTCCTGGCCGCACCCATCGTCCAGGTCGACTCCGTCACGCTCCCGCTGCAGGTGGTCCCGGCCCTGGCGGCGGCTCTCTTCGCCGGATTCACCTCACTGTGGATCGCCTGCAGCGCCGGCATCCTCATCGGCGTCATGCAGTCGGTCGTCTACTACCTGTCCACCCAGAGCTGGTTCCCGACCGACAACGGCAACGCCATGCCCGGACTCCAGCAGCTGCTGATCTTCATCCTGATGATCATCGCGCTCTACGTGAAGGGCGCGGGCCTGCCGCGCCGTGGCGAGGTCGTCGAGCAGCGGCTGCCCGCCGTACCGCTGCCGGACCGGCTGCTGCGACCGGCCGTCCTGGCCACGGCCGCCGCCGCCCTCGCCCTGATCGTGCTGCCGTTCGACTTCCGCCAGGCGCTGACGAACTCGCTGATCGGCGCGATCATCGTCCTCTCGTACGTCGTCATCACCGGCTACGTGGGACAGATCTCCGTGATGCAGCTCGCGCTCTCCGGCACCGCCGGTTTCGCCCTGTCCCACCTGGCGACCGGACTGCACATCCCCTTTCCCTTCAACGCCCTCGGCGCGACCCTCCTGGCCACCCTGCTCGGTGTGGCGGCCGGCATCTCCGCCCTGCGGGTCCGCGGCGTGAGCCTGGCCGTCGTCACACTGGCCGCCGCGCTCGCGATGGAACAGGCCCTGTTCACCAACACGTCCTTCGGCGGCACCGCCGGAGTGACCGTGCCCCCTCCCCGCCTGTTCGGGGTGAACCTCGGTCCGGGGGCGGCCTTCCGCGGCCTGGACGGCAACGAACCCAGCCCCCTCTTCGGCTTCCTCGTCCTGTCCGTCGCCGCCGCCCTGGGGCTGTACGTGGCCAACCTCAGACGCACCGGGCTGGGGCGGCGCATGCTCGCCGTCCGCTCCAACGAGCGTGCGGCCGCGGCGGCAGGCGTCAACGTACGCGGTGTGAAGATCGCGGCGTTCGCCATCAGCTCTTTCATCGCCAGCGCCGCGGGGACCCTGTACGGCTACAACTTCGGCTCTGTCAGCGCGGTCCGGTTCACCGCGCTGGCCGCACTCGGCCTCATCGGCTTCGCCTACATCGGCGGCATCACGATGGTCTCCGGAGCCGTCATCGCAGGCCTGATGTCCACCGAGGCACTCATTCCGCACGCCCTGGACAAGTGGTTCGGCGTCAAGGGGACCTGGGCGCTGCTCTTCGCCGGCGTCTCCCTGATCGTGACGCTGATCGCGAACCCGGACGGCATCGCGGGCGCGGGCCACCGCCGCAAGAAGGCCAGGCAAGCCGCCCGCGCGGCGAAAGCCGCCCCGGCCATCGCCGTGAACGCCGCACCGGACACCGCCGGGGCGGAAACGGCGCCCACCCCCGAGGAGGTCGCACGATGAGCATGTTCAAGGTCCTTTCCCTGGGCGTCAGTTACGGCGGCGTCCACGCACTCAGCGACGTCACCCTGGATGTCGCCGAAGGCCAACTGGTGGGACTGATCGGCCCCAACGGCGCGGGCAAGACCACCTTCGTGGACGCGGTCAGCGGACTGGTCGGCGCCCGGGGCCGGGTGGAACTGGACGGTGAGGACCTGACCGGCATGCCGGCGCATGCCCGGGCCCGCCGAGGTCTCGCCCGCACCTTCCAGAGCAGCGAACTCTTCGAGGACCTCACGGTGACGGAGAACCTGCAGGTGACGGCGGAACGACCGACCTGGGTCAGGGCGTTCGGCGAGACCTTCGGTCGCCGCACACCGCCGCCCTCCGCCGTCGCCGACGCCCTCACCACTCTGGGTCTGCAGGATTTCGCCGACGCCTCCCCGGCCGAGCTGTCCCAGGGACAGCGCAAACTCGTCGGCGTGGCCAGGGCGCTGGCCGCCCGCCCCCGCATCATCTGCCTCGACGAGCCCGCCGCCGGCCTGGACACCACGGAGAGCGCCGAACTCGGCCGCCGCCTGCGTGCCGTCGCCGACGCGGGTACCGGACTGCTCCTCATCGACCACGACATGGGCCTGGTGATGGGCACCTGCGACCACCTGGTCGTCCTGGAGTTCGGCAAGGTGATCGCGTCGGGACCCCCGAGCCGGGTCCGCGACGACCCCGCAGTCATCACCGCCTACCTCGGCACGTCCGCCGTCCAGCCCGCCGACGCACCCGTACCGAACGGCGGCACTCCTTCCTCCTTCACCACCGGCCGGCCCGGGGTCCCCAGCAGCGCACCGGAGACAACATGAGCACACCCGTCCTGGAAGTGGCCGGACTCACCGCCGGCTACGACGGAGCCCCCGTCGTCCGCGACCTCAGCATCACCGTCGGCGCAGGCGAGGTCGTCGCCCTGCTGGGAGCCAATGGCGCGGGCAAGACAACGACGCTCAAGGCCGTCTCCGGGCTGCTGCGTCCCTCCGCAGGCACCATCACCTTCACCGGAACACCCCTCGACCAGGTGCCGGCGGCGGCCCGCGCGCGGCGGGGCATCGCGCACGTCCCGGAAGGCAGGGGCATCTTCTCCTCACTGACCGTGGCGGAACACCTGCGGCTGCGACACCGGGGAGAACGGCTCGACGAGGAGGCGGCGTACGCCTACTTCCCGGTCCTGACCCGCCTGCGGGACCGCAAGGCCGGACTCCTGTCCGGCGGAGAACAGCAGATGCTCGCTCTCGGGCGCGCCCTGGCCCGTCGTCCCAAACTGCTGCTGCTCGACGAACTCAGTCTCGGCCTCGCCCCGGTCATCGTCGAGGAACTGCTGCCCGTCGTCCGGCGCTTCGCCGACGATTCCGGCTGCGGGGTGCTGCTCGTCGAGCAGCACGTCGGCCTGGCCCTGGAAGTCGCCGACCGAGGCTGCGTCCTCTCCCACGGCGAACTCACCGTGCAGGCCACGGCCCGGGAGCTGAGAGCCGACCGGTCCCGGATCGTGGCCGGCTACCTGGGCGGAAGTTCCTGACCCCCCACCGTCTCGTACCACGCCTCTCCCCTCACCCTTTCCCAGGAGAATCATGTTCACTTTCGACAGCGGCAAGGACGGCGTACGCATCCACGTGCACGAGTGGCAGCCCGCTGAACCGCCGTGCGGTGTGGTGCAGATCGCGCACGGCATGGGCGAACACGCGGGCCGATACTCCGCCCTCGCCCAGGCGCTGACGGCCCGGGGCTTCGCCGTGTACGCCAACGACCACCGGGGACACGGGCTCAGCAGGCATGCCGCACCCGGCCATCTCGGCGAGGACGGCTGGAACAGCCTCGTCGGCGATCTGGTGACACTCTCCGAGACCATCCGGGAGCGGCACCCCGGTCTGCCCCTGGTGCTGCTCGGTCACAGCCTCGGCTCCTTCGCCGCGCAGCAGTACGTACTGCACCACTCCCACCTGATCGACGCCCTTGCCCTGGCCGGCACCACGGCGGTCGACGTCATGCTCGCCAACCAGGCGGACGACACCGGGGATCCGCTCGTCGCCCTCAACAAAGGCTTCGAGCCCGCTCGGACGCTGTTCGACTGGCTCAGCCGCGACCCTGAAGCCGTCGACGCCTACCTCGCGGACCCGCTCTGCGGCTCCAGCCTCGACGCCGAGGGAATGCGGCAGGTCGCCGTCGCCTCGGCAGCACTCGCGCAGCCCCGGGGCATCCCGGCACACCTGCCTGTCCACGTCCTGGTCGGCGACCGGGACCCGCTCAACGCCGGGCTCGCGCTGAGTGACCTGCTCGTCGACCGCTACCGGCAGGCCGGCCTCACGGACATCACCTACCGCATCTACCCCGAGGCGCGGCACGAGCTGTTCAACGAGACAAACCGCACCGAAGTCGAGGGCGACCTGCTGGCCTGGCTGGAGCGGGTACTCGCTCACACTGAAAACGAGCGGGTGCTGCCGTGAGCACGACTCTGCCAGAGCGCCGACAACACCAGGCCGATCTGGCATCCCGGCCCAGGGAATCGTGGCACGCCGGATCCCACACCCGTTGCTGGAGTTGGAGAGCTTGTATGCGCGGCTGCTGACCAGCACCGAGGCGCACGGTCCACGTATGCACAAACGCGTGTGTACTCGCCTGAGCGGTGAAGGCGTGAACCTGGCTGCGCCGCGCCTCGGCGATCCTCAGCCCGTCCGACTCCCCCCGGCTCGTCATACGGAACTCCGTCCCTGCGCGTCGTCGGATCAACGTTGGATCACCCTGGGGCCCGAGCGGCCATTGTCGCTCCGGATGTGCGTGCGCATGCCAGAGTTCGGCGAAGTCCACCGGGACTTCTGGGGCTCAGACGGCCACCAACCGCCGGAACTCGTGCCCGGTGAGCGGGAAGCGGGAGGAGAGCAGGGCGGACCGCAGGTCTCCCTGGAGGACGGCGGCGAGGAACTCGGTGCAGTTCATGGGGAAGTGCTCCCAGCGGTCGCCGCGGGCCTCGTTCACCATGACCGTCCACTCGTCGGGGTTCCGGCCTGCGCGGACGAGCCAGTAGAGGCACTCGCCGTTGTCGGTGGTGGCCCAGGGGATCACCCGGCTCCCGGCATCCGCCAGTTCGGCAGGCCTCTTCTCGAACTCCCAGAGTCCTTCGAGCGCTTCGGTCTGCTGGTCCTCCCACTCGACGAGGTCGTAGTTGTCGTTCGGGCAGCCCGGGTCGAGGAGGTAGAGGTAGTCGTCCCAGTTGCTTCCGCCGTAGGTGCGGATCAGCTCCTTGTAGTCCGTGGGGAGGACGACGCCGAGCCGCCTCTCCGCCGCGTCCCAGTCCGTGTTCCGGGGCTCGGACGGCGGTGGGACCACATCCGTGAGGCGGGCGAGCGCGGCGTTCATAAAATCCCTCTCTGGGAAAAACCCAATCCGGGTAAAGATTGAGGAAATGTAAGCCAATTGAAATTCGCTATTGCGTACGTGTATTCCCGCTGGTAGCGTCCCCTCTCGACCAAGCTAATTTCAAATTGTACTGGGGGAATGACTTCGTGAGCATACGAAGCAAGGGGATCTCCGCTGCGGTCGCTTTCACCATGACCGGTGTGATGTACGGCATCGGCACACAGGCGGCAAATGCGGCTTCGGTGGAAGGCGGACGGGGCGTAGCGGTCACACGGGCGGCAACGGCAGCGGCAGGAGCGGGACAGGCGGGGCAGACTCGCGCCGGAGCCGATGAGATCTGCGCGGTCCTGGGGATCGGCAGTGGCGCGGCCGGGCTTTCCAAGGCGCTGGCCAAGGGGGCGTCATGGGTGGGAATCGGCGCCAGCGTCGGGTGCTACCTGTACTCGAAGGCGAAGGAAGCCACACCTGCGCAGAAGCGCGCCGCCATGATCAAGTCGTACAAGAACTTCCAGGCGAAGAGCGACATCAAGAAGCTCGAGGCGCTCGGTTACTCCTGCCGGAAGAAGGACAGTGGCGGCGGTGGCGGCACCGATTCCGTCCCGCTCGGGACGCGGGTGGGGTATCGGGATATCGTCATGAAGGGCGTCACCTATAAATGCGGCAACACCAGCGACTGAGGGGTCGCCGCGATCCGGGCCATGGAGAGCGATTCCTGTTCTCCGTGGCCCTGGTCGTCGTGAGCCTGCTGTGGATTACGCAGGACACGGCTCCGTGGGCGAAGGCGTTGTGCGGGGTCGGTGCAATTGGGGGAGTGTTCGGGGCGTTCTTTTTCGGATGGCGCTGGATTCGCGCACGCGACGACTCGCCATGACGTGACATGACATGACGTGGCGGCGACTCCCAAGGGGATGAAGTGGCCCGAGCGGCGTCATCGGCGGCCCTGTCCGCATCGACGAGCTCCAGGGCGCATGACGCGCGGCTTCTCACGTTTGGGTTGCATCCATCCGTGAGGCACGGTTAGCTGTGCCTCACGGATGCGATCCCTATCAACCGTGAGGTCCGACGATGGTCGACACCCGCACCACCACCGAGCAGGTCCCCGCCCCCGTCTCCGTCCGTGTCTTCGGCGGCCCCACCGCCCTCATCGAGTACGGCGGCCTGCGGCTCCTCACCGACCCCACCTTCGACGCCCCCGGCGACTACCCCCTGGGCGGCGGTCGCGCGCTGACCAAGACCGCCGCTGCCTCCGTCTCGCCCGCCGAACTCGGCCGTATGGACGTGGTGCTGCTCTCGCACGACGAGCACCCCGACAACCTCGACGTCTCCGGCCGCGCCCTGCTGGCCGATGTGCCGCTGACCCTGACCACGCCGAGTGGGGCGGGGCGGCTGGGCGGTACCGCTAGGGGGTTGAAGGACTGGGAGTCCGTGGAGGTGGGGCGGCCCGGTGGGGGCACGATCACCGTGACCGGGGTGCCCGCGCTGCACGGCCCGGGCGAGCGGGAGGAACTCGAACCGGTCATCGGGCAGGTCGTCGGGTTCGTGCTGGCCGGGGACGGTCTGCCCACCGTGTACGTCAGTGGTGACAACGCCCAGCTCGGGCCGGTCAAGGAGATCGCCGAGCGGTTCGGGCCGGTGGACACCGCCGTGCTCTTCGCCGGTGCCGCTCGCGGCGACATCCTCGACCGCCAGTTGCTCACCCTCGACAGCGCCCGAGCCGTGGAAGCCGCGCAGATACTCGGGGCGCGGTGGATCGTTCCCGTCCACTTCGACAGTTGGGCCCACTTCACCGAGGGCCGCGCCGAGCTGGTGGCCGAGTTCACCGCGGCCGGGCTGATCGACCGGCTTCAGATGGGCTGACCGGAGCGCAGAGGGTCGTAGGGGTGGTCACGCCGAGGTCGGTCAGCGGCGCGCGGACGCGTCGCTCGATCTCCTCATGAGCGACCGGACGGCGACTTCGGCTCCACCCTCTACGCCGGCGCCGACCGCGACACCCTCCCCGCCATGGCCCTCGCCGCCTCCCTCGGCCGTGGCAACCCCACCACCGTGGCCGAACTCCGCCTGGGTGAGCGCGTCCTCGCCCCGGGCTCCGGCGGCGGCATCTGACTCACCACGAACCCCACCAACCCCTGCCGCCTCACAGGAATGTCACAGCCTGGCCCGTTAAGTCCCCCGTGGCGTATGGCGAGTATGTGCCAGTCCACGATCTCCCCTCCGTGAACTATCAACAGAAATCGGTCCCTTGAGGAAAGCTAGGCGATCATCCGGGATCACAATCCGGACCGCGGCGGTCGAAGGTGCTCGTTCCGGCCGCCGACGCCTACGTTCCTTCAGCACCAGGGATCACCATGCCCACCACCCCCCACCCGGCCCCGATATCGGGCGCGAAACGCGCTGCCCGTATCGCCGTGGCCGCAGGCCTCGTCGCCGCGCTCTCCGCGGCCGGGCCCATACCCCTCGCCCTCGCCGCGGACGGCACCACCGCCACCGCGGCCGACCCCGGCGTCAAGTCCGCCCACGACAAGCTCGGTTCGGACGACGCCGACCTCCTCGCGGAGGCCAAGGCACAGCGCGACAAGACCGTCACGATGATGATCGCCACCGCACCCGGTCAGACCGAGAAGGTCGCCGCGGAGCTGGACGCGATCAAGGGCGGCTCCGTGGGCCGTACGTACGACAAGCTCGGCTACGTACGGGCCACCGTGCCGACCGGCAAGGCGGACTCGGCCATCGCGGCCGCCGCGAAGCTCTCCTCCGTGCAGGCCATCGACCTGCGGGACGAGATACCCCTCGAAGAGCCGAGCCTCGACAGCGGCAGCAAGTCGACCGCCTCCGCGGCCACTTACCCGGGCCCGGACGAGAACACCCCCGCGAAGAACCCGTACAACCCGTCCTTCGAGACGGGCGCGGTGGACTTCGTGAAGAAGAACCCGAAGGCCGACGGGCGCGGAGTCACCATCGGGGTCCTCGACACCGGTGTCGACCTCGCCAGCCCGGCGCTGCAGAAGACGACGACCGGCGAGCGCAAGATCGTCGACTGGGTGACCGCCACCGACCCGATCGTCGACGGCGACGGCACCTGGCGGGCGATGACCACCTCAGTCTCCGGCCCGTCCTTCACGTTCGGCGGCAAGAGCTGGAAGGCGCCCGAGGGCTCGTACCAGATCAGCACCTTCCGTGAGGCCGTCACCAACCAGGGCAAGGTCACGGAGGGCGACGCCGACGGTGACGTCAACCGCGACGGCGACACGACCGACGACTGGGGCGTCCTCTACAACGCCGCTGCCGGCACGGTCACCGTCGACGTCAACGACAACGGCGACTTCACCGACGACACGCCGATGAAGCCGTACAAGGACGGCCGGCAGGTCGGGCACTTCGGCACCGACAACCCCGCCACGGACATCCCCGAGACCCAGGACTTCGTCGTGGAGGTCCGCAAGGACGTCCCGATGGACCCGCTGGGCGGCGACTGGGTCGGCAAGAAGGCCGACTTCGTCAACATCGGCCTCACCGCCGGCTCGCACGGCACCCACGTGGCCGGCATCACCGCCGCCAACGGCCTGCTCGGCAGCAGCAAGATGAACGGCGCGGCACCGGGCGCGAAGATCGTCTCGTCCCGGGCCTGCGTCTTCGGCCCCGGCTGCTCCAACGTCGCGCTCACCGAGGGCATGATCGACCTGGTCGCCAACCGCGGCGTCGACGTCGTCAACATGTCCATCGGTGGTCTGCCCCCGCTGAACGACGGCAACAACGCCCGCGCCGAGGTCTACACGCGGCTCATCGACACGTACGGCGTCCAGCTCGTCATCTCGGCCGGCAACTCCGGCCCCGGCGCCAACACCATCGGCGACCCCGGCCTCGCCGACAAGGTCGTCTCGGTCGGCGCGGGCGTCTCCAAGGAGACCTTCGCCGCCAACTACGGCACCGGCGTCGAGAACGAGTACCAGCTGTTCAACTTCTCCTCGCGCGGCCCGCGTGAGGACGGCGGCTTCACGCCGACGATCGTCGCCCCCGGCTCCGCGGTCAGCACGATCCCGGCCTGGATGCCCGGCGCCCCGATCGCCGAGGCGGGCTGGAAGCTGCCGGCCGGCTACGCGATGTACAACGGCACCTCGATGGCGTCGCCGCAGGCCGCGGGCTCGTCCGCGCTGCTCCTGTCGGCGGCCAAGCAGCGGGGCATCAAGCTGACGCCCCAGAAGCTGCGCACGGCACTCACCTCGACCGCCCAGCACATCGAGGGACTTCAGGCGTACGAGGAGGGTGCCGGCCTCATGGACGTCGCCGGCGCCTGGAAGGCCATCAAGGCGGGCGCCACCGCGCACGACTACGCCGTGAAGGCCCCGGTCGACACCGCGCTCGACCAGGCACTGAAGACGCCGGGCTTCGGCACGGGCGTCTACGACCGCGAGGGCGGTCTGAAGGCCGGGCAGAAGAAGACGTACGACGTCACCATCACCCGTACGTCCGGCCCCGCCGGCTCGCTCCCGCACACCCTGCGCCTGGCGAACAACAAGGCTCGCACCTTCTCGATCGTCGGCCCGAGGGTCGTCGACCTGCCGCTGAACAAGGCGGTGACCGTCAAGCTGCAGGCCGCCCCCAAGCACGCGGGCATCAAGAGCGCGATCCTGGAGGCCGACGACCCGCGCACCGTGGGCGTCGACAAGCAGATCCTGAACACCGTCGTGGTCTCCACGCCGGTCCAGCACACCTTCACCGCCTCCGGCTCGGTGCAGCGCAACAACTTCAAGTCCTACTTCGTCACCGTCCCCGAGGGCGCGAAGTCGCTCCAGGTCACGCTGGACGGACTGAAGGAGGGCAGCCTGACGAAGTTCAGCGCCATCAGCCCGTACGGCGTCACGGCCCCCGACAACGACCCGAACACGACGGACATCGCCTCCTACGAGGACCCGCTGCCCGGCGTCTGGGAGATCGAGGTCGACGTGCGCCGTACGTCGGCCCTGCTGGACAACCCGTACAAGCTGAACGCCACCGTCTACGCCGCCGCCTTCGACCCGGCCGCCGTGACCGTGCCGGAGGCCAAGGTCGGCACCCCGGTCGCCGCCTCCTGGACGGTGACCAACAAGCTGGAGGCCGTCGACGGCAAGCTGAAGGGCGGTGCGCTCGGCTCGTCGAAGACCGCGCGGCCGACCATCGCCGACGGCGCGACCCAGACCAGCACCGTGGAGGTGCCCGAGGGCACCACGTCCCTGGACGTCGCCATCGGCAAGGTCTCCGACCTGAGCTCCGACCTCGACCTGTCGGTGTACGACGCCGAGGGCAAGCTCGTCGGCCAGTCCGCGGACGGTGACTCCGAGGAGGCCGTCTCCATCGCGAACCCGGCCGCCGGCACCTACACCGTCGAGGTCGTCGGCTTCGAGGTGCCGTCCGGCTCGACCGAGTTCGACTACCGGGACGCGTTCTTCTCCTCCGCGCTCGGCTCGGTCACCGTCGACGAGTCGACGCCGGTGAAGCTCGGCACGGGCGACTCGGCCAAGGTGTCGGCGAACATCACCGTCGCGCGGGCCGTGCCCGAGGGCCGGCAGCTCTTCGGTGAGGTACGGCTGCTGAACGCACGCGGGACGACCGCGGGCGTGGGCGGGGTGACGATCGAGAAGGTCACGCCGTAACCGTCGTACACACGACAAAGGGGCGGGCGTCCGGAGTTCGGACACCCGCCCCTTCTTGTTGCGTCCGCTCAGCCCACGTTGAGCCCCGCGAGGTCGCCCAGCGGCAGCGTGTGCTGGGTCTGCAGGACCTTCGCGCGCAGGTAGCGGACGTTGTCCGGGGTGGCGAAGACGCCGGTGGGGACGCGGTCGCGGACCTCGATGCCGAGGTCGCGCAACTGGTCGGCCTTGTCGGGGTTGTTGGAGAGCAGGTCCAGTTCGCCGATGCCGAGGGCGGTGAGCATCTGGGCGGCCGCCGTGTAGTCGCGGTCGTCCTCGGGCAGGCCCAGCGCGGCGTTCGCGGCGTAGGTGTCGAGGCCCTGGTCCTGGAGGGCGTACGCGTCGAGCTTGTTGTACAGCCCGATGCCGCGGCCCTCCTGGCGCAGGTACAGCAGCACGCCGCCGCGCTCGGCGATGCGCTCGACGGCCTCCCGCAGCTGGGGGCCGCAGTCGCAGCGGGCCGAGCCGAAGACGTCGCCGGTCAGGCACTCGGAGTGGAGGCGGACCAGCGGGGTGGTGCCGGGGGCCGGGTCGCCGAGGACGACGGCGACGTGTTCCTGACCGTCGGCGAGGCCGTGGAAGGTGACCAGTTCGGCGTCGGCGCGGTAGCCGTCCTGGAAGCGCAGCGGGACCCGGACACGGGCGCGCTGGGTGGCGGCGGCGGTGAAGTCGGGCATGCGGGTTCTCCGGGTTCCGTACATGGGCCGTCTGCTTCAGATTTGAAGCAGCTCCTCGGATCAGGACACTACCCCATGCTTTAAATTTGAAGCAACAACTTCAGGAACGCTTCATGGGTTTGTCGCACAGATCACGAACAGGGCCGACAGATCACGAACAGGACTTGGAGGAGCGCCGTCGCCACGGCACGTCGTCCCCGGTGGCCTGTGCGGTGCCCCCCTGGAACCCCTCGCCGACCGCCGTGAAGATCTCCTCCAGCTGCCCGACCTGCTCCGGGGTCAGCCGGTCGAAGAGCAGTGACCGTACGGTCTCGACATGGCCCGGCGCCGCGCCCTCCAGGACCCGCATCCCCTCGTCGGTGAGGATCGCCACGCTGCCCCGCTTGTCCCAGCGACAGTCCTCGCGCCGCACCAGGCCGTCCTTCTCCAGGCGGGTCACGGCGTATGTCAGCCGGCTGCGGGTGATCTTCAGCCGTTCCGCGAGATCGGTCATCCTCAGGCGGCGTTCCGGGGACTCGGACAGGGTGGAGAGGATGGAGTAGTACATGTGCGGCATGCCGGCCTCCTGCTGGAGCTGCCGGTCGAGCGCGTCCTCGACGAGGAGGGCGGCGCCGATGTACGCGCGCCAGGCGCGTTGCTCCTCGGGGGTGAGCCAGCGGGTCGTCATGCTGCCAGTGTAGGTTTGTTTCAAACTTTAACCAAGCCCGAGACCGCCGAGCCGGAGAGCGCGCCGATGCCGTCGTACCCCTACGTCCTGCTGTCCGCCGCCGTCTCCCTGGACGGCTACCTCGACGACACCACCCCCGAACGCCTGCTCCTGTCCAGCCCGGCCGACTTCGACCGGGTCGACGAGGTACGGGCCTCCGTGGACGCGATCCTCATCGGCGCCGGCACGATCCGGGCCGACAACCCGCGACTGCTGGTGAACTCGGCCGAGCGGCGGGCCGCGCGGCTGGCGGCGGGAAAGCCGGAGTATCCGCTGAAGGTCACGGTCAGCGCGTCCGGCGAGCTGGACCCGACGGCGAACTTCTGGCACACGGGCGGCGAGAAAGTCGTCTATACGACGGAGAAGGGCGCCGAGCGGCTGCAGCGGACGCCGGTCGCGGCGGACGTCGTCGCGCTGGGCGCGGAGCTGGACTGGCGGGGCCTGCTGACGCACCTGCGCGAGGTACGCGGCGTCGAGCGGCTGATGGTGGAGGGCGGCGGCACGATCCACACGCAGCTGCTCCAGCAGGGGCTGGCGGACGAGCTGCAGCTGGTGCTGGCGCCGCTGTTCGTCGGCGACGCGGACGCGCCCCGGCTGTTCGGGCCGGGCGGGTACCAGGCCGGGCGGCTGCGCCTGCTGGAGACCCGGCGCATCGAGGACGTCGTGCTGATGCGCTACGAGCCGACGGCGCCCGGCACCGGTGACCTGCCCGCCGCGGCGGACCGGCACTGGCTGGCGCTGGCGTGCGAGCTGGCGACGCAGTGCCCTCCGTCGGAGACGGCGTTCAGCGTGGGGGCCGTGGTGGTGGCCGCCGACGGGACCGAGCTGGCGCGCGGGTACTCCCGGGAGGGCGGCGATCCCGCGGTGCACGCGGAGGAGGCAGCGCTCGCGAAGATCGCGCCGGGGGATCCGCGACTGGCGTCCGCGACGGTGTACAGCAGCCTGGAGCCGTGCACCCGCCGCGCCTCCCGTCCCGTGCCATGCGCGCGGCTGATCCTGGCGGCCGGGGTCCGGCGGGTGGTGACGGCCTGGCGGGAGCCGGACACGTTCGTGGCGGGGGCCGACGGGAGCGGAATGCTGGCGGGGGAGGGTGTGCGGGTGGTGGTCCTGCCGGAGTACGAGGACCGGGCGAAGGCACCGAACGGGCACCTGCCGAACTGAGTGATCCGGCTCTCATCAGCGGCGTCGAGGGAAAGCCGTGTGCTTTCGGTCCTGCGGATGGGGTACTGTTAAGTCATCGCCGCGGGGTGGAGCAGCTCGGTAGCTCGCTGGGCTCATAACCCAGAGGTCGCAGGTTCAAATCCTGTCCCCGCTACTGAAGACTCAGGGCCGGAACTGATCAGTCAGTTCCGGCCCTGAGTGTTTCTCTCGTGACCGGTGTCCGCCCGCTCGTCCGGTCGGCCCTCCCCGCTCGCCCCCCACCCCCACTTCGGCAACGCTGGTCAGGTGGAGGAACGGCGGATCTCGTACGCACGCCGGTTCGTCCGGCTGCTCCCGGCCCTGTTGATCGGGGCCGGGAGCGTGTACGACTACGTGACGCCAACCGACTTCACCGGCGCCCCCTTCTTCACCGCTCCGCTCTACTCGCAGCACGGCACGATCCTCACGGGCGTCACCGCCGTCCTCGTCCTGCTCGCGCTCCGCATCCTGCGCGGCGGCCTGCCCCGGGCGGAGGTGATCACCGAGCTGGTCACCGTGGTGGTCGTCTCCGTGCTCGCCGTCCTCATCAACCTCCTCGTCCGCCGCAGCGACGAGCGCCTCGCCTCCGCCCGCGAGATCGCCGAGGCGGCCCAGCGCGCGGTCCTGCCGGAACCCACCGAGCGGATCGGCGGCTTCCAGATCGCGGCGCGGTACGAGGCGGCGCAGGAGGGCGCCTCCATCGGCGGCGACCTGTACGCCGTGCAGGACAGCCCGCACGGCGTGCGGATCATCGTGGGGGACGTGCGCGGCAAGGGCATGGGGGCGGTGGGGGCCGTCGCCGTCGTCATCGGGGCCTTTCGCGAGGCCGCCGAGCAGGAGGCCACGCTGGAGGCGGTCGCCCAGCGACTGGAGCGGGCGCTGGCCCGCGAGCGCACGCGCAGCGAGGGGATCGAGTCCTCCGAGGAGGCCGACTTCCCGAGCGAGGCCACGCTGCTGCTCCACACCGACGGCCTGTCCGAGGCGCGGGATGCCGAGGGGCAGTTCTACGACCCGGAGGCGGGGCTCGCGGGACGGGCCAACGCGCGCCGCGCACCGGCCGAGTTGCTCGGTGTGCTGGCGGCGGACGTGCGCCGGCACTCCGGGGGCGGGATGGCGGACGACATGGCGCTCATCGCCGTACGGCGTCCGTGACCCGCCCTTGATCCTTCTCACCAAGGGTGATCGGGCGACCGCCCTCCGCATAACAACTGACATACCGTCAATACCTGTGTGGTGCCTGAGCCTCGGCCAACTCGCCCGATTTGGACCGCTCGTGACCTGTAAGTCCGGGCGAAATTCGTTAATGATCAAGTGGAACAGCTTGGAATCCGCACCCCGGGTCTATTAACGTTCGATAACGCAGCGCGGTCGTCCCAGCCGTCACAAGAGACGGCTCCGTGCGCACGCGCCGAGTCCCGCAAGGGAGCCGGGGAACCACCACCCTGGGGTGAATCGCGCGGATTCCACCGTGAAGTCACGGTTGGTATACGCGCGTAGGAGACCTTCCTGCTCCGAACCCGTCAGCTAACCCGGTAGGCGAGAAGGAAGGAAAGGAGCACGCCCACGTGGCGTCCAACAGGCCTGCTACGCAAGCCCCGTTCGTGCCGAGTCAGCGCAGCAACGACACCTTCGGCTACGACCGCTACCGCACCGACGAGGGCCCGTTCGAGGAGTGGAACCCCACCGCGGAGTCCATTCGTCCCGTACGTGGCAGGCACCGCGTAGCCAAGCAGCGGGGCGGGGGACTCGCCCGCAGCTCCACGGTTCTCGGCGTCGGCGTCATAGCCGCCGTCGGCGCGGGCGGCATGGCCAGCGCGCAGAGCGGCAAGCCGCCGGTCGCGATCACCATGCCCGACCTGCCCCTGATATCCGACGACGACTCCTCCGCGGCCGCCGAGGACACCGGGACGGCCCTCAGCACCATGGGCGCCGCGACCGAGGAGACCAAGCAGGGCACCGGCGACGCCGGTGAGGCGCTGCGGGCCCGGATCATCGCCCAGGTCGAGCAGCAGCAGGACCAGGTCGACAGCAAGGCCGCCGCCGAGGCGATCGCCGCCGCCGAGAAGGAGGCCGCCGCAGCGGCCGCCAAGGCGGAGCAGGAGGCCAAGGAGAAGGCCGCCGCCGCGAAGGCCGCCGCCGAGGAAGAGGCCCGCAAGAAGGCCGAGGCCGAGCGCCTCGCCGAGCTGGCCAAGCAGTACACGCTGCCGACCTCCTCGTACACCATCACCTCGACCTTCGGTCAGGCCGGCGCCTACTGGTCCTCCGGCTACCACACCGGCCTCGACTTCGCCGCGCCGTCCGGCACGCTGATCAAGGCCGTGCACTCCGGCACCATCACGTTCGCCGGCTGGGACGGGTCGTACGGCTACAAGACGGTGCTCACCCTCGACGACGGCACCGAAGTGTGGTTCGCGCACCAGTCCTCGATCAGCGTCAGCGTCGGCCAGAAGGTCAACACCGGCGACGTCATCGGCCGCGTGGGCGCCACCGGCAACGTGACCGGAGCCCACCTGCACCTCGAGGTGCACCCCGACGGCAGCACGAGCGGCATCGACCCGCTGGCGTGGCTGCGCGGCAAGGGGCTCACGCCCTGAGGGACTAGAGACTCACGTCCTGAGGGGCGATCTCCCGATTGCACAGGGACGTTGATCGCGCAGGGACATTGATGGGTGCAGGGACATTGACCGTGCGGCCCGGCCTTCCTCACAGGAGGCCGGGCTCACGGTTTTTCAGGGATCGCAGGTGCCGGACTGGCCCGCGCACTGCCAGCCCGAGAATCCGCCCTCGGGGTTGTCGAGGTCGTCGTCGAGCCTGATGAAGCCCCAGACGACTGTGAGGGTGAACGCGACGGCGGCCAGCGCCAGCAGCCACAGGACGACCGTCCGCACCGTCCTTGTCCGGCCCTTGTCCGGCTCGCGGGCAGGCCGGGGCCGGGAGGCGCTCGGGGAGTGGCGGCCGCCGTTCACGCGCACCATCTCGGCTCTCCGTCCTGGTGGTCGGGCAGACCCGTGCTACGTCCGATACGGGTTGTACGCGGGATACGGCGCCGTCGGCCCGTAGGGGGCGCCCTGTGTCGGCCCGTACGTGGCACCCTGCGTCGGCCCGTATCTGGCGGTGTGCCCCTGTCCGTACGGTTGCCACTGACCCGGCGCCCCGTATCCGTACCCATACCCGTACGCAGGCCGAGGCTGCGCGGCGACCGCATGCTCCAGTGCCGGCCGAGCGAACCCCCGCCGCCCCCACAGCTCGTGCAACAGCTCCTGTTCCCGTACGACGAAGTCCGCGCCGGCCCGCCCGCGCCGCCCCCGGTGCCGCAGGAACGCCAGTGATGTGGCGTACGCCTCGTACTGCGCCACCGCCCGGGCCGCCGCCCGCCCCCCACGCCGTCGCGCGTACTGCCGGGCCACCCGCCGCGCACGCATCGAGCCGAGCGCGAAGGGATCGCCCGGGGCCAGCCACCCGGCGACGACGTACGCGGGCAGTTCCTCGCGCACGGTCCGCAGTTCGCGCTGCCGGGTCCAGATCACCAGCCAGGTCAGCAGCCCGAACGTGGGCACCATGAAGGCGGCGTACACGGCGAAGAACCCGAACTCGCCGAAGGCCGACGAGCCGTTCCACAGGGCGTGCATGCCCATGGCGAGCAGGAGCCCGGAGAGCGGGAGGAGAACGCGGCGCACATGCTGTCGCGGGCCCGAGAGCGCGGCGATGCCGAAGCCGATGCCGGTGAGGACCGTGAAGAGGGGGTGCGCGAAGGGCGACATGATGACGCGGACGAAGAAGGTCGCCGCCGTGACGGAGGCGATGCCGCGGTCGCCGGAGAGCTGGTCGGTACCGAAGGCGGTGCCGAGGTAGAGGATGTTCTCGGTGAAGGCGAAGCCGGTGGCGGTGACGCCGGCTATCACCACGCCGTCGACGATCCCGGTGAAGTCACGTCGGCGGAAGAGAAAGACGAGCAGGACGGCGGCCGCTTTGGCCGTTTCCTCCACGACGGGCGCTATGACGGTGGCGCCCAGCGTGTCCGCGTGGGACGGATCGGCGGTCGCCGTGGCTATCCATCGGGTCGCGAAGCTGTTGGCGATGATCGCTATGAGCGCCGCCGCGAACGCGCCCCACGCGAAGGAGAACAGCAGATTGCGCCAGGGGCCCGGCTCGACCCGGTCCAGCCAGCGGAAGGCGGCGACGAGCAGCGGCACGGGAAGAACGGCGAGCCCGAGCCCGACCAGGAACCCCTCGGTGCCGGTCTGCTCACGCACCAGGGCGAGGATGACCAGCCCGGAGAGCGCGAGCAGCGTGCTCAGCGCGCCGTAACGCACCCACCGCTTCTGCCACCAGTGCGCGTGCCGCAGTGTCCCGCCGGCGGGACCGGTGGGGTACGTCGGGTACGGGGGACTGGTGGCCACGGCATTGACCCTAACGAGACAGGGGCGCCACCCGCAGCCGCGCGAGGGGCTCCGGCGCCCGAGGGGGGTTTGCTGTCGGTGCTGTTTCTCTTCCCGGTCTTCGTTCCGGCTGCTCCTCCCGCTGCTCCTACGGCTGTACGCGGCGGAAGAGCAGGTCGTTCACCACATGACCCTTGTCCAACCCCTGTCCCTCGAAACGGGTCAGCGGCCGGAAGTCCGGACGGGGCGCGAAACCGCCGTCGGCTCGGGTGTTCTCGAAGTCGGGGTGACCGGTCAGAACTTCGAGCATCTGTTCGGCGTACGGCTCCCAGTCGGTGGCGCAGTGCACCAGGGCACCGGGCTTCAGCCGGGTCGCGGCGAGGCTGAGGAACTCGGGCTGGATGAGACGCCGCTTGTGGTGCCGCTTCTTGGGCCAGGGGTCGGGGAAGTAGACGCGCAGCCCGTCGAGCGAGTCGGGGGCGAGCATCTCGCGCAGCAGGATGATGGCGTCGCCGTTGGCGACACGGACGTTGTTCAGCCCGCGCTGGTCGGCGAGATTGAGCAGGTTTCCCTGCCCGGGCGTGTGCACGTCGACGGCGAGGACATTGGTCTCCGGGTCGGCGGCGGCCATCTGGGCGGTGGCCTCCCCCATCCCGAACCCGATCTCGAGTACGACCGGATTCTCGTTCCCGAACAGCTCACCGAGGTCGACGATCCGCTGCCCGTCGATGTCCAGCCCCCACTTGGGCCACAGCCGCTGCAACGCGTCCGCCTGCCCCGCGGTCACCCGACTCCGCCGCGGCTGAAAACTCCGAATCCGCCGCTCGAAGTGCGACCCCGCAGGATCGGCCTTGGGCCCGTCCGGGAACCGGGGCTCACCTTTGGCCCGGGTGTGCCGGACAGACACACCGGGGATGTGACGGGACCGCCCGCCGTCGGCGCCGGGCTGGGGGACTTCTGGGGCGTTGAGAGACTCAGACACAGTGAGACTGATTTTACGGGGAGGGGGAGGGCGGCTTCCCGGCCGTCACCCCTGGACGCCGGCCCAGGCAATGTCAGCCCGTCCGGCGTTTGAGGACGAGGCCCCTTAAGGGCCGAAGCGGGGGTCTGGGTGCGGCAGCCCCCAGAAACGCCCCGGGGTCGAAGGGGCAGAGCCCCTGGAGGACGGGACGGGTAGGGGCGGCGGGGGCGAAGGAACCCGGCGTTCGTACCCGCACCGAACCCGCGCCGCACGCCCCCTCAAGCCCCCGCCGCGCGCCCTCTCAAGCCCCCTCCAACACCCCCAACGCCCGCCGCGCCACCTCCCGCCCGATCGGCAGCGAAGCAGTAGCCGCAGGACTCGGCGCGTTCAGCACATGCACGGCCCGAGCCCCCTCCCGTATCAGAAAGTCATCCACCAGCCCCCCGTCCCGCAACACCGCCTGCGCCCGCACCCCCGCCGCCGCCCGCACCAGATCATCGGACGTCACCGCTGGCAACAACCTCCGCACCGCCTCCGTGAACGCCCCCTTGGACACCGACCGCCGCAGCTCCCCGGCCCCGTACCGCCAGTGCCGCCGAGCCATCCGCCACGCCCCGGGCCACGCCACCGTCCCCCCGACCTCCGACGGCCGTACGACCCCCCACCCGTACCCCTCCCGGGCCAGCGCCGGCACCGCGTTGGGCCCGATGTGCACATCCCCGTCGATCCCGCGCGTGAGATGCACCCCGAGGAACGGAAACGCCGGATCCGGCACCGGATACACCAGCCCCCGCACCAGCTCGGGCCGCGCCAGCGAGTAGTACTCCCCCCGGAACGGCACGATCCGCACCCCCGGCTCGTCCCCCGTCATCCGGGCCACCTCGTCGCAGTACAGCCCGGCACAGTTCACCAGCACCCGCCCCCGCACGACGTCCCCACGCGTCGTCCGCACCGCGACCCCCAGCCCGGCCCGCCGGTCCACCCGCTCGACCTGCGCGCCGTACCGGATCTCCGCCCCCGACGCCTCGGCCAGCTGCCGGGCGACCCCGACGAAGTCGCACACACCCGTAGTCCCGACGTGTATGGCCGCGAGCCCCCGCACCTCCGGCTCGTACTCCGCGATCTGGGCGGCGCCCAGCTCCCGTACCGGAATGCCGTTCTCCCGCCCGCGCTGCACCAGCGCGTGCAGCCGCGGCAGCTCCTCCCGCTCGGTCGCGACGATCAGCTTGCCGGTGACGGCGTGCGCGATGCCGTACTCCGCGCAGAACTTGACCATCTCGGCCGCGCCACCCACCGCGTACCGCGCCTTCAGCGACCCCGGCCGGTAGTAGATCCCGCTGTGGATGACCCCGCTGTTGCGCCCCGTCTGATGCCGGGCCGGCCCCGGCTCCTTCTCCAGCACGGTCACCCGCGTACCCGGCGCGGCACGTGTGATCGCATACGCCGTGGCCAGCCCGACGATCCCACCGCCGACCACGAGCACATCACAGTCGTAAGCGATCGTCCGCACCTGCTCCACCTCCCGGTTTCGATAATGCACTGCGCCACTGACAACGCCCTCAAACCCCCCGCGGGGCTCCCGCGCCACGGCGCCGGGCCGACGAGGCGATTCCGAGGGGGAACCTTTGGCAAGGGCGGGACTTCCGGCCAGTCATCAGCCGTGATCCGGCCACGGCGTGTTCACGTACCGCTCCGACGATGCGGCAGATCCCCCGGCTGCCGCACAGGTGCGTCGCAGCGGCACTGAACGCAACGGCACTGAACGGAACGGCACATCCATGAGACGCCTCACCCCGGCCCTGGCACTCGGTCTCGCCGCCCTCCTGGTCGGTACCCCCGCCGCCGCGGGCACCAACACCGGCACCCGCAACAGCTACGGCACCAAGGCGACGTACGCGCCCGGCCAGAACCCCCGCAGCTACCAGCGGCCCCCCGCGGGCTTCACCCCGGTCTTCACCGAGAACGTCTCCCGGCACGGCTCCCGCGCCGCGACCGACGGCGAGGACGCGGACCTGGTCCTCGCCCTGCGGAAGAAGGCCGAGGCCGCGGGCGCCCTCACCGCGAAGGGCAGGGCTTTCGGGCCCAAGGTGCAGGCGCTGCAGAACGCCATGAGCACCGTGGGCTACGGCGACCTCAGCGGGCGTGGCAAGCGGGAGATCCACGACACGGCCGTACGGATGCAGCAGCGGCTGCCGGGGCTGTTCCAGCGGATCGCCGGCGACAAGGAGAAGATCGACGTCGTCAGCTCGGGTCAGGGCCGCGCCGTCGACAGCGCCAACCTGTACGCCGCCGCGCTCGCCGGCACCGACCCCGCCCTGAAGCCGCTCATCGGCCCGACCCGCACGGACGTCGACCTCCTCTACTTTCACAAGGCGGCCGGCGGCGCGGCCTACCGCGACTACATAGCGAACGACCAGCGGCTCGCGAGCACCCTGAAGTCGATCACCGGCCAGCCCACCACCCACCGTGCCGCCCGCGACGTACTGAAGAAGCTCTTCAAGGGCGCCTTCGTCGACCGGCTCGCCGACGACGACCGCGTGGCCGCCGCCACGGCCGTCTACAACCTGTACGCCATCGCGCCCGCCATGAGCGACGAGAGCCCCGGCGGCAAGGGCTGGGGCATGGAGCGGTTCATCTCCAAGCGGGACGCGGCCTGGTTCGGGTACCTGAGTGACGCCGAGGACTTCTACGAGAAGGGCCCGGGCTTCGCCGGCGCCGACATCACGTACAAGATGGCGGACGTCGTGCTCGACGACTTCTTCAAGAAGGTCGAGGCCAAGCGCGCCGGCACCGGCGACCTGGGCGCCGAGCTCCGCTTCACGCACGCCGAGGAGATCATCCCGCTGGCCGCGCTGATGGGCCTGCCCGGCAGCACGAAGGGCGCCACGGCCGAGCAGCCGTACACCTACGCCGACAACCCGTGGCGGGGCGCTTCTGCGGCGCCGCTGGGCTCGAACATCCAGTGGGACGTCTTCCGCAAGGGCGACACCTACCTGGTGCGCATGCTCTACAACGAGCAGGAGACCGCCTTCAGGACCGGCTGCCGACCGATCGCCAAGGGCAGCTCCTTCTACGACCTCGACGAGCTGGAGCGCTGCTTCGGGCGCGCGGGCAGCGCGTCGTAACGGCCCGCCTCGGGCAGGACGGAGGGGGCGGCGGCCCGGGTCTGCCGAGCCGCCGCACGCTGCGCACGCGTGCGCGTGTGTGCGCGTACCGGAGATCTCCGTGATCTCCGTCAGGCCGGTGCCATGAGCAGCGGGCGCGCCCGCTCCCGCAGTTCGACGACCCGGGGCTCGTCGCCGTACGGCTCCAGGCGGTGCAGCAGGTCCTTCACGTACTCCGTGGTGCGCGCGGACGATATCCGCCCCGCGACCTCCACCGCCCGCACGCCCTGCTCGCATGCCGCATCGAGATTGCCCGACTCCAGCTCGGCGACCGCCGAGACGACGAGCCGCAGCCCGTGCGAGCGCACGAACTCCTCCGTCGGCTTCGACAGCGCCTGCTCCGTGAACCGCCGTACCTGGCGCGGTGCCTTGAGGTCCCGGTAACACTCCGCGGCGTCCGCGGCGAAGCGGTCGTAGGAGTAGAAGCCGAGCCACGAAGGGTCGTTGTCGCCCTCTCTGGCCCGCTCCAGCCAGCCCTCCGACGCCTTCAGGGCCGCGCCGGCGGCCTGTGCGTCACTGGCGCGCGCGTGTGCGCGTGCCTCGACGAGGCGGAAGAAGCTCATGGTGCGGGCCGTGGCGAGGCCACGGTTGCGTTCCAGCGCGGCCTGGGCGAGGTCGACGCCCTCGTCGCCGAAGCCCCGGTAGGTCGCCTGGAGCGACATCGACGCCAGCACGTACCCGCCGAGGGGTACGTCGGCCGCCGCGCGCGCGAGTCGCAGCGCCTGGATGTAGTACCGCTGGGCGGCCTCCTGTTGCCCGGTGTCGAAGGCCATCCACCCGGCGAGACGCGTGAGTTCGGCACTCGCCCCGAACAGGGCACGGCCGACCTCGTCGGAGTACGAGCCGAGCAGCAGCGGTGCCGCCTCCACGCGTAAGCACTCGGGCACCATGGACGAACGCCAGTCGCCGCCTCCGTACTTGGAGTCCCAGCGCCTGGCGTCGTCGGCGGCCTCCCGCAGTTTCTGCACATCGCTGTGGCCGACTTTGAGCGGTGCGCCGGAGCCCTCGGAGGGGCTCGCCTCGCGCGCCACCGAGCTGTCGGCCGGCGTTATCAGCCACCTTGAGGCAGGCGTTGCGTATGCGCTTACTGCGAACGAACCGGCCAGCGACTGCCAGATGCCACCGGTGCCGGTGCGACGGCCGGCGAGGTCGAGACGGTACAGCTCCGTCGCCGACTTCACCGCCTGTCCGACGTCCCGGGGGAAGGCGAGGCCCACTTCGGGTGCGGGGTCCGCGTCCGCCAGGCCGATCTCGTGGAGCGGCACAGGGCGGCCGAGCTTCTGGCCGATCGCGGCGGCGATGAGGTGCGGCGCGGCACCCTGCGGCACCATGCCCTTCGACACCCAGCGCGCCACCGAGGTCTTGTCGTAGCGAAGAGTCAGGCCCCGCTGAGCGCCAAGATCGTTGACGCGTCGAGCGAGTCCTGCGTTGCTGATTCCCGCGAGGGCGAGAACGGTGCCGAGTTTTTCGTTCGGCCCGCGTTGCTCCCTGGACATGCGCCACCCCTCGACACAGACGGCTGCCGCGCTGGCATAACCACGCGGCATTCGTAAACCCAGCGTAGTTCGCCGCATCCCAAGCGTTAAGGGGCATTCTTCCGGATGGCGGGATTGTGGTCCGCACTCAAGTGCGCACCCCCTACGCACAGTTGTGGCGTGCTCCCGCTGTGTGGCTGTGCGCCCGTCCGTGCGCTCTTCTCCAGCCATCGGGGGAGCGGTTCCATGGCTCTTGCGTGGGTCGGCCCGCTGTACTGGATCCAGTGGGCTGGGGGATTCCGCCGCCTTCATCCCCGCGGGCGGCGGATCGGTCCGGGGGGCGCATCCCGTTCCCCGGACTGCGCGCACGGCGAGCACGGCGAGTAGTGCGGAGGGCTTGTACGGAGCGTGCGTGAGCCTGTCCCTACGACGCCGATTTGGCCGAAAATCGACCCCGGTTCTCTCGGGTGATTACCCCTCCGACCACGGTACTTGAGGGCGCAGAGGGCGTTTTCGGGGAGCGCATCGGGGGCGCATTCGCGTCGCAGGCGTGACGCGATCTCCTCGCTGAGCCCGACTGGATCCCTTCGCTCCGCCAGGGTGGATCCCCTTTCCCCGTCCGGGTGTTCAGATGCCGCGCAGCCGCCCGGGGGTGCCCACGCGGGCGCGTTACCGGAGCTCGAGCGGCTCCGCCACCCCTCCCGCGCGCGTCCTTCATGGCAGCATGGTGAACCGGTTCGTACGGTGCACTGGTTGTCCACAGCCTGTGGAGGCGTCGATGCGGTGGTTGGTGGGATGGAGCAGCACCACCGCGGTGGCAGCCGGGAGCGGCTCCGCGGGGGCGACCGGAAGCGACGGCGAGACCGTGCACCCGGTGGGCTCCCAACTCCTCTGGGGCGACCCCGATCCGCTGTGGGCGGTCGGCGACTGGCGCCCGGACGAGGTGCGCGTGGTGAAGGCCGACGCGCAGACCCGGATCGCGGTGCTCGGCACCTGCGGGGCGAGCGACGAGCAGCTGCGGGTCGGCCTGTTCGCCGCGCGCGGAGGGGCACTTCGGCATCTGACGGCGTGGTCCGGCAGCTACACGGCCGTCGTCCAGGTCGGCCGCCGGGTCACGGTGTGCGGCGATCTGGCGGGCGCGCGGCCGGTGTTCTACACCCCCTGGGCGGGCGGTACGGCGTACGCGACGGCCGCGCTCCCCCTCGCCGACCTCATCGAGGCCAACCTCGACTTCGGCCACCTCGCCGCACTGCTCGCCGCCCCCGACGTACCGGCCGCCCTGCACGACTCCACCCCGTACGACGGCGTACGGCGCATTCCGCCGGGGCATGCGCTGATCCTGCGCGCCGGGGCGCGCGAGATCGCCGGGTACGAACCGGTCGCCTCGCTGGCGGTGGCGGCGCCGACGGCCGATCCGGACAGCGCGGTGGACGCCGTACGCGACGCCCTGGTGGAGGCGGTACGCGCGCGTCTGTCCGCGCCCCGCCATGTCCCCGGCGCCGACATAGACCCCGGACCGGTGCCAGGGATGGGCCCGGCCGAACGGCGTGCCGCGCGCGGGATGCCGGTTCCGGGCATCGGAGCGGACCTGTCCGGCGGCCCCGCGTCCGGCACGCTGGCGCTGCTCGCCGCGGGCCTCCCGGGGATGCCGGGCACGGTCCTGGGCCACGGCACGGGCGCGGGGGAGCGCCTCCTGGCCGTCACGTTCAACGACCTGGCGGTCGGCGGCCGCGAGGCCGAGCTGGAACGGGCCGGAACCCTGGCGGCCAACCCGCGCCTGCACCACGTGGTGGTGACCGGCGGCGAGGACACACTGCCGTACGCCGACCTGGACGGCCCGCTGACGGACGAGCCGGGCCCGAGCCTGGTGACGGCGGCGAGACACCGCGCACGCCTCGCGTCCGGCAGTGCGGACCACTTCACCGGCTACGGCGCCCGCCAGGTCCTGGACGCGCACCCGGCCCGCCTCGCCGACCTCCTGATGGACCGCAAACGGCGCCACCTGGTCCGCCCGGTCGCGGCGCTGGCCAAGGCGGACGGCTCGGTGCTGGTCCCCGCGCGCGTGTACGGCGCGGCACGCAAGCTGGCCCGCACTCCCTACCGAACGGGCCTGGACTCCCTGGCGGACCGCCTCCTGCACCGCCGCTTCGACGAACCCGGAGGTGCCGTAGGGGCGTCGCTCGCCGCGCTCACCTGGGCCAGACCGGGCCCGGCGGCACGCTGGCTGACCGGCGAGGCGCTCGCTGAAGTATCGGTTCGCCTGCAAGCGGCGTCGCACCGCAACGGGGTCGGCCCGGGCCAGCGTCCCGGCGACTACCGCGCGCGTGCCGCCCTCGCCCGCCACGCCGCGGACCTCCGCGTCCTGGAACAGGCCGCCGAGATCCGCTTCCAGCGCCTGCACGCCCCCTTCCTCGACAACCAGGTCGTCCGCGCCTGCCGCGCCCTCCCCGAGGCCCTGCGAGTCCAGCCCGGCGCCCGCGCCGCGATCCTCCGTACGGTCCTGGAGGGCGCCGGAGTCGCCGACCTCCCACCCGGCTGGGGCGCCCCGTCCCACGCCTCGGCGGCGGTAGCGGCACGAACCGGCCTGAGGGTGGCCGCCGACTCCCTGATGGCCCTCTTCGGCACCCCCCTCCTGGCCCAGGCGGGCCTGGTGGAGGCCCGAGTCGTCCGCAAGGCCCTCCGAGCAGCGGCCGAGGGCGAACCCCTCCCCCTGGACGGCCTCGCCGACCTCGTCTCCCTGGAACTCTGGCTACGCCGCCTACTGGCCCGCCGCGGCACCTGCTGGACTGGCACCCCCGCCCGACAGCGAGCGGTACCGGCGGGGATCACGCCGCAGAGGGGGGCGTTGGGGGCGGGGGCGGCGGTGCGGCGGGGGTAGGGACGGTGGCTGCTGTGGCTGCTGTGGACGCCGGCGCACCCGTCATCGACCCGGTCCGGCGTTCGAGGCTGCGTAGGGCTGTCCCGATCCCTCACAAGGGCGACTTCTCGACGCCGACCCAGGCAATGTCAGCCCGTCCGGCGTTTGAGGACGAGGCCCCTTAAGGGCCGAAGCGGGGGTCTGGGGGCGGCAGCCCCCAGAAAGGGGGCCGGGGTCGAAGGGGCGGAGCCCCTGGAGGACGGGACGGGTAGGGGCGGCGGGGGCGAAACCCCTCCCGGCGCGCCGAACGACCACCGCACCCACAGCACCCACCGCACCTACGACACCCGACGCCGACAAAACCCGTGCCCCCAACATCCACCCCCGCGACAATGACCCGGTGCGGTACAGAATCCTGGGCGTCACCCAGGCCGAAGACGACCAGGGCACCGTCGTACCCATCGGCGGCCCCCGCCTCCGCGCCCTGCTCACGTCCCTCACCCTGCGCCCCGGCCGCATCACCACCCCCGACACCCTGATCGACGAGGTCTGGGCCGGCGCCCCGCCCCACGACGCCCCCGCTGCCCTCCAGGCCCTGATCGCCCGCCTGCGCCGCACCCTCGGCAAGGACACCGTCACCTCCGCCCCCGGCGGCTACCGCCTCACGGCAGCGCACGACGACGTGGATCTCTTCGTCTTCGAACGCCTCGTGCACCAGGGCACCGCGGCCCTCGACCGAGGCGACCCGTCATCCGCCGCCCAGACCCTCACCACCGCCCTCGCCCTGTGGCGCGGCCCGGCCCTGGCCGACCTCCCCGACCGCACCGCCGCCACCCGCCCGGAGGCCCTGCGCCTGGAGGCGACCCGAGCCCGCATCGAGGCGGACCTACGACTCGGCCGCGCCCACGCCGCCGTACCCGAACTCAGAGAACTGACCACCACGCACCCGTACGACGAATCACTGCACGCCCTGCTCATCCGCGCCCTGCGCGACACGGCCCGCCCCGCGGACGCCCTGGCCGCGTACGAAACCGCCCGCCGCACCCTGGCCGAAGGCCTGGGAACGGACCCCGGCCCGCAGCTCCGCGCCCTGCACACCGACCTGCTGACACCGGCGCCCGTCGAGACGAGTACGGAGCCGTCCCCTGCTGCGAAACCCCAACCGCAGCCCAGCCCACCGTCCCCTCACCACCCTCACCACCCAAACCCCCCTCTCAACCCTCACCCCCCTCTCCACCCCGAACGCAACGGCAACCTCCGTCGCCGCCTTACCTCTTTCGTGGGCCGGGAACTCGAACTCGACGCCATCCGTTCCGAATTGCACAGGGCCAGACTGGTCACGCTCACCGGACCGGGCGGCTCTGGGAAGACCCGCCTCGCCGAGGAAGCCGCCGCCGGGCTCCCACAGGCATGGCTGGTCGAGCTCGCCCCGCTCGACCACCCGGAGGCGGTGCCAGGCGCGGTGGTCAGCGCGCTCGGTCTGCGCGAGACCGTGCTCAAGACCACCGAACTGACGGCCCCGCAGGACGACCCGCTCGCCCTGCTGATCGAGTACTGCGCCCCGCGCAGCCAACTCCTGATCCTTGACAACTGCGAACATGTCATCGGCGCGGCCGCCACCCTCGCCGAGAACCTCCTCACCCGCTGCCCGGGCCTCACGATCCTCGCCACCAGCCGCGAACCCCTGGGCGTCCCCGGCGAGTCCGTGCGTCCGGTCGAGCCCCTGCTCCCCGACCAGGCGCACCGCCTCTTCGCGGAGCGCGCGGCGGCCGTCCGCCCCGACGCCGACGCCGTGCTGCGCGACGCGCGCGAGGAGGGTGCCGTCGCGGAGATCTGCCGCCGCCTCGACGGACTGCCCCTCGCCATCGAGCTGGCGGCGGCCCGGCTACGGCTGCTCACACCCCGCCAGATCGCCGACCGACTCGACGACCGCTTCCGCCTCCTCACCTCCGGAAGCCGTACGGTCCTGCCCCGCCAGCAGACCCTGCGCGCCGTCGTCGACTGGTCCTGGGAGCTGCTCGACGAGCGGGAGCGGACGGTGCTGCGCGAGGTGTCCGTCTTCGCCGGCGGCTGGGACCTCGCGGCGGCGGAGGCCGTGTGCACCGGCCCGGCCGCCGACCTCATCGGCGCGCTCGTCGACAAGTCCCTCATCGTGGCCACCCCGTGCGAGCGGGACGGCTCCGACGGCATGCGGTACCGCATGCTGGAGACCATCCACGAATACGCCGTCGAGCGCGCCGCCGAGGCCCCCGAGCTGCTCCTCGCCGCCGAGCGCCGACACCGCGCATGGGTGCGCGCGCTCGTCGAGGAGGCAGATCCGCTGCTGCGCTCCGCCCGCCAACTCCCGTGGATATCCCGCCTGGAGACGGAGCTGGACAACATCCGGGCGGCCCTCGACCGCTCCCTGACGGCAGGCGACGAAGCGGACGCGACGTCCATCGCCCTCGCCATGGGCTGGTTCTGGTGGCTGCGCAACTACCGCGTCGAGGGCGCGGCTTGGGTCGACCGGATCCTGCGCCTGTGCGTCTCCCTGGATGCCGCCGCCCTCGGGACCGCTCCCGCAGCGGACCCGGTGGACGCCTTCCTCTCCGCCCCGGAGGCCCAGGCACACCACCCGCGGCACGCACCCCGGATGAGTCTGCGCGTGCTGCATCTGTTCCTCGCCATCGAATTCGAACCGGTGGAGCACTGGCGGGAGGAGCGACTGAGGCGGTACGTCGGGCGGGTGCGGGCCCACTTCGCGCCGGGCGGCCCCGAATCCGCCCGCCTCCCGGGCCTGGTCTGGCCGTTGACCCACTACATGCTGGGCGAGACGGCGAACGCCGGGCCTGTCATGGACGCCGTACTGGCCAACTGCCGTGCGTACGGCGGTGACTGGGAGGTCGGCTGCATCCTGATGTTCCGCACCCACATGCTGGTCGACTCACCGGGCGGCTTGGCGAACGTCGACGTCGACCTCGCGGAGCTGCGGAGCCTCAGCCGCCGGGCCGGCGACCGGTGGATGCGGGCCCAGGTGTGCAGCGCGGTCGGCGAGACGGCCATGCTGCGCAGCCGCTTCGAGGAGGCCAGGGGCGAATTCGAGGAGGCGCTGCGCCTCGCCCACGAGGTGGGCGCGTACGCCGAGACGCCCTTCCTCATCGCCCGGCTCGCCGAGATCGCCTATCGCTCGGGCGACCGTACGGCCGCCGTGGCCGCGCTGGACGAGGCGAGCGCCGCGGCCGACCGGTACGGCGTGGCGGACTCCCGGGCGTTCGTCCTGCTGATGCGCGCCCAGATCGCGCTGGACGACAAGGACACCGCACGCGCGCGTGAGCTGTGTGAGGCGGCCCGCGTGGAGACCGGGCGCGCCACGCCACCGCCCCAGTTCCTCGCGATGCTGAACGCGGTCGACGCCCTGACGGTGACGGCGGAGTCGGGTCCGACCCACGGGCTGCCCCGCCTGGCCGACACCCTGCGCATGGCCGTGGAGAACCGCTGTTCCGACGTGATCACGGCGACCCTCGCGGATGCCGCGTCGGAGCTGCTGACCCGCCTCGGCGACCATCCGCGCGCGGTCCGTCTGCTCGCCGCCTCGGAGCACTGGCGCGGTGGCCATCCACGCCTCCTGCCGGAGCGCACGCACGCCGAGCGGGCCGAGTCCGCCGCCCGCTCCGCCCTGGGAGCCGAGCGGTTCACCGCCGAGCACACCCGGGGCACCGCCCTCACCTACGACGCCGTCCTGCGCGACCTCGACGAGGCCGTGCGCGACCTCCACGTCCCCGCCGAACGGGCACCATGAACCCGAGGGCCGGCTGAACGCCGCTACACGCGGCTGGACCCGCTGTACGCAGATGAACCCGCTACACGCAGCTGAACTTCGACTCCGCCCAGTCCGCCAACATCAGGGTGTCGACGGTGCTGTGCGGCTCGACCACCAGCCGTACGGTCTCGCGCCCGGCGAGGTTCACATGGACGGGCACCGCCGGATCCCCGCCCTTGAGCACTCCGGACCGCCACAGACGGACGCCGTCGGCATAGACCGAGAAGGAGAACCTGCCGAGCCCCAGGGCGGTGTCGTCGACGCCGACCAGCGCGTCATAGGCCGAGCACTCCCGGTTGAGGTCGATGACGACGGAGGACCGGCCGTGCACGGTGACGCCGTGCGCATACCGCTTGTCGGCGATCGAGACGCCGTACCGCTGCCACACCCAGCTGCTCTCGCCGATCCGGATCTCGGGTGCGCTGCCGTCGCCGGCGACGTCGTACGACAGCTCGCTCAGCTGGTAGACGACCGGGGCGGGCGGGGGAGTCGGAGTCGGCGTGGGCGTGGGTGTCGGTGTGGGGGTGGGGGTGGGGGGAGGCGTCGGCGCCGCGGAGGGCGTGGGCGTCTGACCGGGCGTGCGGGTGGGCGTCGGGGCCGGGCTGGGTGTCGGGGCCGGCTTCGGCTTCGCGGCCGGGACGATCGCCGGCGGCTGCGGGACGGGCTCCTCCTTCGACGGCTCGGGCGTCGGCGTCTCCTCGACGATGGGGGAGGGCACGGGGGGCTGCTTGGCGTCCTCCTTGTGGGCCGGCCGGTCGTTGCCGGCCAGCGCGAGCACGATCGCCGCCGCCACACCCACGGCGACCACCCCGGCCGCGATACCGGCCTTCAGCGGAGCGCCCAGCCCCTCGGAGGCTGCCGCACCGCCCCCGGCACCCGCCCCGCCGGACGAACTGCCGCCCGCCGCGGCCGCGCCCCCCGCCGCACTGCTCGACGAACCGCCGCTCGCAGCCGCGGCCGCCCCCGCGGCACCGGCCGCGCCCGCCCCGGCACCACCGGCGATCAGCCCGGCCACCTTGGCGTACCCGGCGGCGCCGAACCAGCCGATGACCGCGACCGGCACGACGGCCGGGATACCGCTGGCGACTTCCTTGATCTGGCCCGCGGCCAGCCGACACTTGGCGCACTCCTCCAGGTGCTTGCGCAGCCCTCGCTCGGCACGGGCGCGCAGGCTGCCGCGGGCGTACGCGCCGAGCCGGTCGGCGTAGCGGGCGCACCCCTCGTCGCCGACGAGGCTGGCGCTGACGTGGGCCTGCAGGTAAGCCTGCTTGAGGCCTTCGCGGGCACGGCTGGCGAGCACGCGCGTGCCGTTGGCGTCGAGCCCGAAGAGCGTGGCCACCTCGCTGGGCGACTCGTCCTCGACCTCGGTGTGCCACAGCACGGCCTGCCAGCGCTCCGGCAGCGACCGGAAGGCCTGCATGGCCATGGACTGCTCGGCCTCGTGCATCGCCCGCACATCGGCGCCCAGGTCCAAGGTGTCGTCGCCCGAGACCTCGGACACGCGCGCGGACTGCGCGGCGAACACCGCGAAGTCGTCGACCAGTTGCTCGCGCCGAGCCGACTTCGTCCAGTCCGCGGCGGCCCGCCGGATCGAGGTGAGCAGATACGCGCGTACGGCGTGCTCGGGACCGGAGCCGCCGCGCACCGCCTGGAGCATGCGGGCGAAGACCTCGGCCGTGAGGTCGTCCGCGGTGTGGGCGTCACGGCAGCAGGTGCGTGCGTACCGGCGCACCGCTTCCGCGTGGCGCCGGTACAACTCCTCGTACGCGCTGTCGTCACCGGCGCGCATCCGCCCGATCAGGTCGGCGTCCGACGGCGGCAGGTCGCGCGGCGTGGGCAACGCGCCGTCCTCGCGCCGGTCGCGCTGTGCGGGGACGCTGCCCTCCGCGCGCGCCTTTCGGCGGCCCTCGGCGGGGCCGCCGCCCAGCGGCAGGTCCGCCCGTCCGCCCTGACTCGGCACTTGCGGAGTCGCCGAGTCACCGTCACCGCGTGACTCGTCCCACCCGTCACTGCTCATCGCGGAAAGCCCCCGCCGCCAGCTCTACCAGTCCCGGACACCGGGTCAGGGTGCCATATGGGCTTTTGGTCAGGCCCCACCCGTACGGACATCCACCCATCCGTGGGGACTTCCAGCACCGTAGTACTACCTCTCGCCCATGTGGGAAACGCTCAAAGAACCTTCACAGGGCGAAAGTTGACCATGATGCCGGAAATGTCTGGCGTATTCCGCGACGCTGTTCGAGGCGAGGGCGGCGCAGCACCCCGCCTCTCGGTCACCCGCGTGGTCAGCCTCTTGGTCACTCTCCTGGTCACCGAGCCACGACGGTCACCTCGGCCGGCTCACGACTGAGGCCGCGACCTCAGCCCCTCCAGCAGGATGTCCAGCAGTCGCGACGAGGCCGCCGCCTGCTGCGCCGCATCCGGCAGCGAGGGCGCCGCCGTCGCGATCACCAGCAGGACGTCCGACACCGACACGTCGGCCCGGAGCTCACCCGCCGCGCGCGCCCGCTCCACGAGCTGGCCCACCACGTCGAGCAGCGCCGCCGCCCCCGCGTCGTCCGTCGGCACCGCCGCGGACGGCTCGGACACCAGCCGCAGCTCACCCGTGCCCGGCTGCGTCCGCTGCTGCGGCACCCGGGCCTCGTCGAGCCCGGAACCGTCGTCGGCGACCCCGACCCGCAGCACCTGCGGCGGCAGCAGCCGACCCGCGCCCGACGCCACCGAAGTGCGCAGGAAGCGCGAGAGCGCCGACCACGGCTCGTCCTCCTGGCCGAGCGCCGCACGTGCCTGGTCGGTCAGCCGGGAGGTCTCCTCCTCGGCTATCCGCCGCACCAGGACGTCCTTGCTCGGGAAGCGCCGGTACACCGTCCCGACGCCGACCCGCGCGCGCCGCGCCACGTCCTCCATCGGCGCGCCGTACCCCAGCTCGCCGAAGACCTCGCGCGCCGCACGCAGCACGTGCTCCAGATTGCGCTGTGCGTCCACGCGCAGCGGCGTCGTACGCGCATCCGCGCGTCCGTTGCCCGCCGCCGCGCTCATCGTGCCGCCCACCGCTCCGCCGCCCGATGCGATGGCGGATGCGGAAGACCATCGAGAATCCTGAACATGCATAAGCGATCCCCCGGTAATGACGTCTCCCCCCGGAGACACTCCCCGTCATTGCAAAAGCCGGAGCGTCGCGGAACCAGCCCGGACAACGAGCCCGCCGTGTGTGACTCACGGACCCGAAGAGCGCATCCCCCTACACCCCGTCGACACAAGAACATAGTTGAGCGAGGGTCAATTCAGAAGGGGCACGTTCCGCACGGAGCGCCCCTCGATCGGAGTACGAGTCGTTTACGTCCCGATTGAGCCACCTGTGATGCCCCGGCGCACACCCACTGACCTGGGATGTTTCCGCGCACTCCGGCAAATCGGCCAAACCGTGAGGTCGACGGCCTCCGGTCACACAAATTGTCGAGCCTGTGGACAAACGCAAGCGTCGGGTGCGTCATGGGATGGTGAAGGAACGTGCGCGCATTCTAGTTGTCGGCGGTGGCTACGTCGGGATGTACACGGCCCTGCGCCTTCAACGAAGGCTGAAACAGGAACTCGGCCGGGGCGAAGCCGAGATCACGGTCGTCACTCCCGACCCGTACATGACGTATCAGCCCTTCCTCCCGGAAGCGGCCGCCGGCTCCATCTCCCCGCGTCACGTGGTCGTACCGCTGCGCCGCGTCCTGCCCCAGTGCCGGGTCATCATCGGCGAGGCCACGGCCATCGACCACGCCAAGCGCACCGCGACCCTCAGCACCCTCGCCACCGAGGAGGAGGGCACCGGCACCGAACAACTGTCGTACGACGAACTCGTCCTCGCCCCCGGCTCCGTCTCGCGCACGCTCCCGATCCCCGGGCTCGCCGATCACGCCATCGGCTTCAAGACCGTCGAGGAGGCCATCGGCCTGCGCAACCACGTCATCGAGCAGATGGACATCGCCTCCTCCACCCGCGACCCCGCGATCCGCGACGCCGCCCTCACCTTCGTCTTCGTGGGCGGCGGCTACGCGGGCGTGGAGGCGCTCGGCGAACTCGAGGACATGGCCCGCTACGCCACGCGCTACTACCACAACGTCCGGCCCGAGGACATGAAGTGGATCCTCGTCGAGGCCTCCGACCGCATCCTGCCCGAGGTCGGCGAGGACATGGGCCGCTACACCGTGACCGAACTGCGCCGCCGCAACATCGACGTACGCCTGCACACCCGCCTGGAGTCCTGCACGGACCGCGTCGCCGTCCTCAGCGACGGCGCACGCTTCCCGACCCGCACGGTCGTCTGGACGGCCGGCGTCAAACCCCACCCGATCCTCGCCGCGACCGACCTGCCACTCAATGAGCGCGGCAGGTTGAAGTGCACCCCCGAGCTGACGATCGAGGGCACCACGCACGCGTGGGCCGCGGGAGACGCCGCCGCCGTCCCCGACGTCACCGCCGGCGCACCCGGCAAGGAGTGCGCCCCCAACGCGCAGCACGCCCTGCGCCAGGCGAAGACGCTCGGCGACAACATCGCTCACGCCCTGCGCGGCGAACCCCTGGAGGCCTACGCCCACAAGTACGCGGGTTCGGTCGCCTCCCTCGGCTTCCACCAGGGCGTCGCACACGTCTACGGGCGCAAGCTGAAGGGCTACCCTGCCTGGTTCATGCACCGCGTCTACCACCTCAGCAGGGTGCCGACCTTCAACCGCAAGGCCCGTGTCCTGGCCGAGTGGACACTGTCGGGGCTCTTCAAGAGGGAGGTCGTCTCCCTCGGATCGCTCGAACATCCCCGAGCGGAGTTCGAACTCGCGGCCGGTGGAAAGCATCACCTCAACCGGGGAGACGACACGAAGGGGTCGTCCTGACCGGACCCAGGAACTCCACCGACGGGGCAGGCGTCTGACGGGTGTCGGCCAGGTCGGCCGCACTGCCAGACTGATCCCCGAACCGATCCCGACCCTGGACGACCCCGGACGGGCACCCGCCCGCCCTTCGACCCACGAGGCTCCCCCACAGTGCTGCATTCCCGGGGTGCTGGTGCCGCCCCTCAGACCCCAGGCCGGGTCGGAGCAGGCCGAAGACGACGACACGAGGCAAGGATTCGTGAACTTCACGCGCTGGAGCGCCCGGCTCCCCGGAACGCAGCGCCGCGCCGCAGCGCGGACCGAGACCGCGGCGGCGGTCACCCAGGAACGCCGGGGAGAGAGCCCGGGCGCCGTCCCCGCGGCCCGCGCCGAACACCTCACCGACGAGGCCAAGCCGATCCCCGCCCTGGACGAACTGCCGGTCCGCGAGGTCCTCGACCGAGTCCCGTCCCTGGTCGCCCTGGTCCACGGCCCCGACCACCGCCTGGCCTACGTCAACGACGCCTACGTGGCGGCCTTCGGCGTACGCCCCCCGGGCGAACCGGCCCGCGAGGCGCTCCCCGAACTGGCCGAACTGGGCCTGCTCCCGCTCCTCGACCAGGTCCTGCGCAGCGGCAAGCCCCGCACCCTCAAGTCCCGCAAGGCCCCCGACGGCCGCTCCTACACCTTCACCTGCACCCCCGTGATGGAGGGCGACGGCAGCGGCAGCGGAGTCCTCGTATTCGCCACCGACGTCACCGACCACGCGGAAGCCGCCGAACGCCTCCGCGCCAGCGAACGCCGCCAACGCGAAACGGCCGTCACCCTCCAGCGCTCCCTCCTCCCCCAGGAGCTCGAAGAACCGGACGACCTGCGCATCGCCGCCACCTACCACCCCGGCGGCACGGAGGCCGCGGTCGGCGGCGACTGGTACGACGTGATCACCCTGGGCGGCGGCCGCACGGCCCTGGTGATCGGCGACGTGATGGGCAGGGGAGTGCGCGCCGCGGCCGTAATGGGCCAACTCCGTACGGCGGTGAGGGCGTACGCCCGTCTGGACCTCCCCCCGCACGAGGTCCTCCAGCTCCTGGACGGCCTGGCCACGGAGATCGACGCCAACCAGATCGCCACCTGCGTCTACGCCATTCACGACCCGAACGAGGGCCGCCTGGTGTACGCCTCCGCCGGCCACCTCCCCATCCTGGTCCGCGACGAGAACGGCGCGGTCGAGCGCGCCGACGAACCCACCGGCCCGCCCCTCGGCACGGGCGGCTGGATGCACGCGTCCGGCTCGATCGCCCTGAGCCCCGGCTCCACGGCGGTCCTCTACACCGACGGTCTGGTCGAACGCCGCGACGAGGACCTGGACGAGGGCATCGCCTCCCTGGAGCGCGCCTTGGCCGGCGCGACCGGCACCCCGCAGGTGATCTGCGACCGCCTGGTCCGCACAGCGGGCGTCACCGCCGACCACGACGACGACGTAGCGGTCCTCGTCCTCCAGCACCCGGCCCGCACCGGCCCCGACGGCGACCTCTTCCGCAACGCCGCCCTGGAGCTCCTGGGCGGCGTGGAAGCGGCTCCCCGCGCGCGTGCCTTCGCCTCCGGCGTCCTGACGAGCTGGCGCTTCCCGCAGGACCTGCACGACCTGGGCGTCCTGGCCACCAGCGAACTGGTGGCGAACTCCCTCCAGCACGGCACCCCACCCATGCGCCTGCGCCTCCGCCGCACCGACCGCCGCCTGATCATCGAGGTCACCGACGGCGACGACCACCTCCCCCGGCGCCGCCGAGCCGAACCGGCCGACGAGTCGGGCCGAGGCATCGCCATCGTCGCCACCATCGCCTCCGCGTGGGGCTCACGGCGGACACCAGGCGGTGGAAAGGCGGTGTGGTGCGAGTTCGTACTGCCGAAGGCAGCCGTGGACGCCGCGAGAACCTGACCGGAGGACCTGTGTGTTTCAGCCCGGCCCAGGCATGTCAGCCCGTCCGGCGTTTGAGGACAAGGCCCTTTAAGGGCCGTAGCGGGGGTCTGGGGGCGGCAGCCCCCAGGGAAGGGACGGGGTAGGGGCGGCGGGGGCGAGCAAACTCAGGCGTGCGCACGAGCCTGCCCGCTGGGCGACGCACTCCCCTGAGCCACCACCCGGCTCTTGGCCAGCCACGGCTGATCCTGCACGGCGGTGAGCTGACGCCCCATCCGCAACGCAAGCCACGTGATCCCCAGCGAGAACCCCAGAAACGTCACGACATACGGCCCGTGCAGAGCCGCCCCCATGGGCCCACCCACCGCCGGCCCAACAGCCAACGCAAGCTGCTTCACCAGGGCGAACGCAGAGTTGTACTGTCCAGCCATCCCCTCCGGCGCCAAGTCCGCCACCAGCGGAGCAACCGTCGGCGACAACATCGCCTCCCCCAGCCCGAACAGCGCGTACGTCGAGATGAAGGCCGCCGTGGCCATCTCCTGGCTCCCGTGCCCCAGCCCGGCGTACCCCGCCGCGACCCACGCCACGGCCCAGATCAACCCCACAGCGGCGATGACCCGCGACCGCCGCCGCCGCTCGACGAACTTCAGCACGGCGAACTGCGCCACCACGATCATCGCCGTGTTCGCCGCCAGCGCGGTCCCGAGCGCGGACGTGGAGACCCCGGCCGCCTCGACCCCGTAGGCACTGAGCCCCGACTCGAACTGCCCGTAGCAAGCGAAGAACAGCACGAAGCCCAGCACACACAGCTGCACCATCGCCCGGTTCCCGAGCAGCTGCTTCCAGCTCCCCTTCGCGGCCCCCGGTGCCCCCTCGATCCGCGGCGCCCGCGGCATCCGCACCGTCGACATCACCACGACGAGCAGCAGGAACATCGCCGCCTCGATCGCGAACAGCAGAGTGAAGGACGAGACGCTCGACGTGTCGACGAGATGGCCACCGATCAGCCCGCCGACGCCCAGCCCCAGGTTCTGCAGAAAGAACTGCGTCGCGAACGCCCGCGACCGGGTCTCCGCGCTGGAGAAGTCCACGATCATCGTCGCGAGCGCCGGCTGCATCACGGCCTGCCCCGCCCCGAGCGCAGCCGCCGACAACAGCACGGCCGCCGCACTCCCCGCGAGCCCCAGGCTCAGCGCCCCCAGTGCGGCGGTGACCAGAGCGGCGAGCAGCACCGGTAGCGGGCCCCGCCGGACGATCGCCCGCCCGGCGAACGGAAGCACGACCAGCGCGGCGACGGCGAAGACGGCGAGGACGAGCCCCGCCGTCATGGAACCCAGCCCCCGCACCTGCGCCACATAGACGTACAGGTAGGGGACCGTGAAACCGAGCCCGAACGCGCTGAGTGCATTGCCCACGTGGATCCGGCGCATCGCTGCGCCCATCGCCCTGGTCACGTTCACCTCTCCTCATATGCAGACCTGAAGACTTCAAAGCTAAACTTCGAAGCTAAAGAGTACACAGGGAAGGACTTCAACGCCAAGCAGGCCCGTGCCATACTCGGCCCATGGGCGACACCCCCGGCGCCAGTGAGCCGACACTCGAAGAACAGATCGCCGCCTACCAGCGCGAGTTCCAGGACCTCGACCCCCAGGTCGAGAAGATCGTCTCGGCACTGTCCCGCCTGAACCGCCGCATGAACGTCGCCTACGGCCGCCAGACCGCTGCCCTCGGCATCAGCAACGCCGACTGGGAGGTCCTCAAGGCCCTCGTCCTCTCCGGCGCCCCCTACCGCATGGGCCCCAGCGACCTCGCGAAGCGCCTCGGCCTCACCCCGGCCGCGATGACCCACCGCATCGACCGCATGGTCGCCGAGGGCCTGGTCACCCGGGAGCGCGACGAGTCCAACCGCGTCCGCGTCATCGTCGAGCTGACCGTCGAGGGTCGCGAGAAGTGGCTCGAGGCCATGCGCCTCGCCTCCGTCTTCGAGGAGGACCTTCTCCAGGACCTCTCCGCGGAGGAGCGCACCACCCTCGGCGAGGTCCTGACCCGCCTGCTCCGCAGGGTGGAACACGCCCAGCCGGACGCCGGCGGACGCCTCAGCGACCTGGACTGATGCGACGCTGCCCCGGACAGCAAAAGATCTTGACAAGGGATGCTTGACAGCCCCCTGCCCGATCCGTAAAGTTCTTCGGGTTGCCGCCGAGCCGTAACGGTTCTGCGACAGCACCTCCCGCCGCGCGAGCGGCAAACCAAACCACAGCACGATCTCCCCACGGGGTTGATTTCGGCATGCCCGAATTCAATTCGAATTGGGGCTCGGCGGCCCGATTGGGAATCGCCGAGAGGATCCGCTAAGGTTTGAGACGTCGGAACGGCCCAACAGCCGCGAAGACAAGCCCCGCTGACTGGGGGTCAGGCCGAGAA
>NZ_BAAAZY010000030.1:0-39534 GCF_039537145.1 Streptomyces shaanxiensis
CCCCCACCCATCCCCTGGCTACCCTGGACGCATGGACTACGTCTCCGCACTCCTCCCCCCGGCCGTCATGGCCGTGTTCTTCATCGGTGTGATCAGGGTGATCGTGAAGACCCAGGGCGGAGCCAACAAGGCCAAGGAGGACGCGGCCGTCGACGCCGCCCTCGCGCGCGCGGACGGCACCCGCCAGGCGTCCGCGACCCCGGACGTCTGAGCGGACAGCGGACAGGCGCCGCAACCGGCGAGCTCACCGGCGTACGACTCAAGCCATCGCTTTCCGAGTCGTACGCCCTTTTTGTTCCCGTTTGCTGGAGAAAGTGCACGTCCGGCACGCCAACCCCCGGATTTCCCACTATTGTTCTGAGTTGTGCCTCGCCCATTGGGAGAACTCGAAGACGCGGTCATGACGCGGGTGTGGAAGTGGAACCGCCCGGTGACCGTTCGAGAAGTCCTGGAAGATCTCCAGCAGGAACGGTCCATCGCGTACACCACGGTGATGACCGTTTTGGACAATCTCCATCAGAAGGGCTGGGTACGCCGCGAAGCGGAAGGCCGGGCCTATCGATATGAGGCGGTCTCCACGCGAGCCGCCTACGCAGCCGCCCTGATGAACGACGCCTGGTCGCAGAGCGACAACCCCGCCGCCGCGCTCGTCGCCTTCTTCGGCATGATGAGCGACGAACAGCGCCACGCCCTGCGAGACGCCGTACGCATCGTCCAGGGCCCGGAAACACCCGAGCCCACGGAACCGCCCGATACACGCCGCGTTACGAGCACCGATACCAGCAGCAGCGATACAGGCAGCAGCGATACAGGCAGCAGCGATACAGGCAGCGTCGATACCGCCGGCACCGATACCGGCACCGATAGCGACCGCACCCTTACCACCGGCACCGATACCTCCGGCGCAGATACCTCCGGCACAGATACCAGCAGCGCCGATACCAGCCCGGATACCCGTACCGATACCGGCCGTGAGAACCCCGCCTCGGCGCAGGACCCCCGCGGGCGATAGCGTCCGCTCATGTCAGCAGAGAGCCACTCCGCCGAGAGCCCCTCGGCGGAGAGCCCAGAAGTCACCGCAAAAGCCATCACCGTCCGGCGGGCCCGCACCAGCGATGTCCCGGTGGTGCGTCGTCTCCTTGACGAGTACGTCCAGCGTCGCATCCTGCTCGACAAAGCCACGGTCACGCTTTACGAGGACATCCAGGAGTTCTGGGTCGCAGAACGCGACGACAACGGCGAGGTCGTCGGCTGCGGCGCCCTGCACGTGATGTGGGAAGACCTGGCGGAAGTCCGCACTCTCGCCGTGAAGCCCGGCCTGAAGGGCGCCGGCGTCGGTCATCAGTTGCTGGAGAAGTTGCTGCACACCGCGCGCTGGCTCGGCGTTCGACGGGTTTTCTGTCTGACCTTCGAAGTGGACTTCTTCGGCAAGCACGGCTTCGTCGAGATCGGCGAGACCCCGGTTGACACCGATGTCTACGCGGAGCTGCTGCGTTCCTATGACGAGGGCGTGGCGGAGTTCCTCGGTCTCGAACGAGTGAAACCGAACACCTTGGGCAACAGCCGGATGCTTCTGCATCTGTGATCGCCGGGGATCCACCAAGGATCCACAACCCGTATTCAGGCCGAGCGGCCATGCCCGGGTTCCCTATGTCCGAAACGCGCATGTTTCCGGACGAGGGTCGGGCCTCTCGGTCTCTCTGGGTCTCTCCCGGGGGTTTGTGTTTTTCCCGCAAAAGCGGTTTGCTTTCCGACGTACTGCAGTACTGCATATAACAGGGGACGGTGAAACGGCGGACGCCGTAGACCCCCGGCCCTCAAGTTATCGATGAAAGGAAATCCGGTGGCACAGAAGGTTCAGGTCCTTCTTGTCGACGACCTCGACGGCGGCGAGGCGGACGAGACCGTGACGTTCGCGCTGGACGGCAAGACGTACGAGATCGATCTCACGACTGCCAATGCGGACAAGCTCCGTGGCCTTCTCGACCCTTACGTGAAGGGCGGTCGTCGTACCGGAGGCCGCGCTTCGGGTGGCCGCGGAAAGGCGCGGGCCGCTTCCGGTGGCAGCCAGGACACCGCGCAGATCCGCGCGTGGGCCAAGGAGAACGGCTACGAGGTCAACGACCGCGGCCGTGTTCCCGCGTCCATTCGCGAGGCATACGAGAAGGCCAACGCCTGATCAAGGCCGCAGCTTGATCAATGGCCAATGTCTGGTCCAAGGCCAGAGTTCGACCGGCGAACAGGCCAAAAGCCTGTTCTACGGACAGGGCGACGGCTGGGCGCCCGCGCGGCGCAGCCGCAAGCGGTGGCAATGCGTGGCCACCGTGTCCAGAACCCGCACCAGATCGGGGGCGCCCCCACCGCCCCCCATGGCCGACAGTGTCGGCAGCGAGGCCTCGACCTCGCCCCCAGGCTCGGGGGGCCGCAGCCACACGGCGGCCCCCTTCACGGCATCGGGGCGGCCCGCGGAAAGCGGCCGCACCGCGCAGGGCACCGGCAGGCAAGGACGCCGTACGGCCGCCCTCGGTCCGGGCTCGGCGGGATGCCGTACTACGGCCGTGACGGGCCCCCACTCGGATCGCACCGGCGCCTCCATGAGGTCGCCCTCGCCGAGCGTCGTCAGGTCCAGGGGCAGCGTGCCCCACTCCAGCCAGTCCAGCGCTCCAGGGACCTCCTGCGCGTCGCCCGCGGCGATGAGCAGCCGCATCCGGTCGCCCCCCACGGCCACCGGGGACCCCGGCGCCAGATGACGCAGCGCCGCGCGGCCCGCCGCGGCCGGGACGTCCAGGACGTCGAAGCGCGGACCTACCCGAAGGAACAGCGGGGATCCGGGCGCTCCGGGCACCACCGGCCAGCCCAGTTCGTTCTCGTACCACCGACGGACCTGATCGCTCGGATCGAGCGGCCGACGGGGAAGGGGGATCGTGGCGAGGTCCGTGGTGATCACGGGGCGGGTGCCGACCATGCCAAGTGCAACCGCCGAAAGAGCATGCGAGTTACGCTGGGTGTCCTGACGAATGCGCAGAGTGCCGAAAAGGGGGCGTGCGGGGGGTGCGGGGAGGCGCAAGGTTGTTCGCCCGTAGCGGAGGGAACCGGGGGGCGCGGCATGGAGTGTCAGTCCCAGCGGGTAAGACATCCCTAGTGGGAGGGGGCGACACGCAGGACAGTGGGTCTCACGTTCGCCATCGGCGTACTGATGGTGAGGGTAACCACCTGGCCTGCGGGAACATCGTCTCGCACCATCGGGTTGGAGCAGATGTCGGCGTCACGGGTCAGGAGGCCATCGACGGTGTCGGCAGTTGGAATGAGCGGTCCCCGCTTGCGGGACTAAGCTGCGGAAGGACAGGGAGGGGAAGTTCCCCCCACTGCCTGACCGCTCTGAGGAGCGATTAACGATGTTCGAGAGGTTCACCGACCGCGCGCGGCGGGTTGTCGTCCTGGCTCAGGAAGAAGCCCGGATGCTCAACCACAACTACATCGGCACCGAGCACATCCTCCTGGGCCTGATCCATGAGGGTGAGGGTGTCGCCGCCAAGGCCCTTGAGAGCCTCGGGATTTCGCTCGAGGCGGTCCGCCAGCAGGTGGAGGAGATCATCGGGCAGGGGCAGCAGGCCCCGTCCGGGCACATCCCCTTCACCCCCCGTGCCAAGAAGGTCCTGGAGCTGTCGCTCCGCGAGGCCCTTCAGCTGGGCCACAACTACATCGGCACGGAGCACATCCTGCTCGGCCTGATCCGTGAGGGCGAGGGCGTCGCCGCCCAGGTCCTGGTCAAGCTGGGCGCAGATCTCAACCGGGTGCGGCAGCAGGTCATCCAGCTGCTCTCCGGCTACCAGGGCAAGGAGACCGCCACCGCCGGCGGGCCTGCCGAGGGCACCCCCTCGACGTCCCTGGTCCTCGACCAGTTCGGCCGGAACCTCACCCAGGCCGCTCGTGAGTCCAAGCTCGACCCGGTCATCGGGCGCGAGAAGGAGATCGAGCGGGTCATGCAGGTGCTGTCCCGCCGTACCAAGAACAACCCGGTCCTGATCGGTGAGCCCGGCGTCGGCAAGACCGCCGTCGTCGAGGGCCTCGCCCAGGCCATCGTCAAGGGCGAGGTGCCCGAGACCCTCAAGGACAAGCACCTCTACACCCTGGACCTCGGCGCGCTGGTCGCCGGCTCCCGCTACCGCGGTGACTTCGAGGAGCGCCTGAAGAAGGTCCTCAAGGAGATCCGCACCCGCGGCGACATCATCCTGTTCATCGACGAGCTCCACACGCTGGTCGGTGCGGGTGCCGCCGAGGGCGCCATCGACGCGGCTTCCATCCTGAAGCCGATGCTGGCCCGCGGTGAGCTGCAGACCATCGGTGCGACCACGCTGGACGAGTACCGCAAGCACCTGGAGAAGGACGCGGCCCTGGAGCGCCGTTTCCAGCCCATCCAGGTCGCCGAGCCGTCCCTGCCGCACACGATCGAGATCCTCAAGGGTCTGCGCGACCGGTACGAGGCCCACCACCGGGTCTCCATCACCGACGAGGCGCTGGTCCAGGCCGCCACCCTGGCCGACCGGTACATCTCGGACCGCTTCCTGCCGGACAAGGCGATCGACCTGATCGACGAGGCCGGTTCCCGGATGCGCATCCGCCGGATGACCGCGCCGCCGGACCTGCGCGAGTTCGACGAGAAGATCGCCGGTGTCCGCCGCGACAAGGAGTCCGCGATCGACTCGCAGGACTTCGAGAAGGCCGCCTCCCTGCGTGACAAGGAGAAGCAGCTCCTCGCCGCGAAGGCCAAGCGGGAGAAGGAGTGGAAGGCCGGCGACATGGACGTCGTCGCCGAGGTCGACGGCGAGCTGATCGCCGAGGTCCTCGCGACCGCCACCGGCATCCCGGTCTTCAAGCTGACCGAGGAGGAGTCCTCGCGTCTGCTGCGCATGGAGGACGAGCTCCACAAGCGGGTCATCGGCCAGGTCGACGCCGTCAAGGCGCTGTCGAAGGCGATCCGCCGTACGCGTGCCGGTCTGAAGGACCCGAAGCGTCCGGGTGGTTCGTTCATCTTCGCCGGCCCGTCCGGTGTCGGTAAGACCGAGCTGTCCAAGGCGCTCGCCGAGTTCCTCTTCGGTGACGAGGACGCGCTGATCTCCCTCGACATGTCGGAGTTCAGCGAGAAGCACACGGTCTCGCGTCTCTTCGGTTCGCCTCCCGGATACGTGGGCTACGAAGAGGGCGGCCAGCTGACCGAGAAGGTCCGCCGCAAGCCGTTCTCCGTCGTCCTCTTCGACGAGGTCGAGAAGGCCCACCCGGACATCTTCAACTCGCTGCTGCAGATCCTGGAGGACGGTCGCCTGACCGACTCCCAGGGCCGGGTCGTGGACTTCAAGAACACGGTCATCATCATGACGACCAACCTCGGCACCCGGGACATCTCCAAGGGCTTCAACCTGGGCTTCGCGGCCTCGGGTGACACGAAGACCAACTACGAGCGCATGAAGAACAAGGTCTCGGACGAGCTCAAGCAGCACTTCCGCCCCGAGTTCCTCAACCGCGTCGACGACGTGGTCGTCTTCCCGCAGCTGACCCAGGACGACATCCTCGCGATCGTCGACCTGATGATCGGCAAGGTGGACGAGCGCCTGAAGGACCGGGACATGGGCATCGAGCTCTCCCAGTCCGCCAAGGAGCTGCTGTCCAAGAAGGGTTACGACCCGGTGCTGGGTGCGCGTCCGCTGCGTCGCACCATCCAGCGCGAGATCGAGGACACGCTGTCGGAGAAGATCCTCTTCGGCGAGCTGCGTCCCGGTCACATCGTGGTCGTGGACACCGAGGGCGAGGGCGAGACCAAGACCTTCACCTTCCGCGGTGAGGAGAAGTCGGCGCTGCCGGACGTCCCGCCGATCGAGCAGGCGGCCGGTGGATCCGGGCCGAACCTGAGCAAGGAGGCCTGACCCTCCGGGGGTTGAGCCGAAGAAAGGGGCCGGTGCTGAAAAGCACCGGCCCCTTTCGTATGCCCGAGGGGGCTTACGACAACTGACCGTCGTAGTCAGGCAGCTTGTACGTCTTCTCGGCGTGGCCGCCCGACAGGTCGGTGGCGCTGTTGCCGATGTTCGCGATGATCGTGTAGCCCTTGTTCTCGATGTCGACGCGCTGGGCCGTCTTGTACTCGGCGACATTCTTGAAGAGGTCGATGAAGCTGCGCACGTAGAGGCCGGAGACCCGGTAACCGACGTGCTTGAGGTTGTAGTCGGTCACCGAGGCGATGATGCCCGGGCGGGCGGTCACGAAGAACAGGGAGACGCCGTGCTCCTGGGCGTACTTGGCGACTTCCAGGACCGGCTTGTTGGCCGGCTGCGGGTAGCTGAAGCCGAAGTCCGTCTCCAACGTCGTGTTGTCGATGTCGAAGACGATCGCCTGCTTCTCACCCGGCTTGGTGTTCGCGATCCGCTGCTTCAGATAGGGCAGTGCCTGGCCCATCAGTGCCTGGCAGTCCTGCTGCCAGGTGGCGTAGTCGACATCCGCCGAAGATGCCGTCGCTGCCGCAGTGGTGGCGGAGGAAGTGCTTGTCGCGGTCGTGGTCGCCGCGTCGGCGGGGACCGCGAGGGCCACGAGGGCGGCGGCGGAGGCGGTGCTGACCGCGATACGGCGCGCCCAGGGGCGAAGCGTCATGTGGGGGTCCTCTCACGTCACGTGCGCGGGTTGTCGCGTGCATGGTCGTGTGCGTGGGTGGCTGGTGGGGAACCAGCGGGTTACCGGACGGTAGCTCACGTTGAGGCGTCGCTCACATAACTGCGCAGGATTTCGTTACGAGTTGGCGGATGGGCCGGGTAGCGCCCGTCACATTCCGGGGTCTCTTGATTGCGCTCGGCGGTGACATGCCGCACAGGCGATTTGTCCGTTACTAGTGGGAATAGTGGAAGCGGAGCCTCGGACAAAAGGGACTTTGATTACGTAAATGACTGTGCGGTTTCCGCATCCGTGCTGGTTCGTCCGGAATGAGGGCTCTGTCAAGATGCGGTGATTTTTATGGCGGAGTACTAGCGTCAGTCGTAGATAAGGGGTTTTGGGGTTCGGGCGGCCGGGGGTTACCAAGGGATGGCCATCCGGTGAGCGCCCAGTGCGTCGGGTGGTTTTCTCTGTCGCCGTCCCCCATGAGGTTTCGCATGTCTCCGCGCTTCTCCTTCCGTTCGCCCCGTACGTCCGCGTTCCGCACCCGTGCCGCTGTGGTGGCCGCCGGCCTGGGGGCCTCGGTCGTGCTGGGCGCCGGAGGCGCGGTCGCTGCCGAGCTGACCTCCGCCACCGGTGTCTCCACCGCCGTACAGGCTCAGTCCGCCGCCGCCAAGCAGGCCGCGTCCTGGGTGAGCCCGGTGAAGAAGTACACGAAGTCCGCGAGCTACGCGCAGGCCGGTGGCATGTGGCAGTCCACCCACAGCGGGCAGGACTTCGCCGTCGCCAGCGGCACCCAGGTCGTGGCCGCGCACGGCGGCACCGTCGTCAAGGCCGGCGGCAACGGCGCCGGTGACGGTCCCGCGTACGGCAACGCCGTCGTCATCAAGCACGGCAACGGGACCTACTCCCAGTACGCCCACCTGTCGCGCATCGACGTGAAGGTCGGCCAGGTCGTCAAGACCGGCCAGCAGATAGCCAAGTCCGGCAACACCGGTAACTCCAGTGGGCCGCACCTGCACTTCGAGATCCGTACGACCGCCAGCTACGGCTCCGCGGTCGACCCCGTCGCCTTCCTGCGGGCCAAGGGTCTGAAGATCTGAGTCACCGAGCCGTTCGGGTGCCCTGATGCGCCTGAGTGACCAGGTCCGTGGCGACCTCGAGGACTGCCTTGTGCTTGTCCACGGGGTCGCCTTCGAGGTCCTGCAGGAGGAACATCCCGGCGTGCAGCGTGAACAGGGCGCTGATGCAGCGGACCTGGTCGACCAGGTCGGAGTCCGGGTCGATGACGATGTCGCGCATGCCGAGCATGCGGTTCTTGAACATCTCGCCGATGCTCAGTTCGCGCACCGTCGCCTGGTTCTCCTGCATGAAGCGGAACAGCGGTGCCGCGTCGGTCAGGGCCTGGCTGTAGCGGCGCACGATCTCTTGCTTGGTGTCGAGTGAGTGCGGCTGCTGCCGGCCCCACTCGATCAGTTCCTCGATCGGCTTCGTCAGATCCTCGAAGATGCTGACGATGATCTCTTCCTTGGTCTTGAAGTGGTAGTACAAGGCCGCTTTCGTGACCTCCAGGCGCTCGGCGATCTCGCGCAGGGAGGTCTTCTCGTAGCCCTGCTCGGCGAAGAGTTCGAGGGCCACGTCCTGGATGCGCTGGCGGGTGTTCCCGCGGCGCCGCTGCTTGGTGCCGTCCATGGTGCCACCCATCCTCGTACTCCTCGGCTTTCCATGAAACTTACTTGACGCCCGGCTAGTTACGCGCCTACCTTCCCTGAGTGTAGACAACTAGCCGGGCGGCAAGTAAGTGGCTGGGGGAGTGGGGACCATGGCGGACACACTGGCAGTGGACACAGGACCGGCGGATCAGGCGAAGCAAGCCGATCAGGCCGACAAGCAGCCGAAGAGCGTACGGGTCGTGCTGCTCGCGCTGATGATCACGATGATGCTGGCGATGCTCGACAACATGATCGTGGGCACCGCGATGCCGACGATCGTGGGTGAGCTGGGCGGCCTGGAGCATCTGTCGTGGGTCGTGACGGCGTACACCCTGGCGACCGCGGCCTCCACTCCGCTGTGGGGCAAGATCGGCGACATGTACGGCCGCAAGGGCGTCTTCATGTCGTCGATCGTGCTGTTCCTGATCGGCTCCGCGCTCAGCGGCATGGCCCAGGACATGGGGCAGCTGATCGCGTTCCGGGCAGTGCAGGGGCTCGGTGCCGGTGGTCTGATGGTCGGCGTCATGGCGATCATCGGCGATCTGATTCCGCCGCGGGAGCGGGGCAAGTACCAGGGCATGATGGCCGGCGTGATGGCGCTCGCGATGATCGCCGGGCCGCTGGTCGGCGGCACCATCACCGACCACTGGGGCTGGCGCTGGGCGTTCTACATCAACCTGCCGCTCGGCGTCGTGGCGCTCGCCGCGATCAGTGCCGTGCTGCATCTGCCGAAGAAGCGGGCACAGGCGCGGATCGACTATCTGGGCGCCGCGCTGCTGACCGTGGGGATCACCGCGATCGTGCTGGTCACCACATGGGGCGGTACGGAGTACGCCTGGACGTCCGCGCGGATCATGGAGCTCATCGGGATCGGGGTGGCCTCGCTCGTCGGGTTCGTGTTCTGGCAGACCAGGGCCGCGGAGCCGGTGGTCCCGCTGCACATCTTCCGCAGCCGGAACTTCACGCTGATGTCCCTGATCGGCTTCATCACCGGGTTCGTGATGTTCGGCGCGACACTCTTCCTGCCGCTGTACCAGCAGTCGGTGCAGGGCGCCTCCGCCACCAACTCCGGGCTTCTGCTGCTGCCGATGCTCGGCGCGATGCTGGTCACGTCGATGGTCGCCGGGCGGGTGACCACCAACACCGGGCGCTACAAGGTCTTCCCGGTCGTCGGCAGCGTCCTGATGGTCGTCGGCCTGTACCTGCTGTCGACGATGGACACCGGGACGAGCCGGTTCACCTCCGGGGTGTTCATGGCCGTGGTCGGCTTCGGCATGGGCTGTCTGATGCAGATCACCATGCTGGTCGCGCAGAACAGCGTCGAGATGAAGGACATGGGCGTCGCGTCCTCGTCCACCACGCTCTTCCGTACGCTCGGCTCCTCGTTCGGCGTCGCGATCATGGGCGCGCTGTTCAACAACCGGGTGCAGGACGTCATGTCCGAGCGGGGCGGGTCGCTGGGGTCGAAGGTGACCGAGCAGTCGGCACAGCTGGACGCGGCGAGCCTGGCGAAGCTGCCGGAGGCGGTGCGCGAGGCGTACCAGCACGCGGTGTCGGCCGGCACGCACTCGGCGTTCCTGCTGGGGGCCGTGATCGCCGTGCTGTCCCTGGCGGCGGCCGTGTTCGTGAAGGAGGTGCCGCTCAAGGGGGCGGGGCCGCAGGAGGACACCGCCTGAGCGCGCGGTACCTGGAAGGTCCTCGGGTGGGGTGCCGCCCGAGGACCTTTCGTTGTCAGTGGGCCGTGTCACCATCGGGTTCATGGACAAGGTGCGGCAGCTGCGGCTGGCCAAGGACGCGATGGACCGGGAGTGGGCCGATCCGGAGCTCGACCTGGTTGCCGTTGCCGCGCACGCCGGGTACTCGCGGTATCACTTCGTGCGGGCCTTCAAGGAGGTGTACGGCGAGACCCCGGGGCAGTACCTGACGCATCGGCGGATCGAGCGGGCCGAGGAGTATCTGCGGGTGGCCAATCTGACCGTGACGGAGATCTGCCACCTGGTCGGCTTCAGCAGCCTCGGGACGTTCTCGGCGAAGTTCAAGGCGCGCACCGGCCTGTCGCCGAGCGAGTACCGCGAGAAGCACGTGGGGCGCGGGGCCGCGCTGATACCGGGCTGCTACGCGATGTTGTGGGCGGGCGGCTTCCGGCGGCGGGAGGACAGGCCGGCGGGGGAGAGCAACTCTGGAGAAGCGCTCTGACGGCGCCCCTGCCTAACGTGACGGAAGGAATCGCGAAGGCACAGCAGGGGAGAGCAGCGTCATGATCAAGGGCCTGGGCATCACCACCGTTTGGACGTTCGACCAGCAGCGGACCAAGGCGTTCTTCACCGAGAAGATCGGCTTCGAGGTGCGCAACGACCTGTCCATGGGCGACATGAGGTGGGTCACGGTGGGGGCCAAGGGGCAGCCGGACGTCGAGCTCGCGCTCATGAGCCTGGACGGGCCGGGGCTGGACGCCGAGTCCTCCGAGGCGCTGAAGAAGCTCGTCGCGAAGGGGGTCATCGGCGCCGGGGCGTTCCACACCGACGACTGCCGCGGGGACTACGAGACCTTCAGCGCGCGCGGGGTGGAGTTCATCCAGGAGCCCCAGGAGCGGCCGTACGGCATCGAGGCGATCTTCCGCGACGACAACGGCAACTGGTACTCGCTGACCGAGCGGAACGAGGAGCTCGACTTCTCCAAGTCGTTCGGGTGAGCCCCGGGCGGGAGGAGCCACCCGGCCGCCGCTACGGCAGCATCGGGTAGCTCCCCGTGTTCGTCGGTGCGTGCTCCGGGAGCCAGAGGACGGCCACCGCGCCCTCGGCCTGCACATGCTCGGGGGCGCCCGCCGGGCGTACGTTGCGGAAGGTCAGACGGGCACCCAGCACCCGGGCCTGACCTGCCGCGATCGTCAGGCCGAGGCCGTGGCCGTGGCCCGAGCGGTCGCTGCTGCCCGTGCGGAAGCGGCTCGGGCCGTCGGCGAGCAGGTCCTCGGGGAAACCGGGGCCGTGGTCGCGGACCCGGATGACCCGGCCCTCGACGCTGACCTCGATCGGCGGCCTGCCGTGCCGCGCCGCGTTGGCCAGCAGGTTGAACAGCACCCGCTCCAGGCGCCGCGGGTCGGTCGTGACCGCCGACTCGTGGATGACCCGCACCTCGATGGCGGGATCCTTCGCCGCGACCCGCCGGCTGACGAACTCGCCCAGCATGATGTCCTGCAGTTCGGCCCGCTCCGAGGCACTGTCCAGGCGGGCCACCTCCAGGACGTCCTCGACGAGCTTGCGCATGGCCTTCGCCCGGTCCAGGACCAGCTCGGTGGGCCGGCCCGGCGGCAGCAGCTCGGCCGCCGTCAGCAGCCCGGTCACCGGCGTGCGCAACTCGTGCGCGATGTCCGCGGTGACCCGGCGCTCCGCGTCCAGCCGCTGCTGCAGCGCGTCCGCCATGGCGTCCACCGCGCTCGCGAGGTCGTCGGTCTCGTCCCGTACGACACCCCCGATGGCGTCCCGCACCCGCACGTCCGGCTCACCGCTCGCGACCTGGTTCGCCGCGGCCGCCGCCTTGCGCAGCCGGCGCGACAGCTGCCCGCCGATGAGGACGCCGAGCGCGCTGCCGCCGACGACGACCGAGATGGAGCCGATGATCATGGCCTGGTCGAGGCGGTTGAGGATGTGTTCGCTGCGGTCGGTCCAGCCGGTGCGCAGCGACAGGACGTGCCCGTCGTTGAGCGGCACGGCGGCCCAGATGTCGGGCGCCCCGCTCGACGTGTTCGTCACATACGTCGCCCGCCGGCCCTCCTCGACCTTGTCCCGCAGCGCCCTCGGCAGCGCCGGGTCGTCGATCGTGGCGTTGGGGAAGTTCAGCCGCTTGGACTGCTCGTAGCTGCGCTGGGCGATCTGGATGCGCTCGTCCGCGAGGTCACGCGCGCTGTCCAGCATCGAGACCCGGGCCTGGTTGTGCACGACCAGGCTCAGCACGACCGCCACCAGCGCGCCGACCAGCGCGATCGCCGCACTCAGCTTCCATCTCAGGCCCGTACGAATGTCCACCCGGCTGCCCACGCGGTTACCCGCACGCCTGTTCGTGCGCTTGCCCGCATGCCCGCTCACTGCCGTGTCCGTGCGACCGATCACGCCGGTGTCCGTACGACCGACCACACGCGTGGCCGCGATGTCCGCCGGATCCGTGAGGCCCGCGTGCCCTGTCCGTCCCGCGCCGGACGGGACCGGGCGTCTGAACATCCCCCTCATGCCGGCCCCGCTCAGGCCTTCAGCTTGTAGCCGAAGCCACGGACCGTCTCGATACGGTCCTGGCCGATCTTCGTCCGCAGCCGCTGCACATGGACGTCGACGACCCGGGTGTCCCCGCCCCAGCCGTAGTCCCACACGCGCTCCAGCAGCTTGTCCCGCGACAGCACCGTGCCCGGCGCCGAGGAGAACTCCAGCAGCAGCCGCATCTCGGTCGGCGTGAGCGCCACCGGCTGTCCGGCCTTGCGTACCTCCATGCCCTCGGTGTCGACCTCCAGATCGCCGAAGGCCAGCACCCCGCCGGTGGCGGCCGCATCGGCCTCCTCGGCCCGGTCGCCGCCGCTCGCGTGTCCGAAGCGGCGCAGCACGGCGCGGATCCGCGCGACCAGCACGGCACCGTCGAACGGCTTGGTCACGTAGTCGTCCGCGCCCGCCTCCAGGCCCAGCACCACGTCGATCGAGTCCGCCCGCGCCGAGAGCATGATCACCGGCACGGTCGACTCGTCACGGATACGACGGCACAGGCTGACCCCGTCCAGACCGGGGACCATGACGTCCAGCAACGCGATGTCCGGCCGGTCCGCCCGGAACGCCTCCAGGCCCGACAGCCCGTCGGGCATGGCGGTGACCGCGAAGCCGTCCCGCTCCAGGGCGAGTTGGGTGGCCTCGCGGATGACGTCGTCGTCCTCGACGAACAGGACGTGGGTCTGGTCTGCCATCCCGGTGCTCTCAGTCCTCGTATGCCGTGTGCCGTGTGCCGTGTGCCGTGTGCCGTGTGCCGTGTGTGGTGTGCCGTGTGGCGTCTGTCGTGTGTCGAGTGCTACTTGAGGGACGCGCGGACCGGCCGATGCGTTCACCGCGGTCGCCGCGCGCCCGCTCCTCAGCTGTCGGGAGCCGCCGACTCGTCACCTCCGCCGAGGTCGCCGTACTCGGTACGTGTGTCGTACTCGCGGACGAAGCGGTCGGACTTCCACAGGTATGAGATCACGTTCTCGCTGGACGGGTTCGACAGCGCGTCGTCCTTGGCGTACACCTGCTCGGTCACCACCAGGTAGCCGCGGTCGATCTCCGCGTAGACCGGAGGCTCCTCGGCCTTGAACACATTGCGGTACTCGCCGTCCTGCTCCCGGTACACGTACGACGCGACGCCGACCGAATCGCCGCAGGACAGGACGTTGACCACGATGTCCTCCGTCGATCCGCCGGTCAGTTCGCCGTACGACACGTCGACGGGATAGTCGTCGGACACGCACGGCTGCAGCTCGCGCTTGACCTCTCCCGACACCTTGGGGTCCGCCTTGACCAGACGCACGGCCTCCGCCGGGTCCGGGGCGGCCGAGGCGGAGGGCGTGGCCATGGGAGCGAGCGACGACTTGGCGGCCGAGCCGCCCGACAGGTCGGCGTGCGCCGGTCCCTCGTCGCGGGCGCCGGTGCCGCCGGTGGCGCACGCGGAGACGAAAAGGGCGAGGGCGACGACCACGGCCATCGCCGTGAACGCCGCCTGCAAGGTCCCCCGGACGGGTGCGCGTCCGGGGCGGTCGGATCCGATCTCCGCGGAATCCCCGTCCGTGCCCCGGTCACCCCTGTCCGTGTGCCTGGTGCCGCCCGCCGTGGTGCCTAGGCCGCGCAACGCTCCCGCTCCTCACGCTCCAGCGCGCGTGCGTCCAGATCGCGGCTCTCCAGCTCCTCGCGGAGCCGGGCGAGCGCCCGGTGCAGCGTGCTCTTGACCGTCCCGGCCGACATACCGAGGGCCGCGGCCGTCTCCTCCGTGGACATCTGCTCCCAGTGTCGCAGCACCACGACGCTGCGCTGCTTCGGTGCCAGAACCTTCATGATGTCCATCAGCAGGGCGCGGTCCGCGTGCTGCTCGGTGGAGTCGTCGACCGAGGCGTCCGGGAGCTGCTCGGTGGGCACCTCCTCCAGCTTGCGGGCCCGCCACCACTCGGTCCGCGTGTTGATCATCACGCGACGCAGGTAGGCGTCCGCGAGCCGCTTGTCCGCTATGCCGTCCCAGCGGTGGTACGTCCGCACCAGCGCCGTCTGCAGCAGGTCCTGGGCGTCCACCGGGTCCGGGACCAGTCGGCGGGCACTGCGCAGCAGCGCGTCCTGCCGGGTGCGGACGTACTCCTCGAACTCGAGCACCTCGCCCTGCGCCATGTTGACCGCCTCCCGTTTCCCCGTTCCCGGCCGGCTTGTCCGCCGTCGGTTCCACTGCCTGTGGTTCGTAGTCGTCCCCGCCTGTCGGGCACGGAAATGAAGCTACGGAGGCGTTGTCACGGGCCTGTCCGAAGCAGCCTGCGGCTAGCGCTCGGCTGTCCGTCGGTTGTGTAACGGAAGAAGGAAAAGGGCAAAACGAGGGCGCAGTTGATTGGCGTATGGGGTGATTTGTCCGCATGTCGGCCGTGGGATTGCTGTGCGTCGTGTGTTGCGGAGACCCTGCGGCTGTGATGTGACTGTGCGTCAGGTCAGGGGCAGTCGGTACGTCCCGTCCGGCAGCGGCTCCACCAGGCCGTCCGCGACCAGGCCGTCCAGGGCACGGGCGCGCTGCACCGGTTCGTGCCACACGCGGTCCAGGGCCGCCTGCGGGACGGGCGAGTGGGCCTCACGCAGTACGGCGAGCAGCTTGCCGCGCACCTGGCGGTCGGTACCGGCGTACGTCTGGCCGCGTCGCGGCGGCCCGTCGTGCTCCGGCTTGCCCGCGAGCCGCCAGGCGCACTGGGCGGCGATCGGGCAGCGGTGGCACGACTCGTTCTTGGCGGTGCACACCAGCGCGCCCAGCTCCATGGAGGCCGCGGCCCAGCGCGCGGCGGTGCGCTCGTCGTCGGGGAGCAGGGTGCGGGCGAGCTTGCGTTCGGCGGCGGTGGTGGCGTTCGGCGGGTACTGCACGCCGGTGACGGCGCGGGCGAAGACCCGGCGGACGTTGGTGTCCAGGACGGGATGCCGCTGGCCGTACGCGAAGGAGGCCACGGCGGCCGCCGTGTACTCACCGATGCCGGGCAGCGCGAGGAGCTGGGCGTGGTCGGTCGGTACGTCCCCGCCGTGCCGTTCCGCTATGGCGACGGCGGCGCCGTGCAGCCGCAGCGCGCGGCGCGGGTAGCCGAGCCGGCCCCAGGCGCGCACGGCCTCGCCGGGGGCGTCCTTGGCGAGGTCGGCGGGGCGGGGCCAGCGGGCGAGCCACTGTTCGTAGACGGGCAGGACGCGGTTCACCGGCGTCTGCTGGAGCATGAACTCACTGACCATCACTCCCCAGGGGCCGGCCTCGGGGCGCCGCCAGGGGAGGTCGCGGGCGTTGTCGTCGAACCAGTCGATAACAGCGCCGTGCAGCGGGCTCTCTCCGAGGGAGGTGTCGGAGGGGGCGTCGGCAGGGCTGTCGGGGGAGGGTTTTGTGGGCGCAGTCATGGCCTTCCGATCCTGCCACGTCGGGGGCGGTCGGGTGGGTAGGCGGCGGTGCCGGTGCGTTTGTGGCTGGCCGAGAAGACGCGCAGTACCTGACGATCGGCAGGGGCGGCGCCGTGACCCCCGCTTGTAGCGTCGAGCGAATGGAACGTCCTCGCACATGGCGGGCCTGCCTCCTGTGGGCCGTCCTCGTGCTGCCCGCCCTCACGGCCGACCGGCTCGGGATGAACGAACCGCGTGCCATGGGGCAGCAGATGGCAGGGCTGGTCGTGCTCGCCGCCGCGGTCGGCGTGGCGCGGCGGCAGCCGCCCGCGGCCTTCGCACTGACGGCCGTGTGGAGCCTGGCCTCGGCTCCTGCCCTGTTCACCGTCTCCTACGGTCCCGCGCTCGGCGTCTTCGCGCTGCTGCTCGGGCTGCGTACGGCAGGGGTGCGCCCGGCGGCGATCGTCTTCGGGGCCGTCGGCTGTGCCGGTACGGCGAGGATCGCGCTGTTCGGGGTCGATCCGGCGCCGGAGTGGGTGGTGCTGACGGGCACGCTGCTCTTCGGCTGTGTGTTCCCCTGGCTCGGTGGCCGCTACTGGCGGCAGAGCCGGCAGCTGACCGAGGCCGGCTGGACGCGGGCCGCGCGGCTCGAGGGCGAGCAGCGCATCGCCGAGGAGCGCGCCCGGCTGCGCGAGCGGGCCCGGATCGCCCAGGACATGCACGACTCCCTGGGGCACGAGCTGAGCCTGATCGCCCTGCGCGCGGGCGCCCTCCAGGTGGCCCCCGACCTCCCGGACCACCACCGCACCGCCGCCGCCGACCTGCGCGCGGCCGCCGCCGACGCCACCGAACGGCTGCACCGCATCATCGGCGTCCTGCGGGAGGAGGACGAGCCGGTGTCCCTGACCCCGCCGGGCGAGACGGTCGAGCAACTCGTCGCACGGGCCGCCGAGTCGGGGTTGGCGGTGCGGTGGGAGCCGGTGGGGGACGGTGCGGCGGCGCGGCGGCCGGCCGGTGAAGTCGCCGAGCGGGTCCTGTACCGGGTGGTCCGCGAGGCCCTGACCAACGCGGCCCGGCATGCGCCGGGTGCCGAGGTCACCCTGGCGGCGGACAGGGAGGCCGACGGCACGACGGTCACGGTGGCCAACGGACAGGGCGCCCGCACGGCGCCGAGCCCCTCCGCCCCGCCCTCCTCCTCCGGCGGCACCGGCCTCCGGGCCCTCCGCGCCGCCGTCACCGCGGTCGGCGGCGACTTCGAGGCCGGTCCGTGCGGGGAGGGATTCCGTGTGCGCGCGTACATCCCCGAGCAGGCCGGCGCCACCCCCGTACGGCCGACGCCGACCCCGGCCCCGTACGCCCCCTTCACCCGAGCCCGCCGCCGCGTGGCGCTCGCCTTCGCTGCCGCCGTCGGCGCGGGCGTGGTGCTCGTCGGCGGGGCGTTCTCCTGGTACGCGTACACCGAGACCCACTCGGTGCTGCCGCCCGCCGCCTACGCCGAACTGCGGCTGGGAGCCTCGGGCAGCGATATCGCGCAGGTCCTGCCGGACCGCACCGTGCGGGACGCCCCCGTGGAGCGCGCGCCCGTGCCGCCCCCGAAGGGCAGCGACTGCCGCTACTACCGCGCGAGCGGCGAACTCCTCGTCTCCGTCGACCACTTCAGGCTCTGCTTCGACGCAGCGGGGCGGCTGGTCGCCAAGGACGTGATCCCCAGAGCCGGTCTTTCCCAACGCCCTTCCACCGATGAGGAGTTCGCGCAGTGATCCGCGTACTGCTGGCCGACGACGAGGCGATGGTGCGGGCCGGTGTGCGCGCCATCCTGGCGAGCGGCGGTGAGACCGAGGTCGTCGCGGAGGCGGGCGACGGGCGCGAGGCGGTCGAGCTGACCCGCGCGCACCGGCCGGACGTGGCCCTGCTGGACATCCGCATGCCCCGCCTGGACGGACTCGCCGCGGCGGAGGAGATCGTACGAACCGTCCCCGGCACGGCCGTGGCGATGCTCACCACCTTCTCCGAACAGGCTTACGTGGCCCGCGCCCTCGGCGGCGGCGTGACCGGCTTCCTGCTGAAGTCCGGGGACCCGTACGAACTGATCGCCGGTGTAAGGGCGGTGGCGGGTGGCGCGGCCTTCCTGTCGCCGAAGGTCGCGCGGTACGTCATCGACGGACTGGGCGGCAGCGACGGCCGACTCGGCCGCGAGGCCGCCGCACGCGCGCGCGTGGACGGGCTCAGCCCGCGCGAGCGTGAGGTGCTCGGGCTGGTCGGCGCGGGCCTGTCCAACCCGGAGATCGCCGCCCGGCTGCACCTCGTGGAGGGCACGGTGAAGGCGTATGTGAGCGCGGTGCTCGACCGGTTGGGGGTGCGCAACCGGGTGCAGGCGGCGATCGTGGCGTACGAGGCGGGGCTGGTGGAGTCGTGAGACTCAGTGCATGTCGTACGAGGGGACGCGCGCCGGTCCCGGCCCCGTGAACCACCGAACTGCGGGTGCCGATGAGGCTCGCATCGCCTCCGCCAGCCGCGTCGCCGGACACGTGGACAGCCGTACGACCGTCAGCGCGACCAGCGCGCCGAACGCGAGGCCCGCCGCGACGTCGTGTGGGTAGTGGACGCCGACGAAGACGCGGGAGAAGGCCATGAGGAGGGCCAAGGGGGCCGTCAGCCACAGGAGGGTGCGGCGCGTCAGGGCCAGGGCGACGGCCGCGGCGCCCGCGATCGTGGCGTGGTTGCTGGGGAAGGACCAGTCGCCCGGCGGTGGGCAGGCGCTGAGCGGAGCGCTCGCGTCCGGCACCGCCCGGCACGGACGCTCCTGTGTGACAAGGGACTTGAGCACCTCACTGCAGATGTACGCCACAGCCGTGGCCAGAGGTGCAAGGGCCGCGATCGCGAACGCGCGGGCGCTGTCGCCCCTGGCCCGCCACCACGTGGTGACGAACAGCGCGGCGAACAGCAGCAGTCCGGCCTCCGTCCCGGTCTCGGCGGTGTGCTGTACCCACGTTGGGGTGTCCCGGGCGGAGTCGGTGATGTCGCGATAGAGCTCGGCGTCCTCGAAGTTCATGGTCACGGACCGTAGGCAACGGGCCGATACCGTCACATCCTGCGATCGTCAGGTGCCGCCCCTGACGGAAGACAGGGGTGAGGCGGCCGCCGCCGGACGGTTTCCGGGATGATGATCCGGAAAAGTTGATGCCCTGGGCGGCGGGTGGGGCAGGCTGACGGGCTGATCTCTCGTACAGTTTGCGCCGTGGGATCTCTGCGCAATCCGGTCGGGCCGCTTCCCTCCACCATCTACTGGCGACGGAGGGCCGTACTGCTGTCTGTGGTCGCCCTGTTGGCGCTGCTGGTCACCTGGGTGCTCGCATCGGGTGGCGGAGGCGGCAAGAACAACGCGGGCGGCTCGGACGGCAAGAATCCCGGGCCCTCGACGATCACGCCGGGCCCGTCGGGTTCGGGGCCGGCGATCAGTCAGGCACCGGGCGGACGGGACGAGTCTCCCGGCGGCGCGGACTCCGGCGGGTCGGGGTCCGGTGACGGCTCCGGGTCCGGAGACGGCGGCGATTCCGGTGACGGGGACTCCGGCGGGTCGGCCGGCTCGGGCAGCGGATCCGCGGGGGGCGGCTCCGGCAGCGGTGTCGGCATGGACGACACGGTCGCCGAAGGCTCCTCGCTGCCCGGCTGCATCGCGGGCCAGGTGAAGTTGACCGTGCGGAGCCGGCAGAACGCGTACGACCCCGGGGAGACGCCCGCCCTGCTGCTGACCGCGACGAACACCTCCACCTATGACTGCAAGGTCGATCTCGGCCCGAGGAACGCGGTGGTGACGATCACTCAGGCGGGAGCCGAGGACGACTTCTGGTCCTCCGCCGACTGCCCCGAGGTCACCCGCAGCCTGCCGTTCCGGGTGCCCGCCGGGTCGAGCATCACGTACACGGTGAAGTGGGACCGCAGCTCGAGCGCCCCGCAGTGCGCGACGCCTGCCGCGGGGTCGGCGGAGGCGGGGACGTACCTGGTGGAGACGAAGACACCGGGCTTCGGGACGGCACAGACGTCGTTCGTGCTGGAGAACGACTGACGGCAGGTGGTGCGGTCGGCTGCGGTCGGCGTAGCTGCGGGCAGTCGTGCCGCTTGGGCGGCACGGGTGAGCGCAGCGGCACCCCGCCGGCGCCGGGCTGCGCGACGTTCCTGCCCGAGCACCGACGCCGAGCGCGGCTACACCACGGCTCGCAAACTCAGACGTACCGCTCCAGAATCGAGCTCTCCGCAAGCCGCGAAAGCCCCTCCCGCACGCTCCGCGCCCGAGCCTCCCCGACCCCGTCCACCGTCTGCAGGTCGTCCACACTCGCGGCGAGCAGCTTCTGCAGCCCCCCGAAGTGCTCCACCAGCCGATCGATGATCGCCCCCGGCAGCCGCGGCACCTTGGCCAGCAGCCGGAAGCCGCGCGGGGACACCGCCGAGTCCAGCGCCTCGGGGGAGCCGGTGTAGCCCAACGCCCGTGCCACCGTGGGCAGTTCCAGGAGCTCGGCGTGGGTGAGGGCGTCCAGCTCGTACAGCGCCTCGTCGACCGTGCGGGAACGCTTGGCCGTCGGCTCGGGGACATAGTCGCGCACCACGAGCTCGCGCTCGGGCTCCACGCCCGCGATCAACTCGTCCAGCTGGAGCGCCAGAAGACGCCCGTCCGTACCCAGCTCCACCACGTACTCGGCGATCTCGGTCGCGATGCGGCGCACCATCTCCAGCCGCTGGGCGACCGCGGAGACGTCGCGGACCGTCACCAGGTCCTCGATCTCCAGCGCTGACAACGTTCCCGCGACCTCGTCGAGGCGGAGCTTGTAGCGCTCCAGGGTGGCCAGGGCCTGGTTGGCGCGGGAGAGGATCGCGGCGGAGTCCTCCAGGACGCGGCGGTGTCCGTCGACGTACAGGGCGATGAGCCGCATCGACTGGGAGACGGAGACGACCGGGAAGCCGACCTGCTTGCTGACCCGGTCCGCCGTGCGGTGCCGGGTGCCCGTCTCCTCCGTGGGGATCGTCGGGTCCGGAACCAGCTGGACGCCGGCGCGCAGGATCTTCGACAGGTCGGACGACAGCACGATGCCGCCGTCGAGCTTGCACAGCTCCCGAAGCCGCGTTGCCGTGAACTCGACATCCAGGACAAATCCGCCCGTGCACATCACTTCGACGGTCTTGTCGGAGCCGAGCACGATGAGTCCGCCGGTGTTGCCGCGGAGAATCCGTTCGAGGCCGTCGCGCAGGGCCGTGCCTGGTGCCACGGCGCTCAGTGAGGCGCGCATCAGGCCATCGGCACCGGAGCTCCCACCGGACTTTCCGGGAGCTGCTGCCCGGTCGTTGGCTGCCACTGCACTCCTCCGGTCGCAGGTTCTGGGGCGCTCCCGTTTCGCACACTCTGTTCGTACGGACGGGCGAGACCAGGGCAAAGTCTACCGGCGGTCCTCCTCGTCCCGTGGGGCCTCTCGACGACGCGAGCGCGGAAGGACTCGGAGAGCGTCCCCTATGTCGGCCACTTCCAGCACCTTCATGCCGGAAGGGATCTTGCCCGGATCGCCCGGAACGAGTGCGTGCGTGAAGCCCAGCCGGTGCGCTTCGGCGAGCCTGCGCTGCACACCCGTGACCCGTCTGACCTCGCCCGCGAGGCCCACTTCGCCGATCGCCACCAGGTTCTTGGGGAGAGGTGTGTCACTCGCGGCGGAGGCCAGCGCGAGGGCTACCGCGAGGTCCGCGGCGGGCTCCGAGAGCCGCACTCCGCCGACCGTCGCGGAGTAGATGTCCCGCTTGCCGAGGGCGCTGATCCGCCCGCGCTGCTCCAGCACGGCCAGCATCATCGAGACGCGCGAGGTCTCCAGGCCGGAGGTGGTGCGGCGGGGGGAGGGGATCTGCGAGTCGACGGTGAGCGCCTGGACTTCGGCGACGAGAGGGCGGCGGCCCTCCAGGGTGACGGTCAGGCAGGTGCCGGGGACCGGTTCAGCACGCCTTGTCAGGAAAAGTCCGCTTGGATCCGTAAGGCCCGTGATGCCCTCGTCGTGCAGCTCGAAGCAGCCGACCTCGTCCGTCGCGCCGTAGCGGTTCTTGACGCCGCGTACGAGACGCAGGCGCGCGTGCCGGTCGCCCTCGAAGTGGAGCACCACGTCCACGAGGTGTTCGAGGAGGCGGGGTCCGGCGATGGCGCCGTCCTTCGTGACGTGTCCCACGAGGAGCGTGGACATGCCGCGTTCCTTGGAGGCCCGGATCAGGGCGCCGGCCACCTCCCGGACCTGCGCCATGCCACCGGGCGCACCGTCGATCTCCGGGGAGGCCACGGTCTGCACGGAGTCGAGGATGAGCAGCGAGGGCTTCACCGCGTCCAAGTGGCCCAGCACGGCGGCCAGATCGGTCTCGGCGGCGAGATACAGATGGTCGTCGAGGGCGCCGATGCGGTCGGCGCGCAGGCGGACCTGGCTGGCCGACTCCTCACCGGTGACGTACAACGTGCGGTGCTCGTCGCTCGCCGACTTGGCCGCCACGTCGAGCAGCAGGGTGGACTTGCCGACGCCGGGCTCGCCCGCGAGGAGGACGACGGCTCCGGGCACCAGTCCGCCGCCGAGGACCCGGTCCAGCTCGGGCACGCCGGTGGACCGCGCGGTCGCCTGACGGCCGTCGACCTGCCCGATGGGCACCGCGGACGTCGACACCCGCCCCGGCGCCGTCGTGCGGACCGCGGGCGCGCCGTACTCCTCGACCGTCCCCCACGCCTGGCACTCGGGGCAGCGGCCGAGCCACTTGGCCGTCTGCCAGCCGCACTCGGTGCAGCGGTAGGACGGGCGGTCCTTCGTGGACTTGGTACGGGCAGCCATGCGAAGAACCGTAACCGAGCCCACTGACAACGCCGCACGGCCGCGCGTCCGGCCCCGCTTCCGAGGCCGCCGCGGGGCCGCTTCGTCATGCACAAGACACGGAATCAGGGGTTCCTGTCCCCGATTGAGGGATCGTTTCACCCGTATGGATTAAAACGACTCAAGCGGCAAGAAGGCGCCACCCCGGGCCCCCTACGGTCCACCAATGATGAGCAGCAGTCCGGAAACCTCGACGCGCACCGCCGGAGCCCATCGGGGGCGCCGGGAGGCGCGCGATCGTGCGGCGGCGCGAACGTCGGCGCAGCGGCCGCCCGCCCGCTACGAGCCGTATCTGGACGGGCTGTTCACCTACTGCCTGTCCGTCCTGTGCGACCACGACGCCGCGACCGCCGCTCTGGGCGACGCCCTCGCGCTCGCCGAACGGCGCGGGCAGCGTGTGCCGGAGTCCGCCGCCGACCGGCGCCCCTGGCTGTACGCGCTGGCCCGCTGGGCGTGTCTGCGCAAGCTGGCCGAGGCCAAGCAGAAACGTCAGAGCAGCCACGCGGCGGGCCGGCACGGCGCCCACCGGCAGACGGCGACACGGGCCGAGGGGCCGCCCGTCTCCGAAGAGGTCCAGGAGCTGCGGCGCGGTGAACTCGCCCTGCTCGCCTGGCCGGAGGCCGCCGGCACCACCCCGGAGCAGCGCGAGGCCCTCGAACTCGCCGTACGCCACCACCTCGCCGCCCACGAGGTCGCCGCCGTCCTCGGCATGGACCTGGCAGCCGCCCGCGACCTGCTCGCCTCCGCCGCCTGCGAGGTCGAGCGCACCCGCGCGGCCCTCGCCGTCGTCGAGACCGGCGCCTGTCCGAGCGTCGCCCGGCTCACCGGCGACAACCAGCTCGTCCTCAGCACGGCCCTGCGCCGCGAACTCGTCCGGCACGTCGACGACTGCCCCCGATGTCGCCGCACCGCCGAGCGCGCGATCCCCGGCCGGTGGCCCGGCGCGACCGTCACCCCCGCCGAGCTGCCCGTCCTGGAGGCGCCCCGCGCGTCCCTGCACAGGGCCCTGACGCACCACTCACGCGCGCGGGGCGTCGCCGTGCCGCGCTTCGACCGGCGTGGCTTCCCGATGGACCCCAAGGACCGTGCCGCCCGCAGGGACCGGCTACGCGCGCGTGCCGTCACCACGACCGTCGTCGCCACCGTCGTCGCCGCCCCGGTCCTCGCCCTGTGGGCCGCCTACCGGGGCACCCCGACCGGCGAGGGCGTCGACGGGCCCTCGGCCAGCGCGAGCGAGGCGCACGGCCCCGGCAGCCTCGACGGAGAAACGGCGGACGGCGGCTACGAGAACGCCGGGAACGCGCGCCCCGACCGGGGGGACCGTTTCGGCGACCGTGACAAACCGGACGTCTCCGTGGAGGTCGTCAGCGTCGGCGGCGCGGGCGGGAAGAGCGCCGGGCAACTGGAGGTCTCGGCCGGCAACAGCGGCGACACCACGCTCGTCACCCTGACGGCGACGGGGCGCGCGCCGGTGCGCTGGTCCGCGACCACCGGCGCGCAGTGGCTCTATCTGAGCCAGTCGGCGGGAACGCTGGCGCCCGGCGAGTCGTTGACGATCAAGGTGTACGTCGACCAACTGCGCGAGCCGTCCGGGCCCTGGAGCGCGCGCGTGGCGATCTCACCGGCCGGCGCCGTCGTCTGCATCGAGGGCTACGGCACCGCCCCCAGCCCGTCCGACCCGGGACACGGCCCGGACCCCACCGATCCCAGCCACCCCGGCAATCCCACCGATCCGACCGATCCCGGGAGCCCCAGCGGCCCCCCGCCCTCGTCCCCGGGGCCCGATCCGACGCCGACGAGCCCGGATCCGACCGACCCCATGCCCAGCGAGTCGCCGCCCTCGTCGCCCGACCCGTCCCCCACCGCGGGCGACCCGTCGCCGTCCGATCCGTCCGGCCCGGGCAGCCCGCCGCCGGCCGACGGCAGCGGCGAACCGGGCCCGTCGGCGTCATAGACCGCAGGGGCTCAGCCCTGCGTGCCCTCCCGGTCCACGGGATCCGCCGGGTGGGGTGCCAGCAACGGCAGCTGCGACGCCAGCCGCTCCTCGCACAGCTCGACGAGGCGGTCGTAGCCCGCCTTGCCCATCAGCTCGGTCAGCTCCGGCCGGTAGGACACGTACACCGGGTCGCCCGCGCCGTGCGCCGAGGTCGCCGAGGTGCACCACCAGTGCAGGTCGTGGCCGCCCGGGCCCCAGCCGCGGCGGTCGTACTCACCGATCGAGACCTGAAGGACGCGGGTGTCGTCGGGCCGGTCGATCCAGTCGTACGTCCGCCGGACCGGCAGCTGCCAGCAGACGTCCGGCTTGGTCTCCAGCGGCTCGCGGCCCTCCTTCAGGGCGAGGATGTGCAGCGAGCAGCCCGCGCCGCCGGCGAAACCGGGCCGGTTCTGGAAGATGCACGAGCCGTTGAACGGGCGGGTCTGACGGTCGCCGTCCTCGTCCTCCGAGACCCAGCCGTGCTCCATGCCCTCGTCATGGTGCTGCCAGATTTCCGGCGTGAGTCTCGCCACATGCTCGGCGACCCGCTTCTCGTCGTCCTCGTCGGAGAAGTGGGCGCCCAACGTGCAGCAGCCGTCGTCCGCGCGGCCCGCCTGGATGCCCTGGCAGCCGCTGCCGAAGATGCAGTTCCAACGGGAGGTCAGCCATGTCAGATCGCAGCGGAAGACCTGCTCGTCGTCCGCCGGATCAGGGAACTCCACCCATGCGCGAGCGAAGTCGAGTCCCTTCTCGTCCGGCTCCGGGGAGCCCTTCTTGGGCTTCTTCGACTTCGTGGCTGCCTTTGCCTGCGAAGAACCCGTGGCGGATTTGGCCGTCTTGTCGGTCTTCGCCTTTTTCGTCTTTGGCACGGGTCCAGGGTACGGCGTCCGTACCTGCGACTTCGAGGACGGAGGAGCGCCCAGGTGGCAGTAGCGTTCCGTACATGAGACTCGGTGTCCTCGACGTGGGATCTAACACCGTGCATCTGCTGGTGGTGGATGCACACCCTGGCGCGCGCCCGCTGCCCGCGCACTCACACAAGGCGGAGCTGCGCCTTGCCCAACTCCTCGACGACAGCGGGGCCATCGGTCCCGACGGGGTCGACAAGCTGGTCGGTGTCGTCCACGAGGCGTTGCAGGCGGCCGAGGACAAGGGTGTCGAGGAGGTCCTGCCGTTCGCGACGTCCGCGGTGCGGGAGGCCAGCAACGCGGACGACGTCCTCGCGCGCGTGAAGAGCGAAACCGGGGTTGAGCTGCAGGTTCTCACCGGCGCCGAGGAGGCCCGGCTGACCTTCCTCGCCGCCCGGCGCTGGTTCGGCTGGTCGGCCGGGAAGCTGCTGGTGCTGGACATCGGCGGCGGCTCCCTGGAGATCGCGTACGGCATGGACGAGGAACCGGACACCGCGGTGTCGCTGCCGCTGGGCGCGGGGCGGCTGACCGCCGGCTGGCTGCCGGGAGACCCGCCCGACCCGGAGGCGATAAGAGCGCTGCGACGGCATGTCCGCGCACAGATCGCCCGTACGGTCGGCGAATTCAGCCGTTTCGGGGCCCCCGACCACGTGGTCGCCACCTCCAAGACCTTCAAGCAGCTCGCCCGTCTCGCCGGCGCGGCACGCTCCACGGAGGGCCTCTACGTCCAGCGCGACCTGAAGCGGGAGTCCCTGGAGGCCTGGGTCCCGCGCCTGGCCGGGATGACCACCGCCCAGCGGGCGGAACTCCCGGGCGTTTCGGAGGGCCGTGCGGGACAGCTGCTCGCGGGGGCGCTGGTGGCCGAGGGGGCGATGGACCTGTTCGGCGTCGAGAGGCTGGAGATATGCCCCTGGGCGCTGCGGGAGGGCGTGATCCTGCGGAAGTTGGATCATTTGACGGTGGGGTGACGGCGGCTCTCCGGGGGCGACGGCCCCGTCAGGGCGCGCGACGAGGCCGGGCGTCGTGAACCCCGCCACACCGTCGGCCCACGCCCCCACTCCAGGCCCTCGGCATATGCCCAGTTCGCACCCCTGACCGCCCCGACGCCCCCATGGCGGGCCCACGCCCATCCGTTCCCCGGCCTCCAGCACCGCCCCGTACTCTGTCCCTCGTGGCAGAACCAGTGGTGCGCATCCCGGATGCGAAGGTCGCCCTCTCGACGGCCTCCGTCTATCCGGAGTCGACGGCAACGGCCTTCGAGATCGCCGCGCGCCTGGGGTACGACGGCGTCGAGGTCATGGTGTGGACCGACCCGGTCAGCCAGGACATGGAGGCGCTGCGCCGGCTCAGCGACTACCACCGCATCCCGATCCTCGCCGTCCACGCCCCCTGCCTGCTGATCACCCAGCGCGTGTGGTCCACCGACCCCTGGACCAAGCTCCAGCGCGCCCAGGCGGCCGCCGAGAAGCTGGGGGCCTCCACGGTCGTCGTGCACCCGCCGTTCCGCTGGCAGCGCCAGTACGCCCGCGACTTCGTCGCCGGTATCTGGCGGATGGCGAACGAGACGGACGTACGGTTCGCCGTCGAGAACATGTACCCCTGGCGCTACCGCGACCGCGAGATGCTCGCGTACGCCCCCGACTGGGACGTGACGAAGGACGACTACCGGCACTTCACGATCGATCTCAGTCATACGGCGACCGCCCGGAGCGACGCGCTCCAGATGATCGACCGGATGGGGGACCGTCTCGGCCATGTTCACCTCGCCGACGGCCGGGGCTCGGCGAAGGACGAGCACCTGGTCCCCGGCCGCGGCACCCAGCCCTGCGCCGAGGTGCTGGAGCGTCTCGCGCACACCGGCTTCGACGGCCACGTCGTCATCGAGGTCAACACCCGCCGCGCGATGTCCAGCGCCGAGCGCGAGGCCGACCTCGCCGAGGCCCTCGCCTTCACGCGGCTGCATCTGGCCTCCGCGGCGAAGGTGCCCCGGCCGTGACCGACATCACGCCGGGCCAGGGCGGCGTGGGCTCCCGACGCCGGGGCCGGCCCCCTCGCACGGAGTCCGGCGGCACCCGCGACCGCATCCTGAACGCGGCCCGCGAGGAGTTCTCCGAGCGCGGCTACGAGAAGACGTCCGTGCGCGGCATCGCCAAGGCGGCCGGGGTGGACTCGGCGCTCGTGCACCACTACTTCGGCACCAAGGAGCAGGTCTTCGAGGCGGCGGTGGAGGTCGCCTTCGCGCCGGCCCTGAAGGTGCGGGACGTGGTCCTGGAGGGGCCGCTCGACGACGCCGGCGAGCGGATGACCCGCACCATCTTCGGGCTCTGGGAGAACCCGGTCACCCGCAAGCCGCTGCTCGCGATCGTCCGGTCGGCGGTCAACAACGAGGCCGCGGCCGCCGTCTTCCGCCGCCTCGTCTCCGCGCAGCTGCTGCGCCGCATCGCCGACGAGATCGACGCCCCGGACGCGCAACTGCGCGCCGAGCTGGCGGCCGCGCAGCTGGTGGGCGTCGCGATGATGCGCTACGTCATCAAGATCGAGCCGATCGCGTCGGCGGACGTGGAGCAGATCATCACGCGCGTGGCGCCCGTCGTGCAGGGACATCTCACCGGGCGGGGAGCGCCGGACAGCTGATGCGCGAGACGCGCATCCCGCATTTCGGACACCTCGTCCCGCCCTCTGGATGACCGGCGTACGCTCGTTAGCAGTCAGAAGTCTCTGATCGCAGTCCTAGCTGTCCCTGAAGGAGCGAGCGACGATGCCCGAGCTGAGGTCCCGCACAGTCACCCACGGCCGCAACATGGCGGGCGCCCGCGCCCTTATGCGCGCCTCTGGTGTACCCGGTGCGGACATCGGCCGGAAGCCGATCATCGCGGTGGCGAACTCCTTCACCGAGTTCGTGCCCGGACACACCCACCTGCAGCCCGTCGGCCGGATCGTCAGCGAGGCGATCCGTGAGGCCGGCGGCATCCCGCGCGAGTTCAACACGATCGCCGTCGACGACGGCATCGCCATGGGCCACGGCGGCATGCTGTACTCGCTGCCCTCCCGCGACCTCATCGCGGACAGCGTGGAGTACATGGTCGAGGCCCACTGCGCCGACGCCCTGATCTGCATCTCCAACTGCGACAAGATCACCCCGGGCATGCTGAACGCCGCCCTGCGGCTCAACATCCCCACGGTCTTCGTCTCCGGCGGCCCCATGGAGTCCGGCCGCGCCACGCTGGTCGACGGCACGGTCCGCACCCTCGACCTGGTCGACGCGATCTCCGACGCCGTGAACGACAAGATCTCGGACGAGGACATCCTCCGTATCGAGGAGAACGCCTGTCCGACCTGCGGCTCCTGTTCCGGCATGTTCACCGCCAACTCGATGAACTGCCTGACCGAGGCCATCGGCCTGTCCCTGCCGGGCAACGGCTCGGTGCTGGCCACGCACACGGCCCGTAAACAGCTGTACGTCGCGGCGGCGCAGACGGTGATGGACATCACCCGCCGCTACTACGAGCAGGACGACGACACGGTCCTGCCGCGCAACGTCGCCACCTTCGCGGCCTTCGAGAACGCCATGGCCCTCGACATCGCGATGGGCGGCTCCACCAACACGATCCTGCACCTGCTGGCCGCCGCCCAGGAGGCGGGCGTTCCGTTCGGTCTTGAGCAGATCAACGAGGTCAGCCGCCGGGTCCCGTGCCTGGCGAAGGTCGCGCCCAACGTCGCCAAGGACCGCACGTACTACATGGAGGACGTCCACCGCGCGGGCGGAATCCCGGCGCTGCTGGGCGAACTGCACCGCGCCGGGCTGCTCAACGAGGACGTCCACGCCGTCCACAGCCCCTCCCTGGCGGACTGGCTGAAGACCTGGGACGTGCGCGGCGGGTCGCCCTCGCCGGAGGCCGTCGAGCTGTGGCACGCCGCCCCGGGCTGCGTCCGGTCGGCCGAGGCCTTCTCGCAGTCCGAGCGCTGGGAGGCCCTCGACGAGGACGCCGAGGGCGGCTGCATCCGCAGCGCCGAGCACGCGTACTCCAAGGACGGCGGTCTCGCCGTCCTCAAGGGCAACCTGGCCGTCGACGGCTGCGTGGTGAAGACGGCCGGCGTCGACGAGTCGATCTGGACCTTCGAGGGCCCGGCGGTCGTCTGCGAGTCGCAGGAAGAGGCCGTCGAGAAGATCCTCAACAAGCAGGTCAAGGACGGCGACGTCGTCGTCATCCGCTACGAGGGCCCCAAGGGCGGCCCCGGCATGCAGGAGATGCTCTACCCGACGTCCTTCCTCAAGGGCCGCGGCCTCGGCAAGACCTGCGCCCTGATCACCGACGGCCGCTTCTCCGGCGGTACGTCCGGTCTGTCGATCGGCCACGCCTCCCCGGAGGCCGCGTCCGGCGGCACGATCGCCCTCGTCGAGGACGGCGACCGCATCCGCATCGACATCCCGAACCGCTCGATCGAGTTGCTCGTCGACGAGGCGGAACTCACGCGCCGTGAGCAGGCGTTGAACGGGGTGTACGCCCCGAAGAACCGCGAGCGCAAGGTGTCGGCGGCACTGCGCGCGTACGCGGCGATGGCGACCAGCGCGGACAAGGGCGCGGTGCGGGACGTGACGAAGCTGGGCTGAGGTTGCGTGTCGCAGGGGCCGTCTTCCTTCGGGAGGCGGCCCCTGCGTCTGTCACGGGGGCGGGAACGGGCGGACGTTCGGTTCCGTCACCGGGGGAGAGGGCGGACGTAAGGCTCTGTCACCAGGCCGACGGGTCGCGGCCGTCGACAGCGAACACGCTCCCGTCGGGGGCGCTGCCGAAGACGTGGCCGTCGGCGAGCACGGGCTCGGGCAGGTCGGCCGCCACCCGCTCCGACGTGCCGAGCCGGACCGGGGTCTCGCCCACCAGCCGACCGCTGCGGGCGTCCACGGCGAGCAGCCGGCCGTCGGGGGCGCTGACATACACATGCCGGCCGTCGGCGACGGGCGACGACGTGCGCAGCAGGGACGTCTCCGTTCTCCAGAGCTGCCTGCCGTCCTCCATGTCGACGGCGACCAGCGACCCGCCCTCGCCCACGATGTAGACGACGTTCCCGCGGACGGTGCCGTGGGCCTGCTGAATTTCACGGGGCAGCGTCACGCGTCGCGTGGTCCGGTCGGCGGGGGAGTAGCGGATCACGGACCTCGTGGCGCCGTAGGTCCCGTCGAGGGAGACGAAGAAGACCGATCCGTCCGACGCACCCGCGAGCTCCAGCGCCCCCTTCAGCCGCGCGTCCCAACGCACGTCACCCGTGGCCGGGTCCACCGCGGCGACCCGCGTGCTCGACCCGTCGAGGGACTCGCTCGTCGTGTACACCAGCGGGTCCCCGGCGAACGAGACGAAGTACGGCGCCCGCTGCCCCGGTACGGTGCGGCTCCACTTCGTGTCGCCCGAAGCGCCGTCCACGCCGGTCACCGTGCCGTCGGCGCCGGTGAGCAGCACCATGCCACCGGCGGCCGAGGAGCTGTCGTACGCGGGCATGGTCTGCCGCCAACGCGCCTTGCCCGTAGCGGGATCGAGCGCCTCCAGCCGGCGGCCCGGCCCTGACGCCGGCTGCACCAGGCCGCCCGCCATGGCCGGCGGTCCGCTCAGGCCCGACGCGTCGCCGGAATGCCGCCACAGCAGCCGGCCGTCCTGCGGGTCGAGCGCGAAGACGAGCCCGCTCTGGGCGCACAGCACCTTCCCCGCGCCGAGGGAACACAGGGGCGTGCGCTCCTTGGCCGCCGGTACCGCGGCCCACCCGCCGAACCCGGCCGACGTGGTCCGCGCGCTCTCGGGCGCCGGCTCCGGGTTCACACCGCCGAGAAGCTGTACGGAGACCAGCGTGAGGACCGTGGCGAGACCGACGGCCCCGGCCCCGAGGGCCAACAGCCGGCGCCGACGCTTTCCGGGCGGCCGTTCGGCCCCCTCCCCGACACCCGGCCCCGGCTCCGGGCTCGATTCCGGCGCCTGTTCCCGCTCCTGTTCCTGCTCCTGTTCCTGCTCGGGCGGGGGCTTCCCACTGGCCCGCTGCGCCGGAATGAACGCCTGCGTGTCGTACGACGCCGCCACCGACCGCAGTTCCCGCATCATCTCGTCGGGCGTGGGCCGGTCCTCGGGCTCCTTGGCCAGGCACCGCAGCACGAGCGGCGCCAGATTCGCCGGTACGCCGGTCAGGTCCGGCTCGTCGTGCACCACCTGGTAGGCGACGACGTACGGGCTGTCGGAGTCGAACGGCCCCCGTCCCGTCGACGCGTGCACCATCACCGACCCGAGCGCGAAGATGTCGGCGGCGGGCCCGACCTCCCGCGGCCGCCGGAACTGCTCCGGTGCCATGAAGGGCGGCGTACCGATCAACTTCCCGGTCTCGGTGCGCAGTTCGCTGTCCTTTGGCCGAGAGATGCCGAAGTCGATGACCTTCGGCCCGTCGTCGGCGAGCAGCACATTGCTCGGTTTGAGGTCCCGGTGCACCACACCGACCCGGTGTATGTCGCGCAGTGCCTCCGCCAGCCCGGCCATCAGCCGCCGCAACTGCGCGGGCTCCATCGGCCCGTTCCGCTTGACGTGGTCCGCGAGCGTCGGCCCCGGGATGAACAGCGTGGCCATCCAGGGCCGATCGGCCTCCGGATCGGCGTCCACGACGGGCGCGGTGAACGCCCCACTCACCCTGCGCGCCGCACCCACCTCCTGCCGGAACCGGCCCCTGAACTCGGGGTCCCTCGCGAACTCGGCATGCACGACCTTCACCGCGAGCTGCATGCCCGAGGTGCTCCGCGCCAGATGGACGACGCCCATGCCGCCGGAGCCCAGGCGTGACTGCAGGTGGTAGTGACCGGCGTACTCGGGAAGTTCCGCTTCCGCGCCCGCTCCGGCGTTCTGCTGTGGCGCCATGGGACCACCCCCGTGCTGTTCGTCCGCGCGCGCGACGCACGGAGCCTAGTCGATGACTCGTACGAGACAGAGGCGGCTTGCTAGCCTCCGTGTTCCCATCACGCACATGTGTGCGTGGCGGGATTTAGGGGAATCAACGGGACCCCATGGGAGTCATGGGGATCAACGGGGGAGGTATTTCCATGTCTGTGGACCGCGCTGAAGGGCTTGAGAGACCCGCCGGGGCCGGCGTCGGCAACGGGGTCGGGGGAGACGAGGAAGAGGCCGTCATGACCATGGCGGCTCCGGCAGCCACCGCCACGGCGGCCGAGGTCACGACCACGGCGGTGCGCTACTACCCGGTCGCGCCGGGCATCCGCCTGAACGTCCGCCGGGGCCCCGGCACCCAGTACCCCATCGTCCGCATCCTGCCCGAGGGCGCCCGGGTCCCGATCTTCTGCCAGACGCCGGGCACGACGGTGACCGGCCCCTACGGCACGACGAACATCTGGGACAACATCGACGACGGCGAGTACGTCTCGGACGCCTATGTGAACACCGGCAGCGACGGCTACGTCCGACCGCGCTGCTCCTGAGCCGGGCGGATGCCGGGCTGAGCCGGGCGGATCCTTTCGGATCCCGGGCTGAGCCCGGCCGGTCCTTTCGGATCCCGGCCGATCTTGTCCGTCCCGGCCGATCTTGTCCCGTGCCAGCCGGTCCTGTCCGGTCCCGGCCGTTTCCTCTTCGCCGGAACCCGTCCGGAGCCCGCGGCCACGCCGGAGCCATAATCGACTCGTGAGCGAGAAGAACGGCACCCCGGCCACCCCCGCGGGCTCCACAGGCCCCCGCCCCGAGCCCCTCCGCTTCTTCGGCACGACCTGGGTCGACCACGACAACGGCTACACCGCCCGCCGCATCGCCGTGGCCATCGGCTCCCTCGTCACCGCGGCCGTCTCCTGCCTGGTACTGCGCTTCGCCTACCAGGGGATCCAGATCGCCGCAGTCGGGGGCTTCGTCACCGTCCTGGTGGTGGTGATGTTCGCGGTGTGCAGCGCCCTCGCCTTCCGCCACACCTGGGACGGCTTCACCAAACGCCCCGACCCCGACCGCCACGCCCACCTCCGCAGCCTCCTCATGATCGGCTTCGTCGGCTCCCTCCTCGCCTACTTCTTCCGCTCCCTCATCGAGGCCCCCGGCGAGAAGCTCCACCGCGAGGAATACGAGAAGGCCCGCAAGCAACACGACACCCGCACCACCCGCCGCACAGGCAACCCGGGCAAGAAGCGCCGCCGCCGCTGACCAGGGCCGGCCACCACCCCAACGCCTTCCACCATTCCCACCGTCGCGCGTCCGCCCCAGCAGCCTCTGCCACACCAAGCCCCGGGACGAGGCGTCTGTCGAGCTCCAGGCCCCTCCGAGCCGGCCACCCGGCCCGCCTCGCCTGCGCCTGCCTCCCCTGCGGGCCACCGCCGCGGCAACGGCCCTGCTGCTGAGCACGGTCTGCCGGATATCCGAATCCCGAGCCCGTAGCCCGGGTGCCTGTCTGTCGATCAGCCCCGGACCGCCCTCCGCCGCCGGACCTGACCTCTCGCAAAGCACTAGATACCCCGAGCTCATAGCCCGGGCGGCTGTCCGTCGATCAGCCCTGCCCGCCCTCCACCGCCCGACCTCACCTCTCCGCAAACCCGATACCCCGAGCCCACACCCAGGCGTCCGCCTGCCCACCGACCAGCCCGCCCCGCCCTCCGCCGCCCCGCCCGACGTCTCCGCAAACTCGATGCACATCGCACCAACCACGGCCACCATGGCCATATGACGGCCCCCTCACACCCCGACCGTGCCCGCTCCTTCGACGCCGCCGCAGCCCAGTACGCCGCGAACCGCCCCGCCTACCCACCCGCCCTCTTCGACGCGATCGAGGACCTCGCAGGCCGCCCCCTCACCGGCGCACGCGTCGTCGACGTCGGCGCCGGCACAGGCATAGCCACGGCCCTCCTGCGACAGCGCGGCGCCAACGTCCTGGCCGTGGAACCCGGCGACGGCATGGCGGCCCAGTTCCGCCGCAGCCACCCCGACATCCCGATCGTCCGCGGCAACGGCAACGCCCTCCCCCTCGCCACCGCCTCCACCGACTTCCTCACCTATGCCCAGGCCTGGCACTGGACCGACCCCGCCCACTCGGCTCCGGAAGCCCTCCGCGTACTGCGGCCGGGCGGTGCACTGGCCCTGTGGTGGAACACCACCCCCCTCGACATCTCCTGGCACGTGACCCAGGCGCGCCGCATCGAACGCCGCTTCGACCTCCACCCCGCCGTCGAGCAGGGCGGCAGCGGCGACCGTGCAGCCCAGAACGACCCCACCGGCCGCCTCGCCTTCACCCGCCGCAAGGTCCGCTGGAGCCGCCGCGTCCCCATCGACACCCACCTGGCGAACCTCGGCAGCCACTCGATCTTCCTCGTCCACGGCACAGAGGCGAGCACCGCCTTCCTCACCGAGGAGAAACAGATCCTGCTCAAGGACTTCCCGGACGGCATCATCGAAGAGACCTACGACGTTGACCTCCTCGTCGCCACCACCTCCTGACCTCCTTCTCCATCCCCTCCTCGCGCCCGCTCTCCCCCTACCGCCTCGGACACCCGCCCAACGCCGAGCCGGGGAGCGCGGGCGAATCACGTACCGGACCTGGAAGTCCTCAGGACCCAAGACCCGGGACTCAGGACACAGGGGGCATGGAGGCGGCATTCAGGTCCCCGGGACCCGGCGGGGCCACCGCCCCACCACCCACTGCCCACCGCGCACCCCCCAGCGCCCACCCCGCCTCGGCGCTTGACGGCACAGCCCCACCAGAGCATATTCATCGCATGATGAATTATCAGCCCGCCCGATCCGATCCCCCCGACACCCCAAGCACCCCCGCCATCCGAGCCAACGCCTTGAACGTCGTACGCGGCACCCGCCAAGTACTCCGCGACCTCGACTTCACCGTCCCGCGCGGCCAGATCACCGGGCTGCTCGGCCCGTCCGGCTGCGGCAAGACGACCCTCATGCGGGCGATCGTCGGCACCCAGGCCAAGGTCACCGGCACCCTGGACGTCCTCGGCCACCCCGCCGGCCACCCCACCCTGCGCACGCGCATCGGCTACGTCACCCAAGCTCCCTCCGTCTATGACGACCTGACGATCAGTCAGAACCTCGCCTACTTCGCCGCGATCCTCGACCCGGGCCACGCAGCCGCCGATCGGCGCCACGAGAACGTCACCCGCGCCATCGCGGACGTCGACCTCACCAGCCACGCCGACGCCCTGGCCGGCAACCTCTCCGGCGGCCAGCGCAGCCGCGTCTCCCTCGCGGTCGCCCTCCTCGGTACCCCCGAACTCCTGGTCCTGGACGAACCGACGGTCGGCTTGGACCCCGTCCTGCGCCGCGACCTCTGGAACCTCTTCCACGACATCGCCGCCTCCCGCGGCGCCACCCTCCTCATCTCCTCCCACGTCATGGACGAGGCCGAGCGCTGCCACCGCCTCCTCCTCATGCGCGAGGGCCGCATCCTCGCCGACGACACCCCGGACGCCCTGCGCACCCGTACGAACTCCGAGACGGTCGAGGCGGCCTTCCTGCACCTGGTCGACGAGGCGGTCGCGGCCGCCCGCGCGAAGGAGACCACCCGATGACCACGACGACGAGCACGTCCCCCGCACTCCGTCCCGCCCCCACCGGCCCTCTGAACCTGGCCCGCACAACAGCCACGGCCGCCCGCGTCCTGCGCCAGCTCCACCACGACCCGCGCACCATCGCGCTGATGCTCCTCGTCCCCTGCGTGATGCTCTTCCTGCTGCGCTACGTCTTCGACGGCAGCCCGCGCACCTTCGACAGCATCGGCGCCTCCCTCCTCGGGATCTTCCCGCTGATCACGATGTTCCTGGTCACCTCCATCGCCACCCTGCGCGAGCGCACCTCGGGCACCCTCGAACGCCTCCTCGCCATGCCCCTCGGCAAGGGCGACCTGATCGCCGGCTACGCCCTCGCCTTCGGCACCCTCGCGATCATCCAGTCCGCCCTGGCGACCGCACTCGCCCTCTGGTTCCTCGGCCTGGACGTCACCGGCAGCCCCTGGCTGCTCCTGCTCGTGGCCCTGCTCGACGCACTGCTCGGCACTGCGCTCGGTCTCTTCGTCTCGGCCTTCGCGGCCTCCGAATTCCAGGCCGTCCAGTTCATGCCGGCCGTGATCTTCCCCCAGCTCCTCCTCTGCGGCCTCTTCACTCCCCGCGACAACATGCACCCGGCCCTCGAGGCCATCTCCAACGTCCTCCCCATGTCCTACGCGGTCGACGGCATGAACGAGGTCCTCAAACACACCGACATGACCGCCAACTTCGTCCGCGACGCCCTGATCGTGGCCGGCTGTGCCCTGCTGGTCCTGGGCCTGGGCGCGGCGACGCTCCGGCGCAGGACGGCGTGACCGCCCTGGCACGACCACGCGGGCGGCCCGCCCGTCCCACCCGTCCCGCCCACCGGACACGTCACCTCGAAAGCCGCCCCCGGTGCGAGGATGAACCCGGACGACGCAACCCCCGGAGGGCACCCCAGCCATGACCCAGAAAGTCGCAGTCCTCGGCACCGGCAAGATCGGCGAAGCCCTGCTCAGCGGAATGATCCGCGGCGGCTGGGCCCCTGCCGACCTCCTGGTGACAGCCCGCCGCGCGGAACGAGCCGAAGAACTCCGCACCCGCTACGGAGTCACCCCGGTCACCAACGCGGAAGCCGCCAAGACCGCCGACACCCTGATCCTCACGGTCAAGCCGCAGGACATGGGCGCCCTCCTCGACGAACTCGCCCCGCACGTCCCCGCCGACCGCCTGATCATCAGCGGAGCCGCAGGCATCCCCACCTCCTTCTTCGAGGCCCGCCTCGCCGCCGGCACTCCGGTAGTCCGCGTCATGACGAACACCCCCGCTCTCGTGGACGAGGCCATGTCCGTCATCTCGGCCGGCAGCCACGCCAGCGAAGCCGACCTCGCCCACACCGAGGAGATCTTCGGCTCCGTAGGCAAGACGCTCCGGGTTCCCGAGTCCCAGCAGGACGCCTGCACAGCCCTCTCCGGCTCCGGCCCGGCGTACTTCTTCTACCTGGTCGAAGCCATGACCGACGCCGGCATCCTCCTCGGCCTGCCCCGCGACAAGGCCCACGACCTCATCGTCCAGTCCGCGATCGGCGCCGCGACGATGCTCCGCGACAGCGGCGAACACCCCGTCAAGCTCCGCGAGAACGTCACGTCCCCCGCCGGCACCACCATCAACGCCATCCGCGAACTCGAGAACCACGGCGTACGAGCCGCCCTCATCGCCGCCCTCGAAGCCGCCCGCGACCGCAGCCGCGAACTGGCCTCCGGCAACAACAAGTGACACCGGGCCCGCCCCTGCCTCAGGGGCGGGCCGAGCGCAGCCCCTACACGGTCACCCCGATATCCGCGGCCGCAGCCGCCGGCAGCAACCCGATCGCCCGATACGCGGCATCCACGGTCGGCCGCGCCATCGCCCGAGCCCGCTCCGCACCATCCCGCAGCACCCCCTCCACATAGCCAGGATCCGCGCACAGCTCCCTGTGCTTCTCGTGCACAGGCCTGAGAACCTCGACCACGGCTTCCGCGGTGGCTGACTTCAAAGAGCCGTACGACTCATATACACCGCTCAGCTCCGTTGGGTTCCCACCCGTGCACGCCGCCAGAATCTCCAGCAGATTCGCCACCCCAGGCCGCGCGTCCCGGTCGTACACGACCTCCTGCCCGCTGTCGGTCACGGTGCGCATGATCTTCCTGCGCACCACATCCGGCTCATCGAGCAGATAGACGATCCCCGGCCCGGCGTCATCACTCTTGCCCATCTTCGACATCGGGTCCTGCAGATTCATCACCCGAGCCGCGACCTGCGGATGCGTGGCCCGGGGCACCACGAACGTATGCCCGTACCGCTGGTTGAACCGCACGGCGAGGTCCCGCGTCAGCTCCACGTGCTGCGCTTGATCGTCCCCGACCGGCACCTCCTCGGCCCCGTAGGCCAGGATGTCCGCGGCCATCAGCACGGGATACGTCAGCAAGGACAGCCGCACACTCCCGCCCCGCTCCCGCTCGCGCGCCGCCTTCTCCTTGTACTGGATCATCCGCCGCATCTCGCCGTCCGTGGCCACGCACTCCAGCACATACGACAGCCGCGCGTGCTCATCCACATGACTCTGTACGAAGACGGTGCACAGCTCCGGATCCAGCCCGGTCGCCAGCAGCAACGTCGCCGCCTGCCGACTGAGCCTGCGCACCCGCGCCGGATCGTGGTCCACCGTCAGGGCATGCAGATCGACGATGCAGAACAGCGCGTCGGCCTGGTGCTGATCGACGGCAGCCCACCGCCGCATGGCTCCCAGGTAGTTCCCCAGCGTCAGATGCCCCGTCGGCTTGACCCCACTGAAGACCCGCGTCATCTCTTCCTCCACCTCCTGGTCGAGGCCGCCGTCCCAGCTGGCCGACCCTCAGAGTCTCTGGAGGGAGATACGAGAACGGCCGCCGAGGCGGCGGCCGTTGAGTGCATACGTGACTACGGCCGCCTTCAGGCGGCCCACCACAGCTGGGTGCACGTACGCGTCGTCATGACCATCAGAGTACGCCCCGAGAGTGCCGTCCGGCGTGAAGTTGACACGCCCCGGGCCGATCCGTAGTGTTCTCCGAGTTGTCCGACGTGAGCACCGACTCCGGTCGGTCCCCGGACAGCCACTCCGCAAGTACCAACCAACGCTCGACGACAGTCGATCTGTCTGCCGTCGTTTCATTGGCATGCGTATTTACGGAATGAGGAATCCGCGCTCGACAGAGCGCAGCCCCCGATTAGCTCGGGAGCGAGGAATCCGCTAAAGTCTCACTCGTCGGAACGGCCCAACAGCCGCGAAGACAAGCCCCGCTGACTGGGGGTCAGGCCGAGAA
>NZ_BAAAZY010000031.1:0-25031 GCF_039537145.1 Streptomyces shaanxiensis
ACGACATGGCTACGATCCGACTTGGTAGGGGCGGCGGGGGCGAAAAATGCACCCCCCACACCCCCGCCGCGCGCCCTCGTAGAATCGCCGAGTGAACGCCCCCGTCCCCCCGCCCGCCGAGACCCTGCGCCACAGCCTCGCCACGCTCCTCGACGGCCTCCCGCCCCGCCAGGCCACCCAGGCCGTCGACCGGCTGATCGCCACCTACCGGGGCGCCACCCCCACCCACACCCCCATCCTCCGCGACCGCGCAGACGTCGCCGCCTACGCCGCCTACCGCATGCCCGCCACCTTCGAGGCGGTCCACGCCGCCCTGGAGGCGTTCGCGGAGGCCGTCCCGGAATGGACCCCCGGCAGCCACACGGACGTAGGCGGCGGAACCGGCGCCGCGACCTGGGCCGTCACCGCGACCTGGCCGGGCGAGCGCAGCGTCACCGTGCTGGACTGGGCCGAACCCGCCCTGGCGATCGGCCGGGAGATCGCCGCCGCCAACCCGGCGCTGAAGAACGCCCGTTGGCACCGCGCCCGGATCGGCTCGGCGCTCGCCCTGGACCCCACGGACCTCGTCACGGTCTCCTACGTCCTCAACGAGCTCACGGCCCCGGACCGCACCACCCTCGTCGACACCATCGCGTCCGCCGCCCAGGCCGTCGTCATCGTCGAACCGGGCACCCCCGACGGCTACACCCGCGTCATCGAGGCCCGCGACCGCCTGATCACCGCCGGCTTCCGCATCGCCGCCCCCTGCCCGCACAGCGCCGCCTGCCCCATCGTCCCCGGCACGGACTGGTGCCACTTCTCGGCAAGGGTCAGCCGCTCCTCGCTCCACCGCCAGATCAAGGGCGGCTCCCTCGCCTACGAGGACGAGAAGTTCGCGTACGTCGCCGCCACCCGCCTCCCCGTCACCCCGGCCCCCGCCCGCGTCGTACGCAAACCCCAGATCCGCAAGGGCCAGGTCCTCCTCGACCTGTGCGAGACCGAACCCTCCCTGCGCCGCACCACGATCACCAAACGGCACGGCGACCTCTACAAGGCGGCCCGCGACGCGGACTGGGGCGACGCCTGGCCCCCGGCGTCCGACTAGGACGTCTCCTCCTCCGAGCTCTCCGCCGTCGAACTCTCCCCGTCCGACGTCTCCTGTTTCTCCTGGAACCTGCGCAGCAGCTCCCGTTTCTGTGCCGCGGGATCCGCTCCACCGCCGATCCGGCCGCCGCGACCCCCGCCGCGCAGTGCCGTACGGCCGAGGTTCCGCCGCGTCCCGCCGACTCCCAGCATGTTTCCGGATCCGCTTCGGGCCATGGTGAGCTCCTTTCGTCATTCATCAAGGACCTTCATCAAGGACCTTTAAAGACCAGCGATAGTACGAGACGTATCGTCTCGACATCGCACCCTTTCAGGGTCCAGCGAGACGCTCCGTCTTGTCAACCTGATAAAATTCGAGCCATGGCAGCCCAGAAATCCGCCCAGTCCGCCCAGAAGCCCTCGGGGCAAACCGATCACCCCGCCCCCAACGCCACCCGCCGCAGCGAGAAGTCCCGCCGCGCCATCTACGACGCCGCCCTCGCCCTCGTCGCCGACGTCGGCTACCCCAGGACCACGATCGAGGGCATCGCCGCCCGGGCCGGCGTCGGCAAGCAGACGATCTACCGGTGGTGGTCGTCGAAGGCCGAGGTGCTGATGGAGGCGTTCCTCGATCTCGGGGAGCAGGCCGCGCAGGCCGCCGGGCAGGAGCCGTACGTCATCCCGGACACCGGAGACCTCGCGGCCGATCTGAAGGCCGTGCTGCGCGCCACCATCGACCAGATGACGGACCCCCACTTCGCCGCCCCGGCCCGCGCCCTCGCCGCCGAGGGCCTGGTCAACGAGCCGCTCAGCCGGGAGTACGTCGCCAAGCTGATGGAACCCTCGTTCCAGCTCTACGTCGACCGGCTGCGCGCCGCCCAGGAGGCCGGGGAGGTGCGACCCGACATCGATCCGCGCATCGCCCTCGAACTCTTCGTCTCACCCCTCGCCCAGCGCTGGCTCCAGCACACGGGCCCGATCTCGTACGAGTACACCGACACCCTCGTCGACTACGCCCTCCACGGCCTCGCGCCGCGTGCGCGGTAGGGCCGTAAATCCCGCCAAAGCGGTCCATTACCGCTGATCACAGTGCTGTGCACACCTCGCCCCACCTACCCCGGTTGTCCGCTACGGCCCCCCGGAGCGCACGATGATGGGACCATAGGGCATGCTGTTCCGCACGACAGCGAGGCGAGGGGATAGATGAGCGCGGAGTTGGGCGGTCGGACCGGCCTGCAGGGCAAGCTCTCCCAGTGGCTGCGCGGACGCCGCCCGAAGGACGCCGCCGACGACGGTGGCAGGGAGGCCCTGCTGCTGGCCGCCGCCGCGGCGGGACTGCCCCTCGCGCCCGCCGCGCACCCCGCCGGCTACCGATGTTCCTGTGATCGCGTCGGCTGTCCCACCCCCGCCCGGCACCCGGTGTCCTTCGCCTGGCAGACGCAGTCCACCACCGACCGCGCCCAGATCGAGCGCTGGGCCCGCCATCAGCCGCAGGCCAACTTCATCACCGCCACCGGCATGGTGCACGACGTCATGGACGTGCCGATCGAGGCCGGACTCGACGCGCTGGAGCGGCTGCTCGGCGCCGGTATCGAGGTCGGCCCGGTCGCCGAGAGCGACGACGGGCGGCTGCTGTTCTTCACCCTCACCCGCGGCACCCCCGAGGACGAGGACGAGTGGTGGCCCTGCGAGCTGGACTGCCACCCCGAGACCATGGACGAGCATCCGGGACTGCGCTGGCACTGCCGCGGGTCCTACGTCCTCGTACCGCCCGCCCGGCTGTCCGGTGAGGGCCAGTCCGTGCACTGGTTGCGCGGACTCGAACACCCGCTGCCCGACCCGCTGAGCCTGCTGGAAACCCTCACCGACGCCTGCGCCCGCCACGCCGACGAGGAGCCCGACCACGTCACCGCGGCCTGGCCCCTGCGCCACTGAGCTCCATCGCCGGGCGGCGCTACTCGCCCTTCGCCGACGTCAGGCCCTGGGTCCGGCCGATGACCTCCACCTTCCCGGAACCCTTCGGGTCCAGGGCCATCTCGTTGGAGATGATCTCCATCGTCAGCGACTGCTTGACCTCGCCCTCCGTCAGGGCCTCCACGCCCTTGCCCGGCGAGGGGACGGACGTGCCCGCGTAGGCCGTCCGCTTCTCGTAATAGCGCGTGGTGAAGAACACCAGCGCACCGCCGTCCGTGGTGCGCAGCGCCAGCGGGGCGTAGTCGCCGCTCGTGAGCGGTTCGTCGATGAACTGGCTGACCAGGCCCGGCCGTTTGGCCGCCTTCGTCCGGTCGGCACGCCACTCGCTGGTGTGACGGCCGTCCGCGAAGACGTCCCCGCCTTCCTTGAGGTAGCCCGCGTACTGCTTGCTCAAGTCCGACGGCGGCACGGCCAGTTCGGTCGAGTTCGCGGGGACGGCCTCGGCCCAGCCGTCCTTGTCCGTCTTGAACTTCGGCATGTCGCCGGGGGCCACCAGCGTCAGATACGCCGCCTCCCACGGTTCGTCCAGGCCGCTGCGGGTGAACACGAAGACCCAGCGTGCGCTGCCGAACTTGTTGCCGGCCGCGTCGACCACGAACCAGCGTGGCCAGCCCGCCTTCTTCGGGATCGTGATCTTGGTGTCCGACAGCTTCAGCGGGGTGTGCGCCGCGTTGCCGCCGGGGCTGACCGCCTTGCCCGCCTTCAGCCGCGCCCCGTCGATGTCGCCCAGGGCGCCGGTGACGTAGTCGGCGTCGAGGGAGCTGTCGTACGCCTTGTCCGCCTTGTTGTACGCGGAAGTGAACTCTTCGAGCGCCTTGTTGGCCTCCGCCTCGGTGGCCGAGGGGAGGATCTCCCGCTCCCCGTGGACGACCACACATCCGCTTGCCGTCAGCGACAAAGCGGTCAGCGAGGCTGCAATCAGTGCGCTCCGGTCAAGCCTGCGGAGCCTTCGAGGGCCGCGTTCCCTGCTCATCAGGTCCCTTCACCTTCCCCTTCCCGGAGGCGAACCCTACCGGGGCCAGGAACAGCGTGAGCGTCGGGATCAGGTACAGCAGCCACACCGTGACCTGGAGGACGGTCGGATCGGGCTGGAAGTTGAAGACGCCCTTCAGCAGAGTGCCGTACCAGCTTGCCGGATCGACGGTGTCGCTGATGTCGAACGCCTTGTCGCTCAGGCCGCCCAGCCAGCGCGCTTCCTGCAGGTCGTGGACGCCGTACGCCAGCACGCCCGCCGCCACGACCACCAGCATGCCGCCGGTCCAGGTGAAGAACCGTGCGAGGTTGATGCGCAGGGCGCCGCGGTAGAAGAGCCAGCCCAGGACGATCGCCGTGGCGATGCCCAGGGCGGCGCCGGCCAGCGGGCGCGTGCTGCCGTCGCCGGCCGCGCGCACCGATGCCCACACGAACAGGGCCGTCTCCAGGCCCTCCCGGCCGACGGCCAGGAACGCGGTCGCGACCAGTGCGCCGGTGCCCATCTGCAGGGCGGCATCCAGCTTGCCGTGCAGCTCGGACTTCAGGTGCCGGGCGGTGCGCCGCATCCAGAACACCATCCACGTCACCAGCCCGACGGCGAGGATCGACAAGGACCCGCCGAGGGCCTCCTGTGCCTCGAACGTCAGCTCCTGCGAGCCGAATTCGAGCGCGCAGCCGAAGCCGAGCGCGAGGGCGATCGCGACGCCGATGCCGATCCAGATGGGTTTGAGGGCGTCCCTGCGGTCCGTCTTCACCAGGTAGGCGATGAGGATGCAGACGACCAGGCTGGCCTCAAGACCCTCGCGCAGGCCGATCAGATAGTTGGAGAACACAAGTCCTCACGCCTCCTTGGAGAACAGCGTGCTGCCCCACCAGTCGTCCTTGTCGCGGACGCCGGGCGGGATCGCGAAGAGCGCCGAACCCACGTGCTGGATGTACTCGTTGAGCGAGTCGATGGCCAGGTTGCGCTGGATCCTGACGAACCCGGTGCGCGGGTCTCGCTGGTAGGCCAGGAAGAACAGGCCCGCGTCCAGCCGTCCGAGGCCGTCCGTGCCGTCGGTGAAGGAGTAGCCGCGGCGCAGGATCGTCGCCCCGTCGTTGGAGTCGGGGTGCGCGAGCCGGACGTGCGCGTCGGGCAGCATCGCCTTCAGGAAGGGCTCGTCGCGCTCCTTGGCCCTGCCGACCGGGGCGCCCTCGCCCTTGTCGCGGCCGAAGATGTCCTCCTGCTCCTTCAGGGAGGTGCGGTCCCAGGTCTCGATGTGCATGCGGATGCGGCGGGCCACGAGATACGAGCCGCCGGTCATCCACGCGGGACCGTCCTTCTCGTCCACCCACACGAACTTCTTCAGCCGGTCCGTCTCCGTCCCCGCGATGTTGCGGGTGCCGTCCTTGAAGCCCATGAGGTTGCGCGGAGTCTGCTCCTCCGGCGTCGTCGACGACGTCTTCCCGAAGCCGAGCTGGGACCACTTGATGACGACCTTGCCGAAGCCGATACGGGCCAGGTTGCGGATCGCGTGCACCGCGACCTGCGGGTCGTCCGCGCAGGCCTGGATGCACAGGTCGCCGCCGCTGCGGTTCTTGTCGAGGTTGTCCCCGGCGAACTTCGGCAGCTCGGCGAGGGCTTCGGGGCGGGCGTCCGCGATGCCGAACGCCTCGCCGAACTTCTCGAAGAGCGACGGCCCGAAGCCGATCGTCAGCGTCAGCCGCGACGGCTTCAGCCCCAGCGCCTCACCGGTGTCGTCCGGCGGCGCCTCGGCCAGCCCGCCGTACGCGCCCTCGCCGACCGCCTGCCCGGCCGTCATCCGGCGCGCGGCCGCCGTCCAGTCCTTCAGCATCCGCACGAACTCGGCGCGGTCGTCGGTCTTCACGTCGAACGCGGCGAAGTGCAGCCGGTCCTGCACCGGCGTGGCGATGCCCGCCTGCCGCTCGCCGTGGAAGTCGATCGCGGCGCCCGTCGCGGCACCGGCCGGGGCCGCGTCACCGGCGGCGTCGCCGTCACGGGTCATCGCCACGGCACCGCCGGCCGCGACGGCCCCGAGCGCGAGCCCGGCACCGCCCCAGCCGATCAGCGCGCGACGGGACGGGGATTCGGAGTTCTCGGTCATGAGGGCGCCCGCCTTACTTCACGACGACGGCGGCGGCGAGCTTGGACAGCGGCTCCGCGAGGGCGTTGACACCGTCCGACAGCTCCTTGCGGTCGGCGTCGCCGACCTTGTCGTACGAGGTGAAGTCGTACGACGACTTGTCCGCCCGGTACTTGTCCAGCAGCGTGTTCAGCGCGCCGAACTGCTTGTCGAGCTCGGTCACCAGCGCCGGGTCGTTCTCGTTGGCGACCGCCTTCAGCAGCTCGTACGCCTTCTGCGCGCCCTCCACGTTGGCCTTGAAGTCGACCAGGTCGGTGTGCGAGTAGCGCTCCTCCTCGCCGGTGACCTTGCCGGTGGCGACCTCGTCGAGGAGTTCCTTGGCGCCGTTGGCCATGGAGGTCGGGGTGATCTCGGCCTTGCCGACCCGCTTCTGCCAGTCCTTCAGGTCGGTGATCAGCTGGTCGGCGAGTTCCGAGTCGCGGTCGGTGAGCTTCTTGTCCTTCCAGAGCGAGCGCTCCAGACGGTGCCAGCCGGTCCAGTCCTTCTCCGGGTCCTGACCGGCCGCCAGACCGTCCTCGCGGACGTCGACCTTCGGGTCGATGTCGCCGAAGGACTCGGCGACCGGCTCGGTGCGCTCCCAGCCGATGCGGGAGGTGGCGTAGGCCTTCTTCGCGGCCTCGATGTCGCCGTCCTTGACGGCCTTGGCGAACGCCTCCGCCTTCGGCAGCGTCTCGTCGGCCTGCTCCTGCGCGTACTCGCGGTAGGCGGCGACGGCCTTGTCCAGCCGCGGGTCGCGCTTGGCGGCCGTGCCCTTGCCGGTGGCCTTGACGGTCTGCCGGATGCCGTCGCCCTTCATGCCGGGCTTGCAGGCGATCGTGTAGTCGCCGGCCTTCACCTCGGCGGTGACGGTCTGCTTGGTGCCGGGGCCTATGTTCTCGCGCTCGGTGACGATGCGGTCGTCCGGGAAGAGGATGTAGACCTCGGTGACCTTCGACCCCTTGTTCTCGATGGCGAGTTCGACGTGCCCGGCCGGAAACTCCTTCTTCGACACCTCGCACTTGTCGTCCGTCGCGGTCACGTTGACGACCCGGTCGCTCCCCGCCGAACTGCCCTTCTCGGTGCAGCCCGTGACGGCGGTCAGGGCCGCCACGGTGGCGATGGCGGTGGTGACGGGGAGTCTGACGGCGCGCATGTGGGCTCCAGGAGGTGGCCGGAAAGTATGCGTGACGGGCCTCACAACTAGGAAGGTGAGGCTCGCCTAACGGAGATAAGGATTGCCTAAGTGGCCAAAAAGGACCCCATAGAGAAGTCAAAGGAACGTCAAAGGTTGTGCCGTGGGGTTCAGTGGCGTGGGGGTCAGTCGCGTTGAGGGCGGCGGCGTGGGGATCAGCGGCGAGGGGTCACCAGGACCGCACCCGTCCGCGGATGCGGAAGCACCTCGACGGGCTGGTCGTAGACCTCGGACAGCAGTCGCTCGGAGAACACCTCGGCGGGCGGCCCGTCGGCCGCGACCCGTCCGGCGCGCAGGATCGCCACCCGGTGCGCGTAGGCCGCCGCGAGCCCCAGATCGTGCAGCACGACGACCACCGCGTCCCCGGCCCGCGCCCGCTCCCGGCACAACCGCAGCACCAGCTCCTGGTGTTTGAGGTCCAGCGCGGCCGTCGGTTCGTCGAGCAGCAGCAACGGGGCGCGCTGCGCGAGCACCCGGGCCAGCGCGACACGGGCCCGCTCACCACCGCTGAGCGCGGAGAACGGCCGTACGGCGAAGGCGCTCACCTCGGTGGCGGCCATGGCCTCGGCGACGGCGAGGTCGTCCTCGGCGGGAGAGGAGGCGTGGGGTGCGCGGCCCATCCGTACGACGTCCTCCACCGGGAACGGGAAGGAGAGCGTCGCCGACTGCGGCAGAACCGCACGGCGCAGGGCGAGTTCGGGGGCCGACCAGTCGGTCGCCGGGCGCCCGTGGATCCGTACGACACCCTCGGCGGCCGGGAGGTCGGCGGCCAGCGCGCTCAACAGGGTGGACTTTCCCGCACCGTTGGGCCCGACGAGGGCGAGGACCTCGCCGGCCCGGACGGGGACGGAGACACCGTGCAGGACGGGGCGGGCGCCGAGGCGGACGTGGAGGTTCTCGGCCTCGGCGAGGATGTCGCCGGGTTGGGCGGGGGAGGGAGGGGACGGACGGTGACGGAGGAGCTTCATGGGAGGGGTCCTTTGACGGAGGGCGAGTTGCTGTCGCGGAGTGGGACCAACGCCCTTGAGGGGCGCGGGGCTGTATCGATGTGCGGCTCCGCCGCGCGGGCGCGACCAGCCCCCACCGGCGCGCAGACGACATACGACCCCCTAGGCCCAACCCCCCTGCCTGCGCCGAGTCCTCCGCAGCAGCCAGAAGAAGAACGGGCTCCCGAGAAGCGCCGTCAACACACCAAGAGGAAGCTCCGCGGGCGCGGCGACCGTACGGGCCGTCAGATCGGCGGCGAGCAGCACCAGCGCACCGAGCAGCGCACTGGCCGAGACCAGGAACCGGTGCCCCGGCCCCGCCGCCATCCGCAGCAGATGCGGTACGACGAGGCCGACGAAGCTGATGATCCCGGAGACGCTCACCGCGGCCGCCGTCAGCAGGGCGATGACCAGGACCAGGACGATCCGCAGCCGCTCCACATCGACGCCCAGATGCCGCGCCGGCCGTTCGCCCAGCGCCAGCAGGTCCAGCCGGCGGGCGTACAGCGGAGCGACGGCCAGTCCGAGCGCGGCGCACGGCAGAACGGCCAGCACCTTCGGCCAGGTCGCCTGGGAGAGCGAGCCGAGCTGCCAGAAGGTGATCTGCTGGATGGCCGCGGCGTCCGCGAAGAACAGGAACAGCCCGATCATCGCCCCGCCGAAGGCGTTCACGGCGATACCGGTGAGGATCAGCGTCACCACTTCCGTACGGCCGCCCGAGCGGGACATCGCGTACACGAGCAGGACGGTGACGAGCCCGGCGAGGAACGCGAAGACGGAAACCGTCCATGTACCGAGGAAGTTGACGCCGAGCGCGATCGCACCGACCGCGCCGACCGCCGCGCCCGACGAGACGCCGATGACGCCGGGCTCGGCCAGCGGATTGCCGAACACGCCCTGCATCAGCGCGCCGGCGCAGCCCAGCGAGGCCCCGATGAGCAGCGCGAGCACGATCCGCGGGAAGCGGACGTTCCACAGCACCGACTCGGCGACCCGGTCCAACTCGCCGCCGCCGAGCCCGACTTTGTGCTGCACGGAGGCGAGGACGTCCCCGACCGGGACCGGATAGGCGCCGATCCCGGCGGCGACCGGGACCAGGACGAGGAGGGCGACGCACATGCCGACGGTCAGCAGCCAGGCGGTGGTGTGCCGGCTGCGGCGCGGCACTTGGGCCACGGCCTCTGGCGCGGCCTTCTCCAGTACGGTCATGCCGTTGTCCGTTCCTTTCGGTCACTGCCGCAGTGGCTCGGCCGCAGCCCTGTCAGCCGGCAGAGCTTAGGTTAGCCTTACCTTTACTCAAGGTGGCAATCCCTTTGCGGGCGGCGGCATCGGGTCATCAGACTGGGCCCCGTGAACGCGACCACGGGGATCACGGGAGCCAGGGGAGTCAGGGAGTTCGCCCCGGGCGGCGGACTGGTCCTGGCCGTGTCGGGCCGGCCGGCTCCGCCTCCACTCCGTTTCGAGACGGCGGACGCAGGCCGGTTGCTGCTGCGCCAGGGGGAGCGGCCGCTGCTGCTGGGCCGCGCGGACGGCACGGGCTGTTGCAAGGACCTGGCGACGCACCGCCTCGACGGCCATCGCTCACCCCTCCCGCCGCTGCGCTCCAGTGCGATGCGCGAGCGGACCGACTGGACGCACCAGTGCGCGCGTTGGCTGGAGGAGGCGGAGGACGGTCCCCTGTACGACGGCCGCTGGCTTCTCTCCCGCCGAGCCTCCTTCGCACCGGGCATCTGGACCGAGGACTTCGTCCGGGACTGGCCGGGCGGGAGTCTGGAGCTCTACTGCGGAGGCGGCTGGCACGGAGTGCTGCCCCTGCGCCGTCTCTCCCCGCCGGACGCCCCGCGCGTGAAGGCGTACCGCAAGCACGCGCGGGACGGCACGCTCGCCCCAGTACTCCTGTGGTGGGTGACGTTCCTCGACGGCTGGCTGATCCTGGACGGCCACGACCGCGCCGTGGCCGCGCTGGCGGAAGGGGTGGAGCCGGTGTGCGTGGAGCTCAGGAGAGTGGCGGACGAGGAGCGGTGGCGGCGGGAGGCCGACGAGATCACGGCGGCGCACGAGCGGCACATGGAGCGTTTGGGCTCCCGCGTGGACTCCCGTGCGCCTCATCCGAACCTCATGCATCAACGAGTCGCTCTGGAACGCGGCTACGCCGACGCCCTCGCATCGCTGCCTTACGACACCGCGCCCACCGACTCCTGGCCCCTGCCCGGCGGGGTCCCCGCCTGGGACGACCTCGCCGTGGGCACGATGGCTCAGATGTTTCAATGCCCCCGTGACTGACTACGACGTCCTCCGCGTCTTCTGCGGCCCCAAGGGCGGATACGGCAACGAACTCGGCGTCGTCCGCGAGGGCTCCGTCATGCCCGACCGGGCGGACCGGCAGGCGTTCGCCGGCAAGCTCGGGTTCAGCGAGACCGTGTTCGTGGACGACCCCGAGCGCGGCGTCATCGACATCTACACGCCCTCCGTACGACTCCCCTTCGCCGGCTACCCCTGCGTCGGCGCGGCCTGGCTCCTCGACGTGCCCGAGCTGGTCACACCCGCCGGCGTGGTGGGCACCCGGCTGGACGGGGAGTTCAGCTGGATCGAGGCGCGGGCGGAGTGGGCGCCGCCGCGCACCCTGAAGCAGTACGCGACGGCGGCCGAGGTCGATGACCTCACCGTGCCCCCGGCCGGTGAGTGGATCTACGCCTGGGCCTGGGAGGACGAGGCGGCCGGACGGGTCCGGGCCCGTGGCTTCCCGGGCCGGGGCGACGGCGTCGAGGAGGACGAGGCGACCGGTGCCGCGGCCATCCAGCTCACCCACCGACTCGGCCGGGCGCTCAACATCACCCAGGGCGCCGGTTCCCAGCTGCTCACCGCGCCGCAGCCCGGGGACTGGGTCGAACTCGGCGGCCGGGTGGTCCTGGAGCGCTGAGCCTCAGGCGCTCAGCGGAAACTCCTCGCCCAACGCCCTGAACACCGCCGTGTTCAGGGCGAACGCCTTCTTGCACTCCGCCACGATCCGCTGCTTCTCCAGGTCGTCCGCGCGCACCCCGTCCAGCAGTTCGCGGTAATCCCGCTTGAACGCCGCCGGGTTGGCGATCTCCTCGAAGACGTAGAAGCGGACGCCGTCCCCCTTGCGGGTGAAACCCCAGGTCTTCTCGGCCTTGTCGCGGATGATCTGGCCGCCGGAGAGGTCGCCGAGGTAGCGGGTGTAGTGGTGGGCGATGTAGCCGGCCGGCCAGTCGCGGGCGCACTGCCGTACCCGGTCCGCGTAGGCGCGGGTGGCCGGGAGCGCGGAGACGCCCGACCGCCAGTCCGGCCCCCGCAGATGCGCCAGGTCCCGCTCCAGTGACGCCAGCCGGAACAGCTCCGGCTGGATGAACGGGCCCGCCACCGGGTCCGACGCCAGCTGCTCGGTGCCGGTCTCCAGCGCCTCGTACACGAACCACAGCTGCTCGGTGTAGCGCGCGTACGCGTCGACGCCGAGCCGTCCGCCGAGCAGGTCGCTCATGAACGTCGAGGTCTCGGCCTCCACGTGCTGTTCATGGGACGCGGTGCGGATGAGTGTCGAGAAGGACTCCATGGGCACATCCTCTAAGGTAAGGCTTACCTAAGTCAATAGCTTGCCGACACCCTGTCGGTAAAAGCGTACAAGAGAAAGCCCGCCCTGACAGGGCGGGCTTTGTGATCGGTGATCGGTGATCGGTGAACCGGTGATCAGGGCAGCGTCAGGATCTCCGCGCCCGTCTCCGTCACCACCAGCGTGTGCTCGAACTGAGCCGTGCGCTTGCGGTCCTTCGTGACGACCGTCCAGCCGTCGTCCCACATGTCGTACTCGTGCGTCCCGAGCGTCAGCATCGGCTCGATCGTGAAGGTCATGCCGGGCTGGATGACCGTCGTCGCGTGCGGGCTGTCGTAGTGCGGGATGATCAGGCCCGAGTGGAACGACGAGTTGATGCCGTGGCCGGTGAAGTCGCGGACCACCCCGTAGCCGAAGCGCTTGGCGTACGACTCGATCACGCGGCCGATGACATTGATCTGGCGGCCCGGCTTGACCGCCTTGATCGCGCGGTTCAGCGACTCGCGGGTGCGCTCCACCAGCAGGCGGCTCTCCTCGTCGACGTCGCCCACCAGGTACGTGGCGTTGTTGTCGCCGTGCACCCCGCCGATGTACGCCGTCACGTCGAGGTTGATGATGTCGCCGTCGCGCAGCACCGTGGAGTCCGGGATGCCGTGGCAGATCACCTCGTTGACGCTCGTGCACAGGGACTTGGGGAAGTTGCGGTAGCCGAGAGTCGAGGGATAGGCGCCGTGGTCGCACATGTAGTCGTGCGCCACCTTGTCCAGTTCGTCCGTCGTCACGCCTGGCGCGATCAGCTTGGCCGCCTCGGCCATCGCCTGCGCGGCGATCCGCCCGGCGACGCGCATCGCCTCGACGGTCTCCGGAGTCTGCACCTCCGGACCCGTGTACGGCGTCGGCGCGGGCTTGCCGACGTACTCGGGGCGGCGGATGTTTCCGGGCACGGAACGGGTGGGGGACAGTTCCCCTGGGACGAGCAGCGACTGGCCAGACATGCAAGCGAGTCTAACCAGCGGGCATGGGGGAACATGTCGGTGGCGAGAGGAGCCGGTCATGGCCTTGTTCAAGAAGCGCACCGTCGGGAAGCCGGGGGAGTGGTACTACTGCCTCGTCCACAAGAAGGTCGAGGAAGGGCCGGAGTGCCCGGCCAAGGACCGCTTCGGGCCGTACACCAGCAGGGAAGAGGCCCAGCAGGCGATGGACCTCGCGCGCGAGCGCAACCTGGAATGGGAGAGCGACCCCCGGTGGCACGACGCCCCGACGGGCCCGGCGGACGACGACTGACCCCCAGTACCCAGCCAGTACCCCGGTACCCCAGCCCCCCAGCTCCGCGAGCGGCTGATCAACTTTCCGCGGGCGCCGGCATGGCCGCCGCTGCCGCCGCCCGCTGCTCCCGCAGCCGTACCGCGTGCTCGTTCGTGCGCGCGTCGTACGACATCAGCTTCGGCAGGCACAGCGCCAGCAGCCCCACCGCGCCCACGCACAGCAGCCCGCCCGACCAGACGGACGTCCTGACGCCCTTCCAGGCGGCGACGCCGCCCACATAGGTCTGGCCGAGCTGCGGGCCGACCGAGTACGACAGCAGCTCGATCCCGGCGAGCCGGCCGCGCAGCTCGTCCGGGATCGTCTGGTTCCACATCACCCCGCGGAAGATCCCGCTCACCATGTCGGCGGCGCCGCCCAGGGTCAGGAACAGCAGCACCAGCCAGACGGTCCGGGAGACGCCGGCGGCCGCGATCGCCAGGCCCCACAGCGCCGCGGCCAGGACCACGACCCGCCCGTGCCGGTGCACCCGTGAGGTCCAGCCGCTGGTCAGGCTCACCAGCATCGCCCCGGCCGGGACGGCGGCGTACATCAGGCCGAGCGACCAGGGGGCGTTCAACTCGTCCGCGAGGAACGGCAGTACGGCGAGCGGCATCGCGAAGAGCATCGCCGCGATGTCGATGACATACGTGCCGAGGAGCTCCTTGCGGCTCCAGGCGTAGCGGGCGCCCTCGGCGATGGCCTTGAGGGACGGCTTCGCGGCCGCGTGGGAGGCGGGGGAGGGGGCGATGCCGAGGGTGAGCAGGACGGAGGCGACGAAGGTCAGCAGGTCTGCGCCGTACGCCCAGCCGAGCCCGGCATACGCGACGACCACGCCGGCCAGCGCCGGGCCCGCGACGCCGCCGACCTGCCAGCGCAGCGCGTTCAGCGAGGCGGCGGCCGGGAGGTGGTCGTGGGCCACGATCCGGGGCCACAGGGCGTCCAGGGCGGGGCGCTGGACCGACACGAGCGCGGAGGACAGGGCGGCGACGGCGAACAGCGGCCACACGGCGGGGCTCGGCAGCAGCGCGTTGACCAGCAGCGCCGCGCTCAGCACCGCCTGCCCGACCTCCGTCCACAGGATCAGCTTCCGCTTGTCGAGCGCGTCGGCGAGCGCGCCCCCGTACAGCCCGAACACGATCAACGGCACCAGTTCCACGGCCCCGATCGCCCCGACCGCCGCCACGGACCCGGTGAGCTCCTTGATCTGCACGGGCAGCGCGACGAACGTCAGGAAGCTGCCGAAGGAGGAGATCAGCCCGGCCAGCCACAGCTTGCGGAAGTCGGCGGAGGCGTGCCAGGGGGCGAGGTCGGGGAGTACGGCCCGGAGCCGGGAGGGGGGCGTGGGGGAGTCGGCGGTCACGAGGGGTCATGCTCGGGCGGAGCCGTAGTGGAGGCAAACGGTTTTGCAAGGCGGGCGGGAAGGCGTGCGACCCGTCACCAGCGCGCAGGCGGCGGCGCCGTCAGCGACTCCGCCAGGCGGGACAAGCGGTCACGGAAGCGGCGGCGCCCTCTCGGAGGGGGCAGCGCGTTCTCGCCGGCCGCCGCGCTCACCAAGTGCTGCACGGTGTCCAGGTCCAGCTCGGAGGCCTCGGGCACGGCCAGCGTCTCGTGGGCCATGGCCGTCAGCTCGCCCTCGTCGGCGCCGAGCGCCAGCACCGTCGCCCCGGCCCGGCGGGCGTCGTGCACCCCTTCCAGCAGCGGCGCCCCCGGCCCGCCCGCCGACACCACCAGCAGCGTCTCCCCGCGCCGCGCCGCCGCCAACCTGCCGAGGCCGACCGCCAGATGCGCCGGATCCGAGGCACGTGCGTCATGCCGTACGAGAGTCGGGGCCAGCTCCGGCGTCCCCGACCACGCGGCCTCGTCCACCAGATGGGCCGCCAGATGCCACGGTTCGTACTCCCGCGTGCCGACCAGCAGCAGCCCGCCCCCGTGTGCCACCGCCGACGCGCGCAGCGTCCCCGCGAACCGCCGTGTCTGCCCCAACCACTCGGTCCCGGCGAGCACTTCACGCAGCAACGCGACACGTACGGCGTCCATACGACCGCATCCTGCCGCAATCGACCACTCGTGACCCCGAGTTCACCACGAATTCGCCCGACTTGGGCAGACGGTCCCGTTACCCCGCACAACCGTCCGTGCCCCGGCCACCGGCCACCGGCCACCGAGCCGCGGCGACCGGCCACCCGAGGAGCCCGCCCATGACAGAGACCAGCGTCCCCTTCCGTGCCCGTCACGAGGGCTACTCGAGCTTCCGCATCCCGGCCGTCGTCACCACCTCCGCCGGCACCCTCCTCGCCTTCTGCGAGGGCCGGGTCGACTCCGCCGCCGACCACGGGCAGATCGACATCGTGCTGAGGCGGTCGACGGACGGCGGCCGCACCTGGGGTCCCCTCCAGGTGGCCGCCGACAACAACTGGCACCTCGCCGGCAACCCGGCGCCCGTCGTCCTCGACACCGGCCGCATCCTGCTCGTCTACATCCGCAACCACGCCCACGCCACCGAGGCCGGGATCCTGCGCGGCGAGGTGAGCGACGCCGACGGCCGCCGGATCTGGGTGCGGTACAGCGACGACGACGGCGTCACCTGGTCCAGCTCGAAGGAGATCACCGCGCAGGTGAAGCGGCCCGGGTGGCGGTGGTATGCCACCACGCCCGGCCACGCGATCCAGCTGAGCACCGGCCGGGTCGTCGTCCCCGCCAACCACACGATCCCGCCCACCGGCACCGACATCGGCACCGAGCCCAGATACAACAGCGGCCACTGCCTGCTCAGCGACGACCGGGGTGCCACCTGGCGGATCGGCTACATCGACGAGAACACCGACGGCTACGTCAACGTCAACGAGACCACGGCCGCCGAACTCCCCGACGGCCGCGTCTACTTCAACACCCGCAACGACTCCCCGTCCCCGGGCAACCGTGCCGACGCGTACTCCGAGGACGGCGGGGAGACGCTGGTGAAATCCTTCCGCCCGCAGGCCGGCCTCGTCGCCCCCATCTGCGAGGGCAGTGTGCTCCAGCTCCGCGACCCCGACGTCCTGCTCTTCTCCGGCCCCGCCGATCCGGCCGCCCGCGCCCTGATGACCATCCGCGCCTCCACCGACGGCGGTGTCACCTGGCGGTCCGCGTACACGGTGGACGGGCTGCCCGCCGCGTACTCGGATCTCGTGCGGATCGACGCCGGCACCGTCGGACTCCTCTACGAGACCGGCGACTTCGGCCCGTACGAGAGCATCGCCTTCCGGCGGGTGCCCGTGAGCCGGCTCACCTGAGCCGACGGGGCGGGCGGGGCGGACGTAAAGTCCACCCATGACCTCTACCGACAGTGCACAGCAGCCCACCGACGCCCCCGCGAAGGCCCCGGCCAAGGACCCCTGGGACCTCCCCGACGTCTCCGGGCTCGTCGTCGGCGTGCTCGGCGGGACCGGGCCGCAGGGCAAGGGCCTCGCCTACCGGCTCGGCAGGGCCGGCCAGAAGGTGATCATCGGCTCGCGGGCCGCCGAGCGCGCCCTGGCCGCCGCCGAGGAGCTCGGGCACGGTGTCGAGGGTGCCGACAACGCCGAGTGCGCGCGGCGCAGCGACATCGTGATCGTCGCCGTGCCGTGGGACGGCCACGGCAAGACGCTGGAGTCCCTGCGCGAGGAGCTGGCCGGCAAGCTGGTCGTCGACTGCGTCAACCCGCTCGGTTTCGACAAGAAGGGCGCCTACGCGCTCAAGCCGGAGGAGGGCAGCGCCGCCGAGCAGGCCGCCGCCCTGCTGCCGGACTCGCGGGTGACGGCGGCCTTCCACCATCTGTCGGCGGTGCTGCTGCAGGACCCGGAGATCGACGAGATCGACACCGATGTGATGGTCCTCGGCGAGGTGCGGGCGGACGTCGAGATCGTCCAGGCGCTGGCCGGCCGTATCCCGGGCATGCGCGGCATCTTCGCGGGGCGGCTGCGCAACGCCCACCAGGTGGAGTCGCTGGTCGCGAACCTGATCTCGGTGAACCGGCGGTACAAGGCACACGCCGGGCTCCGCGTCACGGACGTATGAGGGGATGGGGGACACTGGTCGTCGTAGCAGTGTCCCCCGAAGGAGCCGACCGAAATGCCCCGCCTTGGTGTTTACGCCCTGATTGTCTGTCTGCTCGCCGTGGCCGCGGCCGTGGTCTCCTTCGTCCAGGGCAGCCTGCTGGGGATCGTGTGGGTGCTGCTGGCGGGGCTGTCGTCGAACATGACCTGGTACTACGTCAAGACCGCCAGGGACGCCCGGCGGGACTCCGCCACCGGCTGACCGGCGTCACGAGCCCATCGTGCACAGCTCGTTCGAGTCCCGCCAGAAGCGGAACAGGTCGTAGCCGCAGTACGTCTCGAAGTCGCTGATCCCGAGGCCGCGCAGAGCGGCGTCGACCATGTCGAAGAACACGCCGTTGATCTCCGGCACCCACAGCAGCGCGAACACGAACAGCAGGCCGAACGGGGCGAACGGCTCCACCTGGCGCTTGACCTTCTGCGACAGCCAGGGCTCGAGCACGCCGTAGCCGTCCAGACCCGGGACCGGCAGGAAGTTCAGGATCGCGGCCGTGACCTGGAGCAGGGCGAGGAAGGCGAGCGCGAACCGGAAGTCTCGCGGGACGTCGTCGAGGGCGTCCAGCCAGAACGGGGCGGTGCAGACCACGGCGAAGAGGACGTTGGTCAGCGGCCCCGCCGCCGAGATCAGACTGTGCCGCCAGCGGCCCCGGATCCGCCCGCGCTCGATGAACACGGCACCGCCGGGAAGTCCGATGCCACCCATGATCACGAAGATGACCGGCAGCACGATGCTGAGCAGCGCGTGCGTGTACTTCAGCGGGTTGAGCGTGAGATAGCCCTTCGCCCCGACCGAGATGTCGCCGCTGTGCAGGGCCGTACGCGCGTGTGCGTACTCGTGCAGACACAGGGACACGATCCAGGCGGCCGTCACGAACAGGAACACGGCCAGTCCGGGCAGCTCGGCGAACCCGCTCCAGGTGGCCCAGCCGGTCACCGCCGTGACGGCCAGGATCCCCACGAAGACGGGGCTGATCCGCCGGTCGCTGCGGCGGGTGAGGGCGGTGGTCATGGGGCTCCCTGGAGTCTCGTACGCGCGGGGACCGCGGGGGGACTGCCCGACCGTACCGGGCGTACGGGGAAAACGTCTCGCGGTGGGGCCTTGGTTCCGGGGAGGGTGGGGGCATGGGGCTTTGGCATGTGTTCTACGACGACTGGCAGATGGAGTGCTGCGGTACGCCGTTCAAGGTGGGCGACGAGGTGAGCTGGCCGCTGCTCATGAGCGACGCCGACGGCAAACTGGGCGGCCGCTGGCACGACCAGCTCACCAAGATCGCCGGTCCGGTGGAGGACCTACCGGCGAAGGGGGGCGCGGTCCGGGTGGCCCGGGACGAGACGGGCCTGACGGTCGCCCTGCATCAGGACCCGGTCGCCCTCGTCCCTCAGGAGGACCTGGGCGAGGTGGCACCGGGCGACCGGATCCGTCTGGTCGGCCTGCTCACGGTCGAGTGCCACACCGGCGCCGATCTGCCGGACACCCGGGGTTGGGTCCGCGCGATCCAGGTCGTCACCCAGGGCTGGGCCGAGACGGCGCCGGGTTCGCTCACGCGCGAGCCGGTCGCCGGGGAACGCTCGCTGAGGTCGGTGTGGGAGTGCCCGAAGTGGTTCGGGGACGCCGGCGTGGGCGTGATCGTGACCTTGGAGGTGCCGGGCACGGACTCCTGGCTGTCCCATGCGGTGCGCGAGGCCCGGGGCATTCCGCACACCGCACCGGGCAGGGAGGTGACGGGCCTGCCGCCGGCCGCCCTCGCGGAGCTGCTGGAGACCCTGAGCACCGTCCGGGAACCGCGCTGAAGCCCGCGCCCATCTCTCGCGCACCGCGCTGAAAGGGCCGTACACCCCTCCCGCGCACCGCGCTGAAAACGCTGTACACCCCCGGCGCACCGCGCCGAAACGGCCGCACGCCCCTCGCGCGCCGCGCCACTCAACCCTGTGACCGTCCCCGATCCGACCAGAGACAATGGACCCCGTGCGCTACCGCATCCTCGGCACCACCCAGGCTCTCCGCCCCGACGGCACCCCTGTTCCGGTGGGCGGGGCGCGGTTGCGTGCCCTGCTGACCGTGCTGGCGTTGCGGGGCGGGCGTGCCGTGCCCGTGAGCCTGCTGGTCGACGAGGTGTGGGACGGGGATCCGCCCGCCGACGCGCCGGGTGCGCTGCAGGCGCTCGTCGGCCGGCTGCGGCGGGCGCTGGGCGCGGACGCGGTGGTCTCGGCCGAGGGCGGGTACGGCCTCGCCGCCGCGCCCGAGGACATCGACCTGTACCGCTTCGAGCGCCTCGCCGGCGAGGGCACGCGCGCGTTGGCCGACGGCGACGCCGCCAAGGCCGCCGTCGCCCTCGACGACGCCCTCGCCCTGTGGCACGGCCCCGCCCTCGCCGACCTCCCCGACCGCACCGCCGAGGCGGCCCGCCAGGAGACCCGGCGCCTTGACGCCCTGCGCGCCCGTCACACCGCCGCCCTCGCCCTCGGCCACGCCGAGCACGCCCTGCCCGAGCTCACGGCCCTGTGCGACACCCACCCCCTGGACGAACCCCTCCAGGCCCTCCGCCTGCGCGCCCTGCGCGACGCGGGCCGCACGGCGGAGGCGCTGGCCGCCTACGACGCCGTACGACGACTGCTGGCCGACCGGCTCGGCTCCGACCCGGGGCCGGAACTTCGTGCGCTGCACGGGGAGTTGCTTCGGTCGGGGGCGGATGCGGACGGGGGCGGTGCTGCCGGGCCGGGGGCGCGCGGCGGAGGCCGATTTGCCCAAGGTGCGTCGCGGGGCTCCCGTGACGGGCGTGGGGCCGAGGCGGACGGTGCTGCCGACGCGGAGGGCCGCACCCCGAGGTCGGCGAGCGGTTTGGCGGGGGCGTCCGGCATGCCGGGTGGCGCGGGCGGGGGCGCGGGCACGCCAGGTACGCCGAGCGACGCGGGCACGGACGCGTCCGGCAGGGCGCCCGGCGGGGGTGCGGACATGTCCCGCCCGGCGCCCGGTGCAGGCGCGGGAGTTCGGCGTTGGCCGAGCGGTGCCGGCGCGGGCATGCACCGCACGTCGACCGACCCCGCCGTTCTCCCCGCCCCTGATCCTCGCGCCCCGGCCGATTCGGGCGGGGCGCGTGTCCCCGGTTCCCCGGACGGCTCCGGCGTCCCTGCAGACCCCCGTGCCCGCGCCGCAGCCGACGCCGCACCCGGCCCGCTGCACTCCCTCGACTCCCGGACCGGCGCCGGCGAACTCCCTGCCCAGGCCCCCGACGCGCGTACGCGGCCCGGCACCGCGCCCACCCCACCCACCGGCAACCTCCGGGCCCGCCTCACCTCCTTCGTCGGCCGGGAAGCGGACATCGACGCCATCCGCGGCGACCTGGCCACCGCCCGCCTGGTGACCCTGCTGGGCCCCGGCGGCGCCGGGAAGACACGGCTGTCGCAGGAGGCCGCCGAGAGCGTGCGGGACGCCGCCCCGGACGGGGTGTGGCTGGCCGAGCTTGCGCCCGTCGACGATCCGCAGGCCGTGCCGGAGGCCGTGCTCACCGCCGTCGGCGCACGGGAGACCGTGCTGTACGGCGCCGGTGCCGAGGCCATGCGGGCCGGGACCGACCGGCACGACGACCCCGTCGAGCGGCTCGCCGAGCACTGCGGCAAGCGCCGCATGCTGCTCATCCTCGACAACTGCGAGCACGTGGTCGAGGCCGCCGCCCGCCTCGTGGAGGAGCTGCTGGAGCGCTGCCCGGCGCTGACGGTGCTCGCCACCAGCCGTGAACCCCTCGGCGTACCGGGGGAGTTGCTGCGCCCGGTCGACCCGCTGCCCGAGCCGGTGGCGCTGCGGCTGCTCGCCGACCGGGGAGCCGCGGCCAGACCCGGGTTCCGGATCGACACCGACGAGGAGACCGCCGCGGCGTGCGCCGAGATCTGCCGCCGCCTCGACGGCCTGCCCCTCGCCATCGAGCTCGCGGCCGCCCGGCTCCGCATGCTGACGCCACGCCAGATCGCCGACCGGCTCGACGACCGCTTCCGCCTGCTCACCTCCGGCAGCCGTACCGTCCTGCCCCGCCAGCAGACCCTCCGCGCGGTCGTCGACTGGTCCTGGGAGCTGCTGGACGAGGACGAACGGGACGTGCTGCGGGGCCTGTCCGTGTTCGCCGGCGGATGCGATCTCGCCGCCGCCGAGGCCGTGTGCGGACCCGGCGCGCTGGAGGCGCTCGGCTCGCTCGTCGACAAGTCCCTCGTGGTGGCGGCCCCTTCGGGGGACGGGGAGATGCGCTACCGGCTGCTGGAGACCGTCGCCGAGTACGCCGCCGAACGGCTCGACGAGACCGGCGGGCGGGCGGAGGTCGAGCGCGCGCATCTGACGTACTACCGCGAACTCGCCCGCACCAGCGAGCCTTCGCTGCGCGGCGCCGGACAGCTCGCCGCCATCCGCCGGCTCGAGCGCGAGAGCGAGAACATCCGCGCCGCCCTGCACCACGCCGTGGCCGTGCGCGACGAGCAGGAGGCGATGTGCCTGGTGCTCTCGATGGCCTGGTACTGGCTGATGCGCGACCAGCGCATCGTCGCCCGCAACTGGGCCCGGGAGATCCAGGACCTCGGCCCCGACCCCTTCAGCGAGCCCGTCCGGCCCGCCGCCCCGATGTGGGAGCGCTGCATCGCCACGCCGCCGCCCTGGACCGGCGAGGTCCTCGCGGAGGCCCGGCGCGGCGCCCACCTGGTCCATCTCGCCTGCATGGACACGGAGTTGGAGCGCTGGCAGTCGCCCGAGGGGCAGCGGAAACTGCGCGCTGTCGGCGGGACGTACCGGCCCGGACTCCCGCAGGGGTGCCGGTTCCCCGGCTCCCTGTGGTTCTACGCCGTCCTGCTCACCGGGGACATGGAACGGGTGCGGACGATCATCGACGCCGCCGTCGACACCTGCCGGGGCGTGCCCGGATACGAGTGGGACCTCGCCGCCAATCTGCAGATGCGGGCCAATCTGCTCGCCAACCGCACGGAGTGGTCGGGTGACGCCACCCGCGACGCCGACGAGTCGCTGGCCATCTACCGCCGCCTCGGCGATCTGTGGGGCACCGCGGAGGCGCTCGCCGCACGTGCCGAGGCACATGAGCGCAGGGGCGAGTACCGGATGGCCGCCACCGACTACGAGGCGGCGATCGAAAGCGCCGCACACCTCGGCGCCCGCGGCCATACGGGTGTGCTCAAGGCCCGGCTCGGCAGTGTCCTCATCGAGGCGGGCGAGGCCGAGCGGGGAGAGGCCCTGCTGCGCGAGGTCCTCGACCAGGCGGGCGGCCCGCACGACCAGTCGATGCCCTTCGCCCGGCTGATCCTGGCCGGCCGGCTCGGCATGACCGACCGTATTCCCGAGGCGCGTGAGCAACTGCGGCTGCTGCGCGAGCAGTTCAAGATCGCCCACTTCATCGTCTTCGACGCCTTCATCCTCGGTGCGGAGGCCTGGCTGGATGCGGCCGACGGGCGCTATCCGGAGTCACTGGAGCGGATCAGAGGGGCGCTGGAACGCGCCGAGGACCCGCTGTCCGAGGCCATCGCCCCACAGATGCGCTCGGGGTATCTGACCACCGCCGCGTACGCCCTCGCCCGCGTGGACGGCGGCAGCCGGGCCCGCGACGCCGCCCGCTGCCTCGGCGCCGCGGACGCACTGCTGCCGCCCCGGCACGTCTCGTCGTCCCAGGAGCGCGAGGTGTACGAGCGGGCGGTGGCGGGCACGCGTGCGGCGCTCGGCGACGCCGCGTACGAGGCGGCGTACGCGGAAGGCGGCGGCCTCTCCTCCGTGGAGGCCGCCGCCCTCGTGTGACCGGCGCCGATGTGGGGGTCCCCGAGGCCCTCAAGGCACCGGACGAGTCAGCTCTTGGTGCGGAACTTGTGGATCGCGATCGGCGCCATGACCGCCGTGAGCCCCACCGACCAGCCGACGGTCACCCACACGTCGTGCGCGATCGGGCCGTTGCCGCCCACCATCAGCCCGCGCGCGGCGTCCGCGAGCGAGGACAGCGGGTTGACGTCGGTGAAGGACTGCAGCCAGCCCGGCATCGAGTCGGTCGGCGCGAAGATCGACGAGCCGAACTGGAGCGGCATCAGCACCAGGAAGCCCAGCCCTTGCACGGACTGCGCGTTCTTCAGCACCACGCCGAGGGTGAGGAACACCCACATCAGCGCCGAGCCGAACAGTGCGGCCAGCGCCACGGCGGCGAGCAGCCCGCCCCAGTCGGTGATGTCGAAGCCGACCAGGACACCGACGATCAGCATGATCGTGGTCGCGATCATCATCCGCAGCAGTTCCACCGCGATCTTGGCGAAGAGTACCGAGCCCCGCCCGATCGGCAGCGACCGGAAGCGGTCCATGACGCCGGTGTTGAAGTCCTGGTTGAACCCGGTCCCGACCGACATGGCCATGCTCATGCCCATCATGGCCATCATGCCGGGCACCACGTACTGCACGTAGGCGTGCTGGTCGCCGCCGAGCGCCTGCCCGATGGAGCCGCCGAAGACGTACACGAACAGCAGCGTGAAGACGATCGGCATCAGGATGGCGTCGAACATCGACTCCGGGTCCTGCCGGATCCACAGGAGGTTGCGGCGGACGAGCGCACCGGTGTGCCGCAGATGCGCCCGCAGCGGTATGCGGACGTCGCCGGTGGTGGGTGCGGCGGTGGTGGGTGCGGCGGTGGTGGTGGCGCTCATACGGCGACCTCCTCGCGGTTGTCGGCGGGCACGGCGTCCTGCGGGGCGCTGGCGCGGTGGCCGGTGAGGGACAGGAACACCTCGTCCAGGCTGGGCAGTTCGGTGGTGATGGAGGCGAGCGTGACGCCGCGCGCGGTGATGGCGCCGACGATCGCGGTGAGCTGCTCGTCGCTGAGGACCGGGACGAGCAGGGTGCCGGTCTCGGTGTCCACGGTGGTGGTGGCGAGCCCGGTGATGCCGAGCTCGTCCAGGTACCCGGCGAGCGGGCGCAACTGCAGGGCATCGGTCGGCCGCACCCGCAGGGTCCGCCCGCCGACCTTGGCCTTGAGCTCCTCGATGCCGCCGCCCGCGATGACCTTGCCCCGGTCGACGACCGTCAGCTCGGAGGCGAGCTGCTCGGCCTCCTCCATGTACTGGGTGGTCAGCAGCACGGTCACCCCGTCCCCGACCATGGCCTTGACCTCGGCCCACACCTCGTTGCGGGTCCGCGGGTCGAGTCCCGTGGTCGGCTCGTCGAGGAACAGCACCTCGGGCCGCCCGATCATGGAAGCGGCGAGGTCGAGCCGCCGCCGCATACCGCCGGAGTACGTGACGGCCGGGCGCTTGGCCGCCTCGGTCAGCGAGAACCGCTCCAGCAGCTCGTCGGCACGGGTGCGTGCCTCCTTGCGGGGCAGGTCGAGCAGCCGCCCGATGAGATAGAGGTTCTCCCAGCCGGGGAGCTTCTCGTCCACGGAGGCGTACTGCCCGGTCAGCCCGATCACCCGGCGCAGCTGCCGAGGCTGCCTCAGGACGTCGTACCCGGCGACGGTGGCCTGCCCGGCGTCCGGTGCCAGCAGCGTGGACAGGATCCGCACCAGGGTGGTCTTCCCGGCACCGTTCGGCCCGAGCACACCCATGACGGTGCCCTCGCGCACCGTGAGGTCGACACCGTCCAGAGCCTTGGTCTCGCCGTAGTGCTTGACCAACCCCCGCACGGACACGGCGCTGCTCACGCCGTCGGGGTTCTTGTCGATTCGCGTCATGTGCACGACGGTGTCAGCGGCCACCGACAAACGACCGACAGATCACCGACAGCGCCGACAGGCCACCGACAGCGCGACGGCGGCGTAC
>NZ_BAAAZY010000031.1:25055-109602 GCF_039537145.1 Streptomyces shaanxiensis
CGCGGAACTCAGTGCCGAACCGTCTCCACCTGCTGCGGGACATGCCCGGCGACCACCCGCTCGCGCCCGGCCCGCGGAGCGGCGGAGGCCCGGCGCCGGTCCACCGCGTACGCGGCACCCGCGACCCCCAGCCCGAGCACGGCCAGCGCCGCCCCGGCCAGCGCCGGAGACGTCACGCCGAAGCCGGCGGCGAGGGCCAGGCCGCCGATCCAGGCGCCGCCCGCGTTGGCGAGGTTGAAGGCGGCCTGGTTGGCAGAGGAGGCCAGGGACGGGGCCGAGGACGCCTTCTCCATCACCATCAGGTTGAGCGGGGAGCCGGTCACGAACGCCGCCATGCCGAGCAGGGCGACCGCCAGGGCCGCGCTCCACGCCGTGGACATCAGGAGCGGGAACAGCGCCAGGACCGCGGCCAGCGAGAGCAGGCCGCCGAACAGCGTCCGGCGCATCGCGTGGTCCGCCAGCCGCCCGCCCAGCAGGTTGCCGATGGTCGCGCCCACGCCGAACAGCGCCAGCAGCAGCGTCACTCTGGCGTCGGCGTACCCGGCGGAGTCGGTCAGCATCGGCGTGATGTAGCTGTACGCGGCGAAGAGCGCGCCGAAGCCCGCGACCGTCGTGCCGAGGGCCAGCCACACCGGCAGGGACTTCAGCGCGGCCAGTTCACCGCGCAGTCCGGCGGCCGGCGCCGGCACCCGGTCGTGCGGGATCAGCAGCGCGAGCGAGGCGATCGCGGCCAGGCCGATCGCGCTGACGCCCAGGAAGGTCGCCCGCCAGCCCAGGTGCTGCCCCATGAGGGTGGCGACCGGCACGCCCGCGATGTTGGCGACGGTCAGGCCGAGGAACATCAGGGACACCGACCGGGCCTTGCGCTCCGGCGCGACCATGCTCGTCGCGACCACCGCGCCGACGCCGAAGAAGGCACCGTGCGGCAGGCCGCTCACGAAGCGGGCCACGAGCAGCCAGGAGTTGTCCGGCGCGAGGGCGGACGCCGCGTTGCCCGCCACGAACAGCGCCATCAGCCCGATCAGGACCGTACGGCGGGGCATCCGCGCCGTCACGGCCGCCAGCAGCGGGGCGCCGATCACGACGCCGAGCGCGTAGGCCGAGACCAGGTGTCCGGCGGCGGGGATGGATATGTGCAGGTCGCCGGCGACTTCGGGCAGCAGGCCCATCATCACGAACTCGGTGGTACCGATGCCGAAGGCGCCGACGGCGAGGGCGAGCAGGGCCAGGGGCATGAAAGCAGCCGTGCCTTTCCGGGGAGAGAGCGGAGTTCCGTACGAAGTTTATGTTCAGCTTCGGAACAAAGGCTCTCAGGCCCGGTATTCCCTGCGGTTACGAGGACGTGTCGACCTTCACACGAGCAGCCACCGGAAGGTGGTCGCTCCCCGTCTCCGGCAGCGTCCACGAGCTCTCCGGCTCGACGCCCCTCACCATGATCTGGTCGATCCGCGCCATCGGGAACGACGCCGGCCAGCTGAACCCCATCCCGCTGCCCGAGGCGCCCTGGGTGGAGCGCATCTGGGCGGTCACGGCGTTGAGCGCGCGGTCGTTCATCGTGCCGTTGAGGTCTCCGAGCAGGACGACCCTCTCCAGCGGCTCGTCGGCGATGGCCTCGCCCAGCGCGTCGGCGCTCTTGTCGCGCTGCCGGGCGGTGAACCCGGCCTCCACCTTCACCCGCACCGACGGCAGGTGGGCGACGTACACCGCGACCTGCCCGGACGGCGTGGTCACCGTGGCCCGCATCGCACGGGTCCAGCCCAGCTTGATGTCGACGGGCTTGACGCCGCTCAGCGGGTACTTGCTCCACAGCCCGACCGTGCCCTGCACCGAGTGGTACTTGTACGTCGACGCCAGCGCGTTCTCGTACGTCGGGACCGCCGAGGCCGTCAGCTCCTCCAGGGCGACCACGTCCGCGCCGGACGCGGCCACGTCCCGGGCGGTGCCGGACGGGTCGGTGTTGTCGGCGTTGACGTTGTGCGTGGCCACCGTCAGGTCGCCGCCGGTGCCGGTCTTGTCGGTGAGCTGGCCGCCGAAGAGGTTCAGCCACACCAGCGCCGGGACCAGAACGGCGATCAGCGCGGTCGCTGACCTGCGGACCAGGGCCAGCAGGAGCAGCACCGGGACGAACAGGCCCAGCCAGGGCAGGAACGTCTCGGTCAGGCTGCCGAGGTTGCCGATCGTGTTCGGGATCTGCGCGTGCAGCAGCATCACCAGGGCGAGGATCACCGCGAGGGCGGCCAGCACGATGCCGCGCCGCCAGATGTGTGGGTCGCCGCCCAGCAGGCCGGCACCGAAACGGGTCTTCCTCAGGCGGTTCATCAGGCGCCGGGGCCCGGATTCCCGGCGCTCGGGCCCCGAGCCGCCGTTGTCCGTATCCGTCACGTACGCCTGCTGCGCCATACCGTCGCCTCACTACCTGCCGTGCACACCGTCGTCCCCCCGCGCCCAAAGAAACCCTAGGGGATGATCGGCTCCGTTCCTGCCGTTCTCATGACGGCCGTACGGGGGCGAGGACGTACAAGTCCCCTTCGCGAGTTCCGGTTGCGGCGGGGGAAAGCGCGCTCTGTGACGAAACGCGCACATGCGATCTACGGGGTGCGCGAACTGACGGGCCGTAGACCCTCGAGCACCGCGTCGACCATCTGCTCGGCCAGCCCTTCCGGGAGGTCGGCGTCCGGGCGCATGACGGCACGCACCAGCATCGGTCCGAAGATCAGGTCGTTCATCACGTCGACGTCGAGGTCCGTGCGCAGTTCGCCGTTCTCCTGGGCACGGCGCAGGATCGCGTGCTGCTTCCTGCGCCGCGGCTCGACGACGTTCGCGTGATAGGCGTCCCAGATCTTCGGGCTGCTCTTCATCTGGGCGATGACGTTGTGCAGGAGCACCGGCGAACGGGTCATCAGGCCGCGCCGGCGCAACTGCTCCATGAGCGCCACGAGATCGTCGCGCACCGAGGTGCCGGGCAGTTCGGGGTCCGGGGGTTCGGCGGCCCGCACGACGTCGACGAAGAGTGCCTCCTTGCCGCTCCAGCGGCGGTAGATGGTGGCCTTGCCGACGCCGGCGGTACGGGCGATGCGCTCGATGGACAGCTCCGCGAGCGGCACGCCCTCCTCCAGCAACTTCAGGACGCCCTCCATGATGGACCGCTCCACGGCCTCGCTGCGGGGGCGGCCCCTGACGGGGCCGTCCTGCCGGGGGTGGCTGTCGGCGAGGCTCACTCGAACTCGGTCCTTTCCGTGGGCTGTGCTGATTCTCCCTGGTGTACGACGGCTGCGGGTACGAGGCGAGGTTCGGCGCGTGTCCCGCCCGTGCGGCGGGTGTCCGGCCGGCCCGGCGCCCGTCCTACTCCGTGGCCGCCAACTCCCGCTGCGCCTCCCCCTCCTGAGGCGCCGTCGGCCGCCCCGGCAGGAACAGCGCCACGACCACCGCGCCGAGCACCGCGACGCCCGCTCCCCACAGCGCCGTGACGTGCATGGAGTGCAGGAAGGCGTCGTGGGCCGGGCCGACGAGGGCCTCGCCCCGCTGCCCGAGCCGGTCCGCGACGCCCAGCGTGGCCTCGATGGACTCGCCCGCCGTGTGCCGCACGCCCTCCGGCAGCACCGTGAGCCGGTCCTCGATGCCGCCCCGGTACGTGGCCGACATGACCGAGCCCAGGACGGCGATGCCGAGAGCGCCGCCGACCTGCCGGAAGGTGTTGCTGAGCGCGGAGGCGGAGCCGGCCTTCTCGCGGGGCAGGGCCTGCATGATGACGACGCTGAGCGGCGTCATGATGTGCGCCATCGCGGCGCCCATCAGGAAGAACACCACCTCCAGGATCCAGATCGGCGTGTCCGCCTCGAACGTGGCGAAGGCGAGCAGGGTGGCGGCGATGAGCAGCATCGCGCCGGTGGTCGTGGCCCGGTTGCCGAACCGGTCGACCAGGAGCCGGGCGCGCGGCGCGAAGATCATCTGGGCGGCGGCGAGCGGCAGCATCAGCAGCCCGGTCTCCAACGGCGAGTAGCCGCGCACGCTCTGGGTGTAAAAGACCGAGAAGAAGGTCACGCCCATGAGGGCGAAGAAGACCAGCGCGATGACGCCGATCGCGGCCGAGAAGACCTTGTTCCTGAAGTACGTGACGTCGATGGACGGATGGTCGCTGCGCTTCTCGAACACGACGAAGCCGACGAGGACGGCGAGACCGGCGGCGATCGTCGCGAGGACCGTCACGTCCGTGAAGTCGGCGAGCTGGCCGCCCTTGATGATGCCGTAGACCAGCAGGACCAGGCCGACCACGGACAGCACGACGCCGACGGGGTCGATACGGCCGGGGTTCGGATCCCGCGAGTCCGGGACCAGCCACACCATCAGCGCGACCGCGATCAGCACGATCGGCACGTTGATGAGGAAGACCGAGCCCCACCAGAAGTGATCGAGGAGGAGGCCGCCGGTGATGGGCCCGATGGCGATGGCGAGCCCGACGCCGCCCGCCCAGATACCGATGGCCTTGGGCTGCTCCTCGCGCTCGAAGACGTTCATGAGGACGGCGAGCGTGGCCGGCATGACGAAGGCGGCGCCGAGGCCCATCACCGCGCGGAAGGCGATCAACTCGCCGGGCGAGCCGGAGAACGCGGCGAGGGCGGAGCCGATGCCGAACACGGCCAGCCCGCCGAGCAGCACCTTCTTGCGGCCGAGCCGGTCACCGAGGAGACCGGCGCTGAACAGCAGGCCCGCGAAGACGAGCGTGTAGGAGTTGATCGCCCACTCCAGCTCGCTCTGGGTGGCGCCCAGGCCCGTCGGCGCCGGGGTCGAGATGGTCTTGATGGCGACGTTCAGGATCGAGTTGTCGAGGACGACGATCAGCAGGCTGAGCATCAGCACGCCGAGGATGGCCCAGCGGCGCCGGTGCACGGCCTCCGGTATCCGGGGGCCGGTATCAGGGGCGGGAGAAGTCATGGCGTCGAGCGTAGGAGATTTTCGATACGGCACCGTCTCGTATCGTAAATTTTTGCCGAGAACTTACGCAGAACCGGGGCAGGGCTGAGGCGGGGCGGAACTCACACAGGGGGGCCTGGTTCTGTTCGGCACGAAGTGCCACCATGGAGGGGATCCGGGGACGCCGTCAGGGCGCCTCGAGATGACATGAAGGAGCCGTTGCAATGACGCAGCTTTCGGCTGCCCAGACGCCTCAGGCGAAGCCCTCCGACGGCAGCAAGGCGCTGTACGGGGGGAAGGGCACACGCCGCATCACCGTCCGCGACATCGCGCTCGCCAAGGAGCGGGGCGAGAAGTGGCCCATGCTCACCGCGTACGACGCGATGACCGCGTCCGTGTTCGACGAGGCCGGCATCCCGGTCATGCTCGTCGGCGACTCCGCCGGCAACTGTCACCTCGGGTACGACACCACTGTGCCCGTCACCCTCGACGAGATGACCATGCTGTCGGCGGCCGTCGTACGCGGCACGTCACGCGCCCTGATCGTCGGCGACCTGCCCTTCGGCTCCTACCAGGAGGGCCCGGTGCAGGCGCTGCGCTCGGCGACCCGGATGGTCAAGGAGGCCGGGGTCGGCGCGGTCAAGCTGGAGGGCGGGGAGCGGTCGTACGACCAGATTCGGCTGCTGGTCGAGTCCGGCATCCCGGTGATGGCCCACATCGGCCTGACCCCGCAGTCCGTCAACGCCATGGGCTACCGGGTCCAGGGCCGCGGCGAGGAGGCGGCCGCGCAACTGCTGCGGGACGCCAAGGCGGTCCAGGACGCGGGCGCGTTCGCGGTCGTCCTGGAGCTGGTGCCGGCGGAGCTGGCGGCCGAGGTGACGCGCACGCTGCACATCCCGACGGTCGGCATCGGCGCCGGTTCCGAGACCGACGCGCAGGTGCTGGTCTGGACGGACATGCTGGGCCTGACCGGCGGCCGCGTCCCCAAGTTCGTCAAGCAGTACGCCGACCTGCGCGAGGTCATGGGCAACGCGGCGAAGGCCTTCGCGGAGGACGTGGTCGGCGGAACGTTCCCGCTGGAGGAGCATTCCGTCCACTGATCCCGGTGGGGATCCGACACCCCTGAACCACTGCGGCACCACAGCGCCCCGCCGATCTTCCCCCGTCGGCGGGGCGCCCCGTTTCCCGAAGTGCCGGTCAGCGGCGGTACGACTCCACGTAACCGCCCGCCGGCGTGCCCACGCCGGTCACGTCGTCGTAGCCCTTCACCGCGCTCAGCGAGCTGTCCTTGCCGAGGGTCCGTACGGACGGGGTCAGGCCGCCCGCCGCGTCATAGCCGTTGACGTAGTCGACGCGGGCGACCGCGAGCCCGGAGCCCGTCGGGTCGTCCGTGACGTCGTGGTACGCCTTCGAGCCGTACCGTGCGTAGATCGCCGGATTGGCGAAGCCGAGCGGCTTCCCGCCCCGCGCCTCCTGGGCCAGCGCCTGGACGGCCGCGATGACCGGAGCGGCGAGCGAGGTGCCGCCGATGCGGTACTCGTCGTACGCCTGCGTGGTGCCGTCCGGCAGGGTCTGCGTCTGGCCCACCAGGAACCCGGTGTTGGGGTCGGCGATCGCCGCGATGTCCGGCACGACGCGGTTGCCGTCGGCGCTGTTGGCCTGGGCCAGCGCGTCCGGCACGACGCCCTTCTGCCAGTACGGCTCGGCGACCGTCCTGCTGGTGCCGCCGCCCGCGCCGGAGGTGAACGCGCCGGGGAAGTCCGTCCAGCTCTTGCCGTCGTCCGACAGCACCGCCTTCTGCGTGCCCCAGCCGGTCTCCCACAGGTACGAGTCGCCCTTGCCGACGGCCAGCGAGGTGCCGCCGACCGCCGTCACCCAGGCCGAGTTGGCCGGGGTGTCGACCTGCTTGGTACCGGTGTTGGCGACCTCGTCGCCGTTGTCGCCGGACGAGAAGTAGAAGCCGATGCCCTCGACCGCGCCGAACTGGAAGACCTGGTCGTAGGCGGCCGCGAGGTCCGGCGTCTGGTTGGCCTCGATGTCGCCCCAGGAGTTGGAGACGATGTCGGCCAGATGACTGTCGACGATCTTGCTGAGCGAGTCCAGGAGGTCCTCGTCGTAGCAGGACGCGGCGCCCACGTAGGTGACCTGCGCGCCGGGCGCGACCGCGTGCACGGCCTCGACGTCGAGGGTCTCCTCGCCGTACCAGCCGGCCGCGGAGCACTCCTTGGTCCGCGTGTACTTGGCGGGCAGGACCTGGCGCAGCTGACCCGAGCTCCAGGCCGCGTCGCCGTTGCGCTTGGCGTAGGTGGCCGCGTCGAAGGCGATGGTCGGGGAGGCGTACGCGTCGGTGATGGCGATGCGCACCCCCTTGCCGGTGCGCTTGCCGGCGCCGTACGCCGCGCGCAGCTGCTTGCCGGTGTAGCCCTTGACGGCGTACGGGATCTTCGTGCCGTACGCGTCCGGCAGCGTGGTCGCCACGTTCGAGCCGTGGTACGTCGAGAACGGCCCCGCGTTGCGGAACACGGTCTCCGGCGACGGGAGTTGGTCCTTGTGGCTCGCCAGGTGCGGTGCGTTGTCCAGGCCCGTGACGGTCAGGACGGCGTCCTTGACGCCGTCCGGCACCGAGGCGGTCGTCGTGGGCGCGCGGTAGGTCTTCGTGCCCTTGGTGTAGTTGTGCAGCTGGGTGCCGAACGCCTTCTCCGCGGCGGCCACATCGCCGGTCACGGCGACGTAGTGCTGCGTGACGTCCGTGACCTTCAGGCCCGCCGACGCCAACCAACCCTTGACGGCGGCTACTTGGGCCTTCGTCGCGCCGAAGCGGGCCTGCGCCTGCCGGCTGCTCAGGTACGTGCCGTACGACGCCGAGCCCGGGTCGGACACGGCCTTCGCGTAGGCGGCGAGGCCGGCCGCGTCCCGGCCCGCGAGATAGACCCGTACGGAGACCTGGGCGCCGTCCGGGGCCGCGCCCCGGTCCGCCTTGGTCGTGGCCCACGCGGGCTTGGTGCCGGCGAGCGTGTCCCGGCCCGGGCCGTCCGCGGCGTGCGCGGGTATGCCGAGCGCCAGCGCGCCGGCGAGCAGAGGCAGTGTCGCCGCCAGGCTCACTCCGGCGCGCAGCGTGGCGCGGTGAGATCTCATGGAACCCCCTGTGCGGTTCGTGTGCGCGAGTGGATCACTCGACGGTGGCCACTCTCGCGACGAACCGTTCACGCGGGGGGAATGCCCGGCCCAAGAAGGTCCCAACTAACCTAATGACAAGGCCATTTCGACGGCCCGACAGGACCGACAGGGCCAGCAGGCCCTACTGGCGCGGCCGGACGGCTACGGGCGCGGCTTCGCGCCCCGCTCCGCCAGCATGTCCGTCATCAGGGCGATCTCCGACTCCTGCCCGTTCACCATGCCTTGGGCGAGGTCCTTCTCCACATCGACCGTGCACTTGTCGACGCAGCCCTCGGCCATGTGGATGCCGCCCTTGTGATGGTCCGTCATCAACTGCAGGAAGAAGATCTCCGCCTGCTTGCCGCTGAGGCTTCCGAGCTTCTTCATCTCCGTGTTGGTCGCCATGCCCGGCATCAGCGCGCCGTCCTCGCCGGAGGCCATGTCGCCCATGCCCATCCAGGTCATCGGCGCGTCCGAGGACACCTTCGGCAGCTTCCACAGATCCAGCCAGCCCAGCATCATGCCGCGCTGGTTGGCCTGCGTCTGCGCGATGTCGTACGCGAGCCGCCGCACTTCCTCGTCCTTCGTGCGGTCGCGCACGATGTACGACATCTCCACGGCCTGCTGGTGATGCACCGCCATGTCCCGGGCGAACCCGGCGTCCGCCGAGTCCGCGCTCGGGGTGCTGCCCGCGCCGCCGTCCCCGTCGGCAACCGCGTAGGTGATCGCGCCGGCCGCGACGAGCACGGCCGCCGCGGTCCCCGCTATCCATCCGACGTGCTGTTTCACTCCGTCAGACCGCCCGTGCAGACCGCGCCTTTCTCGGGCGTCTGCTCACCCTGGACGTACGTCTCGAAGAACTTGTCGACGTTCGGGTCGCTCGCGCTCGTCACCGTGCGCTGGTGCTCCCACGCGCTGAGCATGATCGGGTCCTTCTGCTTCTCGTCCGGGCTCATCAGCGAGTACGGCGTCTTCTTGACCTTCTCCGCCAGCGCGGCGACGTCGGCCTTGGAGGCCTTGCTGGTGTACGTCACCCACACCGCGCCGTGCTCCAGGGAGTGCACGGCGTTCTCGTTCTTGAGTTCCTTGGTGTAGACGTCGCCGTTGCAGTTCATCCAGGCCGCGTGGTGGTCGCCGCCGACCGGGGGCTCCATCGGGTACGTCACGCCGGTCTTGACGTGGGTCTGGGACAAGGTCTTGTTCCAGGTCTTCACGCCGTCCTTGCCGGTGACGAACTTCCCGGGCGTCTTGTCCGCCTGCGCCTTCTCCTCGGACTGCGACTGGATGAGGACGACACCGCCGACGACGAGACCGGCGACGACCACCAGGCTGGCCCCGATGGTGAGGATGCGGTTGCGCCGCTCACGGGCCTGCTCGGCGCGCCGCATCTCCTCTATTCGCGCCTTGCGCGCGGCGCTGCTCTTGTTCTTGGCGGAGCCCATGAGGCGTGCCCTTCTGGGAGGGGTGGGACGGTCGGGTTCGCTGATCGTAATGGGGGAGGTGTGACCTCCAGTAGTGCGGTCAGGGGGAAAGGCCGGAAAGGCCGGGTCGGGGACCGGGGCCTGTCCGGCCGTCCGACCGGTCCGCGCCGATCGCCGGATATTTTGAACCGCGGATGCGCATTATCTACGCTGCCGTTCATGCGGTTGTTGCGCTCCACCGACCTGGCACTGCGGCTCCTCATGCGGCTCGCCGTCCTGGGCGACGCCATGCCGACGACCCGCGAGGTCGCGGCGGACATGGAGGTGCCCTACACGCACGCCGCCAAGGTCGTCGCCGAGCTGCAGCACATGGGGCTGGTCGACGCCCGCCGGGGCCGCGGCGGCGGGCTCTCGCTCAGCGACAAGGGCCGTACCGCGTCGGTCGGCGCGATCGTGCGCGCCTTCGAGGGGGACGGCGACGTCGTCGAGTGCGAGGGCGACAATCCCTGCCCGCTGCACTCCGGGTGCCGGCTGCGGGGCGCCCTGCGGCGGGCCCAGGAGGCCTTCTTCGCCTCGCTGGACCCGCTGACGGTGGCCGACGTGACCGCGGATCCCACCGGCCCACTGCTCTTGCAGATCGGCCGCGCGCCCTAGACCCGGACCGGCCTCAGCCCTCCTGCCCCAGCCAGAGGTCCGGCCCGAACACCTCGTAGTGGATGTCGGCGGGCGCCACGCCCTGCCCGATCAACTGCGACCGCACCGCCCGCATGAAGGGCAGCGGTCCGCACAGGTACGCGCGCGTGCCCTGCGGTACGGCGAGGTCGGTCAGGTCGACCAGGCCGGTGCGGTGGGACTCCTCGGCGCCGTCGGCGTCCGTCTCGTACCAGAAGTGCACCGAGGCGTCCGCGAGCTTCTCGGCGTACACCTCGTGGTCGGCGCGCAGGGCGTGCTCGGCGGGGGAGCGGTCGCCGTGCACGACGATCACCCGGCCCTGGTGCCCGGCGTCCGCGAGCTCACCCAGTATCGCGACCATCGGGGTCACGCCGATGCCGGCGGAGGCGAGCAGCAGCGGGGCCTCGGTGCCGGCGAGCACGAGATCGCCGTACGCCGCCGACAGGCGCAGGCGATCGCCGACCTCCACGCGCGCGTGGAGGTGGTTCGAGACCTCGCCGTCGGGCGCGGCGGCACCGCCGCGCACCCGCTTCACGCTGATCTGGCGCACCGGCGATCCGGGCGCGGCGGACAGGCTGTACTGGCGTATCTGCCGGGCCCCGTCCGCCAGGTCGACCTGGACGGAGACGTACTGCCCGGCCCGGAAGCCGGGCGCTGGGCGGCCGTCGGCCGGGCGCAGCCGGAAGGTGGCGACGTCGGCGGTCTCCTCGACGCGTCCGACGACCTCCCACTCCCGCCACTCGTTCCCGCCGCGCTCCGCGTACAGCCGCTTCTCGACGGCGATGAGCGCGTTCGCCATCAGCCAGTAGACCTCGTCCCAGGCGGCCGCGACCTCGGGCGTGACGGCCTCCCCGAGCACGTCGGCGATGGCGGCGAAGAGGTGCTCGTGGACGAGCGCGTACTGCTCCGCCGTGACGCCCAGGGAGGCGTGCTTGTGGGCGATGCGGCCCAGCATCGCGTCCGGCCGCTCCTCGGGGTGCTCCAGGAGGTACGTCGCGAACGCGGCGATCGACCCCGCCAGGGCCTGCCGCTGGGTGCCCGCCGCCTGGTTGCCGCGGTTGAACAGGTCACGCAGCAGCTCGGGGCGGGCGGTGAACAGCCCGGCGTAGAAGCGCTCGGTGATCTCGGCGAGGGATGCGCCGACCGCGGGGAGGGTGGCGCGGACGGTGGCTGCGGACTGCTCGGACAGCATCGGGTCTCCTCAGGCTCGACAGGGCGGCGCGAGGGTGACCGCCCGCCTTCATTAAAACTTGCATCTAAGATGCAAATTAAAGCGGGGTGGGTCTTGAGGGGCCGGGCATTACGGATGTCGGTCCGAGCAGGCAAGATGGGCGGAAGAGCACATCACCGCGTGCCGCGGCAGGACACCTGCCGTACGCCGGGCGTTCAGTCCGAGGTCGCTCCGGCGATCAAGGTGCGCAACGCGCCTGAAATGGTGTTGTGGTGTGATGCTCAGGTGCCCGACCGCCTCCCGCGGTACCGGAGACAGGCGGCCTGACCAGCAAGGATGGGGAAGCGGAAGATGGACAAGCAGCAGGAGTTCGTGCTCCGGACGTTGGAGGAGCGCGACATCCGGTTCGTACGGCTGTGGTTCACGGACGTGCTGGGCTTCCTCAAGTCCGTGGCCGTGGCCCCGGCCGAGCTGGAGCAGGCCTTCGACGAGGGCATCGGCTTCGACGGCTCGGCGATCGAGGGATTCGCCCGCGTATACGAGTCCGACATGATCGCCAAGCCGGACCCGTCGACGTTCCAGATCCTGCCCTGGCGCGCCGAGGCCCCCGGCACGGCCCGGATGTTCTGCGACATCCTCATGCCGGACGGCTCCCCGTCCTTCGCGGACCCGCGCTACGTCCTCAAGCGCGCCTTGGCCCGCACCTCGGACCTGGGGTTCACCTTCTACACCCACCCCGAGATCGAGTTCTTCCTGCTGAAGGACCGCCCCCTCGACGGCTCGCGCCCGACCCCCGCCGACAACTCCGGCTACTTCGACCACACCCCGCAGAACATCGGCATGGACTTCCGCCGCCAGGCGATCACCATGCTGGAGTCGATGGGCATCTCGGTCGAGTTCTCCCACCACGAGGGCGCGCCGGGCCAGCAGGAGATCGACCTGCGCTACGCCGACGCGCTGTCCACGGCGGACAACATCATGACGTTCCGCCTGGTCATGAAGCAGGTGGCGCTGGAGCAGGGGGTCCAGGCGACCTTCATGCCGAAGCCGTTCTCCGAGCACCCGGGCTCAGGGATGCACACCCACCTGTCCCTCTTCGAGGGCGACCGCAACGCGTTCTACGAGTCCGGCGCCGAGTACCAGCTCTCCAAGGTCGGCCGCTCCTTCATCGCGGGCCTGCTGAAGCACGCCGCGGAGATCGCCGCCGTCACCAACCAGTGGGTGAACTCCTACAAGCGCATCTGGGGCGGCTCCGAGCGCACCGCCGGCGCCGGCGGCGAGGCCCCCTCGTACATCTGCTGGGGCCACAACAACCGCTCCGCCCTGGTCCGCGTCCCGATGTACAAGCCCGGCAAGACGGGCTCCGCGCGCGTCGAGGTCCGGTCGCTGGACTCGGGTGCGAACCCGTACCTGGCCTACGCGATGCTGCTGGCCGCAGGGCTCAAGGGCATCGAGGAGGGCTACGAGCTCCCGCCCGGCGCCGAGGACGACGTGTGGGCGCTCTCCGACGCCGAGCGCCGCGCGATGGGCATCGAGCCGCTCCCGCAGAACCTGGGCGAGGCGCTGACGCTGATGGAGCGCAGTGACCTGGTCGCCGAGACGCTCGGCGAGCACGTCTTCGACTTCTTCCTGCGCAACAAGCGGGCGGAGTGGCACGAGTACCGCTCCGAGGTGACCGCGTTCGAGCTGCGGAAGAATCTGCCGGTTCTTTAGTGCGCCTACTCGCCGTGGGGGGCGCGGGTTGTGGTGCGGCCTGCCCGCCGGTGGGGGCTGGTCGCGCCCACGCGGCGGAGCCGCCGCATATCGATACAGCCCCGCGCCCCTGAAACGGTCGGCTAACTTGCCGCCTGCTTCGAGAGCAGCTCGTGCAAGGGCTCCGACACCCTGCGGCGGTACTCCTGGATCGACCAGCCATTGCCGTCCGGGTCCTTGAAGTACATGAACGTCGCGCCGTCGTCCGGGGCGTACTGGACCGGCTCCGAGATCTCCAGGCCTCGTTCCACCAGTTCCGCCCGGGCCGCCTTGATGTCGGCGACGCAGAGTTGCAGGCCCTGGTAGGAACCGGGCTCGGGTACGGTTTCGCCCTTGGTCATGTCCCAGATGCTGTCGCCGAGGGCGATCGAGCAGCCGGAGCCCGGAGGCGTCAGCTGGACGATGCGCATGCCCGGCATGACCTCCTGGTCGATGTCGACGTGGAAGCCGACCTTGTCCCGGTAGAAGTCGCGGGCCCGGTCGATGTCGCTCACGGGCAGCGGGATCACTTCGAGGGTGAAGTCCATCGCTAGTCCTCCATGGTGAATCGCCAGCGGGTCTGGCTGAACGGCTCCCCCTTACCGAAGCCGAAAACCGTGCCCGGCGCCACCGAAAAGACATAGGCGTCTCCCGCGCCGTGGTGGAAGCGGCCGCCCGCGACCTCGAAGTGCCAGAAACTGCCGTACTTCGCCTCCCACCCGGCGGCCAGTTCGCGTAGTCGCGCGTCGTCGGTGATTCGCACCGCCTCGCCCTCGACCACGAGGTCGTACCCCTTGTCCCAGGTGTTCGTGCCGGTCGTCAGGACGACGTGCGGGTTCAACGCCAGGTTCCTCGCCTTGCGCTCCTGCGGGCCGGTGCAGAAGTGCAGCGCGCCCTGCGACCAGACCGTCGGCAGCGGGGTGACGTGCGGCCGCCCGTCCGGCCGTACCGTCGAGATCCAGAACAGCTCGGCCCCGGCCAGCAGCTTCTCGGCCTCGGCCCAGTCGGTCGCCGTGGCCGTCTCGTCGCTGTAGCGCGTATCCAGCCGGGTCTGCGGTTGCTTGTCGGTCATCGGGCCGCCCTCCAGACATGTCGTTGCACAAGGCTGACCGCACGGGTCGCCGGAACTCATCGGCGCCACTCCCAGGTACTCCGGTTAGGCTCGTCCGCGTACGACCTTGATCGGGCGCGTACGACCCTGATCGGAACGGGAGGCCGACCATGACGGCGCCGGGGCGCAGGAGCAGTACCTTCACGCGGCTGCTGCGGCACGGATTCACCGACCCGTCGGCCGCCGAGCGGCTCCTGGAGAGCGCCGAGCTCGCAGCGATCAGGAACGACCCGGTACTCCTGGAGGCCCTCGGCGCCACCGCCGACCCGGACCTCGCCCTGCACGGTCTCGTCCGGCTCCTCGAAGCGCAGCCCGACCCCGTCGCCCAGCGGCAACTGGTCGACACGGTGATAGCGGCCAAGCCCCTGCGCGACCGGCTGCTCGGTGTGCTCGGCGCCTCCTCGGCGCTCGCCGACCACCTCGCCAAGCACGCCGACGACTGGCAGGCACTGGTCATGTACGAGCCGCGGGACCTGCACCCGGAGGTGGAGGAGTTCGAGCTCGGCCTCGCCGAGGCCACCGACCCGGTCTCCCTGCGCGTCGCCTACCGGCGCTGTCTGCTGTCCATCGCCGCCCGTGACGTGTGCGGCACCACCGACGTGGCCCAGACCGCCGCCGAGCTCGCCGACCTCGCCACCGCGACCCTGCGCGCCGCGCTCGCCATCGCCCGCGCCGCCGCGCCGGAGGACGCCGCGCTGTGCCGGCTCGCGGTGATCGCGATGGGCAAGTGCGGGGGCCACGAGCTGAACTACGTCTCCGACGTCGACGTCATCTTCGTCGGCGAGGCCGTGGACGGCGCGGACGAGGGCAAGGCGGTGCGGTCGGCCACCAAGCTCGCCTCGCACATGATGCGGATCTGCTCGGAGACGACCGTCGAGGGGTCCATCTGGCCCGTGGACGCCAATCTGCGGCCCGAGGGCCGCAACGGTCCGCTGGTCCGCACCCTCAGCAGCCACCTCGCCTACTACCAGCGCTGGGCCAAGACCTGGGAGTTCCAGGCGCTGCTGAAGGCGCGCCCGGTCGCGGGCGACATCGAGCTGGGCGAGGAGTACGTCGCCGCGCTGGAACCGCTGGTCTGGAAGGCCGCCGAGCGGGACAACTTCGTCGCCGACGTGCAGAAGATGCGCCGCCGGGTCGTCGAGAACATCCCCGTGGCCGAGGTGGACCGCCAGCTCAAGCTCGGCCCGGGCGGACTCAGGGACGTCGAGTTCGCCGTACAGCTGCTGCAGTTGGTGCACGGCCGGGACGACGCGTCCCTGCGCAGCGGCACCACGCTGGACGCGCTGCAGGCGCTCGCGGCGGGCGGCTACGTCGGCCGCGCCGACGCCGCCCAACTCGACGACGCCTACCGCTTCCTGCGCTCCATGGAGCACCGCATCCAGCTCTACCGCCTGCGCCGCACGCACCTGGTGCCCGAGGACGAGGCCGACCTGCGCCGCATCGGCCGCTCCCTCGGCCTGCGCGCCGACCCGGTCGCCGAGCTGAACCGCGAGTGGAAACGGCACGCGAGTGTCGTACGGCGCCTGCACGAGAAGCTCTTCTACCGCCCGCTGCTCGACGCCGTCGCCCAACTCGCCCCGGGCGAGGCCCGGTTGAGCGCCGGGGCGGCGCGCGAGCGGCTGATCGCGCTCGGGTACGCCGACCCCGCCTCCGCGCTCCGGCATCTGGAGGCGCTGGCCTCCGGCGTCACCCGCAAGGCGGCCATCCAACGCACCCTGCTGCCGGTCCTGTTGGGCTGGTTCGCGGACTCGGCGGAGCCGGACGCGGGCCTGCTGAACTTCCGCAAGGTGTCGGACGCGCTCGGCAAGACCCCCTGGTATCTGCGGCTGTTGCGGGACGAGGGCGCCGCCGCCGAGAACCTCGCCCGCGTCCTGTCGGCCGGCCGCCTCGCCCCCGACCTGCTGATGCGGGCGCCCGAGGCGGTGGCCCTGCTCGGTGACGGCGACGGCGGCTCCGGTCTGGAGCCGCGCTCGCGCGGCCACCTGGAGCAGGAGATCCTCGCCGCGGTGGGCCGCGCGGACGACGCCACGCAGGCGGTCACGGCGGCCCGCGGTGTGCGCCGCCGCGAGCTGTTCCGTACGGCCGCCGCGGACATCATCGACTCCTACGGCACCGAGACGAAGCCGGCCGAGGCGGATCAAGGTGCGCTGGTGGACCGCGTCGGCGCGGCGGTGTCCGACCTGACGGCGGCGACACTGGCGGGCACCCTGCGTGCGGTGGTGCGGGAGGGGTGGGGCGACACGCTGCCCACCCGGTTCGCGATCATCGGCATGGGGCGGTTCGGCGGGCACGAGCTGGGCTACGGCAGCGACGCGGACGTCGTCTTCGTGCACGAGCCGCGGGACGGCGTCGACGAGCACGAGGCCTCGGCGGCCGCGAACCGGGTCGTCTCGGAGATGCGCCGGCTGCTGCAGATCCCGAGCGCGGATCCCGTGCTGCTGATCGACGCCGATCTGCGCCCGGAGGGCAAGTCGGGGCCGCTGGTGCGCACGCTGAACTCGTACGACGCGTACTACCGCCGGTGGTCCCTGATCTGGGAGTCGCACGCGCTGCTGCGGGCCGAGGCGGTGGCCGGTGACGAGGAACTGGGGCGGCGTTTCATCGACCTGATCGACCCCCTGCGCTACCCCGCCGAGGGGCTGGGGGAGGACGCCGTGCGGGAGATCCGCCGGCTGAAGGCCCGAATGGAGTCCGAACGGCTTCCTCGCGGCTCCGATCCCAAGCTGCACACCAAGCTCGGGCCCGGCGGTCTCTCCGACGTCGAGTGGACGGTTCAGCTGCTGCAGCTCCAGCACGGCTGGGCGGAGCCGGGGCTGCGTACGACACGGACGCGGGAGGCCCTCGCCGCCGCGTGTGCGGCCGGGCTCCTTCCGGCCGAGGAGGCGGCCATCCTGGACGAGGCGTGGGTGCTGGCGACGCGGGTGCGCAACGCCGTGATGCTGGTGCGGGGGCGGGCCGGGGACACCTTCCCGTCGGATGCCCGGGAGGTGGCGGCGGTGGGGCGGTACCTGGGGTACGAGCCGGGGCATGTGGGGGACATGCTCGACGCGTATCGGCGTACGACGCGTCGGGCGCGGGCTGTGGTGGAGGAGCTGTTCTACGGAGCGTGAGGCTTCGGCTCGTGGGGGGGCGCGTCGATGCCTGCGGCGGCCCGTGGCGCTGAGTGGGGGTGCGCGTAGCGCCTACGCGTGAGTCGTGGGTCGGGGCCGCGCCGGGGGGTGTCCGTCCTCGGTCGGGCGCCTCGGTTCGTCAGGAGCTTGGTCGGCGTTGACGCCCGCCGCTGCGGGCGGACACCCCCCGGCACGTGCCCCGGCCGCCGTGGGCGGGTGCGGGTTCGTGCGGGGTTGCCGCGGCAGTGCGTGCGGCAGCGCTCCGTACCACAGGCGTGCCACCGTGTAGCCGAAGGCCAGGCAGAGGAGGCCGCCCACCGCGTCCAGCCAGAAGTGGTTGGCCGTCGCGACGATCACCACCAGGGTGGCGGTCGGGTACAGCAGGCCCAGGACGCGTACCCAGGGGATCCTCGCCAGCGCGAAGATCGTCAGTCCGCTCCAGACGGACCAGCCGATGTGCATGGACGGCATCGCGGCGTACTGGTTCGACATGTTCTTCAGGTCGCCGGAGGCCATCGAGCCCCAGGTGTCGTGGACCAGGACCGTGTCGATGAAGCCGCCGTTGGTCATCAACCGCGGGGGAGCGAGCGGGTACAGGTAGTAACCGACCAGGGCCACGCCGGTCGTCGCGAAGAGGACCAGGCGGGTCGCCGCGTAGCGGCCGGGATGGCTGCGGTAGAGCCAGACCAGGACGCCGAGCGTGACGATGAAGTGCAGGGTCGCGTAGTAATAGTTCATGCCGACGATGAGCCAAGCCACCGAGTTCACGGTGTGGTTGATCGACTCCTCGACGGCGATGCCGAGATGGTGCTCCAGCTCCCAGAGCCAGTCGGCGTTGCGCAGCGCCTCGGCCTTCTGCTCCGGAACCGCGTTGCGGATGAGTGAGTACGTCCAGTAACTCACCGCGATCAGCAGGATCTCGAACCAGAGGCGGGGGCGGCGCGGGGTGCGCAGTCGGCCCAGGGGGCCGGGACGCGTCTCGGCCGTGACGGGGTGCGGAACGGCCGCTTCGCGGCCTTCCAGTGTCGTCACGGTCGTCTCACCCATGAGCACAGAGTCTGCCAGATAAGCCTTCCCCGACCGATCATCCCTCGGGTGGGTTCAGGACGCATGTTCTACGGCGGGCGTACAGCCCCATTCTCCTACCGACGCAGGGCGGGGTGCGGGGATTCTCCGCCCTGGGGACGAGTTAGGAGTGGTTCCTGTTCCCAGGCCCCGAAGCGGTCGAACCGCGCACCACCAGCTCCGGCATGAACACGAACTCGCTGTGGGGGGCCGGAGTCCCGCCGATCTCCTCCAGCAGCGTGCGCACCGCCGCCTGTCCCATCGCCGGGACCGGCTTGCGGACCGTGGTGAGGGGCGGGTCGGTGAAGGCGATCAGGGGGGAGTCGTCGAAACCGACCACCGAGATGTCCCTCGGGACCTCCAGGCCGCGTTGCCGTGCCGCCCTTATCGCGCCCAGCGCCATCATGTCGCTGGCGCAGACGACCGCGGTGCAGTTCCGGTCGATCAGCGCCGTGGCCGCCGCCTGGCCGCCCTCCAGGGTGTACAGGGAGTGCTGGATCAGCTCGGTCTCTATGACGTTCGTCGGCAGGTTCAGCTGGTCCTGTATCGCGCGGACGAAGCCCTCGATCTTGCGCTGGACCGGGACGAAGCGCTTGGGGCCCAGGGCCAGGCCGATGCGGGTGTGGCCCAGGGAGGCGAGGTGGGTGACCGCGAGCGTCATGGCGGCGCGGTCGTCGGGGGAGATGAAAGGTGCCTGGACCTTGGGGGAGAAGCCGTCGACCAGGACGAAGGGGACGCCCTGGGCGCGCAGCCGCTCGTAGCGCTGCATGTCGGCGGTGGTGTCGGCGTGGAGGCCGGAGACGTAGATGATGCCGGCGACGCCGCGGTCGACGAGCATCTCGGTCAGCTCGTCCTCCGTCGAGCCGCCCGGGGTCTGGGTGGCCAGCACCGGGGTGTAGCCCTGCCTGGTCAGTGCCTGGCCGATGACCTGGGCCAGGGCCGGGAATATCGGGTTCTCCAGCTCCGGGGTGATCAGGCCGACCAGGCCCTCGCTGCGCTGGCGCAGCCGCACCGGACGTTCGTAGCCGAGCACGTCGAGCGCGGCCAGCACGGACTGGCGAGTGGTGGCGGCGACGCCCGGCTTCCCGTTGAGGACGCGGCTGACGGTCGCTTCGCTCACCCCCGCCTGAGCAGCGATGTCTGCAAGCCGTGTGGTCACGGCACTGGACTGTACCGGCCGTATGTCGCCTTGCACACCAATCGGACGCCGTGGGCGACCTGTTGGCCGTCCCCGACCCGGTTGCTGTGTCATCGCACTCCCTCGTGACAGTGATGGCAAGAGCTTGCAGAGTCTTGCACAGACCGTCTCTGTACCGCTCCACCCCTGTAAAGAAGCGTCTCACGACGGTCGCCGAGAGGTCACACCCGGGTAACTTCAGCGTTCTCTTGCACTTTTTTTCTGCAAGGTCTTTCGTCGAGCTTTCAACGCTGTTACGTTCACGTCGCCCGGCGGCCGCAACGGCGCAGTCGGCAAGACAGCAGGGTCAGGCAGACGGGGCCGACCTTGCATCACTCGGGCTTTCACCCTCAAGGAGTTCTCATGCGGCGTGGCATAGCGGCCACCGCGCTGGTGGCGTCCCTCGCCCTCGCGGCGACGGCCTGCGGCGGAAGTGACAGCGGCGACAGTGCCGACGGGCCGGTCACCATCACCTGGTGGGACACCTCCAACGCCACCAACGAGGCGCCGACGTACCAGGCCTTGGTCAAGGAGTTCGAGGCCGCCAACAAGGACGTCAAGGTCAAGTACGTCAACGTCCCCTTCGACCAGGCGCAGAACAAGTTCGACACGGCCGCCGGCTCCAAGGGTGCCCCGGACGTGCTGCGCTCCGAGGTCGGCTGGACGCCCGCCTTCGCCAAGAAGGGCTTCTTCGCGCCGCTGGACGGCACCGAGGCCCTCGCCGACGAGAGCAAGTTCCAGCCCAGCCTGATCGAGCAGGCCAAGTACGAGGGCAAGGTCTACGGCGTTCCGTTCACCACGGACACGCTCGCCTTCGTCTACAACAAGGACCTGTTCAAGAAGGCCGGCGTCGAGGCCCCCAAGACCTGGGACGACCTGAAGAAGGCCGCCGCCAAGATCAAGGACAAGACCGGCGTCGACGGCTACTGGGGCTCCACCCAGGCCTACTACGCCCAGACGTTCCTCTACGGCGAGGGCACCGACACCGTCGACGCCGACGCCAAGAAGATCACCGTCGCCGGCGCCGAGGCCAAGAAGGGCTACGAGACCTGGCTGGGCCTCTTCGACGGCAAGGGCCTGCACAAGGCCGACACCACCGCCGACGCCTACGCCCACATCCAGGAGGCGTTCGTCAACGGCAAGGTCGCCGCGATCATGCAGGGCCCGTGGGAGATCACCAACTTCTACAAGGGCTCGGCGTTCAAGGACAAGGACAACCTCGGCATCGCCACCGTCCCGGCCGGCTCCTCCGGCAAGGCGGGCGCCCCGACCGGCGGCCACAACCTCTCCGTGTACGCGGGCTCGGACAAGGCGCACCAGGAGGCCGCGCTGAAGTTCGTGAAGTTCATGACCTCGGCGAAGTCCCAGGAGACCATCGCCCTGAAGAACAACACGCTGCCCACCCGTGACGACGCCTACACCGCAGAGGTCAAGGCCGACCCGGGCATCGCCGGCTACCAGGGCGTCCTCTCCGCCGCCCAGCCGCGCCCGGCCCTGCCCGAGTACAGCTCCCTGTGGGGCCCGGTGGACACCGAGCTGCTGAAGATCGCCGGTGGCAAGGTGTCCCTGGACAAGGGCCTGAGCACCGCCGAGACCTCGATCGCCAAGCTGGTCCCGGACTTCAGCAAGTGACCCCGAGTGACCGCCGGATCGCCCTGAATCATGGGGGGAGCGATCCGGCGGTCACCGGCCTGTGCGCCGTACACCCACGAGCCGCACACTCGAACGAGCCGTACACCCTTGATCTGTCGATCTTCATGAAGGTTGTCGAACCATGACAGTCGCCATCGACCGCGCGACCGGGAAAACCCGAGGCGGGCGCGGGCCGCGCCGCGGGCCGCTCCAGCGCCTGAAGCACGGCTACCAGAAGCACTGGTACGCCTACGCGATGATCGCTCCGGTGATGATCGTCCTCGGCGTCCTCGTGCTCTACCCCCTGGTGTACGGCTTCTACCTCACCCTCACCGACGCCAACAGCCTCAACAGCGCACGCACGATCGGCGTCAACGAGATCGAGGCCACCTACAAGTACATCGGCTTCGACAACTACGCCGACATCCTGTGGGGCGAGACGGCGTACGACCGCTTCTGGTCGCACTTCATCTGGACGATCTTCTGGACCGCGGCCTGCGTCACCCTCCACTACACCATCGGCCTCGGCCTCGCCCTGCTGCTCAACCAGAAGCTGCGCGGCCGCACCCTGTACCGGCTGATCCTCATCCTGCCGTGGGCCGTGCCGACCTTCGTCACCGTCTTCGGCTGGCGGTTCATGCTCGCCGACGGCGGCATCATCAACTCGTTCCTGGAGACGCTCCACCTGCCGACGCCGCTGTGGCTGGAGGACACCTTCTGGCAGCGGTTCGCCGCGATCATGGTCAACACCTGGTGCGGTGTGCCGTTCATGATGCTCTCGCTGCTCGGCGGGCTTCAGTCCATCGACTCCTCGCTGTACGAGGCCGCCGAGATGGACGGCGCGAGCAAGTGGCAGCAGTTCCGCTACGTCACCCTGCCGGGCCTGCGGTCTGTCAGCTCCACCGTCGTACTCCTCGGCATCATCTGGACCTTCAACCAGTTCGCCATCATCTTCCTGCTGTTCGGCGACACCGCCCCGGACGCCCAGATCCTTGTCACCTGGGCCTACTACCTCGGCTTCGGACAGCAGCCGCGCGACTTCGCGCAGTCGGCCGCCTACGGCATGCTGCTGCTGGCCATCCTGATCGTCTTCACCTCCTTCTACCGCCGCTGGCTGAACCGCAATGACCAGCAGCTCGCGATCTGAGGCAGGAGTCCCCATGAGTACGACCACTGTTGAGACCCCGGTGAACAAGCAGGACTCCGTGACCACTGCCACCCCGCGCAAGGTGCGCCGCCGCGGCGAGAACAGCCTCGGCACCTCCCTCGTCTCCCACGGCATCCTGATCGTGGCGAGCCTGATCGCGCTCTTCCCCGTGGCCTGGCTGGTCTTCCTGTCCCTCGGCCCGGACAAGGACGACTACCTCCACCCGGGCGGCATCTGGGGCAAGATGACGCTCGACAACTACACGTTCGTCCTCCAGGAGACGAAGTTCTTCGACTGGCTGCTGACCACGATGGTCGTCGTGCTCGGCACCACGCTCATCGGCGTGATCATCTCCGCCACCACCGGCTACGCGGTCTCGCGGATGCGCTTCCCGGGCTACAAGAAGTTCATGTGGGTGCTCCTGGTCACCCAGATGTTCCCGGTGGCCGTCCTCATGGTGCCGATGTACCAGATCCTGTCGGACCTGCAGCTCATCGACACCTATATCGGCCTCATCCTCGTCTACTGCTCGACCGTCGTCCCGTACTGCGCGTGGCTGATGAAGGGCTACTTCGACACCATCCCGTTCGAGATCGACGAGGCGGGACGCGTCGACGGGCTGTCCCCCTTCGGCACGTTCACGCGACTGATCCTGCCGCTCGCCAAGCCGGGCCTGGCGGTCGCCGCTTTCTACAGCTTCCTCACGGCCTTCGGCGAGGTCGCGTTCGCGTCCACGTTCATGCTCTCCGACACGAAGTACACCTTCGCCGTCGGTCTGCAGACCTTCGTCAGCGAGCACGACGCGCAGCGCAACCTCATGGCCGCGACGGCGGTGCTGATCGCCATACCGGTGTCCGCGTTCTTCTACTTCGTGCAGAAGAACCTGGTGACCGGCCTCACCGCGGGCGGCACCAAGGGCTGAGCCCCGGGCTCACCACGACTCCCGCGCGCCTTGTCGCGCGGGTGGCGGCCGCGGTGGCCATCCGACCCCGCTGTCACCGCGGCCGCCTCACATCCGTGTGCCGAAGAACCCCGGGCTTCCGAAAAACGCTGAAAACCTGCAAGCCGCACCATTCATACGTGACCCGAATCCAGTTACGCATCAAGGACGCCATGAGCCAGCACTCCGCCGACCCGGCCCCGACCCCCACCTCCGCTGCGGCCGTCGCCACCGTCGCCAAGCGTCGCGACTGGTGGCGGGACGCGGTGATCTACCAGGTCTATCCGCGCAGCTTCGCCGACAGCAACGGCGACGGCATGGGCGACCTGGAAGGCGTACGCTCCCGCCTCCCGTACCTGCGCGACCTCGGCGTGGACGCCGTGTGGCTCAGCCCCTTCTACGCCTCCCCGCAGGCCGACGCCGGCTACGACGTCGCCGACTACCGGGCCGTCGACCCGATGTTCGGCAACCTGCTCGACGCGGACGCGCTGATCCGCGACGCCCACGGGCTGGGGCTGAGGATCATCGTCGACCTGGTGCCCAACCACTCCTCGGACCAGCACGAGTGGTTCAAGCGGGCGCTCGCGGACGGCCCCGGCTCCCCGCTGCGGGACCGCTACCACTTCCGCCCCGGCAAGGGCGCCGACGGCGAACTCCCGCCCAACGACTGGGAGTCCATCTTCGGTGGCCCGGCCTGGACCCGGGTGACGGAGCCGGACGGCACCCCCGGCGAGTGGTACCTGCACCTCTTCGCCCCCGAGCAGCCCGACTTCAACTGGGAGCACCCGGCAGTCGGAGACGAGTTCCGCTCGATCCTCCGCTTCTGGCTCGACATGGGCGTCGACGGCTTCCGTATCGACGTCGCGCACGGCCTGGTGAAGGCCGAGGGCCTGCCGGACCTGGGCGACCACGATCAGCTCAAGCTGCTGGGCAACGATGTCATGCCGTTCTTCGACCAGGACGGCGTACACGCGATCTACCGCCAGTGGCGCACGATCCTCGACGAGTACGCGGGCGAGCGGATCTTCGTGGCCGAAGCCTGGACACCGACCGTCGAGCGGACCGCGAACTACGTCCGTCCCGACGAACTGCACCAGGCCTTCAACTTCCAGTACCTGTCGACGGAATGGGACGCGGACGAGCTCCGCAAGGTCGTCGACCGCACCCTGGACGCGATGCGCCCGGTCGGCGCCCCGGCCACCTGGGTCCTCTCCAACCACGACGTCACCCGCCACGCCACCCGCTTCGCCAACCCGCCCGGCCTCGGCACCCAGATCCGCACCGCAGGCGACCGGGAACTCGGCCTGCGCCGGGCCCGCGCGGCGACCCTGCTGATGCTGGCCCTGCCCGGCTCGGCGTACGTCTACCAGGGCGAGGAGCTCGGCCTCCCGGACGTCGTCGACCTGCCCGACGAGGTGCGCCAGGACCCGGCGTACTTCCGCGGCGCCGGCCAGGACGGCTTCCGCGACGGCTGCCGGGTGCCGATCCCGTGGACGCGCGAGGGATCGTCGTACGGCTTCGGCAGCGGGGGCAGCTGGCTGCCGCAGCCGGCGACCTGGGCCGAGCTGAGCGTGGAGGCGCAGACCGGCGTCGCGGGCTCGACCCTGGAGCTGTACCGCGCCGCCCTCGCGGCCCGCCGCGAGCACCCCGACCTCGGCGCCGGCGACACGGTGGAGTGGCTCCGTGCACCCGAGGGCGTCCTGGCCTTCCGCCGCGGCGAGTTCGTCTGCGTCGCCAACACCACCGGCGAGTCCGTGACCCTCCCGGCCCACGGCCGCGTGCTGCTCACCAGCGGCGAGATCACCGAGGCGGACGGCGAGACGAAGGTCCCGTCGGACACGACGGTGTGGTGGACGACGGCCTGACGGCCACCGACGACGGCCTGTGGCCCACCCCGCTCAGGCGGTGGTGGGCCACAGGCCGTTGAGCAGGCCGGCTACTTCCAGGTGTCGGTCGAGGTGTGGCCGCTCGACGTTCCCGTCGTGTACGAGCGGTTCGTGCCCGACTCCCAGGTGACGTTCCCGGAACCGTCCTTCTTCACGTATTTGTACTCGAAGGCCGTGCTCTTCGGAACGATCACCGATTTGCTCCACGTCGGGTACGACGCCGAGGAGAGCGGGATCGCGTCGGCCGTGTTCCAGGAGCCGAGGGAGGCGATCGAGCCGACGACGTAGACGTTGGTGCCCCAGTCGGTCGTGGCGTTGACGTTGAAGGTCACGTCGGTGGCGTTCGTGTTCGCCACGTTCCAGGAGTTGCTCAGGCTGACGGCAGAAGTCGTCGTGGTCGCCGAGCGGTTGGCGTTCGACTCCCAGGTGACGTTCCCCGAGCTGTCCTTCTTCACGTATTTGTACTCGAACGACGTGTTGACCGGCACACTCACCGCCCCCGACCAGATCGGGTAACCCGTCGACGACAGCTTCACCGCCTTCGCCGTGTCCCAGCTCCCCAGTGCCGCGATCGAACCGACCACGTACACGTCCTGCCCGGATGACGTCGCCGCGTACTCGTTGAACGTCGCCGTCACCGTCGAGGTGCCGTCGTCCGGCTCCTCGCAGGCCGTGTCGCAGGGTGTGAACTCACCGTCGTAGAAAGCGATCGCGCTCTTCGCGGGCATCGTGAGGGTCGCGTTGCCGCCCGAAACCGTCACCGTCGTCGCGCCGTTGTCGATCACGTTCGTGTACGTGCCGTCGGCCATCCCTGTGGCGAAGGTGTACGTCGCCGCCGACGAGCCGTTGTTGATCGCGATGTAGCCAGCCGTGCCCCGGCTGAAGCCGATCACGCTCGACGACTTCGTCGACCAGTTGGCCACCGCTTCCGAACCGACCGCGTTGTGCCACTTCACCATGCCCGTGACGGCGGTGTCGCGGTGCAGGCAGTACCAGCCGCTCGAGCAGTTCGTGTCCGTCACGAAGCCGTTCGAGTTGGGTGGCGCCTGGTCGGACGACGAGAACTCGAAGCCCGAGTACACCGTCGGTGTCGACCACTTGTAGGCGAGCTGGAAGACGTTGGCGAGCCGGTAGGTGTCGCCGTCCTTGTAGCTCATGTGCAGGCCGTTGCGCTCGGTGTCGTGGTTGGTCACGAAGGACACCGAGTTGGCGGGGGTCAGCACCCCGGACGACGGCAGCGACTCCAGGTCGCTCACATTCCCCTGGAACGCCGACTTCACCTTGCTGGCGTAACCGAAGTCCAGGACGTCGCCCGCGGAGTAGTAGTCGGAGGCGGCCGGGGTCGAGCCCGGATACACCTCCTGGAAGATGTACGGCTCGGCGCCCGCGGTCGTGTTGTCCAGCTTCGCCCAGATCGCGTTGAGGTCGGCGACCGGCATGTGCTTGGCCGCGTCGATACGGAAGCCGTCGACGCCCAGGGCGAGCTGCTTGTTGAGGAACGCCGCGATGCCCGAGCGGACGTCGTCGTCCTCCGTCTCCAGGTCGGGCAGGCCGAGCAGTTCGCAGTTCTGGATCTCCGTGAGGTTCGACCAGTCGTCGATGATCAGGTCGGAGTCCGCGCACTCGGCGGACGTGTGGTAATCGTCCGGATCCCAGTCGGGGGTGTCGTACTTGTTGGTGAGCGTCGTGCCGTTGTAGCCGGTGCCGGTCTGGGCGGCGGTGTGGTTGATCACCGCGTCGGTGTATACCTTCACGCCCGCGTCATGGCAGGCGTCGACCATCGAGGCGAACTGCGCCGCCGTACCGAAGCGGCCGCTCAGGTCGTAGGAGTACGGCTGGTAGACATCCCACCAGTAGTAGTTGGTCTGCTTCAGTGACTCGGCCGGCGGGGCGACCCACACCGCGCCGTAGCCGTTCGGACCGAGCACGTCCGTGCACTCCGCGGCGACGGAGTCCCAGTTGTAGGACCAGAGGTTGGCGATGACATCGCCGGAGGTCGTGGCGCCCGCGTGGGCGGGAGCGGCGGGCAGGGCGACGGCTCCGGCGAGGGCGAGTGCGCCGGCCGCCGCGGCGGTCAGGGCACGGCGGAGGGCCCCAGGGGGACGGGGTCTGGTGGTCATGTGCGGCTCCGTTACCGGTGTTCGGGATGTCGATCAGCGGTCAGGGATTCAACAACTGGTGAGCGTGGGGGAGTTGAGAAGGGCACGTCAAGGTTGCGGATGAAAGTACTTGCTATGACTTTCAACTCTCTTGCTGTAAACCTTTCGCGGCGGTACGGTCACGCCGGTGCCCGGCAACGAAGCCGCGCCGCGGCGCAGGGGGGGACCCGACTGAGCCGCCTTCGCAAGGAGTTCGCCCGTGATATCCAGATGGGATGCGCCCCCTGGGCGCCGTACCGTGACCGCCGCCCTCACCGCGTTCGCCGCAGCCGCCGCGGCGGTCGTGATGGCCCCCGGCGACACCGCCTCCGCCTCCCCGCCCGGCACCAAGGACGTCACCGCGGTGATGTTCGAGTGGAACTTCGCCTCGGTCGCCAAGGAGTGCACCAACACCCTCGGCCCCGCCGGTTACGGGTATGTCCAGGTCTCCCCGCCCGCCGAGCACATCCAGGGCTCGCAGTGGTGGACGTCGTACCAGCCCGTCAGCTACAAGATCGCCGGTCGGCTGGGGGACCGGACGGCCTTCCGGAACATGGTGAACACCTGCCACGCGGCAGGGGTGAAGGTCGTCGCCGACACCGTCATCAACCACATGTCGGCGGGCAGCGGCACCGGCACGGGTGGTTCGTCGTACACGAAGTACAACTACCCCGGCCTGTACTCCTCCTTCGACTTCGACGACTGCACCGCGCAGATCACCAACTACGCGGACCGTGCGAACGTCCAGAACTGCGAACTCGTCGGCCTCGCCGACCTCGACACCGGCGAGTCCTACGTCCGCGGCGCCATCGCCGGGTACATGAACGACCTGCTCTCCCTCGGCGTCGACGGCTTCCGCATCGACGCGGCCAAGCACATCCCGGCCGCCGACCTCGCCAATATCAAGTCGCGCCTCAGCAACCCGAGCGTCTACTGGAAGCAGGAGGCCATCTATGGCAGCGGCGAAGCCGTCCAGCCCACCGAGTACACGGGAAACGGCGACGTCCAGGAGTTCCGCTACGCCTACGACCTCAAGCGCGTCTTCAACAATGAGAACCTTGCCTACCTGAAGAACTACGGCGAGGGCTGGGGCTACATGAGCAGCGGCGTCTCCGGTGTCTTCGTCGACAACCACGACACCGAGCGCAACGGCAGCACCCTGAACTACAAGGACGGCGCCAACTACACGCTGGCCAACGTCTTCATGCTCGCCTACCCGTACGGTGCCCCGGACATCAACTCCGGCTACGAGTGGTCCGACACGGACGCGGGCCCGCCCAGTGGCGGTGCAGTCAACGCCTGCTGGCAGGACGGCTGGAAGTGCCAGCACAACTGGCCCGAGATCAAGTCCATGGTCGCCTTCCGCAATGCCACGCGCGGTGAGGCCGTCACCAACTGGTGGGACAACGGGGGCGACGCGATCGCGTTCGGGCGGGGCAGCAAGGGCTACGTGGCCATCAACCACGAGTCGAGCAGCCTGAGCCGCACCTACCAGACCTCCCTCGCGGCGGGCACGTACTGCAACGTGCAGAACAACACGACGGTGACCGTGAACTCCAGCGGCCAGTTCACCGCCACCCTGGGCGCCAACACCGCCCTGGCGATCTACGCCGGCAAGACCAGCTGCTGAGGCGTCACGCCCTCGACGCGGCCACCCCTGTCACGGCTGTACACGCCGGCGCAGGGGTGGCCGTTCGAGGATCTCGATGTACATGATCCGGCCGTCCACTACGTCGAGGATCAGCATGCCGTCGGCGGGCACGAGCGGCACGCACCGATGGCCCGGGCCGTAGGGCTGTCCGTCCGGGTGATCCGCCGTCCGGATGCTCTGGCAGAAGTCGCCCCCGCAGCCGCACTCGCCGACCATACGGACGTCCCGCACGCAGATGGCCAGCTCGCGCTCGCCCTCCTCCTCCAGGAGCTGGGCCAGTTCGTCGACGAGCTCCGGGAAGACCTCGCGGACGAGGGGTGGTTCCTGATCCATGCGGGGACGGTAGCCAGCAGAGCTCGCGCGTGGCGACCGATTATGCGCGGGACGCGCGGGGTTGACGTGTTCAGAACATCGCTCAGCATCGCCGGTACCTGGACCCCGCTCGCGGACACCGAGGCCAACCCCTTCGCACGGTCCACCAACGTCACCTTCGACGGCACCCCCTGGACCCAGGACATCAGCCACGGCGAGATGCTCCGCGACGGCGTCGACCAGACCCTCACCATCAATCCGTGCCGCCTGCGCTACCTCTACCAGGGCATGGACCCGGCCGCCTCCGGCCCCTACAACACCCTGCCCTGGCGGCTGGGCCTGCTCACGCAGACCAACTCTCCCTGCTGAGAGACTTGGTGAAAGTCCTTGCCGATGGTTTCAAGCCTCTTGCTGTAATCCTTACGGCGGCGATACGTTTCGCGCGGGGTCGGACCCATGAGAGCCGTAATCGCAAGGAGCCCATCTGTGATAGCGAGATGGCCGTCGCCGTCGAGGCGCCGAACCACCCATATGGGACGGGTCGCTGCGGTCGCCGTGACCGCGCTGGCCGCAGCGCTCGTCCAGCCCCTCGCGGCGGGGGCGGACGCCCCGCCTCCGCCCCCGTCCGACGCGAAGCTCGCCGCCGAGCCCGCCCGGCACGACGCCACGCGCGAGCAGTTCTACTTCGTCCTGCCGGACCGTTTCGCCAACGGCGACACCGGCAACGACAAGGGCGGCCTGACCGGTTCCCGCATGTCGACCGGCTACGACCCCACCGACAAGGGCTTCTACCAGGGCGGCGACCTCAAGGGCCTGACCAAGAAGCTCGACTACATCAAGGGCCTGGGGACCACCTCCATCTGGATGGCCCCGATCTTCAAGAATCAGCCGGTGCAGGGCACCGGCGACAATGCCTCCGCCGCCTACCACGGTTACTGGATTACGGACTTCACCCAGGTCGACCCGCACTTCGGGACGAACAAGGACCTGGAGACCCTCATCTCCAAGGCCCACGCCAAGGGCATGAAGGTCTTCTTCGACGTCATCACCAACCACACCGCCGACGTCGTCGACTACGAGGAGAAGTCCTACGGCTACCTCTCCAAGGGCGCCTTCCCGTACCTGACCAAGGACGGCGAGCCCTTCGACGACGCGGACTACGCGGACGGGAGGTCCGGGTTCCCGGCCGTCGACACCGACTCCTTCCCGCGCACGCCGACCGTCCCCGCCGCGAAGAAGAACGTCAAGGTCCCGTCGTGGCTCAACGACCCGACGATGTACCACAACCGCGGCGACTCCACCTTCGCCGGTGAGAGCTCCACCCACGGCGACTTCGGCGGCCTCGACGACCTGTGGACCGAGCGTCCCGAGGTCGTGACGGGGATGGAGAGGATCTACCAGCGCTGGGTGCGGGACTTCGACATCGACGGCTTCCGGATCGACACCGTGAAGCACGTCAACACGGAGTTCTGGACCCAGTGGGCCACGGCGCTGGACGCCTACGCGGCAAAGCAGGGCCGCGACGACTTCTTCATGTTCGGCGAGGTCTACTCCGCCGACACGAACGTCACCGCGCCGTACGTCACCCAGGGCCGCCTCGACGCCACGCTCGACTTCCCCTTCCAGGAGGCGGCACGGCAGTACGCCTCCCAGGGCGGCAGCGCGCAGAAGCTCGCGGGCGTCTTCGGTGACGACTACAAGTACACGACCGACAAGGCCAACGCCTACGAGCAGGTCACCTTCCTCGGCAACCACGACATGGGCCGCATCGGGTACTTCCTGAACCAGGACAACCCGAAGGCGACCGACGCGGAACTCCTCGCCAAGGACAAGCTCGCCAACGAGCTGATGTTCCTCAGCCGCGGCAACCCGGTCGTCTACTACGGCGACGAGCAGGGCTTCACCGGAGCAGGCGGCGACAAGGACTCCCGCCAGACCCTGTTCGCCTCGAAGACCGCCGACTACCTGGACGACGACCAGATCGGCACCGACCGCACCCACGCGAGCGACGCCTACGACACGAGCGCACCGCTCTACCGGCAGATCGCCGAACTCGCCAAGCTCCGCAAGGCCAACCCGGCCCTCGCCGACGGCGTCCAGACCGAGCGTTACGCGGCCGACGGCGCCGGTATCTACGCCTTCTCCCGCACCGACGCCAGGACGGGTGTCGAGTACGTCGTCGCCTTCAACAACGCCGGTGAGACGAAGACGGCCACCTTCGCGACCGGTTCCGCCGACATGGTGTTCAAGGGCATCCACGGCACCGACGACTCCCCGAAGAGCGACGCCGACAAGAAGCTCACCGTCACCGTCCCGGCCGGCTCGGCGATCGTCCTCAAGGCGGCGGGCAGGCTCGCCCAGCCGTCCACCGTGCCGACCGTCAGCCTCGAGGCCCCGGCCGCCGGCGCCACCGGCACGGTCGAGATCGGCGCCGACGTCGACGGCGGGCAGCTCAACCGCGTCGTCTTCGCCGCCCAGGTCGGAGGCGGCAAGTGGAAGACGCTCGGCTCCGCCGACCACGCCCCGTACAAGGTCACGCAGACCATCGGCAAGGACGTACCGGCCGGAACCGCCCTGCGCTACAAGGCGGTTGTCATCGACTCGGCCGGACGCACCGCGAGCGCCACGGCGGCCTCCACCACGGGCACCCCGCCCGCCGAGGAGGTCCCCAGCGCCGCCTCCCGCGACTACGCGATCGTCCACTACAAGCGCACCGACGGCGACTACGCGAACTGGGGCCTGTACGCCTGGGGCGACCTCGCCGACGGCGAGGCCACGAACTGGCCGGACAGCCACCCCTTCGTCGGCCGGGACGCCTACGGCGCCTTCGCCTACGTCAAGCTGAAGCCCGGTGCATCGAACGTCGGCTTCCTCGTCATCGACAAGGACGGCAACAAGGACGTCTCCGCCGACCGCACGATCGACATCTCCAAGACCGGCGAGATCTGGATCGAGCAGGGCAAGGAAGCCGTCCAGACCACCCGGCCCGACTCCCCGGCGCAGGACAGGACCAAGGCCGTCATCCACTACCAGCGCGCCGACGGCGCCTACGACGGCTGGGGTCTGCACGTCTGGACGGGTGCCGCGAACCCCACCGAGTGGTCGAACCCCCTGAAGCCGGTCAAGACTGATACCTATGGTGCGGTCTTCGAGGTACCGCTCACCGACGGTGCCACCAGCCTCAGCTACATCCTCCACAAGGGCGACGAGAAGGACCTGCCCGCCGACCAGTCCCTCGACCTCACCGCCAACGGCCACGAGGTGTGGCTGTTGAGCGGCCAGGAGAAGTACCTGCTCCCGCAGCCGGCGGGTTCCGCGGCCGCGCTCGACCTGACCACCTCGAAGGCGGTCTGGATCGACCGGAACACGCTCGCCTGGAACGGCTCCGAGACGGCCGCCTCCACCCAGCTCCTGTACAGCCGGGCCGGCTCGATCGAGGTGAAGGACGGCGCGCTGACCAGCGACGACGAGCGTTGGCTGCGCCTGTCCAAGACCTCCCTCACCGACGCCCAGAAGGCGAAGTTCCCGCACCTGAAGAACTACACCGCCTGGTCCGTCGACCCGCGTGACCGCGACCGGGTCCGCGAGGCCCTGCGCGGCCAGATCGTCGCCTCCCAGCGCGCCGCCAACGGTGCCGTCCTGGCCGCGACCGGCGTCCAGATCGCCGGCGTACTCGACGACCTCTACCCGGGCGCGACGAAGGCCGACCTCGGGCCGACCTTCGACAAGGGCCGTCCGACGCTGGCCGTCTGGGCGCCCACGGCCCAGTCGGTCAAACTGGAGATCGGCGGCTCCACCGTCGCCATGAGGCGGAACGACACCACCGGCGTCTGGTCCGTCACCGGCCCCAGGTCCTGGAAGGGCAAGGCGTACCGGTATGTGGTGAAGGTCTGGGCGCCCGGCGTCCGGAAGATCGTCACCAACAAGGTCACCGACCCCTACTCGGTCGCCCTGACCGCGAACTCCGAGCGCAGCCTGGTCGTCGACCTGGGCGACAAGGCGCTGGCGCCGAGCGGCTGGTCCTCGTACACCAAGCCCAAGGCCGTGCCGCTGAAGGACGCCCAGATCCAGGAGCTGCACATCCGGGACTTCTCCATCGCGGACAAGACGGTGCCCGCGAAGGACAAGGGCACCTACCTCGCCTTCACGGACAAGCTCAGTGACGGCTCCAAGCACCTGAAGAAGCTGGCCGAGGCGGGTACGTCGTACGTCCATCTGCTGCCGGCCTTCGACATCGCCACGATTCCCGAGAAGAGGTCCGAGCAGGCGAGTGTCGACTGCGATCTGGCCTCCTTCCCGGCGGACTCGGACAAGCAGCAGGAGTGCGTGGCGAAGATCGCCGCGAAGGACGCGTACAACTGGGGCTACGACCCGTACCACTACACGGTTCCCGAGGGTTCGTACGCCACCGACCCGGACGGCACCGGCCGTACGGTGGAGTTCCGCAAGATGGTCAAGGCGCTGAACGAGGACGGCCTGCGGGTCGTCATGGACGTCGTCTACAACCACACGACGTCGAGCGGTCAGGCGGACACCAGCGTCCTGGACAAGGTCGTCCCCGGCTACTACCAGCGTCTCCTCGCCGACGGTTCGGTCGCCAACAGCACCTGCTGTGCCAACACGGCACCCGAGAACGCGATGATGGGCAAGCTGGTCGTCGACTCGATCGTCACCTGGGCCAAGGAGTACAAGGTCGACGGCTTCCGCTTCGACCTGATGGGCCACCACCCCAAGGCCAACATCCTGGCGGTCCGCAAGGCCCTGGACGCGCTGACCCTGGCCAAGGACGGCGTCGACGGCAAGAAGATCATCCTGTACGGGGAGGGCTGGAACTTCGGCGAGATCGCCGACGACGCCCGCTTCGTGCAGGCCACCCAGAAGAACATGGCGGGGACGGGGATCGCGACGTTCTCCGACCGGGCGCGCGACGCCGTGCGCGGTGGCGGGCCCTTCGACGAGGACCCCGGCATCCAGGGCTTCGCGTCCGGGCTGTACACCGACCCCAACTCCTCGAAGAACAACGGCACGTCGGCCGAGCAGAAGGCCCGCCTGCTGCACTACCAGGACCTGATCAAGGTCGGTCTGTCCGGCAACCTCGCCGCCTACCGGTTCACCGACACCGACGGCAAGGAGGTCACCGGCGCCGAGGTCGACTACAACGGACAGCCCGCCGGCTACGCGGACGCCCCCGGCGACGCCCTCGCCTACGCCGACGCGCACGACAACGAGTCGCTGTTCGACGCCCTCGCCTTCAAGCTGCCGTCCTCGACGAGCGCGGCCGACCGGGCTCGTATGCAGGTCCTCGCCATGGCCACGGCCACCCTGTCGCAGGGCCCGGCGCTCTCCCAGGCCGGCACCGACCTGCTGCGCTCGAAGTCGCTGGACCGCAACTCCTACGACAGCGGCGACTGGTTCAACGCGATCCACTGGAACTGCGCCGACGGCAACGGCTTCGGGCGGGGGCTGCCGATGGCGGCCGACAACAAGGACAAGTGGCCGTACGGCACGCCCCTGTTGAGTACCGTCAAGGTGGGCTGCGAGCAGATCGAGGGCACCTCGGCGGCGTACCAGGACCTGTTGAAGATCCGTTCGTCGGAGTCGGCGTTCTCCCTCGACACGGCGGACCAGGTGCAGTCGAAGCTCTCCTTCCCGCTGTCCGGGAAGGACGAGACGCCCGGCGTGATCACCATGCGGCTCGGTGACCTCGTCGTCGTCTTCAACGCGACGCCCGCGAAGCAGGAGCAGCGGATCGACGCGCTGGCCGGCGAGGGCTACCGGCTGCATCCGGTGCAGGCCTCGGGCGCGGACCCTATCGTCAAGTCCTCGTCCTTCGAGGGGAAAACGGGCACGTTCGCCGTTCCGGGTCGGACTGTCGCCGTCTTCGCACGGGCGCTTTGACACGGCGCTAGCTTGAGTGGGGCGGACCCGGTCACCGGGGCCGCCCCATTCGTGCGTATCCGGGGGCAGGCAACGATGGACGGTTGACGATGGACGGTTACGATCAGCAGTTCGGTACGACCGTGATGGTCGTCGACGACGTCTCGGCCAGCCGCTATGCCATGGGCGCCGTGCTGCGCCGCGCGGGCCACGACGTCGTACCGGTGGCGAGCGCGGGCGAGGCGCTGAGCGAGCTCGACGTGCGGCTGCGCGCGGGCTCCCTGCCCGACGTGGCCCTCGTCGACGTCGGGCTGCCGGACATGAACGGCTTCGAGCTGTGCCGGCGGGTCAAGTCCCGGCCGTCCACGGCCGCGCTGCCCGTCGTCCACTTCTCCGCGATGGCCGTGGACGCGATGGACCGGTGCCGGGGTCTCGACGCGGGCGCCGACGCCTACCTGACGGTGCCGGCCGAGCCGAGCGAGATCCAGGCCGTTGTCCGGGCCGCCGTGCGCGGGGCGCGTCGCGGTGCCGCCGCTGAGACGGTCGCGCACCGGCTGACGGTGCTCTCCGAGGCGATCGTGGCCGTCCAGACCGCGCGCTGCCTGGGGGAGCTGGCCGACGCCGCCGCCGCGGGCGCGGCCCGGCTCGTCGGCGCGCCCGCCGTCGTGTTCGTCATCGGCCCGGACGGTGAGGCGCACCACGGCGCCTCGCGCAGCCGGCTCGCGCTGCCCGACGCCAGCGCCCACGAGTCGGCGGCACGGCTGATCACACGGATCACGGAGGGGTCGGACGGACGGAAAGGCGTGCACAGCACCGTCGTCCCCGCGCCGCTGTGGCCCGCGGGCTTCTTCCGGCCCGGCGTCAACGAGGACGCCCGCCTGATACTGGCGTCGGCCCATGAGAGCCGAGCCCAGGTGTGCATCGCGACACCGGCATGTGCGGCGTCCCCGAGGGGCGCGGGACCGTATCGATATGCGGCTCCGCCGCGATGGGGGTCCCCCCGCTCGAGCGAATTCGAGAGTGGGGGAGCGACCAGCCACGATGAACCCGCGGGCGACCGACGGCACAACGCGGCACTTCCCCTCGCGGCACTCCCCGCTGAGCGCCTCGCCCAGGCCACCGCGCTCGCCGCCGAACCGCTGCTGATGTACCAGGCGGAGCGGGACATCGCCCTCACCCTCCAGCACAGCTTTCTGCCCCAGCCGCACCGGCTGCCCCATCTGCCGGGCGTCGACCTCGTCGTGCGGTACGTGCCCGCCTCCCGGCAGACCGAGATCGGCGGCGACTTCTACGCCGCCCTGCGCACGGAGGAGGGCGTGCTCACCGCGGTCGGGGACGTCGTCGGGCACTCGCTGGAGGCGGCCACCGTCATGGTCGAGATGCGGCACGCGCTGCGCGCCCACTGCGTCGAGGAGAGCGACCCGCGGGCCCTGGCCGAACTGCTCGACCGGATGCTGCAGCACTACCACCCCGAGGTCACCGCCACGGTCTGCCTGGCCCTGGTCGACCCCGGGGCCGGGCGGGTCCGGATCGCCAACGCGGGCCACATCCCGCCGCTGGTCGTGCGGGAGAAGGGCGACGCCGAGTACGTCCCCGTGTGCGGTCCCCTGCTCGGGCTCGGTCTCGACCGGCCCGAGCCGAGCGAGCTGGAGCTGGGCCCGCAGGACCGGCTCCTCATGGTCACCGACGGCCTCATCGAGACCCGCGGCATCGACCTCACCACCTCCATGGAGCAGCTGCGCACGGCCGCCAGCGACGCCCCGGCCGGTCTCGACGCGCTGTGCGACACCCTGCTGGGCTGCTTCGGCCGGGACCGGGAGGACGACATCGCGATGCTGGCGCTGAGGTTAGGGTGAGCGCTGCTGACGTAGAACAGGAGTGCTCATGCCGCAGATCACCGTCGACCACTCGCAGACGATCTCCTTCGACCGGGAGGCCTTCGCCCGGGACCTGCACACCGCGACCGTCGACATCGCGGCGGCCAAGCCGGAGGCGTGCAAGACGCAGTTCCGGTCCAGTCAGTACACGGCCTTCGGCTACGAGGACCCCGAGGAGCAGGGCCACGCGGTCGTCCATGTCACGCTCGGGCTGCTCGCCGGGCGCAGCGACGAGACCAAGGCGAAGCTGACCGAGGAGGTTCTGGAGCTGCTGCGCCGGCACATCGAGGACGACGGCATCGTCCTGCACGCCTCCGCCGAGGTCCGCGACCTCGACCCGTCGTACCGCAAGTTCGAGCGCTAGGCGCTCCGCTGGAAGGGCCGCGTCGGGTCGTCTGGCGTCTGCGGCGCCGTTGTGGCTGGTCGCGCAGTTCCCCGCGCCCCTTTGCGGCGCCGAACCGCAGCTTCAGGACGCCAGTGAGATCAGCCGGGCGACCAGGTCGCTGAACGGGCCGTCGGCCGGCTCCTCCTTGAGCATGTGGCGCAGCAGCGTGCCCATCTCGTCGTCGTGGGCGGCGCTGACGGCGGCCAGTGCGGCGAAGTCGTGCACGAGCTGGACCTCCAGCTCGGCGCGCGGGATGCGCCGGCCGTCCAGCCAGATCAGCGCCGTCGACTCGGCGAGCGAGATCCAGGAGCGGATGACCAGTTCCAGTCGCGCGGGTGGGTTCTCCACCCTCAGATGCGAAAGGATTTGGACATACGCGGCCTGCCGTACCGAGTCGATGAGCGCGTTGGTAGCCGTCGAGCCGACGGCCGGGCCGCCGCGCATCAGTGCCGAGAAACCGGGCCCGTGCTCGTCGACGAAGTCGAAGTACCTTCGCATCACCCGCAGCAGCCGCGCCCCCAGCGGCCCTTCCTGCGGCTCGACGAACCGGCCCGCCAGATCTTCCGAGGCACGCTTCAACGCGGCCTCGTACAGGCTGAGTTTGCCGGGGAAGTAGTGATAGACGAGCGGCCGCGAGATGCCGGCGGCCGCGGCTATCTCGTCGATGGAGACGTCGTCCGGCGAGCGCTGGCTGAACAGGTCGAGGGCGACGCCGATCAACTGCTGCCGACGCTCCTCGACTCCCATTCTTCGCCGTACCCCGGTAGTCATGCGAACACTTTACCGATCGATTCCGGCCCCGAACGGACTGGATCGATCACGGGCGTTCACATGTCCAGTACGAGTCGCTCACCCCGCGCCCGTGACACACAGATCAGCATGGAGTCGCCCCGCTCCGCGTCCGTCAGCAACTCGTCCCGGTGGTCCACCTCGCCCTCCAGCACCCGCTGTTGGCAGGTCCCGCAAAAGCCCTGCTCACAGGAGTACAGGGTGTCCGGCAGCTCGGCGCGCACGGCGGCCAGGACGGTCGAGTCGGCGGCGACGGTCAACGTCCGCCCGCTGCGGCGCAGTTCGACCTCGAAGGCATCGCCTCCCGAGGCGCGCGGCGCGAACCGCTCCAGGTGGACCGACGGGAACCGCTCCTCCACGGCGGCCATCAGCCCCTCCGGGCCACAGCAGTAGACGGCGGCGCCCTCGGGCACGTCGGCGAGGAGCGCGTCGAGATCGGGCAGCCCCTCCACGACGGTCACGCGGTCGCGGCCGAGCTTCTCGACGTCCTCCACGAACGGCATGGACGCGCGGCCGCGCCCGCAGTACACCAGCCTCCACTCGACGTCGTCGGGCAGCGCCCGCAGCATCGGCAGCACGGGCGTGATCCCGATGCCGCCCACGACGAAGACGTACGACTCGGCCCGCACGAGCGGGAAGCGGTTCCGTGGCCCGCGCACCTCCAGCTCCATGCCCTCCCGCACCTGCTCGTGCACCTCACGCGAGCCGCCCCGCCCGTCCGGGACCAGCCGCGTCGCCACGGTGTACGACGAGGTGTCCTCGGGGTCGCCGCACAGCGAGTACTGGCGCACCAGCCCCGACGGCAGCACTAGGTCGAGATGCGCACCGGGCTCCCAGCGCGGCAACTCCCGCCCCTCCAGCCGTAGTTGGACGACCCCCTCCGCGATCTCCTCGCGCGAGGTCACCAGCAGACGCAGCGCCCGCGACCTCGGCCGCCCGGAGACCGGCTCCTCCAGCGCGGGCATCGGCCACAGCGGCGAGGCCTGGATACGGCGCCGCATCGCCCGCCGGGCGAGCAGGGCGGCACCGGCGACCACGGCGACGGTCCGGAGCTTCGGCATCAGGCGGCACCCTTCGCGGACTTCTCGGCGGTCTCGGCGGCCAGCGCGGCGGGGGAGGAGGCCAGGTAGGCGACGGCCTGTTCGGTGGAACCCTCCTGCGAGGGGTGGTACGCGCGGCTCAGATAGCGCGGGATGGACCTGAGCATGTCCCCGGTCGCGGGCAGCGTGCCGCGCCTGCCCCGGACGTAGAAGTCCTTGAACGTCGCCTTGCCGTCGATGAGCGTCGGGTCGTTCTCCATGAAGAACCGCGCCCCGCGCTGCCACAGGAAGACGAGGGCCGTGAATGCGGTCGCCCAGGTCCGCACGCGCCGCCGGTAGCTCCCGTCGACGTGCATGAACAGCTCGAAGGCGACGGACCGGTGCTCGACCTCCTCGGCGCCGTGCCAGCGCAGCAGGTCCAGCATGGTCGGATCGGCGCCGCGCCGGTCCAGCTCCTCGGCGTTGAGCACCCAGTTACCGAGGAAGGCGGTGTAGTGCTCGATGGCCGCGATGATCGCCACCCGCTCCATCAGCCACCACCGCCGCGCCCGGCCCGGCGGAAGGGTGCGGTCGCCGAGCAGCTTCTCGAAGAGCCAGTCCACCTGGGCGGTGTACGGGGTCGGATCGAGCCCCTGCTCCCGCAGATGCGGCAGCACCTCGTCATGGGCCTGCGAGTGCATCGCCTCCTGCCCGATGAACCCGATGACGTCCTCGCGGAGCCGCTCGTCCCGGATGTACGGCAGCACCTGCTTGTACACGTGCACGAACCACCGCTCACCGGCCGGCAGCAGCAGATGCAGCACGTTGATGGTGTGCGTCGTGAAGGGATCCCCGGGCACCCAGTGCAACGGGGTGTCGTCCCAGGAGAAGGACACCTTGCGGGCCTTGAGGGGCACCCGGTCCTGCGTATTGGACATGGCGTCAATGTACTGACGGGTAGGTCCCGGGTGAACCCCTGTGCACGAGCTTGTTTACGGTGGTGTCAGCAAGGCTGTTCCCGCCGCGGCCGGGCTCACCCGAGCCCGCTGATGGAACGCCCGCTCTCCAGCGTGCCCTTCAACTCGGCCCGCGCGCCCTGCTCGGCCCGTACGGTCAGCAGGCTGCCCCGGGACGTGCCGTGGACGCCGCCCGTGGCGCGGATCGAGTCCGTGTCCGGGGCGCCCGCCGCAAGGAGATACCAGTCGCCCGTCTGCGCCTTCCACAGCACCCCGGCCAGCACATGCGGATCCCGCGCCCCGCACGCCGCCACGTTCTGGCCCTTCGCCGCCACCGCCGCGTGCGCCGCGCCCGGCGTCCGGAACTGGGCCAGCACCCGCTCGCCGCCGCCCCGCCAGGTCTCGGCGCGCGTGCACAGCCATTCCGCCGAACCGGTCCCGTCGGGCAGCGCCTGCCGGGCGTACGCCCAGGCGTTGACCGTGCGCACGCCCGCCGAGCGCAGCGCGCCCAGCCAGCAGGAGTACGGCGCCCAGGTGCGCAGCGCCGCCGCGCCGGCCGCGTCCTTCACAGCACCGGGACGGCCGGTGGTGAGGCGGGCCGGCACCAGCTCCGAGAGGTCGGTCAGCAGCCGGGTGCCGGTGCTGTCGGTCAGCTGCAGGGTGTTCCACGAGGTGCAGCTGCCGGTCTGCTGGGTGACGGGGCTCGCCATCGGCGTGGTCACGCCGTCGGTCACGGTGAGGTCCATCGCCCCGGTACGCGACTTCAGCAGATCCCGCTCGGCCGCCTTCCTCACCCAGGGCGCCAGCAGATAACGGACGTTGCCGTCGGCCCGGCTCAGCACCACCGCACTCGCCTCCGCCCTGCTCGCGCCGTCGACCCGGGAGAAGTCCAGGGCGGCGCCGGCCGTGCCGTCCGTCGGCTCGGCGTAGCGGGCGATGCGCAGACCGTCGTAGAGGATCACCACCCGAGCGCTGTCGACGGTCCCCGCGTACAGCAGTTGCGGTGCCCCGGGCGGACCGCCCGCCGGGGTGCCGGGCGTCGCCGAGACCTGGACCGTCTCGCCGGGGCGGGCCCAGACGGCGAGGGCGCGGCGCAGCAGGGCCGAGTCGTCGGCCAGGTCACCGCGCGGGGGCCACACGGAGAAGTCGGTGCGGGCGGAGGACTGCCAGGCCAGGGCGGGGACCCTGGTCAGTTGGGCGGGGTCCAGGGCGGCCTCGGCCGCCGGGTTCTGCGCGTACGAGGGGGCGGCGGGACCCTCCGGGCCCCAGCCCTCGCCGGGCAGCCCGAGCAGTGCCCCGGACACCAGCAGGGCGGCACCCGCGGCGAGCGCCGCCTTCATGTGCTGCCTGCGCCGCATCAGATCCGTGGGCCGGGCCTGGAGCGAGCAGGGGTCGAACTCGGGGGAGTCGAGCAGCGCGTACTGCGCGGGGACGGTGTCGGCCTCCTCCAGCGCCTCGTCCACGTAGTCGACACCGGCCGCGTCCAGCACCTCGCACACGTCGTCGTCGTTGAGCTTCTCCAGGCCGCGCAGGACGTAGGCCGCCCGCGCCGGGCCGGACAGCGCCGACAGCCGCTGGTCCAGGGCGAGTTCGTCGGCGCCGCCCGACCGGGGGAAGAGGCGCAGGCCCCAGATCTGGGGCAGCAGGGGCGGCAGCTGGGAGCGCTTGGGCCAGGCCAGGCGCTTCAGGGGCCGGTCCGCCTCCAGCGCCGTACGCAGGACGCGGAGCCGGAGGAGGGAGTACCCGGGGTCGCCCTCGCGGCCGGTCGACTGGGCCGGGATCACGGGTGTCGCCGCCGCCCGGCCCCGGGGCAGCGCGCGCTGGGTGAGGGAGTGCGCGGTCACCACGCGCCGGTTGCGGCCGAGGCTCGGCGGCAGCACCAGGTAGGCGAGCCGGACGAGGCGCGGGTAGTGCTCGACGAGCGCGGCCTCGGCCCGCTCGACGTCGACGACCGGGTCGTCCGAGGCGGGGGCCGGGCGCGGGGCGACATCCTGTGACTGCACGTTCAGCAGAACGAGCGAATCGTCGGTTGGTCACCGGAACCCGGTCGGCCCCGGCGCGTTTCGGAGCCGGCTCGGAGCCCGCTCGAGGTCGGCTCAGTCCCCGGGCTCCAGCAGTTCACGGGCGTAGTTCGCCATCGACCGCTGGTAGCGCGGCAGATGGGGCGCGAGGGCGCCCAGGACGAGGGAGAGGCCCTCGCGGTCGCGCCCGAGGCTGGACAGACACAGGGCGAGGGTCGCCCGTACCGCGTCGTCCAGCTCGTCGGAGGGCGCGTCCAGTTCGGGTGTCAGCAGCTTGACGCCCTCTTCCGCCTGGCCGATGTTCCTGAGCGAGCTGGACATCTGGATCTTGGCCCGCCGCCCCTTGTAGCCGGTCAGCCCGCGCGCGAGCGCCTCCCGGTACAGCGGGACGGCCTTGTCCGAGTGCCCCGTCGAGTCCCAGGCACAGGCCTGTTCGAAGGGGCCCAGCGGGCTGCCGTCGGGCAGCTCGGCGACGAGCGTGTCGATCACGGCGCGGAAGTCGGCCGCAGCCGCAGCGGAGCTGCTGGTGGACGCAGTCCGGGCGTAGTTGTCGAACGACGCCCATGCGTCGGCCACGCGATCTTCCCAGTCCTGGTTCACGGCGTCACTCTCGCACGGGTGGGCGAACACCGGCAGCGGTATTTTGAGCGCTCCGCGGGCATTTTGAGCGCTCCGCGCGTGGGAGCCGTATCCACCGGGAGGCCCCTGCAGGGAGGAAGACATGAAGGTGACCCGACCGATGCTCGCGGCGGCAGGTGCCGCGGCGGTGTTCGCGCTGGCCGGCTGCGGATCCGGCGGCGACGACAAGGCCGCCGTGCCCGAGACCGCCACCGGCAGCCTGGAGCACCTGGCCGCCGAGGTGAAGTGCAAGCCGAACATGCAGACGGACGCCGACGAAATCCGGCAGGCCCTCTGCAAGAACACCGACGGCAGGTTCGTCCTCGCCACCTTCGCCACCGACCGTGGCCAGGCCGAGTGGCTGAGCGGTGCGAAGGACTACGGCGGCTACTACCTCGTCGGCCGCAAGTGGGTCGCCGTCGGCCAGGAGAAGACGGTCACCGCGCTGCAGAGCACGCTCGGCGGGAGCATGGAGGAAGGGTCCGCGCACATGAATCCCGGTGGCAGCCACAACAGCAGCGGCAGCCACCACGGCTGAAGTTCGCCGAAGTCCGGGGGCATACGAAAGCCGGCGGTGGGAAATCCCACCGCCGGCTTCCTGGTGTTCAGGACTACTGGCAGTCCTGCCCGCTGTTGATGCACTGGACCATCTCGTTCATCGTGTTCTCGTCGAAGAAGTTGATGAAGTCGTTGTGGTCGGTGATCGCCTTGTGCAGCTGGTCCGGGAAGGAGTCGACCGCGAAGGCGTTCTGGACCTGTCCGTTCTGGATCTGCGGGGCCTGGACGTCGTAGACCAGGCGGACCTGGAGCTGGGGAATCGCCTGGAAACCGTTGGCGCAGGTGCCGTCGCCCTGGACGAACGCCACGTGCGTGCGGTGGTTGGCGCTGTCGATGTTCTGACCGTCCCAGCAGCTCTGGAAGTTGGACGTCCGCACCACGGAGCTGCCCTCGGGGCAGATCGGGAGCTTGTCGTGCAGCTGGACCTGGTCCTCGAAGCCGGTGCAGCTCCAGTTCGCGTTGGCGTTGTTGTTGCCGTTCACGAAGGACTTGGCGTCACCGGTGATGATGCGCAGGGCCTGCGGCATCGCGACGACGTCGCTCGTCTTGTTGCCGACGAACTTCAGCTGTGCCTCGCTGGGCTCGACGATCGTGCCGACGTTGCCGTCCTGGCCGCCACCCGGGGCGTTCGCGTCGATGTCGTTCTGACCGTCCTGCACACGCAGCACCGGCCAGAAGTACGACGACCTGTCACCCTGGTTCTGGCAGGTGGTGTCGGCGTTCGCCAGGTCCTGGTCGCTCGCGAAAGCGTTGTTGGCCTGGTTGCCGACGTAGTCGTGCTGGTGCTGCGCACCATTGCTGACACCGGGAGCGACGATCACGTTGTCCGAGTTGCGGTTCTCGTTCTCGTTGGTGCCGCAGTTCGTGGTGAAGCTGCCGGTCGAACCGCTGTCCCCGTTCGCGGGGAGGCCGTTCGCGCCGACGCCCAGCTGGGCGTTGGCCTGGACCTGCGTGATGTCCACGAAGTCGTCCGCGTTCGGACCGTTGCCGGCCTGACCGCCGTTGCCGCCCTGGTCCTGTCCGCCGCCGTCCTGGCCGCCCTGGTCCTGACCGTCGTTGTTCTGGTCCTGGCCGTCCTGGTTCTGGTCCCCGCCCTGCTGGCCGTCGTTGGTCTCGGGCTGCTCGGCCGGGACGCCCTGGCACTGGGCGAGCTGTTCGAGGTTCTGCGGGCGCTGGCCGCCGGCCCGGTTGATGTTGATGCCGATCCGGTCGAGCGTGGCCACGCGCTTGGACTTCAGCGGGCCGAGGATGGCGTTGTTGACGAAGTTGGCGTCCCCCGCCTGGGCCTGCCGCGTCTCGGCGAGACGCTTGTAGGCCTCCGTGACCTGCCTGTCCAGCAGCGCCAGCTCCTTGGCGACACCCCTGCGCGCGCTCCTCGGCACCTTCGTCAGCTTCTGGCCGACATCCGGGCAGTTGATCGTCGCGACCTGGGCGTTCGTGGACTTCGTCTGGTTCCACCCAGAGTTGTCCTCGTGCGCCGAAGCATAGAAGTTGGCCCATACAAGCCCGCCCCCACCGAGCGCTAGGGCCGCCGATGCGGCTATGGCCTTGGTGGCCAGCGGCGTACGGCGTTTTCGTGTGTTGCGTCCCATGGAACTCCTCTGACTTCCTTTTCCGGGCTATCGAGGCGCCCGACAGGAGTGAAGCGGCTCCCTTTGATACGGAGGGCGTCCCAGGGGTGTTCAGCCGCCTCGGAAATTGTTGAGAGATTCGTGAGAACGCTGTGTTCTCAACCGCCCCTGAAACACCAGGAGTTGTTGATCCCACACGGCGGGTGAAAGGACCGGTCCGGTTTCACCGGCCGTGGTCGAGATACGCGAGAACCGCCAGCACGCGACGGTTGTCGTCGTCCGACACCTCCAGGCCCAGTTTGGCGAAGATGTTGGCGGTGTGCTTGGCGATGGCCCGTTCCGTGACGACGAGCCGTTCGGCGATCGCCGCGTTCGTCCGCCCCTGCGCCATCAGCTCCAGCACCTCCGTCTCGCGGGGCGTGAGCCGGGCCAGCGGCTGGTCGTCGGCCGCCCGCCGGGTCAGCAGCTGCTGGATCACCTGCGGGTCCATCGCGGTCCCGCCCGCCGCGACACGCCGTACGGCGTCCACGAACTGCTCCGCGTCGAACACCCGGTCCTTCAGCAGATACCCCACCCCGCCACTGCCGTCGGCGAGCAGCTCCCGCGCGTACAACTGCTCCACATGCTGGGACAGCACCAGCACCGGCAGCCCTGGCTTCTTCCGGCGGGCCTCCAGCGCACACTGCAGCCCCTCGTCGGTGTGCGTCGGCGGCAGGCGTACGTCGACGACGGCGACGTCCGGCTCCAGCTCGGCCAGCGCGCGGGACAGCTCCGGGCCGGTCTCGACGGCCGCCGCGATCTCGAAGTCGTAGGCCTGAAGGAGCCGGACGAGCCCGTCGCGCAGCAGGAACAGGTCTTCGGCTAGGACAACGCGCAAGGAATCTCCATGGTGACCATGGTGGGGCCGCCCGCGGGGCTGCTGACGGCCAGGACGCCGTCGAATGTACCCAGTCGCCGCTCGACTCCGGCGAGTCCCGAACCGGCCCCGATCACCGCGCCGCCCTTGCCGTTGTCGGTGACGGTGATGCGCAGCATGTCGTTCGTGTGGTGCAGGTCGATCCAGATCCGGTCAGCGTCCGCGTGCTTCACGGCGTTGGTGAGCACCTCGCTGACCGCGAAGTACCCCGCGGACTCCACGGGCGCCTCCGCCCGCCCGGGCAGCTCCACGTTCACCTCGGTCGTGACCGGCAGCCGCAGCGCCAACGCCCGCACGGCGTCGCCCAGTCCGCGCTCGGCGAGCACGGGCGGGTGGATGCCGCGCACCAGGTCGCGCAGCTCGGACAGCGCGTCGACGGAGGACTGACGGGCCTGGGCGAGGAGCTGCCTGGCTTTCTCCGGGTCCTTGTCGAGCAGCATCTCGATGGTGCCGAGATCCATGCCCATCGCCACCAGCCGGGCCTGCGCCCCGTCGTGCAGATCGCGTTCGATACGGCGCAGTTCGGCGGCGGAGGTGTCGACCGCGTCCCGCCGGGTCTCGGTCAACACCCTGACCCGCTCGGCGAGTTCGCCCTGGTTGGAGCCGAGGACGGCGCGGGTGAGCCGGAAGTGGGTCTGGAGCAGGCGCGGGGTGTAGAAGTGGGCGAGGAAGAGCAGGCCGAGGCCCAGGGCGCCGGCGCCGAGCGCGGAGGCCTGCCCGGTGACCGGCACGAAGCCGTACCAGTACGTGCCGCCCCCGACGTCCGTGAAGACCCGCCACAGCCCGGCCGCGATCGCGAACCCCTCCAGCGGATAGAGCAGCAGTACGGCCGGGAGCAGCGCGGTGAGGAACCCCGCCGTCATGTCGACGGGCAGCCACCTCAGGTCCCGCCAGGTCGCCGGGTCGCGCAGCATCCCGAAGGTGCGGGTCCACGGATTGGCGTCCTTCGGCAACGGCCGGTACGCCGGCGGTATCCGCACCCCGCCCCACTCCGCCGCGAGCACCCGACGCCAGTCGGCGAACGCCCGCACCCCCGTCAGCACCCACGGCGTCGTGACGATGCCGACGCCGATGGGGATGAGCGCGATGGACACGAGGGAGAGGACGAGGCAGAGGACGGACCCCGGCAGCGCGACCAGGGCCAGGGCCAGCCCCCGCACGGCCGCAAGTCCCATGCCCCGCGCCCTCGTTCGCCCGTCGCCGCCGGTGCCGCTGTTCGTGCCGCTCTTCGTGTCGATGGTCATGGCGTCAGTCTGGCCGAGGGCACGACGGGGGGCACGGGGCCGAGCCCCCGGATCAGGAGGTGGTGTCAGGTACACCCCCGCCGACTCCCGTGCCGCCCGCGAGGACCTTCGCCTCCACCTCCGGATCGACGCCCTTGAGGGCACGGTCCGCCCGCATCGGCGCCGTACCCCCGATGTCCTGCAGCCACCGCCAGGTGTCGGCGACGGTCTCCTCGACGGGACGGCAGCGCAGCCCCGTCGCGACGGCCCGGGACACATCCGCGCTGTGCAGGGCGTCGTGCAGGTCGCTGCCCGGCGGCACCCACACCGGCAACTGCGTCCACGGCTCGATCCCCGCGTCCAGGATCACCTCGGGCTCGGTCCACCGGAGCTCGGCCGTGCCGCCGACGGTCGCCACGCAGGCGTCGAGGAACGTGCCCATGGTGGCGTGTCCCTGAGGTGACATCAGGTTGTACGGCCCGGTCAGCTCCTGCTCCACCGCATCCAGGGTCCACTCCGCGAGATCGCGGACGTCGACGTACTGGAGCGGCAGGTCCCGTGGCCCCGGCGCCAGCACAGGCCCGCCCCGCTCGATCCGCGTCAGCCACCATGGCAGCCGGCCGACGTTCTCGTACGGCCCGATGAGCAGCCCGGATCGCACGAGCGCCGAGCGGTCCGCGCCGAACTCCTCGACTGCGGCCAGCTCGCCGCCCCGCTTGTCCCGCGCGTAGTCGGTCTGCTCCGCCCCGGCCTCGGCGCCCTCGACGACGGGCGTGTCCTCGGTGTACCCGGCGGGCGGGGCCCACGCGTACACCGAGCAGCTCGACACGTACACATACCGCCCGGCGCGGTCCCGCAGCAGCCGCGCCGAGTCCTGTACCGCACGCGGCGCCGCCGACCAGGTGTCGACGACGGCATCCCACTCGCCCTCCGCCTGCGCGAGGGCGGCGAGCCCGTCGGGCGCGGTGCGGTCACCGTACAGCGACCGCACCCCGGCCGGCGGGGCATGCCGCCCCCGGTGGAAGACGGTCACGTCCCAGCCGCGCCCGAGGGCCGCCTCCACTACGCCCCGCCCCGCGAAGTCCGTACCACCCAGCATCAGAAGTCTCATGACGCCGACTCTGCACGGTACGGGCGCGGGACGGAACAGGACTCTGCCGTCAGCAGAAGGCCCGCCGGGAAGCGGCCGGGGAGGTCAGCGCCCGGTCGGCGGGGCGTACTTGTACCCCACCCGCCGCACGGTCCGGATGGTGTCCCGGTGCTCGGCGCCCAGCTTGCGGCGCAGCCGGGCGATGTGGACGTCGACCGTACGGCCGTCGCCCACATGTCCGTACCCCCACACCGTGGTGACCAGCTGGTCGCGGGTGTGCACCCGGTGGGGGTTGGCCACCAGGTGCGCGAGCAGCTCGAACTCCAGGTAGGTGAGGTCGAGTTCACGCCCGTCGACCGCGGCGGCGCGCCGCACGGTGTCGACGGTGACGAGCGGGTCGCCGGCGGTGTCACGGACCGGCGGGACCGGGGCGACCGGCGGCTGCTGGTCGGCCGGCACGAGCACCAGGTAGCCGATCATCGGCGGTTGTCCCGGCAGGGTGGGCAGGGAGTGCTGGGGAGCGGGCAGCCAGGTGGCACCCGGCGGCAGGAGGTCCGCGACATCGATCACCTCGTCCCGGTCCACGGCGCGCAGATGATGCCGTGGCGCGTTCGGGGCGGGGGAGTTGAGCGTGGCGGTGGAGAGAGAACGAGTGGTCGCCATGAGAGGTCAGCTCTTTTCGCGCGAGAAGTCCGTTGGGGGACGTACGTCGTTTCGCGCTGGCCGAAGGCCGAGGGAATACGGCTTTACAGGGCCCGCGCGTTCATCGCGCGGCAACACACCCGGTCGAAGTCGTGGTGCTGACGGGAAGGCCAGAAGGGCTCGAGGTCATGGCGACCTGTCGCGGAGTACTTCTGGTAGCTGGCCATGTCTCCATTGAAGCAGACGATTTCCACGCTCAGGAGTCTCCTCTCACGACTTGGACGTTTCCTTGACGCGAACCGGGTGTTGCGTGGCTCACCCCTGCAGCCGTTTGCGCCAGTCCAGCGGGGCGACGGTGATCGCCTTCGCCGGGGAACCGTCCCAGTCCGTGGACAGACCGACGGCTCCGAGTGCGGCGACGACCTCGCGCCCGACACCGCAGGTGGTCTCCTCGGAGCCGTCGAACCCGCCGTAGTACAGGGAGAGCCCGTGGCCGTCGGCGGCGTGCTCCGTGACCTGCCGGTGGAAGAAGACGAACCCCCGCGCGTCCTCGCGCTCCGCGCCTATCTCCGCCATGCCACACCCTCGGCAACACGTGAAGTTCTCCCGGGCGGTGATGCCCCTCGCCTCCAGCGCCTCGAAGGCGCCGGCGAGCCGCTCCGGGTCGGTGACGCCCTCCCACGCCTCCTGCTCGGCGAGCCGCTCCAGCCACAGCCGGTCCACCAGTTGGCGTGCCTGCGCGGGCGAGACGGGCCGCTCGTCGCCGCTCACCAGGTAGTCCTCGGCGGCCTCCTGGAGAGCGTCGCGGTTGTCGTACCCGCAGCGCAGCAGCGTGCGTATACGCTCCTCGACCGGCTCACGCACATCGTCGGCGAGCGTGGGCACCTCCTCCGGCGGATCGGCGTCGACCGGGGTCCACGCGATCGCGGCGTCCCAGCCGTGCGCCTGCCGAGCCCAGCCCACCATGGCGTCGGCGGCGAGATGCGGGGCGGTGAGCGTCGTACCGAAGAAGCGGTCGCGGCTCTCCCGGTGCTCGAACCGGTAGTCCCCGCCGCCCCCGTGCCACACCTGGGCGAACACATCCGGGATGTCGGGTATCCGCTGCACCACGAGGAACTGGTCCCCACGGTCCCCGATCCGGTTCACCAGCTCGCGCAGCCGGTCCACGGACGGCCAGGCGTGTGTCTCACCGTTCTCCGTCTCGACCTTGACGGCGAGCACCTCGTCGATCTCCATCTCCATGCGCCCAAAGATGACATGCCCCACAGACAACGCGAGGGGGCGCCCACCTCGACGGTGGACGCCCCCTTCAAGGAGCCCTGAGTGGGATCAGACCTGGCCGGCCTTCTCCAGCGCGGAGCAGCAGGTGTCGACGAGCAGACGCGTCACGACGTACGGGTCGACGTTGGCGTTCGGACGGCGGTCCTCGATGTAGCCCTTGCCGTCCTTCTCGACCTGCCACGGGATACGGACCGAGGCGCCGCGGTTGGAGACGCCGTAGGAGTACTCGTTCCACGGGGCGGTCTCGTGCAGACCGGTCAGGCGGTCGTCGATGCCGGCGCCGTAGTTCTTGACGTGGTCGAGCGGCTTGGAGCCCTCACCGAGCGACTCGGCGGCGGTGATGATCGCCTCGTACGTCTCGCGCATCGCCTTGGTGGAGAAGTTGGTGTGCGCACCGGCGCCGTTCCAGTCGCCCTTGACCGGCTTCGGGTCCAGGGTGGCGGAGATGCCGAAGTCCTCGGCGGTGCGGTAGAGCAGCCAGCGGGCGACCCACAGGTGGTCGGAGACCTCCAGCGGGGAGACCGGGCCGACCTGGAACTCCCACTGACCGGGCATGACCTCGGCGTTGATGCCGGAGATGGCGAGACCGGCGGCGAGGCAGTTGTCGAGGTGGGCCTCGACGACCTCACGGCCGAAGATCTCGTCGGCGCCGACGCCGCAGTAGTAGCCGCCCTGCGGGGCCGGGAAGCCGCCCTTGGGGAAGCCGAGCGGGTAGCCGTCCTGGAAGAAGGTGTACTCCTGCTCGATGCCGAAGATCGGCTCCTGGGCGGCGAACTTCTCGGCGACCTCGGTGAGCGCGGCACGGGTGTTGGACTCGTGCGGCGTCATGTCGATGTTGAGGACCTCGCACAGGACGAGGATGTCGTCGCCACCGCGGATCGGGTCGGGGCAGGTGAAGACCGGCTTGAGGACACGGTCCGAGGAGTGGCCCTCGGCCTGGTTCGTGGAGGACCCGTCGAAGCCCCAGATCGGCAGCGCGTCCAGACCGGCGGGCTCACCCGCGATGATCTTCGTCTTGGAACGCAGCTTGGCCGTCGGCTCGGTGCCGTCGATCCAGATGTACTCAGCCTTGAAGGTCACGGGCCACATCCTTCGGGGGTGGGTCTAGGCGCACTTGCGGGTGCTGCGGCGCTGCGGCACTGAGGCGCCGCTCTTGATGCCCGCGAGCCTGTCAACAGGCGATTTCCCGGCCGTTGCTCGTATGTGAACCCCGTGTTACCTGGTATTGGTGTGGCGCGTTTCACGCTGTGAGGGGCCGCGCAAAGTCGATACGGCGACTTCCGGCGCCGCCGGGGAGGGCGGGCGGGTGGCTCGTATGCGATGGGAATGGGCGAGGGGACGGGCGTGGGGGAGGGGTGGGATGGGCGAGGGACGGAATGGGAGGGGGGGACGGAATGGAAGGGGGGACGGGAATGGAAGAGGGACGGGAATGGGGGAACTGCGCATTTGTACCTGGAACGCGTCGGTCCTGCCGCTCGTGGCCGCGAGCGGCAGGACCATGACACGTACGCGCGACTACCCGGGTATCACCCCACCTTCTCGATCACCGCGCGGCGGATCAGGAACTTGCCGGGCTCACGGACCTGCTCGAAAGCCGCGTTGTTGAGCAGCACGCAGCTGCCGGAGACCGAAGTGACCTCCACCGTCGTGGACTTGTTGTTGTCCAGGTTGGTGACCTTCAGCTTCGTACCGGCCGGGAACTGGTTGCTGGACGCCGCCGGGGCACCGCCCTCGCCGGAGAGCGTGACGGTCGAGCCGTTGCAGACCTGCTGGCCCGAGGCCGCGGCACCGCCGCCGGCGTTCCCCGCCTCCTCGTTCCCCGCAGGGGCGCTCTGGGACGGCGCGGCACCCCCCGCCTGCTGACCGCCGCCCTGCTCTCCCGCCTGCTGGCCGCCACCCTGCTGTCCGCCCTGTGCGGGCGCAGACGCCTGGGAGTCCTGAGCCGACTCCCCAGCGACACACCCGGACGCTTCCTGCTGGACCTTGATCTGCTGGATGACGGCCTCGCGGTTGGCGATCCGCGCCGCGGACTGTGCGTCCGGATTGGCCTTCTGCCCCTCGATGAACCGCTGGTTGTTGCCGAGCGCGGTGGCGAGCCCCTGGCAGACGCTCGAATCCGCGGCGGACTTGACCGTCGGCGTCTGCGAGGCGTTCGAGGTGCTCGCCATGAAGAAGGCACCGCCTCCCGCCACCGTCGCCGCACTCACCAGCAGTGCGAGCTTCTTCTTCGTACCGAGAGTTCTCCTACGCGACATGCGCGCCTCCTGGGAGGTTGGGGAGCGTACGCCGCTATGTACGAGATACCGAACGAAGTTACTCAGCGGTTACAGGAGTCACTGAAGTAACGTGCGTCACAGTCGAGTCGAGGGGTGCTCTAGCCCTTGCGGGACAAGGCGTCCTGTACGGCCTCGTCGGTGCGCGCGACCACGGCCGTGCCGTCCTGTGCGGTGATGATCGGCCGCTGGATCAGTTTGGGGTGCTCGGCCAGCGCCGTGATCCACCGTTCCCGCGAACTCGCGTCCCGGGCCCACTCCTTGACCCCGAGCTCCTTGGCCGCGGCCTCCTGGGTCCGGGTGATGTCCCAGGGGTCGAGCCCGAGCCGGTCCAGTACGTTCCGGATCTCGTCCTCGGTCGGCACGTCCTCCAGGTAGCGGCGGACGGTGTACTCGGCGCCTTCGGCGTCGAGCAGGCTGATGGCGCTGCGGCACTTCGAGCAGGCCGGATTGATCCAGATCTCCATGCGGCCCACGGTATCCCGGGGTGTGTCGCGGCCTCCGTCGGTGCGGGGTCCGCGACGCCTGCCGAGGGGGCTTTGTTCGAATTTTCTGCCGCCTCGCACGCATCGGGCGGGTCGCGTGTGACGCGGTGACAGTTTCGTTGCTGACCTGGGGATTTCATGGATCTGCGGGGTCTCCTGATTGTCAGTGGCGGGCATTAGAATGGAGGCAGTGTTCGAGAGCGTCACCGGGGAACCCGGCCCGGCGCTCCGACCCGCGACAGGAGGATGCCTGTGCCCGCTGCCGCACTGAAGCCGAAGCCGACCCGCAAGCCGTTGCCCACCCAGTCCACCGCGAAGCACCCTGTCCTGCTCGACCTGCCGTACGCGCCGATCGAGAAGCGGCCGCTGCCGCCGGGCCGGCCGCGCGAGTGGTACATCACCCACAACCGCCGTCTCAAGGCCATGCGCCTCGCGATAGCGCTGCTCGACTCGGGCGTCTACATGCCGAACCAGGCCCGCAACGAAACGATCCGAAGCGCGGCGGAGACGATCGGCGTTCATCCGCCGTCGGACACGACGTGCCACATGGTGCGGGCGTTGATGCGGTACGCGCGGTAGCCGTGGCGCCGGGTGCCGTCTTCTTTGGGCGGTGCCCGGCGTTGTAGGTGCCGTTGACGGGGGCTGCCGCCCCCCAGGCCCCCGCTTCGGCCCTTAAGGGGCCTTGTCCTCAAACGCCGGACGGGCTGAGATGCCTGGGCCGGCGTCGACGAGGTGCGGCCTCTTGTGGGTGGAAGGTACGAGAAGGTGCCCTACCCCGCCAACTCCCGCTCCAACGGCGTCCGGAACCGAGGCGTCACCCGAGACGCCCCCACCCACTCCCGCAACCGCTCCGCCTCCAGCGTGACCGCGGCCTCCAGCGCCCGCCGCTCCGTGCCCCCGAGGTCCTCCAGCAACCGCCAGACGATCTCCCCGTCCCCGCGCTGGGCCCATCCGCCCACCACACGCCCGTTCCACCACACCGTCGGCCCCACATTGCCGCTCCGGTCGAACAGCGACGGCCACAGCTCCGGCGCCAGATACCACTCCCGCCGCTGCCAGCCCATCGCCGTGGGGTCGAGGCCGGGGAGCAGGGCCGCCCACGGCTCCTCGGGCCCGGTCACCGGATCGACGTCGCCTTCGACGACGTACCCCGTCCCCTCGTCGAGGGACACGGCCTGTGCCTTGATCGCCGCCAGCGCCCGGCGGACCTCCGTCACCCGCCACCCCGTCCACCACTTCAGGTCGGCCTCGGTCGCCGGTCCGCACGCCGTGAGCCAGCGTCGCAGCAGCTCCGCCTGTGCCTCGGCCACGTCCAGTTCGGGATGCTCGGGTGCCACCGCCCAGCGGAACTGCGAGGACGTCCAGGAGCCCAGCGGCCGTCCCCGCACCACCTTTCCCTCGACGCCCAGCACCCGCAGCAGCCGCGTCGAGACGGTGTGCACCCCCTCGTAGCTCTTCCCGGCCCCGTACAGGAACCGCTCGCGCAACCGCGGCTCGTCCTCGGCGAGTTCGGCCGCTGTCGCCTGGCCCCGCCGGGCCAGCGCGGCCAGCGCCGACTCCTCGACCTCCGCCAGCCAGGCCGCGTCCGGCGCCCCCGCCGACGCCATGTGCTTGACCAGCGTGGCCCGCTCCCGGGCGGCCACCGCGACGCCGGTCGAGGCGTGCACGACGGCCGTCAGCTCGGTGGGGAACACGAACACGGTGTGCCGCATGCCGTGCATCCGGACCAGCGCCCGGTCCTCGTACAGCGCCCGCTCGGTCCGGGCGACGGTCTTCGCGGGCTCCGTCAGCCGGGCGCCCACCGCCAGGTACACCGTCGCCGGGTCGGTGCCGTGCAGCGCGACCAGTGACTCGGCGACCTCGGCCGGACCCGCCGCCCGCGCCGCCCCGGCCAGCCGATGCCGCAACCCCAGCCGAGCACGCCGCTCCGCCACCCCGACGTACCGCAACCCGTCACCCATCCCGGCCTCCACCCGCCACGCCGTCTCCTCGTCCCTCACCGCATCCTCCCGGACGCCACTGACAACGGCCCGCCACGCCGACGGCCCCCGGTACCGCCGTCGGCCCCGTCACCCGATTGCCGTACCCGGCATGCGCACGCCCCCCGTCCCGCCGTTCACTGCGATCAGGAGGTGGCGACCCGCGCCCGCGGGCGCGGCAGCGGGAGGCACGATGGCCAGCCAGGGCACGGACGGCATACGACGGCCACCGCACGGCCCGCCCGGACCCGGAACCCTCTCGTGACCGCCCCCGGCACCCTCGCCACCCCCGCCGACCGGGCCCTGCGCGGCAAGGCCGCCCGCACCCGTGTCCCCCGCTCCGCCCACGCCTCCTGGCTCCCCTCCGTCGACCGACCGGACCCCGTCGCCGTACTCGAACGCCAGGGCCGCGACCGGCTGCCGGAGCTGCTGCCGATCAGGTACGGCCGGATGGCGGCGTCCCCCTTCGCCTTCCTGCGCGGCGCCGCCGCCGTGATGGCCGCCGATCTCGCCGCCGCCCCGCACACCGGCCTCACCGTGCAACTCTGCGGCGACGCCCACCTGCTCAACTTCGGCCTGTACGCCTCCCCGGAACGCGCCCTCCTCTTCGACCTGAACGACTTCGACGAGACGTACCCCGGCCCGTTCGAGTGGGACGTCAAACGGCTCGCCGTCTCGGTCGCCGTGGCCGCCCGCGAGAACGGCCACCCGGAGGCCAAGGCCGGCCGCGCGGCCCAGGAGGCCGTGACCGCGTACCGCACCGCGATCCGGCGGCTGGCCCGGCTCGGCGAGCTCGACGTCTGGTACACGCGCATCGACGCCGAGCAGCTCCTGCCCCTGGCCCGCTCCACCCGCCACCGCCGCCGTGCCGAGTCCAGCCTCGGCCGCGCCCGCCGCCGCACCAGCCTGCAGGCCTACGGCAAGCTCACCGAGGTGGTCGACGGGCGCCGGCGGATCATCGAGGACCCGCCGCTCATCGAACCCGCGGGCACCTCCGACATGGCCTTCCTGCGCAAGATCTTCAGCGACTACCGCTCGACCCTCTCCGAGGAACGCCGCCTCCTCCTCGACCGTTACCGCTTCGTCGACGCCGCCCGCAAGGTCGTCGGCGTCGGCAGCGTCGGACTGCGTTGCTTCATCGTGCTGCTCGCCGGACGGGACGCCGACGACCCGCTGTTCCTGCAGATCAAGGAGGCGCGGCAGTCCGTCCTGGAGGAGCATCTGCCCAGTGGGCCCTACGTCCACCACGGCCATCGCGTGGTCGCGGGACAGCGGCTGTTGCAGGCGGCCAGTGACATCTTCCTCGGCTGGATGACGGGGCCGCAGGGCCGCGCCTTCTACTGGCGTCAGCTGCGCGACATGAAGGGCTCCGCGGACGTCGCCGGGATGAGCCCCGCCGACCTCGTGTCCTACGCCCGCCTCTGCGGCACCGCCCTCGCCCGGGCCCACGCCCGCTCCGGCGACCGCATCGCCATCGCCGGCTACCTCGGCAACGCCGACACCTTCGACCGCGCGGTCACCGCGTTCGCCCTGTCCTACGCCGATCAGACCGTCACCGACCACGCGACGCTGGGCGCGGCCGTCGCTGCCGGGCTGATCAGCGCCGCGCCCGGGGTCTGACCGCTTCCGGCACGGACGGCACATGCCGAACTGGCGTACCGGGAAAAGGAGATGCACGCCGAGTGACCGGATCCCTACCCTGGACATGCGTAACGGAGCTGCTCACGCCGCTTTCCGCAGGGCGGGGGTCACCCTGCGGACTCGGGGCTACTCTCTACGCACCGACGGACGGTCGCCCATCCCCCAGCGCCCCGTCGGGACATCGATCACCGCTCCAGATCCAGATTCAGACCCAGCTTCAGATCCAAGATCCAAGATCCAGATCAAGATTCAGATCCAAACCCACGCTCACGGAGGCCCGTTATGGGCACCATCGTCATGTCCGGGACTGTCGTCCTGGTGATCTTAGGATTCGGAAACCACCTCTACTGGCTGGCCGCCGTCGCCGTGCTGTTCCTGTACCTGCAGTACGGCCGGAACGCCTCCGCGTCGGGCGGGGGAGCCGCGGGAGCCGGGGGAGGGTCCTCGTCGGGAGGATCCATGCCCTCGGACTACCGGGCCTACCGCGATCGCCGTGACATGCAGGCCAAGTGGGAGCGCCGCTACCGCCGCGAGCGTCCCCTGGAGGCCCGTCGTCAGCAGCGCGAGAAGAGCAGCTGAGACGAACTCCGGTGGTAACCCTCCGGTGGTGACCCGAAAGGGGGTGCCCACGGTCACAGGCCGGGGGCGCCCCACACCGGGAACCAGCGGTTGAGGTCCTGCTCGATCCGCAGGTCGTTCGCGAGGGCCGCCTTCACCCGCAGTTCGAGCGGGTTGTCGCGCCGTTCCGCCGTGCCGGGCAGGGGTGCGAAGGGGTAGAAGGTGCCGCGCTTGTAGAGATAGACGAGGGCGAGCCGTCTGCCGTCCCGCTCGTCCTCGAACCCGGCCAGCGAGCACAGCAGCTGCGGCCCGAAGCCGTTGACCTCCATCGCGCTGTTCACCGCGTGCAGGTCGTTGACCAGGTCCGGCAGCTGGTCCGGCGTACGCCGGGAGACCAGCCACGAGTAGCCGTAGCCGTCCCGGGCCAGCCCCACCGGCCGGCCCTCGCGCTCGGCGTCCGCGTCGAGCAGCGCCTGGACCTCGCGGTGGGTCTGCTCGAAGGCCGCGCCCTCGACGGCGGCGAAGCACACCGCCCCGCTCCCGGTCGGCCGGAACCCGGCCGCCGCCTCCAGCGTCACCGCCGCCGACGGCAGCCCGAAGAGCTGGTCGAGATCGGGCGCGACCGGCTTGGTACGGCCGAGCAGAATGTCCAGCAGCCCCATGCTCACGCCCCTCCGGGAGCCGCTGCCTCGCCCAACTCGGCGGAGATCCGCCCCAGTTGTTCGAGCCGCTGCTCCAGGCTCGGGTGGGTCGAGAAGAGCTGCGCGACGCTGGGCTCGCGGCCGAACGCCGGCGTGAAGTAGAAGGCGTTGAAGGCCTGCGCCGTCCGCAGGTCCTTGGTCGGGATCCGGGCGATGTCGCCGGAGACCTTGGTGAGCGCGGACGCCAGCACCGAGGGCCGTCCGGTGAGCAGCGCCGCAGCCCGGTCGGCGGCCAGCTCCCGGTACCGGGACAGAGCCCTGATCAGCAGGAAGCTGATCGCGTACACGGCCGCCGACACACCCATCACGGCGGCGAAGACGACCGCCGTGTTCTGGTACCGGCGTCCGCCGCCGAACAGCTGCGAGTAGAAGGCGAACCGCACGATCAGCCCCGCGATCACACCGAGGAACGACGCGACCGTGATCACGGCGACGTCCTTGTGCGCCACGTGCGACAGCTCGTGCGCGAGCACCCCCTCCAGCTCGTCCGGCTCCAGCCGCCGCAGCAGCCCCGTGGTCACGCAGACCACGGCATGATCGGGATTCCGCCCGGTGGCGAACGCGTTCGGCATCTCCATGTCCGAGACGGCGACGACGGGCTTGGGCATGTCGGCGATGGCGCACAACCGGTCGACGACCCCGTGCAGCTCGGGATACTCCTCCCGCTCCACGACCCGCCCGCGCATCGCGAACAGCGCGACCCGGTCGGAGAACCAGTACTGGGCCCCCAGCAGCCCCGCCGCCACCACCACGACCAGCACCCATGACTTCAGCAACACGATCAACGCGGCGACGAACCCCACGTACAACAACCCGAGGAGAAACAGCGTGACCCCCATCCGGGCGGTCAACCGCCGGTCACTCCGGAAGCGGCTCCGCATCTCGCATCACCCCGCGCGCACTCAGGCACTCGTCCCACTGCCCAGTGTGCATCGACACCGCCCCATGAAGCGGTCCCGAAGGACCCTAGGACAGGCAAAAGGTCCCGGTGGATCCGTGGAACCGTCGACTCGTGGGCCGGTCGACTCGTGGGCCCGTGGACCCTTGGACCAGCGGACCGTGGATCCGTGGATTCCAGCGGCTCAGCTCGGGTGACTCAGCCCGGCTTCCCACTTCTTCCGGCGCAGCACGTACTCGTCGAAGAGCCGTTCGCAGCGGTCGAGCAGTGCCGCCACCTCCGCCTCCCCGCGCGGTACGTCGGCCGACGGATGCCACCGCCGAACGGCCTGCTCGGCCCGGCCACGCAGCTTCGGATCCGCGTCGTCCAGCAGCTCCACCGCCGCCCGCAGCGGCACGATCCCGGGCCCCGCGCACAGGAGTCGGAACGCGGCGGTACGCACATGCCGGGGCCACCGGACCCCGATGCGCTCCATCAGCCACTCCGAGGGCAACCGCCGCGCGGACGGCAGCAGCGAGACGGCTGTCTCGCCCACGACACCGGGGTCGGAGTCGTCCAGCAGCGGCCGCAGTCGCGCCACATCCGACACGTCCAGCACGCGCAGACCGGCCACCGCCCGCGCCCGCACCGCGGGCACCGGATGCGCGAGCAGCGGCCACAGCATCCCGGCGTCCGCTCGCTCCCCGCACTCCGCGAGCCCGATGACGGCGCCGGGCGGCAGCGCCGGATCGCCCGGGTCCGAGCACCGACCCCGGTACAGCGGCAGCGGATCGCCGCCGAGCCGACGTACGACATAGCGGGCACAGGCCCGCACCACCGCGGACCGATCGACCAGGAACCGCTCCGCTTCGGCAGCCCGCCCGACCCTCCTCAGCGCCGTGACACCGGCCGAGCGGGCGCGCGGATTGCGGGCGGCGAGCAGAGGCTGGAGTACGTCGTCGTCCGCGTCCGCCGGTACGGCCTTCAGCGCGGCCTCCGCGCACAGCGTCTGGACGACGGCGTCGGTGTCCCGGGCGGCCGCGCGGGCCAGCTGTGCGGGGGAGAGGAGCCGTTCCTCGACGGCAAGGCGGTAGGCGAACCGGCGTACCGTGCGGTCGGCGGCGGTGCAGAGCGGCACGAGCCGCTCGCCGGACACCCCGCGCAGCACCTCGCCGAGCAGGTCCACACCGAAGGCACCCCGCTCACGACGCCCCACGAGCAGGATCAGCGGCGCGAGCGCGACGGCGGCGTCCACGTCGAGGGCCGCGCGCAGCAACTCCCGGGCACCCTCACGGACGGGCTGCGCCCAGTCGGTGGCGCGGATGACGATCAGCGGCAGGAGACCGGGGTACGCCCCCGACCGGCGCACCGCGCGCTCGCGGACACGGCCGTCCCGGTGGCAGAGGGCGAGCGCGAGCCGGGACTCGTCGAGCCCGGCGAGATCGGCGGGCAACGGAGCGACGCACTCCCACTCCGGCAACGCTTCCGCCCGATACCAGGCCACCATCCGCGCCCCCGCGTCCAGCGCGAGCCACTCCCCTGGATCGGCGACAGCGAGGGCATCCCCGAGCGACACACCCCCGGCCAGCCGAACCGCCGCCACCTCGCCCCGCCTGATGTCCTCGCGCATGCCCCCCACCCCGCCCTACCTGCCGTATCGGCTGATCGTAGGGCGCTCAGCGGGGACCGGTCGCGCGAAATACGCCCCGGCCATTACGCCTCGGCTAATAGGACCCGCGGAAGTTGATGTACCCGAGCAGGACGATCACCGCCGCGACGATCCCCAGCACGACCACCGTGGAGATCCAGCCCGAGCGGCGGTGCTGCCGTGCCACATGCTCGGGGTCGGCGCGGAAGGGCACCGGCCCGGGAGGGTTCTCCTTCCAGCGGGCGGCGAGCATCCGGGCCCGGGCCGAGGGCTCCTTGTGCTCGGCGTTGTCCGCCCACTTCAGGTCGAACTCGCGCTCCTGGTCGTCCTGTTCGTGCTCCGGCATCCCGTCCACCCCCGTGTCGTCTCACCGGCAGAATAGAACATACGCCCGCGCCCCCGCTGTCGTCACAACAGCGGGGGCGCGGGCGCCATGCCTCGGTCGGATGCCGATCAGACGCCGGTCACGCGGCGGTCGGACCGGTCGCCGATCACACGTCGAAGTAGAGCTCGAACTCGTGCGGGTGCGGACGCAGCTGCAGCGGCGCGATCTCGTTCGTCCGCTTGAAGTCGATCCACGTCTCGATCAGGTCCGGCGTGAAGACGTCGCCCTGGAGGAGGAACTCGTGGTCGGCCTCGAGGGAGTCGAGGACGGCCGGGAGGGAGGTCGGGACCTGCGCGACGTTGGCGTGCTCCTCGGGAGCCAGCTCGTAGAGGTCCTTGTCGATCGGCTCGGCCGGCTCGATCTTGTTCTTGATGCCGTCGAGGCCCGCGAGGAGGAGGGCCGAGAAGGCGAGGTACGGGTTGCCGGAGGAGTCGGGCGCGCGGAACTCGACGCGCTTGGCCTTCGGGTTGGAACCCGTGATCGGGATACGCATCGCGGCGGAGCGGTTGCGCTGCGAGTACACCAGGTTGATCGGCGCCTCGAAGCCCGGCACCAGGCGGTGGTACGAGTTCACCGTCGGGTTGGTGAAGGCCAGCAGCGACGGGGCGTGCCGCAGGATGCCGCCGATGTAGTAGCGGGCGGTGTCCGACAGGCCCGCGTAGCCGGCCTCGTCGTAGAAGAGCGGCTGGCCGCCGGTCCACAGCGACTGGTGCACGTGCATGCCCGAGCCGTTGTCACCGAAGATCGGCTTCGGCATGAAGGTCGCCGTCTTGCCGTTGCGCCAGGCGACGTTCTTCACGATGTACTTGAAGAGCTGCAGGTCGTCGGCGGCCGCGAGCAGCGTGTTGAACTTGTAGTTGATCTCGGCCTGGCCGGCGGTGCCCACCTCGTGGTGCTGGCGCTCGACCTTCAGGCCGGCGGCCTCCAGCTCCAGGGAGATCTCGGCACGCAGGTCGGCGAAGTGGTCGACCGGCGGGACCGGGAAGTAACCGCCCTTGTAGCGGACCTTGTAACCACGGTTGTCCTCGAGGGCGCCGGTGTTCCAGGCGCCCGCCTCGGAGTCGATGTGGTAGAAGGACTCGTTCGACGACGTGGCGAACCGCACGCTGTCGAAGACGTAGAACTCGGCCTCGGGACCGAAGTAGGCGGTGTCCGCGATACCGGTCGACGCGAGGTAGGCCTCGGCCTTCTTCGCCACGTTGCGCGGGTCACGGGAGTACTGCTCGCCCGTGATCGGGTCGTGGATGAAGAAGTTGATGTTGAGCGTCTTGTCCCGGCGGAAGGGGTCCACCCGGGCCGTCGACAGGTCGGCACGGAGCGCCATGTCGGACTCGTGGATCGCCTGGAAACCGCGGATCGACGATCCGTCGAAGGCGAGCTCCTCGTCCGGGTCGAACGCCTCGACGGGCACCGTGAAGTGCTGCATGACGCCCGGCAGGTCGCAGAAGCGGACGTCGACGAACTTGACGTCCTCGTCCGCGATGAACTTCTTGGCCTCGTCGGCGTTCTGGAACATCCAGCTCCTCCTACTCCCGACCGTCCGCGCCGGGGTGGTAGTTCGTTCGTGCGGCCAGTGCGGTGGCACACGCTGTCTTCGACCCTAGGGACGGGTGATTTCTCAAGCGTGACCCATTTGTTTCGCCCACGTTAACCGGACATCCCGTACCGCACCCCACCTGTCCGTATCGCAAAACGCGCACAGTACCGTGGACGCGTGGACAAGAGGCAAGCAATCGGATCCTGGCTCTCGGGGCCCCGTGCGGCCGCCGAGGACGCCGGTGTCGACTTTGGATACCGAGGGGAACAGCTCGGTCTGCCGGAGGAGGGGCCGGGGTCGATCGCCCGCCCGGGACGCCGGCTCGGCGCACTCGCCGTCGACTGGGGCATCTGCGTCTTGATCGCATACGGTCTTATCACCGACGGTTACGGCCAGGCGACCAGCAACTGGGCTCTGCTCCTGTTCTTCCTGATGAGCGCCCTGACTGTCGGCACCATCGGGTTCACTCCGGGTAAGCGACTCTTCGGCCTGCGCGTCGTCGTCCTGGAGACCGGCACCGTGAACCCGCTGCGCGCCCTGCTGCGGACGGCCCTGCTGTGCGTCGCCGTCCCGGCCCTGATCTGGGACCGCGACGGCCGCGGACTGCACGACCGGCTGGCTCGGACCGTCGAGGTACGGATCTGACCGCTCCGACCCGCCTGTGATCCTGGCCACGGGACGCTCCAACTCCCAGGAGATTCAGTGGTGTTGAGCGGAATGTGAGTAAGGTGCTGCGCCATGAGCGCAACACGACGCGAGGTCGTGCGGGATGTCATCGCCGACACGGCTCCGGGTGAGCTCGTTCTGCTCGACGGCATGCGGTCCCTCAGCGACCGGCACGTCACGGACGTGATGACACGCCGGGGCAACGGCCCGGACACCCTCGGCTTCGGAGTGACGGACGCCGTCGTCCTCGTCACCCCCGTGGTGTGGCTGGTGGTGAACGAGGTGGTCCGGCACGGGGTGGGCGTGGCCACGGACAGCGCGCTGGCCCGTCTCAAGGGTCCGCTGCGCAGGCTGCTGCGCCGGTCCGACGACTCGGAGACCGTGCCCGCGCTGACCGCGCCGCAGCTGGAGGCCGTCCACGCGCGCGTGCTGGAGCTGGCGGCCGAGGCCGGGATGGTGCGGGAGAACTCGAGGTCCCTCGCCGACGCGGTGGTGTCCCGCCTCGCCCGCGAGGCCGCCGCCGGCACCGGACGCGGCGAGGTCGGCTCCGGCACCGGGGCGGAGGAGCCGCCGGACGCCGGCGAGACGGCCCGCGCCACGCGCTGAACCCCCGGGACGGACCACGGTGAACCACGGGGAGAACCGGTGGAACGCGGGCAAGGGCACGACACGGCGCTTCATGGTGCTGCTCTTCGTCCTCCTGTCGTCCTGCCTCACCATGCTCGACCGGGCGGCGCTGGCCGTACGGTCCGAGCCCACCTTCCGCGGATGCGTCCGCGCGTCCGGAGGGGACCCCGACGCGCCGGTGTGGCGGGTCAACCTCTCGATCTGGTTCGACGACGCCTTCGAGGACTGCCGGGTCCAGGTCGCTGGGGAAGCGCTGCGCCTGGCGCTGCTCGGGACGGCGGCCGTCGTCCTCGTCGCCCTGCTGGTCTACTGGCTGATCCCCATCTGGCGGATCCGCCGCGGCCGTCTGCTGCCCGCGGCGGACTTCGACGAAGTCGCTGCCCCGGCGAGAAGCGCACCCCCTGAGCCCGCCCCGGTCCTGCCGCCCGCCGAGAGCACCTGGTTCGATCTGCGTACCCACATGCAGCGGATGGCGCAGGAGATGGCGCAGGAGGCGGCTGCCCGGGATACGCCGAAGCCGAAAGAACCGCTGTCGCGGCACCTGGCCAGGCTGACCGCCCGGGCCGAGGTGAGCCGCGAGCCCCGCTTCGTCGTCGACATGCGCCGGGGCAAGGCCACCACGGCTGTCGCCTTCGGCCGCGCCGGCCGCTATGTCGTGGCCCTCCCGGCGGCCCTGCTCAAGGAGCGCACGGACAACCCGGGGAACTTCGAAGCCGTGGTCCTGCACGAGCTGGCCCACATCCGCAACCGTGACGTGGACATCACCTACCTCACCGTCGCGCTCTGGCGGACCTACTGCGTCCTGGTGCTCCTTCCCTACGCCGTGCTCCAGAGCTGGCTGGTCTTCCAGGAGACCGTGCTGGGCCGGAACCACCTCTTCTGGGCCGACGCCGCACCCTGGCTGGGCGAGGTGCTGTTCGCCGCGTTCCTCGTGGCCCAGGTGCAGCTGAGCCGCGCCGACGTGCTGCGCAGCCGTGAGCTGTGCGCCGACCTGGACGCCGTGGCCTCCGGCGCCGACACGGCCGTATGGCGGCACCATGCGGTGCTCCTGGACGGGAGTGGCCTGAGCCGGCTGCCCGAGTGGGCGTCGTCGGCGATCGGCTGGTTCACGGGCCTGTGGCGCACCCACCCGGACTGGGGTCACCGGTACCGCGCGATCAGCCGGTCCGAGCCGAGCGACCCCGGCGGCAACTGGCTCCAGGCGGTCCTCTTCCTCACCTCGCTCCTCGTCCTGATCCGTGTCCCGATCGCGCAGTCGCGGTCCTGGGCCGATGACGTGCTCAAAACGGCGATCTACGTGGCCGTCCCGCTGCTGGTGGCGACCTGGTTCGCGGTCAGACCGCCCAAGGACGGACGCGGACAGGACAGTCGCGGAAAGGACAAGCCCAAGGAGCCGGGCAGTCCGCCGAGGGACCGGCTCACGCCGTATGCCTACGCGTACTCGTACACCGCGTCGGGACACCCCGTCCGCCGGACGGAGCCCGTCGCCGCCCGCGGTGCGGAGCCCACGCCGCGCCGGGAACGGCGTTCCCTCCGGCCCAAGATCCTCGTCGGGGTCGCCATCGGTGCCCTCCTCGCCCTGGACCCGCTGTCCGTGGGGACCGCCGACACCGGTGATCGCAGCAGTACCGCTCTGTTCGAGGCGATGAAGAGGCTGCCGCGCGCATACCAGCCCGAACCGGCGCCGACGGCGGACGAGAAGACCCGCGCCCAGGTGACCGACTGGTCCGAGAACGGTGGCCGCAAGGCCCTCACCGGGCTGACGCGAGCTCTCGACAGACGGTCGTCCGGCCTGACGGCCATGGCCGACAAGGGCCCGGACCGGTACGTGCCCGCCGTGCCCGCGGGCTACTGCCCGGCCCTACGGAAGGCCCTGGTCGCCGCCGACGAGCAGCCGCGTTATCCGGAGCCCCGAGGCCGGAGGTCCTGGGAGAGCGCGCTGAAGCACGCACGCAGCGGCGCCGCCGTCCTGTGCGCGCCCGGCCTGGCGGAGGCACCGCCGGAGCAGGTCTTCGCCCTGGAGCTGGACTTCCTCACGGCCAAGACGGCGCTGGGGTCATTCCGCCTGCAGGTGGGGGCCTACGGGGGCGGCCTGCCCAGCGACCCCCTGCCGTCGCCCTCCGCGTGGTAGACACCGAATGTCAACGGGCCGTTCCGGAATCCGTGGATTCCGGAACGGCCCGTTCATGGCTGGGGGGGGCGCCCTAGCGAGCCTTCGGCCCGCCCTTCGGCAGCTTCATGCCCTTCGGCATGGGCCCCTTCGGCAACGGCATGTTGCTCATCAGGTCGCCCATGGCCTTCAGCCGGTCGTTGGTGGCGGTCACCTGGGGACCGGTCAGCACGCGCGGCAGCTTCAGCATGGTGGTCCGCAGCTTCTGCAGCCCGACCTGGCCCTCGCCCGTGCCCACGATCAGGTCGTGCACCGGCACGTCCGCCACGATGCGGTTCATCTTCTTCTTCTCGGCGGCCAGCAGGCTCTTCACCCGGTTCGGGTTGCCCTCGGCGACCAGCACGATGCCGGCCTTGCCGACGGCCCGGTGGACCACGTCCTGGCTGCGGTTCATCGCCACCGCGGGGGTCGTCGTCCAGCCCCGGCCGATGTTGTCCAGCACGGCCGCGGCTGCGCCCGGCTGGCCCTCCATCTGCCCGAAGGCGGCCCGCTCGGCCCGGCGCCCGAACACGATCGCCGTCGCGAGGAAGGCGAGGAGCAGGCCCAGGATGCCGAGATAGATGGGGTGACCGATCAAGAAACCGATCGCGAGGAAGACACCGAAGGTGACGATTCCGACAGCCGCGAGTACAAGACCGATCTTCTTGTCGGCCCTGCGGGTCATCTTGTAGGTCAGAGCGATCTGCTTGAGTCGCCCGGGATTCGCAGCGTCCGCTGCCGTGTCCTTCCTCGCCATGGCACGAAGTCTACGTGGCCCCGGGAGTGCCGACGACGGCAGTGCCTCGGGGGAGGGGTCAGGGGTGGACGGAGGTGGCCTGGTCCAGGACGCGCTGTGCCTCGACCCGGTCCTTGGCGCGACGGCGGTCCTCCAGCACGGACGTCCAGGCGTTGCGACGGGCGGTGCGCTGGCCGCTGCTCATCAGCAGCGACTCGACGGCACGGAGTGCAGTGGTGAAGGACGGGATGGCGGTGGCGCGAACGGGCGCGGCCTGCATGGTGGAGGTCCCCCCTCGGGATGGCGGCTTCGGTGAGCGGTGTACGGGGTGTGCAACCAGCGTCACTGATTGGTGTTACCAGGGCGTGACCGACCGGTCAAACACCAATGAAGCCTTGATGTGCCGCCCGAAAAGCTTGACGCGGCCCTGATGGCCCCCCTATCTGCGGGGACGTCCAGGACCGCGTCAATCGGCGGCTACCGGGGGGTAGTTGCTTGTGCGCAGATTCACACGCGCTTGGTGGCACTCCGTGCCATCAGACGGCCTGCGAGGCGACGTAGGAACCTCGCTTCTCGACGGCCATCTGGTACAGCCGCCCGGCGCGGTACGAGGAGCGCACCAGCGGACCGGACATCACGCCGGAGAAGCCGATCTGCTCGGCCTCCTCCTTCAGCTCCACGAACTCCTGCGGCTTGACCCAGCGCTCCACGGGGTGGTGCCGGACGCTCGGGCGCAGGTACTGCGTGATGGTGACCAGCTCGCAGCCCGCGTCGTGCAGCTGCTTCAGCGCCTCGCTGACCTCCTCGCGGGTCTCGCCCATGCCGAGGATCAGGTTGGACTTGGTGACCAGGCCGTAGTCGCGGGCCTCGGTGATGACCTTCAGGGAGCGCTCGTAGCGGAAGCCGGGGCGGATGCGCTTGAAGATCCGCGGGACCGTCTCGACGTTGTGCGCGAAGACCTCGGGGCGGGAGGCGAAGACCTCCTCCAGCAGCTCCGGTACGGCGTTGAAGTCGGGGGCGAGCAGTTCGACCTTGGTGCGGCCGGCCTCGCGGGAGGCGGTCTGCTCGTGGATCTGGCGGACCGTCTCGGCGTACAGCCAGGCGCCGCCGTCCTCCAGGTCGTCGCGGGCGACGCCGGTGATGGTGGCGTAGTTCAGGTCCATGGTGACCACGGACTCGCCGACGCGGCGCGGCTCGTCGCGGTCGAGCGCCTCGGGCTTGCCGGTGTCGATCTGGCAGAAGTCGCAGCGCCGGGTGCACTGGTCGCCGCCGATGAGGAAGGTCGCCTCGCGGTCCTCCCAGCACTCGTAGATGTTCGGGCAGCCGGCTTCCTGGCAGACCGTGTGCAGGCCCTCGCTCTTCACCAGGCTCTGCATCTTGGTGTACTCGGGACCCATTTTCGCCCGGGTCTTGATCCACTCGGGCTTGCGCTCGATGGGGGTCTGGGCGTTCCTGACCTCCAGGCGCAGCATCTTGCGTCCGTCCGGTGAGACTGCGGACACGTCGGCTCCCTGTGCTTCGATTCGTCGGCGTACACCAGGGTACGCCCGTGCTTACTGAGCCCTGCCGTCAGGCCAACCCCGTCACCTCAGGGCTCATTCCCGGTCTCAGGCGGTCGCCTTCTCGATCTCCCGCGGCTTCAGGTCCGCGTTCTCCAGGACTTCCTTCAGGTGCCGCTCGACGACCGGCAGCACCTCGTCGATCGTGACGTCCCGGCCGAGTTCGGCCGCCAGCGAGGCGACCCCCGCGTCGCGGATCCCGCACGGGATGATCCTGTCGAACCACTTGTTGTCCGGGTTCACGTTCAGCGCGAAGCCGTGCATGGTCACGCCCTTCGCGACCCGGATCCCGATCGCCGCGATCTTGCGGTCCTCACGCCGCTGGCCGGCGTTGGAGGGGGCGTACTCGGGGCCGTTCAGGCGCGGGTCGAACTCCTCGTCGGTGAGCCGGGGGTCGAAGTCCAGGGCCAGACCGCCGACGGCGGGGCGCTGCTCCACCGGGTCGCCCAGGACCCACACCCCGCTCCGGCCCTCGACGCGGCTCGTCTCCAGGCCGAACTCCGCGCAGGTGCGGATCAGGGCCTCCTCCAGGCGCCGTACGTGCGCCACGACGTCCACCGGGCGCGGGAGCTTCTGGATCGGGTAGCCCACCAGCTGGCCCGGGCCGTGCCAGGTGATCTTGCCGCCGCGGTCCACGTCGACGACCGGCGTGCCGTCCAGGGGCCGCTCGTTGTCCGCCGTGCGCCGGCCCGCCGTGTAGACCGGGGGGTGTTCGAGCAGCAGGACCGTGTCGGGGATCTCGTCCTCGAACCGCGCCGCGTGCACCCGGCGCTGCTCGTCCCACGCCTCCTGGTACTCGACGGCGTCCGGGCCGAATCCCATGCGGACGAACCGCAATTCACTCACGGCAAGCCTCCCTCGAAGCCCTGGCAGGTCGTAAGGCACAAAGCGTGCCTACGCCACTGTACGACCGGCCCGTTCGGGTGAGGCCCCTCGGTCCGCGTCAGCCCAGTAGGGCAATCCTCACACGATCGGATGAATAGGCGGCGAAATGTGCGATCGGCTGCTTACTCTCCGCTACATTCGCGCCGTTCGAGAGTCCAAAAGGGCTGCTCACCGGCAATCCGGGCACTCGATGGCCGTATGGCTTTGCGAGGCCCGAAAGGCAGGAGACCGCACCGCAGATGACGGAACGACCCGCGCAGCGCACTCCCAACCGACAGCTCGCCGCGCTCATCGCAGAAGCGGGATTCTCCAACGCGGGTCTCGCCCGCCGGGTGGACCAGCTCGGCCTCGAACACGGGCTTGATCTCAGATACGACAAGACATCGGTCACCCGCTGGCTGCGCGGGCAGCAGCCACGCGGTACGACCCCGGCCCTCATCGCCGAGGTCTTCACCCGCCGCCTGGGCCGCCGGCTCACCGCCCAGGACCTCGGCCTCGACGCCTGCGCACCCGTGTACGCGGGGCTGGAGTTCGCCGCGACGCCCGAGGAGGCCGTCGACATCGTCAGCGGCCTGTGGCGCAAGGACTCCGGCAGCCACGCCGAGCTGCGCAAGATCGCCTTCACCCCGGCCGGGCTCGTGGTGCCCAGCCGGGACTGGCTCATCGGCCGCGCCGACGAGAAGGTCGCCCGCGGCGAGCCGATCGCCCGCGTCCCGGCCCAGGGCCGTCCGGCCGCCGTACCGCGCCAGCGCGGCCAGGCCGAGCGCGGTCCCGGGCAGAAGGTCACCGGCGGCGACATCGCCGCGCTGCGCTCGGTCGGCGAGCTGTTCCGCTCCCTCGACGACATGTACGGCGGCGGGCACGCCCGGCAGGCCCTCGTGCGCTACCTGGAGCACGAGTGCGAGCCGATGCTGCGCGGCACCTACGGCGAGCAGACCGGCCGCAAGCTGTTCGCGGCCGCCGCGGACCTGACGAGGCTCGCGGGCTGGACCTCCTTCGACATCGCGGCGCACGGGCTCGCCCAGCGCTACTTCGTGCAGTCGCTGCGCCTCGCGCAGGCGGCGGGGGACCGGGCGTACGGCTCCTACGTCCTCGTCACCATGAGCCGCCAGGCCGTCTACCTCGGGCACGGCCGTGAGGCCGTCCAGCTCGCGCGGGTGGCCCAGCAGGGCGTGGGGACCAGCGCGCCTCCGGTTGTGCAAGCCCTGCTGCACGCGTGTGAGGCGCGCGGGCACGGCGTACTGGGCGAGGTGCGCGCCTGCACGGCCTCCCTGGTCCGCGCCGAGCGCGCACTCGAGGCCGCGCGCCCCGGCGACGACGTCCCGTACTGGGCGCGCTTCTTCGACGAGGCGCAGCTTGCCGACGAGTTCGGCCACTCCCACCGGGATCTGCAGCAGTTCCGCGCGGCGGCCCAGCACGCCGAGCGCTCCCTGCAGCTCCGTGCCCCCTCCTACGCCCGTAGCCGCCTCTTCTGCCGCGTCGTCCTCGCCTCCGCCCGGCTGGGCCTCGGCGAACTCGACCAGGCCTGCGCGCTCGGTGCGGAGGCCGCCGGCCAGGCCGCGGAGATGCGGTCGGTGCGGGCGATCGAGTACGTCAAGGACTTCGAGCGGAGGTTGGAGCCGTATCGGGATGCGGCGCCGGTGCGGGGGTATCGCGACAAGGTCGCGGCATTCGGGTAGGGCATCGCCGTAACTGCGACCGGACGTATGCCCCGTGCGGCTTCGTCGTGGCTTGTCGCGCCCACGCGGCGGAGCCGCGCGTCGGCACAGTCCCGCGCCCCTCTCGGGGCGCGGGGCGACCCGTCGGCGCTATGCCGCCGCTCGTAAAGGTTCCGCCCTGTGCAGTGAGCCCGCCGCTCCCAGGTCCGCCAGGATGGCTGCCGCGGCGCGGTGGGCCGAGTGCAGGGCGCCCTGGACCGTGCTGGTGTCCCGGTGGTCCCCGCACACGTACAGGCCCGCCAGCAGCCGTACCGGGCGGCGCAGGTCGTGCGGTGCGCGCATCGCCGGGACGGCCTCGGGCGTGTGATGCACGGCGAGCGTCTCCCAGCGCGTCGTGGACGTGCCGTAGAGGCGGGACAGGTGCATCCGTACGGCCGTGTCGACGTCGGGCGGCGGTGTGCCCAGGACCGTCGAGGAGACCAGGGCCCGGCCCGCCGGCGCCCGGCTCGGGTCGACCTGGCTGATCACCGCCGTGTGCGCGACCGGACCGCCCCGGTCGGCGTCGAGCAGGAGCGAGGCGCCGGTCGTCGGCGGTTCGTCGGTCGTGTGGTGGACGACCGTCACCGGGTGGAAGTCCGGTACGCGCAACCCGGGCAGCAGTTCGGCGGCAGACCGCGCGTCCGTCGCCAGCAGGACGGCCCGGCACCGTATCTCGCCGTGCTCCGCGGTGGTCACCGACGTCGTGGCGACCGACGTGACCCGCACGCCGGTGTGCACGGTGCCCGGCGGCAACGCCTGCGCGAGCAGCTCCGGCAGTGCTTCGGCGCCGCCCTCGGGCACACACAGCCGGCCGCTCGCGAAGGCGCGCAGGGCGAGATCCGCGCACCGGCTGGACGTCGTCAGTTCCGGGTCGCACAGCAACGCGGCCAGCAGCGGCCGCAGGAAGCCGTCGATCGTCCGCGCGGGTACGCCCCGCGCCGCGAGGGCCTGCGCGGCCGGGGCCTCGGGGCGTGCCAGCAGTCGTTCGACGGGCGAGGAGGCGAGGCGGGCGAGCGCGGCTCCGAGCCGGGCCTGGTCGACGGCGGTGCCCAGCGGAGCGCCCGCGCGCACCCTCGGCACGGAGGTCTGCCCCGGAACGCCCCGCACGGCCGCCGACCGAGGGGCGCTCGCGAGGGCGCGCACCGCGTGGAGTGCGCCCCTCGCGCGCCTGGCGTGCCTCGCATTCATGGGGCCGGCCAGCGCACCCGCGCGGTGCCGGCGCCCGTCGCTGTGCAGCAGTACACCCGGCGCGAAGGGACGCAGCTCGAGTGCGTCGAGACCGGGTGTCAGACGTAGGTCGGGATATGCCATCAAGGGCATGGACAAGAGCTGGCCGATCCTGTCGAGCCGGAACCCGTCGATCTTCTCGGTCGCCATGCGGCCGCCCGCGCACGGGGCTGCCTCCAGGACCGCGGTCGTTACTCCTGCGCTGGTCAGTCGATGCGCCGCGGAGAGTCCGGCGACCCCGGCTCCCACGATGACGACGTCCGCCTGGTACGCGGGCTCAAGCACGTGCCCCTCCTCGAGGTTGCGCGGCCGGTGGAGACGTCATGCCCCCAACAGGCTCCGGGGATACCCGAGTTCGGGTCGAGGTTAGGGCCGTGATCGGTCAGGAACAGTCGCGCATCGACAGAGCACGGTCGCACAGCGGTCGCATGCGGACACGGAGTGGGACCTTCCTTTGCTTGGCTCCGGGCCGCCCTTTACCCGGCCGCTGCCCGGATAGCTCCCTCGATCTCCGGGAAAGCGAAGGTGAACCCCGACTCCGACAACCGTGTGGGCAGCACCCGTTGGCTGCCGAGCACGTCCCCCGCCATCTCGCCGAGCACCGTCCGCAGCACCGGCGCCGGAACCGTGAAGAGCGTCGGCCGGTGCAGCACCCGGCCCATCGCCTCGGTGATCTCACGGTTCGTCAGCGGATGCGGGGCGGTCACATTGAACGGGCCCGACAGATCGTCCCGGTCGATCAGATGCCGGATGGCGGCCACCTCGTCGTGCAGCGAGACGAAGGACCAGTACTGCCGCCCGTCCCCCATCCGCCCGCCCAGGCCGGCCTTGAACAGCGGGAACAGCCGCCCCCAGGCCCCGCCCTCGCGCGCCACGACCAGCCCCGTGCGAGTGAACACCGTCCGTACGCCCGCCTCCTGCGCGGGAGCCGCGGCGCCCTCCCAGTCCACCACCAGCGAGGGCAGGAAGCCTTCCCCGGGTGGCGCGCTCTCGTCGACGGTCCGCTCGCCGGTCTCGCCGTAGTAGCCGATCGCGCTGCCGTTGAGGAAGACCCGCGGCCGCTCCTCGGGCGGCAGCGACGCCACGGCCTGCGCGAGCGCCCTCGTGCCCAGCACTCGGCCGCACCGCAGCTTCGCCTTGTACGCCTCCGTCCAGCGGCGCGAACCCACGTTCGCCCCGGCCAGATTGACCACCGCCTCGCACCCGGCGAGCCCCGCCGCGTCCACGGTCCCGCCCTCCGGATCCCACCGCACCTCGTCCTTGGACCCGGGGGTGCGACGCACCAGCCGCACCACTTCGTGCCCGTCGGCGCGCAGGGACCGGACGAGAGCGCTGCCGATGAGGCCGGAGGATCCCGCCACGGCGATTCTTGAACGTTCCATGATGTCATCCTGCCGCTGACCGCATAAAACCCCGGACAAGACCGCGGTCGGGTTCCCGCGCCCGGGTCATAGGGTGGCGCTCATGCCCGAGTCCCGCCAGTCGCCGTACATACGCGCCGCTCTGCCGGACGACGAGGAGGAGCTGTCCCTTCTCGACCGTCGCACGTGGTCGTACCTGCATTCGGTCATGCCGCAGCCGCGGCCGCCCTACCCGCCGTTCTTCGACGAACGCCACGCCCCCGACGACCACCTCGTCGCCGAGCTCGACCGCCGCATCGTCGGCTATGTCCGCCTGGGCTTCCCCACCTCGCTCGCGGTCAACGCGCATGTGCGGCAGATCCAGGGGCTCGCCGTCGCCGACGAGGCGCGTGGCCTCGGTGTCGGGCGGGCCCTGATCCGCGCGGCCGTCGAGGAGGCCCGGCGCAGGGGCGCCCGCCGAATCACCCTGCGCGTCCTCGGCCACAACACGCCGGCCCGCAAGTTGTACGAGTCCGAGGGGTTCGTGGTGGAGGGGGTGCTGCCGGAGGAGTTCTTCCTCGGAGGGCAGTACGTGGACGACGTGATCATGGGGCAGGGGCTCTGACCGAGGGGCCCTGGCTGAGGGCTCCGACTGGCTGACGGGCGGTCAACACGCGCCGCTCCCGCCTGCCCGCATTCCCGCCTGCCCGATTGTCAGGACGTGACGAGATCCCCCGTGTCCACGGCTGCCGTCGCGTCGGCCGCGCGCTTCGCGTCTGCGGCGACCTCCGCCGCCGTCAGGACGTAGCCGGTCTCGTCGTCGGAGGTGGAGCGGGCGAAGACGACGCCGAACACCTTGCCGTCGGTGGTCAGCAGGGGGCCGCCGGAGTTGCCGGGGCGGACGGTGGAGCGGATCGAGTAGATCTCGCGGGTGACGGTGTCGTCGTTGTAGATGTTCTGGCCGGTCGCCCGTACGCGGTTCGCGACCGTCGCCGCCTGCAGGTTCAGGTCGCCGTCCTCCGGGTAGCCCGCGACGACGGCGGAGTCGCCGCGGGCGGCGTCGTCGTCGAACCGCAGGACGGGGGCGCGCAGGTCGGGCACGTACAGCACCGCCACGTCCCGCGCCGGATCGAACAGCACCACCCGGGACTCGTACGACCGCCCGACGCCGCCGACCCGGACGCCGGGCTCGTCGATGCCGGCCACGACGTGGGCGTTGGTCATCACGTGCCGCGGGGCGTAGACGAAGCCGCTGCCCTCGCGGCCCTGGGTGCCCGAGACGCCCTCGATCTTGACGGTGCTGCGCTTGGCGGCGTCCGTCGCGGCCGCCGTGACGCTGTCGCCGGTGGGCTTGGCGACCTCCGCCGTCGACTCGTTCTCGAAGGGGTTGAAGACCTGGGGGAAGCCCGCCTCGGTGAGCGCGGAGGTGGCTCGCGAGAACCAGGCGGGTGTCGTGTCCGGCATGGCGTCCTGCACGGTCCCGAGGAGGCGGGAGTCCCGGATCGCCGACGTGAGCAGCGGGGAGGAGGACGCGGCGAGAACGCTCGCGGCCACCCACGCCACGATCAGCACGGCCACCGAGTTGGCCACGGCCCCGCCGACGCCGTCGGCCACCCTGAGCGGCCCCCGGTCCAGCTCCCGGCGCAGCCGCAGTGCCAGCCGCCCCGCCAGCTCGTGCACGACCACCGCCGGGACCAGCACCGTGAGCACCGCGGTCACGGTCGCCTGCGTCGTACCCGGTGTGACCAGGTCCATCATCCACGGCAGGATCCATACGCCGATCACCGCGCCGCCGACGAAGCCGGCCAGCGAGACGCAGCCGGCCACCAGTCCACGCCGGTAGCCGGACGCCGCGTAGGCCAGGATCACCAGCAACAACAGGATGTCGAGCAGGTCCACGGAGCCGCCTTTCTCTCGGACCCCTTAGTACGCGCGCGAGGCGCCTGTTGATCAGCACACGCGTGCGCGCCGCCCGGAACCGGCCACGCTGCGTGCACCTGGAGAAACGCCCTGGACCGGGACGATGGTTCCACCGGGTGGCACACCACACATCGCGGGCGGACCGGATCCGTCGGACAGTAGGACCATGCGTGTCTTCCGACGGGTCACCCGACGGGTCTTCCGGAGAACACGGGGGAGACGAAGACCACGTGCCGTACGAATACCTTGGGCTGCGCGGACATGGGGGGTGACGGGGGCCCGGAGTGGTGCGGTGGGGGTCGAGGGGGTGGGGGAGGTCGCGCGTGGGCCGGGAGCCGGGCGCGTCGAGAGGGCGGAGCGCGAGGCGGGGGCTGCCGGGGCGGGGAGAGGCAGAGGTGCGGAAGCGCTGCCTTCCTGGGGCCCGGAGGAGCCGACTGCGCGAGGAGAGTCGGGGGAAGAGCCCGTCGGGCGAGAAGAACCGGCTGTGCGAGAGCAGCATGCCGGAAGGGAAGCGCCGACGGTTCGAGATGAGCCGGGCGTGCGCGGTGAGTCGGCCGGGGAAGACGTGCGGGAAGAGCCCGCCCTGCGTGCCGGCCGGCGCCTCCGAACCCGGCGCCCCCGAACCCGACACCCCCGAACCCGCCGCCTCCACCCCCTCACCGGCCGCCCCGTCCCCGCCCCCCTCCTCGTGCTCCTCGGCTGTCTCCCCGGTCTCGCCGCCGTTCTCGCGCTGGTGCTGTGTGCGAGTGGGGTCGAGCGGGCGGACGTGGCGGCCGGGCGGGGTGTCGTGGCTCGGCAGGCTGCCTCGTACCAGGCGCCCCGGCCGGACATCGTGCCGAGGTCGGCCTGGCTGGACGAGGACACCCGGCACGCCCAGCCGCCCCCGCGCTACGACGACAAGGTCGTCGCCGTCTTCGTCCACCACACCGACTCGCCCAACGGCTACGACTGCGCCGACTCGCCCCGCATCATCCGCTACCTGTACGCCGGCCAGACCGGCTCCCGGCACTGGGACGACATCGGCTACAACTTCCTCGTCGACCGCTGCGGCACCATCTACGAGGGCCGTGCGGGCGGCGTCGACCGGGCCGTCACCGGCGCCCACACCCAGGGCTTCAACCACCGCACCACCGGCATCGCCGCCCTCGGCACCTTCACGGCCGGCGTGGCCGTACCGAAGGCGATGACCGAGGCGATCGCAGCGCTGGCCGCCTGGAAGCTGGGGCTCTCCCACACCGACCCGCGCGCGGAAGTCCGCCTGACCTCCAGCAACAGCTTCAGCCGCTACGCCTCCGGCACCAAAGCCACGCTCCCCGCCCTGGCCGGCCACGACGACGGCTACATGACCAGCTGCCCGGGCGCCGCCCTCACCGCCCGCCTCCCCGAGATCCGACAACTGGCGGCACACCTGCAGGGCAGAACCACGTAACAGAGGCAGAAGCCCGTACCCCCAACACCCGTACGCCCCCCCCGTCACCCCGTCACCGACGCCCGAGATAAACCCCCAACGCCCGCTGCAACACCTTCCCCTGGCTCCCCACCGGCAGCTCCCACTCCCCGAGGTACTCCACCGCCCGGCCGCCCGTCCCCGTCTTGAAGCGCAGGCGTCCCAGCAGGCGGTCCTCGGTGAGGGAGGGGGTGATGGAGCGCAGGTCGTAGGTCTCGGCGCCCGCCGCCCGGGCGTCGAGCAGCATGCGCCACAACAGTGCGCTGCTGGGCCGCAGTTGCCGCCCCCGGCGGCCGGACGCGGCGTACGAGTGCCAGACGCGGGAGCCGACGTTGATCATGAGGGCGGCGGAGAGCACCTCACCGTCGTACTCGGCGAGATAGAGCCGCAGCCGGTCGTCGTCCTCGGCGTTCAGGGCCTTCCACATGCGCCCGAAGTACTCCGGTGGGCGGGCCTTGAAGCCGTCGTGGGCGGCCGTCGCGGTGTACAGGCGGTAGAACTCCGGCAGGTCCGCCGCCGAGCCCCAGGAGACCCGGACGCCCGCCGCCTCGGCCGTACCGAGCGACTGTTCCCAGTGCGGGGCGAGAGCGCCGCGCAGCTCGTCCACCGAGCGTCCCGCCAACGGGATCTCACAGCCGTAGCGCGGCTGACCGAGCCCGAAGCCGCTGCCGTCGTCCTCCGCGCACCGCCGCCACCCGAGCCGCCGCAGCCGGTCGGCGACATCGAGCGCGTATCCGTCGATGCCGGCCGCCGGCAGATCGCGCAGATGACGTACGCCGGGGTCGGTGATGCCCGCCGCCACGGTGGCCGCGTCCCAGTGCCGTACGACGAGGGGCGGTCCGATCCGGACCGAGAACGCCCCGATCCGTCTCAGGTGGGCGACGAGCGGGTCCAGCCACTCCTCCAGGCGCGGAGCACGCCAGTCGATCGCGGGGCCGTCGGGGAGGTAGGCGAGATAGCGCCGGGTCCCGGGCAGCGGCCGGTACAGCACCAGCGCTGTCGCGATCATCTCCTCGCCGTCGAACCAGCCGACGCTCTCCGGCAGCCAGTCCGGCTTCACGTCACCCCACTCGGGGATCTGGAGATGGCTCGCGTCGGGATACCGCCGTAGATGGGCGAGGTGTTCCGCGCGCGGTATCTCCCGCACGAACAGGCTGGTCATGGGCAGGGTGCTCCTGGTCGGGGCGGCCACCGTAAACCGGGGATCACCGGATGGGTCAAGAGTTCACGGGTGAACGGCGGCCGACGGACACCAGAACTCCGCGTGTGCCCGGCTGTCCTCACAGGTTTCTCGTAGCCGGCTCAAGGATCACCCCGAGGCAGGGTTCCTATCGTCGTGCACACGCACTGACCGGAGGTGGGGATCATGAGCAGCAGTGGTGACAACAGCAGGGGCGGGGCCAGGGGCATCAGCAGCGCGCGCGTCTGGACGGTGGTCTGCGCGGTCGCGACCGTCGTCCTGGGCCCGGCCGCCGTCACGGCGTCGGCGCTCGACCAGGCCAACAGGGCGCCGATGTACCACGCCGTGAAGGCCGACCAGGCCCAGGCGTACATCCCGTCGGAGCCGAGCCGCAGGCGGGCAGCCGTGGCCTGAGGGTCAGTCCCGTCCGTCCTTGAACCGTTCCCAGAGCCTGGGCAACCGTTCCGCCAGCGCCCGTTCGTTCTCGAAGTCCACCGGCGTGCCCACCGGTTCCGGGGGCGCGGGCGGGATGCCGAGGTCGGGGGCGACCGTGCCGGTGAGCTGTTCGTAGGCCTCGTCGGCCGCGTAGCCCAGTTCCTCGGCGTCGCCGTCGAACTCCTCGTCGAAGTCGTCCAGCAGATCGGCGAGCGAGTCGGGGTCGTGCACGCCGCCCTCGTACACCTCGCGGCCCTGGCCGATCAGCCAGCACCGGAAGAAGTCGAACGCGTCGTCGCTGGCCCCGTCCAGCAGGACCCAGGCGGCGGCCCAGAGGTCCCAGGTGTAGGCGCGGTTGTAGCGGGCCTCGAAGTGACGGGCGAAGTCCAGGACCATCTCCGGGTCCAGCGCCAGGAGCCGGTCCACCAGCAGGTCGGCCTGCTCCTCGGGGTCGCCCTCGGCGGTCTCCCGGCTTCCGTCGATCAGCTCCCAGAACTCCGTCTCGTCCATCACGGGTCAAGCATCGGTCCTGGAGGGGTGGGGCGCACGTGGAGTGCAGCGGATTGTTATGTCCCGTACAGGCGGCCCAGTCGTATCGCATCGTCGGTGAAACGCGCCCGCAGACTCGGCGGGGCCAGTACTTCCACTTCCGGACCGAGCCCCGCGAGCTGCGTGTGGGCGACCTCCTCGGACTCCACGGGGAGCGTCACCGTCAGCCGGCCGTCCTCGTCCGGGGCGCCCGCGGCCGCGAGGGCCTCCCGCGCCGAGGAGGGATCGACGGCGTACGGAAGTCTGCGTGCCCCGGCCGCGGAGAGCCGGACGACCACCTCGGCCCGCAGGATCGACCTCGCGAACTGCTCGGCCCGCTCCTCCCAGAAGCCGGGCAGGTCGAATTCCTCGTCCCGCACGAAGCGGTCCTCGGAGGCCTCCACCGCCGTGAACCGGTCGATCCGGTACACCCGGAAGGAATCGTGCCGGGCGACTCGCGCGCACACGTACCAGACGCCCGCCTTGAGCACGAGGCCGTACGGCTCCAGCTCCCGCTCCACCTCGGCCTCCCGGCTGAGGTAGCGCGCGGTGATCAGGCGGTCGTCCCACACCGCTTCGGCGACGGCGGGCAGCAGCTCGGGGGCCTTGGGTTGCGTGAACCAGTTCGGGGCGTCCAGGTGGAAGCGCTGCGCGGCCGTACGGGAGGCGTCCCGCAACGACGGAAGCAGGGCCGCCGACACCTTCAGCCGGGCTGCGGAGGCCGCGTCCTCCAGGCCCATCTCCCGCAGCGCCCCCGGCACACCGGACAGGAACAGGGCCTCGGCCTCGCTGCGTGCCAGCCCGGTCAGCCGGGTGCGGTACCCGCCGATGAGCCGGTACCCGCCGGCCCGCCCCCGATCCGCGTACACGGGAACCCCGGCCTCGGACAGCGCCTGCGCGTCCCGCGTGACGGTCCGCTCGGAGACCTCCAGCTCGCGGGCGAGTTCGGCGGCGGTCATGGCGGGCCGGGACTGCAGGAGCAGCACCATCTTGATGAGCCGGGCAGCACGCATACGGCCATCATGCCGGGGCGCACTGACAACGAAGGGGTACGGCGACCGCCGTACCCCTTCATCGAAGTCAGCTGTTAGCTGTCACAGCCCGTACTTCTCCCGGGCTTCCTTGACCGCCGTCGCCTTGACCTCGCCGCGCTTGGCGAGCTGGGCCAGGGCCGCGACGACGATCGACTCGGCGTCGACCCCGAAGTGGCGGCGGGCCGCCTCGCGGGTGTCGGAGAGGCCGAAGCCGTCGGCGCCGAGGGAGGAGTAGTCCTGCTCGACCCACTGCGCGATCTGGTCGGGAACCTGGCGCATGTAGTCGGAGACCGCCAGCACCGGGCCCTCGGCGCCCTGGAGCGCCTGACGGACGTACGGCACCCGCTCCTCGCCGCGCAGCAGCGCCGCGTCCGCCTCCAGGGCGTCCCGGCGCAGCTCCGACCAGGACGTCGCCGACCAGACGTCGGCCGCCACACCCCACTCCTCGGCGAGCAGCTTCTGCGCCTGGAGCGTCCAGTGGATCGCCGTGCCGGAGCCCAGCAGCTGGATGCGCGGGGCGTTCGCCGTCGGGGACAGGTCCGCCGACTCCGCCGTGTTGAAGCGGTACAGGCCCTTGACGATGCCTTCGTCGATGCCGAGGCCGGCCGGCTTCGCGGGCTGCGGCATCGGCTCGTTGTAGACGGTGAGGTAGTAGAAGACGTTCGGGTCCTCACCCGGCGCCGCCTCGCCGTACATGCGGCGCAGGCCGTCGCGCACGATCGTCGCCACCTCGTAGGCGAACGCCGGGTCGTACGTCAGCGCCGCGGGGTTCGTCGCCGCGATCACCGGCGAGTGACCGTCCGCGTGCTGCAGGCCCTCGCCCGTCAGCGTCGTACGGCCGGCCGTCGCGCCGACGAGGAAGCCGCGGCCGAGCTGGTCGCCGAGCTGCCACATCTGGTCGGCCGTGCGCTGCCAGCCGAACATCGAGTAGAAGATGTAGAACGGGATCATCGCTTCGCCGTGCGTGGAGTACGCGGTGGACGCGGCGATGAAGTCGGCCATCGAACCGGCCTCGGTGATCCCCTCGTTGAGGATCTGGCCGTTCTTGGCCTCCTTGTAGTACATGAGCTGGTCGCGGTCGACCGGCTCGTACGTCTGGCCCTTGGGGGAGTAGATCCCGAGGGACGGGAAGAGGCTCTCCATACCGAAGGTGCGCGCCTCGTCGGGGACGATCGGCACCCAGCGCTTGCCCGTCTCCTTGTCGCGGACCAGGTCCTTGATCAGGCGGACGAACGCCATGGTGGTGGCCACGTTCTGTGAGCCGGAGCCCTTGTCGAAGGAGGCGAACGCCTTCTCCGCCGGGGCCGGCAGCGGCGCCACCGGGTGGACGCGGCGGGCCGGGGCCGGGCCGCCGAGGGCCGCGCGGCGCTCCTGGAGGTAGCGGACCTCGGGGGAGTCGGCGCCGGGGTGGCCGTAGGGGACCTGGCCGTCGACGAACTGGCTGTCGGAGATCGGCAGCTCCAGCAGGTCACGCATCGTCTTGAACTCGTCCACCGTCAGCTTCTTCATCTGGTGGTTGGCGTTCTTCGACGCGAAGCCCTCGCCGAGGGTGTGGCCCTTGACCGTCTGGGCCAGGATCACGGTCGGCGCGCCCTTGAACTCGACGGCCGCCTTGTAGGCCGCGTACACCTTGCGGGCCTCGTGACCACCGCGGGAGAGGTGGAAGCACTCCAGGATCTTGTCGTCGCTCAGCAGCTTCGCCATCTCGACGAGCGCCGGGTCCTTGCCGAAGAAGTCCTGGCGGATGTAGGCGGCGTCGCGGGTCTGGTACGTCTGCACCTGCGCGTCGGGTACCTCGCGCAGGCGGCGTACGAGCGCGCCGGTGGTGTCGAGCTGGAACAGCTCGTCCCAGGCCGTGCCCCACAGGGTCTTGACGACGTTCCAGCCGGCGCCGCGGAACTGGGCCTCCAGCTCCTGCACGATCTTGAAGTTGGCGCGGACCGGGCCGTCGAGGCGCTGCAGGTTGCAGTTGATGACGAAGGTCAGGTTGTCCAGGCCCTCGCGGGAGGCCAGGGCGAGTGCCGCCGTGGACTCCGGCTCGTCCATCTCGCCGTCACCGAGGAACGCCCACACGTGCGACGCGGAGACGTCCTTGATGCCGCGGTTGGTGAGGTAGCGGTTGAAGCGGGCCTGGTAGATGGCCGAGAGGGGGCCGAGGCCCATCGACACCGTCGGGAACTCCCACAGCCAGGGCAGGCGGCGCGGGTGCGGGTACGACGGGAGGCCGTCGCCGCCCGACTCGCGGCGGAAGTTGTCGAGGTGGTGCTCGTTCAGCCGGCCGTCGAGGAAGGCACGGGCGTAGATGCCGGGAGAGGCGTGGCCCTGGATGTACAGCTGGTCGCCGGAACCGTCGCCCTCCTTGCCCTTGAAGAAGTGGTTGAAGCCGGTCTCGTAGAGCCAGGCCGCGGAGGCGAAGGTGGCGATGTGGCCGCCGACGCCGTATTTGGAGCCGCGGGTCACCATCGCGGCCGCGTTCCAGCGGTTCCACGCGGCGATACGGGCTTCCAGCGCCTCGTCACCGGGCACGCCCGGCTCGGCGGCGGTCGGGATGGTGTTGACGTAGTCCGTCTCGAGGAGCTTGGGCAGCGCGATGCCGGTGCCCTCGGCCCGCTCCAGCGTGCGGCGCATCAGGTACGCCGCGCGGTGCGGACCGGCCGCCTTGGCGACCGCGTCCAGCGAGGCCTGCCATTCGGCGGTCTCCTCCGGATCCCGGTCGGGGAGCTGGTCGAGCGCGCTCGGCTGGATGGCGTTGGGGTCGGTCATGTCGCCGCCTTCCTCAGTCGAAGGGGGTTCCCTCATCGGTAAGGGTTCGGGGGTGCCCTTTGTCTTTGGCAGGACAGGGCGGGGACCTCGGTGGAGGTCCGTCGGCGACAATAACTCGCTGATCGATGATCGATCAAAGGGTAGAGGACGAAAACCTCTTGATCACGAGAAAGTCGGCACGCGGTGCCTTTCGGGCAGGCACCGCGTGCCGCGTTCTGGGACGGTTTTCGCAGGTGGGGATACGTATGAGCGGGGTCGCGCTCAGGACTCGTGCCGCGGGGCGCAGCCCAGGACGTGGGCCTTGACGATCTCGGCGATCCTCGGGTCCCGGCGCTGGAACGCGGCCACCAGCTCCTCGTGCTCCTCCGCGTACGACTGCTGCACGGTCCCCAGCCAGCGGATCGACAGGGCCGTGAAGACCTCGATGCCGAGTCCCTCCCAGGTGTGCAGCAGCACGGAGTTGCCCGCCGCGCGGACCATCTCGCGGTGGAAGGCGACCGTGTGCCGAACCTGGGCGGTGCCGTCCGCGTTGCGGTCGGCGTCGTAGAGGGCGGTGACGTGGGGCTCCAGGGCCGAGCAGTCCTCCGCGAGGCGGTCGGCCGCGAGTTCCGCGGCGATGGCCTCCAGACCGGCCCGGACCGGGTAGCTCTCCTCGAGGTCGGCGGCCGTCAGGCTTCGTACCCGGACGCCCTTGTTGGGCGCGGACTCGATGAGCCGCAGCGACTCCAGCTCGCGCAGGGCCTCGCGTACGGGAGTCTGGCTGACCTCCAGCTCCGTCGCGATCCGCCGCTCCACGATTCGCTCGCCCGGCTGCCAGCGCCCGCTGATGATCCCCTCCAGGATGTGCTCGCGGATCTGTTCGCGCAGCGAGTGGATGACGGGGGCGGTCATGAGGGCTCCTTAGGGCGCGTTGACGTTTAGACAATACGGCCGTAGCGCTCCGCTGGGAGGGCCGACAAGGGTGCTTTGGTGCAGGTGAGACGAGACTTACACGCCGTGGGTGGAGCGGGGGCGCCCAGTAGCTCGGTTCGGTCCGGTTGTGGGCGGCTGCGGGTGTGTTGTGGCTGGTCGCGCAGTTCCCCGCGCCCCTGGGGAGTTGCAGTTGCCCCGCGCCAGAAAGGCGGCGCCCCGCCCGGAGAAGCTCCGGACGGGGCGCCGTACTACCGACAGGGGAGATCAGAGGCCGAGCTCGACCTCGAACTCGCCCGCCTCCAGGATCGCCTTGACCGCCGTCAGGTAACGGGCCGCGTCGGCGCCGTCCACCAGGCGGTGGTCGTAGGAGAGGGTCAGGTAGGTCATGTCGCGGACGGCGATGACCGTGCCCTCCTCCGTCTCCAGGACGGCCGGGCGCTTGACCGTGGCGCCGATGCCGAGGATCGCGACCTGGCCCGGCGGCACGATGATCGTGTCGAAGAGCGCACCGCGCGAACCGGTGTTGGAGATGGTGAAGGTCGCGCCGGACAGCTCGTCGGGCGTGATCTTGTTGGCGCGGACCTTGCCCGCCAGGTCGGCCGTGGCCTTGGCGATGCCGGCGATGTTGAGGTCGCCCGCGTGCTTGATGACCGGGGTCATCAGGCCCTTCTCGGAGTCCACCGCGATACCGATGTTCTCGGTGTCGAAGTAGGTGATCGTGCCCTCGGCCTCGTTGATCTTGGCGTTGATGGGCGCGTGCGCCTTCAGCGCCTGGGCCGCGGCCTTGACGAAGAACGGCATCGGGGAGAGCTTGACGCCCTCGCGGGCCGCGAAGGAGTCCTTGGCCCGGGCGCGCAGCTTCATCAGACGCGTGACGTCGACCTCGACGACCGACGACAGCTGCGCCTGCTCGTGCAGCGCCTTGACCATGTTGTCGCCGATGACCTTGCGGATGCGCGGCATCTTGACGGTCTGGCCACGGAGGGGGGAGGCCTCCAGGCTCGGGGCCTTCTTCGCGGCGGCGGCCGGAGCGGCAGCGGCCGGAGCCGGAGCGGCGGCGGCGGCCTTCGCGGCCTCGGCGGCGGCGATGACGTCCTGCTTGCGGATACGACCGCCGACGCCGGTGCCCTTGACGGTGGCCAGGTCGACGCCGTTCTCGGCGGCGAGCTTGCGCACCAGCGGGGTGACGTAGGCGCCCTCGTCGGTGGGCTGGGCGGCGGCCGGAGCGGCCGGAGCCGGGGTGACCGGGGCCGGCGCGGGAGCCGGAGCCGCCGGGGCGGCCGGAGCCGGAGCGGCGGCGGCGG
>NZ_BAAAZY010000032.1:0-83772 GCF_039537145.1 Streptomyces shaanxiensis
CTACCCCATCGCCTTCGACGCCGACATGGACGGCCTGACCGCCGAGACCCTGCGCGTCCTACGCCACTGGATGGCCCACGGCGTGCGGATCTTCCGCGTCGACAACCCCCACACCAAACCCGTCGTCTTCTGGCAACGGGTCATCGCCGACATCAACCGCACCGACCCCGACGTCATCTTCCTCGCCGAGGCCTTCACCCGCCCGGCGATGATGCACACACTCGCCCAGACCGGCTTCCAGCAGTCCTACACGTACTTCACCTGGCGCAACACCAAACAGGAACTCACCGAGTACCTCACCGAACTCTCCGGCGAGGCGGCGGCCTACATGCGGCCGAACTTCTTCGCCAACACCCCCGACATCCTGCACGCCTACCTCCAGAACGGCGGCCGCCCCGCCTTCGAGGTCCGCGCCGTCCTGGCCGCCACCCTCTCCCCCACCTGGGGCATCTACAGCGGCTACGAACTGTGCGAGAACACCCCCCTGCGCAACGGCAGCGAGGAATACCTCCACTCGGAGAAGTACCAGCTCCGCCCCCGCGACTGGGAAACCGCCGAACGGGAGGGACGTACGATCACGCCGCTCCTCACCACGCTCAACGCCGTCCGGCGCGCGAACCCTGCCCTACGGCAGCTGCGCGATCTGCACTTCCATCACGTGGACAACGACGCCCTCATCGCCTATTCCAAACGGCAGGGATCGAACACGGTTCTGGTGGTCGCCAACCTCGACCCCCACCACACCCAGGAGGCCACGGTCTCGTTGGACATGCCGCAACTCGGCCTGGACTGGCACGAGTCGGTGCCGGTGCGCGACGAGCTCTCCGGCGAGACCTATCACTGGGGCAGGACCAACTATGTGCGCCTTGAGCCGGGCCGCGAGCCCGCGCACATCTTTCGTGTTCTGCGACCGTCCACCCCGCAGATCGGAGGGTCACCCACAAAATGATCGTCAACGAGCCCGTTCAGGACACCTTCGAGGACACTCCTGCCAAGGATCGTGACCCGGATTGGTTCAAACGCGCCGTCTTCTACGAGGTCCTGGTCCGCTCCTTCCAGGACAGCAACGGCGACGGCGTCGGCGACCTCAAAGGCCTGACGGCCAAACTCGACTACCTGCAATGGCTCGGCGTCGACTGCCTGTGGCTGCCACCTTTCTTCAAGTCACCGCTGAGGGACGGCGGCTACGACGTCTCCGACTACACCTCGGTACTCCCCGAATTCGGCGACCTCGCCGACTTCGTGGAATTCGTGGACTCCGCCCACCAGCGCGGTATGCGGGTCATCATCGACTTCGTCATGAACCACACCAGCGACCAGCACCCGTGGTTCCAGGAATCGAGGAAAGACCCCGACGGCCCCTACGGCGACTACTACGTATGGGCCGACGACGACAAGGCATACGGCGACGCGCGCATCATCTTCGTCGACACCGAGGCCTCCAACTGGACCTTCGACCCGGTCCGCAAGCAGTACTTCTTCCACCGCTTCTTCTCCCACCAGCCGGATCTGAACTACGAGAACCCGAACGTGCAGGAGGAGATCATCTCCGCCTTGCGGTTCTGGCTGGATCTGGGAATCGACGGCTTCCGGCTGGACGCGGTGCCGTATCTGTACGCGGAGGAGGGCACCAACTGCGAGAACCTGCCGGCGACCCATGAGTTCCTCAAGCGGGTCCGGAAGGAGATCGACGCCCACTACCCGGACACGGTGCTGCTGGCCGAGGCCAACCAGTGGCCGGAGGACGTCGTCGACTATTTCGGCGACTTCCGCAGCGGCGGCGACGAGTGCCACATGGCCTTCCACTTCCCGGTGATGCCGCGGATCTTCATGGCCGTTCGGCGGGAATCCCGCTACCCGGTCTCGGAAATCCTCGCCAAGACGCCGGCCATCCCCTCCGGCTGCCAGTGGGGCATCTTCCTGCGCAACCACGACGAGCTGACCCTCGAGATGGTCACCGACGAGGAACGCGACTACATGTACGCGGAGTACGCGAAGGACCCGCGTATGCGCGCCAACATCGGTATCCGCAGGCGCCTCGCCCCGCTCCTCGACAACGACCGCAACCAGATCGAGCTGTTCACCGCCCTGCTGCTGTCGCTCCCCGGCTCGCCGATCCTCTACTACGGCGACGAGATCGGCATGGGCGACAACATCTGGCTCGGCGACCGCGACGCCGTCCGCACGCCCATGCAGTGGACCCCGGACCGCAACGCCGGCTTTTCGTCCAGTGATCCGGGGCGGCTGTTCCTGCCGGCGATCATGGACCCGGTCTACGGCTACCAGGTGACGAACGTCGAGGCGTCGATGGCCTCCCCGTCCTCGCTCCTGCACTGGACGCGCCGGATGATCGAGATCCGCAAGCAGAACCCCGCTTTCGGACTCGGTACCTACACGGAACTCCAGTCGTCGAATCCGGCCGTGATCGCCTTCCTGCGGGAATACGAGGACGATCTCGTCCTGTGCGTGAACAACTTCTCCCGGTTCGCCCAGCCGACGGAGTTGGACCTGCGCAGGTTCAACGGACGGCATCCGGTGGAGCTGTTCGGCGGGGTGCGATTCCCGGCCATCGGTGAGCTGCCGTACTTGCTGACGCTCGGCGGTCACGGCTTCTACTGGTTCCGGCTGCGCAAGGACGCCGCCTGAGAGCCCGGGCGGGGCGGTTTCTCCCGCCCCGCCCGGGGCACGCATGAGTAACACCCCGACCTCCCGGGGAAAGGACGCGACGCCATGTCGGAAGCCGTCACCCGTACCTTTACGACCTCGCCCGGTCTCCTTGCGTCGCTGGATCCACTGTTGCGGGAGTGGCTGCCGCGGCAGCGCTGGTTCGCGGGCAAGGGGCGTCCGGTCACCGGGCTCTCGCTGGTGGCGGCCACCGAGCTGCTGCCGCCCGGCGGCAAACTGGGCCTGTACCACCTGCTGGTGCGCGCTCATCAGCCCCTGGCGCCCGTGCCGGGCTCCCCGGAGCAGCCCGCGGACTGCTATCAGCTCCTCATAGGGGAGCGCGAGGCTCTGCCACCCCGGCTGGCGCCCGCGCTGATCGGGCACGTGGCCGAGGGCCCGCTCGCCGGACGCACGGTGTACGACGCCCTGTACGACACCCGCCCCGCCGAGCTGCTCCTGGAGGCGCTGCGCACCGGGGCCCGGATCGGCGGGCTGCGCTTCGAACGGGACGGGGGCCAGGAGATCCGCTCCGGCCTGGTGCCACGCCTGGTCACCTCCGAGCAGTCGAACTCCTCGGTCGTCTACGGCGATACGTTCATCCTGAAGCTGTTGCGCCGGGTCGTGCCCGGCGTCAATCCCGACCTGGAGCTCCCGCTGGCGCTGGCCCGCGAGAGCTGCGACCGGGTGCCCGCGCCGACGGCGTGGATCCGCGCCGAGCTGGCCGGTGAGTCGTACGTCCTCGGCGTGCTCCAGCCCTTCGTGCAGGGCGCGGCCGACGGCTGGGAGCTGGCGCTGCGCGAGCTGGCCAAGGGCGAGGACTTCGCCGCCGCGGCACGGGCGCTCGGGCGCGCCACCGCCGAGGTGCACACGGCGCTGGCCCGTACGCTGCCGACCGTGACCCTGGGGCATACGCAGGTGCAGCAGCTGGTCGACGGCATGGTCGAGCGGCTGGAGGCGGCCGCGCAGGCGGTGCCCGCGCTCCGGCCGTACGCGCCCGGTCTGCGCTCGGCCTTCGAGGCGCTGGCCGGCCTGGCCGCCGAGGGGTACACCTGGACCGCCCAGCGCATCCACGGCGACCTGCACCTCGGGCAGTGCCTGCGCTCGCCCTCCGGGCAGTGGTGGCTCATCGACTTCGAGGGTGAGCCGTCGAAGTCGCTGGCCGAGCGGCGGATGCCGCAGCCGCCGGTGCGGGACGTGGCGGGGATGCTGCGCTCCTTCGACTACGCGGCCCACTCGGCCGACCCGCCGATACCCGGCTGGGCCGACGCCTGCCGGGCCGCGTACTGCTCCGGGTACGCGCAGGTCAGCGGCGTCGACCCGCGGACCGATCCGGTGTTGATGCGCGCGTACGAGACCGACAAGGCGATCTACGAGGTCGTCTACGAGGCCCGCCACCGCCCCGACTGGCTCCCGGTACCGCTGTCGGCCGTACGCCGCCTCGCCACGGACAGCGGCACCCCGTCCCCCTCGACTCCCCCATCCCCACCTTCGCCCAGGAGGCCCCGCCCGTGACCCCCCGCACCACTCCCTCCAGCGCTTCGGACCCGAAGAAGACGGCCGAGAAGCCGCCCGAGCAGGCGACGCGCGCCGCGAAAACGGCGAAGGCCGTAGAAAAGGCCGCGGAGGCCATGCAGAAGGGGGCGGCGAAAAAGGCGACGAAGAAGGCCGCCGCCAAGAAGACCGCCGCGGAGAAGACTCCGGCAAAGAAGGCCCCGGCCAAGAAAGCCACGGCGAAGAAGGCCGCCGCCGAGAAAGCCGTGGCAAAGAAGGCCGTGGCAAAGAAGGCTGTGGCGAAGAAGGGCACGGCAGCGAAGACGACCGCCGCCAAGTCCACTGCGGCGAAGAGCGCGGCGGCGAAGAGCACCCCCGGCAAGAAGGCCGCCGCCAAGAAGATCCCCGCGCAGAAGGCGGCGCAGAAGAAGATCCCCGCGCAGAAGGCGATCCCGAAGTCGGCCGAGCCCGTGGAGGTCGCCGTCTCCCCCGCTCTCGACGCGGCCGACCGCGACCGTCTCCTCACCGGCACCCACCACGACCCGCACTCCGTCCTCGGCGCACACGCCGTGCCCGGCGGTGTCGCCTTCCGGGCCTTCAAGCCGTACGCCCTGTCGGTGACCGTCGTCGTCGGCACCGTCCGGGCCGAGCTGCACGACGACGGGGAGGGCTTCTTCTCGGGCCTTGTGCCGCTGCGGGACGTGCCGGAGGACTACCGGCTCCTCGTGGCGTACGAGGGGACGGTGCAGGAGACCGAGGACGCGTACCGCTTCCTGCCCGCGCTGGGCGAGCTCGACCTGCATCTGATCGGCGAGGGACGGCACGAGGAGCTGTGGCGGGCGCTCGGTGCCGAGCCGATGACGCACCAGGGTGTGACCGGCACCCGCTTCACGGTGTGGGCGCCGAACGCGCGGGGCATGTCCCTGGCCGGCACCTTCAACTTCTGGGACGGCACCGGCTATCCGATGCGCTCGCTCGGCGGTTCCGGGGTCTGGGAGCTGTTCGTGCCCGGCATCGGCGAGGGTGAACTGTACAAGTTCGAGATCACCCGGCCGGACGGCTCGAAGACGCTGCGCGCCGACCCGCTCGCCCGCCGGACCGAGACCCCGCCCAACACGTCGTCCGTCGTGCACGCCTCGCACCACGAGTGGGGCGACGCGGCGTGGCTGGCGCGGCGCGGGGAGGTCCCCACGCACGAGGCGCCGTTCTCGGTGTACGAGGTGCATCTGGCGTCCTGGCGCCCGGGGCTGACGTACCGTCAACTCGCCGAGCAGCTCCCCGCGTACGTCAAGGACCTGGGCTTCACCCACGTCGAGCTGATGCCGGTCGCCGAGCATCCCTTCGGCGGCTCCTGGGGCTACCAGGTCACCGGCTTCTACGCGCCCACGGCCCGCCTCGGCACCCCCGACGACTTCAAGTACCTGGTCGACGCCCTGCACCAGGCCGGCATCGGCGTCCTGATGGACTGGGTGCCGGCGCACTTCCCGCGCGACGACTGGGCGCTGGCCGAGTTCGACGGCCGTCCGCTGTACGAGCACGAGGATCCGCTCAAGTCCGCGCACCCCGACTGGGGCACGCTGGAGTTCGACTTCGGGCGGCGCGAGGTGCGCAACTTCCTTGTCGCCAACGCCCTTTACTGGTGCGAGGAGTTCCACATCGACGGGTTGAGGGTGGACGCGGTGGCGTCCATGCTCTACCTGGACTACTCGCGTGAGCCGGGCCAGTGGGTGCCGAACGAGCACGGCGGGCGGGAGAACCTGGACGCGGTGGCGTTCCTGCAGGAGATGAACGCGACGGTGTACCGGCGGGTGCCCGGCGTGGTGACGATCGCGGAGGAGTCCACGGCCTGGGACGGCGTGACGCGTCCGACGCATGTGGCGGGGCCGGGCGGCTTCGGGGGCCTCGGCTTCGGGCTGAAGTGGAACATGGGCTGGATGCACGACTCGCTGGAGTACATGGCCAAGGAGCCGGTGCACCGCAAGTACCACCACAACGAGATGACGTTCTCGATGGTGTACGCGTACAGCGAGAACTACGTCCTGCCCATCTCGCACGACGAGGTCGTGCACGGCAAGCGGTCGCTCGTGTCGAAGATGCCGGGCGACTGGTGGCAGCAGCGCGCCAACCACCGCGCGTACCTCGGCTTCATGTGGGCCCACCCCGGCAAGCAACTCCTCTTCATGGGACAGGAGTTCGCGCAGGGCGCCGAGTGGTCCGAGGCGCACGGACCGGACTGGTGGCTGCTGGACCCGGCGTACGGGGCGGAGCCCGACCATCGCGGGGTGCGGGACCTGGTCCGTGACCTCAATACGGTCTACCGGCACACGCCGGCCCTGTGGCAGCGGGACGCCGATCCGTCCGGCTTCCAGTGGGTGGTCGGGGACGCCGCCGACGACAACGTGTTCGCGTTCCTGCGGTTCGATGCCGAGGGCGTTCCGCTGCTGGCGGTGTCGAACATGTCGCCGGTCGTCCGGTACGACTACCGTCTCGGTGTTCCGGACGACGTCCCGGCCTGGCACGAGTCGCTGAACACCGACGCGGCGAGGTACGGCGGCGGCGACGTCACCAATCCCGACCCGCTCAAGCCGGAACCCCAGCCCTGGCACGGGCGCGCGGCCAGCATCCAGCTGACGCTGCCGCCACTGGCGACGGTGTGGCTGCGGCCGGCCTAGTTCCTCGCCCCCGCCGCCTCCTCAAACGCCGGAGGGGCTGATTCAGCCCGTCCGGCGTTTGAGGACGAGGCCCTTTCGGGGCCGAAGCGGGGGTCTGGGGGCCGCAGGCACCCAGGGACGGGAAGGGTAGGGGCGGCGGGGGCGAAATCAGTGTTAGGCGGAGGCCAACGCCTTCGGCAACCGCCCCGTGTGCAGCACCCCCAACCGCTGCGTCGCCCGGGTCAGCGCCACATACAGGTCGCTCGTGCCGTACAACCCCGGCTCCACCACCAACACCGAGTCGAACTCGAGGCCCTTCGACTGTCGGGGGTCGAGAAGGACGACGCTGCGCGTCAGGTCGGGCTCCGAACCCGCCGTCACCCCGTCGAGCCCCGCCGCCAGCTTCCGGTGCAGATGGCGCGGTGCGATGACCGCCAGTCGGCCCTCGGCCGGCGTGAGCTCCTCGACGGCCTTCGCCACCGCGCCGGGCAGGTCGTCGGTGGCGCGTACCCAGGGCCGTACACCGGTCGACCGGACCGAACTCGGCGGCTCGAAGCCGGGGTTCTCGGCGCGTACGACCGCCGCCGCCAGGTCCATGATCTCGGCCGGCGTGCGGTAGTTGACGCCGAGCCGGGTGTGCTCCCAGCGGTCCTCGACGTACGGCTCGAGGATCTTCCCCCACGAGCCGACGCCCGCCGCCTCCGCCGTCTGGGCCGGGTCGCCCACCAGCGTCATCGAGCGGGTCGGGCTGCGCCGCATGAGCAGCCGCCAGGCCATCGGCGACAGCTCCTGCGCCTCGTCGACGATGATGTGCCCGAACGCCCAGGTCCGGTCGGCCGCCGCACGCTCGGCCGCGCTGCGGTGGTCGTCCTCCTCCTGGCGTTCGGCGAAGCGCTCGGCGTCGATGATGTCGTGCGCCGACAACACCTCCGAGTCCTCGTCCTCCTTGTCGTCGAACTCGTACGTCCGCGACGCGTACGACACGTCCAGCACGCCCTGCGCGTACGCGACCTGCGTCTCCCGCTCCCGCTCGGCGAGCGCCCGCGCCACCCGGTCGTCCTCGCCGAGCAGTTCGGCCGCCTCGTCCAGCAGCGGTACGTCCGCCACGGTCCAGGCTCGCGTCACCGGACGGCGGATCGCGGCCGCGTCCTCGTCGGGGAGGTAGCCGACGGGGTCGGCGAGGAAGTCGGCGACCAGGCGCTGCGGGGTCAGGCGCGGCCACAACTGGTCGACGGCCGCCCACACTTCGGGGTTCTCGGCGAGCTCGTCGCGGATCTGGGTGATGTCGGCCGGGTCGAGGAGGCTGCTGCCGTCGTAGGGGTCGGTGCCGACCCGCTCGGCGTACAGCTCGGTGAGCGTGTTGAGGATGTGCCCCTCGAAGTACTCCCGCGCCGCGTTGTGCGGGAGCTTCGCGGCCCGGGTGCGCTCGCGGGCGACCCGCACCAGGTCGTCGTCGAGCATCAGGATCTCGCGGTCGTGCTCGATCGCGATCACCGGGTCAGGCAGCGCCTGCCAGTCGCGTACGACCTCGGCGAGCACGTCCGCCATGTCGGCCCGCCCCTTCACCGCAGCCGCCGCGCGCGTGTCGGTCGCCGTCGCCCGCACGCCGGGGAACAGCTCGCCGACCGTGGCCAGCAGTACGCCGGTCTCGCCGAGCGAGGGCAGGACCTCGCCGATGTAGCCGAGGAAGGCGGGATTGGGGCCGACGATCAGGACCGCGCGTTTGGCGAGCAGTTCACGGTGTTCGTAGAGGAGGTACGCGGCGCGGTGCAGGGCGACGGCCGTCTTGCCGGTGCCGGGTCCGCCTTCCACGACCAGCACCCCGCGGTGCGGCGCCCGGATGATCTCGTCCTGCTCGGCCTGGATGGTCTGCACGATGTCGTTCATCCGGCCGGTGCGCGCGGAGTTCAGCGCTGCGAGCAGCACGGCGTCACCGGTCGGGTCCTCGTGGCCGGTGCGCTCCTGGTCGCCGAGGTCGAGGATCTCGTCGTGCAGGGCGGTGACGGTACGGCCGTCGGTGGTGAGGTGCCGCCTGCGCCTGAGGCCCATCGGGGTGTGGCCGGTGGCCAGGTAGAAGGGGCGGGCGACGTCGGCGCGCCAGTCGATCAGGATCGGCGTGTGGTCGGCGTCGTCCCTGCGCAGGCCGATGCGGCCGATGTGGTGCGTGACGCCGGAGGCGAGGTCGATCCGGCCGAAGCACAGCGAGCCGTCCACGGCGTTCAGCGCGGCGAGCAGCCCCGAGCGCTCGGCGACCAGGATGTCCCGCTCCAGCCGGGCCTGCATGGGCGTGTTGCCCTGGGCGAGCGCGTCCGTGACGGAGACCTCGGTGTCACCGCGCAGCGCGTCCACGCGCGCGTACAGGTCGTCGATGAATTCCTGCTCGCGGCGCATTTCACCGTCTTGAAATTCGGTGTTTGACAATTCTGCCCCCGCCCGGATATACTGTGCTCACTGAACTTCTTCGCGACCAATTCCAACTGAAGTCGCGAACCATTGAATATACGCAAAGAAATCCCCCGAGCGCAATTGCTCGGGGGATTTCTTGTGTTCCGGACAGAGTCCCGGATGGAATCACAGCACCTCGGCCAGCTCCTCCAGCAGCCGCCGCTTGGGCCGCGCCCCCACCATCGACCGCACGGGCTCGCCGCCCCGGAAGACCATGAACGTCGGCATGGAGAGCACCTTGTAGGCGTTCGTGGTCAGCGGGTTGGTGTCCACGTCCAGCTGCACCACCTTCAGCCGCTCCCCCTCCTCCGCCGCGAGCGCGCTGAGCACCGGCCCCATCTGCCGGCACGGCGGGCACCAGTCGGCCGTGAACTCCACCAGCACCGGCAGCTCCGCCCCGATCACCTCCGCCTCGAAGTCCGCGTCCGTCACCTCGGCCACGCCCGCCGCCTTGATCACAGTTCCTGCCCTCCCAGTTCGCACAACGGTGGTTCCCCCTCGGCCATCGCCAGCCGCAGGCCGATCTTGGCCCGCACGGCCCGCAACTCGCCGATCAGCGCGTCGAGCTCGTCCAGCTTGCGCCGGTAGACCGCGAGCGAGGCGGGACACGTGTCGCCCTCCGGGTGCCCGGCCCGCAGGCACTCCACGAACGGCCGGGTCTCCTCCAGGTCGAACCCGAAGTCCTGCAACGTCCTGATCTGCCGCAGCAGCTTCAGGTCGCTCTCGTCGTACGTCCGATACCCGTTGTCGCCGCGCCGCGCGGGCAGCAGCCCCCGCGACTCGTAGTAGCGCAAGGTGCGCGTCGTGGTCCCGGCCCGCGTGGCCAGCTCGCCGATTCGCATGGGTACGAACGTAAGCCTTGACGCCGACGTCAGGGCAAGCGTGGCAGCAGCGGCTTCGTGCGCACCGGGGAGGACAGCACGATGGACGTCGTCGTACGGCCCAGCGCCGAGGTCGCCTCGAGGATCTCCTCCAGATGGATCGTGTCCTCGACGGCGACCTTGAGGATCCAGCAGTCCTCGCCGACGACGTGGTGGACCTCGACGATCTCCGGGCGGTCGATCAGTTCCAGGGTGCGGGGGTGGCGGAGGGTGTAGCCGCCGTGCGGGTTGACCCGGATGAAGGCCTGGATGCCGTAGCCGAGCCGGGCGGGGGCGACCTGGGCGCCGTATCCCGTGATCACGCCCGCCGTCTCCAGCCGCCGTACCCGCTCGGTGACGGCCGCCGGGCTGAGCCGCACGCGGCGGCCGAGCTCGCTCAGCTTGATCCGGCCGTCGGTCTGGAGGAGCTCCAGGATCTGCCGGTCCAGGGCGTCGAAGGCCACCGATGTTTCGTTGGCGGCCGGGCGCAGATGCCGTGGTTCTTTCGGCGCGGTGACCGGATCTCCCATGTCTTCCCCTTCAGAGCGTGGTGCGAGGCCGGGAGAATTATGGTCATGCGAAAGGGACGAGAGGTACTGGTCATCGGCGGGAACCGCTACTTCGGCAAGCGGCTGATCGCGCGGCTGCTGGCCGTGGGGGATCGTGTGACGGTCCTCAATCGGGGCTCGGCCGCGCCTCCGCCGGGCGTCGTTCATCTGGTCGCCGACCGCGGCGACGAGAAGTCCCTGACGGCGGCGCTGGGTTCGCGGACGTTCGACGTCGTGGTCGACCAGGTCTGCTACACGCCTCGGCAGGCGGAGATCGCCCGCCGGGTCTTCACCGGCCGCACCCGCCGTTATGTGCTGACGTCGACGGTGGAGGTGTACGAGTACGAGGACTCGATCGCCCCCGTGCGCGAGCCGGACGTGGATCCGCTGGACGTGCCCGTGGACCTCGAACTCCCCTGGGAGGACCCGGAGTTCGTCGACGCGCACTACGGCGAGGGCAAGCGGCAGGCGGAGGCCGTCCTCGCCGCCGACCCGGCCTTCCCGTACGCGGCGGTCCGCGTCGCCCATGTGCTGGGCGGGGACGACGACTTCACGGGCCGTATGGCCCACTACGCGACCCGCATCCGCTCCGGCGAGCCGATCGCCGTGCCGGTGGTGAACCACCCGGCGACGTACATCCACGTCGAGGAGATCGCCGACTTCCTCCTCTGGGCGGTGGGCGAGGACTTCACCGGCCCGGTCAACGCCGCCTCCCACGGCCTGCTGACCACCGAGGAGCTGTGCGACGCGATCGCCGCGCACCTGCCGGACGGCCGGACCGTCTTCCGGCCGGTCGAGGTCGGCGAGGTCTCCCCGTTCGCCTTCACCCGCGCCTACGGCATGGACAACTCCCGCGCCACACGGCTCGGTTTCCGCTTCACGCGCGCCCGGGAGTGGCTCCCGAAGGCCGTCGCCGAGACCCTCGGAAAGGACGTCGTCTGACATGCGGTACCGCACTCTCGGCCCCCACCGCGTCAGCGCCATCGGCCTCGGCGCGATGCCGCTGTCCCTCGAAGGCCACCCCGACGAGCGGCGCGCCCTGGCCACCGTGCACGCCGCCCTGGACGCGGGGGTGACGCTGCTGGACACGGCCGACTCCTACCATCTGCCGGGCGCCGAGCCTGGTCACAACGAACTCCTCGTCGCCCGCGCGCTGGCCGCGTACGGCGGCGACACCGGCGACGTGCTGGTGGCCACCAAGGGCGGCCGGGGCAGGCCGGCCGACGGCAGCTGGACGGTGAACGGCGACCCCCGCCACCTCAAGGCGGCCGCCGAGGCCTCGCTCCGGCGGCTCGGGGTCGAGGCGATCGGGCTCTACCAGCTGCACAAGCCCGACCCGGCCGTCCCCTTCGAGGAGTCGGTCGGCGCGCTGCGCGAACTCCTCGACGAGGGCAAGATCCGCCTGGCCGGCGTCTCCAACACGGACGCGGACCAGATCCGCACGGCCCACCGGATCCTCGGCGACCGCCTGGTCTCGGTGCAGAACCAGTACTCGCCCGCCGTACGGGACAGCGAGGCCGAGCTGCGGCTGTGCGCGGAGCTGGGACTGGCGTTCCTGCCGTGGAGCCCGCTGGGCGGCATCTCACGCAGCTCGCTGGACGGGCCGTCACGGACGGAGGGCGAGGCGCGCCTCGGCGCCTTCCACGAGGTGGCCGCCGCCCGTGGCGTCAGCCCTCAGCGGGTGTGCCTGGCCTGGCTGCTGGCGCGGTCCCCGGCCGTGATCCCGATTCCGGGGGCGAGCCGTCCGGAGTCGGTACGGGACTCGGCGGGCGCGGCGGACCTGGTGCTCGGCGCGGAGGAACTGGCACGGCTGGACGGCGCGGCCGTGCCGGTCGGCTGACGCGCGCGACTCAGTCGGTCGGGGCCAGGCCCGGACGTGGGCCCCGGGGAAGGGGACCGGGGTAGCCGGGTACGTCCGTCGGAGGCGCCCACTCCCCCTCACCGTCCATGTCCATGTCCTCCACGTCCGCGTCCGTTCCCGCCCCCTGGACTCCGAGGAGGCGGCGGGTGAGGTGGTCCTGGTCGGAGAGGAGTTCGTCGAGAGCGGCACGGACGTCGTCCGGCTCGGTCCGGGCGGACTCGCGCTCGGCCGCGATGAGTACGGAGCGCCGCACCAGCTCCTTGGTGAAGGAGGCCGTCGTGCCCTCCGTGCGGGCCACCACCTCGTCCGCGATGTCCTTGCCGAGGCCCAGTCCGGCGCCGTAGAGGCCGAGGAGGCGGGCGCGGCCCTCGGCGTCCGGCAACGGGATCTCCACGGCGAGGTCGACGCGGCCGGGGCGCTGGACCAGGGCCGGCTCCAGCAGGTCGGCGCGGTTGGTGGTGAGGAGGAAGGCGACGTCGGCATCGTCGCCGAGGCCGTCCATCTCGTTCAGGACCTGGAAGAGCAGGGGCTGGTCGCCACCGCCGTAGTCGCGGGCCTCGGCGATCAGGTCGCAGTCCTCCAGGACGACGAGCGCAGGCTGGAGCATCCGGGCCAGGGCGCAGGCGGGGCCGATGGCCGAGATGCTGGTGCCGGCCAGGACCACCACCGTGAACTGCGGGAGGTGGGAGAGCAGATAGCGGATCGTGTGGGTCTTGCCGGTGCCGGGCGGGCCGTACAGCAGCAGTCCACGGCGCAGGTGCTGGCCCGCCGCGCGCAGCTGTTCGCGGCGCCGGGCGACGCCCACGACCTGGCGTTCCAGGCGTTCGAGGAGGCCGGCGGGCAGCACGATGTCGTCGCGGGTGAGGTCGGGGCGGCGGTGGAAGCGGAAGGGTCCGCGGCCTCGCCGGAACTCCGAGCCCTCGAAGGAGAGGACCTGGCCGCGGAAGACGTTGTGTTCGCGTACGAGGGTGTCGAGCCCGGCGAGCAGGCGGTCCGCGAACTCCTTGTCCCGCGCGAGGACTTCGACCTCGACCTTGTTGCGCCCGTACTCGTCCTGCGGTCCGCGCAGCAGCACCGCGAAGCGTTCGTCGCCGTCCCGGCCGAGGTAGAACCCGCAGGAGACGCAGGCCAGTTCGGTGTCCGGTGCGACCGGGAGGTGGGCGTAGTCGACGGCGCCGATGACGAAGCGGTCGTAGCGGTCGGCCGCGTCGAGGATGTCGCCGAGGGTGAGATCGCCGTGGTGCTGGGCGCCGCGCAGGCCGACCAGTTCGTAGGTGCGGGCGGGGTCGGCGGCGAACCAGCGCTCCAGGGCGAGGTGGACGTTGGGCAGGTCGTACGGCGCGTAGGCCGCCTTCACCACGGGACGGTCGGTGGGCGTGGAGCCGAGGTGGTCCATCAGCCGGGCGCTGAGGTTGCGGCCGTCCTCCTGCTCCTTGCGGGGTGCGCGGGCGACCGCCGTCAGGAACTCGTAGAAGAGATCGCTCACTTGGTCCAGTGAGACGGGTGACGCCTCTTCCGCCATGTCCGCCTCCCGGTGGACTGCCTGCATCAGGGCCAGGGTCTTCCAGGGTGCGGCCCGGCGGGCGGCAGGTCAAAGGATTTCGGCGAGCGGCGGTCATGCGCGCCGCCCCGGCGGAACGCGACTCAGGCGTACGGCAGTTGCCGTACGCCTGAGTCGGGACCAGCGATGCTGACCGGGCGGCTGAGCGACGGGGGAGCTACTCAGCCGCCCGGGGTGTATGGCCGGACGCCCGGCCCCGGTTCAGGCGGGGCCGGACGTCCGGAGCAGGGGCCGGACCGGGCCGGAGGTCAGGTCTTCGCGAGTTCCTTCTCGCCGCCCTGTTCCGGCGCCTCGGCGGCCGGGGCGCCGTGGCCGCCGTCGTCCAGGAGGGTCTTCTCGTCGAACGGGATCTGACCGGCGAGCACCTCGTTGACCCTGCCCTTGTCGATCTCCTTGGTCCAGGTGCCGATCAGGACCGTGGCGACGGCGTTGCCCGCGAAGTTCGTCAGGGCGCGGGCCTCGCTCATGAAGCGGTCGATGCCGACGATGAGGCCGATGCCGTCCACCAGGGCGGGCTTGTGCGACTGCAGACCACCGGCCAGCGTGGCCAGACCCGCACCGGTGACACCGGCCGCGCCCTTGGAGGCGACCAGCAGGAAGAGCAGCAGCGGGATCTGCTCACCGATCGACATCGGCGTACCCATGGCGTCGGCGATGAACAGGGACGCCATGGTCATGTAGATCATGGTGCCGTCGAGGTTGAAGGAGTAGCCGGTCGGGACGGTGATGCCGACCACCGGCTTGCTGACGCCGAGGTGCTCCATCTTCGCGATGAGGCGCGGCAGCGCCGACTCGGAGGAGGAGGTCGACAGGATCAGCAGGAACTCACGGCCCAGGTACTTGAAGAGCGTGAGGATGTTCAGGCCGGCGACGATCCGCAGCAGGGCGCCGAGCACGATGAAGACGAAGAGGAAGCAGGTGACGTAGAAGCCGAGCATCAGGATGGCGAGCTTCTTGAGCGCGTCGACACCGGCGGACCCGGTGACGGCGGCGATGGCACCGAAGGCACCGACCGGGGCGGCCCACATCACCATGGCGAGGATGCGGAAGACGAGCTTCTGGATGTGCTCCACACCGCGCAGGATCGGCTCCCCGGTGGAGCCCATGGCCTGCAGCGCGAAGCCGGTGAGCAGCGCGATGATCAGGGTCTGCAGGACCGTTTCCGAGGTGAAGGCGGAGACCATCGTGGTCGGGATGAGGCCGAGCAGGAACTCGGTGGTGTCCTTGGCCTCCGGGTCGACCTGCTCGTGGCCGGCGTCCTTGATGGCGTCGGTGATCTGCAGGCCCGTGCCGGGCTCCAGGATGTTGCCGACGACGAGACCGATACCGAGCGCGACCAGCGACATCGCCAGGAAGTAGCCCAGCGCGATACCGCCGACCTTGCCGACCTTGGCGGCCTTCCGTACCGAGCCGATGCCCAGCACGATCGTGCAGAAGATGATCGGCGAGATCATCATCTTGATCAGGTTCACGAAGCCCGTTCCGATGGGCTTCAGCTCGACCGCGAAGTCGGGCGCGGCCAGACCCACGGTGATACCGAGGGCAACCGCGATGATCACCGCGATGTAGAGGTAGTGCGTGCGGTCCCGCTTGGCGACGGGTGCGGCAGGTGCCTTGTCGGGGGAACTGGCGGCGGCCACGGCTGCCCTCCTTGACGTCTTCGTCGGCATCACCGGCGTGCGGCTCACGTCCGGGGTGGGGGTTTCGCTGCTCAGGTGCCGCGCCCCGGGGAGGGGTCACGCCGCCCGGGGGACGGGGGTGTCGTATTCAGCGATGCGGTGACTATCTCTTGCCGTGTGAGGGCGGTCACCCTTCCGTTCATTTAGTTCACAATCAGCCAGGGAGGCAGACTGACGACATGCGCATCCCCGTCCCGACACCCCGCAGCCTGGCCGGTCAGCTCTTCGCCATGCAGGCCGTGCTGATAGCGGTGCTCGTCGCCGGGTACGCGATCTTCACCTACGTCAGCGACCGCGGCCAGGCCGAGGACGCGGCGGGCCGGCAGGCCATGGCGGTCGCGCAGTCGATCGCCGACGCCCCGTCCGTACGGGAGGCGATCCGCACCGCCGACCCGACGGCCGAGCTCCAGCCGTACGCGCTCCGTGTCCAGCACGACGCCGAGGTCGACTTCGTCACGATCATGAACCGCAAGGGCATTCGCTGGACGCACCCCGACGAGAAGCAGATCGGCCAGCACTTCCGCGGCCACACGGAGCGCGCCCTGCGCGGGGAGCCGTTCACCGAGACGTACACCGGCACGCTCGGCGCGTCCGTCCGCGCGGTGGTGCCGATCTACGACGGAGGGCGCGCGCCGAAGGACATCGTCGGGATGGTCAGCGCGGGCATCCGGGTCGAGGCGATCAGCAAGCGCGTGCAGGACCAGCTGACGGCCCTGATCGGGGTGGCGGCGGGCGCGCTCGCGCTGGGCGCGATCGGTACGTACGTCATCAATGCCCGGCTGCGCCGCCACACCCACGGCATGAACGCGGCCGAGCTGAGCCGCATGCACGACTATCACCAGGCGGCGTTGCACGCGGTGCGGGAGGGGCTGCTGATGCTGGACGGGCAGTACCGGGTGGCGCTGATCAACGACGGCGGGCGGGAACTGCTCGGGGTGGCCGGCGATGTGGTGGGGCGGTCCGTGGCGGACCTCGGCCTGCCCGCGCCGCTGACCGGGGCCCTGCTGGCGTCCGAGCCCAGGGTCGACGAGGTGCTCCTGACGGAGGAACGCGTGCTGGTGGTGAACACCTCACTGGTGTCGGGCGGCGAGCGGCGCGGCACGGTGGTGACGCTCCGGGACGTCACCGAACTCCAGTCTTTGATGGGCGAGCTGGACTCCGAGCGGGGCTTCACGCAAGCGCTGCGCTCACAGGCACACGAGGCGGCGAACCGCCTGCACACGGTGGTCTCGCTGATCGAACTGGGCCGGGCCGAGGAGGCGGTCGAGTTCGCGACGGCCGAGCTGGAACTGGCCCAGGCCCTGACGGACCAGGTCGTCGCGGCGGTCAGCGAGCCGGTGCTGGCGGCGTTGCTGCTCGGGAAGACTGCGCAGGCGAATGAGCGGGGCGTGGAGCTGGTGGTGTCGGAGGACAGCCGGCTGGACGACCGCCTGCTTCCGCCGTCACTGCCCGCCCGGGACCTGGTGACGATCCTCGGCAACCTGATCGACAACGCGGTGGACGCCGCGCAGGGGAGCGTGCGGGGGCGGGTGACGGTGACGGCGTACACGGAGGCTTCGGAGCTGGTCCTGCGGGTGTCGGACACCGGGGCCGGGGTGGATCCCGCGCACGCGGAGGCGGTGTTCGAGCGCGGCTTCTCGACGAAGCCGGCGGGGCCTGGCGGGCGAGGGCTGGGGCTCGCGCTGGTGCGGCAGGCGGTGCATCGGCATGACGGGGCGTTGGCGGTGGCGGAGGCTGCCGGGGGCGGGGCGGAGTTCGAGGTGCGGTTGCCGTTGGGTGAGGGGGCCGTACGTGAGGGCGCGGGGAGTGAGAGCGCAGGGGGCGAGAGCGCAGGGAGTGACGGGCCGCTGGAAGAGGGTGCCGAGCCCTTGCCGGGTGCCGAGCCCTTGCCGGGTGGCGAGCGTTCGCCGGGTGGCGGGCGTTCGCAGCGGGATCGGCATTCACGGCGGACCGAGCATTCCCGGCAGGGTGAGTCCGCGCAGGGTTCCGAGGGCGCGGCGGTTTCGAGAGGTGACGTATGACGGCGGCGGCCGAGCAGGCGATTCGCGTCCTGGTCGTGGAGGACGACCCGGTGGCGGCGGACGCGCACATGATGTACGTCGGCCGGGTGCCGGGGTTCGTCGCGGTCGGCAAGGCGCACACGGGGGCGGAGGCGCGGCGCGCGCTGGAGCGGACGCCGGTGGATCTGCTGTTGCTGGACCTGCACCTGCCGGATGTGCACGGGCTGCAGCTGGCCCGGTCGTTGCGGGCGGCCGGCCATCACGCGGATGTGATCGCGGTGACGTCGGCGCGGGATCTGGCGGTGGTGCGGGAGGGGGTGTCGCTGGGGGTCGTGCAGTACGTACTGAAGCCTTTTACGTTCGCCACGCTGCGGGATCGGCTGGTGCGGTACGCCGAGTTCCACGCGGCGGTGGGGGAGGCGAGCGGGCAGGACGAGGTGGACCGGGCGTTGGCGGCGTTGCGGGCGCCCTCGCCTGCGGCGCTGCCCAAGGGGTTGAGTGCGCCGACGCTGGAGCGGGTGACCGGGGCTGTGCGGGAGGCCGAGGAGGGGCTTACGGCGGCGGGGGTGGCTGAGGCTGTGGGGATTTCCCGGATTACGGCTCGGCGGTATCTGGAGCATTTGGTGGAGGCGGGGAGGGCTGAGCGGAAGCCGGTTTATGGGCAGGTGGGGAGGCCGGAGTTGGTTTATCGGTGGGTTCGGGGGGTGGGGGTGGAGAAGGGACGTTAGGGGGGCGGAGGTCGAGGGCGGCGGCGCGGGTGCGGGCTTCGGCGGCTTCGGTGGGGGCGTTGGCGCGGGCGTAGGCGTCGGCGGCCTGGTGCCAGGCGGCGCGGGCCTCGGCGGGGCGATGGGCGGCCGCGTGGACGAGGGCCAGGTTGCAGAGGGTCTTCCCCTCGCCGTACCAGTCCTCGAACTCCCGATGGAGATCCAGGGACTTGCCGTACGCCTCCATCGCCTCCTCCTCGCGGCCCACCTCCTGCAGGGCCTCACCGAGGTTGTGCCACGAAATGGCCTCGCGGTGGCGGTCTCCGGCGGCCTGGAACAGGTCGCGGGCGCGGGTGAGAGCGTCGATCGCCTCCCCTACCCGGCCCGCCTCCCGGAGAGCCGTGCCGAGGCTGTCCCACGCAATGGCCTCGCGATGGCGCTCTCCGGCGGCCTGGAACAGGTCGCGGGCGCGGGTGAGAGCGTCGATCGCCTCCCCTGCCCGGCCCGCCTCCCGCAGGGCGTTGCCGAGGTTGTTGCATGCGCAGGCCTCGCCGTCGCGGTCGCCGCTGGCCTGGTGCAGGTCGCGGGCGCGGATGTGGGCGTCGATCGCGTCCTCCGCCCGACTCGTCCCCTGCAGGGCGAGTCCGAAGTGGTCCCACGCGTCGGCCGCGCGCAGCCGGTCCCCGGCAAGGTGGGCGGCCTCCCGCGCCGCCTCCGCAACGGCGATCCCGTCGTCGAAATACCGCCGCCAGTCCAGGTACTCCCCCAGAGACTGGGCCAGCTGCACAGCCCTGGACGCGAAGCGCTCCTCCCGCCCCCACCCCACCGCAGCCACCAGACCCGCCCGCTCCCCATCCAGCCACGAGAGAGCCTGCCCCCGGTCTGCGAACAGTTCCGGCTCCGCTGTGCCCGGCAGCCACCACAACAGGTCGTCGGCCGCATCCGCCCACCGCCAGTAGAAGTCCAGCACCCGCTCCCGCGCCTCCTCCCCCTCCTCCCGCAACCCTGCATCCCCCGCCACCACACCCGCCCCGAACACCCGCACCAGGTCATGCAACCGCCACCACCCGCGCCCACTGCCCCGCTCAACGAGGTGTGCACGGGCCAAGGCCTTCAAGTCCCGTACCGGAGGCGCCTCGACACCGACGAGCGCGGCGACGACCTGTTCGCTCACGTCGGGCCCCGGCGCGAGAGCAAGCAAGCGCAGCAGCCGCGCCCTGTCGGGCAGCAGTCGGCAGTAGGAGAGCTCGAAGGCGACGCGGACACTACGCTCGCCGTCATCGAGGTGGTCGAGGCGGTCGCGCGACTCGGCCAGCTCCGCCACGAGTTCAGCCACCGGCATGTTCGGATCCTCCGCCAGCAGAGCGGCAGCAATCTGCAGGGCCAACGGAAGGTGCCCGCACAGGCCGGCGAGTCGCTCCGCCGTTCCGGGGTCGTCGACGATCCGGCTGTCGCGCGGGGCGGCGATTCGCAGGGCCCGGTCCAGGAGTTTGTACGCCTCCTTCGGGCTGAGCTGGTCCAAGGAAACGAGCCGCGCCCCCAATTGGGGCAGCCGGTCGCGGGACGTGACCAGGACGTGGTGCCGGGCGTCGCCCGGCAGGAGGGGCCGTACCTGGTCGGGCGAGGAGGCGTTGTCCGCCAGGACCAGCACCGCGCCACGCTCCTGGGCCCGGGCGGCCAGCGTGGAGCGGTAGAGCCTCACCCGCTCATCCGTCGTACTCGGAATGTGTTCGGGTCGAGTCCCGAGGGCTCGCAGCAACGCCTGCAGCGCCCGGTCCGCGGTGACAGGCTCCTGGTCGTAGCCATGCAGGTCGATGAAGAGAACCCCGCCGGGAAACTTGCCCTGCTCGCGGGCCAGATGCGCCGTCTCGACGGCGAGTGCGGTCTTGCCGATACCCCCGAGGCCGGACACGGCGGCGACGAGAGTCGCAGCCGACTCGGACGACTGTGCCCCGCCCGGGTCCAGCGCGCGCAGCAGGTCCGCCATCTCGCGCTCCCGCCCGGTGAACCCACCCGGCCTCGGCGGCAGACCGGCCATCGCCTCCGGTACGGCCGCCCCGCCCTGCTGGATCACGACCTGCACGCCCACCACCTCACGCAGGAAGACCCCGCCCCGGAAGTCGGCGTGATCCCCGTCGTACCAGGACGTCCCGCTGCCCGGCGCGTCCCGCTCCATGGCCCGGGCGAGGGTGCGGGCGACGCCCTCAGGGTCCGCTGCGAGGAGACCCGCCAGCTCCTCGCCCCACTTCTGTACGGCCATCCGCCGTGCCGGGTCCCGTGCCGCCTCGGCGAGTTCCGCGACCGACGCCCCCGCGCCGAGCCCCACCGCCCGGGCCAGCGACTCCACCGCCCGGAGTCCGTCGTCCCCGCCCGCGCCCTCGGCCAGGGCAGCCAACAACGCCGCTTTCATGTGCCCGTTCCGTCCCCCGGTGTGCCTCGGTCAGGTGCTTCAACGGTACGGCGCAAGAAGGGAGTTCATGCCCCGTTCGCGTACCACACGACCTGCCAGGCCAACCCGGCCACGGCCAACGCCTCCACCACCGACAGCACGACGAGCAGCGCCCCGGAACCACCGTCCGCCCAGAACAGCACCAGCGCCGCGAGCGGCACGGCGCAGAAGGCCAGCAGATCCACCAGGAGTTGCACCGCCTTACGTGACCGGCGCCGCGCGTCCCCCCGGTGCGCGGTTTCCCAGCCGAACGCCTGGAACCCACCGCCGGGTTCGGCGAGCGCGGCAAGCCGGGGCCCGAGATCCTCCCGTACATACGCGCCGATCGCCGAGATCTTCTCGTCGTTCACGAGGTACGTCCACCCGAGTACGACACACACCGGCGGCAGCGCGAGCAGCATCGACGCCTGCTTGGCCTGGGCCGCGGCGGCGATGACGGCGGCCACGACGGCCAGGGTCACGTACAGCAGGTTGTCCCGAAACCCGATCCGGGCCTTCTGCTCGTCCTTGACGCACTGGTACTCGGCGAGCAGCAACTGCCCGACGGTGACGTCCTGTTCCGGCACTCGATTCCCTTCCCCCGGCTGTACGTTATGAGTGTGCCGGAGACTCAGCCCACCGCTCTCGTCCTGACCGCGCTCCCCCTCGAATACGCCGCCCTGCGCGCGCACGTCGAGAACCGGCGGGAACTCGTGCACCCTGACGGAACCCGAGTCGAGAAGGGCCAACTGCCCGGCACTGCCTGGCATGTTGCCATCGCAGAACTCGGCATGGGCGCCGAACGGGCCGCCGCTCTCACCACCCAGCTCATCAACTGGCTGCGTCCCGAGGCCGTCCTCTTCGTCGGAGTCGCCGGCAGCCTGAAGGACGACGTCGGGATCGGGGACGTCGTCGTGGGCACGCAGGTGTACGAGATCCACGGCGGCAAGCAGACGCCCGAGGGTTTCCTGGTCAGGCCAAAGGCCCTGCCGGGCTCGCACGCGCTCGAACAGGCCGCCCGTTCCGCTGCGCGGGAGATGCCCGAGGTACGGGCGCACTTCATGCCGATCGCCACGGGTGACGTGGTCCTGGCGGACGCCAAGTCCGAGATCGCCCGGTTCATCCGGCGGAGCTACAACGACGCGGGCGCGATCGAGATGGAGGGCTCCGGGGCGCTCCAGGCGGCCCACCTGAACGGCCAGTTGAACGCCCTGGTGATCCGGGGCATCAGCGATCGCGCCGACGCGGGCAAGAGCAGGGCTGACGCGTCGGGTTCACAGGAACTCGCCGCCAAGCAGGCGGCTGCGGTGACGGTGGCCGTGCTGCGTAAGCATCAGCCCCGCAACCATTCCTCCGACTCCGAGGAGGGGCCCCATCGGCGCGGGGAGGGCGGAGCGACGTACGGCGGAGACCACATCGACTTCCGGGGCGGCACCTTCCACGGCCCCGTCACCGGCAAGAGCGACGGGCGACGGTAGGAGCAGCAGGGGGACCACCCACGGCCCTGTCCCGCGAGCGACCGCCACACTCCCGCCCCGCCCCCTGGGGTTCACCGGCCGATCGGCAGAGCTGGACCGCCTGCTCCCGCACCTCTCCCCCGACGAGGACGACACGGCCGCGCTCCCGCTCCTCATCTTCGCGGTCACCGGTATGGGCGGCATCGGGAAGACCGCGCTGGCGGTGGAGGCGGCACACCGGGCCCGTGCGCGGGGCTGGTTCCCGGGCGGGACGCTCTTCGTGGACCTGCGCGGGTACGACGACGACCCGGTTACGGCTGATCAGGCGGTCCTGGCGCTGCTGGACGCGCTCGGCGTGCGGGACCGGGATCTGCCGCCGACGACGGAGCGTCAGTACGACGCGTACCGCGAGCTCCTCTCCGAACGGCGGGACCGGATGCTGCTGATCCTGGACAACGCGTGTGACCCGTCCCAGTACCTGCCGCTCCTGCCCGGCACGGACCACCACCGGGTGCTCATCACTTCTCGGGACCGTCCCGACGCTCTGGCGGTACGCCAGATCGACCTGGAAGCACTCGCCCCGGATGAGTCTGTCGACCTGGTGACGCGCGCCCTGCACGACACCGACGAACGCGACGATCGTCCGGCGCTCGAACGCGACGCACTGCGTGAACTGACGGGTCTTTGCGGTCACTTGCCCCTGGCCCTCCAGATCGCCGCGGGGATGCTGCGTCGGCGACGCCATCGGGGCATCGCATCTCTGGTGGCCGAGATCCGGGATGCTGGGGACCCGACCTCCGTCCTTGACCGCGGTAGCCCGGGAACCGACCTATATGGACGCTCACTTGTTCTGCGTCCTGTGCTGGAGACCTCGTACCGGCGGCTGCCGCCCGACGAGGCCCGGCTTCTGCGGCTGCTCTGTCTTGCTCCGGGTGCGGAGACCGGCACGGAGGCGATCACCGCTCTTGCCGGCCTCGACACGGGGGCTGTGCTGTCCCTGCTGGAGGACCTGGCCGCCAGACATTTCGTCATGCCGGTGCGGGGCAGCAACGTAACGGCTTCCTCTGTGCCGTGGCGGGTGCATGACGTGGTGCGGGTGTTCGCGGTGGGCGTGGTGGCGGGAGATGCGAGGTTGCGGGAGGAGGGGGAGGCCGCGCGGGAGCGGGTGCTGGACTTCTACTACCGGTGGGCGGATGCCGCTGATGACCGGTTGCGGTGGCTGCCGGGGATGCAGGAGCCGAGGCGGTTCGAGGATCGGGGACAGGCGTTGGCTTGGCTGGACGGGGAGCGGGCGGGTCTGGTGGCGGCGGTGGCGTGGGGGCGGGAGGTGCGGTTCGCGGGCACGGCGGTGCGGCTGGCCCAGTGTCTAGGGGAGTACCTGTACTCACGGCGGTATTTCGACGACTGGATCGCGGTCGCGGAGGCCGCGCGGGAGGCCACCCTCCTTGCCGGGGACCGGCTGGGTGAGGCCATCGCGTGGGACCACCTCGGAGTCGCCCTGCGGGAGGCGGGCCGGGCGGAGGAAGCGATCGACGCCCACACCCGAGCCCGCGACCTGTACCAGGCCACCGGAGACCACGAGAGCGAGGCCATGGCCTGGGACAACCTCGGCATCGCTCTGCGGGAGGCGGGCCGCACAGAGGAAGCGATCGACGCGCACACCCGCGCCCGCGACCTGTGCCAGGAGGCAGAAGACCGCCACCACGAGGCCGGAGCATGGCACAACCTCGGCAACGCCCAGCAGGATGCGGGCCGCACAGAGGAAGCGATCGACGCCCACACCCAAGCCCGCGACCTGTTCCAGGCCACCGGAGACCGCCACCGTGAGGCCAAGGCGTGGCACAGCCTCGGCAACGGCCTGCAGGACGCGGGTCGCGCGGAGGAGGCGATTGAGGCGTACGGCGAGTCACTGGAGGCATACCGGGAGTTCGAGGACTGGTACGGCGAGGGCCGGGCCCTCCATGCCCTGGCCCTCGCCTATGAGGCCGCCCACCGCCCCACCGAGGCCCGCGCCGCTCACTTCCAGTCCGCCGACGCCTATACCCGCGCCAACGCACCCACCGAAGCCTCCGAAGCCCGCGCCCGCGCCGCCGAACTACCGGAGTAGCTCCCCCTCACACGACCGCACAACCCACCCGGCACCCGCAACGCAACGCCGCAGCCTCCGCGCATCGCACCCCGCCATCAGCCGAGGATGCTCGTGCCACCGATACCTGTCGTAGAGCACCACCCGCAGTGCCTCCTGCCGATACCGCAGCGACAAATACACCTCGTGTCCCGGCGTGAACCGGCAAGCACAGGCGGCGAGTTCCCCCACCACCTGCACCACCGCCGGCACCGACCCCAACGGCAACGCCCACATAGCCATCACCGGCCAAGAGGACCACTACCTCACCGACACCCGCGAAGCCCTCCGCACCCTCATCCGCGACATCAAGTCCGACAAGGCCGAACACCTCCTGCAGCCGAAGCCGCCAACGCCAACGCCAACGCCAACGCCAACCAACGCCGTCACCCAATCCGCCGCACACACATTGACCTGACTAGACCACTCAACCTACGTTCACCAGGCAGCCATCCCCGCGCCACAACGAAGTGCGCCCGCAGGAGGTCATGCCCGTGCGCCCCACCGCCACCCGCCCCGCCCGCCTCGCTCGCCCCGCCCGCCCGGCCCTCCCCACACTCCTCGCCCTCACCCTCGCCGCCGCCGGCACCCTCACCGCCTGCGGCACCGGCTCCGGCAGCGACCCGGACACCCTCAAGGTCTCCTTCAAACAGTCCACGGACAACTCCATCAAGGTGATGGACACCTACCTCGCGGACATCAAGGAGCAGTTCGAGAAGGCGAACCCCGGCAAGAAGGTCGAGTTCGTTCCGATCAAGGCCCCGGACTCGGAGTACTACACCAAGCTCCAGCAGATGCTCCGCTCCCCCAAGACCGCCCCCGACCTGGTCTACGAGGACACCTTCCTCATCAACTCGGACATCACCAGCGGGTACTTGAAGCCACTCGACCCCTACCTCGCCAAGTGGAAGGACTGGGGACAGTTCATCGACACGGCGAAGGCCGCGGCCAAGGGCGAGGACGGCAAGACGTACGGCGTCCCGGACGGTACCGACACCCGCGGCCTGTGGTTCAGCAAGGACATCTTCAAGAAGGCCGGCCTGCCCGCCGACTGGCAGCCGAAGACCTGGGACGACGTCCTCGACGCCGCCCGCACCATCAAACAGAAGGCCCCCGACGCCATCCCCCTGAACGTCTACACCGGCAAGCCCGTCGGCGAGGCCGCCACCATGCAGACCTTCGAGATGCTGCTCTACGGCACGAACGACGGCACGTCGGACCCCCTGTACGACAAGTCGGCCAAGAAGTGGGTCGCCGGCAGCCAGGGCTTCAAGGATGCCCTCACCTTCGTGGAGACCGTCTACAAGGAGAAACTCGGCCCGGACGTCTCCGACGCCCTCGACCCCAACGTCATGACCCGCGTCCGCGGCGAGTGGCTCCCGCAGGGCAAGCTCGGCATCGCCCTCGACGGCTCCTGGCTCCCGCAGGACTGGCTCCCCGGCAGCGGTCACGAATGGCCCGAGTGGTCCGACGAACTGGGCCTCGCCGCCATGCCCACCCAGAACGGCCAGGCCCCCGGCAAGGTGAGCATGTCCGGCGGCTGGACCTGGTCCATCCCGGCCAAGGCGGGCAACCCCGACCTGGCCTTCGAGTTCATCAAGACGATGCAGACGAAGGCGAACGCCCAGAAGTGGTACGTCGCCAACTCCGGCATCGCGGTCCGGCAGGACGTCGCGGACGACCCCTCCTACATCGACGCCCAACCCGGCATCAAGTTCTTCACGGACCTCGTGGCCAGCACGCACTACCGGCCCGCCTACCCGGCGTATCCGAAGGTCTCCACCGCCGTGCAGGAGGCGATGGAGGGTGTGACGACGGGTGACATGTCGGTGGACGAGGCGGCGAAAGGCTACGACGAGGAGCTGAAGTCGGCGACGGACGACCAGGTGATCGAGAAATGAGCCCCTGCTCATGACGGTCGTCACGAAAAGGCCGACACCGGGCCCGGGACGGGAACCAACCACTCCCCGCCCCGCAGCGCATCGTTCCCAGCCACGCCACCGCTCCCTTACTCGCGCCCTCCCCCTCTCCCCCGCCGTCGTCCTCCTGCTCCTCTTCCTCGCCGGCCCCATCGCCTACTGCGCCTACATCGCCTTCACCGACCTCCAGCTCACCGGCCAGGCCGAGGACTCCTTCGTCGGCTTCGACAACTTCCGTACGGCCTTCGGTGACGAGGCGTTCCTCAACGCGGTCTGGCTCACCCTCGTCTTCACCGTCATCTCGGCCCTGATCGGCCAGAACACCCTGGGCCTGGGCCTGGCCATGCTGATGCAGCGGGCCTCGAAGCCCGTCCGCACCCTCGCCGGCGCCATCGTCATCACGGCGTGGGTGCTGCCGGAGGTCGTCGCCGGGTTTCTTCTGTACGCCTTCTTCCGTCGCGAAGGCACCCTGAACGCCATCCTGGACTGGCTCCAACTCCCGTCCCAGAACTGGCTGTTCACGCTCCCGATCCTCGCCGTGTCGTTCGCGAACGTATGGCGGGGTACGGCCTTCTCGATGCTCGTCTACTCGGCCGCCCTCAACGAGATCCCGAAGGAGATCACCGAGGCGGCCGAGGTCGACGGCGCCGGCGGATGGCGCCGTATGTGGCACATCACGCTCCCGATGATCCGCCGCTCCATCGGCACGAACCTCATGCTCATCACCCTCCAGACCCTGTCCGTCTTCGGGCTGATCTGGGTGATGACGAGGGGTGGGCCGGGCGGCAGGAGCCAGACGCTGCCGCTGTTCATGTACGAGGAGGCGTTCCAGAAGAGCATGATCGGCTACGGCACGGCGGTCGCCCTGCTGCTCCTGGTGGTGGGCTCGCTGTTCTCGGTGGTCTACCTGCGTCTGCTGCGAACGGAGGTCTGACGCCGTATGGCCCGTACGCTCTCGTCTCGACGCACCACCCACCGCCTGGCCGCCGACGCCGGTCTCCTGGTGGTGGCCGCGGCGTTCGTGCTCCCTCTGGCCTGGGTGGTCCTCTCCTCACTGGACACGAACGCGAACCTCCAGGTGAAGCTCCCGGACGGCGTGACCCTGGACAACTTCGACGCCGTGCTGACTCCGGACATCACCTTCACCCCGCTGCTCAACAGCCTGCTCCTGTGCGGCGGAGGGACGGCGCTGACGGTGGCGTGCGCGGCGCTCGCCGCCTACCCGCTGTCCCGGTTCAGGTCGCGCTTCAACCGCCCGTTCCTGCTGACGGTCCTCTTCGCGACGTGCCTGCCCATCACGGCGATCATGGTGCCGGTGTACGCCCTGTTCGTGCGGGTGAACCTGATCGACACCATGCAGGGGACGATCTTCTTCTTCGCCGCGTCCCAACTGCCGTTCGCCATCTGGCTGATGAAGAACTTCATGGACGGGGTGCCCAAGGAGCTGGAGGAGGCGGCCTGGACCGACGGGGCGTCGTCGCTGCAGTCGCTGGTGCGGATCGTGCTGCCCCTCATGGGTCCCGGAGTCGCCGTGGTGACGGTGTTCTCGTTCGTGATGATGTGGGGGAACTTCTTCGTCCCGTTCATGCTCCTGCTCACCCCCGACCAGATGCCGGCCTCCGTGAGCATCAACGAGTTCTTCGGCAACCGCGGGATGGTGGCGTACGGCCAGCTCGCGGCGTTCTCGATCGTGTACTCGACTCCGGTGATCCTGCTGTACGTACTGATCGCCCGGCGGCTGGGCGGCGGTTTCGCGCTGGGTGGGGCGGTCAAGGGGTGATGCGCCTGCCACGCCCCCAGCCGGTCGCCGCCGACGGGGTGCCCATGCCCGGCGGACTCGCCAGTCGCCTTCTGACGGCCTCGGCGTTGTCACGGGCCAGGGCCGCGCGTACGCGGGCGTCGGCGCCGTCGAAGAGACCGGCGGCCCGGAGCCAGTGGTCGCGGGCGCGGTCGAGTGCGCCGGCGGCCTGGTGGGCGCGGGCGAGGTTCTCGTAGGTTCCGGCCGCCCGGTACCAGTCCTCGAACTCCTGGTGGATCGCCACCGCGCTCACATACGAGTCGATCGCCTCCGCCGTCCGGCCGTCCTGGTCCAGCGCGCTGCCGAGGTTGTTGAGCGCGATGGCCTCGCGCTGCCGGTCCCCGACCTCACGGAACAGGTCTCGGCTGCGGGTCTGGGCGTCCACGGCCTGCTGGATGTGGCCGGCCTGGGCCAGCGCCAGGCCGAGCGTGGTCCAGGTGATCGCCTCGCGGTGCCGGTCCCCGGCGGTCCCGTACAGCTCGATGGCGCGGCGCAGGGCGTCGATCGCCTCGTCCACCCGGCCCTCGTCGCGCAGGTGTGCGCCGAGGCTGCTCAGGGCGATCGCCTCACCGTGCTCGTCCCCGACCTCCCGGTAGAGCTCATGGGCGCCCACGAGCACCGTGATCGCGTCCCGCACCTGGTTCACGCTCGCCAGGGCGTTGCCCAGGTTCGTGCAGACGGCGGCCTCGCCGCGCTGGTCGAGGGCACGCCGGGCGGCCTGCTGAGCCGCGCTGCTCACCACGATCAGGTCGTCGAAGTAGCGGCGCCAGTCCAGGTACACGGCCAGCAGTTGGGCCAGCCGTACCCCGGCGGCCGCGTGCGGCTCCTCCTGCGCCCACTGCACGGCCGCCACCAGGCCGGTCCGCTCCGCGTCCAGCCACGCCAGGGCCGCGGCCCGGTCGTCGAACAGTTGCGGCTCGGGCATCCCGGGCAGCCATCGCAGCCGGGCGTCCGCGGCCGCGGCGTGGCGGCAGAAGTACGCGAGCACGCGCGTCCGCGCCGCTTCACCCTCCCTCGCGAGGGCCGCGTCCTCGCGTACGGCGAGCATCCCGAAGTCCCGGACGAGGTCGTGCAGCCGCCACCGGCCACGCGCGGTCCCCGGCTCGATGAGGTGCGCGCGGGACAGGGCGTCGAGGGCCCGGACCGGCGGGGTGTCGGAGCCGGTCAGCGCGGTGATCACCTGGGTGCCGACCTCGGGGCCGGGGGCGAGGGCGAGCAGACCGAGCAGGCGGCGTTGTTCGTCCGGCTGTCTGCGGAAGGACAGGTCGAGGGCGGCGCGGACGCTGCGTTCGCCGTCGTCGAGGTGGACGAGGCGGTCGCGTAACTCGCCGAGTTCGGTGGCGAGTTCCACGACGGGCTTGCCCGGGTCGAGGACGAGGCGGGCGGCCGCGATCTGCAGGGCGAGCGGGAGGTGGCCGCATCGGGCGGCGATGTCCGCGGCCGCCCGGGTCTCGTGGCGGATCCGGTTGTCGTGCGGGTCGGCCAGCCGCAGGGCGCGGTCGAGGAGTTCGTACGACGCGCTCGGGGTGAGCTCGTCCAACCGCAGGAGTCTGGCGGCCAGTTGGGGCAGGCGTTCGCGGGAGGTGACCAGGAGACGGTGGTTGGCGCCGCCGCCGGGCCGCAGGAAGCGCACCTGCTCCGGCAGCGAGGCGTTGTCGGCGAGGATCAGCATCGGCCCTCGCTCCCGCGCCCGCTGGACGAGGGTCGAGCGGTAGAGCGCCGCCCGGTCGTCCGCCTGGGTCGGGATGTGCTGGGAAGCGATGCCCAGGGCTCGCAGCAGGGCCTCCAGCGCCTGGTCGGGGCTGACCGGATCGTCTTCGTATCCGTGCAGGTCGACGAAGAGCACACCGCCGGGGAACCAGCCCCGCGCGCATGCCCTGTGCGCCGCCTCCACCGCGAGCGCGGTCTTGCCGATGCCGCCGAGCCCGGACAGGGCCGTGACGAGCACCGCCTCGGGTCCGCCGGACGCGGTCGGCGCCAGGGCGTCGAGCAGGGTGCGCAGTTCCTCGTCCCGGCCGGTGAACCCGACGGTCGGGGCGGGCAGGGAGTCCAGCGCGGTGGGGGCCGGCCCGTATTCGAGGACCTCGACCTTGGCCGTCACGGGGCCGTGGAACTGGCCCCCTCTGAAGTCGAGATGATCGCCGTACGAGCCCTCAGTCACCGCATCCCCCGAAGCGCGTCGAACACTTGCCGTGTCTTACGGTACGCCGGGCCGCAGAACCCAACCCCCCTTTGTCCCGGGCGACTTGGCGGAGGTGTACGGGGGGCCGCCCAGAGGCCCGACCGCTGGAATCGAGCCGCCCCCGGCCCGCCTCCACGCCCTCTGTCACCGCGTCGGCCATGGCGTACGCCTCTTCGATGTCCGCTCATACGATCCACGGCTGCAACATCCCTGCCGAGGGCCGCCAAGAGATCGACACCCGAAAGTGTCCACGAATATGCCTCTTGACCTTGCCGTTCACCGACCGTCACCTTCCGGCGGACGCGTCCCCCGCCGCCCGGGCTGCATCGACCCCGCCGCCCTCCCAGCCCTCCCGGACGATCTCCCCCGGGAACGAACTCGCCAGTAGCCGTAGCTTCCTACAATCCGTAATCCTGGCCGAACAGACCGTAGTCACCCCACCCCGGCCGCCCTACGTTGTGCCCCGTGCGCCGACCCCCAGCCCAACCGAACCAGCCCAGCCAGCCGAACCACCCCAACCGCTCCAGCCGCCGTACCCCGCCCACTCCCCCCTTCAACGCCCCCGCCGCCCGCAGCCTCCGGGCCGCTCTCAACATGGGGCCCGAGCATGTCGCCTACGGCATGCGGGCCTCGTACGGGCTGCCCTACGTCACCGAGGACCTGGTCATCGCATGGGAACGCGAGCTCGCCGCCCCCACCAGCCACGAGCTCACCGCTCTGGCGGGCGTGCTGTGGTGCTCGCCCGGTGAGCTGCTCGGCAAGCCGCGAACGCTGCGCGAGCACCGCATCGCCCGTGGCCTGGCGCCCGAGGACGTGGCCCGTACCGTCGGGCACGAGGTCCTCGCGTATCTCCGCATGGAGGAGAACGACGACTGGCAGGGCACCGACCGCCAGTCCGCCGCCCTCGCCGACGTCCTCGGCCTGTCGCTGCCGGACTTCATCACCGTCACGGGCCGCGACGCGAAGCTCGCCGATCTGCTGCGCAGCGCCGTGACGACGCGCTGGCAGGCGTATGTGCGCCCGCTCCACAAGATGGTGCCCCTGGACCGGCGCGTCCTGGAGGACACCCTCCAGGAGCTGCACAAGGACTACCAGGGGCAGATGACCGCCACCCTCAGCTGGGGCGGCGGCAACGGTGACTCCAGTGCGGCCGGCCGGGAGTTCCTGGACCGGATCGTGGAGCGCTTCTGGGCGACGGTCCAGAGGAGCGGCCGCTGAGCCCTCAGGATGATCGTGTGGATGTCCTGCTGCGTCGGCGTCCCGCCAGGGCCGCCCATACCGCCGTCTGCGGCGCCTCGGGCGTACGTGACCTGAAGCGCTCCTGGGCGAAGCCTGTGTCCGTCCGGAAGCCCTTGACCGGCCGCCGGACCCGTGACCGGTGTTAGAAGACCGACTCCGCCTCGTCCATCCGGTCCTTCGGCACCGTCTTCAGCTCGGTGACCGCCTCCGCCAGCGGCACCATCACCACGTCGGTCCCGCGCAGCGCGGTCATCCTGCCGAACTCGCCCCGGTGCGCGGCCTCCACCGCGTGCCAGCCGAAGCGGGTGGCGAGGACGCGGTCGTACGCCGTGGGTACGCCGCCGCGCTGGACGTGGCCGAGGATGACCGGCTTGGCCTCCTTGCCGAGGCGGCGCTCCAGCTCGAACGCCAGGGCCGTGCCGATGCCCTGGAAGCGCTCGTGGCCGAACTTGTCGATGTCGCCCTTGCCGTAGTCCATGGTGCCGTCGGCGGGGTGGGCGCCCTCGGCGACGCAGATCACCGCGAACTTCTTGCCGCGCGCGAAGCGCTCCTCGACCATCTTCACCAGGTCGGCGGGGTCGAACGCGCGCTCCGGGAGGCAGATGCCGTGCGCACCGGCCGCCATGCCGGACTCCAGGGCGATCCAGCCCGCGTGACGGCCCATGACCTCGACGACCATCACCCGCTGGTGGGACTCGGCGGTCGTCTTCAGGCGGTCCATGGCCTCCGTGGCGACCCCGACCGCGGTGTCGAAGCCGAAGGTGCGGTCCGTCGAGGAGATGTCGTTGTCGATCGTCTTCGGGACGCCCACCACGGGCAGGCCGGCGTCGGACAGCATCCGCGCCGCCGTCAGGGTGCCCTCGCCGCCGATCGGGATCAGCGCGTCGATGCCGAAGTCACGGGCGATGTCGACGGCGCTCTCGCACGCCTCGCGCAACCGGTCGCGCTCCAGCCTCGACGAGCCGAGGATCGTGCCGCCGCGGGCCAGGATGCCACCGACGTCGTCCAGGTCGAGGCTGCGGTAGTGGCCGTCGAGGAGCCCGGCGTATCCGTCCTCGAAGCCGATCACCTCGTCGCCGTAATGCGCGACCGCTCGGTGCACGACCGATCGGATCACTGCGTTCAGGCCGGGGCAGTCGCCGCCTGCGGTGAGAACTCCGATGCGCATCGTGCTGTGTCTCCTGCTCGCTGTTGATACCGGTGAGCCAATCCGATTGTTTCATGTCCCCGAGGCCCCTGTCCGACCCTGGAACCTGACGGGCGCCTTATCCACAGCCAAGGGTATTGTCAAGAGGGTTTCGCTCACCTCACTGGGCGATTTTTCGACCGAGGCTCCGCCAAGCCGCTGACAGACGAAACGGAGAGCACGCGTGACGCGCAGCGTGTACGTGACCGGCATCGACCGCGGCGACGGCCGCCAGGTTGTGGAACTGGGGGTGATGGAGCTCCTCACCCGGCAGGTCGACCGGGTGGGGGTGTTCCGGCCGCTGGTCCATCACAGCCCCGACCGGCTGTTCGAGCTGTTGCGCGCCCGCTACCGCCTGTCCCAGGACCCGGCGACGGTCTACGGCATGGACTACCACGAGGCGTCCGCCCTGCAGGCCGAGCGCGGCACGGACGAGCTGGTGTCCACGCTCGTCGACCGGTTCCATGTCGTCGCCCGCGACTACGACGTCGTCCTCGTCCTCGGCACCGACTACGCCGACACCCAGCTCCCGGACGAGCTGTCCCTCAACGCCCGGCTCGCCAACGAGTTCGGCGCGTCCGTGATACCGGTCGTGGGCGGGCGCAAGCAGACCACCGAGTCCGTGCTCGCCGAGACGCGCAACGCCTACCGGGCGTACGAGAGCCTGGGCTGCGACGTGCTCGCCATGGTCACGAACCGGGTCGCCCGGGAGGACCGGGACGAGATCGCCCAGCGGCTCGACTCGCGGCTGCCGGTGCCCTGTTACGTCGTCCCGGACGAGCCGGCGCTGTCCGCGCCGACGGTCGCCCAGATCGCCCAGTCCCTGGACGCGAAGGTCCTGCTCGGCGACGACTCGGGGCTCGCGCGCGACGCCCTCGGCTTCGTCTTCGGCGGCGCCATGCTGCCGAACTTCCTCACCGCCCTGACCCCGGGCTGTCTGGTCGTCACCCCGGGCGACCGCGCCGACCTGGTCGTCGGCTCGCTGGCCGCGCACAGCGCCGGTACCCCGCCGATCGCCGGTGTGCTGCTCACCCTGGACGAGCGCCCCGGCGACGAGGTCCTCACCCTGGCCGCCCGCCTCGCCCCGGGCACTCCGGTGCTCTCGGTGCCCGGCTACAGCTTCCCCACCGCCGAGCAACTCTTCTCCCTGGAGGGGAAGTTGAACGCGGCCACCCCGCGCAAGGCGGAGACCGCGCTCGGCCTGTTCGAGCGGTACGTCGACACCGGCGAGCTGCTGAAGCGGGTCTCGGCGCCGAAGAGCGACCGGGTCACGCCGATGATGTTCGAGCACAAGCTGCTGGAGCAGGCCCGCTCGAACATGCGGCGCATCGTGCTGCCCGAGGGCACCGAGCCGCGCGTCCTGCACGCCGCCGAGGTGCTGCTGCGGCGCAACGTCTGCGACCTCACGCTTCTGGGGCCGGTCGACCGGATCCGCAAGACGGCCGCCGACCAGGGCATCGACCTGGCCGGCTGTGAGCTGATCGACCCGGCGACCAGCGAACTGCGCGACTCCTTCGCCGAGAAGTACGCCCAGCTGCGCGCCCACAAGGGGGTCACGGTCGAGCTGGCGTACGACGTCGTCAGCGATGTGAACTACTTCGGGACCCTGATGGTGCAGGAGGGTCTGGCCGACGGCATGGTGTCGGGGTCCGTCCACTCGACGGCCGCGACCATCCGGCCCGCCTTCGAGATCATCAAGACCAAGCCGGACGCCGACATCGTCTCGTCCGTCTTCTTCATGTGCCTGGCCGACAAGGTCCTCGTCTACGGCGACTGCGCCGTGAACCCCGACCCGAACGCCGAGCAGCTGGCCGACATCGCCATCCAGTCGGCGGCCACCGCCGAGCAGTTCGGCGTGGAGGCGCGGATCGCGATGCTGTCGTACTCGACGGGTACGTCGGGGTCGGGCGCCGACGTCGACAAGGTGCGCGAGGCGACCGAGCTGGTGCGGGAGCGGCGGCCGGATCTGAAGACCGAGGGGCCGATCCAGTACGACGCCGCCGTGGAGCCGTCGGTCGCGGAGACCAAGTTGCCGGGATCGGAAGTCGCGGGGCAGGCAACGGTTCTGATCTTCCCTGACCTCAATACAGGTAACAACACCTACAAGGCCGTGCAGCGTTCGGCCGGCGCGATCGCCGTCGGGCCGGTGCTGCAGGGTCTGCGCAAGCCCGTCAACGACCTGTCCCGGGGCGCCCTCGTCCAGGACATCGTCAACACCGTCGCCATCACCGCGATCCAGGCCCAGTCCCCCGCCCAGTCCCCCAGCGAGAAGGCAACCGCCCAGTGAGCTCGTCCCGCGTCCTCGTCCTCAACTCCGGCTCCTCGTCGGTGAAGTACCAGCTGCTCGACATGCGTGACAGCAGCCGGCTGGCCATGGGGCTCGTCGAGCGCATCGGCGAGGAGTCCTCCCGGCTCAAGCACACGCCGCTCGCGAGCGGCGGGGCGAGCCGTGAGTGGACCGGGCCGATGGCGGACCACGAGGCCGCCCTGAAGGCCGTGTCGGCCGAGCTCGCCAAGGACGGGCTCGGGCTCGACTCGCCCGAGCTGGCCGCGATCGGCCACCGGGTGGTGCACGGCGGCCGGCACTTCACCGAGCCGACCGTCATCGACGACGCCGTGCTGGCCGAGATCGAGCGGCTGATCCCGGTCGCCCCGCTGCACAACCCGGCCAACCTCACCGGCATCCGCACCGCCCGGCACCTGCGGCCCGATCTCCCGCAGGTCGCCGTCTTCGACACCGCGTTCCACACGACGATGCCGGAGTCGGCCGCCCGCTACGCGATCGACGTCGAGACCGCCGACCGGCACCGGATACGCCGGTACGGCTTCCACGGCACCTCGCACGCGTATGTCTCCCGGGCCACCGCGAAGCTGCTGGGCAAGGCGCCCGAGGACGTGAACGTCATCGTGCTGCACCTCGGCAACGGCGCGTCCGCGTCAGCCGTTCGGGGCGGGAAGTGCGTGGACACCTCCATGGGGCTGACGCCTTTGGAGGGGCTCGTGATGGGTACGCGCTCCGGGGACATGGACCCGGCCGTCATCTTCCATTTGATGCGTGTTGGCGGAATGTCCACGGACGAGATCGACACTCTTCTCAACAAGAAGAGCGGGCTGATCGGTCTGTGCGGAGACAACGACATGCGGGAGATCCGCCGCCGGATCGACGAGGGTGATCAGCGGGCCGCTCTCGCGTTCGACATCTACATTCACCGTCTGAAGAAGTACATCGGTGCTTATTACGCGGTGCTCGGCAAGGTGGACGCGATCGCCTTCACCGCCGGGGTCGGCGAGAACGCGGCGCCGGTGCGCGAGGCCGCGGTCGCGGGCCTGGAGGAGCTGGGCATGGTGGTGGACGGCGCGCTGAACGCCGTACGGAGCGACGAGCCGCGGCTGATCTCGCCGGGGCACGCGCGCGTGGCCGTGGCCGTGGTGCCGACGGATGAAGAACTGGAAATAGCGACACAGACCTACGCACTGGTCGGGCGTATTTGATATGCGGCTCCGCCGCGTGGACAACGCCTGAGTAACACGGCTGAGCAAAGCCCAGCTCATTTGTATCTTCCACCAGACGGAATATTCCGCGGCGAAACAAACCGATAGGATCGTCACCATGCGCCGTTCGAAAATCGTTTGTACTCTCGGCCCCGCGGTCGACTCCCATGAACAGCTCGTCTCGCTGATCGAGGCCGGCATGAATGTGGCCCGCTTCAACTTCAGCCACGGCACCCACGCAGACCACCAGGGGCGGTACGAGCGCCTGAGGGCCGCCGCCGCGGAGACCGGGCGGCCCATCGGTGTGCTCGCCGACCTCCAGGGCCCGAAGATCCGTCTGGAGACCTTCGCCGAGGGCCCGGTCGAGCTGGAGCGCGGTGACGAGTTCGTCATCACGACCGAGGACGTCCCGGGCGACAAGTCCATCTGCGGGACCACGTACAAGGGCCTGCCCGGTGACGTGGCCAAGGGCGACCAGGTCCTCATCAACGACGGCAACGTCGAGCTGAAGGTCACCGAGGTCGACGGCCCCCGGGTGAGGACGATCGTCATCGAGGGCGGTGTCGTCTCCGACCACAAGGGCATCAACCTGCCGGGCGCGGCCGTGAACGTGCCGGCGCTGTCCGAGAAGGACATCGAGGACCTGCGGTTCGCGCTGCGCATGGGCTGCGACCTGGTCGCCCTGTCCTTCGTGCGGGACGCCGACGACGTGCAGGACGTGCACAAGGTCATGGACGAGGTCGGCCGCCGCGTCCCGGTCATCGCCAAGGTGGAGAAGCCGCAGGCGGTCGCCAACATGGAGGACGTCGTGCTGGCGTTCGACGGCGTGATGGTCGCGCGCGGCGACCTGGCCGTCGAGTACCCGCTCGAGAAGGTCCCGATGGTGCAGAAGCGCCTCATCGAGCTGTGCCGGCGCAACGCCAAGCCGGTGATCGTGGCGACCCAGATGATGGAGTCGATGATCACCAACTCCCGCCCGACCCGCGCCGAGGCCTCCGACGTGGCCAACGCGATCCTGGACGGCGCCGACGCGGTCATGCTGTCGGCGGAGTCCTCGGTCGGCGCCTACCCGATCGAGACCGTCAAGACGATGTCGAAGATCGTCACCGCCGCCGAGCAGGAGCTGCTCGCCAAGGGCCTGCAGCCGCTCGTGCCGGGCAAGAAGCCGCGTACACAGGGTGGTTCGGTGGCCCGTGCCGCCTGCGAGATCGCCGACTTCCTCGGCGGCAAGGGCCTGGTCGCCTTCACCCAGTCCGGCGACACCGCCCGCCGCCTGTGCCGCTACCGCGCCGCCCAGCAGATCATCGCCTTCACCACGGACGAGGGCACCCGCAACCAGATGACGCTCAGCTGGGGCGTGGAGCCGCACGTGGTGCCGTTCGTCAACAGCACCGACGAGATGGTCGACCTGGTGGACCAGGAGATCGTCAAGCTCGGGCTGTTCAACGAGGGCGACATCGTGGTGATCACGGCGGGGTCGCCGCCTGGGGTTCCCGGGACCACGAACATGGTGCGGGTGCACCACCTGGGGGGCGGGTCGCGGGACTGACCGCCCGAGCGAGCCGCTGCAAGGCTCCTGTACGACGCTGAGGGCGCCCCCTGCGGCAGGGGGCGCCCTCAGTCTTGTGTGCTCAGTGGCTTGCGCCGGGTGTCACGCCTCGGCCACCGCCCGGAGGACGGCAGACGCCAGGGCGTAGAAGTTCTCCCGGTAGAAGCCCAGGCGGATATTGAACGGCTCTTCCGCGAAGAGGCCACCGCGCTCGAGGAACATGGTGGGCGCGGCGGTCAGCGCGCTGTGCACCATGTGGAGTTCCTCCATGGTGAGGCGGAAGTCGCGTGACTCCGTGTGCCGTCCGGCCAGGCGTTCCACGAGGGCCTCGACCGGCTCCCGGCCCGCGCCGACCAACAGGGTCAGCTCCGTGTCACCGTAGTCCTGCTCGCTCAGGTGACTCAGCGCCTCGTACATCGCCGCCACCTGACGGGGGGCGAGCCGGGCGATGAACGCGTCGCCGTCGCGGGTCAGTTTCAGCTGGGTTCTCAACGGTCCCTCCTTCCGCCTCGGTTCAGTCGTGTCCGACGAGTTCTTCCACCGCGTCGGTGACCTGGCTCCTGGCGTAGCCAAGCCGTTCGCCCAGCGTCTGGTACCGGGTGTACTGGGCAGCCGTGACAGGGATGTCGTACGCCTCGGCGATGCGCAGGAGGAGCCGGAAACCGAGGTCGGGGTCGACCGAGGTGACGATCCGCTCCAGCGTCGCGGCCGTCACGTCGATCCCCGTCGCGCGGTTCAGCTGCTGGGTGATGTCCTGGACCTCCTGTACGACCGGATTCATCAGGTCGGTGCGGGGCGGCGACACGAAGGGCGCATAGGCGGGGGCAGTGGCTGTCAGCCGCTCCGTGCACACCGCGGCGATCTCCCGGAGCCAGGTCCGTCCATCGGCGTCGAACGCGTCGACGGCGTGCAGACGCCGCGCGGCGGTGCGCCACAGGACCGTGACGGTGTCATCGGTCAGGGCGGAGTCCAGCAGGCGCGTCACGTCCTCCAGCAGTACGGCCGCCTGCGCACCCGGGGGCATACCGCTGTCGGCGTGGGCCAGTCGCTCGACGTGCTCCCTCGGGGTGCCCGTGCCCTCGTACCGCCAGGTGTTCCACTCGCCGTCGAACATCCCGGACAGTCCCGGGAGCCCGAAACCGAACGCGAAGTCCCGTCGGCCGGGGTCGAGCGGCGGCCACCGTACATTCAAGCCCGCGAAGACGGCGGTGAGGGGGTAGGCGAGCCGGTCGCCGAGGGCCAGCAGGCGGTCGTACTGGTCCATGTCCACCGTCACGGCGTACGCCTTGAGCGCGCGCAGGAACAGGCGGAAGCCCAGATCGGCGTCGGCCTCGGCGACGACCTGTCGCAGAGCGGGCACGAGATCCCACTCCGGGAGGGCGGCCGTCAGCGCGGAGGCAGCCCACCCGATCTCGGCCAGTACGGACGCACGCAGTTCGTCCTCCGGAACGACCGGTGCCCGCTCGGCGAGGGTGGCGGTCTCCCCCTCGTCCCGCTGCGGGCTGCGCAGCGGGCACACCTCAGCGATCCGGTGCAGCCAGGTGCGCATGTCCATGGCGTAGTCGGCCGGGTCGAAGCGCTCATGCACGGCGGCCAGCCACACCGTGCGGATCACCTCGCCGGGCAGCGGTGACTCCAGCAGGAGCCGTACGTCTTTGCCGAGTTGTACGTCATCGTCCTCGGACGCCGTCCGTGCGGCCAGGGCCAGCACCGCCGGAGCGTCGAGGGGCGCCCCGGTCCGGGAGCACAGGCTCCCGACCAGGCCGGTGAGCCCGAAGTCGCCCTCGTAGTCGACGTAGTACATCTCTCGGTGCCTGGTCACTTCAGCCTCCTGCGGCATGGGCGAGGGCACGGGCGCCCGGGTGAGGGGTGCCCGTGCCCTCCTTGTGGACGGGTGTTACGGCTTCGGCAGCGGGAACGACGTGTAGACCACGAACTTGGTCGGCTTGTGGCCCTTCACGTACCGCAGCATGATCCGGACCTCGTTGCCGGCCGCTTCACCTGCTCGCACACCGCCCCTCGTGTACACGGTTCCGAGCGACCCCTCGCTCCGCACCTGCCACACGATCGGCAGACAGTCCTTGTCGCAGTTGAAGATGTACCCCGGCTTCGCCTGCTTCTGTCCCTCCTTGGCCTTCCACTTCGTCAGCTTGTCGGCATTGCCGGGCACCCTCTGCCACTCGTCGAGCGCCTTGGCGACGGCACGCTCCGCGGTGGCCTGGTCCTTCCAGATTCCCACGACACCGCCCGAGACGCTCTGCGCCCTGTCCCACGCCCCTGCGCGTGCGGCGGCTGAGACGTGCTTCTCGATCGTGTGCGCCCCGGCTATGCCCTCATCCGCCCCCAGCCTCGTGCAGTTGTGGACCAGGACGTCCGCGGTACGGATGCCCTGCGGGCGGACGAAGAAGGTGTGCAGTCCGTCGACGGTGAGGTCGTACACCTCCCGGGAGGCTAGACCAGGCCGGTCCAGGAGGGCGGTCACCGTGCGGACCGACCCGTCCGGGGTGACCAGCCGGTCACCCGTGCTCAGGTCGGAGACGGTGGTCCAGCCGCGTCCGTCGACGTACATCCGGTGGCCGGTCGTGCTGGTCAGGACACCCCCGCTCACCGTGATGTCCACCAGGTGCCGGGTGTCGTGGCGGAACGTGTCGGTGACCGCCTGCGGGCGTACGTCGTCCGTGCCCGGGTCGGCAGCCAGGACCTGGTCACCAATGCGCACGTCGCGGATCGGCCGACGCGTCCCGTCGGCCATCAGCACCTGGGTGTTGCCCGGGAAACTGTTGGTCCGGCAGGCCGTCGCGATCGCCTGATAGGTGGTGACGGTCTCCTCGATATGCGCCATGGCGCGAGCGTCAAGGTTCAGGGCCCGCAGCGCCTTGAAGGCGTCGGTGACCCCGACACCGGTGTGCAGCGCGGCATTGAGCGCGTGGATCCCGTCGGCGATGGCCTGGAGGGTCTTGCCGCCGACGAACCAGGTCGCCGCCCAGCCGCAGGCGCCCCAGCTGCCGCTCTCACCGCCGGGTGCGATCTTCTTGGCGCACTCGATAAAGTCACCGAGGAGGATCTTCACCGGGTCGATGCCCTCGTTGAACTCGGTCATCGAGATGGTGTGCGTGACCTCCTTCTTCTGCCCCTTGAGGACCTGGGGGCCGAGGAAGACCGTGGCCGAAGCCGGGCACCCGAACTGGGTGGCGGGCATGTCCTCGGCCGTGCAGAGGAAGAGGTCGACGTACGCGTCGAAGGTGATGACCGCGGTGATCACGCAGTCGCCGAAGTGGACGACGACGTTGCAGTTCTCCTTCTTGATCACCTCAGGTTCACCGACGGGCTCGATGCGGTCGACGACGTAGAACACATTGCCGACGCCGGTGCCGACGCCGCTCGCGATCTGGTCGTTGTTGCCCTTGGCCTCCGCGCGTTCCGCGGCCTCCTGGGCTTCCTTGGCGTACTTGTCGGCGTCCTTCGCCGCCTGTTCGGCCTCGGTCGCGGCCACGTCGGCACGGTCGGCCGCGGCGCGGGCGTCCTTGGCGGCCTGCTCGGCCTCCGCGGCTGCGGCTCGGGCGGCTGCGGCGTCCAGGGCGGCCTGGTCGGCGGAGGCTCGCGCATCCGCCGCGTAGCCCTCGGCTCGCCCGGCCGCCGCGTCGGCGGCTGCCGCGTCCTCGGTGGCCTGACGCTGGTAATCGACTGTGCGGGCCAGGGACGCCGACGCGAGCGAGGCGGCCTTGGCGGCGGCGGCCGAGTAACCGAGGGCCTCCTTGGCAAAGCCTCGGGCGTCCGAGGCGTGCCCGGCGGCGTTCGCCGCGTGAACGTAGGCCTGCTTGGCGTCGCCCGTGGCCTTGTCCGCCAGTGACTTGGCGGCGGCGGCCTCTGCCTGCGCGTTCTTGGCGTGCGCGTCGGCGACGGCCTTCTGCTGCTCGGCGATCGTCTTCGACGCCTGGCCGCTCAGCACCACAAGGCCGGCGGCCGAATCGGTGGTGACATACGGCGAGCCGAGCTGGACCGCGTCGTTGGCCGGCTTGGCGACCTGGGCGGCCGCGTTTCCGGCGTCGGCGGCGGCCTGCGCGGTGACATACGCGAAGCCGGCGGCCTTCGCCGAGGCGGCGATCGCCTTGGTGGCTTCCGCTATGGCCGCATTCGCCTGGTTCTTGGCGTCTTTGGCGTGCGCCTCCGCCGCTTCGGCCAGGGCGACGGCCGTCTTCGCCTCGGTGGCGGCGTGCTGTGCGGCCTGGATGGCGTCCGCTGCGGCGCTGGTCGCCGTCTTCACCGCGGCGTCGGCCTTCCGCTTCGCCGCCTGGGCGTCGTCCGCGTGGGCGCGGGCCCGCTTGGCGGCTGCCTCGGCGCGCGTGGCTGCGGCGTCCGCGGCGGCCGCGGCCTGCGTGGCTGCGTCGGCCGCGGAACGGGCCCTGGAAGCCGCCGCTTCGGCATCGCCTGCGTGTTGGTCCGCCTCGTCGGCGGCGGCCCGGGCCTCGGTCGCCGCGTCGCCCGCGTCCAGCGATTCGGCGTAGGCGGCCTTGGCGTCGGCCTTGGCGCGCAGGGCGTCGCTCTTCTGCTCGGCCTCCCAGGCGTCGTCTCGTTTGGCCTTGGCGTTGTCGCGGGCCTTGACTGCGTCGTTCTTACGCGCAACCGCAGTCCGCTCGGCGGCTTCGGCCTTTTCCTTGGCGTTCTGCGCGTTCGCCGCTTCGGTCTGAGCGGTCTGCTTGTGCTGGGCCGCCTCGGCCTGCTTGGCGGCAGCGGTGGCCTTCTCCGCCTTGGCCGTCTTCTCCTCGGCCTCCGCCGCGAGCCGCTTGGCGTGCGCGTCGGCGGCGGCCGCCTTGGCGTCGCCCTCGGCCTTCAGCGCGACCTGGAGCTTGGCCTCGGCTGTCTCCTTGTCCTTCTTGGCGTTGTCCCGGTGGACCTTCGCCGCGTCCGCCGCCGCCTTCGCCTGGAGTTCGGCGGCGTACGCGGCCTCCTTGCGGAACTCCGCCTTCGCCTGCGCGGCCTGGGCCAGGGCCCGCTGGGCGACGGTCGCGCTGTTGCCGGCGGCGGCGCGGGTCGCGGCCTCGGCGGTCTCACCGGCCTTCACCAGCGCTTCGAGCGCGGCAACCGCGCCCCTGGTGACCTGCGCCTTCTGCTGGCCGGCCAGCAGACCACGACCGCGCGGGGCGCCGTTGCCGTCGGCGATCCCGTAGGCGGACTTGACGGCGGCGTCGGACGCGCTGGCGGCCTTCTTGGCGATCTCCAGCTGGGCCTTGATGGCGGCGAGCTGCTTCTTGGCCTGCGCCTGGGCGTCCGCGATGCCCTTCTTCGCTTGGGTGAAGTGAGCCGGGGGCTGAACCTCGCCGTTGTGCCCCTTCGGGACGACCTTGTATTTCTGCGGGTTGGTACCGTTGCACGTCCACAGCCACGAGTCGCGGCCCTTGTCAAAGGTGTTCAGGTCCAGGCACTTGTCCGTGGCCACGTTCCGCAGCTCGCCGGCGGCGCGGACGTCGAAGTTCCACTGCTGTGCCTTGCTGCCGTTGCACGTCCACAGCTGGATCTTCGTGCCGTTGTCCGTCTTGCCTCCGCTGACGTCGAGGCACTTCATCGCGTTGACGTTCCACAGCGCGTAGCCGTCGCTGTAGCCGATGATCTGCCACTGCTGACCGGCGGAGTCGTTGCAGGTGTAGACCTGTACCGGCGTGCCGTTGTCCTTCTTGCCGCCCTGCGCGTCCAGGCACATGCCCTTGGCGGCCGGCACCTCGACGACCGTACTGGCGTCGCCGATCCAGCCGACACCTCCGGGGCTGTAGTAGTCCTGCCAGCGGGTGAGGTGGTCGGCGATCCAGGACTGACCGAGCATGTCGGCCATCGCCTCCGAGCCCTTGGCGAGGGCTGTCGTGGCGTCACGATTGGCGTTCAGGATCTGGTTGCGGGGGCCTGCCTGAGAGGCGATCTCCTGCTGCCACTCCGCCGCGGCGGTGTCCTCGACCTGACGCAGCGTCTTGTTCGGGTCCATGGGATCGCGCCAGGCGCACGAGGCGAACCGGGTCTTGAGGTCCTCGACGGCTATCCGGTGCTCAGGGGTTCCGGCCTGAGGAGCGGTACGGGGCCAGCCACCGGAGGCGAGGAAGAGACGGGCGTCGTCCGCACCCTTGCCATGGAGGCCCTCGGTCAGGTACTCGAACGCTCGGCTCTCGTAGTACTGCCGATTCCGCTCCTCACCAGGCAGGGATGGGTCATAGGGCTTTTCACCGTAGAGCGGAGCGCCCAGGTCAGTGACGGCCTTGAGCGTCTTCTCGTCAGCCTCGGGCGTCGGCTCGTAGAAGTTGAACTCCTTGTTCCAGTCGGGAAGACCGCCGGCCCATTTGCCGAGGCCCGTCTGGTCGTAGAAGTCCTCGCCCTCGCGGACGCCGGGCACCCAGTGGAACGAGGCATCGGTGAACCCGTGCGGATTTGTCAGGCCATCCAGGGGTTTCTCCCACGCGTCCCGGCGTGCGTGCAGCCTCTCCCAGATGGCCTTCCAGTCGGTCTTGTCCTTTTCGTGGGCCTGGCGCAGGGGGCCGTCGAACGCGCCGTCCAGCGTGGCCAGTTCGCGCAGCTTTTCCGGCGTCTGATTCAGGGCGTTCTGAGCGAAGGTGTACATGCCGGAGGCGCCCAAGCGCAGCGCGTCGTGCATCAGACACTGGTCGAACCGCAGTTGTTCGTCGGGCGTGGTCTCGTACCAGTCGTCCGGCTTGTCACTGGAGCGGGCGGTGGCCACTGCGGTGGGGCTCATCGCGAGGCCGGGCGGCCCGGCGAGCGGGGCCAGGATCGCGACCGCACCGAGGAGCAGAACAAGCCGAGTGGCTCTGGGGGTCGGTCTTGAGAACCCCCGGGGTCTGGAACGCAAGGGAGCATCCCTTCCTGCATGCAGAGGAAGACCAGGGGCGACGGTCGCCGTGAGGCTCGAAAGTAAACAAAGAAGGGCCCACTTGGGCATGGCGAACGCGCCCCTCCCCGTTTGGCGACGCAGTTCCCCCGGTCGCAAATGGTCATGCGCAAACGCAGATGGGTCAGATCCGTACATGCGCAGCGCAACCATAGTCAAGATTGGTCGCTTCAGGGAAGAAATTGCGGAGGATCTGTGAACGCGCAAGCTATGGATGAGCCGCGCAACCGGCTGTGGCCCGGCCCTCCTGTGCGGAGGGCCGGGCCACAGCCGGTTGCGCGGCTCCCGAACGGGCTCTGTGGGGTACTCAGTCGGTGACGTACTGCTGCAGCCCCGGAACGGTCAGCGTCCCGCCGAACTGACCGGCCTGCGTGACCTTCACCTTGGTGAAGTAGATGTACGGGATGTTCAGCGGCGGCGGGTGCTCCGGGTCGAACGTGACCGGGATCAGGCCCAGCAGGTTCCCGGAGATGCTCTCGGTGTACATCACCGTCTTGCCGTCGGTGATCGTGGACTTGGAGCCCTTGGCCGCCTGCACGTGGTGCGTCTTGCCGGACAGCTTGTCCTTGACGAGCTGGTGCAGGTCGCCGATGTCGGTGCCGTCGGAGATGACGTACTTCAGCACCTTCTTGGTCTTGCCGCTGGCGGTCTTCACCTCGACGATGCCCTGGTAGTCCGCGCCCTTCAGCGTCAGCGAACTGGCCTCCAGGTACCACGGGTCGTCGGGCACCAGGATCTTGTTGTCGACCCCGCCCTCGTCCTCCGTGGCGGCCTCGCAGTCCTCGGGGAGTTCCGTGGAGCTCGCGGACGGGCTCGGGGAGGCGGTGGCCTCGCCGGCCGCTTCCTCGGCCGCCTCGGTGGCGTCCTCGGCCGCCTTGGACGCCGTGTCGGTCGTGTCCTTCACGGTGTCCTCCACCGTGTCGGTGACCTTCTCGGTGGTCTCCTTGACGGGGTCGGACGTGTCCTTGTCGCTGTCCTCGGACGCCGACTCGTCGGTCGCACCCTCACCCGCGCTCGCCGAAGCGGACGGCGTCGGACTCGGGCTCGCCGACTCCTGGTTGCCGCCGGTGAAGATGCCGGAGATCGCGTCGCCGATGTCCTCCAGCAGGTTGCCGCCGCTCTCGGACGGCGACGGGGACGCCGTGGCCGTGTCGCCGGACTGAGCCTCGCTCGACTTGCTCGGGGAGGGTGTCGGCGTGGGCTCGGCCGCGTCGTCGGAACCTGAATCCGACGAGGAGGAGTCGCCCGAAGAGCCGGAAGAGTCCGAGGAGTTCTCGGAGGGCGACGCCGAAGGAGTCGGCTTCGCCTCGTTCTCGTCGGCGGAGTCCGCGGAGTCGGTCGACTCGTCGGCGTCCGGCGTCGGCGAGGCGGACGCACCGTCCGCGTCCTCCGCCAGGGCCGCCACGCACTCCTTGTACTCGTCGGCCGTCAAGCTGTTCGAAGTCGTCGGCGCCCCGTCGTCGGCCAGCGCCAGCGTAGGCGTGAAGCCCATGCCCATCAGAACCGCCGTCGGCATCGCGGCCATGGCTATCGCCTTGCCGGCCGGCATCTGCAGCCGGGTGAACAGCGGCTTCTTGGGCGCCGCGTGGCGCGGTCCCGTTCTCTCCCGTGCCGGGGCCGCAAAGGTCTTGTCGCGGGCCTCGTCAGCCGACACGGTCACCCCCGACACGGTCCTCTGCCCGCAAGCCCTGCGGTCCGCCGTCGTGGGCGGGGCCGCCGTCCGAAGTCCCGTACGACGGGAACGGCTGCCCGGGCTCGAAGGTGCCCTCGGCGCCGGGCTGCGCGGTGTCCTCGTCGGCGGGCCCGCCCCCGACGTCCTGGGGCTTGCTCTCCTCGGGCCGGTCCTTGCCCGGCATCCACGAGACGGCGAGCGCGCCGCCGATCATCGCGAACAGGAAGCCGATGATGAAGCCACCGATGTTGGAGACCACCAGGGACACCAGGGCGAGGATGATCGCCGCGACGCCGGCGAACACCCGCGTCGCCTGCTGGAACCACATGGTCAGCCCCAGCGTGACCAGGAGGACGCCGATGATGAGGGAGCCGGCACCCGCGGTGGTCGCCATGGTGAGCGACATGGTGCCCAGCTTGAGGGTGGCGTACGGGAAATAGGCGATCGGCACCCCGCCGAGCAGGGTGAACACGCCCGCCCAGAACGGCCGGCTGCCCCGCCAGTCACGGAATCGCAGACGCAACCGGGTGAACGTCCCGGCGCTCTGGACCGGAGTCTCGGCACTCATGGAAAACAGCTCCCTGGGTCCGGTGGAAGTACGTACCGGCTCGGCCGAAGGCGTTAAGAAGCCGGAAGTCTGAGTCTGTTGGAATGCCCGACGCCCCGAAGGGCCGGGCCGACGGGGCGGAGAAGCGACTGCCCCTCCGCCCCCTGGGGCAGCTCAGCTACCCCAGAACGCCCCGGTGACGGAAGCCGTCAGTAGCACTCCATCTTGGGGTCCGCGCCGAGCTTCATCGACAGGCCACTGAGCTTGAACGTACCGGCCGTGGTCGCCCACGCCGTCTGCTTCACGCCGTAGAGGTCGGCCGACTCAGCCTGCTGGGCGAAGCCGCCCGGCAGCACGTTCTCGCGGTCCCTGATGGCGGGGCCACGCGTCTTGTCCTTGACCGCAACACCGATGTCGATGTTCGTGAACTTCGCATCGGCGTCGAGCTGGGCTACGTCGATGTAAAGCTTCTCGGCCGAGACGGGCGTGCCCTTGCCGCCCGCCTCAAGACGGAGGTAGAAGGTCTTCCCTATGAGGGGAATCTCCGTCTTGACCGACTGGCACATCTTGGTGATGGTCGCGTCGTCGAACGACGAGATCGCGACCGGAACCTGAGTCTTTTCCTTGCCATCGGTCTTGGTGTAGACGGTGTCGATGCCACCGTACTGGGCGAAGCCCGTACCGTGCAGGTGTTCGGCACTCACCTTGAACTGCTGACCGGAGACACTGAACGACGCGGCCAGCGCACCCTGCGCAAGCCCGACACCCACCGCCGCGGCCGCGGCGACGCTGGGCACCATGACCACAGCGAACCGCTTCCATCTCGTCCCGCCACGCACCTGGGACTCCATATTTCCTCCTTCTCGGACGTACATCGCCTGACCCGACCCACCCCCAAAAGGGGCTCAACCGGGCAGGGATGGGAGAAGTGCTACGTCCTCGGGAAGGAGAGCGCCCGTACTCGGAAGGCGCGAAACGCGCCCGAATCACCGGCGATCACCCCCGAGCGACAACCACTGGTCGCGCCTGACACGCATCACGCACAACCTTGCTGGACAGGCTTCGCCGGGTGAGCGAAGACCCCCCTGCCCAAGAGCCGGCGCCACTGCCGCCGACTCTGCTCGGTGGGGACCCAGGAACTCCCGTGACCCGACCGGCTGTCGGGGTGCGGAAATGGACCGAGCGTGGCCGATCGTGGTGCATTCTCGCCGCCCGCACAAGGGGCTTCGTTACTCAGGAGTAACGGCCGGATAACCGAACAACGACCCGTTGGTCTCGGACAGCGACTCAGGGTGGCGTCAAGCGACCGGACAAATCCAGGAATCAACGGACAGAAACTGACAGAAAGCAGCCCTGGACTTACCTGCAGTAACCACGGCCGCGATTACCAAGATTTGGTAAAGCGCGGCCGCAGTGATGCTCTGTCAGCAAATCTTTCACTCGGGCAACACGGGCCCGTGCGTTTAGTGACTGGTCAGAACGGGGCCGACGCCCCGCTCGTGACCCCGGTCAGAACAGGGCGCGCGCCAGCGCCCTGCGCGCCGCCGCCACCCGCGGATCCTCGCCGCCCACGACCTCGAACAGCTCCAGCAGCCGAAGTCGTACGGTGTCCCGGTCGTCACCCACCGTGCGCTGCACGGTCTCGATGAGCCGCCCGAAGGCGTCCTCGACATGACCGCCCACCAGATCCAGGTCGGCGGCGGCGATCTGCGCCGTGACGTCGGCGGGCTTGTCGGCGGCCTCCTTGCGCACCTGCTGCGGGTCCGCACCCTGCACCCGCCGGAGCAACTCGGCCTGGGCGAGCCCGAGTTTGGCCTCCGAGTTCGTCGGATCCTCGCTCAGTACGTTCTTGTACGCCTGCACGGCGCCGCCCAAATCGCCCGCGTCCAGGGCCTGTACGGCGGCCTCGAGCAGCGCGTCGTACGGACCCGCCGGCGCGGTGGGAGCGGCTGCCTGCGCGCCGCCCGGCTCGGCGTCCGGGTCGACCGTCAGGCCGGTCAGGCCGAACCGCTGCTCGGCTACGGCGACGAGCTGGTCGAGCGTCTCGCGGATCTGCGCCTCGCCGGCCGCCCCCTGGAAGAGCGGCAGCGCCTGCCCGGCGACGACGGCGAACACGGCGGGAATCCCCTGTACGCCGAACTGCTGCATCAGCATCTGGTTGGCGTCGACGTCGATCTTGGCGAGAAGGAAGCGGCCGTGGTACTCGACGGCGAGCCGCTCCAGCACCGGGCTCAGCTGTTTGCAGGGCTGACACCACTCGGCCCAGAAGTCGATGACGACGGGCACCTCGGCGGACCGCTGAAGGACGTCCCGCTCGAACCCGGCCTCATCCACATCGATGACGAGGTCCGCGGGCGACACGGCCCCTCCCCCGCCCTGCCGGGCGGCGTCGGCACGCGCCTGCTCCGCCTTCGCCTTGGCCTCCTGGGCCGCCTTCACCGCGGCGAGGTCGACGACTCCGCTCATGGACATGTTCCGTGGCTGCATGCGTCTATCCTCCCCCGTTCCCCGCGCACACGTGAAAAGCACTGTGAAAGCCGGTCGGGCTCCACCGTTCGACGCCGGGTCCCCACCCCACGCCGTGCGTGATGTCTCGCGCCCGCGTACGTCCGTCGCGAGCTTTCGCTACGAGTCGTAGCGTAATGGCACCGAGTGCCTACGGAACACCATGCCCCGGTGATCTCCCTCACGACATCACAGAATCCGCCGATATCGCGGGGCTATGGTCGTGGGATGCAGAGCCGCACCTCCGGCACCCGCGCCGGCCGCCCGCGCAGCGCCGCCGCTGCCACGGCGATCCTGGCCGCGACGCGGGAGGCGCTGGTCGAGGTGGGCTGGTCCGGGCTCACCCTGGGAGACGTGGCAACGCGCGCCGGGGTTGCGAAGACGACCCTCTATCGCCGCTGGTCCGGCAAGAACGAGCTGGTGGTCGACGCGGTCGCCGAGCTCTTCGACGAACTGGAACTCCCCGACCGCGGCTCCCTGGCCGCCGACATCGAGGGCGTGGTCCTTCAGTTCGCGGCGATTCTGGCCCGCCCGGAGGCGAGGAGCGGGCTGATGGCGGTGGTGGCTGAGTCGACGCGCGACGACGCTTTGCGGGAGCGCATCCGCGAGTCGATCGTGAACCGCCAGAAGCACCTGGTCCTGGAGGGCCGGAGCAGGGCACAGGCCCGCGGCGAGCTGCCGGAGGAGCCGGACCCGTCGGAGTCGGCCCGCACGGTGGACCTGATCTTCGACATGATCGCGGGCGCGGTGGTCCACCGGGCGTTGGTGAGCGCCGAGCCCGTCGACACGGAGTGGGCGCGGAGTTTCGCCGGGCTCCTGTTGCATGGCCTGACGGCGTCCACGACGGCCTGACGCCCGCCGGCAAAGGGGCGTTCCGATGTGCACCTGTAAGGCCCGCACCCGGGTGAGTGCGGGCCCCATGGCCGCGGCTAGGGCTCCTCGGCCGTCGCCCACTGAACAAGGTGCTCGATCTCGTCGACGTGGTACTCCCCGTACCCGAACCGTTCACCGATGGCCCGGTGTCGCTCGTACCGCTGCCGCGTCACCGGCACGGACAGCACCCGCAGGAGCCGGAGGAACAGCCGGAATCCGAGATCGGGATCGACCTGGCGGACCACCTGTTCCAGCGCGGCCATGGCCTGCGGGGCCGGGACCGGCTGCCAGTGAGGGCTGACGGCCTTGTCCGCCACGGCGGGCGCGGTCTCCCGGAGCTCCCGCGACACCGGGTCCGCCAACTCCGCGCGAGCGGGCGGAACTTCGGGGGTGTAGGTCGGGGCGGTCTTCCTCAGCCGCTCCTCGCACACGTCTGCGACCAGGCGTAGCCACGCGCGGCCGTCGGTGCGCAGGGCCGCGTCCGAGACGGCGACCCACAGGGTGGTGAGAGTGTCGTCGGACAACGGGGAGCGCAGGAGACGAAGCGCGTCCTGCAGGAGGAGGGCCGCCGCCGTGCCGGGGGACTGGCCGGGCTCGTCGGCGTACGCCACCAGCTCGATCTCCCGGCGGGCGGTGCTCGGCTGCCAGTCCTGGTGGGCGTTCCCGGCGAGCTTCGAGAGTCCGAAGTCCCAGTCGGTGGCACGGTGTTCCGTGTCGATGGGCGGCCAGTCGACGTCGAGGCCGTCGCGGACGAGCGCGACCGGGTACCCGAGCCGCTCGCCGAGCTGGAGAAACCTGTCGTACCGCTCCTTCGGGACCTGGACGGCGTACGCCTTCAGGGCGCGGAGGAAGAGCCGGAGGCCGAGGTCGGCGTCGGTGTGTCCGGCCACCCGCTCCAGGGCCGGGGCGAGGTCCGGGAGCCCGGCCGCGGCGGTGAGCGCCGGGGCCAGGGCCCGGATCTCCGCCACGACCGTCCCACACAGCTCCTCGTCCCGCACCGGTCGGACCGGCGGCGGGACGTAGGAGCGCTTGTTCTGCCGGAGGCGAGCCGTGGCAAGGTCCGAGACCGCCCGCAGCCAGCCGCGCGTGTCCGTGCCGTGGTCGGCCGGATCGAACATCCGGCCGACCGCGGCCAGCCACACCGTGTGGAGGACCTCCTCCGACAACGGACCGTCCAGCAGCCGACGGGCGTCCTCCCCCAGTTCCACGGCCTCCTCGCCGTCGGACCCGTCCGCCGGCCCGGCCGCGGCCGCGAGCGCGGCCGGGAGGTCGACGGCGGGACCGGCGCCGATCCGGTCCGGGGAGCACAGCCGCTCCGCCAGACCGGTCAGGCCGAAGTCCTCGGAGTAGCCCAGTGCGACATACGTCGTACGGTTCTGTGGCATGGATCATGTCCTACGTTCAACGAACTCTCCCCCCGCGAAGGCTCCCCGCCCCGCCTCACCTCGAGCTCCTCAGAACCCCGCCGGCTCCGTGTACACCCCCCACTCGTCCCGCAGCACCCCGCAGATCTCCCCCAGCGTCGCCTCCGCCCGCACCGCGTCCAGCATCGGCTCGATCATGTTGGAGCCCTCCCGCGCGGCCACGAGCATCGCGTCGAGCGCCGCCCGCACGGCACCGTCGTCCCGCGCACCCCTCCGGGCACCCAGCACCCGCACCTGCTCGCGCTCCACCTCGTGACTCACCCGCAGGATCTCCAGGTCACCGGTGACGGAGCCGGTGTGGGCGTTGACGCCCACGACCCTCTTGTCGCCCTTCTCCAGCGACCGCTGGTACCGGAACGCCGACTCCGCGATCTCCCCGGTGAACCAGCCGTCCTCGATCCCGCGCAGGATGCCGGAGGTGATCGGCCCGATGGGGTGCTGCCCGTCGGGGTGCGCCCTGAGGCCCCGCTCCTTTATCTGCTCGAAGATCTTCTCGGCGTCGGCCTCGATCCGGTCGGTCAGCTGCTCGACGTACCACGAACCGCCCAGCGGATCGGCCACGTTGGCGACGCCGGTCTCCTCCATGAGGACCTGCTGCGTGCGCAGGGCGATCTCGGCGGCCTGCTCGGAGGGCAGCGCGAGGGTCTCGTCCAGGGCGTTGGTGTGCAGCGAGTTCGTGCCGCCGAGCACGGCCGCGAGTGCCTCCACCGCCGTACGGACGACGTTGTTGTACGGCTGCTGCGCGGTCAGCGAGACACCGGCGGTCTGCGTGTGGAAGCGCAGCCACTGGGCCTTGTCGGTCTGCGCGCCGTACACGTCCCGCATCCAGCGCGCCCAGATGCGGCGGGCGGCGCGGAACTTGGCGATCTCCTCGAAGAAATCGACGTGCGCGTCGAAGAAGAAGGACAGGCCGGGGGCGAAGACGTCGACGTCCAGGCCGCGCGAGAGGCCCAGCTCGACGTACCCGAACCCGTCCGCCAGCGTGTACGCCAGCTCCTGCGCGGCCGTCGAGCCGGCCTCGCGGATGTGGTAGCCGGAGACGGACAGCGGCTTGTAGGCGGGGATGCCGGCCGCGCAGTACTCCATGAGGTCGCCGATGAGGCGAAGGTGCGGCTCGGGCTGGAAGAGCCACTCCTTCTGGGCGATGTACTCCTTGAAGATGTCGGTCTGCAGCGTGCCGTTGAGCACGGACGGATCGACGCCCTGGCGCTCCGCCGCGACCAGGTACATACAGAAGACCGGCACGGCCGGACCGCTGATCGTCATGGACGTCGTCACGTCGCCCAGCGGGATGTCCTTGAACAGGACCTCCATGTCGGCGGCCGAGTCGATGGCGACACCGCAGTGCCCGACCTCGCCGAGCGAGCGCGGGTCGTCGGAGTCGCGCCCCATGAGCGTCGGCATGTCGAAGGCGACCGAGAGACCGCCTCCGCCGTTGCCGAGGATCATCTTGTAGCGCTCGTTGGTCTGCTCGGCGTTCCCGAACCCGGCGAACTGCCGGATGGTCCACGTCCGCCCTCGGTAGCCGGTCGGATACAGCCCGCGCGTGTAGGGGTACTCCCCCGGCCAGCCGATCCGCTCGAAGCCCTCGTACCTGTCCCCGGGTCGGGGTCCGTACACCGGCTCCACGGGATCGCCGGAGAGCGTGGTGAAGTCCGCGGTGCGCTTGCGTGCGGTGTCGTACCGGGCCTGCCAGCGACGGCGGCCCTCCTCGATGGCGTCAGCGTCCATACCTTCGAATTTACTAGGACGTCCTAGTAAATGTCGATGGGAGAACCGCCGCACACATCGGTACGGCGGTTGCGTCAGGCCTTGGCGACAGCCGGTTCCGGCCCGCTGACCAGGGGTTCGACCGTGCGGGTGACCTTGCGCTCGACGAAGAAGGCGGCGAAGGGGATCGTCCCGGAGAGCAGCACCCACAGCAGCTTGCCGAACGACCACTTGGCCTTGGAGCCGAGGTCGAAGGCGAAGACCAGGTAGATGATGTAGAGGAAGCCGTGGACCTGGGAGACGGCGAAGGTGACGTCCTCGCCCTTGTCGAAGCCGTACTTGAACACCATGCAGGTGCACAGCACGAGCAGCATGACGGCGGTGACGTAGGCCATCACCCGGTAGCGGGTCAGGACGCTCTTCTTCATGCGTAAGAGCGTAACCACCGGTTCCGGGAGATCTTGCCCCGGGTCGGCTGTCCCCGGGCCGGGGTCAGCTCTCCTCGAAGTCGTGTGCCGCCACCCGCAGGGGCCGCAGCATCGCGAAGATCTCCGCGCACTCCTCGGCGTCGTAGACCCCGAGCCCGAAGTCCATCGCCATCAGGTCGCGCGTGGCCGCGTCGACGACCTCGCGGCCCTTGTCGGTGATGGAGGCGAGCGTGCCGCGCCCGTCGTTGGGATTGGGACGCTTGTCCACCAGGCCGGACTTCACCAGCCGGTCGACGGTGTTGGTCACCGACGTCGGGTGGACCATGAGCCGCTCGCCGATCTTGGACATCGGCAGCTCGCCGGCCTTGGAGAAGTTGAGCAGCACCAGGGCCTCGTACCGCGCGAACGTCAGCCCGTACGGCTTGACCACCGAGTCGACCTCGGCGAGCAGGATCTGCTGTGCGCGCATGATCGAGGTGATGGCGGCCATGGACGGCACGTTGCCCCAGCGCTGCTTCCAGAGTTCGTCGGCGCGGGCGATGGGGTCGAAGGGAAGACTGAGCGGCTTCGGCACGGGACCGACCTTACCGGCCGGTCACATGCCGGTCAGCCCTGTCTCGCCTTTCGGTCTCTCCCCTGCCTCGCCCGCGCCTCTCGCCTGCCTCTCCCCTACTTGTCCGCTGTTTCCCTGACCTGGAAGACCGCCGTCCACCGGTCGTCGTGCAGGCAGGCGTTCATCGGCTCGACCAGGACCTCGTGATCGGGGTCGGACCGCCACCGCTTGACCGACTCCAGGCTCTCCCACTCGCTGGTGAGCAGCCATTGGCCGGGATTGTCGATCGAGCGGCACAGCTGTTCGCCGAGGTGCCCGGGGAACCTCAGGGCGCGATCGCGCACGCCCTGGTAGGACTCCACGAAGTCCGCCTCCCGCCCCTCTCGGACGTTCAGCAGTCGAATGACGCGCACGCGTTCCATGGCCGCTCCCGTTCCCGTTCCCGTCAGGAGGGGTCGAGGACTACCGGCAGTTCCGCCAGCCCGCGGAAGGCGGGGAACGGTACTGTCATCCAGCGCGCGTCCTCCGGGGCCCCGGCCAGGGCCATGTCAGGGTGCCGCCCGAACAGCGTGCCGAGCGCGATCTGCATCTCCAGCCGGGCCAGCGGCGCGCCGACGCAGTAGTGCGGTCCGTAGCCGAAGGCGAGATGCGCGGCCTGGACGTTCGGGCGCTGGACGTCCAGCTCGTCCGGGTCGGTGAACATCTCCGGGTCTCGGTTGGCCCCGGTGATCGAGATCTGGACGAGCGCACCCTTGGGGATGAGCTGGTCGCGGATGACGATGTCCTCCTTCGCCCAGCGGAAGGTGGAGTTCTCGACGGAGGTCTCGAACCGGAAGATCTCCTCGATGGCCGCGGCCATGGCGGCCTCGTCCCGGAGTGCCAGCCGCTTCTGCTCCGGGCGGCTGAGGAGGTGGTAAACGGCGTTGCCGATCTGGTACGCCGTCGACTTGTGGCCCGCGAAGAGGAGCACCCACGCCGTCGACACGAGTTCGTGGTCGGTGAGCGAGCCCTCCTGGTCCTTGGCCGTGACCAGGGCGCTGAGCAGACCCGAGTCCGGCTCCCTCCGCTTCCGTGCGCACAGGTCCACGAGATAGTCGCGCAGATTGCCCTCGGCGATTTCCAGCGCCTTTCTCGCCTCCGGCCCGAAACCGGTCTGTGCGACGGTGGCGGACCATTCCTGAGCCTGTTTGCGTTCGTTTTCCGGGACGCCCAGGAGCTCACAGATCACATGGAGCGGAAGCGGGAAACAGAACTCCGGGAGGAGATTGACCGGACCCGACGTCGGGCATTGGTCCAGCAGCTCGTCGGTGATCTCCTGGACCCTCGTGCGCAGCGATTCCACCCTTTTCGGAGTGAACGTGCTGCCGACGATCCTGCGCAGCCGCGTGTGCTTCGGCGGGTCCGAGAACAGCATGTTGTCGTCCAGCGCGATCGACGAGTCACCGAAAATGCGGTGGTAGGCGTCGATGGCGCCGTACATGTCCTTGCTCAGCCGGGGGTCGGCCAGCGCGGCGCGCCCGTCGTCGTACCGCGTGATCAGGTAGGTCTCGACGCCGTGCGGCGGCGACAGCGGGCACACCGGCGCGTTCTCCCGGAGCGCGGCGTACACGGGATGCGGGTTGGCGCGGAACTCCCGGCTGCACGACGAGGCCGCGGCCGCGGCTTCTTCGGGCGACAGTGCCTCGGATTCCTCGGATGCGAACGCTTGCGTCATGGCTGTCCCCGGGTAGGCGTGGATTCCGGCGGTCGGATTCCGTCGGTCAGTGCCACAGTTTCCCGGGCCATGCCGCGCCGCAAACGGCACTGCGCCATATGGGTCGGGTCGCCGTATGACGTGTGGACGGGAGCCCGAACTGGTAAGCATCGTCGACGTGAGTGGATACGAAGCGGAATCTGTTCCAGTTCTCATCGTCGGGGGATCCCTGGTGGGTCTTTCCACTTCGGTTTTCCTGGGGCGCCTCGGAATTGAACACATGCTGGTGGAGCGGCATGCCGGGACATCGACGCACCCGCGCGGCCGCGGCAACAATCTACGCACCATGGAGATTTTCCGGACCGCCGGCCTGGAATCCCGTATTCGGGAGGCGGCCCGCGTTCTCGCCGGAAACGACGGCATTCTCCAGGTGGACACCCTCACCGGGAAGGAGCGCCGCTGGATCATCGGGGACATCTCCGGCGGCATGGACGTCTCCCGGGTCAGCTCCTCCGACTGGTGTCTGTGCAGCCAGAACGACCTCGAACCCGTCCTGCTGCGCTACGCCCGCGAGCAAGGCGCCGACATCCGCTTCGGCTCGGAGCTGCTCTCCTTCACGCAGACCGGGGAGGGCGTTCAGGCCCAGGTCATGCGCCGGGACACCGGTGAGACCTACACCGTGAACGCCGACTTCCTGGTGGCCGCCGACGGCCCCCGCAGCCCCATCCGCACCCAGCTGGGGATCGGACAGTCGGGGCCGGGCGAGCTGTTCCACAACGTCAGCGTCACGTTCCGGAGCAGGGCGCTCCAGAACCACGTGGGAGAGAAACGATTCGTCGTCTGTTACGCCACCAACCCCCGGGGCGAGGGTGCCCTGCTGCCGGTGGACAACAAGGAACGCTGGGTGATCCACGTTCCCTGGTATCCCGACCGGGGTGAGGCCCTGGAGGACTTCACCGACGAGCGGCTCGCGGCCCACATCCGCGCCGCCGTCGGTGTCGCGGACATCGACGTCGAGATCACCGGCAAGGCGCCCTGGCACGCCTCGAAGCGGGTCGCGGACAGCTACGGCGAGGGCCGGGTCTTCCTGGCCGGCGACTCGGCCCACGAGATGCCGCCCACCGGGGCGTTCGGCTCCAACACCGGCATCCAGGACGCCCACAACCTCGCCTGGAAGCTGGCCTCGGTGCTCCGCGGCTGGGCCGGCCTGTCGCTGCTCGACTCCTACGAGCGCGAGCGCCGGCCCGTCGCCCTCGCGACCGGCACGCGCGCGTGCGTCCAGGCCGCCGACGAGCAGCACCCGGGATTCAGTCCCGCCGCGGGGCGCAACAACGACCCGGCGGACCTGATGACCGTCGCCCTCTGCTATCGGTACGCGTCGAACGCCGTGGTGGGTGCCGCGCCGGAGCAGCCGATCGTCCCGGACGCCTTCCAACTGGGCGGCGAGCCGGGGAGCCGTGCGCCCCACATGTGGGTCATGCGAGGAGCCGACCGGATCTCCACGCTCGATCTGTACGAGCGTTCCTTCGTGCTGCTCGCCGGGTCCGGCGGGCAGAAGTGGCGGAGCGCCGTGGAGAAGGCCTCCCGGAACCTGGGCTTCCCGGTCGAGGCGTATCTCGTGGGCACGGGTGCCGATCACGACCTCGTCCCCGACCTGGACGCCGACTGGGCGGAGCTGCACGGCACGGCCGAGGACGGTGCCGTCCTCGTACGCCCGGACGGTTTCGTCGCCTGGCGCGCGGACGCCGCGATGCCGGACGCCGACCGCGTCCTGACGAACGTGCTGCAGACGCTGCTGAGTCGCGACTGAACCCGGCGGGGCTCGCACCGAGCCCCGCCGAGCACCCTCGCCGAACCCCGCCGACCGACCCACCCCTAGGACGTTGTTATGAGCCTTGCCGGACGCGTGGACGTCCACCACCACTTCACCGCGCCCTCCTGGCTGGACTGGGCCGAGAAGGAAGGCGTGGTCAACCGCGAGAAGCTGCCTTGGTGGACCCGCTGGGACCTGGACTCGGCACTGGAAGTCATGGACAAGACGGGCATCGGCACCTCCGTCATGACCGTCGCGATGCTCGGCCGGTTCCGTGAGCGTGCCCAGCGCCAGGAGAGCGCCGGTATCGCGCTGCGGGCGGCGGCCGACGTCGTCAAGAGCCACCCCCGGCGCTTCGCCTTCTTCACGCCCGTGTTCCTGGACGACCTGGAACTCTCCTCCTGGAGCGTCGAGTACGGCCTCGACGAGCTCGGTGCCGTCGGGGTGAGCACCAGAACGAGCGTGGACGGCGCGGTCCTCGGCGACGAGTCGCACGACCGCCTCCTGCGGGAGCTGGACGAGCGGTCCGCGGTCATCAGCACGCACCCCATGGAGGTGCCGGCCGCGAAGGACGGCGCGGGGCTGCCGGGCATGCCGCCCTTCGTGTGCGACTTCCTGATGGACACCACCCGGGCGGCCATCAACCTCATCAGGAACGGCACCCTGGACCGCTACCCGAACCTCAGCTTCATCCTCCCGCACGGCGGCGGCTTCCTCCCCTACATGGCCACCCGGCTCGAACTCTTCGGCGGACGTATCACCCCCGGGATCGAGCCCGGCCGGGTCCGTGACTACCTGCACCGGTTCTACTTCGACACGGCGGGCCCCATGTCCCCCTCGGCCACGCCCACGCTGCTGGCGACGGTGGACCCGGCCCGCATCCTGTTCGGCACGGACTGGCCGCCCACCCCCGCCCATGTCATCGCCGACAGCGTGACGCCCGCGCTGGACAGCGATCCCTTCCTCTCGGAGCAGCAACTCCAGGGCATCAACCGGGAGAACGCGCTGCGGCTGCTGCCGGCGCTCGCGCGTTCGTAACCGGCCGCATGGGACAGGCCGCCGTTGCAGGAGAAAGGCCGCCGCCCGCGCTCGGTCAGCGCGGGCGGCGGCCTTCCTCGTTCCTGCGTCAGCGCTCCCACTGGTAGAAGCAGCGCGCCATCGCGTCCTTCGGACTCCGCCAGGTCTGCGGGTCGTACGGGCTCACGAACGCTTCGAGCCGCCTGCTGATGTCGACGAACTCGGGGTGTCCGGCCACCTTCGCGATGGCGGGGCCGGGGTCCTGCTCGGCCTCGATGAAGTGCATGTACACATCGCCGAACTGGAACAGGGAGCGCTTGGTCACCCCGACGAGGTGCGGGAGTTCGCCGCGGTCGGAGTCCGCGAAGACGTCGGCGATGTCCTTGGCCGACTGGGGGGCCATCCTGGCGACGATCAGGGCGTGGTGCACGAGACCTCCTCGATGCGGTCACGGATGAGGGCGAGCTGGATGGGCGAGTTGCGGTTGATGTTGTCCGTCATCCAGGCGTCGTCGACCGGGGCGTCGGGCTTCATGGCGAAGTCCTGGGTCCAGTGCATCCGGGTGCCGGCGGGAGTCTCCTCGTACTCCCAGACGATGTTCATGTACTCGAAGGGTCCGGTCTCGACCCTGCGGGCACGGACGATGAGGTTCTCGCGGTCGGCGACCCGTTCCGAGACCCAGCTCCACACCTTGCCGTTCTCGTCGGGGTGCATGGTCAGTCGGAAGGTCACCGTGTCGCCCTCGCGGGACAGCACCTCGCAGGAGGCGTACTCGCTGAACAGCTTGGGCCATCTGTCCAGGTCGTTCGTCATGTCCCAGACGAGGTCGAGGGGTGCGGCGATGGTGATCTCGTTCTCGGTGTGTCCTGCCACCTCAGGCTCCTGTCGTGAGTGCGCCGTTGACGAGGTCGAGGAAGGCGCGGGGGCTCTTGCAGCGCTCCGCGTCGGTGGGCAGCGCCCGGCCGTGCCGGTTCTCCAGCTCGCCCACGATGCCGAGGAGGCCGAGCGAGTCCAGCCCGAACTCGGCGAAGGGGGCGTCGGCCCGGCTCTCGAGGTCGCGCGGGTCGACGGTGACACCGGCGCCCTTCTTCATCAGCGTGGCCAGTTCCTCGACGGTCACTTGGGTCACTTGGGTGGTCATACGGGTTCTCCTTGTTCTCTAGACGGCGGTTCCGGGGGCTCTAGACGGCGTTTCCGGGGCCACGACGCAGCACGAGCGCCGAGTTGGAGCCCATCAGCCCCCGGCTGAGGACCAGGGCCGTGCGGAGTTCGGCCGTGCGGGCCGTTGACGTCACCAGGTCGATGTCGTGGCAGATGTCGAAGACACCCGGCGTCGGGGGGATCTGCCCGTGTTCCATGGCGAGCACGGCGGCCGCGATGTCCAGCAGGGGTGCCCCGCAGTAGGACCGTCCGATGCCGGTCTTGGGGGCCGTGACGGGGACCTTGGTGCCGTGCGGGCCCAGGGCGTCGGCGAGGGCGAGCGCCTCGGCGCGGTCCGCCTCCGGTACCCCCATCGCGTCGGCGAAGACGACGTCTATCTCCTCCGGCGCACAGCCGGCCTCGTCGAGCGCGCCCCTGATGGCGTGCGCGAGCCCGTCCCGTGAGCGGTCCCAGCGCGAGGCGCCGGTGAAGGTGGCGGCGTGTCCCGCCACGGTGGCCCGGACGGCCGCTCCACGGCGCTGGGCCCGGTCCAGGTCCTCCACGACGAGGACGGCACCGCCCTCCGCGGGCACGAAGCCGCAGGCGGCCGAGGTGAACGGGCGGTAGGCGCGGGCCGGGTCCTCGACGGTGCTGAGTTCGCGGTACCCGAGCTGGCAGACGCCCGAGTAGGGGGCGAGCGGCGCCTCGGCCGCCCCGACGACGACCACCTCCGTGCCCCGCCGCACGGCCCCGGCAGCGTGCGCGACGGCGTCCAGGCCGCCGGCCTCGTCGCTGGCCACCACCCCACAGGGGCCCTTGAAACCCTTGCGGATGGATATCTGGCCGGTGCTGGCCGCGTAGAACCAGGCGATGGACTGGTAGGGCCCGACGAACCGGGAACCCTGCCCCCACAGCTTCTGCAGTTCCCGCTGCCCGAACTCGCCGCCGCCGGACCCGGCCGCCGTGACCACGCCGACGGAGTACGGCGAGTCTGCGGCACTGCTGCTCAGCCCCGCGTCCTGGAGGGCGGCGTCGGCGGCGGCCAGCGCGAAGTGGGTGAACTTGTCGGTCTGGACGAGGAAGGTCTCCTCGATGAGCGCCGACGGGTCGAATCCGCGGACCTCGCCGGCGACGCGGAGCGGGAGGTGCTCGCAGCCCTCCCTGGTCACTCGGTCCAGGACGCTCGCGCCTTCCTTGACGGACTTCCAGTAGGTGTCCGTATGAAGGCCGTTGGGCGCGACCACACCGATCCCCGTGACGGCGGTGCGCCGGGTTCCTATGTCACTGCCTATGCCACTACCACTCATCGTTTCCTCCCAGCCGGCCCCGTCAGAAGCACCGCGGACTGGAACCCGCCGAAGCCGCTGCCCACGGAGAGCACGTTGTCGAGCCGGCGGGAGCGTGCGGTGCGCGGTACGTAGTCCAGGTCGCACTCGGGGTCCGGGGTCTCGTAGTTCGCCGTCGGCGGGACCACCTGCCGGGCCAGGGCGAGGACGCAGGCGACGACCTCGATCGCGCCGATCGCCCCGAGCGAGTGGCCCACCATGGACTTGATCGAGCTCATGGGGGTGTCGTAGGCGTGGGCGCCCAGGGACTTCTTGACCGCGGCGGTCTCGTGCCGGTCGTTCTGCCGGGTGCCCGAGCCGTGCGCGTTGACGTAGTCGATGTCCGTGGGGTTCACGCGCGCGTGGTCGAGGGTGACGTCGATGGCCCGGGCCATCTCCAGGCCCTCGCAGGTCAGACCGGTCATGTGGTAGGCGTTGCCGAAGGTGGCGTAGCCGCCGATCTCGCAGTAGACGTGCGCGCCGCGCGCCCGCGCGTGTTCCAGTTCTTCGAGTACGAGGACGGCGGCGCCCTCGCCCATGACGAACCCGTCGCGGTTGGCGTCGAAGGGGCGGGAGGCGTGCGCAGGGTCGTCGTTGTTGGGCGACGTGGCCTTGATGGCGTCGAAGCAGGCCATGGTGATCGGGGAGATCGGCGAGTCCGACGCCCCGGCTATGCAGATGTCGGCGCGGCCCTCCTCGACGGTGTGGAAGGCGTAGCCCACCGCGTCGAGCCCGGAGGTGCAGCCGGTGGAGACGGTCTGCACCGGCCCCTGCGCGCCGAACCGCTCGGCGACGTCCGCCGCGAGGGTGCTGGGCGAGAACGCCCGGTGCAACTGCGGCTCCGCGGCACGGTGGTCGACGTCCCAGCGCTGCCCCCGTTCGCTGACCAGGACGTAGTCGTGCTCCAGCCGGGTCGTGCCGCCCACCGCGCTGCCCAGGGACACGGCCACGCGCCAGGGGTCCTCCGCGGCGAAGTCGACACCGCTGTCGGTCACCGCCTCCTGCGCGGCGACCAGGGCGAACTGTATGTACCGGTCGGCGCGTTCGACCTGCTCGGGGTCGAGTCCGTGGGCGAGCGGATCGAAGTCGCACTCGGCGGCTATGCGGGAGCGCAGTCCCTCGGGGTCGAACAGGGTGATGCCGCGAGTCGCGGTACGGCCGTTCGACAGCAGGTCCCAGAACGCCGGCGCCCCGATCCCGCCGGGGGCGACGACACCTATACCGGTGACCGCCACCCGCCGGGTCACGAGAGGACCCCCGGCCGCTCGGGCTGCCCGCCCTCCTCCTGGACGAGGGGGTACGCCATGCGGTCGTCGCTGATCTCCGGGGCCTCGGTGTCGACGTGGCCGAGCTTCGGGTTCGGTGCGAGGGGGCTCAGGTGGAAGACCATCCGGGCCTCCTCGTCACCGACGTTGCGGAAGCGGTGCCGCATGTCGATGGGGATCATCAGGCCCTGGTCGGACCGGAGGGAAAACGTTTCATCATCCAGGTCGACCTCCAGCCTGCCCTCGACGACGTACACGAACTCCTCGGAGTACGGGTGGTAGTGCTCGCTGATGCGTTCGCCGGGCCGAATGATGGCCAGGCCCATGAACCCGCTCGTGGCGCCCACCGTGACAGGGGTGAGCAGCGTGCGCAGGTCGCCGCCGCGCTTGCGGTTGGGCTCGATGTCTTTGATGTCCACGACGCGCGGGCGCATCTTCTCCATGGTCTGTCTCCAGGTCGGTCGATGGGGTGTGGGTCCCTCAGGGCCTGATCCACCGGACAGGCCCCGGCGGTCAGGACTGCGCAGCCCTGCGGTCGGTGATCAGGCTCATGTCGGCGTGCGCCAGGAGGCGGGTCGCCTCCCGCTCGCCGGTGAGCGGTCCGGCCATGCCGAGCGCGGCGCCGTCCAGCAGACGGGCCAGCACGGCGGGCTTTCTCGGGCCATGGATGCCGAGCGCCAGGACCGGATCGGTCTCGGGATCACCCCGTACGTCGATGAGACGGACGACGATGTCCTCGCGCTGGAAGACGGTGCTGCGGTGCACGGGGCCGGCCGGGTCGGCCGCCGCGGTCTCGTCCTGCCGGGAGAGCAGCCGGGCCAGGGCCATGCCGCAGCCCGGACGGGCCGGGTAGTACAGGGCGTGCCGGGTGATGTCGTCCGGTTCCGGTCCGCCGCGTGCCACGTGATGGACGGAGGGCATCGCGGCGCGGGCGAAGAACGCCTTCGCGGACTCGGGGTCGGACAGATCCCGGCGCTGCTCCAGATGCGGGTTGAGGGCCTCCTCGACGGCCCGCACCTCGGGCTGGCGCGAGACGTGGCGCAAGGCCGCCATCAGGTCGCCCTCCACCTCGACGGTGCGTACGACCCGGTTGCCGTGCATGAACAGGGTGGTGCGGCGCAGCCGCGTGGCGTCGTCGACGCGGGCCTGGGGCGGCGCGTAGCCGGCGAGGATCTCCGCGACCTTGGACTCGGAGCCGGGCTTGACGGTGAACGTCAGGGCGTGGCGCGTGACCCCGTCGCCGACCCGGGCGGCCGCCTGGAGTCCGCCGATGCCCGGGCGGGCGCCGCCGCCGGTCTCGCGGACGATGCCGTAGCGCATCGAGCGCAGTTCACGGACGCAGTTCGTCAGGGGCCTGACCGTCTCGAAGTGCTCGTCACTGTTCACCCAGGCGAGGTACGGCGGGGCGGTCGCCCATTCACTCGTGATGAGCCACTGGGACGGGTTCTCCAGGGACTGGCACAGCTGGTCACCGAGGTGACCGGGGACCGACGCGACTCGGTCACGCATCTGCTCGTAGGCGTCGAGGAACTCTTGCTGGGCGCCTTCGTGGAGATCGACGAGCAGGGTGACGCGCATCCTGGAGCCGTCGAACGCCGACTGGGATGTGTAGGGCGAAGTGGTCATCCGGCAGACCCTTCCTTCGCGGGAGCAAGCGGCGGCCGTTTCACCAGCGCGAACGCGGGTTTCGGCCCTGAGCCTTCATCGTGGGTCAGGGCCAGGGGGTCCGCGAGCCACGCGGGCCAATTGAGGGAACCGCCGATCGGGCGCGCCGGAATGCGCATACACGAGCGGCGACTTGACGCGCCCTCGAAGCGTGGCCGGGCGCCGGGGCCCGGCCGCGGTGCCGGCCCAAGTGCCCGTTCGCCGACCGGAGTTGGAAACGACAACGCGCCGGGGCGGACGTACGAATCCCGTACGTCCGCCCCGGCGCGCCGCTGCCTATTCGGCCAGATGCCGCTCCACGGTTTCCACCTTGGAGGTGAGACCGTCACTCACGCCGGGCCTGATGTCCGCCTTGAGCACCAGCGACACCCGCGGCGCCCGCTCCTCGACGGCGGCGACGGCGCGCTTGACGACGTCCATGACCTCGTCCCAGCTGTCGCCCTCGATGGACGTGAACATCGCGTCGGTGCGGTTGGGCAGGCCCGACTCGCGCACCACCCGGACGGCGTCGGCGACGTACTCCCCCACGTCGTCGCCGACGCCGAGCGGCGTCACGGAGAACGCGACGATCATGCGTTGACCTTGCCTTCCCTGCGGGCGCGAGCGGCGATCACCGCGTTCTCGGCCTCGCGCTTGAGCTTGCGGTCGGCGAAGAAGCCGCCGGTCGGCAGGACGGAGAGGACGAAGTAGATCGCCGCCGTCTTCTTGGACCACTTGGTGCGGTTCCACGCGTCCGCCCAGAAGATCACGTACAGGATGAAGAGAACGCCGTGGATCAGGCCCATCGTGGGCACCGCGTTGAAGTCCGTGGTCCGCTTCAGCACCGAGCAGACGAGCAGGAGCAGGAACGACACCGCCTCGGGGGCCGAGACGAGACGGAGGCGGCGGAGGGCGGTGGCGGTCTTGATGTCCACGGGTCACCTTCGGTGGGGTTCGGGGGGAGTGACGTCGGTCGGTTCGGATCAGCTTGTGAACGCAAGCACAAAGGCTCGCCCATTGTGGCAAACGCCGGGCCGGGGGTGGGGCTCGGGGTCCCGTCAGGGGTGAAGTCCACCTTTGGGATCTGTTGGCGGCAGGCGTCGGCGGCTACCTTCGCTGCGTGGCGATGTTCCGACTTCAGGGCAGCAAGGTGCTCGCCGTCGACATGACCGGGGACGCCGTGAAGGCGAAGAACGGCTCGATGGTCGCGTACGACGGGCAGATGGCCTTCAAGAAGATGAGTGGCGGCGGTGAGGGACTGCGGGGCATGGTGACCCGGCGCCTCACCGGCGAGCAGATGACGTTGATGGAGGTGAAGGGGCATGGGACGTGCTGGTTCGCGGACCGCGCCTCCGAGATCAACCTCGTCAGCCTCCAGGGCGACAAGCTGTACGTCGAGTCGAGCAACCTGCTCGCGACCGACGGGGGCCTGCGCACCGGCACGTCCTTCACGGGCATGCGCGGCGCCTCACAGGGCAACGGCCTGTTCACGACCACCGTCGAGGGGCACGGACAGGCGGCGATCATGTCGGACGGGCCGGCCGTGGTGCTGCGGGTCAGTGCGCAGTACCCGCTGACCGTGGACCCGGGGGCGTATGTGGCCCATCAGGGGAACCTGCGGCAGTCCTTCCAGTCCGGTGTGACGTTCCGCACGCTCATGGGCGAGGGCGGCGGCGAGGCCTTCCAGATCCGCTTCGAGGGGGACGGTCTGGTGTACGTACAGCCGAGCGAGCGGAACACGATCGCGGGGGACGTGTGACATGGGCTTCCGCGAGATCAACTCCAAGATGGTCGAGGCGACGGTCATGCCCGGCCAGAGGCTGTTCAGCCAGCGCGGCGCGATGCTCGCCTACAAGGGCGAGGTGTCCTTCACCCCCAACACGGCAGGCGGCCAGGGCGGGATCGTGTCGATGATCGGGCGCCGGGTGGCGAACGAGGACACCCCGCTGATGACCGTCGAGGGCAGCGGCACGGTGCTCTTCGGGCACGGCGGCCACCACATCCAGGTGATCAACCTCTCCGGCGACACCCTGTGCGTCGAGGCGGACCGCCTGCTCGCCTTCGAGGGCACCCTCCAGCAGGGCACGATGTTCCTCGGCTCGCAGGGCGGGGTCATGGGCATGGTCCGGGGACAGATCAGCGGGCAGGGGCTGTTCACGACCACCCTCAAGGGCCACGGGGCCGTGGCGGTCATGGCACACGGCGGCGTCTTCGAGATCCCGATCACCCCGCAGCGCCCCGTCCACGTCGACCCCCAGGCCTACGTCGCCCACCACGGCGACGTGCGCAACAAGCTGTCCACCGCGCTCGGCTGGCGCGACATGGTGGGCCGCGGCTCCGGCGAGGCCTTCCAGCTGGAGCTCAGCGGCAGCGGTGCGGTGTACGTCCAGGCGTCGGAGGAGAAGCTGTGAGCCACTACCCGGGCGCGGGCCCCACCGTGTACGACCCCATGACCCTGCCCTCCGACGACAACGTCAACGCCTACACCTTCTGTGTGGAACTCAAGGGAAGCCAGTGGTTCCTGCAGAAGGGGAAGATGATCGCCTACTACGGCTCGATGGAGTTCAACGGCGTCGGGCACGGCCGGCTCGACCGTCTTGTCCGTACGTCCTTTCATTCGCCTCTGCACGCGAGCGACTGGGTCGTCGCGGAGGGCTCCGGCAAGATGCTGCTGGCCGACCGGGCATTCGACGTGAACTCGTACGACCTCGAAGACGGCAATCTGACCATTCGCTCGGGCAACCTGCTCGCTTTTCAGCCAAGTCTCGCGCTCAAGCAATCGATCGTGCCGGGTTTTCTGACGCTCATCGGAACCGGAAAGTTCGTGGCCGCATCTAACGGGCCGGTGGTGTTCATGGAACCCCCGATCCGGGTGGACCCGCAGGCGCTCGTCGGCTGGGCCGACTGCCCGTCGCCGTGCCACCACTACGACCATGGCTACATGACCGGCGTAATGGGCGGTCTACGTGCACTGACAGGCCTCGGCGGGGCCTCCGGGGAGGAGCATCAGTTCGAGTTCGTCGGAGCCGGCACGGTGCTGCTCCAGTCGACCGAGACCCTCATGGCCGAGCAGGCCACGGGGGCGGTTCCGCCGGACGCCGGAGTACCCGGTTCCGGTGCGCCGCACACAGGCCCTTCACAAGTGGCTGGAGCACCGCGCCTTCCCGGACAGCTGGGAGACCTCCAGCGTCGCTTCGGGCTGTGAGCGGTAGTCTGCGGAGTGTGACATCGAACGTGTGAGCACACAGGGTTCACGCAGGTGTGTCACAAGAAAACCCTCACTAGTTCGCCTTTCAACTTCTTAGGTAGACTTCATTCATGGAGACCGAGACGGCCACCCCCTGGCTCACCGATGCGGAGCAGTGCGCCTGGCGTACCCACCTGGAGGTCAACAGGCTGTTGACGTACCAGCTCGAAAAGGACCTGCAGCCGTTCGGCCTGACAATGAACGACTACGAGATCCTGGTGAATCTCTCCGAGTCGGAGGACGTACGGATGCGGATGAGCGACCTCGCGTCCGCCACCCTCCAGTCCAAAAGCCGCCTCTCCCACCAGATCACCCGGATGGAGAACGCGAACCTGGTCCGCCGTGAGAACTGCGAGTCAGACCGCCGCGGGCTCTACGCCGTCCTCACCGAACACGGTATGGAGACGATGAAGAAGGTCGCGCCGCATCACGTGGCGTCGGTGCGGCGGCACTTCATCGACCTGCTGTCCCCCGAGGCCCTGACAGAACTCGACAAGGGCCTCAAGCCGATCGCGGAGCACCTGCGCGGCCAGCGCGGACGCCCGTAACCCGGGAGTCCGCGGCAGACCCGGCGCCGGCGCCTAGGGCCGATCCTGCGGCAGGCGGAGTTCGAACAGGGCTCCGCCCGCCGGCGCCCGGCCCACGGTGAGCGTCCCCCCGTGCCGTACGGCGACGTCGCGGGCGATGGCCAGGCCCAGCCCGGCGCCGCCGTCGTCGCGGCTGCGGGCCTCGTCGAGCCGGACGAACCGCTCGAAGATCCGCTCCCGGTCGGCCTCGGCAACCCCGTCCCCGTCGTCGGCGACGGCCGCGACGGCCCACGCCCCGTCCGTGCGGACGGTCACGGTGACCGCCGAACGGGCGTGCCGCTGCGCGTTGTCGAGCAGATTGCCGATCACCCGCTCCAACTGGCTCCGGGACCCGGCCACTTCCACGACGTCCGCCCGGACCGTCACGTTCTCCCGCCCCCGGGCCTCGCGCCGCGCGACCTCGCCGAGGTCGAACCGTTTGGCGCCCGGCGCCTCCCCCGCGTCCAGGCGGGCGAGCAGCAGCAGGTCCGCGGCGAGGCGCTGCAGTCGTACGGTGTCCTCCACGGCGCCCGGCACGTCCAGCAGCTCCGGGTGGGCCGCGCCCACCTCCAGCTGGGTGCGCAGGCTGGCGATGGGGCTGCGCAGTTCGTGCGAGGCGTCGGCGACGAACCGGCGCTGCTGTTCCACGGAGGTCTCCAGCGCGGCCAGCGTCTCGTTGGTGGTGCGGGCGAGCCTGGCCACCTCGTCATGGGTGTCCGGCTCCGGCACGCGCCGGGCGAGGTCCTGCGACGCGGTGATCGCGGCCATCTCGCGCCGGATGCCCTCGACGGGGCGCAGGGCACGCCGGGTGACCAGCCAGGTCACGGCCGCGACGACGCCGAGCAGCAGCGGGAAGCCGATCAGCATGACGGTCAGCGCGGTGTTCACGGCGCTGCGTTCGGCGTCCAGCGAGCCTCCGGCGTAGACGGTGAGCGGCCCCCTGCCCTTGGCCTCCATCGTGACGGCGGCGAAGCGGTAGTCGGCGCTCTCGCCGTCGATCGTCGCGGAGCCGTCGGTGAACCTGGTCCCCTCGCCGATCTCGCCCACGCCGTGGGTCGGGTCGTCATCCGCGTCGTCAGCGTCCTCGCCGCCCGTGCCCGTGTCGCCCGTACCCGTACCGCCCGTCTGCGGCTGGGGCTTCACCGCGTCGGTGGCCGTGCCGCTGATCCGCTCCAGGTCGTCGTTGGCCGCGACCAGGGTGTTGTTCGCGGCGACGACCTGGACCGGACTGTCGTCGTCCAGGTCCAGCTGGTCGTACGCCTTCCCGAGGTTGAGCTGGGCGACGACGTTCTGCGCCGTGCGTTCGGCGTCGTTGCCCGCCTGGTCGATCAGGGTGGACCGCAGCGACAGCAGCACCGCCGCCCCCGCCGCGACCAGCGCCACGGCGACGACGAGGGCGGCGCCGAGCGTGGCCCGCGACCGGACCGAGCCGAAGAGTCTTCTCATCTTTCCTTCTCCAGCCGGTACCCGGCACCCCGCACCGTCCGGATGAGCCCGGCGCGCAGCTTGCGCCGCAGAGTGCTGACGTACACCTCGACGATGTTCGGATCGCCCTCGTACGCGAAGTCCCAGACGTGCTCGAGGATCTGGGACTTGGACACCACCTCGCCGGCCCGCACCACGAGTTGCTCCAGGACTGCGAACTCCTTGGCGGTGAGGGTTACTTCGTCCTCGCCGAGGAAGACCCGACGGGCGGCGGTGTCGACCTTCAGGTCGCCGTGGACGTGCACGGGAGAGGCCCCGGCGCCCTGGCCGCCGCGCCGCAGCAGCGCCTTGACGCGGGCGACGAGGACGACGTACGAGAACGGCTTGGTCAGGTAGTCGTCGGCGCCGGTGTCCAGCCCCTCGGCCTCGTCGTACTCGCCGTCCTTCGCGGTGAGCATCAGGATCGGCACCTCGTGGCCGGCGGCGCGCAGGGCGGCACAGACGCGGTAGCCGTTCATGCCGGGCAGCATGATGTCGAGGATCACGAGGTCGTACGACCCCTCCGAGGCCCGGTACAGCCCCTCCCGGCCGTCGTGGACGACGTCCACGGCGTATCCCTCGGCGGTCAGGCCCTTGGCGAGCGACAGGGCCAGCCGCTTCTCGTCCTCCACGATCAACAGGCGCATGCGTACAGCCTGGCAAAACGAAGCTGAAGATCTCTTCAGGGGGCTTCAGGTTCCCCTCAGCGTCGGTTCGGCAGATTGATTCCCGTCGAAGCGAAACACCGCGAAACGACGCGAAACCGAATGACTCGGGAGGAACCGGAATGAAGCGCAACATCGTCATCGCCACCGTCGCCGCCGCGGCCCTGATCGGAGGCGGCACCGTCGCGGCCTACGCGGTCGGTGGCGACGAGAGCGCGCCCACCCAGCGGCAGTCGAGCGTACGGCTCACCGACGACCGGGACGACAGCGCGGAGGACGCGGCCGAGGACGCGGCGGAGATCACCGCGGACGACACCGCCGACGACCGGGACGACGCCGCCGAGGCCCGCACGCAGGTCCGCTCCGCCGCGCAGGTCACCGCCGCCGACGCGATCGCGGCCGCGCTGAGGCACACGCCGGGCACGGCCGTCGCCGCCGACCTGGACGACGACCGCGCGAACGTGTGGGAGGTGAACGTCGTGAAGGGCGACGGCACCGACTACGACGTCCGGGTCTCCGCGGACAACGCCAAGGTCCTCGGCGCCCAGCGCGACAACGACGACGACAGCGACGGCCGCGAGGACCTCGCCGCCCTGAAGGGCGCGAGCGTGGACGCCCGCGAGGCCGCGCAGGCGGCCGCGGCGAAGGGCACGGTCACCGACGTCGACCTGGACGACGACGGCCCCGCCACCTGGAGCGTGGACACCGCGAAGGGCGAGTTCAAGGTCGACCTCAAGACGGGCAAGGTCACCCAGGTCCAGGACGACGACCAGGACGACACGGCCGGCGACGACGACTGACGAACACCGTTACGCGAGGGGCACGGAAACCTCCGTGCCCCTCGCGCGACGCGCGCCCCGCGCCACAGCCACCGCCGTCAGCAGCGTCACCCCACCCGTCACCGCGAAGCACACCCCCGTCGGCAGCCACCCGACCAGCACCCCGGCGGCCGCCGTACCCGCCGTGCTCCCCGCGTTGACGGCCGTGTTGACCCAGGCCCCGGCCTGCACCCGGGCCTCGGGCGCGGCGGTCTCGTCGGCGATGAGATACGCGGTGGTGAGCGCCGGCGCCACGAAGAACCCGGCGCCCGCGGCAGCCGCGGCGAGAGTGCCCAGGCCCGGGGCGAGCCCCGCACCGACGAGCGCCAGCCCCAGGCCGGCGACCATCAGCGGCAGCCGCGCCCCGGCCGGACTCCGCCACGCGACGGCCCCGTTGAGCAGCCCGCCGACGGCGCTCCCGGCCGACATGGCGGCCAGCACCCAGGCCACGCCCGCACCGCCGTGGCTCTGCCCCTGGCCCTCGGCGAACGCCACGACCAGCAGATCGACCACTCCCAGCGCGAGCCCCACCCCCAGGGCGGCCCCCACCGGCCGTCCGAGCTCGCGCACCAACAGCCGCCCGGCGGGCCCACTCCCCCGTTTCCGCCCGCCGGGCGGCACCTCCCGCACCACCGGCGACGACACGAACCCGGCCGCCCCGGCCACCATCAGCACCGCCCCGACGACGATGCCGGCCGCCGGCGGAGCCAGCCCCACCAGCACGCCGACCAGCAACGGCCCCGAGACGAACAGCAGTTCCTCGGCCACACCGTCGAGGCTGTAGGCCCGCTGCAACAGCGGCCGCTCCGGGGCGATCCGCCCCCACACGGCCCGCATGGTCGGCCCCAGCGGCGGAGTGCAGGCCCCCGCCACGGCGGTGACGGCGCCCAGGACCAGCGGCGAGGCGCCACCCGGCCGCCACACGGCCACCGTCAGCACCCCGAGCGCGGTGACGTAGGCCGCGACCATCGGAACGAGCGCCCGGCACGGCCCGTACCGGTCGATGAGGGCCGCCCGCGCGGGCGACAGAAAGACGCTGGTCCCGGAGAACAGCGCCATCACGACGCCCGCCACCGCGTACGACCCGGACGCGCGGGTCACGGCAAGCATCACGGACAACGGGACGACGCCGTACGACAGCCTGCCGAGCAGGGCGGCGGCAAAGGTGCGGCGGGCATACGGGATCCGAAGAACGGCGGCATACGACGGCCGCGCCACAGATGTGGAAGACACGGGAATTCCTCGACTCGAGGCGAAAAAGGGGACGCGTGAGCGCCGCGACGATCACGGCCGACCGACCGTGCACCGTGCGCGGGCAGCGCGTGCCCTATGCCAAGAGGAGGTACATGCGGATCAACTTACCAGCGCGGACGGGGAGTTGCCCATGCGGCGGAGGGGGCCCGCAACCGCGTGAGGTCCTGAACGCCGGGACCACAGAAAGCCCACACCTGCGATCCGACGCTGCCCCTACCGACCGCCCAGTCGGCCGCGCGAGGAGCGGCCCCGAGTCCGGCAGGTCGGGTCAGCTCTTCGTCAGACCGGCCACCAACTCGTCCGCCGCCCGATAGGGATCCAGCTCCCCGGCGACGATCTTCTCCGCCAGCGCACCGAGCCGGCGGTCGCCGTGGAGGTCGGCGATGCGTTCGCGCAGGGCGGTGACGGCGATGGTCTCCACCTCGCGGGCGGCGCGGGCGCGGCGGCGGTCGGCCAGGACTCCGCGCTCCTCCATCCAGGCGCGGTGCTTCTCCAGGGCTTCCAGCACTTCGTCGACGCCCTCGGCGCGCGCGGCCACCGTCTTGACGATGGGCGGGCGCCAGTCGCCGGGGCCCCGGGACTCGCCGAGGCCGAGCATGTGGTTGAGCTCGCGGGCGGTGGCGTCGGCGCCGTCGCGGTCCGCCTTGTTGACGACGTACACGTCGCCGATCTCCAGGATTCCGGCCTTCGCCGCCTGGATGCCGTCACCCATGCCGGGGGCGAGCAGGACGACGGAGGTGTCGGCCTGGGAGGCGATCTCGACCTCCGACTGGCCGACGCCGACCGTCTCGACGAGGATCACGTCGCAGCCCGCCGCGTCCAGGACGCGGATGGCCTGCGGGGCGGCCCACGCGAGGCCGCCGAGGTGGCCCCGCGTCGCCATCGAGCGGATGTAGACGCCGGGGTCGGAGGCGTGGTCCGACATCCGGACTCGGTCTCCGAGCAGGGCGCCGCCCGAGAAGGGCGAGGACGGGTCGACGGCCAGGACGCCGACCCGCTTGCCCTGCTTTCGGTAGGCCGTCACGAGGGCGGACGTGGACGTCGACTTGCCCACGCCCGGCGATCCCGTCAGGCCCACGACGTACGCGTTGCCCGTCAGTGGGGCGAGCGCCGCCATGACCTCCCGCAGCTGCGGGGACGCCCCCTCCACCAGCGAGATCAGCCGGGCCACCGCCCTGGGCCGACCTTCCCTGGCCTGGGTCACCAGTGTGGAGACGTCCTGCATCACAGCTCCGTTCACAAAAGAGGTCCTACAAAGGAGAACTCAGGCCTTGGGTACCCGCACGATCAGCGCGTCACCCTGCCCGCCGCCACCGCACAGCGCGGCCGCGCCGACGCCGCCGCCCCGGCGCTTCAGCTCCAGGGCCAGGTGCAGGACGAGGCGCGCACCCGACATACCGATCGGGTGCCCCAGGGCGATGGCTCCACCGTTGACGTTCACCTTTTCGGAGGACACTCCGAGGTCCTTCATTGACTGCACCGCGACGGCGGCGAAGGCCTCGTTGATCTCGATCAGGTCGAGGTCGGAGACCTCCAGGCCCTCCTTCTTCAGGGCGTGCAGGATGGCGTTGGAGGGCTGGGACTGGAGGCTGTTGTCCGGACCCGCCACGTTGCCGTGGGCGCCGATCTCGGCGATCCAGTCCAGGCCGAGCTCCTGGGCCTTGGCCTTGCTCATCACGACGACCGCGGCGGCGCCGTCCGAGATCTGGGAGGACGAGCCCGCCGTGATGGTGCCCTCCTTCGAGAACGCGGGGCGCAGCTTGCCCAGCGACTCGGCGGTGGTGTCGCCACGGATGCCCTCGTCCTTGCTGAAGAGGATCGGGTCGCCCTTGCGCTGCGGGATCTCCACCGGGGTGATCTCGGCCTCGAAGATGGCGTTCTTCTGCGCGGCGGCGGCCCGCTGGTGGGACAGGGCTGCGATCTCGTCCTGCTCGGGGCGCAGGATGCCGAGGCGGGTGTTGTGCTTCTCCGTGGACTCGCCCATGGCGATGTTCTCGAAGGCGTCGGTCAGACCGTCGTACGCCATCGCGTCGACCATCTGCACCGCGCCGTACTTGTAGCCCTCACGGGACTTCGGCAGCAGGTGCGGGGCGTTGGTCATGGACTCCTGGCCGCCCGCGACGATCACGTCGAACTCGCCGGCGCGGATCAGCTGGTCCGCGAGGGCGATCGCGTCGAGGCCGGACAGACAGACCTTGTTGATGGTGAGCGCCGGGACGTTCATCGGGATGCCGGCCTTGACCGCGGCCTGGCGCGCCGGGATCTGCCCCGCCCCGGCCTGCAGCACCTGGCCCATGATCACGTACTGCACCTGGTCGCCACCGATCCCCGCACGGTCGAGGGCGGCCTTGATCGCGAAGCCGCCGAGGTCGGCTCCGGAGAAGGACTTCAGCGAGCCGAGCAACCGTCCCATCGGGGTGCGAGCACCCGCGACGATCACGGACGTCGTGCCGTTTCCAGAAGACATGAGGTGCGATCCCCTTCCAGCTTGGACAGCCGAGGAGTGAACGAGGGTTTACTTCGAATGTACTGAGTGGCACTCCGTGCCGTCACCGGGCCGTCGGTGTGATCGCGCGCACGTTGCGTAACCACCGCGGGAGCGCTGCACTGAACACCATGCTGACGCGAATCGACCACATCGGAATCGCCTGCTTCGATCTCGACAAGACCGTCGAGTTCTACCGGGCCACGTACGGCTTCGAGGTGTTCCACTCCGAGGTCAACGAGGAGCAGGGCGTCCGCGAGGCCATGCTCAAGATCAATGACACCTCCGACGGCGGTGCCTCCTACCTGCAGCTTCTCGAGCCCACCCGCCCGGACTCCACCGTCGCGAAGTGGCTGGACAAGAACGGCGAGGGTGTCCACCACATCGCTTTCGGTACGGCGGATGTCGACGGGGACGCCGCCGACATCAAGGAAAGGGGCGTACGCGTTCTGTACGAAGAGCCCCGGCGCGGCTCCATGGGGTCACGAATCACCTTCCTGCACCCAAAGGATTGCCACGGCGTTCTGACAGAACTGGTCACTTCGGCGCCTGTTGAGTCACCTGAGCACTGACCCTCGTACATATGGGCCGGTAGGGTTGGGGGCGGTCGCCGCTCACTCCAGGGTGACCCGGCCCCTCCGTCCTGACGGGGGGACCGTCCGGGGTCCGGGTTTCGGGGGACGAGGGTGGGGCAACAGCCCGTGCTCCGCCGTTGATCTGACACCATTCCCCGGGGGCCCCGTTCGGCGGATGGACGGTGCCCGTATGGAGAGACTTGCGACCAGGGGACGGATGGGACCGCGCAGTGCGGGGCTACGAACGCCAGGAGCGAGAGCCGGCGGCTGACGTCGACCACCTCTCTCGGTTCGAGGCCGAGATGGATCGGCTGAAGACCGAGCGGGAAAAGGCGATCCAGCACGCCGAGGACCTCGGCTACCAGGTCGAGGTGCTGCGCGCCAAGTTGCACGAGGCGCGGCGCACCATCATGTCCCGGCCGGCCTTCGACGGCGGTGACATCGGCTATCAGGCCGAGCAGTTGCTGCGGAACGCCCAGATCCAGGCGGACCAGCTCCGCCAGGACGCGGAGCGGGAGCTGAGCCAGGCCCGCGCGCAGACCCAGCGCATCCTGCAGGAGCACGCGGAGAACGCGGCCCGGCTGCAGGCCGAGCTGCACCAGGAGGCGGTGACCCGCCGCCAGCAGCTGGACCAGGAGCTGGCCGAGCGGCGGCAGACCGTCGAGTCGCACGTCAACGAGAACGTGGCGTGGGCGGAGCAGCTGCGCGCCCGCACCGAGCAGCAGGCCCGCCGGCTCCTCGACGAGTCGCGCGCCGAGGCCGACCAGGCCCTGGCGACCGCGCGCGCCGAGGCCGAGCGGCTCACCGGCGAGGCCCGGCAGCGCCTCACGGGCGCGGCCGAGGAGGCCCGTGCGGAGGCCGAGCAGATCCTGCTCCGGGCCCGTACGGACGCCGAGCGGCTGCTGAACGCCGCCTCCACGCAGGCCCAGGAGGCCACCGACCACGCCGAGCAGCTGCGCAGCTCCACGGCGACCGAGTCGGACACCGCCCGCCGACAGGCCACCGAGCTCAGCCGGGCCGCCGAGCAGCGCATGGCGGAGGCCGAGGAGGCGCTGCGCAAGGCGCAGTCCGAGGCCGAGAAGCTGGTCGCCGAGGCCACGGCGGCCGCCGAGAAGACGCTCTCCAGTGCCGAGTCGGCCAACGAGCAGCGCATGCGTACGGCGAAGGAGCAGGTCGCCCGGCTGGTCAGCGAGGCCACCAAGGAGGCCGAGACCACCAAGGCGGACGCCGAGCAGGTCGTCGCCGACGCCCGCGCCGAGGCCGAGAAGATCGTCGCCGAGGCCGCCGAGAAGGCCCGCACGATCACCGCCGAGGAGAGCGCGACCCAGCTGTCCAAGGCGGCCAAGACGGCCGAGGACGTCCTCAACAAGGCGCAGGAGGACGCCCAGAAGACCACCAAGGCCGCGGCCGAGGAGGCCGAGCGGATCCGCAAGGAGGCCGAGGCCGAGGCGGACCGGCTGCGTGCCGAGGCGCACGACATCGCCGAGCAGCTCAAGGGCTCGGCGAAGGACGACACCAAGGAGTACCGCGCCAAGACGGTCGAGCTGCAGGAGGAGGCCCGCCGGCTGCGCGGCGAGGCCGAGCAGCTGCGCTCCGACGCGGTCGCCGAGGGCGAGAAGATCCGCGCGGAGGCCCGAAAGGAAGCCGTCCAGCAGATCGAGGAGGCGGCCAAGACCGCCGAGGAGCTGCTGGCGAAGACCCGGCAGGACGCGGACGAGCTGCGCCAGAAGGCCACGACGGACAGCGAGAAGGTCCGCACCGAGGCCATCGAGCGGGCGACGACGCTGCGCCGCCAGGCCGAGGAGACCCTCCAGCGCACCCGTCAGGAGGCCGAGCGGCACCGCGACGAGGTCGTCGAGCAGGCCGAGGGCATCAAGGCCGACGCCGAGCGGGCCGCCCAGGAACTGCGCGAGGAGACCGAGCGCGGCATCGAGGCCCGCCGTACGGAGGCCGCCGAGGAGCTGACCCGGCTGCAGACCGAGGCCGAGCAGCGGCTCGCGGCGGCCGAGCAGGCGCTGTCCGACGCCCGCGAGGAGGCCGCCCGTATCCGGCGCGAGGCCGCCGAGGAGACCGACCGGCTGCGCGCGGAGGCCGCCGAGCGGATCCGCACGCTCCAGCAGCAGGCCGAGGAGGAAGCCGACCGGCTGCGCAACGAGGCCGCGTCGGACGCGTCCGCGTCCCGTGCCGAGGGCGAGGCCGTCGCCGTACGCCTGCGGTCCGAGGCCGCCGCCGAGGCCGAGCGGCTGAAGTCGGAGGCGCAGGACACCGCCGACCGCGTCCGGTCGGAGGCGCAGGCCGCCGCCGAGCGGCTCGCCACCGAGGCGTCCGAGACGCTGTCCGCCGCCCAGGAGGAGGCCACCCGGCGCCGCCGCGAGGCCGAGGAGACCCTCGGCTCCGCCCGCCAGGAGGCCGACCAGGAGCGGGAGCGGGCCCGCGAGCAGAGCGAGGAGCTGCTGGCCTCCGCCCGTACCCGCGTGGAGGAGGCGCAGGCCGAGGCGGTGCGGCTGGTCGAGGAGGCGGACCGGCGCGCCACCGAGATGGTGTCGGCGGCCGAGCAGCACGCCCAGCAGGTCCGCGACTCCGTCGCCGGGCTGCACGAGCAGGCCCAGGAGGAGATCTCCGGGCTGCGCAACGCCGCCGAGCACGCGGCGGACCGTACCCGCCGGGAGGCCCAGGAGGAGGCGGACCGGGTCCGCTCCGACGCCTACGCCGAGCGGGAGCGGGCCAGCGAGGACGCGGGCCGCATCCGGCGCGAGGCCAACGAGGAGTCCCAGGCCGCCAAGTCGCTCGCCGAGCGCACCGTCGGGGAGGCGATCGCCGAGGCGGAGCGGCTGCGGTCGGACGCGTCCGAGCACGCCCAGCGGGTGCGTACGGAGGCGTCGAACGCCATCGCCGAGGCCGAGCAGGCCGCGTCCCGCACCCGGGCGGACGCCCGCGAGGACGCCAACCGGATCCGTTCGGACGCGGCGACGCAGGCCGACACCCTCATCACCGAGGCGCGTTCCGAGGCGGAGCGGCTGCAGTCGGAGACGATCGCGGAGGCCGACCGGGTCCGCGCCGAGGCGCGGGCCAAGGCCGACAAGCTGGTCGGGGACGCCACGTCGGACGCGGAGCGGCTGCGCGCCGAGGCCGCGGAGACGGTGGGGTCGGCGCAGCAGCACGCGGAGCGGACCCGCAGCGAGTCCGAGCGCGTCAAGGCCGAGGCGGCCGCGGAGGCCGAGCGGCTCGTGACGGCGGCGCGCGAGGAGGCCGAGCGCACCCTCGACGAGGCCCGCAAGGACGCGGCCAAGCGCCGCCAGGACGTGGCCGAGCAGGTCGACAAGCTCATCACCGAGACCACGGCCGAGGCCGACAAGCTGCTCACCGAGGCACAGCAGCAGGCGCACAAGACGACCGCGGACGCCGAGGCGCAGGCCGACACCATGGTGGGCGCCGCCCGCACGGAGGCCGACCGCCTCGTCTCGGAGGCGACGGTCGAGGGCAACTCGCTGGTGGAGAAGGCCCGCACGGACGCGGACGAGCTGCTCGTCGGCGCCCGCCGGGACTCCACCTCGATCAGGGAGCGCGCGGAGGAGTACCGCGACCGTGTCACCGGCGAGGTCGAGGCGCTGCACGACCGGGCCCGCCGGGAGATCGCCGAGACGATGAAGTCGACCGGCGACCGCTGCGACGCGCTCATCAAGGCCGCCGAGGAGCAGATGGCCAAGGCGCAGGCGAAGGCCAAGGAGCTGGTGTCGGAGGCCAACTCCGAGGCCGGCAAGGTCCGTATCGCCGCCGTCAAGAAGGCCGAGGGCCTGCTGAAGGAGGCCGAGCAGAAGCGGTCCTCGCTGATCAGGGAGGCCGAGGAGCTCAAGGCCGAGGCGATCCGCGAGGCCAAGCGCACGGTCGAGGAGGGCAAGCGCGAGCTGGAGGTCCTGGTCCGGCGGCGCGAGGACATCAACGCCGAGATCTCCCGGGTCCAGGACGTCCTGGAGGCGCTGGAGTCCTTCGAGGCACCCTCCGGGGGCAAGGATGGCGGGGTCAAGGCCGGTGCGACAGTGGGCGCCCCCCGATCGGGTGGCAAGTCGCCGGAGAGCTAGCCAAGAGACCGGACTCCGGTGTTTTCTGGGGCCTTTGACCAGATCTTTGGCAAGCAGTCCTGCGGTTAGCCACCCAAAAGGGGTGTCATTCTCCAGATCAAACACGCATCCGCTCGATGACACACCGCTTCGGCCCCTAGGATTCCACCTATCACCTCACCGGTCTCTTTCGACAGGAACCCCATGAGCGACACTTCCCCCTACGGCTTCGAGCTTGTGCGGCGTGGGTACGACCGCGCTCAGGTGGACGAACGGATCTCCAAGCTCGTCTCCGACCGTGACAGCGCTCTCGCCCGCATCACCGCTCTGGAAAAGCGCATCGAGGAGCTCCACCTCGAGACGCAGAACGCCCAGGCCCAGGTAACCGACGCAGAGCCGTCGTACGCCGGCCTCGGCGCGCGTGTCGAGAAGATCCTCCGCCTCGCCGAGGAAGAGGCCAAGGATCTGCGCGAGGAGGCCCGCCGCGCCGCCGAGCAGCACCGCGAGCTCGCCGAGTCGGCGGCCCAGCAGGTCCGCAACGACGCAGAATCGTTCGCTGCGGAGCGCAAGGCCAAGGCCGAGGACGAAGGCGTCCGGATCGTCGAGAAGGCCAAGAGTGACGCCTCCCAGCTGCGCGCCGAGGCGCAGAAGGACGCGCAGTCCAAGCGCGAGGAGGCCGACGCCCTCTTCGAGGAGACCCGCGCCAAGGCCGCGCAGGCCGCCGCCGACTTCGAGACGAACCTCGCCAAGCGCCGCGAGCAGTCCGAGCGCGACCTGGCGTCCCGTCAGGCCAAGGCCGAGAAGCGCCTCGCCGAGATCGAGCACCGCGCCGAGCAGCTGCGCCTGGAGGCCGAGAAGCTGCGCACCGACGCCGAGCGCCGTGCCCGCCAGACGGTGGAGACGGCCCAGCGCCAGGCCGAGGACATCGTGGCCGACGCCAACGCCAAGGCCGACCGGATCCGTTCGGAATCCGAGCGCGAGCTCGCGGCTCTCACCAACCGCCGCGACAGCATCAACGCTCAGCTGACGAACGTCCGCGAGATGCTGGCGACCCTCACGGGCGCCGCGGTGGCCGCCGCCGGCACCCCGGCCGAGGACGAGCCCATCTCCCGCGGGGTTCCCGCCCAGCAGACCCGGTAACGATCCGGCGCACGTCTGCTGAATTTTGGCAAAGCCCTCTGCCACTGGGGTGGCAGAGGGCTTTGTCCCGTTTTAGCGTGGGCGGCATGATCGAGCTAGAGGGGCTGACCAAGCGGTACGGCGAGAAGGTGGCGGTCAACAACCTGACCTTCACCGTCAGACCGGGCATGGTCACGGGCTTCCTCGGCCCGAACGGCGCCGGGAAGTCCACGACGATGCGGATGATCCTCGGCCTCGACCACCCCACCGCCGGCGACGTCCGCATCGACGGCAAGCACTACGACCGGCTCAAGGACCCGCTGACGTACATCGGCGCCCTGCTGGAGGCCAAGGCCTGGCACGGCGGGCGCAGCGCCTACAACCATCTGCTGTGCCTCGCGCAGAGCAACGGCATCGCGAAGCGGCGGGTGCGCGAGGTGCTGGAGACGGTGGGGCTCACGGCGGTCGCGCGGAAGAAGACCAAGGGCTTCTCGATGGGCATGGGCCAGCGGCTCGGCATCGCGGGCGCGCTGCTCGGCGATCCGCGGATCCTGATGTTCGACGAGCCGGTCAACGGGCTCGACCCCGAGGGCATCCACTGGATCCGCAACCTGATGAAATCCCTTGCCGCGCAGGGCCGTACGGTCTTCGTCTCCTCGCATCTGATGAGCGAGATGGCGCTGACCGCCGAGCACCTCGTCGTCATCGGGCAGGGCCGGCTGCTCGCCGACACGACCATGGCCGACTTCATCGAGCGCAACTCGAAGTCGTACGTCCGGATCCGCACCCCGCAGCGGGAGCGGCTGCTAGACGTGCTGCACGCCGCCGGGATCACGGCCGTGGAGACGGGCAACGGCACGCTCGAGGTCGATGGCGGCAAGGCCGAGCAGATCGGGGAGCTGGCGGCGCGGCACGGGGTGGTGCTGCACGAGCTGAGCCCGCAACAGGCCTCACTGGAGGAGGCGTTCATGCAGCTGACCGCGGAGTCGGTGGAGTACCACGCGCACGCCGAGGCGTCACCGCCCGCGCAGCCGCCCCCTATGCAGGCGCAGTGGGGCGAAGGCTGGAGGAGGAGCTGACATGGCAGCCACCCAGGTCATCCGCTCCGAGTGGACCAAGATCCGGTCCGTGGCCTCCACCGTGTGGACGCTCTCGCTCGCCGTGGTGATCACCATCGCCCTCGGCATGCTGATCGCCGCCCTGTCGAAGAGCGAGTTCGACGACATGAGCCGACGGGACCAGCTGTCCTTCGACCCGACCTTCATCAGCTTCGCCGGGATGAGCCTCGGTCAGCTCGCGATGATCGTGTTCGGCGTGCTCGTCGTCTCGAACGAGTACAGCACCGGCATGATCCGCAGCTCGCTGGCCGCCGTGCCGCAGCGCGGCACCTTCTTGTTCAGCAAGATCGCGGTGGCGACCGGCCTCTCCCTCGTCGTCGGCCTGGCCACCAGCTTCGTCGCCTTCTTCCTCGGGCAGGCGATGCTCGGCGAGCACAGGGCGGAGATCGGCGACCCGGGCGTGCTGCGGGCGGTGATCGGCGGCGGGCTCTACATGACCCTGATCGCGATGTTCTCGATGGGTGTCGCCGCGATGCTGCGCTCGCCGATGCTGTCGCTGGGCATCCTGATGCCGTTCTTCTTCCTGGTCTCCAACATTCTCGGCAACGTCTCGGCCACCGAGAAGATCGGCCGGTATCTGCCGGACCAGGCCGGCAGCCGGATCATGCAGGTGGTCACCCCGATCGACGACGACAAGCCGTACGGCCCCTGGGGCGGGCTCGGGATCATGGTGCTCTGGGTGATCGCGGCGATCGCCGGCGGGTACGTGACGCTCAAGAAACGGGATGCGTAGGGAGCGCCTCGGGTGACTGTCGGTACAAGGTTTTACTCGCTCTTGAGTGGAACCGTCAGCGCCTCGGTATCCTCCTAACCCTTACGGGGGGCGTGTGCCCCGCTGTCCTGATCCTTTCGATGGGTGCGGAGCATGATCGAAGCAGTCGGCCTGACCAAGCGCTACGGCGACAAGACCGCTGTGTACAACTTGTCCTTCCAGGTGCGGCCCGGTGCCGTCACCGGCTTCCTGGGCCCCAACGGCTCGGGCAAGTCGACGACGATGCGGATGATCCTCGGCCTGGACAACCCGACCGCGGGCCATGTCTCCATCGGCGGCTACCCCTACCGCAAGCTGCCCAACGCCCCCCGCCAGGTAGGCGCCCTGCTCGACGCCAAGGCGGTGCACGGCGGCCGGGCGGCCCGCAACCACCTGCTGTCCCTGGCCCAGCTGTCCGGCATCCCGGCCCGCCGCGTGGACGAGGTGCTGGGCGTGGTCGGCCTCCAGGACGTGGCCAGGCGGCGCTCCAAGGGCTTCTCGCTCGGCATGGGCCAGCGGCTCGGCATCGCCGCCGCGCTGCTGGGCGATCCGCAGGTGCTGCTGTTCGACGAGCCGGTCAACGGCCTCGACCCCGAGGGCATCCTCTGGGTGCGGAACCTGATGAAGTCGCTGGCGGCCGAGGGCCGTACCGTCTTCGTCTCCTCGCACCTCATGAGCGAGATGGCGCTGACCGCCGACCACCTGATCGTGATCGGGCGCGGGCAACTGCTCGCGGACATGAGCGTCAAGGACTTCATCGCGGCGAACTCCGCCGGCTTCGCCCGGGTCCGGACGCCCGACACCGAGCCACAACTGCGCGAGAAGCTGGCCGGCGCGCTCACCGAGGCGGGCGGCCATGTGCTGCCCGAGCAGGACGGCGCGCTGCGGGTGACCGGGCTGCCGCTCCCCCGCATCAGCGACATCGCGCACGACACCGACGTACGCCTGTGGGAGCTGTCGCCGCACCAGGCCTCGCTGGAAGAGGCGTACATGCGGATGACGCAGGGCGCGGTCGACTACCGCTCGACGATCGACCAGAAGGAAGGGCTCCAGCAGCCCCTGCCGCCGGGCGCCCAGCCGCCGATGCCGGTCCCGGGCCAGGGCCAGCCCGGCTGGTACGCCCCGCCGCCGCCCCAGCAGGGCGGGCAGCCGTTCGCCCCGCCGCAGGGCGCGCCGGGACAGCCGCCCGCCGGTGCCTACGGCGCTCCCGCGGCGCCCGGTTCCGCTCCGGACGCCGGCCCGGCCAACCCGTACGCCCAGCAGGCGCCCCAGACGCCGCCCAGCCAGGCTCCGGGACAGCCCGCCGCGCCGCAGGCCG
>NZ_BAAAZY010000033.1:0-127033 GCF_039537145.1 Streptomyces shaanxiensis
ACAGCGCCGATGGTACTGCAGGGGGGACCCTGTGGGAGAGTAGGACGCCGCCGAACTCCTTTTAGAGCTCTGGCTCTTGGGCACACAGCCCAGGAGCCAGAGCTTTTTTGCGTTGAGGTAGGGTCGGGGAGCATCGTAGGTACGTTTCCCACAGGAGGCCCCCGGGTGGAGGTCCAGGAGACCCGTGTCCAGACGGACCGGGTCCTCACCATCCCCAACATCCTCAGCATGGCGCGGCTCGTTGGTGTGCCGTTGTTCCTGTGGCTGATTCTCAGGCCCGAGTTCGGCGGGCCGAAGAGCGACGGCTGGGCGCTTCTGGTGCTGGCTCTGAGCGGCGTCAGTGACTACCTGGACGGCAAGCTCGCGCGGCGTTGGAACCAGATCAGCAGTCTCGGCCGGCTACTCGATCCTGCGGCCGATCGGCTCTACATTCTCTCGACTCTGGTCGGTCTCACCTGGCGGGAGATTCTGCCCATCTGGTTGACCGCTGCACTTTTGGCGCGAGAGCTGGTTCTGCTGGTGATGGTGGGCATCCTCAGGCGCCATGGCTATCCGCCACCGCAGGTGAACTTCCTTGGGAAGGCGGCCACGTTCAACCTGATGTACGCCTTCCCGTTGTTGCTGCTCAGCGACGGAGATGGATGGATCCCGTCACTCGCTGCTATTTTCGGATGGGCGTTCGCCGGATGGGGTACAACGCTGTACTGGTGGGCAGGAGTCCTCTACGTGGTACAAGTCCGCCGCCTGGTTCGTGCGGACGCCATGGCCGATTGAACTCGCCGATTGAAGCGGGCGTAGCGGCTCGATGGCCCGCGGCGGAAAAGTGCGGGACAATCTGGATGGGTGAAGTCGGCTAACCGTCGTCTCTTAGAGGAGGACGCTTCCGACATGAAGGCCGTCGTGATGGCCGGGGGCGAAGGCACACGCCTGCGCCCCATGACCTCAAGCATGCCCAAGCCGCTCCTGCCGGTGGCCAACCGGCCGATCATGGAGCACGTTCTGCGGCTGCTCAAGAGGCATGGGCTGACCGAGACCGTGGTGACCGTTCAGTTCTTGGCCTCACTGGTCAAGAACTACTTCGGTGACGGCGAAGAGCTCGGAATGGAGCTCAGCTATGCCAATGAGGAGAAGCCTCTCGGTACCGCCGGAAGCGTCAAGAACGCCGAAGAGGCGTTGAAGGACGATGCTTTCCTCGTCATCTCCGGTGATGCCCTGACCGACTTCGACCTCACCGAGCTGATCAATTTCCACAAGGAAAATGGTGCGCTGGTCACCGTCTGTCTGACACGCGTGCCCAATCCGCTGGAATTCGGCATCACCATCGTCGACGAGGAAGGCCGGGTCGAGCGCTTCCTGGAGAAGCCCACCTGGGGGCAGGTCTTCTCGGACACCGTGAACACCGGCATCTACGTCATGGAGCCGGAGGTGTTCGACTATGTCGAGCCCGACGTTCCCGTGGACTGGTCCGGCGATGTCTTCCCGCAGTTGATGAAGGAAGGCAAGCCGATCTACGGGTATGTCGCGGAGGGATATTGGGAGGATGTCGGCACTCACGAGAGCTACGTGAAGGCGCAGGCCGACGTCCTGGAGGGCAAGGTCGACGTCGAGATCGACGGCTTCGAGATCTCCCCGGGCGTGTGGGTGGCAGAAGGTGCCGAGGTGCATGCCGATGCCGTTCTCCGTGGGCCCCTGTACATCGGGGACTACGCCAAGGTCGAGGCCGGGGCGGAAATCCGGGAGCACACCGTCGTCGGCTCGAACGTCGTCGTGAAGAGCGGGGCCTTTCTGCACAAGGCTGTGGTGCACGACAACGTGTACATCGGGCAGCACAGCAATCTGCGCGGTTGCGTCGTCGGAAAGAACACCGACATCATGCGTGCCGCCCGGATCGAGGACGGCGCGGTCATCGGAGACGAGTGCCTGATCGGTGAGGAATCGATCGTTCAGGGCAACGTGCGCGTCTATCCGTTCAAGACCATCGAGGCCGGCGCCTTCGTCAACACCTCGGTGATCTGGGAGTCGCGGGGCCAGGCACATCTCTTCGGTGCTCGTGGTGTCTCCGGAATCCTGAATGTGGAGATCACACCCGAGCTTGCCGTTCGTCTCGCCGGGGCCTATGCGACGACCCTGAAGAAGGGGTCCACCGTCACCACGGCCCGCGACCACTCCCGTGGTGCCAGGGCGCTGAAGCGGGCGGTCATCTCCGCGTTGCAGGCCAGTGCCATCGACGTACGAGATCTGGAGAACGTACCGCTGCCTGTGGCGCGGCAGCAGACCGCGCGGGGTAGTGCCGGCGGGATCATGATCCGGACGACTCCCGGAGTGCCGGATTCTGTCGACATCATGTTCTTCGACGGGCAGGGGGCCGACCTGTCGCAGGCCAGTCAGCGGAAGTTGGACCGGGTCTTCGCGAGGCAGGAGTATCGGCGAGCGTTCCCGGGAGAGATCGGGGATCTGCATTTTCCGGCCAGTGTCTTCGACTCGTACACCGGGTCGTTGCTGCGGAACGTCGATACGACCGGGATCTCGGAGTCGGGGCTGAAGGTCGTGGTCGACGCCTCCAACGGCAGTGCCGGGCTTGTGCTGCCCAGCCTGCTGGGCAAGCTCGGTGTGGACTCGCTGACCATCAACCCCGGTCTCGACGAGTCGCGGCCCACGGAGTCGGCGGATGCGCGGCGGTCGGGGCTGGTGCGGCTGGGAGAGATCGTGGCGTCCGCGCGGGCGGCGTTCGGGGTGCGCTTCGACCCTGTCGGTGAGCGGCTGTCGCTGGTCGACGAGAAGGGGCGGATCGTCGAGGACGACCGGGCTCTGCTCGTCATGCTCGACCTGGTGGCCGCGGAGCGGCGCAGTGGGCGGGTGGCGCTGCCGGTGACCACCACGCGGATCGCCGAGCAGGTGGCGGCGTATCACGGGACTCAGGTGGAGTGGACGACCACCTCACCGGACGATCTGACCCGGGTCGGTCGCGACGACACGACGATCTTCGGCGGTGACGGCAGGGGCGGGTTCATCGTCCCGGAGTTCAGCAGCGTCTTCGACGGTACGGCCGCCTTTGTGCGGTTGATCGGGTTGGTGGCGCGGACGCAGCTCACGCTCAGCCAGATCGACGCGCGGATTCCGCGGGCGCATGTCATCAAACGGGATCTCGCGACTCCCTGGGCCGTCAAGGGGCTGGTGATGAGGAGGGTCGTCGAGGCGGCCGGAGATCGCTTTGTCGACACCACTGATGGGGTGCGGGTCGTGGAGACCGACGGGCGCTGGGTGATGGTCCTGCCCGACCCGGCCGAGGCTGTCACCCATCTGTGGGCCGAGGGGCCGGACGACGCGTCCGCGCAGGCCCTGCTCGACGAATGGTCGGCCGTCGTGGACAGCGCCGGCCGCTGAGGCAAGCAGCACGCGCGCGTGCCGGACAGGTGTCCCCGAATGGGGCCTGTCCGGCACGCCGGTGGGGCCATTCGGAGGTAGTGGTCGCGACATGCGACGATGTGCGGCATGCCGCAGCCCCCCGTTCGGAGCACACCTACGCCCCCCGCGCGCCCGGACGCGTCCATGTCGCTGCTCACCAACGTCATGGATCACAGCCTCGACGACGGGTATGCCGAGGCCGCGGCCCGGAAGAAGGCCGCGGGCGACGGAGGTCTGCCCAAGACTCTGAGGGCGAAGCTGGGGCTCGCCGCCGGTCTGGTGCTCGCGGCGCTCGTGGTGACCGTGGGAGCGGCGCAGGCGCGGGTCGCGGCGCCCGTCATGGCCAAGGAGCGCGAGGAACTGATCGACCGCATCGACCGTGAGACCGGGGCGGCGGACAAGCTGGAGGAGTCCGTCGACAAGCTGCGGGACGACGTGAGCGCGCGACAGCGCGAGGCGCTGAAGACGACCGGGGACAGCGACCAGGCGGAACTGGTGGGCATCCTGGCCGGTGCTGTGGAGGTGCACGGGCCCGGAGTGAAGCTGGTCGTGAACGACGCCAAGGAAGCCGCCGCAGGGGGTGACGGCGATCCGCGCGGCACGTCCGGATTTTCCGACACCGGGCGGGTGCGTGACCGTGACATGCAGCGTGTGGTCAACGGGCTGTGGGAATCGGGCGCCGAGGCGATCTCCATCAACGGGCAGCGGCTGACAGCATTGTCGGCGATCAGGGCCGCGGGTGACGCGATACTGGTCGACAACAAGCCGCTGGTTCCGCCGTACACGGTGCTCGCGGTGGGGGACGGGGAGCGGCTGAGCACCAGGTTCCAGGACAGCGCCGACGGGCTCTACCTGCATGCCCTGCAGGAGAACTTCGGGATCAGGACCAGCATTTCGGCGCAGGACGACCTCCGGCTGCCCGCCGCACCGAGCGTGACCGTACGTACAGCACAGCCGAACACCGAGAAATCCGAGAAGGGCACATCGTGATCGCCGTACTGGGCCTCGTCGTGGGAGTCGTGGCCGGCCTGTTGGTCCGGCCTGAGGTTCCGGCGGTCGTCGAGCCTTATCTGCCGATCGCCGTCGTGGCGGCTCTCGACGCCGTCTTCGGGGGTCTACGGGCCATGCTCGACGGCATCTTCGACGACAAGGTCTTCGTCGTGTCGTTTCTGTCCAACGTGGTCGTGGCCGCGCTGATCGTTTTCCTGGGGGACAAGTTGGGCGTGGGCGCCCAGCTGTCCACGGGTGTCGTCGTCGTACTCGGCATCCGGATCTTCTCGAACGCCGCGGCGATTCGCCGGCACGTGTTCCGGGCGTGAGGCCGATGAGCAACCACGACGAGACGCCCGAGAACAGGCTGCGCAAGGAACTGCCCGAGGAGGCGCCGGCCGGCGCACCCGAGCCCGCGCAAGCTCCCGAGGAGCAGCGGACCGAGCTGACCGGGCGGCAGCGGCTGGCGCAGGGCCTGTGGCCGCCGAGGGTCACCCGGGCCCAACTCATCGTCGCCCTGCTGCTGTTCGGCCTCGGCTTCGGCCTGGCCGTCCAGGTCGCGTCGAACAGCGACGGTGACAGCGCCCTGCGTGGCGCACGTCAGGAAGATCTCGTTCGCATTCTCGATGAACTGGATGACCGTACTCAGCGTCTTGAGGACGAGAAGCAAGGTCTCGAGAAGCAGCGCGACGAGCTGGAGAACAGCTCGAACCAGGCCGAGGAGGCCCGCAAGCAGACCGTCGAGAAGGAGAGGCAACTCGGCATTCTGGCGGGCACGGTGGCTGCGCAGGGACCTGGCATCACGATGACCATCGACGACACGAAGGGGACGGTCGAGGCGGACATGCTGCTCGACGCGATCCAGGAGCTGCGCGCGGCCGGCGCAGAGGCGATCCAGGTGAACGGCGTACGCGTCGTCGCCGGCACCTATCTGACGGATTCCGGCAACAGCGTGAGCGTCGACGGGAACAAGATCAACGCTCCCTATCGTTTCAAGGTCATCGGCAAGCCGCAGGACCTGGAACCGGCGCTCAACATCCCTGGAGGCGTGGTGCAGACCCTCGAGAAGGAGCAGGCCACCGTGACCATCGAGCGGTCGGACAAGATCGTCGTGGACGCCTTGCGAGCGGCGAAGCGGCCTGACTACGCTCGGTCGTCCTCCCAGTGAACCGGCGGTGCATGGGGGACGTCCGGCGAGGGCATGAGGTTGCGGGGGGTCGGCGCACCGAATGGGTGGTGCGTGGTGGAAACTGTCTGATGGAGACGGACGTTGTCAGGATGTCCGGGTCGGCCAGAGAGTGCAGTCAGGGTTCGTCCTGCCCCACGGGCGGGTCTGTTTCGGTCAAGGGGAATCGCCCGTGAAGTTGTTTGCGAAGTTGTTCGGCAAGAGCGCGCGAGAGAGCAGCGACAACGCGACCGCTCGTCATCGCGCCCAGGGGGACGAGGAGGGCCAGCGCCCGCTGTTCAGGGACCAGGTTCCTGGTCCGGGCGGTGACATTTCCGGAGGTCAGGGCGCGCCGTCAGTTGACCCTGGCCAGTCCGGCGGCATAGGTTTCGGACAACCGTCAACCTCAAGTACGGGTGGAGGGTTTTCCCCGATGTCGGCCCTGGTGTGTACGAGGTGCGGTAACCGCAACGCGGAGAACAGCCGCTTCTGTTCCAACTGTGGCGCGCCGCTGCGGGCCGGTGCGACGCCCGAGCGCCCGTCCGAGACGACCTCCACGATCTCCATCTCCGGCCTCGAGGCGTACGACGCCGAGGCGACCGGCCAGACGCCGATCCCGGCGCTGTCTCCCGAGGCCCAGGCGGCCGTCGACGCGCTGCCGCTGGGCTCCGCGTTGCTGGTGGTGCGTCGCGGACCGAACTCCGGCAGCCGCTTCCTCCTGGACGGCGACCTGACCACGGCCGGGCGGCACCCGCAGAGCGATATCTTCCTGGACGACGTGACGGTCTCGCGTCGGCACGTCGAGTTCCGTCGCGCCCAGGACGGCTCGTTCACGGTGGCCGATGTCGGCAGTCTGAACGGCACGTACGTCAACCGCGAGCGGATCGACCAGGTCGCTCTGAACAACGGTGACGAGGTGCAGATCGGCAAGTACCGGCTGGTCTTCTACGCGAGCCAGCGGGGCTACTGACCCTCCCCCGGAGCCCATCCGGGGAGACCCAGGGAAGGTCCATGCTGAAATCACCGAGCGGCGGTGCCCGGCCCGGCATCGCCGCCACGGACAGTCGGCTGATGAGCATCGGCACGGTCCTGAACGTCCTGCGCGACGAGTTCCCTGACATCACCATCTCCAAGATCCGCTTTCTGGAGTCGGAGGGTCTCGTCGAGCCGCAGCGGACCCCCTCGGGGTACCGCAAGTTCAGTGCGCAGGACGTTGAGCGGCTCGGTCACGTCCTGCGGATGCAGCGGGATCACTATCTGCCGCTCAAGGTGATCCGGGAGCACCTGGACGCCATGGAGCGCGGTGAGGCCGCACCCCTGCCGGCCCTGTGCCGTCAGCGTGACGGAGAAACGGTCCTGGAGCCCGTGGAGGCGCCCACGGCTGCCCGGATCGGGCGGGCCGAGCTGCTCGCCGCCGCCGAGATCGGTGAGCAGGAGCTCGAGGAGTGGGAGTCGTACGGGTTGATCGCTCCGCTGCCGGACGGGGCGTACGACGCGGAGGCCGTCACTGTGGCCTCGCTCGTCGCCGAGCTGGGGCGGTTCGGGATCGAGCCGAGGCATCTGCGGGTGATGAAGGCCGCCGCCGACCGTGAGGCCGGGCTCGTGGACCAGGTCGTGGCACCGCTCAGGCGCCACCGCAACCCCCAGACCAGGGCACATGCCGAGGCCCGGGTGAAGGAACTGGCGGGGCTCACGGTGAAGCTGCACGCCGCCCTGGTGCAGACCGCTCTCGGGGTGCGGCTGCCCTGAGCCTGGCGTGTCGGGGGAAGGCCGGATCGGCCACCCGTTCTCGGCCCGACTACCCAAACGTCCCGAGCACGGCCTAGGGTTGCTGTGTGAACGAGCTCGATGTCGTAGGTGTCCGGGTCGAAATGCCCTCCAACCAACCGATCGTGCTCCTGCGCGAAGTGGGAGGCGACCGCTACCTCCCCATCTGGATCGGGCCGGGGGAGGCGACGGCGATCGCCTTCGCCCAGCAGGGCATGGCCCCGGCGCGACCGCTGACCCACGACCTGTTCAAGGACGTGCTGGAGGCCGTCGGCCAGGAGCTCACCGAAGTACGCATCACGGATCTGCGTGAGGGCGTCTTCTACGCCGAGCTGGTCTTCGCCAGCGGCGTCGAGGTGAGCGCCCGTCCGTCCGATGCCATAGCGCTGGCCCTGCGCACCGGAACGCCGATCTACGGCAGCGACGGAGTGCTCGACGACGCGGGCATCGCGATCCCGGACGAGCAGGAGGACGAGGTGGAGAAGTTCCGCGAGTTCCTCGACCAGATCTCGCCCGAGGACTTCGGCACCAGCAGTCAGTGAGGCGGCGTGGGCGGTTCAGCGGACTCGCGGTCCGTGACAAGGCGGCCCACAGTCGGTTACGGCTCAAATGCCGGCATTTGCCAACGGCGAGTGAGAGCGTCCTGGGGCTTGCGCCGAGCGCATTCGGCTAGCCTTTCCCCGCGGTGGGGTGCGGGAAACCACTCCTAGGGTGATTATCACTCGGCGTGCCGAGTGTGGCGATCGTTGACGCACCCCTGGTGACTGCCTACCGTCGAGAAGGCAGGTCAAGGACGGAGGTCGGCGTGAGAAGCAGCGGCGACGGTACGGGTGGGGGCGCCCCCGGGCGCAGTCTCGGGGCGAGCGGACCGTACCCTCCCCCGGGCACTCAACTTCGTTCGAGCAGGGGGTACCCCCATCCCAGCGGCCCGCTTCAGGGCAGCGCGGCCGATCACGCTCCGCAGCGACCGACGGCCGTGCCGAGCAGCGGTGGAGGGGCGGCGTCCATGGAGACCGAGCAGATCGGCTACCGCGGTCCGACGGCGTGTGCGGCCGCCGGTATCACCTACCGGCAACTCGACTACTGGGCGCGCACCGGCCTGGTCGAGCCGAGTGTGCGGCCCGCGTACGGGTCGGGGACGCAGCGGCTGTACAGCTTCCGGGACGTCGTCGTCCTGAAGATCGTCAAGCGATTCCTCGACACCGGAGTTTCGCTGCAGAACATCCGTACCGCTGTGCAGCATCTGCGGGAGCGGGGCTTTCGTGATCTGGAGCGCATGACGCTGATGAGCGACGGTGCGACGGTGTACGAGTGCACCTCGCCGGACGAGGTGCACGCGCTGCTCCAGGGTGGGCAGGGGATCTTCGGGATCGCCGTGGGTGTCGTGTGGCGGGACGTCGAGAGCGCCCTGTCGCAGCTGCACGGGGAGCGGATCGACACCGGGGAGACGCTGGTCGGGCACAATCCGGCGGACGAGTTGGCTCGGCGGCGTAATCGGGCTGTCTGAGCGGACAGAGCGATCCGAGCGGGCCGAGTGATCCGGGCGGCTATCGCTCGAGGACGTTCGGGAGCCTCGTATCTGCCGGGCGGGTTGGGGCCGGCGGTTTGACGGGACGGCTTGCCGGCGGGCGCGGGAGGCGCCGCTCGTCGGCCGCCTTCGGGCAGTCGTAGCGGGGCATTGTCAGTGGCGTGAGGCAGCATCGGAGATGTGAGAAACGCGCCCACGATCCTGCATCTCGACATGGATGCCTTCTACGCCTCGGTGGAGCAGGCATCCAAGCCGAGCCTGCGCGGGAAGGCCGTGATCGTGGGCGGGCTCGGGCCGCGGGGAGTCGTCGCCACCGCGTCCTACGAGGCTCGGGTTTTCGGGGTGCACTCGGCGATGCCGACGGCGCAGGCGCGTCGGCTGGCGCCGAATGCCGCGTATCTCGTGCCGCGCTTCGGGATCTACCGGGAGATCAGCGAGCAGGTGATGGCGCTGCTGCGGGAGCTGTCGCCGCTGGTGGAGCCGCTGAGCCTGGATGAGGCGTTCGTGGATCTGGAGACAGTGGGAGCGGCGTGGGACGAGCAGTCGGCGCGGCTGGTGGGGACGAAGCTGCGTGCCGACATACGGGCGGTCACCGGGCTTGCGGGGTCGGTGGGGCTGGCCGCTTCCAAGATGCTGGCGAAGATCGCCTCGGAGCAGGCGAAGCCCGACGGGCTGGTGCTGATCGAGCCGGGGACAGAGAGGGCCATGCTCGGGCCGATGTCCGTGCGGACGTTGCCGGGGGTGGGGCCGGCGACGGGGGACCATCTGCGGCGGGCCGGGATCCATACCGTGGACGAGATCGCCGAGGCGGGGGAGGACGAGCTCGTCCGGCTGCTCGGCAAGGCTCATGGGCATGCCCTGTACGCCATGGCGCTGGCGCATGACGAGCGGCCCGTGGTGGCCGAGCGGGAGGCCAAGTCGGTGTCGGTCGAGGACACGTATGACGTGGACATTCATGACCGGGTCCGGGTGGGGCTGGAGGTGCAGCGGCTGGCCGACCGGTGTGTGCGGCGGTTGCGTGGGGCGGGGTTGTCCGGGCGGACGATCGTGCTGAAGGTGCGGCGGTACGACTTCTCCACGCTGACGCGGTCCGAGACGCTGCGGGGGCCTACGGATGATCCGGCGGTGGTGCGGGAGGCTGCGGCACGGTTGCTGGATGCCGTGGACACGACGGGGGGTGTGCGGCTGCTGGGGGTCGGGGTGAGTGGGCTGGCCGACTACACGCAGGAGGATCTGTTCGCGCAGGCGGCGGGGGAGCGGGGCGAGCACTTCGAGGAGGAGGGGGATCACGATGAGCCGGCGGAGGAGCGGGAGGTGGTGCCTGCCGGGCGGCGGTGGGCTGCGGGGCATGACGTGCGGCACGTCGAGTACGGGCATGGGTGGGTGCAGGGCAGTGGGCTGGGGCGGGTGACCGTGCGGTTCGAGACGCCTGAGTCCGAGCCGGGGCGGGTGCGGACGTTTCGGGTTGACGATCCGGGGTTGGAGGCGGCGGAGCCGTTGCCGTTGGTGTCGCGAAGACCCGGGGATTCGGGAGCGGGTGGTGGGGAGGGGGAGGAGGAAGGGGACTCCGGGGTGGCGCCTGCGGTGTCGGGCGGCTAGAGGGTGGGTCACTGAGGGTGCGGGTCGACTGCGAGTGTGGGTGCCCTGTGCCTGGATGTGTGTCGCGGGTTGTGGTTGCGCTGGAGGTGGGGACGCTCGCCCGCGCTTGCGGGGTGCCGCCTGCGCCCACCCGTGCCGCCCCAGCGGCACGACTGCCCGCAGGCTAGGTGAGTGGGTGGGTTCGGGTGCCGCGGGCTGGGTGAGCGGTGCGTCGGGTGGCTGGGGTCGGCTGTGTGAGGACGGCTGGAGGGCTCGGAGGGCCTGGATGCTCAGGTTGCGTGGCCGCAGGCGCTGTGGGCTCGGCTGCTCAAGGCTCCGTGGGCATGGCTCTTGCTGGCCCCGCGGGCTTCGGCTGTGTGGGGTGCCGTGGGATGGGCGGGGCTCTACATGGGCTGTGCGAGGTGGGGGACGTCGGCTGCGCGGGGATGGTGGTTGAGGTGGGTGAAGCGGCAGGGCTGTGGGGTGGTTGTGGGCCGAGACGGGCGTCGGGGCTGGGGGGATGGGCCTGTCAGGTGTCCTCCGTGCCTGCCAGGTTGCCGAAGTCTCGGTCCGGGATGGGGGGTGGAGGGGTCACGTCCAGGCCGTAGTGGTGGTAGAGCTGGAGTTCCTGTTCGGGGGAGAGGTGGCGGCCTACGCCGAAGTCGGGGGCGTCCTTGATCAGGGCGCGCTCGAAGGGGACGTGGAGGGTGCCTTCCACGAGTTCGCTGGGCTCCAAGGGGACGAAGGCGTCTCGGGAGAACAGGCCGGTGCGTATCGCCGCCCATTCCGGTACTCCGGTCGCGTCGTCGAGATAGACCTCGTCGATGGTGCCGATCTTGGTGCCGTTGCGGTCGAAGGCCTTGCGGCCGATCAGATTGCGCGGATCGATGTCGGTCTGCACGGGCCCTCCACTTGGTCGCAACTCATACGTAAGCACTACGAAAGGGCAGATTGGTGAGCGCGGCCACTCGAAGGTTCGTGCGTTGACCCCGCTGGTAGGCTTGCTAGCGGCTGCTGACCCCGTGCGGGAGAGCTCTCCGGACACCATCCGGAGGCGCCGAAGGAGCAAATCCTCCCCGGAATCTCTCAGGCACACGTACCGCACGGACGAGGTCACTCTGGAAAGCAGGGCGGGTGTCGACGGCTTCCGCTCTCACCGACGGTGAAAGCCGGGAGCCCTTGGGTGACCCGGTGAAGCTCTCAGGTTGAGATGACAGAGGGGGAGGCCGTCCGGGTACCCGCGCCGTGGTGCCCCTCGAAGGTCGTGTCAGACCAGGAGGCCTCCGCAATGACCGCCCATCGCATTCCGCTCTCCGAGCTCGAGCAGGGTATTCCCTTCGAGCAGCGTCATATCGGTCCTGATCATGAGGCTCGGGCCAAGATGCTCGCCCAGGTCGGATACGGCTCGCTCGACGAGCTCACCGCCGCCGCGGTGCCGGATGTGATCAAGAACGCTGACTCGCTCGATCTGCCGGGTGCGCGTACCGAGGCCGAGGTGCTGGCCGAGCTGCGGTCGCTCGCCGATCGCAATCAGGTGCTGGACTCGATGATCGGGCTCGGGTACTACGGGACGTTCACTCCGCCGGTCATTCTGCGGAATGTCATGGAGAACCCGGCCTGGTACACCGCCTACACGCCGTACCAGCCGGAGATCTCGCAGGGGCGGCTCGAAGCCCTGCTGAACTTCCAGACCATGGTGGCCGAACTCACCGGGCTGCCGACCTCGGGTGCCTCGCTGCTCGACGAGGGCACGGCCGCCGCCGAGGCCATGGCCCTGTCCCGGCGTATGGGCAAGAACAAGAAGGGCCTGTTCCTGGTCGATGCGGATGTCCTTCCGCAGACCATCGCCGTGATCGAGACCCGCGCCGAGCCGACCGGTGTGGAGGTCGTCGTCGCTGATCTCAGCGCTGGGATTCCGGCCGACGTCGCCTCGCGTGACATCAACGGCGTGCTCCTCCAGTACCCGGGCGCTTCCGGTGTCGTACGGGACATCAAGCCCGTCATCGAGCAGGCGCACGAGCTCGGTGCCCTCGTCACCGTCGCCGCCGATCTGCTCGCGCTCACGCTGCTGAAGTCCCCCGGTGAGTTGGGGGCGGACATCGCGGTCGGCACGACGCAGCGGTTCGGTGTGCCGATGGGCTTCGGTGGGCCGCACGCCGGCTACATGGCCGTGCACGAGAAGTTCGCGCGCAGCCTGCCCGGGCGGCTCGTGGGTGTGTCCGTGGACGCCGACGGGAACAAGGCGTACCGACTGGCCCTCCAGACGCGTGAGCAGCACATCCGCCGGGAGAAGGCGACCAGCAACATCTGTACCGCCCAGGTGCTGCTCGCCGTGATGGCCGGAATGTACGCCGTCTACCACGGGCCCGAGGGGCTGAAGGGCATCGCTCGGCGGACCCATCGGTATGCCTCCGTCCTTGCCGCGGGGCTTGCGGCGAGCGGGGTCGAGGTGGTGCACGGTGCCTACTTCGACACCTTGACCGTGCGGGTGCCCGCGAAGGCCGCCGAGGTCGTCGCCGCCGCCCGGCAGAACGGCGTCAACCTGCGTCTCGTCGACGCCGACCACGTGTCCATCGCCTGCGACGAGACCACCACGCGGGCCCAACTGGGCTCCGTATGGACGGCGTTCGGGGTCGAGGGCGACATCGAGGCGCTGGACGCGGCGGCCGCGGACGCGCTGCCGGGTGGGCTGCTGCGCGACGACGAGTACCTCACGCACCCCGTCTTCCACCAGCACCGCTCCGAGACGGCGATGCTGCGCTACCTGCGCAGGCTCGCCGACCGCGACTACGCGCTGGACCGCGGCATGATCCCGCTGGGCTCCTGCACGATGAAGCTCAACGCGACCACCGAGATGGAGCCGGTCACCTGGCCGGAGTTCGGGCAGCTGCACCCGTTCGCGCCCGCCGAGCAGGCGCAGGGCTATCTGACGCTCATCCGTGAGCTGGAGGAACGTCTCGCCGAGGTCACCGGCTACGACAACGTGTCGCTGCAGCCCAACGCCGGGTCGCAGGGTGAGCTGGCCGGGCTGCTCGCCGTGCGCGGGTACCACCGGGCCAACGGGGACGAGCAGCGGACCGTGTGTCTGATTCCGTCCTCGGCCCATGGCACCAACGCCGCCAGCGCCGTCATGGCCGGCATGAAGGTCGTCGTCGTGAAGACCGCCGACGACGGTGAGATCGACGTCGAGGACCTGCGGGCGAAGATCGAGCAGTACCGCGACGAACTGTCGGTGCTGATGATCACGTACCCGTCGACGCACGGTGTGTTCGAGGAGCACGTCGCCGAGATCTGCGCGCAGGTGCACGACGCGGGCGGGCAGGTGTACGTCGACGGCGCGAACCTCAACGCCCTTGTGGGGCTTGCCAAGCCCGGGCACTTCGGCGGTGACGTGTCCCACCTGAACCTGCACAAGACGTTCTGCATTCCGCACGGTGGCGGCGGTCCGGGCGTCGGGCCCGTCGCCGTGCGGGCGCACCTGGCGCCGTACCTGCCGAACCACCCGCTGCAGCCCGCCGCCGGGCCCGAGACGGGCGTCGGGCCGATCTCGGCCGCGCCTTGGGGCTCCGCCGGGATCCTGCCGATCTCGTGGGCGTACGTCCGGCTCATGGGTGGCGAGGGGCTCAAGCGGGCCACGCAGGTGGCGGTGCTGTCCGCCAACTACGTCGCCAAGCGGCTGGAGCCGCACTACCCGGTGCTCTACAACGGGCCGGGCGGGCTGGTCGCGCACGAGTGCATCATCGATCTGCGGCCGCTGACCAAGGCGACCGGGGTGAGCGTCGACGACGTGGCCAAGCGGCTCATCGACTACGGCTTCCACGCGCCGACGATGTCGTTCCCGGTGGCCGGGACGCTGATGATCGAGCCGACCGAGTCCGAGGACCTGGCCGAACTCGACCGGTTCTGCGAGGCGATGATCGCCATCCGCGCGGAGATCGAGAAGGTCGGGTCGGGCGAGTGGCCCGCCGACGACAACCCGCTGCGGAACGCTCCGCACACCGCCGGCGCGCTGGGCGGGGAGTGGGAGCACGCGTACGGCCGTGAGGAGGCCGTGTTCCCGGCCGGTGTGTCGGTGGCCGACAAGTACTGGCCCCCGGTGCGCCGGATCGACCAGGCCTTCGGTGACCGCAACCTCGTGTGCTCCTGCCCGCCGCTGGACGCGTACGAGGACTGACGTACCGACGTAGTCATCGAGGGGCTCCGCCTGTGCCGTACCTGGCCGGGCGGAGCCCCTCGTGCGTCACGCCGTCGTCAGTGCCACCTCTGTCGCCTTGACCAGCGCGACCACGGGGACTCCGGGGGACAGGGCGAGGTCGGTGGTGGCGTCCTTGGTGATGGCCGCGGTCAGGTCGGCGCCCTCCACGGCGATCTTGACCGATGCCATCGCGCCGCCCGTGGTGAGGGCGGTGATCGTGCCGGGGAGCTGGTTGCGGATGGACAGGCCCTTGACCGGGGCGGTGGCGAGGGAGATCTCCGTGGCCTTCACGAGGGCCTTCACGGCGGTGCCTTCGGCCAGGCCGAGGTCCTCGACGCTCTCCAGGGTGATCGCCGCGGTGAGGTCCTGGCCGCCGGAGAGGCGGATCTTGACCGTTGCCATGACCTCGCCGGGAGTGATGGCGGTGACGGTGCCGGAGAGCTGGTTGCGGATGCTCAGGCTCATGGGGGACGCCTCGCAGGGGGTAGGAGTTTGTGGCGTTTTGGGGTTGCGATTCCTACCGTAGTGGGCCCTCTTGTCCGGTTACGTGCGGTCGATGTGGACGTTCGTCGACTTCACGCGGGCGGTGGCCTCCATGCCGACCTCCAGGCCCAGTTCCTCGACCGCCTCGCGGGTGAGGAGGGAGACCAGCCGGTGCGGGCCTGCCTGGATCTCGACCTGGGCCGCCACGTCGCCGAGCTTGATCGCGGTGACGATGCCGGGGAAGGCGTTGCGGACCGAGGTGTACGAGGTCTCCTCCTCGCCGCTGCCGGACTTGGCGAGTTCGACCGAGAACGCGGCGAGGTCCTTGCCGTCGATGAGGCGCCGTCCGCTCTCGTCGCGGTGGGTCGCCACCCGGCCCGCGTCCGCCCAGCGGCGGGCGGTGTCGGGGCTGACACCCAGCAGCCGCGCCGCCTGGCCGATCGTGTAGGAGTGCATGGCGGTCACGATAGGGGTACGGGCCGGGAACTGCGGGCGGGGGGTTGGGCGTTGGATGTAACGCGATATGGCGTTAGTTCGGGTTGGTGGCGTGTGATCGGGGTGAGGGATGTCGGCTGGGCTGTCGTGTACGGGGCTGCGCGCTTCGGACGCGGACCGGGACCGTGTGGTGGACGCGCTGAACTCCGCGGCGGGGGACGGGCGGCTGACCATGGAGGAGCTGGACGAGCGGGTGAGTGCCGCCCTTTCCGCCCGCACCTTGGCCGAGCCGGCCGAGCTGATGCTGGATCTGCCGGCGGTGCCGGGCGGAGTCGAGGTCAAGGACGTGGTCCGCATCGAGCAGCAGGGCGGTTCGGTCGGATGGGGCGAGGGCATGCGGGGCGGCACCCTGAGGCTGGTCACCCGGCCGGGCGTCGTGGTGGACACCGACTCCCTGGTGGTCGAGTACGCCAAGGGCAAGGCGCGGCCGGCCGGTGACGCCGGCGCGCCGGTCGTGCTGGGGGTCGAGATCGCCGGGCGGAAGGCGTACGGGCGGGTCGTGGTCGGTCCCGCACGGCGCACGCCGTTCGGGAGATCGCCCGCCGCGTGAGCGGTGCGTTCAGTGGATCCCCGACGCCCTGAGTACGGCCTGTGCCGTCGCGTCGTCGATCTGGTGCCCCAACTGCTCCAGCACGTCGGCACCATCCAGCAGCGTCCCGCGTTCGCGTGAGCGGCGTACCCCGGTGTCCAGCTCGTGCCACAGCAGCGGGTTGGCGACGAGGATCCTTGGGTCCAGGTTCAGGCGATGGCCGTCGGTGTCACGAAGGATCAGGTGTGCGGAGACGTCGCCGTACCGCCGTACGGCCACCAGTGCGTCCGTGCGCACCCGCTGTCGGCGTACGAGCCCCTGGACCGCCAGCCATCCCGGGCCCGCGGTCACGCGCTGCGGGAGCAGGATCATGAAGAGTACGGCCGTCATCGCCAGCCACAGCAGCGCGCGGGACGGTGTCAGGGTCTCCGCGTCCAGGTCGACCAGCAGGGTCATACCGAAGAAGACCAGGGCGCAGCCCGTGGCGAACCGGGCGCTGCCACGCCAGTGGCGGTCGCCGGCCGGAGCAGGACTCGGTCTGCTTCCTTGCACAAGCAGACCGTAGGGGTCGGCGGTGCTGGAGCGAACGCCGCTGACGGTGCTCTGACGGCTTACGGTTCAACGTTGACGCGATCCTGATGCCCGAGGCTGTTTCAGCCCGTGTGCACCCGTGGCCTGCGCTCGCGGTCCGGCTCCGCCTCGCGCAGCACCTCGCGGGTGACCGGGGCGACCTCGCCCTGGCCGAAGAGGAAGAAGCGCAGGAAGTTGGTGAAGGGGTTGCCCTCGGTCCACTCGAAGTAGATGTGCGGGATGCAGCCGGTCGAGTCGCGGACGTGCAGGAGCAGTGCGGCCAGGGCGTTGGGGACGGAGGAGGACTCGAGGGTGAGGACGCGGTAGCGGCTGTGCATGACCTCGCCGCGTACGGTCAGGCCCGCCTCGAACTCGGACGGGTCGGTGACCGTCACCTCGACGAAGACGAAGTCCTCCTGGCCCGGGACGTCGTTGTCGTTGCGGATCTGCTCGATCTTGTCGCGGTACTCGGCCTTGTCCCGCTGGTCGGGCTCGTTGGCGATGAACCGGATCTTGCGGCTGGCGATGTCCCGGACGAAACGTTCCGCCATGTCGTCGAGGGTCACGCTGGTCACGCGGAGCTCGAAGGCGCGCAGCAGCCGCGAGAGCAGGGAGATGAGGATGATGCCGGCGATGAAGCAGGCGCCGATCTTCACACCGTCGGGACGCTCGATGACGTTCGCGACCGTCGTGTAGAGGAACACCGCCGAGATGACCGCGAAGCCGATGAACCACTTGCGCTGGCCGGCCTCGCGGGCCGCGATGGTCACGGCGATCGCGGCGGAGCTGATCAGGACCAGCACACCGGTGGCGTAGGCGCCGCCCTGGGCGTCGACGTCCGCGTCGAAGATCCAGGTCACCAGGAACGCGACCAGCGTGAAGACGATGACCATGGGGCGTACCGCGCGCGCCCAGTGCGGGGCCATGCCGTAGCGGGGCAGATAGCGGGGCATCAGGTTGAGAAGGCCGGCCATGGCGGAGGCGCCGGCGAACCACAGGATGGCGATCGTCGAGGCGTCGTAGACCGTGCCGAAGGCGTTGCCGAGGTACTCGTGGGCGAGGAACGCGAGGGCGCGGCCGTTGGCCTCGCCGCCCGCCTCGAACTCCTTCTCCGGGATCAGCAGCGTGGTGATGAAGCTCGTCGCGATCAGGAAGCAGCTCATGATCAGGGCGGCGGTGGTGAGCAGCTTCTTCGTGTCCCGGATCCGGCCCTGGGGGTTCTCCTCGGTCTCGCCCGGGTCGCCCTTGACGTGCGGCATCACCGCGACGCCGGTCTCGAAGCCGGAGAGGCCGAGCGCGAGCTTGGGGAAGACGATCAGGGCCACGCCGATCATGACGAAGACGTTGCCGTGCTCGGCGGTGAGGGCGCTGGACCAGTCGGTGACCACGTGTCCCTCGGTCACGACGTGATAGAGGCCGACGGCCACGACGACGGCGTTCAGCGCGAGATAGCTCGCGACCAGGGCGACGGCGACGCCGATCGCCTCCAGGAAGCCCTTGAGGAACACCGCGCCCAGCAGTGCCACGAGGATCAGGGTGATCACCAGCTGCTTGTCGTGCAGCGCGCTTTCCAGGTGCGGGTTCTCGACCAGGTGGGTCGAGGCGTCCGCCGCCGACAGGGTGATGGTGATCAGGAAGTCCGTGGCCGCGAAGCCCAGCAGGGTCAGGACGAAGAGCTTGCCCTTCCAGAAGGTCAGGAGCCGCTCCAGCATCGCGATCGAGCCCTGGCCGTGCGGGCTCTCCTCGGCCACCCGCCGGTACACGGGCAGGGCGCCGGCGAGGGTGACGATCACTAGCACGATCGTGGCGATGGGGGAGAGCAGGCCGGCCGCGAGGGCCGCGATGCCGGGCTGGTAGCCGAGGGTCGAGAAGTAGTCGACGCCGGTGAGGCACATGACGCGGTACCAGGGCTGGCCCTTGTGCTCCAGCTTGGACTCGGCCTGCTCCGCCTGGCGGCCGTGGCCCTTGCCCATGTCGGACAGGCCCTCCAGCATCCAGGCGCGCAGGCGACTGGGCGGGGGGTGTTCGGTCGTGGCCATCGGCGTGCTCCTGATGTGCGGGACGCCGCAATGTGCGGGGCGACGTCGGAATCCGGCCATCACGCGGACGGCGGCACCAGCGTAAGCAGAGAGTGACGCTGGGGCCCATGGATAACCGGCGTAGCGGCGTCAAGCTTCCGTTAAGACTCGCTGCGCCGGCGTTGGGCGACCGTCAAGAGCTCAGCTCGGGGGCTTCTTCGGGGGTTGCTGGGCTGTATGGGGGTGGGTGGCTCCGGTGGATAGGAGGTGTACACCCAGCGTCACCCCTGACCGCCCCCTGCCTTGTCAAGACAGTGTCAACGTCCCTGTGGGAGGCGCCAGGGATGCGTCAAGAAGCCTGCCCGGGGTCTCACGGAGCGGTTCGCTGAGACCTGATGAACGGAGTATCGCGCGGACGGCTGAAGGTCTACCTCGGGGCGGCCCCAGGGGTGGGCAAGACGTACCGCATGCTCGATGAGGGGCGGCGTAGGGCAGGCCGTGGAGCCGATGTGGTGGTGGCATTCGCCGAGTGTCACGGACGTCCCCGGACCGAGGCGATGCTCGACGGACTGGAGGTCGTGCCGCGGGTCCGATGCGCCCACCAGGGCGGGCAGTTGGAGGAGATGGACCTCGCCGCGGTGCTCGACCGGCGCCCGCAGGTCGCGATCGTCGACGAGTTCGCCCACCGCAACGTCCCCGGCGGCGGGCGCAATCCCAAGCGGTGGCAGGACATCGAGGAGCTGCTCGCCGCGGGCATCGATGTCATCACGGCCGTCAACGTGCAGCATCTGGAGTCCCTCAAGGACGTGGTCGAGAAGATCACCGGGGTTCCGCAGCACGAGACGGTGCCCGACGAGGTCGTACGCCGGGCTCGGCAGGTCGAGCTCGTCGACATCCCGCCCGAGGGGCTGCGGCGTCGTATGGCGCACGGCAACATCTACGCGCCGGAGAAGATCGACGCGGCCCTCGCCCACTACTTCCGGCCCGGAAACCTCACCGCGCTGCGGCAGTTGGCGCTGTTGTGGGTCGCCGACCGGGTCGACGAGGCCCTCAACAGCTACCGTGCCGAGCACGCGATCGGCGGGGTGTGGGAGACCCGGGAGCGGGTGGTGGTCGCGCTGACCGGCGGCCCGGAGGGTGACACGATCATCCGGCGGGCGGCACGGATCGCCGCGCGGTCGGCCGGCGGGGAACTGCTCGCCGTGCACGTGACCCGTAGCGACGGACTGGCCGCCGGTGCCTCGCACGCCTCGCTCGCGCGGCAGCGCCGGCTCGTGGAGGACCTCGGCGGCAGTTACCACTCGGTGGTCGGAGACGACGTCGCGGCCACGCTCGTGGAGTTCGCCCGTGCCGGGAACGCCACCCAGCTCGTCCTCGGCGCCAGTCGGCGCGGGCGCCTGGAACGGTTCGTGACGGGTCTCGGGACGGGGGAGGCCGTCGTCGCGCTCTCCGGCGACATCGACGTCCACCGGGTCACCCATGAGCGGGCCGGCCGCGGCACCCTGCTGCCGTCCCGCCGCCGTACCCTCTCCGCGTCCCGCCTGATCGCGGGACCGGTCGCCGGGCTCGTGCTGCCGGTGCTGCTCACTCTCGTCCTCGCGCACCTGCGCGGCACCCTGAACCTGACCAGCGAGGCCCTGCTGTTCCTGCTTGCGGTCGTGGGTGTGGCCTGCATAGGCGGCGTGGCCTCCGCGGTGATCGCCTCCGTCACCGCGTCCCTGCTGCTCAACTACTGGTTCATCCCGCCCATAGGGGCGTTCACGCTCGACAACGCCGACGCCCTGCTGGCGCTGGCCGTGTTCGCGCTGGTCGCGGCCACGGTGGCCGCCGTCGTCGACCGTTCCCTGCGCCTGTCCCGCAGAGCCGCGCGGGCCACCGCCGAGGCGGAGACCATGTCGTCCCTGGCGGGCAGCATCGTGCGTGGCGGGCAGACGATCCCGGCCCTGCTGGAACGTACCCGGGAGACCTTCGGCATGGAGTCGGCGGAACTGGTCGACGAGCCGCCCGATACCGCCGGGGTGACCGCCGTACCGGCGGGCTCCGGCGCCTGCCTGGTGCTGCGGGGCCGTGACCTGTCGTCGTCCGAACGGCGCGTGCTGGCCGCCTTCGCCGCGCACGTCGGGTCCGCGGTGGAGCGGGCCCGGCTCGCCGAGGCCGTCGCCGAGGTCGAGCCGGTGAAGGCCGCTGACCGGATGCGTACGGCGCTGCTGCGGGCCGTCGGCCACGACCTGCGTACCCCGCTGGCCGCGGGCTGGGCCGCGGTGACGTCCCTGCGCAGCCGGGATGTCGACTTCTCCGCCGAGGACCGGGACGAACTCCTCGCCACCGCCGACGAGTCCATGGCCAGGCTGAACCGGCTGGTGGACAACCTGCTCGACCTCAGCCGTCTGGAAGCGGGCGTGCTGAAGCTGAAGCTTCGGCCCACCTCGCTGGAGGAGGTCCTTCCGGCGGCGCTCGTGGACACCCCCGATGTCGAGGTCGGGGACGTCGAGGATCTGCCCTCGGTGCTCGTCGATCCGCCGCTGCTGGAACGCGTGATCGCCAACCTGGTGGCCAACGCTGCTCGGCACAGCCCGCCGGGAACCAGGGTGCTGGTCACCGCCAGTGCGTTGGCGGGGCGGGCCGAACTCCGGGTCGTCGACCGTGGGCCCGGTCTTCCGGAGGCTGGGCGGGAGCGGCTCTTCGAGCCGTTTCAGCGGCTTGGGGACACCGACAACACGACGGGGCTGGGGCTGGGGCTCGCCCTGGCTCGGGGGCTGACCGAGGCGATGAGCGGCACGGTGTTTCCGGAGGAGACTCCGGGGGGTGGGCTGACGATGGTTGTCTCGTTGCCGATGGCGGACGGCGCAGGACGGTCGTAGGGGTGGGTGCAGGACGGTCGCAGGCGTGGGTGCTGTGTGGCGGGTGCGGGTTCGTCGTGGCTGGTCGCGCTCTCGCGGGGGAGCCGCATGTCGACACATCCCCGCGCCCCTGGGGCGCCGGTCACCCGCGCGTCAAGGTGGTGTCAAGGACGGCCGCGTACGCGCGAAGAACGCGCAAGGAGCCGACGGGAACGACGAGTTCGGGACAGAACCTTGGTCAGTCACGCGCGGCGTCTCGCGCGTGGCTGCTCGTCCGTACGAAGGAGCACGTATCCCATGTCCGTCCTGACCGCCACGCCCGGGGCGACCCCCGCAGACGAGGAACCGCCCGATACCGGCGAACGGCACCGGCTCACCGCCGTCACGGGCCTCGCCGCCCTGTCCCTGGACGCCATGGCGTCGGTGGCCTACGGGCCCGAGGCGATCGTCCTGGTGCTGGCCGCGGCCGGTGCCCACGGCCTCGGGTTCACGCTGCCGGTCACCCTCGCCATCGCCACGCTGCTGGCGGTGCTGGTCGCCTCGTACCGACAGGTGATCGCGGCTTTCCCGGACGGCGGCGGCTCCTACGCCGTGGCGAAGACACACCTGGGCCGACGCACGAGCCTGGTCGCGGCGGCCTCGCTGGTCCTGGACTACGTGCTCAACGTCGCCGTAGCCGTCACGGCCGGTGTGGCGGCCCTGACCTCCGCCTTCCCGGCCCTCTATGACGACCGGCTGTGGCTGTGCCTGGCCGTGCTCGCGCTGATCACGGCGGTGAACCTGCGGGGCATCGTCGAGTCGGCGAAGGCCTTCATCGCGCCGACCGCCATATTCGTCGGCTCCATCTTCGTGCTGATCGTCGTCGGCCTGTTCCGGTCCGCGCCGGTGAGCACCGAGGCCGCCGCGGGGCACGCCTCGGTCCTCTCCGCCGACGCCACCACCGTGGGCGCCCTGCTCCTGCTGAAGGCATTCGCGTCGGGCTGCTCCGCCCTCACCGGCGTCGAAGCCATCGCCAACGCCGTCCCGTCCTTCCGCGTCCCGCGCGTCAAGCGCGCCCAGCGGGCGGAGATCGCCCTCGGCGCGGTCCTCGGCGTGATGCTGATCGGCCTGTCGGTGCTGATCTCCCGCTTCCATCTCCAGCCGGTCGACGGCGTCACCGTCCTCGCCCAGCTCGCGGACGCCTCCTTCGGCCACAACTGGGCGTTCTACGTCATCCAGTTCGCGACGATGATCCTGCTCGCCCTGTCCGCGAACACCTCCTTCGGCGGCCTGCCCGTGCTGCTGAAGCTGCTCGCCCGCGACAACTACCTGCCGCACGTGTTCGCGCTGAAGGCCGACCGGCAGGTGCACCGGCACGGCGTACTGGCCCTTGCGGCCGTCTCCACCGCGCTGATCCTCTTCTCGGGCGGCGACACCAACACGCTCGTCCCGCTCTTCGCCATCGGCGTCTTCGTCGGCTTCACCATCGCGCAGGTGGGCATGGTCCGGCACTGGCGTCTCCAGAGGGGCCCCGGGTGGCGCGGCAAGGCCCTGCTCAACGGCTTGGGCGGGCTGCTGACCGGCGTCTCGGCCGTCGTCGTCACCGCGACCAAGTTCGAGGAGGGCGCCTGGCTGATCGTGATCGCCCTGCCCCTGCTCGTGATGGCCTTCGAGACCGTGCACCGCGCCTACACCCGGATCGGTGAGCGCCTCGGCCTGGGCCGTATCCCCGAGCACCCGCACCGCGACCGCTCGGTCGTGGTCGTGCCGGTCTCCTCGCTGTCCCGGCTCACCTCGGAGGCGCTCACCGCCGCCTCCTCGCTGGGCGACGAGGTCCGTGCGGTCATCGTCTGCCACCCCGACCCCGAGGACCGGGCCGCACTGCACGCCCTGGAGCGCTCCTGGACCGAGTGGGACCCCGGCGTGCCCCTGGTCCGGCTGGCCGGCGAGCGCCGCTCCCTGGGCCGCCCCATCGCCGCGTACGTCCGTGACGTCATGGCCGCCGAGCCGGCCACCCGGGTCACCGTGCTCATCCCGGAGACCGAGCCCGAGCGCGTGTGGCAGCGGCTGCTGCAGAACCAGCGGGGCGCGATCGTCGCGCATGCCGTCCGCAGGGAGACGGACGCGGTGATCTGCCGGTTGCGGTTCCGCTTGTTCTGACCCCGGGCCCGTCTGTCAGCTGCGGCGATCGTGCCGCCGTATGAGTTCCGTCAAAGGCGTGCAGCGGGCCGTAAGGGAGCCGTCAACGGCGCTCGATTCCGGCCACGAAGGCTGTTTCCTCTAACCGTCCCTGTCCGACCGAACCTCACTCCAGGAGCTCACGGTGGCCGATCTGGCCTTCGTCGTCACCACGATCGCGGCCTTCGCGCTGGTGGCCTTCGTCGCCAAGGGGGTGACGAAGCTGTGACCGCCGAGAACATCGTCGGCCTCGTCGTGGCCGTCGCCCTGCTGGGCTATCTCGTCCTCGCCCTGATCTTCCCGGAGAGGTTCTGAGACAAGAGATGGGTCCCGTCCTCGCCGGTGCGCTCCAGCTGCTCGCTCTGATCGCAGCCCTGGCGCTCGCCTACAAACCCCTTGGCACCCACATGGCCAAGGTCTACTCCTCCGACCAGCACTGGCGCGTCGAGAAGTGGATCTACAAGGGCATCGGCGCCAACCCCGACACCGAGATGCGCTGGACCGCGTATCTGCGCGGCGTTCTCGCCTTCTCCGTCGTCGGCGTCCTCTTCCTCTATCTGCTGCAGCGGCTGCAGGGCGTGCTGCCCGGTTCGCTGGGCTTCGCGGCCATCGACCCGGACCAGGCGTTCAACACAGCCGTGTCCTTCGTGACGAACACCAACTGGCAGTCGTACTACGGCGAGCAGGCCATGGGCCACGTCGTGCAGACCGCCGGTCTGGCCGTGCAGAACTTCGTCTCCGCGGCCGTCGGTATCGCGGTGGCGGTCGCTCTCGTACGAGGCTTCGCCCGGTCCCGCACCGGTGAACTCGGCAACTTCTGGGCCGACTTGGTGCGCGGTGTCGTACGCATCCTGGTGCCGGTGGCCTTCGTCGCGGCGATCGTGCTCGTGACGTGCGGCGCGATCCAGAACTTCTCCGGCATCCATGAAGTGGGTCAGTTCATGGGCGGCTCGCAGCAGTGGAACGGCGGCGCGGTCGCCTCCACCGAGGCCATCAAGGAGCTCGGCACCAACGGCGGAGGCATCTTCAACGCCAACTCCGCCCACCCCTTCGAGAACCCCACCCCGCTCTCGAACCTCTTCGAGATCTTCCTGATCCTCGTCATCCCGTTCTCGCTGACCCGCACCTTCGGCCTCATGGTCGGCTCGGTCAGGCAGGGCTACGCGATCCTCGCCACCATGGCCACCATCTGGCTCGGCTTCACGGCCCTGATGATGTGGACGGAGTTCGCCCACCACGGTCCGGCGTTCGACATCGCCGGCGGGGCGTACGAGGGCAAGGAGGTCCGCTTCGGCATCGGCGGCTCGTCGATCTTCGCCACGGCGACCACCCTCACCTCGACCGGCGCGGTGAACTCCTTCCATTCCTCCTTCACCGGCCTCGGCGGCGGCATCACCATGCTCGGCATGATGCTGGGCGAGATCGCGCCCGGCGGTACCGGCTCCGGCCTCTACGGCATGCTGATCATGGCGATCATCGCGGTGTTCATCGCCGGTCTGATGGTCGGCCGTACCCCTGAGTACCTGGGCAAGAAGATCGGTACCCGGGAGATCAAGCTGGCGGCCTGCTACATCCTGGTCACCCCGGCGCTGGTACTCGTCTTCACCGCCTTCGCGATGGCGCTGCCGACCCCGGCGAACTCCATGACCAACAGCGGGGCGCACGGGTTCTCCGAGATCCTGTACGCCTACACGTCCGCCTCCAACAACAACGGCTCGGCCTTCGCCGGTCTGAACGCGGACACGCAGTGGTTCAACACCACCCTGGGCCTGTGCATGCTGCTCGGCCGCTTCGTGCCGATGGTGTTCGTGCTGGCGCTGGCCGGCTCGCTCGCCGAGCAGAAGCCGGTGCCGGCCACGGCAGGCACGCTGCGCACCGAAAAGCCGCTGTTCACCGGGTTGTTGGTGGGCGCGATCCTCATCATCACCGGTCTGACGTACTTCCCGGCCCTGGCGCTGGGCCCGCTGGCCGAGGGGCTGGCCTCATGACCACCGACGTAACGAAGACCGACGTAAAGAAGCAGGACTCCATGTCCACACCCACCCTTGCGCCGCACCAGGACGCGCCGACGGGGCACAAGTCCCCCGAAGGCCGTGTCGGCGCGGGCCTCTTCGACCCGAAGCAGCTGGTCAAGTCGCTGCCGGACGCCTTCCGCAAGCTCGACCCGCGGGTGCTGGTCAAGTCCCCCGTGATGTTCGTGGTGTGGATCGGCTCCGTCCTGACCACCGTCTTCTCCTTCAAGGACCCGGGCGACTGGTTCGGGTGGACCATCAGCGCCTGGCTGTGGCTGACCGTGATCTTCGCCAACCTGGCGGAGGCCGTCGCCGAGGGCCGCGGCAAGGCCCAGGCCGACACGCTGCGCAAGGCCAAGACCGACACGGTGGCGCGCCGGCTCGACGGCTGCGTCGAAGAGCGCGTGCCGGGCACCGAGTTGAGGATCGGCGACCTGGTCGTCTGCGAGGCGGGCGACATCATCCCGGGTGACGGTGACGTCGTCGAGGGCGTCGCGTCCGTCGACGAGTCGGCGATCACCGGTGAGTCGGCCCCCGTCATCCGGGAGTCCGGCGGCGACCGCTCGGCGGTCACCGGCGGTACGAAGGTCCTCTCCGACCGCATCGTCATCAAGATCACGACGAAGCCGGGTGAGACCTTCATCGACCGGATGATCAACCTGGTCGAAGGCGCCGCGCGGCAGAAGACGCCCAACGAGATCGCGCTGAACATCCTGCTGGCCTCGCTGACGATCGTCTTCCTGCTGGCCTGTGCCACGCTGCCGCCGTTCGCGGACTACGCGGGCACGCACCTGACGATGGTCGTGCTGGTCGCCCTGCTGGTCTGCCTGATTCCCACGACCATCGGTGCCCTGCTCTCCGCGATCGGCATCGCGGGCATGGACCGACTGGTGCAGCGCAACGTCCTGGCGATGTCGGGCCGCGCGGTCGAGGCCGCCGGTGACGTCTCCACGCTGCTGCTCGACAAGACCGGCACCATCACGCTCGGCAACCGCCAGGCATCGGAGTTCGTGCCGGTGAGCGGCACCACCGAGGCCGAAGTGGCCGACGCCGCCCAGCTCTCCTCGCTGGCCGACGAGACACCCGAGGGGCGTTCGATCGTCGTCCTGGCGAAGGAGAAGTACGGACTGCGCGAGCGGCACCAGGGCGAGCTGGTCGGCGCCGAGTGGATCGCGTTCACCGCCCAGACCCGGATGTCCGGCGTGGACGTCGACGGACGCAAGATCCGCAAGGGCGCGGCCGGTTCGGTCATCGCCTGGGTCCAGGAGCAGGGCGGCACGGTCGCCGAGGACGCGGACGCCGTCGCCAACCGGATCTCCGAGGCGGGCGGCACGCCGCTGCTCGTCGCGGTGGAGGACGCGGACGGTGCCCGGATCCTGGGCGTCATCCACCTCAAGGACGTCGTCAAGGACGGCATGCGCGAGCGGTTCGAGGAGCTGCGCCGCATGGGCATCAAGACCGTCATGATCACGGGTGACAACCCGCTGACCGCCAAGGCGATCGCCGACGAGGCGGGCGTCGACGACTTCCTCGCGGAGGCGACTCCCGAGGACAAGATGGCGCTGATCAAGCGGGAGCAGGCGGGCGGCAAGCTCGTCGCGATGACCGGTGACGGTACGAACGATGCGCCCGCTCTCGCGCAGGCCGACGTCGGCGTGGCCATGAACACCGGTACGTCGGCCGCCAAGGAGGCCGGCAACATGGTCGACCTCGACTCGAACCCGACCAAGCTCATCGAGATCGTCGAGATCGGCAAGCAGCTGCTGATCACCCGCGGCGCGCTGACCACGTTCTCCATCGCCAACGACGTCGCGAAGTACTTCGCGATCATCCCGGCGCTGTTCGCGGCCGTCTACCCGGGTCTGGACAAGCTCAACATCATGGGCCTGTCCTCGCCGGACTCGGCGATCCTGTCCGCGGTCATCTTCAACGCGCTGATCATCATCGCGCTGGTGCCGCTGTCCCTGAAGGGCGTGCAGTACCGGCCGGTCAGCGCGGACCGCATGCTGCGGCGGAACCTCACCGTCTACGGACTGGGCGGTCTGGTCGCCCCCTTCATCGGCATCAAGCTCATCGACCTGCTCATCTCCCTCATCCCCGGGCTGTAACTTTCCAAAGGCGTGCTGATCCCCATGAACAACTCGGTTACGAACACGGCCCGGCTGCTCGGGGCGGGCCTGCGCGCCCTCCTCGCGCTGACCCTGGTGACCGGCGTCATCTATCCGCTGGTGGTCACCGGCATCGCCCAGGGGCTGTTCCACAACAAGGCGAACGGCTCGGAGGTCAAGGCGGACGGCAAGGTCGTCGGCTCCTCCCTGATCGGCCAACAGGGCTACAGCCTGGACTACTTCCAGCCTCGGCCGGCCAACGGACTGGGGGAGAACTCGGTCAACACCCAGTACAAGCTGATCCTGTCCGGCGCCACCAACCGTTCCGGCGACAACGCCGAGCTGATCAAGTGGGTGAAGGAGGCCAAGGCCAAGGTCGTCAAGGAGAACTCCACCGCGGACTACAAGGTCGAGCCGTCCGACGTGCCCGCCGACGCGGTGACGTCCTCCGGCTCCGGCCTCGACCCGGACATCTCGCCGTCCTACGCCGAACTCCAGGTCCACCGCGTCGCCGAGCGCAACGACCTGCCCGTCGCCCAGGTGCGCAAGCTGGTGGACGAGCACACCGAGGGCCGCACGCTCGGCTTCATCGGCGAGCCGCGTGTGAACGTCCTCGAACTCAACATCGCGCTCAAGGAACTGACCAAGGACAACTGAACGATGACCCGGGTGCTGGTCGTGGAAGACGACCCACAGCTTGTCCGAGCACTCGTGATCAACATGCAGGCCCGCCGGTTCGGAGTGGACGCGGCGCCCGACGGCGCCACGGCCCTCCGGCTGGCGGCCGCGCGGCAGCCGGACGTGGTGATGCTCGACCTCGGCCTCCCCGACATGGACGGGGTCGACGTCATCCGGGCTCTGCGCGGCTGGTCCCGTGTGCCGATCGTGGTGCTGTCGGCCCGTCAGGCCTCCGTCGAGAAGGTGGCCGCTCTCGACGCGGGAGCCGACGACTACGTCACCAAGCCGTTCAGCATGGACGAGCTCATGGCCCGGCTGCGGGCCGCCGTCCGCCGTACCGAGGAGTCTTCGCTCGCCCTCGGGACGACCCGGGTGGAGACGGCCGGGTTCACCGTCGACCTGCTGGCCAGGAAGGTCGTACGGGCCGGACGCGACGTGCGCCTCACCCCGACCGAGTGGCATCTGCTGGAGATCCTGGTGACCAATCCCGGGCGCCTGATCACCCAGAAGCACCTCCTGCAGGAGGTCTGGGGCGTGTCCCGCAGCGGCAAGACCAACTACCTGCGGGTCTACATGGCCCAGTTGCGCCGCAAACTCGAGGCGGACCCCTCGCACCCCCGCTATCTCATCACCGAACCCGGCATGGGTTACCGCTTCGAAGGGTGAACATGGCACGCGGCAAGCTTCGGATCTACCTCGGTGCGGCACCGGGCGTCGGCAAGACGTACGCGATGCTGTCCGAGGGGCACCGGCGGGTGGAGCGCGGCACCGACTGCGTGGTCGCGTTCGTGGAGCACCACGGCCGGCCGCGCACCGAGGTGATGCTGCACGGTCTGGAGCAGATCCGGCGCAAGGAGCTGGAGTACCGGGACACCTCCTTCACCGAGATGGACATCGACGCCGTCCTGGCCCGCCGGCCCAGGGTGGCGCTGGTCGACGAGCTGGCCCACACCAACATCCCCGGCTCGCGCAACGCCAAGCGCTGGCAGGACGTGGAGGAGTTGCTGGCGGCCGGGATCGACGTGATCTCGACCGTCAACATCCAGCACCTGGAGTCACTGGGCGACGTCGTCGAGTCGATCACCGGTGTACGGCAGCAGGAGACGGTGCCGGACGAGGTGGTGCGCCGGGCCGACCAGGTCGAGCTTGTCGACATGTCGCCCCAGGCGCTGCGGCGGCGGATGGCGCACGGCAACATCTACAAGCCGGACAAGGTCGACGCGGCCCTGTCGAACTACTTCCGCCCCGGGAACCTCACCGCGCTCAGGGAATTGGCCCTGCTCTGGGTGGCGGACCGGGTCGACGAGTACCTCAACGCGTACCGCAGCGAGCACGAGGTCTCGACGATCTGGGGTTCCCGGGAGCGGATCGTGGTCGGGCTGACCGGTGGCCCGGAGGGCCGGACCCTGATCCGGCGGGCCGCCCGTCTCGCCGAGAAGGGCGCCGGCGGTGAGGTGCTCGCCGTCTACATCGCCAGCAGCGACGGGCTGACGTCCTCGTCGCCGAAGGAACTGGCCGTGCAGCGCGGCCTGGTCGAGGACCTCGGGGGCACCTTCCACCACGTCGTCGGCGACGACATACCCGTGGCCCTGCTGGACTTCGCACGCGGGGTGAACGCCACCCAGATCGTGCTCGGTGTCTCCCGCCGCAAGAGCTGGCAGTACGTCTTCGGGCCCGGCGTCGGCGCCACGGTCGCCCGTGACTCGGGCCCCGACCTCGACGTGCACCTGATCACCCACGACGAGGCGGGCAAGGGCCGCGGACTGCCCGGGCCCCGCGGCGCGCGCCTCGGCCGGTCCCGGATCACCTGGGGCTGGCTGGTCGCTGTGCTCGGCCCGGCCGCCCTCACCGTGCTGCTGACGCACGTCGCCCCCGAAGTCGGCCTCGCCAACGACATGTTGCTGTACCTGTCGCTGACGGTCGCCGCGGCACTCCTCGGCGGCCTGCTGCCGGCGCTGGCCTCCGCGGTGGTCGGTTCCCTGCTGCTGAACTGGTACTTCACCCCGCCGGTCCACACGCTGACCATCGCCGACCCGAAGAACATCGTCGCCATCGCGATCTTCATCGGCGTCGCCGTGTCGGTGGCCTCCGTGGTGGACCTGGCGGCCCGTCGCACCCACCAGGCGAACCGCCTGCGTGCCGAGTCGGAGATCCTGTCCTTCCTCGCCGGGAACGTGCTGCGCGGCGAGACCAGCCTGGAGGCGTTGCTGGAGCGGGTCCGGGAGACCTTCGGCATGGTGTCGGTGGCGCTGCTGGAACGGGAGAGCGACGTCGACCCGTGGACCTGCGCGGGCAGCGTGGGCCCCCGGCCCTGCCAGAACCCCGACGACGCGGAGGTGGACGTGCCGGTCGGCGACCACATGTCCCTGGCGCTGACCGGCCGGGTACTGCCCGCCGAGGACCGCCGGGTTCTCGCCGCCTTCGCCGCGCAGTCCGCCGTCGTCCTGGACCGCCAACGCCTCCGGCACGAGGCCGACCAGGCCAAGGAACTGGCCGAGGGCAACCGCATCCGTACGGCCCTGCTCGCCGCGGTGAGCCACGACCTCCGTACCCCTCTGGCCGGCATAAAGGCATCGGTCTCCTCCCTCCGGTCCGACGACGTGGCCTGGTCCGAGGAGGACGAGGCCGAGCTGTTGCAGGCGATAGAGGAGGGCGCCGACCGGCTCGACCACCTCGTCGGCAACCTGCTGGACATGTCGCGCCTGCAGACCGGCACGGTCACACCGCTGATCAGGGAGATCGACTTGGACGAGGTGGTGCCGATGGCGCTGGGCGGGGTTCCCGAGGGCAGTGCGGAGCTGGACATCCCGGAGACGCTGCCCATGGTCGCCGTGGACAAGGGCCTGTTGGAGCGGGTCGTCGCCAACGTCGTCGAGAACGCCGTCAAGTACAGCCCGCGGGACGAGCCGGTGCTGGTCTCCGCCAGCGCCATCCGCGACCGCGTCGAGGTCCGTGTGGTCGACCGCGGGCGCGGCGTCCCGGACGAGGCCAAGGAACGCATCTTCGAGCCCTTCCAGCGTTACGGCGACTCCCCGCGCGGCGCGGGCGTAGGCCTCGGCCTCGCGGTCGCCCGCGGTTTCGCCGAGGCGATGGGCGGCACGATCAACGCGGAGGACACACCTGGCGGCGGGCTGACCATGGTGCTGAGCCTGCGGATGGCGCAGGGGAGACGGCCGGGGGAGTCGGAGGCGTCGGCTGCGGTGGGTTCGTAGCGGCTGGATCTGGGCGAGGCCAGGGGGTTGGCGGGGTCGCGCGCCGCCTCGGGGGCTTATGAGGGCGTCGGGGCTGCGCGCCGTCTCGGGGCGCATGAGGGCGGTGTGCCGGTGTGGGCCGTGGGTTGGCCTGCCGGTGCGTCATGCCGATGGCGGGTGTGGGGCTGTGCGGAGCGGCAGGCGCGGCAGTGACCTGCAGGATCGGTCGGCGGGTGCGTTCGGCGAGGGTCGGTTGGTAGGTGGGCGGCCGGGGTTGGTCAGGTCGACGGGAGGTGTGTCGTCGGCGACTGTTCGCTGAACGTCACGTCGGTGGGTCTTGCGGTCGGCGACCTCCACCAGGGCACGCCCCGGGGTGCCGGGAGCCACCAGGGCGCACATCCACACGCCGGGCCCGCAGGCACCGAAGACATCAGCGAGGAGGCCCCACCAGGCGCTCGCGTGCCAGCTCCTGCCACTCATGGACCAGCAGGCTCGTCCCAGGACCCCGCCGCGAGGCGAGTTCACCGCCCGGCGGCTGCCAGGCCGGCACCGGCCACAGTTCGGCACCACGCCGCCGCGCCTCGTCGGCGGCCCGGGACAGCGCGGTGAGGCTGCCCAGGGAGCCGCTCACGCCCACCACGACCCGTGCGGTCGCGGGGCCGTCGGAACAGGACATGTCTTCACCGTTCTTCTCTTCACGGGGTTCTCTCCCATCACACCCCCGATGGTCGGCCCTCAGCCAGCCCGAGCGGCCCTTCTTGGCGCACCTCTGACGGCCGTTGCCCCGGTCGGACGCCCCGTGTCAGCATCCCGTCAGCGTCCGGGCCATCGCCGTCAGCATCGCGTCATGAGGGGTCCGAAACTCCGGGGCGTCGGGCATAGCGTCAGTGGCAAGCCCCGGTCCGCCTCCCCGCGTCCGGGGCCGTCAAGCAACTCGCCCGACCCACCTCGGATCCTCCCGGAGGCATCCCATGGCAGACATCCTGTCCGACGAAGACCCGGAGCCCTCTGATCGGTCCCCGGCCGGCCCTCTCTACGTTCCGGTCCGGCCGGGACAGGCCGCCTGCGCGGCCCGCCTCTTTCGCACACCGATCGGTGACCGCACGGCCGTGGGGTTCACCTCCCAGCGGAAACTCACCGCGACCCTCGGCCCCGACCAGCCCTGGATCCGGCTCGCCGAGCCGGCCCTGCGCTCCCTGACCGCACCGCTCGGCGTCACCACCGTCACGGTGGACCCCCAGTTCTGCGCGCCCGCCCCGGCCCCGACCCTGGCCCCGCCCCCGGTCCCGGCCACGCCGTCCGCCGCGGAGCCCGCCCGGCAGCACTCCGGCCCCCGTTTCCGTCAGGGCGCCTGGGACCCCCAGGCCGTCGGAGCGCTGCGCGTGACCGGCGCTGCGGCGATCGTCTCCGCACTCGCGATGTGGATCGGCTGAAGGGGTACGGCACGATGACCACGCTTCACGAACCCGCGGTGACCGCCGTCCCGGCCGACGCTCTCTCGGTGTGGCCCGCCTCGGCCGTCGAGCCCCGCGAGGGTGAGATCACCGTCGGCGGCGTACCGCTCGCCGAGGTCGCCGACCGTTTCGGCACGCCCGTCTACGTCATCGACGAGGACGAGGTCCGCGAGCGCTGCCGCACCTACCGGCACGTCTTCCCCGACGCCGACATCCTGTACGCGGCCAAGGCGTTCCTGTGCCGGGCGATGGTCCACTGGGTGGACGAGGAGGGCCTCGGCCTGGACGTCTGCTCGGCCGGTGAGCTGGAGCTCGCCGTCACCACCGGCTTCCCGCCGGAGAACATCGTGCTGCACGGCAACGCCAAGTCCCCGCGTGACCTCGACACCGCCCTGCGCCTCGGAGTCGGCCGCATCGTCATCGACAGCCCCTCCGAGATCGCCCGGCTGGCCGCGGCGGTCGGACCCGACGGCCACCAGAAGGTGATGGTCCGCGTCGTGCCCGGCATCAGCGCCGGCGGCCACGAGAAGATCCGCACCGGCACCGAGGACCAGAAGTTCGGCCTGTCGATCTCCGACGGCTACGCGCAGTACGCCATCGCCCGGATCCTGGACCAGCCGCAGCTCGAACTGACCGGTCTGCACTGCCACTTGGGATCGCAGATCACCAGTACCAAGCCCTATCTGGCGGCCGTACGGCGCATCGTCGGGCTCATGGCCCGGCTGAAGGAACAGCACGGCCTGGCCCTGCCCGAACTCGACCTCGGCGGCGGCCACGGCATCGCCTACCGCCCGGGCGAACCCGCCCTGGACCTCACCACCTTGGCCCGCAAGGTGCGTGCCGAACTGGTCGAGGCGTGCGCGGCGGCGGGGCTCACCGTGCCCCGACTCATCATCGAACCGGGGCGGGCGATCGCGGGTCCGGCGGGGATCGCGCTCTACCACGTCCTCGCCGTCAAGCGCACCGGCGCGCACACGTACGTCGCCGTCGACGGCGGCATGAGCGACAACCCGCGGCCCGCCCTGTACGGCGTCCGGTACGCGCCCCGTCTGGTCGGCCGGCACAGCACCGCAGCCCCGGCCCCGGTCACCGTGGTGGGCCGCCACTGCGAGGCGGGCGACATCGTCGCCGCCGACGTCGAACTCCCCGAGGACATCCGTCCCGGAGACCTGCTCGCCGTCCCGGTCGCCGGCGCCTACCACCTGTCCATGGCCTCCGGCTACAACATGGTCGGCCGCCCGCCGGTGGTCGCCGTCGACGACGGCCAGGCCCGGCTCCTGATCCGCCGCGAGTCCCTGGAGGACATCCGCAGCCGCGACGTGGGCCTGTAACCCGCGCCCCGGCCCCGACCCACCTCCGGACGAACCAGGCCCCGATCCACCTCCGGACGGAAGCGCCCCCCAGCCGCCTCCGGACGAGAGACCGCCCGACCTCGTCCGGAGGTGCCGCGGTTCCCGCACCCTTGTCGCGTCCCGTGCGCCCCCTTACAGTCCGCTCCGTAATGTTCGTCCATCGAGCCGAATGTTTCGACCCACCCTGCGGAGGGCTGACGCACATTCGCGACCTCGTGCGCTGGCGGCAGATCGGCAACGTGCTCGGCAACTGCTGGTGCGCCGTCGCCGGTGTCCGGGTGGCCCGTATCGACCCCTCGACGGGAAGGTGCTCGAAGGTCCCTTCCCGGTGAGTCCGGGACAGGCATGCGGCATCCCGAGGCGCCGCACCTCTACCGCGTACGGCGGTTGGTGGTACCTGATGCTCGCCGAGGGCGGCGCGGCCCTCGGTCACAGTGCCTGCGTCGCCCGCGCCCGCTCCCCGAGCGGCCCCTACGAGCCGGCCCGCGCCAACCCCGTCCCCTCCCACCGCAGCACCCGACGGCACCTGATGGATGGCGCCGGCGGCCTGGCATCCCCTCGAACCGCCCCCCCGCGGGACGACTTCGGCGCCGCGATCCTGGCGCCGTACCGGATCTCCCCGCACCGTCGGCCGGAGGGCTCGTGGTCGCTGAGCGAACGGCCGGGACGGCTCACCCTGCCCGCCACCGGCGACAGCCTCGACCGGCCGGGACACGCCTTCGTCGGGCGCCGCCGGCACCACCCCGACTGCCGGTTTGAGGCTCGTTCTGGAACCCGGAACGGGCCGCGCCGGACTGCCCGTTCGCCTGGACGAGGCCCATCACTACGACCTCGAGGTCGGCGGGCCCGACACGATCGCCCTCGCGATCGACAGCCCTTCAGGAGCCGTACGACTCGCTGAACTCGACGGCCACCATGTGTCCACGCAGGCGGCCCGGCGGCTTCACCGGCCGGGTGGTCGGCATGTACGTCACCGAGGGCAGTGCGGCCTTCGACTGGTTCGGGTACGTCCCCGAAGAGCCGCCCAGGCCGTGACAGTTGGCGGCAGATTCACCGCGTACAAGGGGTTGCCACCGTTTGGCAGCTGTCTCTAGGGTGCGGCAGCAACGAAGCTTTCTGGATCTCTTCCGAAACTTTCGGTTCCAGTGGACGGTCAAGGACGGGCCGTCCCGTACCCAAGGAGCGCATGATGGGCGACCCGGGACTGTCCCGCCGCGGCTTCCTGGCGGCCTCCGCCGCGGCCGGTGTGGGCATGACGGCACTGAGCGGTTGCGGCGGCGACTCGGAGGGAGGGTCGTCGGACGGCACGACCACCGTCGAGTGGTGGAACATCTCCACCACCGAGCCGACGAAGGGGGTCTGGGCGGCGCTGGCCAAGAAGTTCGAGGCCCAGAACCCCAACGTAAAGATAAAGATCGTCCAGTTGGAGAACGACGCCTACAAATCCAAGATGACGGCGCTGATCGCCTCCGGGAAGCTGCCCGACATCTTCCACACCTGGGGCGGCGGTGTCCTCAAGCAGCAGGTCGACGCCGGGCTCGTCGAGGACCTCACCGACCGGACGAAAGATTTCGCCGACGGCCTGCTGCCGGTCGCGAAGGAGCCGTACATCCTGGACGAGAAGGTGTACGGCATCCCGTTCGACATCGGCATGATCGGTTTTTGGTACAACAAGGCGCTCTTCAAGGACGCGGGCATCAGCGAACCGCCGACGACCTGGAGCGGATTCCTCGACGCCGTACGGGAGTTGAAGGCCAAGGGCACCATCCCGCTCGCCCTGGCCGGCAAGGAGAAGTGGCCCGGCATGTACTACTGGGCCTATCTCGCCATGCGCACCGCGGGCGCGTCCGCCCTCCAGAAGGCCTACGACGACAAGGACTTCACCGGCGACGCCTTCGTCGAGGCCGGTCAGCATCTCCAGGAACTCGTCGACCTCCAGCCGTTCCAGAAGGGCTTCCTCGGCGCCGCGTACTCCACGCCCACCGGCCAGGCCGCGGCCGTCGGCAACGGCAAGGCGGCGATGGAGCTCATGGGCCAGTGGGCACCCGTCGTCCAGGCCGACGCCGGCAAGGGCCTCGGTGACGACCTCGGCTTCTTCCCGTTCCCGGCGGTCGACGGCGGCAAGGGCGCCATCACCGAGGTGTTCGGCGGAGGCGGCGGACACGCCCTGCGCAGCGGCGCTCCACAGGCCGCCGTCGACTTCCTGAAGTTCTTCGCCTCGGAGGCGACGGACGTGGAACTGGTCAAGAAGACCGGCATCCTCCCGGTGCTCCCGGCGGCCGAGAGCGCCATCGTCGACCCCAACATCAAGGCCGTACAGGCGCAGTTGAAGGCCGCCACCGGCTTCCAGCTCTATCTCGACCAGGCGTACGCGCCCGCCGTCGGCCAGGAGGTCAACGACAGCGTCGCCGCACTCATCGCCGGGTCCAAGTCGCCTCAGCAGGTCGCCGAGTCGATCACGCAGACCGCGAAGGAAGAGCAGTAGCCGGCGATGACCTCCACGTTCCTTCCGGACAAGCGGACCGGACCCGACGTCGACCTCCCGCCCCCGTCCACCGGCGCCGCACGGGGGCGGGCCCGGCGGCGCGCGCTGCACTGGCTCACCGCGGTCGGCTTCCAGGTGCCCGCGCTGGTGCTGTTCATCATCCTGGTGCTGTTGCCGATCCTGTTCGCGCTGTACGCGGCCTTCTTCCGCTGGGGCGGCTTCGGCATGCCGTCGGACTACGTCGGCGCCGACAACTTCACGCGGCTCCTCGACGACCCGGTCTTCCTGGGCGACCTGTGGCGCTGCTTCGTCCTGGTCGCCCTGTCCCTGGTGCTCCAGCTGCCGTTCGCGCTGGCCCTGGCCGTCGCCCTCAACCAGCGGATCCGCGGCCGGGCCGTCTACCGGATGCTGTTCTTCGCGCCGTACGTGCTGTCCGAGGCCATCACCGGCGTCCTGTTCAGCATGATCTTCGCCCCCGACGACGGACTTGCCGACCGGATCCTCGGCGGGATCGGCCTGGACGGTCTGGGCGGGGAGTGGTTCGCCGACCCCTCCATGGTCATGGCCACCCTGTTCCTGGTCATGACGTGGAAGTACTTCGGCTTCCACATGATGCTCTACCTGGCCGGACTCCAGTCCATCCCGCGGGAGTTGACCGAGGCGGCGCTGATCGACGGCGCCGGACCCTGGCAGCGCTTCCGCAGCGTCACCCTGCCGCTGCTCGCGCCCACCCTGCGCATCAGCGTCTTCCTGTCGGTCATCGGGTCGATCCAGTTGTTCGACCTGGTGTGGGTGGTCACCCAGGGCGGCCCCGACCACCACTCCGAGACCATGGCCGTGACCCTGTTCCAGTACGGCTTCAAGCGCTACCAGGTCGGCTACGCCAGCGCGATCAGCGTGGCCATGTTCGGCATCAGCCTCGTCTTCGCCCTCGCCTACCAGCGGTTCGTGCTGCGGCGCGACCTCGAAGGGGCCACCACCACGATGAGGGGGGACGGCAAGTGAGCCGCAAGACCCTGAGGAACCTGCCCCTGCACGTGGTCCTCGTCGCCGTCGGCGCGGTGATGGCCGTACCCCTGCTCTACGCCCTCTTCTCCGGCTTCAAGTCCACAGACCAGCTCTCCGGCAACCCGGTCGGGCTGCCCGACCCCTGGGTCGGCGGCAACTACACCGGCATCCTCGGCTCGGGCGACTTCTGGCGGCTGCTCGGCAACAGCACGCTGATCGCCGTCGCCACGACCGTCCTCGTCGTCGCGGTGTCCGCGCTCTCGGCGTTCTCCTTCGCCCGGTTCGCCTTCCGCGGGCGGGAGTTGCTGTTCACGCTGTTCACGATGGGGCTGATGTTCCCCTTCGCGGTGGCGGCGCTGCCCCTGTTCCTGCTGCTGCGCTCCATGGGCCTGCTGGACAACCCGCTGGGCGTGATCCTGCCGCAAGCCGCCTTCGGGCTGCCGATGACGATCATCATCCTGCGCGGGTTCTTCCGGCAGATCCCGGGCGAGCTGGAGGAGGCGGCCACGCTCGACGGGTGCGGTCCGCTCGGGTTCTTCTGGCGGGTCCTGCTGCCCATGGCACGGCCCGCGCTGGGCACGGTCTCGGTCCTCGCCGTCGTCACCAGCTGGAACAACTTCTTCCTGCCCCTCCTGGTGTTCACCGACTCCACGTGGTGGACCCTGCCCATCGGCGTCCAGCAGTTCCAGGGCCAGTACTCGGCGGACTACGCCCGCGTCTTCGCCTATCTGGTGCTGGCCATGGTCCCCGCTCTCGCCTTCTACTCGGTCGCCGAGCGCCAGCTCGTCGGCGGCCTCACCGCCGGTGCCACGAAGGGATGACCCGCGCCGGGGGTTCGTACGGCTCGCCCACACATCCGCACGTGAGGAGTCGCACCATGCGCAAGAACCGTCTCAGACTCGCCGGTGTTCTCGCGGCCGTCCTGGTCGCCGTCACCGGCCCCGCCGCCCAGGCCCATGACAAGCCGCCCACTCTCGCCGACCTCGCCGAGCGTCACGGCCGCTACTTCGGCAGCGCGACCGACAACCCCGAACTCGTCGACGAGCCGTACAAGGCTCTTCTCGGCAGCGAGTTCGACCAGATCACCCCCGGCAACGGCATGAAGTGGTACGCCACCGAACCCCAGCAGGGCGTCTTCGACTTCACCGAGGGCGACGAGATCGTGAACCTCGCCCGCGCCAACCACCAGAAGGTGCGCGGCCACACCCTCGTCTGGCACAGCCAGTTGCCCGGTTGGCTCACCGGCCGCGAGTGGACGGCGACCGAGCTGCGGGCCGTACTGAAGAAGCACATCCAGACCGAGGTACGGCACTACCGGGGCAAGGTCTTCGCCTGGGACGTCGTCAACGAGGCGTTCAACGAGGACGGCACGTACCGCGAGACGATCTTCTACAAGACGCTCGGCCCCGGCTACATCGCCGACGCCCTGCGCTGGGCCCGTCAGGCCGACCCCAAGGTCAAGCTCTACCTCAACGACTACAACATCGAGGGGATCGGCCCGAAGAGCGATGCCTACCACAACCTGGCCAAGGAGCTGAAGGCGCAGCGTGTCCCGCTCGACGGCATCGGCCTCCAGGCCCACCTGGCACTCCAGTACGGCTATCCGACCACCCTGGAGGACAACCTCCGCCGGTTCGCCGAGCTGGGCCTGGACACCGCGCTCACCGAGGTCGACATCCGGATGATCCTGCCCGCGACCGAGGAGAAGCTGGCCCAGCAGGCCGAGTGGTACGCGGACCTGACCGACGCCTGCCTCGCGGTGCGCCGCTGCGTCGGCATCACCGTCTGGGACTACACCGACAAGTACAGCTGGATTCCGGCGTTCTTCGAGGGCCAGGGCGCCGCGCTGCCGTGGGACGAGCAGCTCCGGCCGAAGCCGGCGTACTACGCGATCAGGGAGGCGCTGAGGTAGGCAGGAGGCAGGGCGATCGGGGCGCTACGCTGAGTGACCGCCGCTGAACGCACGTGGGGGCCGGCTCGCAGTCAGGGTCTGCGACCGGCCCCTGGAGGAACGCCGGGCGTCCGTCGGTCCGCCCGGTGGTGCAGGGCCTCTCCGGCGCGATCCGCCGGGCAGGCGTTATGCGGCGGTTACCACCTTGCCGGTGCCATGCGGACGGTGCGGGGCGATGATCCGGCCGTCCGGCAGGAGCTCACCGGTGTCCTCGAAGAGCAGAACACCGTTGCACAGCAGGCTCCACCCCTGCTCCGGGTGGTGCGCCACGAGACGGGCGGACTCCCGGTCGGCGGAGCTGGCTGAGGGGCACGATGGCTGGTGCTGGCACATGGATGGGATCTTTCGCTCTGTCGTGATGTGTGAGATGGCTGTGGTGTCTGTTTCGCGGCGTGAAGACTCGTTCATGGCCGCCCCCCGTTTGATAAGTCGGTCGGAACCCAGTGTTGCCCCACGGGCGTCAATCCGCAGGGATTTCGCGGCACCGCTTTCTTACAGATTGATGACGCATCCCGAGCGCCGACGGTTCATCCCAACTCCACGGTCACTTCGGATGGTTCGCCGTGGTCGGATAGGGCTAGTCCGGTCGAGCCGGGACCTTGCGAGGCTCATTCGAGCGCATTCTCGCTCGTACGAGTTATTTACGGTTCGTCCGTGCGTGTTTTGTTGTTCTCCGATACGAGCCTAATCCCGCCGCCGAACAGGCGCGTACCCCGCTGCCCGGAAGTGGGCGGCAGGGTACGGAGGCGCTCGCGCGGTGCGCTGTCAGGCGGGTGAGCCGAGCAGCGGAGGCAGCGGAGGCAGGGGAGCCGGGGTCGCCCGGTGGGTGAGCACCGGGAGCAGTTCGGCGACCCGGTGCGGCCGGTGGGACGCGATGCCGGGCGGGGCCGGGGCCAGCGGGATGAGGATGTCCGTGGCGTCGGGGTGGCCGACGGCGCCGTCCGCGGTGCAGTCGCCGTGCAGCCACAGGGTGAGCATGTAGAGGCCGGGGAACGAAAGCAGCCGTGGCTGGAAGGGTTGCTGGATCGTCTCGGCCTGGCGCAGCGCACGCTCCGTGGAGGCGATGTACGGGCCCTCGAAGAAGTGCGAGAAGGCCCAGCCGTCGGGGGTCAGCCGGGTCTCGGCGGCGGCCACCGCGCGTTCGCCGCAGTGGATCAGGAAGCGCCAGCCGGCCAGCCGGGTCGCGGCCACGCCCGCCGGGGTGATCTCGTCCACGACATGGACGGGCAGCGGGAGTTCGGGGGTGGCGGGTCCCTGGGCTGCGCGCAGGGAGGGTGTTCGGGCCTCGCGGACCGCGGTGGGTGAACCGAGTGCGGTGAGGACGGAGCGAAGTGCGGGCGCGGGAGCCGGGGGAACATGCAGCGGCATGGTGGGTCGCCTCTCATTCGACAGGCACGGTGGCGCGAGGGCGGGGCGGGGCGGGGGCGGACGGCGCTGTCTGCTCACGGAGGTCAGAGAGGCGGGGGCCTGGGTCAGGGATCGCGAGGGGGGTGAGTGGGGCCTGCCGTACGTCACCTGACGGCAGGTCCTGGGACCTCGGGCGCCAACCCTCTGCCTTGATTGCGGAGTTTATACGACGAGTGTTCAGACGGTGTTTCGTCTAACCGCTTTTGGTGCACCCGGCAAGGGTTCATTCGGTCGCGGATATGCGGGAATCATCCCGATTCCCGGCCGGTCATACGTCGATGACCTCGAAAAATGCCACGGCCGCGGTCGGCCAATTCTCGTCGGCGTTTTTCACGAGTTCGCGGGCCGTCCGAAACTGCACCGTGCCGCATGCCTGGTGAATGTGCCACCGGTTCCCGCCGACAGCCTAGCGGGCGCCGCACCCGTGCGGGACGTTATCGATCGCTTCGGCTGGGCATCATCCCACCTGACCCAGGAGACCGGCGGCCGGATCCGGGGCCCGCGCGGCGGGCAACAGGGCCCGCCCAACCGAGGAGGGAAGCTTCGATGGGGGAGAAGGTCGTGGCAGGTCGGTTCGATCTGTCCGATCGCCAGCGCTACCGCGAGAAGCTGCGGCAGTGCCTGACGGGCCTGGAGCGGCTGCTGGAGGAGAAGCGGTTCGACCGCCCCAAGAACCTCATGGGGCTGGAGATCGAATTGAACCTCACCGGCGCCGACGGGATGCCGAAAATGCTGAATGCTCAGGTGTTGGAGCGGATCGCGAGTCGTGATTTCCAAACAGAACTCGCCATGTTCAATCTGGAAGTCAACATTGCCCCACACCGATTGCAGGGGCGGGTATTCGACGGACTGGCCGAGGAACTCCGTACGTCGCTGGCATATGCCGACCGAAAAGCGGGTGAGGTCGACGCGGGAATCGTGATGATCGGCATTCTGCCGACCCTCGACCGGGACGACCTGGTCTCCTCGAACCTCTCCGCCGTCGACCGCTACACCCTCCTCAACGACCAGATCGTGGCCGCCCGCGGCGAGGACTTCACGCTCGACATCGACGGCGTGGAACGCCTGACCTGCACCTCGAAGTCCATAGCCCCCGAAGCCGCCTGCACCTCCGTGCAGCTGCACCTCCAGGTCACCCCGGGCCGCTTCGCCGACGTGTGGAACGCGGCGCAGGCGATCGCGGCCGCCCAGGTCGCGGTGGGCGCCAACTCGCCCTTCCTCTTCGGGCGCGAGCTGTGGCGCGAGTCCCGCCCCCCGCTGTTCCAGCAGTCCACCGACACCCGCCCGCCCGAGCTCCAGGCCCAGGGCGTACGGCCGCGGACCTGGTTCGGGGAGCGGTGGATCACCTCGGCGCACGACCTCTTCGAGGAGAACCTGCGCTTCTTCCCGGCCCTGCTGCCGATCTGCGACGACGAGGACCCGCTCGACGTCCTCGACTCCGGCGGCACACCGACGCTCGCCGAACTCGTCCTGCACAACGGCACCGTGTACCGCTGGAACCGCCCGGTCTACGGCATCGCCGACGGCGTCCCGCACCTGCGCGTGGAGAACCGCGTACTACCCGCCGGGCCCACCATCACCGACGTCATCGCCAACGCGGCCTTCTACTACGGCGTCGTCCGCGCCCTCGCGGAGGAATCGCGGCCCGTGTGGACCCGGCTGCCCTTCGAGGCGGCGGCCGCCAACTTCGACGAGGCCTGCAAGCACGGCATCGACGCCCGGCTGCGCTGGCCTCGGCGCGGGCGGTACGGCGGGACGACCGAGGTCGACGCGGTGAGCCTCGTACGCGACGAACTGCTGCCGCTGGCCGAGGTCGGCCTGGACGCGTGGGGAGTCGAGCCGGCCGACCGGGATCTCTACCTGGGCGTCATCGAGGAGCGATGTCGACGGCGCATGAACGGCGCGTCCTGGCAGGCGGCTACCTTCCACCGGGCACTGGAGTCCGGGATGGCCCGGGACGCGGCACTGGCGGCGACGACGCGGCGGTACCGGGAGCTGATGCATCGCGGGGACCCGGTGCACACGTGGCCGGTGGGACTGCTGGAGCCGGTGCCGTTGGGGTGACGGACGGGTGGACCGGCGAGAGGGGGGTCTCGTCAGCCCTGCTCACCCGGTGATGCCGCGTCCACGATCGCCTTGAGGATCACCGAGTGGATGCGCGAGATCGCCGAGCACCGCCGACAGCCGGTCACGCTGCGTGCCCTCGCCCCTTCGGGGACGGCGGCCGCTCGGTCGGTGGGCCCTAGCTCGGGGCCGGAGGCGTCGCGCGCCGGTGTGTCCAGGACCTGCCCGTCACCGCCGGCCACGTCGCGCAGACCGGCGTCGGCCGGCTCGAGCCAGCCGTACGTCTTCCCTGGTCGGCCCAGCGGCATCGCGACCGCCACCGTACGGCGGCGCATGCGGCGACGAGGCCCGCGTCGACGGGGGTCGCCGATGCCCGCCCCATACTGATCGGGCAAGCTGTGACGTCCCATGACGGTGGTGCCCCTCCCTATTGCTGTGGGGCAGCGACGGGGATGAGGCGGGATTACTCAAGGAGGCAGGTGTGCAGGGCGAGGCAGGCCCCGTGGCCGATTCTTTTCCGCACGAGCGGCCGTCGCGTCGGATCTTCCGTGATGAGACGCTGCTTGTTCTGGCGCTCTCGCTCGGTGCGAGCGGTGTGTCCGCCCTGATCAGCTTTGTCGGATCGGTCACCAAGCCCGGGGGACTCAAGGACCAGGCGGCCACCCTCAACGCCTCGGCCGCGCCGGGCCGTCCCTGGCTGGATCTCGCCTGGCAGCTCTTCGGGATCACCACCGCGCTGGTGCCCGTCGCGCTCGTCGCGCACTTCCTGCTGCGCGAGGGGGAGGGCCTGCGCACCCTCGGCTTCGACCGCACCCGGCCCTGGCTGGACCTCGGCCGTGGCGCGGCGATCGCGGCCGTGATCGGCAGCACCGGAATCGCCTTCTACCTGCTGGCCCGAGGGCTCGGCTTCAACCTCACGGTGGTGCCCGAGGCGCTGCCCGACGTGTGGTGGAAGTACCCGGTGCTGATCCTGTCGGCGATGCAGAACGCGATCCTGGAAGAGGTCATCGTCGTCGGCTATCTGCTGCGCAGGCTCGGCCAGTTGGGCTGGACGCCGGGCACCGCGCTGGTGGCCAGTTCCGTACTGCGCGGCTCGTACCACCTCTACCAGGGCATCGGCGGCTTCCTGGGCAACATGGCGATGGGCGTGGTGTTCGTGTACCTGTACCGGCGTTGGGGCCGGGTGGGCCCGCTGGTGGTGGCACATTCCCTGCTCGACATAGGGGCGTTCGTGGGATACGCGCTGCTGGCCGGGAAGGTGGGCTGGCTGCCGACGGCGTGAGCCCGGTCGCCGGAGGGCGTGCAAGGGGGCGTACGACGGTCTCGTACGCCCCCTTTGTCGTGCCTGGCCGGCCCGCCTAGGCGATCAACTCCCCCTCGATGACGGTCACCGCGCGCCCGCTCAGCAGGGTGCGGTCGCCGCGGAGTTCCGTGCGGACCCGGCCGGAGCGACGGGAGGCCTGCAGGCCGGTGAGTTCGGCCCGGCCGAGGCGCTCGGACCAGAAGGGGGCGAGGGCGGTGTGGGCGCTGCCGGTGACCGGGTCCTCGTCGATGCCGACGTTCGGGAAGAAGCAGCGGGAGACGAAGTCGTATCCGCGGGTGGGGTCCTCGGCGCGGGCGGTGGCGATGATGCCGCGCCGCGAGTAGGCGCCGAGGGCCTTGAGGTCCGGGGCGAGGGCGTGCACCGTCTTCTCGTCGGCGAGTTCGAGAAGCAGGTCGCCGACGTTCGGGCCGGTGTCGAAGGCGGTGAGCGACTCGGCGCCCAGCGCCCGCGCGACACCGTCCGGGACCTCGACCGGCGTGAGCGGGGCGGTCGGGAAGTCGAGTGTGACGGAGCCGTCCTCGCGGGGCGTGGCGACGAGCACGCCGCTGCGGGTGGCGAACCGCACGGGGCCCTCGTGCGCGCCGGTGCTGTGCAGCACATGGGCCGTGGCGAGCGTGGCGTGCCCGCACATCGCCACCTCGGCGACGGGAGTGAACCACCGCAGCGCCCAGTCGGCCTCCCCGCCCTCGGGCAGCCGGTGAGCGAACGCCGTCTCGGCGTGGTTGACCTCCATGGCCACGTTCTGGAGCCAGTCGTCCTCCGGGAAGCCGTCCAGGAGCAGGACCCCGGCCGGGTTGCCGGCGAAGGGCCGGTCGGTGAAGGCGTCGACGATTCGAATCCGCATGGCGTCGACGCTAGGGGGTGCGGGGAGCGGGCGGCCAAGGCCAATTCGGGGGTGCTGGACCGATTTCGGGGAGGGGAGGGGAGGGCTGCGGCCGAGCCCTACTCGGGGAGCACGGTGCCGGCGCCCGAGCAGATGGTCCTGCTCGGCGTCGGTTCGGCCGCGATGCTCGCGGTCGGCGGAACGATGCCCGCGGTGGCGGCGTCCCAGGGCGGCGAGACAGCGGCGAGCGCTCAGGGAGCGTCCGCCAAGGGTGTGGGCGCCACGGCGTGGAGCTGCACCCCCGAATTGGCCTTGGCCGTGCCTTATCGCGGTGTGCTGACGGCGTGGTCGATCGCGGAAGCGACGTCGTGAGCGACATGGGTGGGCCGGTGGGAGCCCTGGGTCCAGGGTCGGCCGTCCGTCACCCACACGCTTCGCAGTCCGAGCTGGCGTACTCGTCCGCGCACCCTTGCTGTGCGAGCTATTCCGATATATCGTTGAGGCATCGCGACAGATCAACGATGGAATGGAGTGATTGCGATGCGTTCCCATGGATTCGAGCGTGGACACGGTGGACCTGGTGGGCACGGTCACCACGGCCGAGGTGGCTTCGAGGGGCTTCGCGGCGCTTTCGGGCCCTTCGGTCCGGGCGGCGGCGGCCCCGGCTTCGGTGGGCCCGGATTCGGGCCCGGCCCCTGGGGGCCAAGGGGGCGGGGCGGGCCCCGAGGGAGGGCGCGGCGCGGTGACGTGCGCGCGTCGATCCTCGCCCTGCTGAAGGACCGCCCCATGCACGGCTACGAGATGATCCAGGAGATCGCCGAGCGCAGCGGCGGGGCGTGGAAGCCCAGCCCGGGCTCGGTGTACCCCACTCTCCAACTGCTGGAGGACGAGGGCCTGATCGCCAGCGAGAGCGAGGGCGGCAAGAAGCTCTTCTCGCTCACCGAGGCGGGCCGCGAGGCGGCCGAGGCGGGTCCCGAGGCGCCCTGGGAGGAAGCCTCCCGCGGCGTCGACTGGGAGGCCCTCGGTGAGATCCGCCAGGCCGGCTTCGGCTTGATGGAGGCCTTCGGGCAGGTCTGGAAGACGGGCAGCAAGGAGCAGCGTGACAAGGCGCTGGCCGTCATCAACGAGGCCCGCAAGAAGCTGTACCTGATCCTCGCCGACGAGGATTGAGCGGCACCGGCGGCCTCCCCGCCGTAAGTGAAGGCGCTCCGCGGAACACTCCGCGGGGCGCCTTCGTCCGTGCCGCGCGGCCGGTCAGGTCACCAACCCCGCCAGCTTGCGCAGCGACTCGTTCAGCGCCGCCGTGGCCGAGTCCTTGAGCTTGCCCGCCATCAGTGACACCGCCGCCCCGGTGAACTCACCGTCGATGCGGACGATCGTGGCGGCGCCGTCGCCATCGGGGCTGAGCGTGTAGCGCGTGGCCACGGTCACGGCCATCGGGCCCTTGCCGCGTATCGCGAGCACCCGCGCCGGCTCCAGTTCCTCGATGGTCCACTCGACCTCGGCCGGGAACCCCATCAGCTTCATGTTCTCCTGGAAGGTCCCGCCCACTTCGAGGGCCGTGGGGCCACCGCCGGGGAAGCTGGTGTGGGTCGCGTTCCACTGCCCGTACGCCGACCAGTCCGTCAGCTGTGCCCAGACCTTCTCGGCCGGTGCCTCGATACGTGCCTCCGCGCTGACTTCGGCCATGCGACCACCCCTTCGTCTCGGGCTACGGTGTCGCGGAACGTAGCCGTGGGGCCTGGAACATTCAATACTGATGAACCGTCAGGAAATGTGGAGACGTTGCCTGCCTCGCGCCGACGTGGGTCTGCCTCGCGCCGACGCGGGCCTGCCCCGTGCTGACGTGGGACCGCCCGTGCCGATGTGGGACCGCCCCGCGCAGACGTCGGCCCGTCCCGCGGACTCAGCCCACCCGCCGTATCACCGCCGCGTCGAACACGTCCCACGCCCGCGGCAGCGCGCTCTCGTCGTGGCAGTGCCACGCCTCCCAGAACAGGTCGGCGAGCAGGGCGTCCTCCGGGGCGTACACCCGGTAGACGTACTGTCTGCCGTCCACGGCCGGTAACGCCACCAGCCAGCACCTGCTCTCCATCTCCCTGTGGGACGTGCGGCGCGGCGCCATGGTTGCGCACGAGGCGCACTGCAAGGCGGCACGCGCCCCTGGGGTCGTTCGGCGTGATCTCATCCGTAAGGAGGAGATTCCGGCCGGCGGAGTCCACTCTGTGTGGGACGCGAAGATGCTTCCCCTCGGGGATGACCCGGCTCGCTGCGGCTGATGGGGTAAGGGATTGTGCAACCCCGTATTCCCCGGCAGTCGGCCCAGGAACAGGACTGTCGGCGCCCGGACACCCCGGCGGACGATGCCAGGCTCAGTGACGAGCTGGCAGCGGTGGTCTCCGGTGCCCGCCGCCGGGCGGTCAGGGACGGGGACCGGCAGATCGACTCGGCCCATCTGCTGCACTCGCTCCTGGAGCACGATCCGGACGTGTACGACGTCTTCGGCGACGGACCCCAGATCGCCCGCCTGCTCGGCTATCTCGTGCAGCGCACCATCGGCTACGGCCTGCGCTGGCAGGGCAGCGTCGAGGACTCCGGCGCCGTACCCGTCGTGACGGACGGCGAGGGCTTGTCCCCGCTTGCCGCGAGCGCCATGGAACATGCCCGTCGACGCGCCGCCGGACGCGGCGACACCCAGGCCCGCGGCATCGACCTGCTCGCGGCGATCCTGCTGGACCCACAGGCGCGCGCCGTCGAGGTGCTCGACCGCGCCGGCATCGACGCGAACACGGTCCGGGCCCGGATCGACGGGCGGCGTGACGAGTACGTCGGCGGCGACACCGCTCGCTAGCCGCGCACGAACCCCCGCGCAAGCGGCTCCACAGCCCCCACCTCCCTCCTTCACTCCTCGTCGGGTCCACTCCGCGTCGGGGCTCCCGTCCACCCGCTGAGACAGGTGCCATAGGGGGTGACGCTCCTGTCATCGCCTGTCATCATGTGCCGGTGCGTACGTATGAGAGCGGTCGGGCCGGCCGCGGCAAGGGCGTCGGGCTGGGTCTGGCGCTCGGTTCCGCGGTCGCCTTCGGAGGATCCGGTGTCGCGGCGAAGCCGCTGATCGAGGCGGGGCTCGACCCGCTGCACGTGGTGTGGCTGCGCGTGGCCGGCGCCGCCCTCGTGATGCTGCCGCTCGCGGTGCGCCACCGTGCCCTGCTGCGCAGCCGCCCCGCGCTGCTCGCCGGGTTCGGGCTGCTCGGTGTGGCCGGTGTGCAGGCGTTCTACTTCGCCTCGATATCCCGGATCCCGGTCGGCGTCGCGCTGCTCGTCGAGTACCTGGCGCCCGCCCTCGTCCTCGGCTGGGTGCGGTTCGTGCAGCACCGGCCGGTGACGCGTGCCGCCGCCGTCGGCGTGGTCCTCGCGGTCGGCGGACTCGCCTGTGTCGTCGAGGTCTGGTCGGGCCTGAGCTTCGACGCCCTCGGACTGCTCCTCGCGCTCGGCGCCGCCTGCTGCCAGGTCGGCTACTTCGTCCTGTCCGACCAGGGCAGCGACTCCGGCGAGGCGGCCCCGGACCCGCTCGGCGTCATCGCGTACGGCCTGCTCGTCGGCGCCGCCGTCCTGACCGTCGTGGCCCGCCCCTGGAACATGGACTGGTCGGTCCTCTCGGACACCGCCGACATGAACGGCACCCCGGTCGCGGCCGCCGTGCTGCTGGCCTGGATCGTGCTCGTCGCGACGGTGATCGCGTACGTCACCGGCGTGGTCTCGGTACGACGGCTGTCGCCGCAGGTCGCCGGAGTCGTGGCCTGCCTCGAGGCGGTCATCGCGACCGTCCTCGCCTGGTTCCTGCTCGGCGAGCACCTCTCGGCGCCGCAGATCGTCGGCGGGGCGGTCGTCCTCGTCGGGGCGTTCATCGCGCAGTCCTCCGCGCCCGCCAAGAGCCCGGCCGAACCGGTGGCGAGCGGTGGCCCCGAGCGTGAGTTGTCCGCCCGCGGAAACGTCGCCTAGGCTGCACGATCATGCCTTCGACACTCGTTCTTCCGCCTCCGGCCGCCTGAGGCGGGCCCTCCGGAACATCGGCCCGGCATCTCGCCGGGCGGAACGGTGCTGCCCGCAGACGAAGTCCGCGGACCCCGCTGAGCGGGGCTCCTCCCAGAACTTCTGCATGTCTGCGGAGAACAACTCGTGTCGAACACCTCTGTCTCCGGCCTGCCCATCGGGCGAGGCCTCATCTACCTGATCATCGCCGGTGCCGCCTGGGGCACCGCGGGCGCGGCCGCCTCCCTGGTCTACCGGACCAGTGACATGGGGCCGATCGCCCTCTCCTTCTGGCGCTGCGCCGTCGGCTTCGTGCTGCTGCTCGCCGTCCGGCTCCTGCGTCCGCGCACGCGAACCGTCACATCCGAGCCCCTCGGCCGCAAGGCGCTGCGGGCAGGGGTCACGGGTCTCGGGCTCGCGGTGTTCCAGACGGCCTACTTCGCGGCCGTGGACGCCACCGGACTCGCCGTCGGCACCGTCGTCACCCTCGGCGCCGGCCCTGTGTTCATCGCGCTCGGCGCCCGGTTGACCCTGGGGGAGCGGCTCGGCCGCGGGGGTGTCGCAGCCGTCCTCGGCGCGCTCACCGGGCTCGCGGTGCTGGCGCTCGGCGGCGAGGGCGCGACCGTACGACCATGGGGCGTGCTGCTCGCGCTGGTGTCGGCGGCCGCGTACTCCGTGATGACCCTGCTGACCCGCAAGTGGGGCCGTGACGGCGGGGCCGACGCCGCCGACACGTCCCTCTGGTCCTTCGCGGTGACCAGCCTGTGCCTGCTGCCGTTCGCCCTCGCCGAGGGGCTGCTGCCGCACACGGTCGACCGCGTCCGGCTCGGCTGGCTGGTGGCGTACATCGCGGCCGTGCCCACGGCCCTCGCATACGCCCTCTACTTCGCGGGCGCGGCCGCCGTACGGTCCGCCACCGTGTCCGTGATCATGCTGCTGGAGCCGGTCAGTGCGGCGGTGCTCGCCGTCGTCCTGCTCGGCGAACACCTGACGGCGCCGACCCTCGCCGGAACCCTGCTGATGCTCGGGTCGGTCGCCGGCCTTGCGGTGGCGGAGACACGTGGCGCGAGGCGGGAGCCGCTGCCGGCGTGACGTCGAGGGGCCCGCACCGCACGGGTGACGGGCCCCTCGATCAGCCCGTGCGCCGACGGAGCAGGTGGTCGCGGGCCGCCGCGTCCCGCGGACCGTTCCGCTGCGCCAGACTGGCCGCGACCCTGTCCTTGACCTGTTCGGTCCGGTGATTGGCGTACTTGAACTTGGCCCGTACGCCCGTCACTTCGAGCCGCACCCCACGGAGCCCGGACAGCAGGCGGCCGTACGGGACCTCGCCCACCGCGACCGGTGCCGAGCCGCCCTCCGGCTGGAAGTGGCCGACCTGGCGGTTGAGCAGCTCGGCCTTCTCGGCCGGGTCGTCCACGACATGGGCCCGGCACCGGAGTTGGACCGCGGCGTAGAAGCTGGTCGGAGTGCCGTGCTCGGGCGGTTCCTCCGGTGCTGCCTGCCAGGGGCCCGGTACGTACACGTAGTCGTCGACCACGCTCAGGACGACCTCGGGGTGGGCCGACAGGGCCGGCCACATCGGGTTGGGGCGGGCCAGGTGCGTGACGACCTCGCCGCGCTCGGCGTCGTACACGAAGTGCAGCGGCTGGACGTGGGGCGGCTCCCCGTCCAGGCCGTTGACGACGAGTTGCCCGAAGTCGTGCACGGCCAGCCACTGCTGCCACTCGGCGTCGTCACGGGGCGCGTCCCAGGGGTGGATCAGCATCACAGGGCTCCGAGGTAGCCGGGGAGCTCGGTGCCGGGGGCCAGGTCCGGGTCCCCGACCGGCGCCTCGTAGCCCTTGCGCAGCGGGACGACGCCGGCCCAGTGGGGGAGGGCGAGGTCCTCGGGCTCGTCGTTCACACCGCCGGTGCGCAGCTTGGCGGAGACCTCGTTCAGGTCGAGGCGGATCACGGCGGTGGCCGCAAGTTCCTTCTTGTTGGCGGGACGGGAGTCCGCCGCCCGGCCCGGCACCACGTGGTCGACCAGGGCGTCGAGGGCGACCCTCTTCTCCTCGGGGTCCGTCACGTCGTACGCGAGCCCGTGCACCACCACCGACCGGTAGTTGATCGAGTGGTGGAAGGCCGAGCGGGCCAGGATCAGCGCGTCGACGTGCGTGACCGTCAGGCACACCGGCAGCCCGGGGTCGGCCTGGCCGGTCATCCGCAGCGGGCGCGAGCCCGTCGAGCCGTGGACGTAGAGCGTCTGGCCGACCCGGCCGAACAGGGTGGGAAGCACGACCGGAGCGCCGTCGCGCACGAAGCCGAGATGGCAGACGTAGGCCTCGTCGAGTATCGAGTGCACCAGTTCCTTGTCGTACGACGCCCGGCCCGGTGAGCGTGTGGGGACGGTGCGGTCGGTCGGCGTATAGGCGGCGGTCGGCGACGTCGGCTGCTGGGTCCCCTGCATTGCGCTCTCCATTGCACTAGTGCATAATTGTGTTTGTGCTAGGAGGATATCGGATCGAAGGGCGACGCGCAGCGGAGATTGCGGCGAGCGTCGAGCGCGCGGTGGGTGCCGGAGAGCTGGAACCCGGTCAACTTCTTCCACCCATGCGGGAGTTGGCGGTCGAGCTGGGCGTGAATCCCAACACCGTCGCCGCCGCGTATCGCACCCTGCGTGAGCGCGGGGTGATCGAGACCGCGGGTCGCCGGGGCAGCCGGGTGCGGCCGAGGCCGGCAACGACCGGGCGCGAGCATGCCCGGGTGGTCGTGCCCGAGGGCGTACGCGACGTGGCGAACGGCAATCCCGACCCGGCGCTGCTGCCCTCGCTCGCGAAGGCCTTCGCGGCCGCCGCCGAACAGAGCGACGGGGAACCGGTGCTGTACGGAGCCGACCCCGTGGAGCCGGAGTTGGCCCGGATGGCACGGGCCGAGCTGGACGCCGCCGCGGTGCCGGAAGGTCCTCTGGCCGTCGTCTCCGGTTCGCTCGACGCCATCGAGCGCGTGCTCGCGGCCCACCTCAAGCCGGGAGACACCGTCGCCGTCGAGGACCCCGGCTGGGGCAGCCTCCTCGACCTGATCCCCGCGCTCGGGCTGCGCAGCGCCCCGGTCGCCGTCGACGACGAAGGGCCGCTGGTGGACGACGTCCGGCGAGCCCTGGCAGCAGGGGCCCGCGCCCTGATCGTCACCTGCCGCGCCCAGAACCCCACCGGCGCCGTGGTGAGCGCCACGCGCGCGCGTGCCCTGCGTTCCGCACTCCGCGAGCACCCGGAGATCCTCCTGATCGAGGACGACCACGGCCACGGCATCGTCGACCTCCCCCCGCACCCCCTGTCCGGCACCACCCGCACCTGGGCCTTCGTCCGCTCGGTCGCCAAGGCCTACGGCCCGGACCTGCGGCTCGCCGTACTCACCGGGGATCCGGTCACGGTCGACCGGGTACGCGGCCGCCAGAGGCTCGGGCCCGGCTGGGTGAGCCGCCTCCAGCAGCGGGCGGTGGTGCGGCTGTGGGCGGACGGCGCACTGGATCCGACGGCCGTGGCGGAGGCGTACGGCAACCGCCGTGACCTGCTGCTGAGTGCGCTGGCCGACCGCGGGGTCGAGGCGCATGGCCGCAGCGGCCTGAACGTCTGGATCCCGGTGCCCGACGAGACGACCGCGGTCGCCCGCCTCCTCCACGCGGGCTGGGCGGTGGCCCCCGGGGCCCGCTTCCGGGCGAGCGCGCCACCCGGCATCAGGGTCACGGTCTCGACCCTCGGCCCGGAGGAAGTCGCCCCGCTGGCGGACGCGGTGGCGTCGGCGGTGGCGCCGGCCCCGGCTAGGAGATACGTGTAACGCCGGGAGGGGCAGCCACCCCTCTTTCGGGGGCGCGGGGAACTGCGCGACAAGCCGCAACGCACCCGCACCGCACACGATCATTCCGCGCCTCCCCACCAGCTAGGCGCTCTTCCGCCGCACCTGCGTAAGCGCCGCCCCCGCCAACACGATCGCCGCCCCCACCGGCGTCGACCAGCTCAACGACTCGCCCAACAGGGCAACCCCCGCAGCCGTCGCGATGACCGGAATGAAGTACGTGACCATCTGCGCCGTGGTCGGCCCGACCTCCGCGACCAGCCCGTACTGGATCAACACGGCGAGCCCGGTACCAAGCGCCCCCAGGGCCACGATCGCAAGCAGAGGGACCAGCGACACCCGCGTCGGCATGGAGGTGAAGAGCGGCGTCACAACGGCCAGTTGTCCCGTCGCCAGCAACAACTGCGCCCCGGTCAGCGACAGATGCGACTCACCGGACCCGGCCAGGGTCCGGCGGACGTATATCCACCCGATCGGGTAGCTCAGCGAGGCCAGCAGCGCCATCGCCGTACCCGTGGCGTCCAGTCCGGCGAACCCCTGCCACGCACCCAACACCGTCAGCACACCGAGAAATCCGATACCGAGCCCGGCCACCCTCACCCGCGTCGGCCGGTCCTCCGAGAGCGCGACCAGGGACAGGGCCATGCCCCACAGGGGCGAGGTCGCGTTGCAGATACCCGCCAGCGTGGACGGAATGGTCAACTCGGAATACGCGAACAGCGAGGACGGCAGCGCGTTCAACAGGAACGCGGCAACCGTCAGATGCCCCCACGTGCGCGCCCCGCGCGGCAGCCGCTCCCGCTTCACCGCCATCGCCGCCGCCAGCACCGCCGTACCGAACACCAGTCGCCCGAGTGTGACTTGGAAGGGTGCGTAGCCGTCGGTGCCCACCTTGATGAGCAGGAAGCTGAAGCCCCAGATCAGGGAGAGCGCGGCGAAGCGCAGCCGCCAGTCGAGACGGCGGCGGGGGAGAGGACGGACAGGCGCTGCGGCCGGGGTGCGCGAGGCGGTGGCGGTGGTCATGGCAGCAACGATGCTGCACATGATCTCGTAGCACAATCGAGATTTTGCACGCGATATCTCGTAGTATTGCTTACATGTTGAATCTGGAGCGCCTGCGCACCCTGGACGCCCTCGCCCGCCACGGCTCGGTCAGCGGCGCCGCCGAGGGGCTGCACATCACGACGTCCGCCGTGTCGCAGCAGATGTCCAAGCTGGAGCGCGAGATCGGCCAGCAGCTCCTCGCCAAGAACGGCCGGGGCGTCCGGCTCACCGACGCCGGGCGGCTGCTCGCCGAGCATGCCGCGCGCATCCTGTCGCAGGTCGAGCTGGCCCAGTCCGACCTGGAGGCGCAGCGCGGAAAGGTCGTCGGCGAACTGAGGCTCGCGGCGTTCCCGACCGCCGCGCGCGGGCTGTTCCCGTCCGCGCTCTCCGCCCTGCGCGCGGAGCACCCCGCGCTGCGGGTGCGCTCCTGCGAGCTCGAGCCGGAGACCGGCATCGCCGGAGTGATCCGCGGCGACCTGGATCTGGCCGTCGTGCTCGACTGGTACAACAAGCCGATGGCGCTGCCCGAGGGCCTGGTCAAGGCGCACATCCTGGACGACCCGGCCGACGTGGCGTTGCCCGCGGGGCACCGGCTCGCCGACCGGGACGAGGTGGACCTCACCGAGTTCGCCGAGGACGAGTGGATCACCTGGGGCGAGGGCGAGTTCTGTCACGAGTGGCTGATGTTCACGCTGCGCTCCAAGGGCATCGAGCCTCTTCTCGGCCACCGCGCCCCCGAGACGCACACCCAGCTCGCGCTGGTCGCGGCCGGACTCGGCGTGTGCATCGCGCCGCTGCTGGGGCGCCATCCGATGCCTTCGGCGGTCGTGACCGTGCCGCTCAAGCAGCGGGTGCGGCGGCATGTGTACGTCGTCTGGCGAGCCGACGCCGACCGCCGCCCCTCGATCCGGGCGGCGGTGCGGGCGCTGCGTGAAGCGGGGGAGAACGTCTCCTGACGCCTCCTACAGAGACCCCAGCTTCCGGAAGTCCCACGACACGATCTTCTCCGGCGTCAGCCGCACCCAGGCGTGCCGGCCGTCGTGCGGCATCTCGTCGAGGCCGAAGTTCTTGCGGGCGAACAGCGTCTCGGGGACGTCGAGTTCGGCCCGCAGCTCGCCGACACGCGGGCTCTCGCCCACGAACTCGACGGTGCCGGACAGCTCGACGCCGCGCAGCTGCTCGTACTCCTCACCCGTGTCGATCACGATCGCGACCCGCGGATCACGGCGCAGATCGGTCCAGCGCTTGCTGCGGACGACCGAGTACAGCCACAGCGAGAGGCCGTCCCAGGCGAACCACAGGGCGCTGACATGCGGGAAGCCGTCGGTGGACACGGTGGCGACCCGGCAGGTGCGCTGCTCGGTGAGAAACTCGTCCAGCTCGCCGGGCGTCATCATGATCTTGCGGCCTCGGCGCTGAGTGACGGTCATGCGGCCCCCTCTTCTCTCACGTCGTGCCAGAGGAGAGATCCTCTGACATCACGTCAGAAAAGGATGAGTCGTCTTCCGCCGACACGCAATGGTGGTTCCGTCCTTACGCGAGGGTGGCTACGCTCGCCCGCCCACGCCGCCGTCGGTCACAGGGGGACCCATGCCGTCGTACGCCGAACTCAGTGAACTCCTCGACCCCGCGACCACCGTCCTGCTCACCGTCGAGTGCCAGCAGGGCGTCGTCGGACCGGACAGCGCGCTGCCCGAACTCGCCAAGGAGGCCCGCTCCTCGGGTGCCCTCGCCAACGTCGCCCGGCTGGTCGCGGCGGCCCACGAGAGCGGCGTCCAGGTGATCCACGCGATCGCCGAACGCCGCCCCGACGGACGCGGTGCCAACCACAACGCCCGCCTGTTCCGCGCCGCCGAACGCCTCCCCGTCCAGCAGCTGTCCGGCACCACGGCGGTGCGGGTGGCGGCGCCGATCGAGGTCGCCGAGGAGGACATCGTCGTACGGCGGCTGCACGGCCTGTCCCCGATCCAGGGCACCGACGTCGACGCCCTGCTGCGCAACCTCGGCTGCCGCACGCTGATCGTCACCGGCGTCTCGGCCAACGTGGCGATCCCGAGCGCCGTCTTCGACGCCGTGAACCGGGGGTATGTCGTGGTGGTGCCACGGGACGCCGTCGCCGGGGTGCCCTCCGACTACACCCGGGCGATGATCCGCCACACCCTCGCGTTGGTCGCCACGGTCGCGACCACGGACGAGGTACTGGGCTGCTTCAAGCGTCCACGCCGAGCGGGCCGGGCCTGAGCCCTGTCCCACGCCGAAGGTCAGGCGAGCGTGATCGAGTCGCCCGACACGCTGATCTCCTTGGCGGCCAGCGCCTGGGTGGCCGGCCCCTTCTTCACGCTGCCGTCGAGGACGGAGAACTGGCTGCCGTGGCAGGCACAGGAGAGGGTGTCCTCCTTGAGGTCCGTCATCGGACAGTTCTGGTGGGTGCAGATCGTCGAGAAGGCCTTGTAGTCGCCCGCCGTCGGCTGCGAGACCACCACCTTCTCGTCGCTGAAGACCTTGCCCCCGCCCTCCGGTATGTCGGAGGTCTTCGCGAGCGCGGAGCCGGTGGACGGCTCGTCCTCCGACCCGCATGCGGTCAGCGCGACGGCGAGCCCCGCCGCGCCGACCGCCGCCACGACGGTACGGCGGCTCGGTCCCGACACCGGCTGAACTGATTCGCTGGTCATGCTGACGTTCCTTCCGCGGATTCTTGATCTGCCGAGAGGTACGGTCCTTTGGGACCGGCTGTTCAGACGATGTCGGAATCCTGACCCGGTCCGGCGAAGAGGTGGGTAAAGCGGACCTGTCGGTTCCCTGTCCGAAGCTGTCGGTCCGCTGTCGGCGCGAAAGCATCGGCGCCCGCCCGGGCCGTCCCGGCCGCCGCTCCCGCGCCAGTAACCTGGGACGATGCTCAAGGAAGTCATCGCGACCCGCTACATCACGCCCCTGCGTGAGGGCGGCTCGCTGCCGGGGCTCGTCGAGGCCGACGACTTCGGGACGTACGTCATGAAGTTCACCGGCGCCGGACAGGGCCGCAAGACGCTGGTCGCGGAGGTCGTCTGCGGTGAACTCGCCCGCAGGCTGGGCCTCAGGGTGCCCCGGCTGGTGACGATGGAGCTCGACCCGGTGCTGGGGCTCGGCGAGCCCGACCAGCAGGTGCAGGAGCTGCTCAGGTCCAGCGGCGGCACCAACCTCGGCATGGACTTCCTCTCCGGCGCGCTCGGCTTCGACCCCCTCGCGTTCGAGGTGAGCTCCGAAGAGGCGGGCCGCATCGTCTGGTTCGACGCCCTGGTGAACAACGTCGACCGGTCCTGGCGCAACCCCAACCTGCTGATGTGGCAGGGCGAGCTGTGGCTCATCGACCACGGCGCGACCATGATCTGGCACCACAACTGGCCCGGGGCGGAGGCATCGGCGGCGCGCCCCTACGACGCCTCCGACCACGCCCTCGCCCCCTTCGCGCCCGATGTGCGGGGCGCCGCCGCCGAGTTGGCGCCGCTGGTCACCGAGGAACTGCTCGCCGAGGTGACCGCCGGGATCCCGGACGCCTGGCTGGCCGGCGAACCGGGCTTCGACACACCCGACGATCTCCGCCGGGCCTATGCGCGGCCCCTGCTCGCCCGCGCCGCCGTCGTCCACGAGCGCGTCACCGGAATCGAGGAGAGCAAGTGAGCGAGCGACACATCCACATGGCCGGCCATGTGGTCGAACGCCACATCATCCGGGGCGGCGAGTCGAACGACCGGGACGTCTTCGAGTACGCCCTCCTGCGCGTCGTGCCCCGTGTCGAACGCGGCGAGTGCGTCAACGCGGGCGTGCTGGTGTACTGCCGGGCCCGGGGCTACGTCGGTGCCCGCACCCACCTCGACGAGGCCCGGCTGCTCGTCCTCGACCCGGACGCGGACGTGGCCGGCGTCCGGGCCGCCCTCGGCGCCGTCGAGCGCGTCTGCGGCGGCGGTGAGCCGGCGGGTCAGGCGGCCGGTGACGACGCCGGTCGGCGCTTCCGCTGGCTGATCGCGCCCCGCTCGACGGTCGTCCAGCCGGGGCCCGTGCACACCGGGCTCACCGCCGATCCTGCGGCCGAGGCGGAGCGGCTGCTTGACCGGTTGGTGAAGTAGCGGATCAGGTAATGGATCACATGCACGTGGTCACCGTTGACACCGCGTGCCAGGACTTCTAGCGTCACGTGCATCGAAGGTACTAAGCGGTCGCTCACCCGAGGAGAGTCACTGATGTCCACCACTGAGCAGCGGGTCGCCGTGGTCACCGGCGGAGCGCGCGGCATCGGCGCCGCCACCGCCGTACGGCTGGCCGCCGAAGGGCGCGCGGTCGCCGTGATCGACCTCGACGAGGCGGCCTGCAAGGACACCGTGGAGAAGATCACCGCGGCCGGCGGCAAGGCGCTCGCGGTCGGGTGCGACGTCTCCGACGAGGCGCAGGTCGAGGCCGCGGTCGCGCGGATCGCCGAGGAGCTCGGCGCCCCGACCATCCTGGTCAACAACGCGGGCGTGCTCCGTGACAACCTGCTGTTCAAGATGAGCGTCTCCGACTGGGACACCGTCATGAACGTCCACCTGCGCGGCGCCTTCCTGATGTCCAAGGCGTGTCAGAAGCACATGGTGGACGCGGGCTTCGGCCGCATCGTCAACCTCTCCTCGTCCTCCGCGCTCGGCAACCGCGGCCAGGTCAACTACTCCGCCGCCAAGGCCGGTCTGCAGGGCTTCACCAAGACCCTCGCCAAGGAGCTCGGCAAGTTCGGCGTCACCGCCAACTCCGTCGCCCCCGGATTCATCGCCACCGAGATGACCAAGGCCACCGCCGACCGCGTCGGCATGGGCTTCGAGGACTTCAAGGCCGCCGCCGCCACCCAGATCCCGGTGGCGCGGGTCGGCGAGCCGGAGGACATCGCCAACGCCATCGCCTTCTTCACGGGCGAGGCGGCCGGCTTCGTCTCCGGCCAGGTGCTGTACGTCGCCGGCGGACCGCTCGACTAGGGATCAGGGAGAACACGGACATGACTGCACTGCCTGAACTCTCCGGCAAGGTCGCCCTCATCACGGGCGCCAGCCGCGGCATCGGCTACGGCGTCGCCGAGGCGCTCGTCGCGCGCGGCGACCGCGTCGTCATCACCGGCCGCACCGAGGACGCCCTCAAGGAGGCCGTCGAGCAGCTCGGCGCCGAGCGCGCCGTCTACGTGGCCGGCAAGGCGCACGACGAGGCCCACCAGGCCGTCGCCGTCGAGCGCGCCATGGAGGCCTTCGGCCGGGTCGACTACCTGGTCAACAACGCCGGCACGAACCCGGTGTTCGGGCCGCTCGCCGACCTCGACCTGGGTGTCGCGCGCAAGGTCTTCGAGACCAACGTGATCTCGGCGCTCGGCTTCGCGCAGAAGACCTGGCACGCCTGGCAGAAGGACAACGGCGGCGCGATCGTCAACATCGCCTCCGTCGCGGGCATCGCGCCCTCGCCCTTCATCGCCGCCTACGGCGTCAGCAAGGCCGCGATGATCAACCTCACCCAGCAGATGGCGCACGAGTTCGCGCCCAAGGTGCGGGTCAACGCGATCGCCCCGGCCGTGGTGAAGACCAAGTTCGCGCAGGCGCTCTACGAGGGCCGCGAGGAGGAGGCCGCCGCGGCCTACCCGCTGGCCCGCCTCGGCGTGCCCTCCGACATCGGCGGCGCCGCCGCGTTCCTCACCTCGGACCAGTCCGACTGGGTCACCGGTCAGACGCTCGTCGTCGACGGCGGCATCTTCCTCAACGCCGGCGTCGGCTGACGCACGGGACACGACACCGACACCGACATCGACACGGGCGCCGCTGGACACGAGCGGCGCCCGTGTCGACGTATCGGGAGATCAGCGGCCTTTGACAACGTAGTCATCGAAGAGGTGGCCAAGACCTCCTGAGACCGGAGGTCCACCGGCCGGAACACTGCGGTATGTTTTGCCGACCCTTGGCATGGCAGATCGAGGAGCGTGCGCGTGTTCAACCGGATCCGACGCCTGCGGCAGGTGGCGGCCATCGCGTCCATATCGTCCCTGGTGGCAGGGTGCGGTGTTCTCTCGTCCGATTCGACGGAGGAGGCGGGACCGATCGTCGTGGGGACGACCGCCGCTCCCAGCACCCTTGATCCCGCTGCGGCCTGGGACAGCTCCTGGGAACTGTTCCGCAACATTTACCAGACGCTGCTCAGCTACCCCTCCGGCGCGAGCGAGCCCGAGCCCGACGCCGCCGAGAGCTGCCAGTTCACCGACAACTCGAACATGAAGTACAAGTGCGAGTTGCGCGAGGGCCTGAAGTTCTCCGACGGGCACACGCTCGACGCGAAGGCGGTCAAGCACTCGATCGACCGCATCCGGGAGATCAACGTCAACGGCGGTCCCGCCGGTCTGCTCGGCAGCCTCGACCGGGTCCAGGTGCTCAACGACCGCGAGGTCGTCTTCCACCTGAACAAGGCCGACGCCACCTTCCCGTTCGTGCTCGCCACGCCCGCCATGTCGATCGTCGACCCCGAGGACTACCCGGCCGACAAGCTGCGCGAGGACAACAGCATCGTCGGGTCCGGGCCGTACACCCTCGAGTCCTACGACGAGGGGAAGGAGGCCGAGCTCCTCAAGAACGACAGCTACCAGGGGTACGCGGAACGCAAGAACGACGCGGTGACGATCCGGTACTTCCAGGACTCGCCCACCATGGTCGGCGCGCTGCGCGACAAGGAGCTCGACGTCGCCATCCGCGGTCTCGCCGCCGACGACATCGTCGACCTCCAGGCCGACGACAAGGACGAACTCCAGCTGATCGAGGGCTCCGGCACCGAGATCAACTACCTGGTCTTCAACCCCAAGGACCCGATGGCCGGCAAGTCCGCCGTCCGCAAGGCCATCGCCCAGCTCGTCGACCGCCCGGCGATCGCCCACAAGGTCTACAAGGACACCGTCGAGCCGCTGTACTCCATGGTCCCCAAGGGCCTGACCGGACACACCACGGGCTTCTTCGACGACTACGGCGACCCCAGCGCGGCCAAGGCCCGCAACATCCTCACCGAGGCGGGCATCTCGACCCCCGTCCCGCTCGAGTTCTGGTACACCAGCGACCGATACGGCTCCGCCACCAAGGGCGAGTTCGAGGAGCTGAAGAGCCAGCTGGAGGAGTCCGGGCTCTTCAAGATCACCCTCAAGAGCCGCCCCTGGAAGACGTATGTCACCGGCTACCAGAACGGCGAGTACCCGGTGTTCGGACGCGGCTGGTTCCCCGACTTCCCGGACGCGGACAACTTCATCGCGCCCTTCGTCGGCAAGCAGAACGCGCTCGGCACGCCCTACGTGACGCCCAAGATCACCGAGACTCTGCTGCCCAGCTCCCGCGCCCAGAGCGACCGCGCCAACGTGGTCAAGGACTTCGAGGACGCCCAGCGCATCCTCGTCGACGACGCGCGGCTGCTGCCGCTGTGGCAGGGCCGGCAGTACGTGGCCGCGAGCTCGGAGATCTCGGGCGCGGAGCGGGCGCTGGACCCGTCGACGATCATGTTGGTGGGGGAGCTGTACCGCAAGACCAGCTGGTAGGGAGACCCACCGGCGGGGCGGCCTGTCGGGATGTGCGGTCCGCGGAGCGATTGTCAGTGGTCGCCTGTAGGTTCTGAGACCTGGAAGCGACCGCTGGTCGTGGACCGCACATCGTCTGCCGCACACCGTAAGGAAGTTGACGTGACCGACATCGCCATGCTGCCCGAGTCCTGGCGCGGGGTTCTGGGTGACGAGCTGCAGCAGCCCTACTTCAAGGAGCTGACGGAGTTCGTCGAGGAGGAGCGGGCGAAGGGTCCCGTCTACCCTCCGCGCGAGGAGGTCTTCGCCGCGCTGGAGGCGACGCCGTACGAGAAGGTGAAGGTCCTGATCCTCGGCCAGGACCCGTATCACGGCGAGGGCCAGGGCCACGGCCTGTGCTTCTCGGTCCGCCCCGGAGTGAAGACGCCGCCTTCCCTGCGCAACATCTACAAGGAGATGAAGGAGGAGCTCGGCCACCCTGTCCCCGACAACGGCTATCTCATGCCGTGGGCCGAGCAGGGCGTCCTGCTGCTCAACGCGGTGCTGACGGTCCGCGGCGGCGAGGCGAACTCGCACAAGGGCAAGGGCTGGGAGAAGTTCACCGACGCCGTGATCCGCGCCGTGGCCGACCGGCCCGACCCCGCGGTGTTCGTGCTCTGGGGCAACTACGCCCAGAAGAAGCTCCCGCTCATCGACGAGACACGGCATGTGGTGGTCAAGGGGGCGCACCCCTCCCCGCTGTCGGCGAAGAAGTTCTTCGGCTCCCGCCCGTTCACGCAGATCGACGAGGCGGTGGCCCGGCAGGGGCACGAGCCGATCGACTGGCGGATCCAGGACCTGGGCTGACCGTCGCGGGGCCGGTCCCGCGCCGGACCGGCCCGGTGCCGTACGGAGCCGCCTGACCCGGATCGCCGGTGGGGGCCGTTAGCGTCGGAGGGATCATCCGACGAGGGTCCGGAGGCCGGTGTGGCGGAGCAACGGGAGCAAGCGGCGCCGGACGCGTTGCTGACGCGGATCGGGCAGGTCGTCATGCTCCATCACGCGGGGGACCGGGAGGAGGCCCGGCGCCGGTTGCTGGACCTGTGGACGGAGCTCGGCGAGGACGGCGACCCCCTGCACCGGTGCACGCTCGCGCACTACCTGGCGGACACGCAGGACGACCCCTCGGACGAGCTGGCGTGGGATCTGCGGGCGCTGACCGAGGCGGAGGGGGCGGGTAGTGCTCCGGGCATGCGGGCGCTGTATCCCTCGCTGCATCTGAACCTGGCCGCCGACTATGTGAAGCTCGGCCGCGCGGAGGCCGCGCGCGTGCATCTGCGCCGGGCGCGGGGGGCGGCGGGCGTGTTGGGGGACGACGGGTACGGGGACGGGGTGCGGGCGGAGATCCGGCGGTTGGAAGGGTGGCTGGGGGAGGGGGCGTAGGCCGGGCTGTGCGGCCGACCGAAGACTGCGCAAGCCGCTTGAGTCGGCCTGGGGCTTGGCCCTACTGCCCGTACGTCTGCTCGCAGATCCTCGACTCCGGGCTGTCCGCCCGCCACTTCCCGTACTCCCTGCCCAGCGCGCAGACGTCCGTGTTCTTCGGGGCCTCGGGGCGGATCGGCTGGGGCACGTCGGGGATCTTGACCGGCGGTCGCTTCGGGGTGTCGGCGGCGGGGCGGTGGGGTTCGTGGCGTTCGGGGCGGGAGTGGTGCGAGTGTGAGCGGGGGGCTGGGTGTTCCTTCGCCGGTGGCTCGGCGGCGGGGGACGCGGCGTGTGCGGTGGACGGCGTGGGGTCCGGGCGGCGGGACGGGTCGATGAGGGTCAAGGCCTCGCGGGCCGGCGACTGCACGACCGGCCGTTCCGTCGGCACGCCCGGTCGCGGCGCCGGCGGCTGGGACGGTGTCGGCACCGGTGGGCCGGGCGGCTTCGGTCCCTGGACCGTCGTACAGCCGGAGAGGGCCGAGACAGCCACGGTGACCAGGAGCGTTGCGGTGGTCGTCGTTCGATGCACGCGCGCAACTCTGGTGGGTCGAGCGGCCGTTGGGGCACCGGACGAGCGGAGGTTGATCCGCACGGGTGATCTCTGACCCCGTACGGGCGGCGCGCTCCCGCCCCGGCTGACGTCAGTCGCCCGTGGCGCCGTCGACGCGCTCGCGGACCAGGTCGGCGTGGCCGTTGTGGCGGGCGTACTCCTCGATCATGTGGGTGTAGATCCAGCGCAGGTTGAACCGCTCGCCGGTCCGCCGGTGCTTGCCCTCGGAGATGTCGTCGAGGCCGAAGCGGGCCGCGTTGCGCCGGGCGCACTCGATCTCGGCCTGCCAGGTGGCGTACGCCTCCTCCCAGGCGTCCGTCTCGGAGAGGTGGAACTCGCCGTCCGGGTCCGCCTCGGTGTAGTAGATCGGGCCGGCGTCCTCGGCCGCGAGCACCTTGCGGAACCAGCCCCGCTCCACCTCCGCCATGTGCCGCACCAACCCCATCAGGGACAGCTTTGACGGCTCCACCGAGGCGGTCCTGAGCTGGGCGTCGGTCAGGCCCTCGCACTTCCAGGCGAGGGTCTGCCGGTGGTACTCCAGCCAGCCCTCCAGCATCGTGCGCTCGTCGGCGGTGGTGGCAGGCTCACGGCGTTCGGTCGTCATGCTCGCATCCTTGCTCAACTCGGGCCGGATCACGAGGAGTTTTCACGTCGCCGGCTCACCGGCCGAACATCCCGTCGAGCAGCTCGCGCAGTCCCGCCCGGACCTCCTCCAGGCTCGGCACCTCCGTGCTGTAGGACCCGGCCACGCAGCTGAACATCAGCCCGTCGGCCCAGGCCACCAGGGACAGTACGTGCCGGGCGGGATCGGTCGACCCCATCGCGGTGACCATCGCGGTGAGCTGGTCGCGGAAGCGGGCGCCCGTGGCGTCGAAGTAGGCGCGCAGCTCGGGGCGGCGCGTGGCCTCCAGGGCCAGTTCGTAGCGGGCGAGGGTGAGTTCGCGGCCGTGGGTCAGGGCGCGGTGCGTCGCCAGGGCCAGGCCGGCCACGAGCGAGTCGAGGCCGGCCCGCGGGTCCGGCATCTCCTCCAGTGCCAGGACACGCGCCTCGCGGTGGGCGAGCCGGCGCACCGCCAGCTCCAGCAGCGCCTGCCGGGTGCGGGCGAGGTTCGAGGTGGAGCCCGGGGGAAGCCCGGCCGCCTCGTCGACCGCCCGGTGCGTGAGCCCGCGCATGCCGCGCTCGGCGAGCAGGGCGAGGGCGGTGTCGGCGACGAGGTCGGCGCGGGTGCCGCCGACGGTGGTGCGTTCGGCCATGGAGATCAACCTACCCGTTTCACTACGCCTGTAGTACAGTCGGTGCACTGCTTCACTACACCTGTAGTTACTGTGGGATCTGTACCCGCATCCTTTGCGAGGAGGAGCCATGGCACAGTCCAGGCGGGCCGTCGTGATCGGCGGCGGCATCGGCGGCCTGACCGCGGCGGCCGCACTGCACCGCGGCGGCTGGGACGTCACCGTGCTGGAGCGGGCCCGGTCCCTTGAGCCGGTCGGCGCGGCCATCTCCCTCGCGCCCAACTCCCTGCGCGCGCTGGACGTCATCGGGCTCGGCGACGAGATCCGCGACCTCGCGGCCTGGCAGGGGGACGGAGGGCTGCGTACCCCGTCGGGGCGCTGGCTCTCCCGGACGGACGCCGACGCCGTGGCCCGACGCTTCGGCGGCCCTCTCGTCCTGCTGCACCGGGCCACTCTCGTCAACAGCCTCGCCGCAGGACTCCCCGCCGAGGCCGTCCGTCCCGGAGCCGCCGCCGTCGTCGCCGACCCGGGCGACGCCGACCGGCCCGCGCGCGTGAGCACCGCGGACGGCGACCTCGAGGCCGACCTGGTGGTGGCCGCCGACGGCATTCAGTCGGCCGTACGCCGGGCGCTGTTCCCGGACCACCCCGGGACCGTGTACTCCGGGTTCACCACGTGGCGGGTCGTCATCCCGGTGCCTGGCGCGGAGTTCGCCTCGCACGAGACCTGGGGCCGCGGCCGTATCTGGGGCTCGCACCCGCTCAAGGACGGCCGGGTCTACGCGTACGCCGCCGCCCGCACGCCCTCCGGAGAACGCGCGCCCGACGACGAGAAGGCCGAACTGCTGCGCCGGTACGGCGACTGGCACGACCCGATCCCAGCGATCCTCGCCGCCGCCCGCCCCGAGGACGTCCTGCGCCACGACGTCCACCTCATCGCCGAGCCGCTGCCCGCCTACCACCTCGGCCGGGTCGCCCTGGTCGGGGACGCCGCGCACGCCATGCCGCCGACGCTGGGGCAGGGCGGCAACCAGGCCATCGAGGACGCGGTCGTCCTGGCCCTCACCCAGGCTCCTGGTCAGGCTCGGGGGAACTCCGTCGGCGACGGCCTCGCCGCCTACACGGCGGAGCGCCTCCCGCGTACGACCGCCATCGCCCGCCAGGCCGTCAAGATCGGCCGGCTCAACATGATGACCGGCCGGGCCGGGATCGCCGTACGGAACACGACGATCGCCGCGCTGTCCAAGGCCGCCCCCCTGCTCTTCCTCCGGGGCTTCGACGGCATCGCGAACTGGCGGCCGCCACAGCCGCCGTATGCTGCCGGGAAGACCCCCGCAGGCAACCGCTAGAGGAGTGCACCCCGTGAAGGTCGGCTGCATCGGACTCGGTGACATCGCGCAGAAGGCCTACCTGCCGGTGCTCGGCGGCCGGCCCGGAGTCGAACTGCATCTGCAGACCCGTACGCCCGCGACGCTCGCCCGGGTCGCCGACGGTCTCCACCTGCCGCCGGAGCAGCGGCACGAGGACCTCGACTCACTCCTCGCCCAAGGCCTCGACGCCGCCTTCGTGCACGCGCCCACCGTCGCCCATCCGGAGATCGTGACCCGGCTGCTGGAGGCGGGTGTGCCGACGTATGTCGACAAACCGCTCGCCTATCGCTTCGCCGAGTCCGAGCGGCTGGTGGTGCTCGCCGAGCGGCGCGATGTGAGCCTCGCCGTCGGCTTCAACCGGCGATACGCGCCCGGCTATGTGCAGTGCGCCGACCATCCGCGCGAGCTGATCCTGATGCAGAAGAACCGGATCGGGCTGCCGGAGGAACCGCGCTCGATGATCCTGGACGACTTCATCCACGTCGTGGACACCCTGCGCTTCCTGGTGCCCGGCCCGGTCGACGACATGACCGTGCGAGCCCGCGTCGAGGGCGGGCTGCTGCACCATGTCGTGCTGCAGCTCGCCGGGGACGGCTTCACCGCGCTCGGCGTGATGAACCGGCTCAGCGGTTCGGCCGAGGAGATCCTCGAGGTGTCCGGGCAGGACACCAAGCGTCAGGTGCTGAACCTCGCCGAGGTCGTCGACCACAAGGGCCAGCCGACCGTCCGGCGGCGCGGGGACTGGGTGCCGGTGGCCCGGCAGCGCGGCATCGAGCAGGCGGCGCTGGCCTTCCTCGACGCCGTGCGCGCGGGCAAGGTGCTCAGCGCCCGGGACGCGCTGGCGACCCATGAGCTGTGCGAGCGGGTCGTACGGGCGGTTCAGGAGCAGCGGGCCGCCTGAGCCGGGGCCGCAGGGTCCGGATGCCCTCACCCACGCCCCAGACGGCCATGATCAGCAGCGCCGCCTGCACCGGCCACTCGCCGAAGCGGACGTACGGCGTGACACCGGCGGACAGCGGCACCTCGTAGACGGCGCTCGTGCTCGCGCTCGTGCCCAGCCAGGAACCGATGCGCTGCCCGCTCGGGCCGTACACGGCGGAGACGCCGGTCAGCGTCGCGTGCACCATCGGGCGGCCGGTCTCGGCGGCGCGCAGCGCGGCGAGCGAGGCGTGCTGCTCGGGGGCCCAGCTCTGCTGGAACGTCGAGGTCGCCGACTGGGCGATCAGCACCTCGGCGCCGTCGTCGGCGAGGTTGCGGCTCATGTCGGAGAACGCGGACTCGAAGCAGACCATCGGGCCGACGCGCAGCCCGTGCCCGGCGTCCATGACGACCTGCCGCGTGCCGCGCCTGCGGTCCTCGGCCGCCGCCTCGCCCACGGAGGTGGCCCAGCCCAGCAGCGAGCGGGCCGGTATGTACTCCCCGAAGGGGACCAGCCGCATCTTGTCGTAGCGCTCGCCGGTCAGGCCGTCCGGGCCGACCAGGATCGAGCTCTTGTAGATGCCGGGCTTGTCGGAGCGCCGCGCATCCACGTTGACCAGGATGTTCGCCCCCGTCTCGCGCGCCAGTGCGGCGAGCCGCCGGGCGAAGTCGGGCCGGTCGTCGAGGTCGTAGCCGACGCTGCTCTCACCCCAGACGACCAGGTCGACGTCCTGACCGGCCAGCTCGCGGGTGAGCTGCTCCTCCCGGTCGAAACGCCGGTCTGCGCCCCCGCCCGGGATGACACCTGGCTGCACGACGGCGATCCGGACCCGGTCGTCGACGTGGGGTCGCGGGGACCACACCCACACGGCCGAGGTGACGACGGCCGTGACGAGAAGCCCCGCCACCGCCGGTACCCACACTCTCCGCACCGTCACGAGGACGGCGGCCGCGACATTGACGGCCACCGCCAGGAAGCTGATCAGCCACACCCCGCCCACCGAGGCGAGGCGCAGCGCGGGCTCCACCTCCCACTGACTGGAGCCCAGCACGCCCCACGGCCCGCCGAGCCCCTGCCAGGAGCGGACCAGCTCGATCAGCAGCCAGCCCGACGGCAGGACGACGAGGGCCGCCGCTACGCGCCCCGCGGACGGTCTCCCGGCCAGGAAGCGGCGCACCAGCCATCCCCAAGGGGCCCACAGCGCGCCGAGCAGGGCGGCGAGGACGAACGTGAACACATGCAGGTTCGGCAGCAGCCAGTGGTGCATCGCCAGCATGAAGCCGAACCCGCCCCACCAGCCGTCGTACAACGCCCGCTTCCCCGTCGGCGCGGAGCGGAGCAGCGCGATCCACGGGACCAGGGCGACGTACGCGAACCACCACAGCGAAGGCTCCGGGAAGGCGAGCACGGGCAGCGCACCGGCCAGCGTGGCGGCGGTCGAGCGCCGCCACGGCGAGGCGAGCCAGTGGCTGATCGTCTTCATGCGGCGTCTCCCTACCCCGTGGTGCTTCCAGTGTGCTCGCAGGCACTGACAGTGGGACAGTGGGCGTCCGCTCAGTCGATCACCGCCGGCGCGGTCCGCTCGGGCAGTCGGCGCCACTTCTCCTGTACGACCACCTCGTGCATCCGCCAGCCGTCGTACGTCCGCAGCAGTCCGAAGGAGTACCGGCCGCCGCACACGAAGTCGGGGGCGGAGGATCCCGTGCCGTTCTCGGCGAACCGCATGGGATTGACGTAGTCGGCCTGGACCCGGGCCGTGTCGCCGGTGTCCTGCTCCAGGACTCCGAAGCGCACCCGGCGGTTGACGATGAGATGCTGCCGCATCGAGAACAGGCGCATACTCTCCGCGAGCCACCCGGCGACCTGTCCGGCGTCCCCCTCGATGCCGCCCGCCGAGCGGTAGTCCGCGCGGCCGGCAGGGGCGAACAGGTTCCGGTACGCCGCCCAGTCGCCGTCGTCCACGGCCACCGCGTACTCGGTGATCAGTTCGTCCACCGCGAGCCGGTCCCTCAGGGTGGCGAGTTCCACACGCTGCGTCATCGGCTCAGTGTTGGGCATGAGGTGGGTTGAGCCAAGGGGGCGTGCAGCGATACGGCGATATTCGGTGGATCTCCGCGGGGGGCGGCAGGGAGGCTGTCCTCCGTGAATGATCAGAACGACCGGCCCGTGCCACCCCTCCGGCAGGAACCAAGGTTTCGCATACGCGCCCACCACACCGAGTCCACGGTCACCGTCTACCAGGCCTACCAGCCCGAGATCGGCCTGGCCGCGGCCCGGGGCGGCCGCTTTCCGTCATCGTGGAGCCGCGAGCGCATGACGTGGATCAAGCCGTCGTTCCTCTGGATGATGTACCGCTGCGGCTGGGCCACGAAGCAGAACCAGGAGACCGTCCTCGCCGTCGAGATCAGCCGGGAGGGCTTCGTCTGGGCGCTGCGAAACGCGTGCCTCTCGCACTACGTGCCCGCCCTGCACGGTGACCAGGCCGGCTGGAAACGGCAGTTGAGGGCGGCACCCGCGCGCGTGCAGTGGGATCCGGAACGCGATCTGCGCCTCAACGCTCTGCCGTACCGGTCCCTGCAGCTGGGGCTCTCCGGGGAGGCGGCCGCCCGGTACGCGGACGAGTGGATCGTCGGCATCGAGGACGTGACTCCGCTCGCCACGGAGGTCCACGCGCGTGTAAGGGCGGGTGAACTGGATCGCGCGGCCGAGCTGTTGCCGCAGGAGCGGGCGTTTCCGCTGGAGGACGATGTCCTCGGGCATCTACGAGCCGAGAGCCACCGATGATCGAGCAGCCGATGACCGGCGAAGCCGTTCGAAGGCGGTAGGGCCGGGCCTGCCGGGCAGGAACTCCTTGATTTGGCGGGCGCATTCCTGCGGTGTGCTCTGTTCGGTGTCGCACTCCAGGTCGTAGACGCCGTGAGCGTGCACCCGCGCCAGCTGGCCGACGGCGAGGCCGGGCGGCCGGTCGCCGCGCTCGCGCTCCCTGCGCTCCAACTCCTGTGGACTGCAGTGCACTTTGACCAGGACGACGTCCTGTGGCTCGAAGAGCGCCAGACAGTCCCTGAGGCGCCATTCAGCGCTCAGTACGTGGTCGACGACGACGTTGTTGCCGGCGGCGGCCATGCCCGCGACCGCGCGGTGGAAGCCCTGCCAGGTGCGGTGGAGGACGGTGGCGACGTCGTCCGGCGGGACGGGGGCCTGGGACCGCATCGCGTGGAAGGCGTCGACGGGCATGTGGAAGTACGGCTCAGGGAGGATCCGCAGCAGTTCGGTCGCGATGCTCGACTTGCCCGAACTGGACGTGCCGTTGAGGAAGACGATGAGGCCGCGGCGCGGCGGCACGTCGTCCAGATGCTCCATGGAGTGGATCATAGGAGAGGGCCCGGACGTCTTGTGCGCAGCCCCTGCCTCAAGCCGCCTCGATGACCTCACCGCGGATGGCGGCCGCCCACTCGACCACCAGCAGTTCGTACTCCGCGCGCTCCTGAGCCGACAGCGAGCCGCCCGCGCGCAGCCACAGGGCGCGTATCTCCTCGTTCACCTCGCCAGCAGAGCGCACGGAACCAGGGTCTAAGGAATGGGGGGACATGCGGGCAAGCCTAGGGGCAAGAGCTGACAGTGCGCTACCGGACGGCTACGCGCAACGTATGTGATTGGTCACGGATTTCGGGCGCGGGGACTGTTACTGACTGGTGGGTCAGCGAGCTCCCGCCCTCAGTCGGTCCAGACGATCACGCAATGGCCGGGCCGGGCTGCCTCGGCGTAGAACTTCCGCATCGCTCTGACGTGTTCGACGAGATCCACAGCGTCGACCTCGACGCCGTCCTGTCGTCGTACAACTCGTCGTGATCGAGGAAGCCGATGTCCCCGCCGGGGTCCCCGGAGACCGCCCGGTCGAGCAGCGCGGTCACGGCCGGGTCGACTCCCGTCGAGCGGCAGTGCGAGATGAGGCCCCATATCGCCCAGTCCGTGTCCAGGAGATCGTCGGACGGCGGGTTCCAGCCGGGCGCCGACCCGGGGGAGTCGAGCGCGGAGGCTCGGCAGCGCTCGAGGTACTCCGGGGTGACGCGGGCGAACCGCTGGGTCAGGGCCATGGGCGACTGGGCGCTCGTCAGCCCGCCGACTCCGCCGCGTGCGGGCTGAGCACGCCCGCCGTCACCAGGACGATGATGACGATGCCGAGTGCGATGCGGTACCAGACGAACGGCATGAAGCTCTTGGTCGAGATGTACTTCATGAACCACGCGATGACCGCGTAACCGGTGGCGAAGGCAATCAGCGTCGCGAAGATCGTCGGGCCCCAGGAGACGTGGCCGCTCTCCATCGCGTCCTTGAGCTCGAAGAGGCCCGAGGCGAGCACGGCCGGGATCGCGAGGAGGAAGGAGTAGCGGGCCGCGGCCTCGCGCTGGTAGCCCATGAAGAGGCCGCCGCTGATGGTGGCGCCGGAGCGGGAGACGCCGGGGATGAGGGCCGCGGACTGGCACAGGCCGAAGATCAGGCCGTCCTTCACGTTCAGGTCCTCGAGCCCCTTGCGCTGCTTGGCGGCGCGATGCCGGCCGCCCGACTCGTCACGTGCCGCCAGCCGGTCGGCGATGCCGATGATGATGCCGACGACGATCAGCATCGTCGCCGTGATGCGCAGGTCGCGGAAGGGGCCCTCGATCTGGTCCTTGAGGGTCACACCCAGGACGCCGATCGGGATCGAGCCCACGATCACCAGCCAGCCCATCTGGGCGTCGTGGTCGCGCCGCATCTCCTTGTTCGTCAGCGACTTCAGCCACGCCAGGATGATCCGCCCGATGTCCTTGCGGAAGTAGATCAGCACCGCGGCCTCCGTGCCGATCTGCGTGATCGCCGTGAAGGCCGCACCCGGGTCCTCCCAGCCCGAGAACGCCGCGGTCAGCCGCAGATGCGCGCTGGAGGACACGGGGAGGAACTCGGTCAGCCCCTGGACGAGTCCGAGGATGAGCGATTCAAACCAAGACATGAAGTTACGGAGTCCAGTGCTGATCGTGGTGAGGGGCGGAGGGGACACCGCGTCGGCGGCGCAGTGATCGCGAGTGTCGAGGGGCAGCGTAGCGTCCCTCGATGACGGCTCCGGCACAGGGGGCTGGCAGGGCGTTCGCCCACTCCCGCAATACCGGTGTTGACCTGCGGCGGGGCCGCCGCTTACGTTGCTGCGGACTGAAAGCGCTTGCTGTCCTTGTCGCCGGTGCCGGTCGCTTGTCGGTTGTCGCTCGTGCCTGTCCCTGTTCCCCGTCCCCGTGCCCCGGAGGAGTCTGATCACGTCCATGGCCGCATCCGAGTCCGCCCCGCTCTCCGGGCGCCGCATCAGGGTCGCCGTGATCGGCACCGGCGCCATCGCGCGCGACTCCCACCTGCCCGCGCTCGCCAGGCTCGCCGAGGAGGGCGAGACGGAACTCGTCGCCGCCGTCGACGTCGATCCGGCGTCGGTCGAGTCCTTCTGTGCTGTCGCGGGCGGCGCTTCCCACGCCTACACCGATCTCGACCGGATGCTCGGCGAGCAGCGGCCCGACCTGGTCACCATCTGCACCCCGCCCACGCTGCACCGCGACCAGACCGTCGCCGCGCTGCGCGCCGGGGCCTGGGTGTGGTGCGAGAAGCCGCCGGTGCCGAGCCTCGCCGACTTCGACGCCGTCGAGGCGGAGGAGGGCAGGGACGGCGGGCCGTACGCCTCGATCGTCTTCCAGCACCGCTTCGGCTCGGGCACCCGGCACGTACGGCGGCTCCTGGCCGAGCAGGCCATGGGCCGGCCGCTCGTCGCGCACTGCCAGACGACCTGGTACCGCGACACCGCCTACTACGCCGTGCCCTGGCGCGGCCGCTGGCAGACCGAGGGCGGCGGTCCCGCGATGGGGCACGGCATCCATCAGATGGATCTGCTGCTCGACCTGCTCGGACCGTGGAGCGAGGTGCGCGCCATGGCCGGCCGGCTGGTGCACGACGTCGAGACGGAGGACCTATCGACCGCCCTCGTGCGCTTCGCGAACGGTGCGATGGCGACCGTCGTGAACAGCGTGCTGAGCCCCGACGAGGTCAGCCGCATCCGCATCGACTGCGAGCGCGCCACCGTCGAACTCACCCATCTCTACGGCCACGGCAACGACAACTGGCGCATCACCCCGGCCCGGGACGTGCCCGCCGCCGAGGCCGCGGCCTGGCAGGACTTCGGCACGGACCTACCCAGTTCCCACCTGGAGCAGCTGCGGGAGCTGGTCGCGAGCATGCGCGCGGGGGAGCGGCCGCGCAGCAGTGGCGCGGACGGGCGGACGAGCCTGGAGCTGATCGCCGCGCTGTACAAGTCGGCGTTCACGGACGCGACGGTGCGTGCGGGTGAGATCGGTCCCGGTGACCCGTTCTACTCGGCGATGCACGGGGATGCGCCCGGCTGGGCGCCCGTCGTGGGCGGGCAGGCAGGCGCCGGCGAGGGAGCCGTCGTGGGCGAGGGGGCCGCCGCGTGACCGGGCTGCACGTCGTCCATGCGTACGGCGACCGCATCACCGTCACCGAGCCGGTCGGCGGCGTCGAACTGCTCGCCTACGTCTACCGGCCGGAGGCCGCCTGGGAGGCCCCGAAGCCCTACGTCCACCCGCTGCGGACCCTCGCCGGCGGCGTCGTCACCGACTACCGGCCCAACGACCACCGCTGGCACAAGGGCCTGGCGCTCACGGCCTCGCATCTGTCGGGGGCGAATCTGTGGGGTGGCAACTCCTATGTCCATGGACAGGGGTACCTCGAACTCCCCGAGCGCGTCGGGTCGATGGCGCATGTCCGCTTCGACGAGGTCTCCTTGGACGGTGACCGTGTCGTCATCGCCGAGCGGCTGACGTGGCAGCCCCACAGCGGTGAGCTGTGGGCCGACGAACTGCGCCGGGTCGAGGTGCACGACGTCGAGCCGGAGTCGGGGTCCTGGGCCCTGACCTGGACGAGCTCCGTGACGAACCGGCGCGACGAGCCGCTGCGGTTCGGCAGTCCCACCACTGCCGGACGCGAAATGGCCGGGTACACCGGCCTGTTCTGGCGCGGCCCGCGTGCCTTCCAGGGCGGCCGGATCATCGCTCCGGACGCCGAGGGCCCCGGATTGATGGGCGAACAGGCGCCCTGGCTGGCCTACTCGGGCGAGCACGACGGCACCGACGGCCACGCGACCCTCGTCTTCGCGCACGCCCCCGAGAACGACCACGCGGGGGAGCGGGGCGCCCACCCCGCCCACTGGTTCGTACGCAACGAGCCCTTCGCGGGCGTGGCCCCGTCCTGGGCGTTCCACGACGAGCTGGAGCTGGCGCCCGGCGACACCCTCACCCGCCGCTACCGGGTCGTCGTGGCCGACGGGGCGTGGGAGCGGGACGAGATCGCCAAGTATCTGCGGACGCATCCCTGGAGCTGACCGCAGGCGTCCGACGTCACAGCGGCGTCACGCCGCCGTCGGCCCCGTCACCGTCCATCCCGGCATCTGGGGGTGGGCCGTGAGGTCCTCGTGGCGCACTGCGTCGCCGCAGGCCCGGCAGGTGACGACCGGGATCAGCTCGTTGCCGCAGATGTGCTCGATCACCATGGGACGGTCGTCGTCCTTGCGGAGATGGCGGTCGCCCCATGCCATGAGCGTCATCAGGACCGGCTCCAGTTCCAGCCCCGCCTGCGTGGGACGGTACTCGAACCGCTGGGGTCGCTCGCTGTAGGTGCGTTTGGTCAGGATGCCGGCGTCGACGAGGCGGCGCAGCCGGGTGGCCAGGATGTCGCGCGGGGCGCCGATGTTGCGCACGAGCTGGTCGAAGCGGCCGTTGCCGAGACACACCTCGCGCAGCACGAGCAGGGAGTACTTCTCGCCGACGAGCGCCAGGGCGTCGGCGATGGAACAGGGGCGCGGGTCTTTGGTGGCGGCCATGGCGCTCAGTTTAGGGGAGGGTTCGACTTTCCAACCGTAGCGGGTTGGATATTCAAACTCGCGGGGCTAGGGTGAGTTCGGATTTCCTACTCACCGGTAGTCGAGAGGGCCCGCACCATGCGTGACGCAGTCATCGTCGAAGCCGTACGCACCCCCATAGGCAAGGGCAAGCCGAACGGCTCCCTGGCGCACGTCCATCCCGTCCAGCTCCTCGCCCACACCCTGCGCACCCTCGTCGAGCGCTCCGGCGTGGACCCGGCGCTGATCGACGACGTCATCGGCGGCACCGTCGACCAGGTCGGCGAGCAGGCCATGAACACCACCCGCTACGCCGCCCTGTCGGCGGGCTTCCCGGAGTCGGTCCCGGCGACCACCGTGGACCGCCAGTGCGGCTCCTCCCAGCAGGCTGTGCACTTCGCCGCCCAGGGCGTCATCTCGGGCGCGTACGACCTGGTCGTCGCCTGTGGCGTCGAGTCCATGAGCCGGGTGCCGATGTGGTCGAACGTCCCACCCGGCAAGGACCCCTTCGGCCCCGGCATCGCCGAGCGCTACCCGGAGGGGCTCGTCCCGCAGGGCATCAGCGCCGAGCTGATCGCCGCCAAGTGGTCGATCACGCGCGAGCAGATGGACGCGTTCGCCGTCTCCTCGCACCGCAAGGCGGCCGAGGCCTGGGAAAAGGGCCTGTTCGACGCCGAGGTCGCGCCCCTGGAGGGTGTCTCGCGCGACGAGTGCGTACGACCGGGCAGCACCCCCGAGATCCTCGCCGGCCTCAGGCCCGCCTACCACGACCCTGCCTTCGCCGAACGTTTCCCGCAGATCGAGTGGAACGTCACCGCGGGCAACGCCAGCCCCGTCAACGACGGCGCCTCCGCCGTGCTCATCACCTCCGCCGAGACGGCGGCCCGACTCGGTCTGCGCCCCCTCGCCCGGCTGCACAGCTTCGCCGTCACCGGCTCCGACCCCCTCCTCATGCTCACGGGAGTCGTCCCGGCGACCGAGAAGGTGCTGCGTCGGGCGGGGCTGAGCCTCGACGACATCGACCTCTTCGAGGTGAACGAGGCCTTTTCCAGCGTCGTCCTGGCCTGGCAGCAGGAGACCGGCGCCGATCTCGCCAAGGTCAACGTGCACGGCGGCGCCATCGCCCTCGGCCACCCGCTCGGCGCGAGCGGCACCCGGCTGACGACGACCCTGGTCCACGCGATGCGCGAACGCGGCGCCCGCTACGCCCTGCAGACGATGTGCGAGGCGGGCGGGCTCGCCAACGCGATGATCATCGAGTCGGTCTGATCCGACCGGCTCAGCGGCGGCGCAGGTGGTGGCGCTTGCGCCAGGCCACCACCGCGCCCGCGAGCGCCGGCAGCGCGATGGCGGCCACCGCGATCAGGAACACCGGGGACGTCGGTGTGGAGGCCCGGGCGCCGGCGACGACGTACGCGGCGACGTTGGGGATCGACCCGAGCGCCGTCGCGAGCAGGAAGGGGACCATGCCCATGCGGGATACGGCGGCGGCGTAGTTCGCGGCCCAGAACGGCACACCGGGGAACAGCCGCACCGCCAGCATCGAGCGGAAACCGTGCTTGCTGAACTGGTTGTCCGCCGCCGTCAGCCACCGGCCGCGCAGCAGCGGGCGCAGCGCCTCCTGGCCGAGCAGCCGGCCCAGGGCGAAGGCGAGACCGGCGCCGAGCACGGTGCCCGCCAGGGCCGTGCCGATGCCCCACTCGGAGCCGAAGAGCGCGCCGGCCGCGAGGTTCAGCAGAGGCCGTGGCACGAACGCCACCGTGATCAGCCCGTACGCCACCGCGAACAACACCACCGCGGCCGCGCCTCCGACCTGTGGCGGCCAGCCGTTCGCCAGGAGCTTCTGCGGCTCGAAGAGCAGCACCGACGACGCGGCCGCCGCGAGCAGGACCACGAGCAGGGACAGCCGTGACCACGGCGAGAGCAGCGCTCTCGAGCAGCGCGTGGCGAAGCCTGCGGGTACGGGTACGGGCGCCTGGACGGCGAGTTCCGTTGCGGTGGCCCGGGGAGAGGCAGTGGCGGTGCCCCCAGAGCGGGTGGTGGCATCGTCGAGCATTCGGCGACAGTAACCGACGAAGATGTGTGATCGCCGTATGGTTCGTCTCATGCGCGTCACAGGTGAGGGAACGTTGGAAGTTCCCCGCAGTGCTCTGGCCGACACGGTCCTGGAGCGGCTCACCGCCGCGTACACCGCCGCCGCGGACCCGGAGCGGGCCGTCGCCGCCCGGGCGTACATGAAGGACGTGGCCCCCTTCCTCGGCATCCCCACACCCGAGCGCCGCGCCCTGTCCCGCACCGTCGTCCAGGGCACACCCCGCCCCACCGAGACCGACTGCACCGCCGTCGCCCTGCGCTGCTGGCAGCTGCCCGAGCGCGAGTACCACTACTTCGCCGTCGACTATCTGCGCCGGCACGTCGGGCGCTGCTCCTCCGGCTTCCTGCCCGTGGCCCGGCACCTGATCACCACCGTCTCCTGGTGGGACACCGTCGACGCGCTCGCCGCGCATGTCGTCGGCGGGCTCGTCGCGGCCGACCCCGAGCTCACGGCGGACATGGACGGCTGGATCGTCGACGACGACCTGTGGGTCGCCCGCACCGCCCTGCTCCACCAGCTGCGCTACAAGGAGAACACCGACACCGAACGCCTCTTCGCCTACTGCCTGCGCCAGTCCGCTCATCCCGACTTCTTCATCCGCAAGGCGATCGGCTGGTGCCTGCGCGAGTACGCCAAGACCGACCCGGACGCCGTACGGGACTTTCTGGCGCGGGAGCGGGGGCGGTTCGCACCGCTGTCGGTGCGGGAGGCGCTGAAGAACATCGGCGTCTGAAGTCCCGTACCGCGAAAAACCATTCGACGGTGGGCAAGGCGTCGGCAATGATCGACGTCATGTTCCGGCACGCCTTCGTCCTCGCAGCATCCGCAGTCGCGGATGCTCCGAAGGCTGCCGTTCCCGTCTTCCTGGCTGCTGTCGACGGCGCCCGAAGCTGACCCTCTCCGGACACTCCGGCGGACCCCGCAGGGGGAGGGTCGGCGAGTCCCCGGGGTCCCCATCTCCTTCGCTGAGACTTCGAGGTACAGCCATGTCCAAGACGGCATACGTGCGCACCAAACCGCATCTGAACATTGGCACGATGGGTCATGTCGACCACGGCAAGACCACGTTGACCGCCGCCATCACCAAGGTCCTCGCCGAGCGCGGGTCGGGCACCTTCGTGCCCTTCGACCGCATCGACCGAGCGCCGGAGGAGGCCGCGCGCGGCATCACCATCAACATCGCGCACGTCGAGTACGAGACCGACACCCGCCACTACGCGCACGTCGACATGCCGGGCCACGCCGACTACGTCAAGAACATGGTCACCGGCGCCGCGCAGCTCGACGGGGCGATCCTCGTCGTCTCCGCGCTCGACGGGATCATGCCGCAGACCGCCGAACACGTGCTGCTCGCCCGGCAGGTGGGCGTCGACCACATCGTCGTCGCCCTCAACAAGGCGGACGCGGGCGACGAGGAGCTCATCGACCTCGTCGAGCTGGAGGTCCGCGACCTGCTCACCGAGCACGGCTACGGCGGCGACGCCGCGCCCGTCGTACGGGTCTCGGGGCTGAAGGCGCTGGAGGGGGACCCGAAGTGGACGGCGTCGATCGAGGCGCTGCTCGACGCGGTGGACACGTACGTTCCGATGCCGGAGCGGTATGTGGACGCGCCGTTCCTGCTGCCCGTCGAGAACGTGCTCACCATCACCGGGCGGGGGACGGTTGTCACCGGCGCGGTCGAGCGGGGCACCGTGCGGGTGGGTGACCGGGTCGAAGTGCTCGGGGCCGAGGTCGAGACCGTGGTCACCGGGCTGGAGACGTTCGGCAAGCCGATGGACGAGGCGCAGGCCGGGGACAACGTGGCGCTGTTGCTGCGGGGGGTTCCGCGGGATGCCGTCCGGCGGGGGCATGTGGTCGCGGCGCCGGGGAGTGTGGTGCCTCGGAGCCGTTTCTCCGCGCAGGTGTATGTGCTGTCGACGCGTGAGGGCGGTCGTTCTACGCCGGTCTCCAGTGGGTATCGGCCGCAGTTCTACATCCGTACCGCGGATGTGGTGGGCGACATCGACCTCGGTGAGGCGGGTGTCGCGCGGCCCGGGGAGACGGTTGCCATGACCGTCGAGCTGGGGCGTGAGGTTCCGTTGGAGCCCGGGCTCGGATTCGCCATCCGTGAGGGCGGGCGGACTGTTGGGGCGGGAACCGTCACAGCCGTTGAATGAGGGTTGTGCGGTTCGTGGGGGACTGCGGGTCCATCGTGGCTGGTCACGCAGTTCCTCGCGCCCCTGAAGGGGCACTCCCGTGCCCCCTGTCGAAAGTCCCCGGCACAATGAGGAGGTGAACGAGCCCATACCCGTCACCCGGCCCGTCGACTACGGCACCGCCAAGCTGATGCCCGACGTCGATCGGAAGCGGGCCTGGCTGCTCACCGTCGACGGGGCGCCCCAGTCGTACGTCGATCTCGACGAGCCGACGTATCTGGAGTTCGAGTACGCGCGGCGGCTGGGGCATGTGCTGGACACCGTCGCCGAGGCGGGGCGGGCGCTGGATGTGCTGCATCTCGGGGGCGGGGCGCTCACACTGCCCCGGTATCTGGCGGCCACCCGGCCCGGCTCGCGGCAGGATGTCGTCGAGGCGGACCGGGGGCTGCTGGAGCTGGTCGTCGAGCATCTGCCGGTCGCGGACGGGGACGGCGTCCGGCTGCACGCCGGCGACGCCCGGGCGTGGCTGGAGGCGGCTCCGGGCGACTCGGCCGACGTGCTGGTCGCCGATGTCTTCGGTGGGTCACGGGTGCCGGCTCATCTGACGTCCGTGGGGTACGCCCGGCACGCCGAGCGGGTGCTGCGGGGGAGCGGCGTCTACCTGGCGAACCTCGCCGACGCCGCGCCCTTCGCCTTCCTGCGCTCCCAACTCGCCACCTACGCCACGCTGTTCGAGGAACTCGTGCTGATCGCCGAGCCCGGCGTGCTGCGCGGGCGGCGGTTCGGCAACGCGGTGCTGGTCGCCGCGCACCGGCCCGTCGACACGGCCGCCCTGGCCCGGCTCACCGCCTCCGACGCCTTTCCGGCACGGGTGGAACACGGACCCGCCCTGCGGGAGTTCATCGGCGGCGCGCGACCGGTGCGGGACGAGGACGCCGTACCGTCACCCGAGCCCCCGGACGGGGCTTTCAGCATCGGCTGAGTCGACCTGGCTGCCCGCGGTCACCTGCTTGGTACGGCGCCGGAGGTTGCGTACGTCCGGTACGCACAGGACCGCCGCCGTGACGACCACGATCAGCGTGGCACAACCCCACAGCGCGGACGTGCGCCCGAACGCGGTCTCCGCCGGGCCGGCCAGTGCCGTCGCCAGCGGGACCAGGGCGACGGAGCCGAACCAGTCGTACGCGGCGACCCGGGACAGCTTGTCCTCCGGTATCTCCTGATGCAGCGCGGTCATCCAGGAGACGCCGAACACCTCCAGCATGACGCCGGTCACGAACATCACCGCGCACAGGACGGTGACCGGGACCGGCACGGCCAGCGCGGCGGAGGGGAGCGCGAGCGGGAAGACGCACAGGGTGCCGGCGAGGAGCAGGCGGCGGGGCTTCCAGCGGGTCATGAGCAGGGCGCCGGCGACCGTGCCCGCGCCGAAGAAACCCAGAGCCAGGCCCCACGGGCCCGCGCCGCCGAGGTGGTCGCGGGCGACGAGCGGGCCGTAGACCGCGTCGGCGGCGGCGACGACCGCGTTGGCGAGGGAGAACTGGACGACGACGGCCCACAGCCACGGCCGCCCGGCGAACTCCCGCCAGCCCTCCCGCAGATCGGCGAGCATGCCGCCGCCCGGCGTGCGCTCGGGAACGTCACGCACGTCGAGGAACGCCCGCATGGCCCCGGCGATCGCGAAGGCCGCCGCGTCCGCCGCCAGCACCCAGCCGGGCCCGATCGCGGCCACCATGGCACCGCCGAGCGCCGCGCCGCCCACCGACGCCCCCTGCATCGCCATCCGGAACACGGCGAACGCCCGGCTCGCCTCGTCCCCCTTGACCGACGACAACAACATGCCCTCGGCCGCGGGGCTGAAGAACGCCTGGCCGGTGCCGCCGAGGGCGGTGAGCAGCATCATCTGCCACAGCTGCGCCTCCCCGGAGAGGACCAGCACGGCGAAGGTGGCCTGCGAGAGGCAGTTGAGGGCGTTGGCCGCGACCATCACCCGGTGCCGGGGCAGCCGGTCCGCGACGGCGCCGCCGATCAGCAGGAAGAGCACCAGGGGCAGGGTGCGCGAGGCGGCCACCAGCCCCACGTCACCGCCGTCGCCGCCCGTCTCCAGCACCGCGAACGCGGCGGCGACGAGCGCGCCGTGACTGCCGAGGTTCGTGACGAACGCGGCAGCGGTCAGCAGACTGTAGTTGCGGCCCGCCCAGGCGGGGCGGCGGGAGGGACGCCGGGAGGGGCGGCGGAGGTCGGCGGGGGAGGTCACCGGCCGACTATCGCCGTCCGGCCTCCGATTTGCCAATTGATTTGCAGGTCACGGGCCGGATGGGGCCACTCGTCGGGCACGGACGGGCTGCGCGGGGGCCCGGTGCGAATACGACGCTCGTCACATCGGGTTCGACCTGTTCCCTGGATCCTACTCATGGGTAACATGACCGTCATGAGCGCAGACCAGATGTCCATCGGCGAGATGCTCGCCGCCACCGTGCCCATGGCCCGGACCCTGAACCTCGAGTTCCTGGAGACCACGCCGGAGAAGGCCGTGGTGGTCCTGCCGGACCAGAGCGAGTACCACAACCACGTGGGCGGGCCGCACGCCGGTGCGATGTTCACCCTCGGGGAGTCCGCCAGCGGGGCCATCGTGCTGGCCGCGTTCGGTGAGCAGCTCTCGCGTGCCGTGCCGCTCGCCGTGCGGGCCGAGATCTCCTACAAGAAGCTCGCCATGGGCGCCGTGACCGCCACCGCGACCTTGGGCCGTCCGGCCGCCGAGGTCGTCGCGGAGCTGGACGCTGGGGAGCGGCCGGAGTTCCCGGTGGCGATCGAGATCCAGCGCGGGGACGGTGCCGTCACCGGCGAGATGACCGTCGTCTGGACGCTGCGTCCGAACAGCTGAGCCGGTCGCACGGCAGCGAGCGGGGCCCCGTGTGGGGCCCCTGATCGCTTTCCGGACCGCCACGGCTCAGGCCGCGAGCCGCCTGCGCTCCGCCCCGGCGTCCTCCAGGCCCGCGACGAACTCCTTCAGCCAGGCCGTGAACTCGGGCCCCAGGTCCGCTCGGCCGCACGCCAGCCGCACCACCGTGCGCAGGTAGTCCGCCTTGTCGCCGGTGTCGTAGCGCAGCCCGTCGAAGACGACCCCGTGGACCGCCCCGTCGGCCGCCATTTCCTGCAGGGCGTCGGTCAGTTGGATCTCGCCGCCGCGACCGGGCGGGGTGCGCTCCAGGATGCCGAAGACGGCCGGGTCGAGGACGTAGCGGCCGATGACCGCGTAGCGGCTCGGCGCGTCCTCGCGTGACGGCTTCTCCACAAGGCCCGTGACGCGGACCACGCCGTCCTCGCCGGACGGCTCCACGGCCGCGCAGCCGTACAGGTGGATCTGCTCCGGCGGGACCTCCATGAGCGCGACCACGCTGCCCCCGTGGCGGTCGCGGACCTCCAGCATCCGGCTCAGCAGGGTCTCGCGCGGGTCGATGAGGTCGTCGCCCAGCAGGACGGCGAACGGCTGGTCGCCGACGTGATGGCGGGCGCACAGCACCGCGTGGCCGAGGCCGAGCGGGTCGCCCTGGCGGATGTGGTGGATGTCGGCGAGCCGGGCCGGGTCGCGCACCGCGTCCAGCCGTACGGTGTCGCCCTTGGCGGCGAGCGCCTGCTCCAGCTCGAAGGCGTGGTCGAAGTGGTCCTCGATGGCCCGCTTGTGCCGACCGGTGATCATCAGTACGTCGTCGAGCCCGGCCGCCGCGGCCTCCTCGACGACGTACTGGATGGCCGGCTTGTCGACGACCGGCAGCATCTCCTTCGGGGTCGCCTTCGTCGCGGGCAGGAACCGGGTGCCGAGGCCCGCGGCCGGGACGACCGCCTTGCGGACCGTGCGGGCCGTGCGGTCCGGATCGGGGGTGGGTGTCGTGTGGGGGACGATCATGCGGCCCATGCTGGAGTACGGGGATGAGAGCAGGCCGGGAGAAAGCTCGGAGCTTGCTGTGCGGTATGCGGAGTTGAAGATTCCGTGGACCAATGGTCTTTGCCTGCACACAACTTGGCGCGCGACCTGACGGTGCTTTCGAATGCGGGTGCGGCTACCGCCGGTAACTTTTCTGAATTCTCTGCTTTTTGAACGACGGTCACTCGAACTTCTTGTTTCCTGTACATCGCTTGTGCGAAAGTGAGCGACCCCGATAGCCGGTCCACAGGTGACGCGGCATAGGTACGCACCAATCACGCACCTGCTTTCCGACGGACGCGCATTCGCCATGGCGTCCTGCGGCTGGGAAGGAAATGGTTCAGTGCAATCCCCTCACCCCCCACGACCGCCTTACCCGCCACGGCCCGGGGTGAGCCCCGGAGGGTCCGACCGCGATCTCCTCGCGAACCTGGGCAAGACCGGTGCGGACGGTCATGCCGTCGCGCTGCTGATGGCGCGGCACTGGCGCGCCGTTCACGACTACGCGGCCATCTGCCTCGTGTCCACCGAGAGTTCGGCCTCGATGGTGGCCGCCGCGGCGTTCCATCGCGTGCTCGGCCGGCCGGCCGACAGCGCGCTGCGCCCCCAACTCCTCACCGCCGTACGGGACCTGGTGAAGGAGTGGGCGGCCGACGGCGCAATTTCCGCCCTGATGCCGGAACTCGGCAAACCCACCGGAGGACGCGGGCTGCGCGCCGCACGGTCCGTGACGCCCGAAAGGCGCCACATCGCCGAGCGCGCATTCCGGGCTCTTCCGGGCGCTTCGCAATGCCTCCTCTGGCACACCGAGGTCGAGGCGGAACCGATAACCGTACCCGCTGGTCTGCTGGGGGTGGACACGGACACCGCGTCGGCCGCGATGGAGGGAGTGCGGGAGCAATTCCGGGCGGGTTGCGTCCGCGCCCACCGCGAACTCGCACCCACCCGGGAATGCCGTTTCTACAACCGCCTCCTCGACGTCCCCATTCGCCGGGGCGGGGCTCTGTTGCCCGATGTGCAACAGCACCTGATGGAATGCCGATACTGCCGTCACGCCGCCGAGCAGCTCAGCCATTTCGAGGGCGGACTCGAAGTGCTGCTGGCCGAAACCGTGCTCGGCTGGGGCGCCCGGCGCTATCTCGACTCCCGGCCCGGACGGGGCGGCGTGGGCCCGGCGTCGTGCAACCGCCCCCGACGCGGCGGACGGCACCGCCCGGACCAGCTCGCCGCCTCGCGCGGACGCGCGAAAGTCCTCGCCCTGGGCGTGGGCCTGACCTCCCTCGCCCTGCTTGTCACGGTGCTCACCGCCAAGGGCTGGTCCGAGGAGAGCGGCGTGCCCGACGCGCAGGCGACCTGGGGGGTGCCCAGCGGCAAGTCCGTCAGCCCGGGCGCGGTGTCCAGACCCTCGACAGGCGGTTCACCGTCGGCCGCCTCGGCCGAGGATCCCGTCGAGATCGCCCAGGGCAGGCTCCGCAACGTCGACCGGGGCCTGTGCCTGGACCTCCACAAGGGCGAGATCCGCACCGGTGCCCGGGCCGAGCTGGCGGAGTGCTCGTCCGCCGCGTCCCAGCAGTGGTCGTACCAGGACAGTGGCCTGCTGCGCAGCGCCGCCGACCCCACCCTCTGCCTCGACTCCGACGCCGACTCCGACAAGGACACAGTCGTCCTGGCCAACTGCCTCGCGCACGCCGGCGAGGTGCGCTACGACCTCACCGTCCACGGGGAGCTGCTGCCGCGCCGGTCCGGAGGGCTGGCGGTCGCGTCCGGTGACGACGACAGCGTGGTGCTCGCCGAACGGGACGGGTCCGAGGCGCAGCGCTGGTTGCTCGACGGCGGGCTGGCCGGCGTGGGCGAGACGACGCCCGAGCTGAAGGCCGAGGAGGGGAAGCCGGACGAGAAGGGGGACGGCGGCGCCCCCGCGGAGCCCGAGTCCGAGGAGCCGGGTGCCGCGGTTCCCGATTCGCCCAAGGCCGACTCCCCGAAGGGCGACCCGGATGACGACCGGGGTGACGATCCGGACCGGCCGTCGGATGATCCGGAACCGCAGTACGAGACGCGGTACGTCCAGGACGACTCCGGCGACGCGGCCGAGCCCGCCGCCCCTGCCGACGCCGTGGACGCCGTCGTGGCCCTGCCGGCCGAGGTGCGTGCGACCGTGTCCACCGTCGTCGGTACGGCGACGACGGCGCTCGACCCCGCTCTCCGCTAGTCGAGGGTCCCCCGGCCAGGGGTTGACCCCTCCCTCCCCTCCCTTCCGTCACTGCCTTCATTCGGCCGTTCTCGTCCACATCGTTGACACGCGTCACCAATGCCTCACAACGTGGTGCCTTCAACTGCGGACGAATGTGGAGGTGGACCGGTGTTACGTCGTCTGTCCGTCGCGCTGCTGGCCCTCGCGGCGGCGCTCATCAGTCCCGTGCCCGCGCAGGCGCAGGCCGCCGACGATCCCGTGGTCCGCACGGACGCGGGCCTGGTCCGCGGTGAAACCACCGCCGAGGGACGGCAGTTCCTCGGCATCCCCTACGCCGAGCCGCCCGTCGCCGAACTCCGCTGGCGGGAACCGCGGCCGGTCCGGCCCTGGCAAGGAGTCCGCACGGCACGGGACTTCGGCAACAAGTGTGTGCAGGCGGCGAGTTGGGACCCCGGCTACGAGCAGCCGAGCCACACCGAGGACTGCCTCGACCTCAATGTGTATGTCCCTGAAGAGACCCATACACCCGAAGGTGCCGCCCGCCGGGCGGTCCTGGTCTGGTTCCACGGCGGAGGGCTCACCGCCGGGGCCGGCCAGGACGTCGCCCCCGACACCTTCGCCCGGCAGACCGACACGGTCGTCGTGACCGTCAATTACCGCCTCGGGGCGATGGGCTTCCTGGCCACGGCCGGCCTCGACGGCGAGGCCCGCGACAAGGTGTCCGGCAACTTCGGCATGCTCGACCAGCAGGCCGCGCTGCGCTGGATCCGTGCCAACATCGGCCGTTTCGGCGGCGACCCGGGCCGCGTGACCATCGCGGGTGAGTCGGCGGGCGGCCGTTCGGTCTGTACCCAGCTGGCCTCGCCGACGGCGAAGGGGTTGTTCCGGGCCGGAATCATCCAGAGCGGGGCGTACGGCGACTGCGGTGCGCGCACGCACGAGACGGCCGTGGCCCAGGGAGCCGCCTTCGCGCGGAAGCTCGGCTGTGCCGACGTCGCCTGTCTGCGGGCCAAGCCGCCCGCCGAGATCCTGGCGGCGCAGAGCGGGTTCGACTGGGCGCCGGTGACCGGCGGCGCGTTCCTGCCGAGGCAGCCGAAGGAGGCGTTCGCGCAGGGTGCCGCGGCCGGCGTACCGGTCATGAACGGCGCGAACCAGGACGAGGGGCGCCTCTTCGCGTTCGCCCGCTTCGACCTGAGCGGCACCCCGCTCACCGCCGACCAGTACCCGACGGTCATGCGGGCGGACTACGGCGACGCGGCGCTCGCGCGCTACCCCCTGTCCTCGTACCCCGCCCCGACCATCGCCTACGCCACGGCCCAGGGCGACCAGATGTTCGCCTGCCCGGCCCTCCGCCTCGACTCCACACTCGCCGGACGCGGCAAGGTCTACGCGTACGAGTTCGCCGACCGCACCTCCCCGCCCTTCGCGTCCCTGCGCAACCTCGGCACGGACTTCGACTTCGGCGCGACCCACGTCAACGAGGTGCAGTATCTCTTCAAGCACTTCGGCCTCCCGTCACCGCTGAACGCCGAGCAGCGGAGGCTGGCGCGGCAGATGGTCCAGTACTGGGGCTCCTTCGTCCGGGACGGGGTGCCGCGCGCGGCGGGACAGCCCGCGATGCCCTCCCGGCCGGGGGCGGTGCTGGCACTGCGCACCACGTCCGCCGGCGGGAATGAGACGAGCGCCACCGTGCACCGTGAGCACCAGTGCAACCTCTGGGACGCCGAGACCGTCACTCAGAACGGGTAGGCTGCCCCGGCGCACGCTCACGGCCGAGCGTGCGCCGGGGACGCAGGGTCCAGGAGACGAGAGGAAGCGGCGTTGCACGTCCAGGAATGGCTCGAAACGGTGCCCCCACTGGCGATCTATCTGCTGGTCGGCGTGGTCATCGGCCTGGAGAGCCTGGGCATCCCGCTGCCCGGCGAGATCATCCTGGTCTCCTCGGCGCTGCTCGCCTCACAGCACGGTGAGATCGACCCCTTCGTGCTCGGCGCCTGCGCGACCGCGGGCGCGATCATCGGTGACTCCATCGGCTACGCCATCGGCCGCAAGGGGGGCCGCCCTCTTCTGACCTGGCTGGGCACGAAGTTCCCCAAGCACTTCAGCGAGGGCCACATCGCCACTGCCGAGCGCTCCTTCCAGAAGTGGGGCATGTGGGCCGTCTTCTTCGGCCGCTTCGTAGCCCTCCTGCGCATCTTCGCCGGCCCCCTCGCGGGCGTCCTGCAGATGCCGTACTGGAAGTTCCTGATCGCCAACGTCTTCGGCGGCATCCTCTGGGCGGGCGGCACGACCGCGGTCATCTACTACGTGGGTGTGGTCGCCGAGTCCTGGCTGAAGCGCTTCTCGTGGCTGGGCCTGGTGGCGGCGGTCCTGATCGGCCTGACGTCGATGCTGATCATCAAGCGCAAAGCGAAGAAGGCGCAGGTAGCCCATCAGGAACCGGAACCGGTGGCCGCCGGGGAGTGAAGCGCCCCTTCAGGGGCGCGGGCGGGGCTGTAGCGATCTGCGGCTCCGCCGCGTGGGCGCGACCAGCCACGAACAACCCGTAGACCGCGCAGGACCTTACGCCCCGTGCTCTTCCCGGTGTGCCTTCGCCAACTCCGCATACATGGTCCCGTTGAGCGTGACACCCTGCCGCTCTTCCCCCGTGAGCTCCCGCTTGACCTTCGCAGGAACCCCCGCCACAAGCGACCCGGGCGGCACCTGCATCCCCTGCGGCACCAACGCCTGCGCGGCCACAAGCGACCCCGCCCCGATCACCGCGCCATTCAGCACCGTCGCGCCCATCCCGATCAGACAGTCATCCTCAACGGTCGCCCCATGCACGACGGCGTTGTGCCCGATGGACACCCGCTCGCCGACGGTCACAGGGAAGCCGGGATCAGCATGAAGCGTGCAGTTGTCCTGCACGTTGCTGCTCGCGCCGACGGAGATCTTCTCGACATCGCCGCGCAGCACCGCCCCGTACCAAACGCTCGCCCCCGCCTCCAACGTCACATCCCCGATCACTGACGATGTGGGGGCCACGAATGCCGCCTCATCGATCTTCGGTTCCCGTCCCCCGATACCCATGACCAGCGCTCTGTGCGTCATCGCCCTCTCCTCACCACGAACGTCGTAGACGCACGCTACGCCACCCGGTAGGGCGAAGATCACAGGCCTCCCACCCCATCAGGGCGCCGCATGCTCAGTACGGTGAACGCGTGCCCAAGCGCAAGAACACGTTCTCATCCTGGCGGCGCGGCCTCGCCCAGCGCGCCGTCCACGCGGCCTGGGCCTGGGCGCAGCGCACGGGTTCGGTGACCGCCGAGAACCCCGGCCGCCTCCGCTTCGGCTCGATCGGCGAAGCCACCCGCCTCGCCTTCCCGCTCGGCACCGTGTTCGGCGAACCCTGGATCCACCTCGGCTCCCACTGCATCGTCGGGGAGCAGGTGACGCTGACCGCCGGTCTGATGCCCGACCTGGACCTGGGCCCGGAGCCGATCCTGCGCATAGGGGACGGCGTGGTGCTGGGCCGCGGCAGCCATGTCATCGCCGACACGACGGTCACCATCGGCAGCGACTGCTACTTCGGGCCGTACGTCTACGTCACGTCCACCAACCACTCGTACGACGATCCGCACGAGCCCATCGGCAAGCAGTGGCCGCGGATGGAGGCGGTCGAGATCGGCCCGGGGTGCTGGATCGGCACCGGCGCCGTGATCCTGCCGGGCGCGCGGATCGGGCGGAACGTCGTGGTCGCGGCCGGTGCGGTGGTCCGGGGCGCGGTGCCCGACCACGCCGTCGTGGCGGGGGCGCCCGCCCGTGTCGTACGGCGCTGGACGCCCGGCGACGGCTGGCAGCCGCCTCTTCGGACCCCGGCGCCGGTGCCGATACCCGATGGGATCACCCCCGAGCAGCTGCAGGCGCTGGCCGAGCTGGACGAGGAGACGGCGGCGAGGCTGGCGGAGCTGGACGAGAAGGCGGCCGCCGAACTTGCCGAGCCTGCCGCGGAGTCCTGAGTCAGCCGGCCGCCAGCAGCACCGTGCCCACCAGCGCGAGCCCCGCGCCCGCCGCCTGCATCCCACGCAACCGCTCGCTGAGGAAGCCACGTGCCGCCAGGGCGGTCACCACCGGGTAGAGAGAGGCCAGGACGGCGGCCACGGTGACCGGGCCGTGCTGGGCGGCGACCACGTAGGTGCCGTTCGCCCCGACGTCGGCGAGGCCGACGAAGGCGAGCGCGGGCAGCGAGCGCCAGGGAAAACCGTCCTCCGGGAGGGCCGCGGCGCCCCGCCGCACGGAGACGTACAGCGCGAGGCCGCCCGCCGCGATGTTGACCACGCGCTGCACGAAGAGGGCGAGGAACAGGCCGGTCACGGTGGACGACGCCTCCGCGATCAGCGCGAACACCGTGCCGAAGCCGAAGGCGGCGATCAGGGTGAGCAGGATGGCCTGCCGCTGCACGGGCGCGCCCCGCAGCTGCGGTCCGCCCGCGAGCACGACGCCGAGTACGGCGACCGCGATGCCCGCGACCTGAATCAGACCGGGCCGCTCGCCGAGGAAGAGGCCCACGCCGACCGGGACGGCCACGCCCACGGTGCCGAGCGGGGAGACCACGCCCATGGGGCCGAGCGCGAGAGCCTTGTAGAAACAGAGCAGGGCGATCGGCCCCACCACACCGGCGGCGACCGCGAACCACAGCTGGGATCCGGCCTCGCTCCAGCCACCCGTGGCGATCACGATCACACCGAGTACGACCGCGGCGATCCCCTGCGAGACGACGACCACCGTGAGCGCGGGGGTGCGCCGGGTCAGCAGTCCGCCGCCGAAGTCGGCCAGCCCCCACAACAGGCTGGTGGCCAGGGCGAAAAGTGCTGTCACGGGGTGCCTCGCAGTACAGTTCGGTGAACGATCGGGTGCACCCCACCGTAGTACAGCTCGCTAGACCCTGTCATCCAGAATATTGAACTCCGGAATTTGGACGGAATGTGTCGGACCTCGACCTGTTGACCCAGTCCCTGGCGCGCAACGTCAAACACTGGCGCGCGGCGCGCGGCTTCACGCTGGACGTGCTCGCCGCCAGGGCAGGTGTCAGCCGCGGCATGCTCATCCAGATCGAGCAGGCGCGCACCAACCCCAGCCTCGGCACGGTGGTCAAGATCGGTGACGCGCTCGGGATCAGTATCACCACCCTGCTCGACTACGAGCAGGGGCCGAAGGTGCGGGTCGTCCCGGCCGACCAGGTCGTGCGGCTGTGGCACACCGACGCGGGCAGCCACAGCCGGCTCCTCGCCGGCGCCGAGGCGCCCGGCCCGCTGGAGATGTGGCACTGGCGGATGATGCCGGGCGAGAGCAGCGACTCGGACCCGCATCCGGTCGGCACCGTCGAGATCGTCCACGTCACGGCGGGCGAACTGACCCTCACCGTCGACGGCACGGAGTACCGCGTCCCGGCCGGCGCGAGCGCCACCTTCGAGGCCGATGCCCCGCACTCGTACGGCAATCAGGGCGACGTCCCGACCGAGTGGATGCTGGCCGTCTCGGTCCCGCCCGCCCGCTGAGATCTCGCTCCGGCGGTGTCGGCGGGCCTGTTAGCGTGCGTTCATGGACGCGCCCATCGGACACTTCGACAACGCCACCCCCGCCCCCGACTGCCTCGACGAACTCATCGGCCCGGTCGCCGACGCCGTACGCCACTGGCGCGGCAGCGTCCCCGCCGACCAGATCGTCTACGTCGAGACCGACCCGCAGTGGGCGGACACCGCCGTCTTCGTCGAGCACTACGGGCAGGAACTGCTGGAGCAGTCCGCGAACTGCGTGGTCGTCGCGGGCAAGCGCGGCGGCGAGACCACGCTGGCCGCGTGCGTCGTGCTCTCCACCACCCGGGTCGACGTGAACGGTGTCGTCCGCCGTCAACTCGGCGCCCGCAAGGCGTCGTTCGCCTCGATGGACACGGCGACCGGCGAGACCGGCATGGAGTACGGCGGCATCACCCCGATCGGGCTGCCCGACGGCTGGCCGGTGATGGTGGACTCGGCCGTCGTCGACCTGCCGTACGTCCTGGTCGGCAGCGGGCGCCGGCGGGGCAAGCTGCTGGTGCCGGGCAAGGCGTTCGCCGAGCTGCCGGGGGCGGTCGTACTGGAAGGACTCGGCGTCGCCTGAGGTCCTGGGCTCAGGTCGTGGCGTGGTGGGCGAGGGCCAGGTGCGGATCCGCCTCGCCCGGCGCCGGTGCCGGGTCGGCGTGGACCAGGGCCGCGGTGAGCCGGGGGACGGCGTGCAGCAGGGCGTGTTCGGCGTCGACGGCGATGGCGTGCGCCTGACGTACCGTCACCTCGCCGTCCACGACGACCGCCACCTCGGCGCGCAGCCGGTGCCCGATCCAGCGCAGCCGCAGCTCGCCCACCTCGCGCACGCCCGCGACGTCCCGAAGCGCCCGCTCGGCCCGGTCCACCAGGGCCGGGTCCACGGCGTCCATCACCCGCCGGAAGACCTCGCGTGCCGCGTCCCGCAGCACCAGCGTGATCGCGGCCGTGATCGCCAACCCCACGATGGGGTCCGCGAGTTGCCACCCGAGCGCCGCGCCCCCGGCACTCAACAGGACGGCGAGTGACGTGAATCCGTCCGTACGGGCGTGCAGTCCGTCCGCGACCAGCGCGGCCGAGCCGATGGAGCGGCCCACCCGGATCCGGTACCGGGCCACCCATTCGTTCCCCGCGAACCCGACGAGCGCCGCCGCGGCCACGGCCGGGATCTGCTGCATCGGGCGTGGGTCGAGCAGGCGGTCGACGGCCGTCCACGCCGCGAAGGCCGCGGACGCGGCGATCGTCAGCACGATGGCGATGCCCGCGAGGTCCTCGGCCCGCCCGTAGCCGTACGTGAAGCGACGGGTCGCCGCGCGCCGGCCGAGCACGAAGGCGATGCCGAGCGGTACGGCGGTCAGCGCGTCCGCGGTGTTGTGCACCGTGTCGCCGAGCAGCGCGACCGATCCGGAGACGACCACCACGACCGCCTGAACGAGCGCCGTCACCCCGAGCACGGCCAGCGAGACCCACAGCGCGCGCATACCGCGGGCCGAGGACTCCAGGGCGGAGTCGAGCTTGTCGGCGGTTTCGTGGGAGTGGGGACGGAGGAGGTGGGTGAGGCGGTGGCGGAGGGGGGTGCGGGTGTGGGAGTGCTCATGGTGGCCGTGGCCGTGGCCGTGGCCGTGGTGGTGATCGTGGCTGCGGTGGTGCTCGTGAGGGTGGCCGTGATGGCCCTGGTGCTCGTGCGAGTGCCCGTCGCTCACGGCGGTCCCCTTCCGGTGCGTGGGAGTGGGCGAGTGACCACCCACGACGCCATTATGTGCGTATGAGCGCACGCATGCACCTATCACCTGCGTACGATGCGCACCCGCGCAAGGAGGGCCGCCGGCGATCTGCTCCCTCGGCGACGGCCGGCTGTGACTCAGTAGTCGGCGTTGGTGCCCAGGTACTGCTCCGCGAACGCCATCGCCGCGGTCGGGGAGCCGAAGAGGCGGCGGAGGCGGGCGAGGGTGGTGCCCGCGCGGTAGGGGTCACCGGAGGACGCGCCGTGGTAGACCTCGGAGAGCCAGTGGGAGAACTCCTGGTAGTCCCACACCCGGCCCAGGCAGGCCACCGAGTAGCCGTCGAGGCCGGTGCCGTCGCCCTTCGTGAGGTACGCGACGATCGCGTCGCCGAGCAGGAAGGCGTCGTGCAGGGCGAGGTTCATGCCCTTGGCGGCGATCGGGGCGGTCAGGTGGGCGGCGTCGCCGGCCAGGAAGAGGCGGCCGAACACCATGGGTTCGACCACGTAGTTGTGCATGTCGAGGACGCGCTTCTCGATGAGCCGCCCCTCGTTCAGCGGCGGCGCGCCGTTCGCCCCGAGCCGCTGCTGCAGCTCCGTCCAGACCCTGTCGTGCGACCAGGTCTCCGGGTCGTCGCCGGGCGGGCACTCGAGGTAGTAGCGGGTCACCTCGGCGCTGCGCGGCATGTGTCCGGCGAACCCGTTCGGATGCATGCCGAACAGCACGCAGTCGGAGGACGGCGGCGCCTCGGCGAGCAGCGCCAGCCAGCCGATGCCGTAGTCGCTGCGGGAGATGTGGGCACGGCCGTCGGACACGGCGGCGCGCGTCACCCCGCGCGCCCCGTCGCAGCCGGCCACGAAGTCGCAGTGCACGACCTCGCGTCGGCCCGTCTCCGGGCAGGTGTACGACACCGAGGGGTGGTCGGTGTCGAGGTCGTGCAGTTCCACGTCCTGAACGCCGAAGCGTATGGCCCCGCCGCGCACGTCCGCGTACTCGCGCACCAGGTCCGTCACCAGCAACTGCTGCGGATAGATCCAGTGGTGCTGTCCCGTCAGCTCGGTGTACGCGAACCGGTAGCGCTCCCCGGCGAACCGGAACTCGCACTCCGTGTGCCGCTGCGCCCGCGCCAGCAGCGTGTCCGCGAGGCCCCGCCGCTCGAGTCCGCGTACCGCCCACTCCTCGATGACCCCGGCCCGCGGCCGCTGCTCGATGAACTGACGTGTCTCGGTCTCCAGGACCAGACAGTCGACGGACGCCGCCCGCAGGATGTTGCCGATGGTGAGGCCGGCCGGCCCGGCGCCCACGATGACGACCGGGAAGCGTTGCGGGGCAACGGAGTTGGTGTGGGGGGAGGTCGAAGTCACCCGAGCATTATGGGGGCGGGTGATGTGGGGAGGGGAGGGCTCCGGGGCGGGCTCGGCGGCTCGGCGACGTATCGCCTGCCGGTCAGCCCAGGCGCGGGATCTCGATCGCCGGGCAGCGGTCCATGACCATGTCGAGGCCGGCGGCGCGGGTGCGGTCGTAGGCGGCCACGTCGATGACGCCGAGCTGGAACCAGACGGCCTTCGCGCCGATGGCCACGGCCTCGTCGGCGACGGCCCCGGCGAGGTCGCTGTTGACGAACACGTCGACGACGTCGACTTCGAAGGGGATCGCTTCCAGAGAGGGGTATCCATGTTCCCCGTGGACCGTCTCCGCCTTCGGGTGCACGGGCACGATGCGCTTGCCGAAGCGCTGGAGGACGTCGGCGACCCCGTAGGCCGCACGCCGCTGGTTCGTCGACAGGCCCACGACGGCCCAGGTGTCGCCGAGCTCGGTGAGGATCTTGCGCACTGTCGCCGGGTCGCCGTACACGCTTGGCCTCCTTGGGGATCGTGCAAGGGCTGCTGTTCCGGGCAACAGCGGGCGGTGTGCGCTGATTCCCCGGTGGAAAACGGGGTCAGTACCAGCGCGCTGCGCGTCATCACGGCGCCGGAGACCCCGCCCCGCGGCCCGTACCGCGGTGGTGTCGGGCGCGTACCACCGCGGCCACCGGACGTGCGCCCGCGCAGTCCGCTGACGGTTCGCCGGCCGGGGATCCCCCACGCGCGGCCGTTCGGGTCGGGTCGGGCGAGGTCGGGCAACTCCGCACGTCCGACCCCTTGACAGCCCTCCCCAGGGCCCAGATGGTTGTTGCTCATAGTGAATGCTGATGCGTTATCCGCAACGATGTGGGATGGCGGCCGCTCCGCCTCCCCTTCCCTCGTCGATCTCCCATCCGCTCCGGCGTGCCAGTCGGTCAGGCGGAATCACCGACGGGTCCCCATGACGTCGTCCGCGACGAAGACTCTCCTGCCGTCTGTGGAAAGGACGAGTTGATGAACAGAACCCGCGAGAGGAACGGGAGCAGAAGCCATCCCGTCGAAGCGGACCTCCCCGGAAGCCCGGCGGCACGCGTGGGCCCGCGGACCGACCGGGTCGTCTTCGGTGTCGCCGCGGCCCTCACCCTCGCCTTCGTCGTCTGGGGAGCGACGGCGACCGACACCCTGGAGAGCGTGTCCGGCAAGCTGCTCGACGGGACCATCCGAAACGGCGGCTGGGCGTTCGTCCTCGCCGCCTCGGGCTTCGTGGTCTTCGCTCTCTGGCTGGCGATGAGCCGTTACGGGCGGATCACCCTGGGCGCGGAGGGCGAGCAGCCCGAGTTCCGCACCGTCTCCTGGATCGCCATGATGTTCAGCGCGGGCATGGGCATCGGCCTGATGTTCTACGGCGTGAGCGAACCGCTGTCGCACTTCACCACTCCACCGCCGGGTACCGACCCGGCCGACGCCAACCAGGCCATGGAGACCGCCATGGCCACCACCCTCTTCCACTGGACGCTCCATCCGTGGGCGATGTACGCGGTGGTCGGCCTGGCCATCGCCTACAGCACCTTCCGGCGCGGACGCCGGCAGCTGATCAGCGCCGTGTTCACCCCGCTGATCGGTGAGAAGCGGGCGAACGGCTGGGGCGGCAGGGTCATCGACATCCTCGCCATCTTCGCCACCCTCTTCGGCTCCGCGGCCTCCCTGGGGCTCGGCGCCCTGCAGATCGGCAGCGGCTTCACCGGGCTCGGCTGGATGGGATCCGTCGGCACCGGCCTGCTGGTCGCCGTGATCGCGGTGCTGACCGTGGCGTTCGTCGCCTCGGCCGTGTCCGGGATCGCCAAGGGCATCCAGTGGCTGTCCAACATCAACATGGTTCTGGCGGTGACCCTGGCGGTCTTCGTGTTCCTCGTCGGGCCGAGCATCTTCATCCTCGACCTGCTGCCCACCTCCATCGGCGCCTTCCTCGGCGACCTGACCCAGATGGCAGGGCGCACCGAGGCGTCGAGCGGTGAGGGAGTCGCCGACTGGCTGGCCGGCTGGACGGTCTTCTACTGGGCCTGGTGGATCTCCTGGACGCCGTTCGTCGGCATGTTCATCGCGCGCATCAGCCGCGGCCGGACCATCCGGCAGTTCGTGGGCGGGGTCATCCTGGTGCCCAGCACCGTCAGCCTGCTGTGGTTCGCGATCTTCGGCGGCTCGGCGATGCACCTGCAGGACGAGGGCCGACTCAAGGGCGCCGGGACGGCCCAGGGGCAGCTCTTCGACGTGCTCCAGCAGTACCCGATCGCGACGGTGACGAGCATCGTGGTGATGATCCTCGTCGGAATCTTCTTCGTCTCCGGCGCCGACGCCGCCTCGATCGTCATGGGCACGCTCTCGCAGCGCGGATCCCTGGAACCGACCCGGACCGTGGTGGTGTTCTGGGGTGTGCTGACCGGAGCGGTCGCCGCGATCATGCTGCTCATCGGCGGCGGCAAGGGCGACGCGCTCACCGGGCTGCAGAACCTCACCATTCTGGCGGCGGCCCCCTTCACCCTCGTGATGATCGGCCTGTGCATCGCGCTCACCCGCGATCTGCGCCAGGACCCGCTCATCCTCCGCGGACGCAAGGGCAAGGAAGCGATCGAGACGGCCGTCATCGCCGGCCACGAGCAGTACGACGGCGACTTCGAACTCCGCATCGGTCCCTGCACGTCCACGGATGGCGCGAAGTCGGCACAGCCCCAGCCGCCGACGCAACCCACGCATTCCCCAACCTCCTCCGCCGGCTGAGACCGGCGGACCCGCGCCCTCCGCGCCCGGCGAGGTCGTGGAACCGCCCATGTGCGGCCACGACCCTGCCGGGCGTTCGTGCTGTCGCGCCGGGATTCCGACCGGCCGAGGGAACCCTCGTCGCGCTCCTTGACCGCCGGTTCGCGCTCAAGGATGCTGTGTTGCGACACGTGAGATGTGTGCCGTAATGAGCAACATCTGATTCAAGTCTCGATCAGCCGAGGAGTGGCCATGACGCACCAGGTCCGTGCTGTCGTAGCGCGGGGCAAGGGCGCCCCCGTCAGCCTGGAGACGATCGTCGTGCCGGACCCGGGTCCGGGTGAGGCGCTGGTGAAGATCGAGGCCTGCGGGGTCTGCCACACCGATCTTCACTATCGGGAGGGCGGCATCAACGACGACTTCCCCTTCCTGCTGGGCCACGAGGCCGCGGGTGTGGTGGAGTCGGTGGGGGAGGGGGTGACCGACGTCGCGCCCGGTGACTTCGTGATCCTCAACTGGCGTGCGGTGTGCGGTCAGTGCCGTGCGTGTCTGCGCGGTCGGCCCTGGTACTGCTTCAACACCCACAACGCCAAGCAGAAGATGACCCTGCTGGACGGCACCGAGCTCTCGCCCGCGCTGGGCATCGGCGCGTTCGCGGAGAAGACGCTGGTGGCGGCCGGGCAGTGCACGAAGGTCGCCCCGACCGCGTCGGCGGCCGCCGCCGGCCTCCTGGGGTGCGGCGTGATGGCGGGCATCGGCGCGGCCATCAACACCGGCAACGTCGGACGGGGCGACTCGGTCGCCGTCATCGGCTGCGGTGGTGTCGGGGCCGCGGCGATCGCCGGGGCGAACCTGGCGGGCGCGGCCAAGGTCATCGCGGTCGACATCGACGACCGGAAACTGGCCACGGCCGAGAAGCTGGGCGCGACCCACACCGTCAACTCCAAGAACGCCGACGCGGTGGAGGCGATCCGCGAGCTGACCGGCGGCCACGGCGCGGACGTCGTCATCGAGGCGGTGGGCCGTCCGGAGACGTACAAGCAGGCGTTCTACGCCCGCGACCTCGCCGGCACTGTCGTTCTGGTCGGCGTGCCCACCCCGGAGATGAAGCTGGAACTGCCGCTGCTGGACGTCTTCGGCCGGGGCGGGTCGCTGAAGTCCTCCTGGTACGGCGACTGCCTGCCTTCCCGGGACTTCCCGATGCTCATCGACCTCTATCTCCAGGGCCGGCTCGACCTGGACGCGTTCGTCACGGAGACCATCGCACTGGACGAGGTCGAGAAGGCCTTCGAGCGGATGCACGGCGGCGACGTGCTGCGCTCGGTGGTGGTCCTGTGATGGCCGCGCGCATCGAGCATCTCGTCACCTCGGGCACGTTCTCGCTGGACGGCGGCACCTGGGACGTCGACAACAACGTGTGGATCGTCGGCGACGACCACGAGGTGATCGTCATCGACGCCGCACACGACGCCGAGGCCATCGCCCGAGCCGTCGGTGGGCGCACCCTGCGGGCCATCGTGTGCACCCACGCGCACAACGACCACATCGACGCCGCGCCCGACCTCGCGGAACGCACCGGTGCCCCGGTCCTCCTCCACCCGGACGACCTCCCGCTGTGGAAGCAGACCCACCCCGACCGGGCGCCGGACGCCGAACTGACCGACGGGCAGGGCCTCACGGTGGCCGGCATCGAGCTGACCGTGCTGCACACACCCGGCCACGCGCCGGGCGCCGTCTGCCTGTACGTGCCGGCCCTGAGTGCCCTCTTCAGCGGCGACACCCTGTTCGCGGGCGGGCCGGGGGCGACGGGACGGTCGTACAGCCACTTCCCGACCATCGTCGACTCGATCCGGGACCGGCTGCTGACCCTGCCGGGCGACACCGTCGTACACACCGGACACGGCGACACGACCACCATCGCCGCCGAGGCACCGCACCTCCAGGAGTGGATCGACCGCGGCTTCTGACGGCCGCCGGCGACCCTCACGCGCCCGCCCTCGGCTCGCGTCCCCCGCGAGTCGATGCGGCGGGCCGCTGTTGTCCTATATGAAGCGAGTTCTATATGGCGCAACAAAAGGAACGGCTCAGAGTGCCCTCTGAATGCCTTGACAAGGGTTCTGGGCGACCTCAGACTGATGTTGCGCTTACCGCAATCCGTTTCGTTATACGCACCGAGGTGTCATGATGATTCCCGCGTGCCGTCTCGAGGATCTCCCCCGAGGCGAGGCCCACCGGCTCGACATCGATCCGCCGGTCTCGGTGTTCCACACCGACGACGGCGAGCTCTTCGCCATCGACGACACCTGCACCCACCAGGACGCGTCGCTCGCCGACGGCTGGCTGGAGGGTCGCGAGGTGGAATGCCCGCTGCATGCTTCGAAGTTCGACCTGAGGACCGGCGCGGTCGACGCCCCGCCGGCCAAGCTTCCGGTCCGGACGCACGAGGTCATCGTCGAGGACGGCGTCATCTACGTCCGGCTGTCCACGGACGCGCCCAACCTGCCGCCCTGCATCGCTGCCCGGCTCGCCGGAGGTCCCGCGTGAGGACCGTCGCCGTGGTCGGCGCCTCACTGGCCGGTCTGTCGGCGGCGCGCTCGCTGCGCAAGCAGGGCTACGACGGTCGGCTGGTCGTCATCGGAGACGAGCTCCACCGCCCGTACGACAGGCCCCCGCTGTCCAAGGAGTTCCTGTCCGGCACGCTCGGCGAGGCCGAACTCGCGCTGGAGACGGACGACGAGGACCTGCGGGCGGAGTGGCTGCTGGGCGTCCGCGCCACCGGACTCGACCACGCGCGGCGTGCCGTCCGGCTCGACGACGGACGGGAGGTGTCCGCCGACGGTGTCGTCATCGCGACCGGCGCCGCGGCGCGCACCCTTCCCGGTTCCGAAGGGCTGGCCGGAGTGCACACCCTGCGCACCCTGGACGACGCCCGCGCCCTGCGGGACGAACTGGCCCGCGGCGGACGGCTGGTGGTGATCGGCGGAGGCTTCATCGGAGCCGAGGTCGCCTCCACCGCGTACGCCCTCGGGCTCGACGTGACCGTCGTCGAAGCGGCCCCGACCCCGCTCGCCGGACCACTCGGCGAGACCATGGGCGCCATCGTCTCCGCCCTCCACGCCGACCATGGCGTGCGGCTGGAGTGCGGTGTGGGCGTCAAGGGGCTGAGCGGGGAGAATCGTGTCGACGCCGTCCTGCTGGAGGACGGCCGCGGCATCCCCGCCGACATCGTCGTCGTCGGCGTGGGCGCACGCCCGAACGTCGAGTGGCTGGAAGGCTCCGGCATAGCTCTCGACAACGGCGTCAAGTGCGGCGCCGACGGCCGCACCAGCCTGGCCGGCGTGGTCGCGGTCGGTGACTGCGCCAACTGGTACGACCCGCGCGCGGGTTTCCATCGCCGCGTCGAGCACTGGACCGGCGCGCGCGAGCGCCCCGACGCCGCGGTCGCCGCGCTGCTGGCGGGCGGTGCGGTGGAACCGGGTGTGCCCAGGCCGCCGTACTTCTGGTCCGACCAGTACGGCGTGAAGATCCAGTTCGCCGGTCATGCGGCCGGAGCGGACAGCGTGACCATCGAGGCGGGCGCCGCGGACGACCGCGACGTCCTGGCCGTCTACCGGCGGGCCGGGAACCCGGTCGCCGTGCTCGGGATGAACCAGCCGCGGCTGTTCATGCGCTGGCGCAAGCAGCTCGCCGCCACCGCGTCCTGACACCCCCCGCATCTTGACACCGCCCCAGCGGCATCTCATGCTGCGGTTGCGCATAGCACGCAGCGTTGCTCCATGCACAACACCGTCCGGAGTCGCTCTTCCCGGCGCGTGACTGACCCCTCCACGACGTTCTCCCGAGGAGTGCACCGTGACCTCGACCAGCCTGCCGGACAGCCTGATCGCCACTCTCCCCGGCTCCTCCTACACGGACCCGGGCATCTTCGCCCAGGAGCAGGAGCACATATTCGAGACCATGTGGTTCTGCGTGGCCCGCGCTTCCGAGCTGGCGAAGCCCGGCGCCTTCCGCACCGTCGACGTGGGGCGCGAGAGCATCCTCGTCACCCGGGCTAGGGACAACAGCATCCGTGCGTACTTCAATGTCTGCCGGCACCGCGGGGCCAAGCTCTGCACCGAGGAGACCGGCGAGGTCAAGCGCGCCTTCCAGTGCCCGTACCACGCCTGGACGTACGACCTGAACGGCAAGCTCGTCGCGGCGCCCAACCTCACCAAGATGCCCGACGTGGGCCGGACCGAGTACGGCCTGGTGAGCGTGGCCGTGCGCGAATGGCTCGGCTATGTGTGGGTCTGCCTCGCGGAGAACCCGCCCTCCTTCGAGGAGGACGTCATCGGGGAGGTCGTCGCCCGGCTCGGCGACGTCGAGTCGATCGAGCGCTACGGCATCGACAGTCTCTCCGTGGGCAAGCGGATCGTCTACGACGTCAAGTCGAACTGGAAGCTCATCATCGAGAACTTCATGGAGTGCTACCACTGCGCCACCATCCACCCGGAACTGACCGAGGTGCTCCCGGAGTTCGCGGACGGTTACGCCGCCCAGTACTACGTCGGTCACGGTGCCGAGTTCGGCGAGGACGTCCAGGGCTTCACCGTCGACGGCTCCGAGGGCCTGGACCGCATTCCCGGGGTCGCGGACGACCAGGACCGCCGCTACTACGCGATCACCGTCAAGCCCCAGGTGTTCATCAACCTCGTCCCCGACCATGTGATCTTCCACCGGATGTATCCGGTGTCCGTGGACCGCACGATCGTCGAGTGCGACTGGCTCTACCTTCCGCACGTCGTCGAGAGCGGCAAGGACGTCAGCCGGTCGGTGGAACTCTTCCACCGGGTCAATCAGCAGGACTTCGACGCCTGCGAGCGCACACAGCCCGGCATGAGCTCCCGGATGTACGCCAAGGGTGGCGTACTCGTGCCCAGTGAGCATCACATCGGCGCGTTCCACGACTGGGTGAACGAGCGCCTGGGCACCCCTCAGGCGTGACTCAGCCCAGGTAGCCCATCCGGTGGCTGATCTCCTGGGCGCCCTTGAGCAGCACCGGGGAGAGCTCGTGCATGCGGTCCTCGGTGAGCCGGTAGGCGGGACCGGAGGCGCTGAGTGCGGCGATGACGTCACCGTCCCGGTTGCGGACCGGTGCGGCCATGGCGTGCAGGCCGATCTCCAGCTCCTCCAAGGTGATGGAGTAGTTCCGCTCCCGCGTCTCGGCGAGGTTCCTCTCGAGCTTCGTCTTGGCGGTGATGGTGCGCGCCGTGACCTTCTTCATGCCGGCCTCGGTCAGCAGGGTCGTGCGCTCCTTGGTCGGCAGATACGCCAACAGGATCTTGCCGCTCGACGTGGCGTGCAGAGGAGTCAGCTGGCCGACCCAGTTGTGCGCGGTGATGGCTCCCGGGCCGCGCACCTGGTACAGGTTGATCGCGTAGTGCTCCTGCATGACGGCGATGTTGACGGTCTCGCCGATCTCCTCGGCGAGGCGTTCGCAGACCGGACGGCCCTGCTGGGTGATGTCGATACGGCCGGTGACGGCGCCGGCCAGACGGACGATCCCGAAGCCGAGCCGGTACTTGCCGCGTTCACCGGCCTGCTCCACCAGGCCGCGCGCCTCCAGGGCGCCGAGGAGACGGAAGGCGGTGGACTTGTGCACCTCGATCTCGGCCGCCACCTCGCTGACGCCCGCCTCGCCACGCTGGGCGAGGATCTCCAGGACGCTGATGGCGCGGTCCACCGACTGGACGCCGCCCGCTTGTGAATTCGACGTTTCTGTGTCAGGGCTGTAGTTGCTCACAGTGAAACTATACGCGTAGTAAACAACACGACTGCAAGTAACGCCGTCGAAACGAAGACCCAGAAGTTGCGCGGTTCGCAACCTGGTGCGTATAGCGCTACCGGGTTTAGCATTCCTCGCACATCTACGGCGCGAGCGAGACGAGGCACCATGGCTCCCCTGCAGTACGACTTCGTCATCGTCGGTGGCGGTTCGGCCGGCAGCGCACTGGCGAACAGGCTCTCCGCAGACCCGGCGAACCGGGTGCTGGTCCTGGAGGCGGGCCGGTCCGACTACCCGTGGGACGTCTTCATTCACATGCCCGCGGCGCTGACCTACCCCATCGGCAGCCGGTTCTACGACTGGAAGTACGAGTCCGAGCCCGAACCCCACATGGGCGGCCGGCGCATCTACCACGCGCGCGGCAAGGTGCTGGGCGGTTCCAGCAGCATCAACGGCATGATCTTCCAGCGCGGCAACCCCATGGACTATGAGCGCTGGGCCGCCGACCCGGGCATGGAGACCTGGGACTACGCGCACTGTCTGCCGTACTTCCGGCGTATGGAGAACTGTCTGGCGGCCGATCCGGACGACGAGTTCCGCGGTCATGACGGCCCTCTCGTCCTTGAGCGCGGCCCGGCGACGAACCCCCTCTTCGGAGCCTTCCTCAAGGCCACCGAGGAGGCGGGCTATGCGCCCACCGACGACGTCAACGGCTACCGGCAGGAAGGTTTCGCCAAGTTCGACCGAAATGTCCATCGTGGACGTCGGCTCTCGGCCTCGAAGGCGTACCTCAAGCCCGCGACGAAGCGGCCGAACCTCACCGTCAGGACCCGCGCCCTCGTCACCCGCGTCCTCTTCGAGGGCAAGCGCGCCGTCGGCGTCGAGTACCGGCGGGGCCGGGGCGCGCTCCAGCAGGTCCGCGCCAAGGAAGTCATCCTCTGCGGCGGCGCCATCAACTCCCCGCAACTGCTCCAGCTCTCCGGCGTCGGCAACGCCGAGGAACTGCGCGCCCTCGGCATCGATGTCGTCCACGACCTTCCCGGCGTCGGCGAGAACATGCAGGACCACTTGGAGGTGTACATCCAGTACGCCTGCAAGCAGCCCGTCTCCATGCAGCCGTACCTGGCGAAGTGGCGGGCCCCCTTCATCGGCCTGCAGTGGCTGTTCCGGAAGGGGCCGGCCGCGACCAACCACTTCGAGGCCGGCGGCTTCGCCCGCAGCAACGAGGACGTGGACTACCCCAACCTGATGTTCCACTTCCTGCCCATCGCGGTTCGTTACGACGGCTCCGTGCCCGCGGGCGGACACGGCTACCAGGTCCACGTGGGCCCCATGTACTCCGACGCGATCGGCTCCGTGAAGATCAAGAGCAAGGACCCGCGCGAGCACCCGGCCCTGCGCTTCAACTACCTCTCCACCGAGCAGGACCGCCGCGAATGGGTCGAGGCGATCCGGGTGGCCCGCAAGCTGCTCAACCAGCCCGCGCTCGCTCCCTACAACGACGGGGAGGTCTCGCCCGGACCGTCCGTGGAGACCGACGAGGAGATCCTCGCCTGGGTCGCCAAGGACGGCGAGACCGCTCTGCACCCGTCCTGCACCTGCAAGATGGGCACCGACGAGATGTCCGTCGTCGACCCCACCAGCATGCGGGTGCACGGAGTCGAGGGACTGCGTGTGGTGGACGCCTCCGTCATGCCGTACGTCACCAACGGCAACATCTACGCACCGGTGATGATGATCGCCGAGAAGGCCGCCGACCTGATCCTCGGCAAGGAGCCGCTCGCGCCGTCGAAGGCCGCGTACTACCGCCACCCCGACGCCAAGAAGCAGGCGGAGTAGGCGTTGGGCGCCGCAGGACTCCGGGCGCTGCTGAACAGCGTCCGCTACGAGGTGCTGCCCGCGAGGGCGACCGAGGACAAGGTCCTCGCCCATGTCCCGCGCGACGTCGTCGTCACCGTGACGGCGTCACCGGTCAAGGGCCTGGAGCCGACCCTCGACCTCGCCGGCCGGCTCGCGGCGCACGGCTACCGGGTCGTCCCGCACGTGCCGGCGCGGCTGCTGCGGGACGACGTACATCTGAAGGAGGTCACGGGCCGGCTCCGCGAGGCGGGCGTGGACGACGTCTTCGTCCCTGCCGGGGACTCCGACCCTCCTGCCGGGGTCTACGACGGGGCGCTGCCGGTGCTGCGCAGGCTGAGCGAGCTGGGCAGCCCCTTCGTCCGTGTCGGCATCACCGGCTACCCGGAGAGCCATCCGCTCATCCACGACGACGTCACCGTCCAGGCGATGTGGGACAAGCGCGAGCACGCCACGTACATCGTGAGCAACCTGTGCTTCGACCCGCGGGTGCTGGGGGACTGGCTCGCTCGTGTACGGCGCCGGGACGTCACCCTGCCGGTCCATGTGGGCGTCGCGGGGCCCGTGCAGCGGGCGAAGCTGCTGGCGATGGCCACCAAGATCGGGGTGGGGGAGTCGACGCGCTTCCTGACCAAGCACGCCTCGTGGTTCGTGCGTTTCGCGGCCCCCGGCGGGTATGCACCCGAGCGGCTGCTGTCCCGCACGCAGGAGGCTCTCACCGCCCCCTCGGCGGGGGTGGCCGGGCTGCACCTGTTCACGTTCAACCAGATCGCCGAGACGGAGCGGTGGCGCCGCGCGCTGCTGGACCGGCTGGGCGGCTGACCCGGGAGAAGGATGGCAACGGACACCGACTGGCAGCTGACCCGAACCTTCACCAGCACATCGGGCGACATCCGCTGGGACCGGCTGGGGCAGCCCGGCCGGTCGCCGGTCGTCCTGCTGCACGGCACGCCCTTCTCGTCGTACGTCTGGCGTTCCGTGGCCCGCTCGCTCGCCCGGGACCACCAGGTGTTCGTCTGGGACATGCCCGGCTACGGAACCTCCGAGAAGGCGGCGGGGCAGGACGTGTCCCTGGCCGCGCAGGGCCGGGTCTTCACCGAACTCCTGGGCCACTGGGGCCTGGTGGAACCGCTCGTGGTCGCCCATGACTTCGGCGGCGCCGTCGCCCTGCGGGCACATCTGCTGCACGGCGCCCGATACCGGGCCCTCGCCCTGGTGGACCCGGTCGCGCTGGCACCGTGGGGCTCTCCGTTCTTCCGGCTCGTCGGCGAGCACGCCGACGTGTTCGAGCGGTTGCCGCCCGCGCTGCACGGCGCCCTGGTGCGCGAGTACGTCGGTTCCGCCAGCGGCCCCGGCCTGCATCCCGCGGTCCTCGACCGGCTCGTCGAGCCCTGGCTGGACGGCCCCGGCCAAGCGGCCTTCTATCGGCAGATCGCCCAGGCCGACCAGCGCTACACCGACGAGATCCAGGGCCGGTACGGCGACATCGGCATGCCCGCGCTCGTCTGCTGGGGCGAGGACGACACCTGGATCCCGGTGGCGAAGGGGCGCGAACTCGCCGCTCTCGTCCCCGGCGCGCGGTTCGAACCGATCAGCGGTGCGGGCCACCTCGTCCAGGAGGACGCCCCCGCGGAACTCACGGCCGCGCTCATCGCCTTCCTCCAGCAGTCGCTGTGAGCGGGGGCGGTGCGCCCGGCGTCGTATACGACAAGGGCGGGACCGGAATCCGGTCCCGCCCCCCTGTGGTCGCGGCTCAGCGGAAGACCACCGTGCGGTTGCCGTCCAGCATCACGCGGCTCTCGCTGTGCCACTTCACCGCGTGTGCGAGCACCTGGGCCTCGACGTCCCGCCCGACGGTGACCAGGTCGCCGGGGTCGAGCGAGTGGTCCACCCGGATCACGTCCTGCTCGATGATCTGCCCCTCGTCCAGGTCCGGGGTCACATAGTGCGCCGTCGCGCCGACGAGCTTCACACCTCGGGTGTAGGCCTGGTCGTAGGGGCGCGCGCCCTTGAAACTGGGGAGGAAGGAGTGGTGGATGTTGATGGCGCGGCCCTCCAGCTGCTTGCACAGGTCGTCGGAGAGGACCTGCATGTACCGGGCCAGCACCACCAGGTCGACGTCCAGCTCACGCACGAGCTCCATCAGCCGCGCCTCGGCCTCGGGCTTGGTGTCCCTGGTCACCGGGATGTGGTGGAAGGGGATGTCGTAGGTCTCCGCGAGGCCCTCGAAGTCCCGGTGGTTGGAGACGATCGCGGGGATCTCGATGTTGAGGGCGCCGGTCCGCCGGCGGAAGAGCAGGTCGTTCAGGCAGTGGCCGAACTTGGACACCATGATCAGGGTCCGGGTGGGTGTGGCCGCTTCACTCAGGGCCCAGGTGATGCCGTAGGCCTGGGCCACGGGACCGAACCGGTAACGCAGCTGTTCCAGATCGACGTTCGGATCGGAAACGTCGAAGTGAACCCTCATGAAGAAACGGCTCTGAAGTCGGTCGTCGAACTGCTGGCTTTCCAGGATGTTGCCGGAGTTCCTGACCAGAAAGCCGCTCACGGCGTGAACCAGTCCCGCGCTGTCGGGGCAGGAGAGGGTGAGGACGTACTCACGGCCGGGTTGTGGGCGAGGGGACATGTGCGGCCTCCGTCGGTGCGCATTGCACAACATGGTGAGCGATACGCAACATGGTCGGCTCGGTGCCGCTTGCGGTCAAGGGTGGCCGGGCAAGTGATGGCATGGTCAAATCGTCACCGGCCAACCCCTTGACGCCGGTCTGCACATTCGCCAGGGTGTTCCACCACAAGCAATTGGGTGCACGATGCGCAACGAATTTCGGTTGAAAGGCTCGGCGCGTGGCAGACCTGTACGTGGATGGTGAATGGCGGGATCCGGTGGCCGGCGGGCACCGGGAGATCCGATGTCCCGCTGACGGCACGCTCGCGGCGACCGTCTCGGAGGCGACACGCCCCGACACCGAGGCCGCGATCGCGGCGGCCCGCCGTGCCTTCGACGCGGGGCACTGGCCGAACACCCCCGAGCGGGAGCGCGGCGCCCTGCTGCTGCGCACCGCCGACATTCTCGAGCGCGATGCCAAGGATTTCGCCCGCGCCGAGTCCCTGGACACCGGCAAACGGCTGGTGGAGAGCGAGTACGACATCGCCGATGTCGTCTCCTGCTTCCGCTACTACGGCGGGCTCGCGGGCACCGACGCCGGCCGTGTGATCGACACCGGCCGCGACGACGCCGTGAGCCGGGTCGTCCATGAGCCGATCGGTGTGTGCGGACTGATCACCCCCTGGAACTACCCGCTGCTGCAAGCCAGTTGGAAGGTCGCCCCAGCGCTCCTCGCCGGCAACACGATCGTCCTCAAGCCCAGCGAGCTCACCCCCTCCACCTCCATCCTGCTGATGAAGGCACTTCAGGAGGCCGGGATCCCCGCCGGAGTCGCCAACCTCGTCCTGGGCACCGGGCCCGAGGTGGGCGCACCGCTCTCCGAGGACCCGGCCGTGGACATGGTCTCCTTCACCGGAGGCCTGGAGACCGGCAAGCGGATCATGGCCACCGCCGCCGCGACCGTGAAGAAGGTCGCGCTGGAGCTCGGCGGCAAGAACCCCAACGTCGTCTTCGCCGACGCCGACTTCGAGGCGGCCGTCGACTTCGCCCTCACGGCCGTCTTCCTGCACTCGGGCCAGGTCTGCTCGGCCGGGGCCCGGCTGATCGTCGAGGACTCCCTGCACGACCGCTTCGTCGACGAGGTCGTCCGCCGCGCCCGGCAGATCCGGCTCGGCGGCCCCTTCGACCCCGACGCCGAGACCGGAGCCCTGATCTCCGCACAGCACCGGGACAAGGTCGAGGCGTACGTCGCCTCCGGCCTCGCCGAGGGCGCCGTACTGCGCTGCGGCGGCGCACGGCCCGACGACCCCGCGCTGGCCGACGGCCACTACTACCTGCCCACCGTGCTCGACGAGTGCCGGCAGGACATGCGCGTGGTGCACGAGGAGTCCTTCGGGCCCGTGCTCACCGTGGAGCGCTTCACCGACGAGGACGACGCCGTACGCATCGCCAACGACACCGAGTACGGACTCGCCGGAGCCGTCTGGACCCAGGACGCCGGCAAGGCCCAGCGGGTCGCCCGGCGGCTGCGTCACGGCACGGTGTGGATCAACGACTACCACCCCTATGTGCCGCAAGCGGAATGGGGTGGCTTCGGGCATTCGGGCGTGGGACGGGAGCTGGGACCGACCGGCCTGAACGAGTACCGAGAGCCCAAGCACATCTGGCAGAACATCCAACCCCGGCCGCAGCACTGGTTCCGCGGCTGAACGCCGAAAGAAGGTCGAACGTGACCACACAGACCGAGGTGCCGCAGCGGCGCGGCACGCCCCAGGACTCGGGCTCCACCCCGGTCATATCCGTGCGCAGGCTGTGGAAGGTGTTCGGGCCGAAGGCCGACCAGGTGCCGGAATCCGAGGAACTGTGCGGCCTCACCCGCCGCGAGCTCATGGACCGCACCGGATGCACCGCCGCCGTACGCGACGTCCACTTCGACGTCTCGCCCGGCGAGGTATTCGTCGTCATGGGCCTGTCCGGCTCCGGCAAGTCCACCCTGGTGCGATGTCTCACCCGGCTGATCGAACCCACCGCCGGTGAGGTCGTCTTCGAGGGCGAGGACATCCGCAAGGCCGACGACAAGCGCCTGCGCGACCTGCGGCGCCGCAAGTTCTCCATGGTCTTCCAGCACTTCGGTCTGCTGCCCCATCGTCGCGTCGTCGACAACGTGGCGTTCGGGCTGGAGATCCGGGGCATGAGCAGGGCCGAGCGGACCAAGCGGGCCCAGGAGGTCGTCGAGCTGGTCGGCCTCGCGGGCTACGAGAACTCCTACCCCGACCAGCTGTCCGGCGGTATGCAGCAGCGCGTGGGCCTCGCCCGGGCGCTGGCCGGCGATCCGGACGTGCTCTTCTTCGACGAGCCGTTCTCGGCGCTCGACCCGCTGATCCGCCGGGACATGCAGAACGAGGTCATCCGGCTGCACCACGAGGTCGGCAAGACGATGGTGTTCATCACCCACGACCTCTCCGAGGCGCTCAAACTGGGCGACCGCATCCTGATCATGCGCGACGGCAAGATGGTCCAGTGCGGCACCGGCGACGAACTCGTCGGCGCCCCGGCGGATGACTACGTACGCGAGTTCGTCAAGGACGTGCCCCGCGGCGACGTGCTCACCCTGCGCTGGATCATGCGCCCGCCGGCCGACGGCGACGCCCTGGACGGCCCCGAGCTGGGACCGGACGTCGTGGTCAAGGAGGCCACCCGGGCGGTGCTCGCGGCCGACAAGCCGGTCAAGGTCGTCGAGAACGGCAAGCTGCTCGGCATCGTCGGCGACGAGGAGATCCTCGCGGTGGTCGCCGGGCAGGAAGGCGGCGCGTGATGACCGTCGCCGTGGAGAAGACCGAGAAACCGGATGGACCGGAGGAATCGGGGGCGAGCGGGGCCGTGGAACGGACCGCTCCGGCCAAGGGCGTGCGCAAGGCCAGCCGATCCATGGTGGTGGGCGCGATCCTGGTCGTCTGGCTGGCGCTGTTCCTGGTGCTGCGCGGCAGGCAGACCCTCGCCCTGGGGGCGGCGGACCTGACCGATCTGCACCGGTGGTTCAACGACGTCAACGACTCGATCGGCGCGAACCGCAACTCCAACCCGCTGTTCCTGTACTTCTTCAACGAGATCCGCCTGGTCATCGACACCCTGGTGACCTTCGTCCAGGAACTGATCTCACAGCCCTCCGCCGACCGCCCCGTCCCGCAGATCGGCTGGCTCGGTGTCGTCGGTATCGCCGGCTATGTCTCCTGGGCCCTGGGCAACTGGCGGGTCGCGCTGCTGGCGGTGGCCGGCTTCACCTTCCTGGGCCTGCAGGGTCTGTGGCAGGAGAGCATGGACACCCTGGCGCTCACCGTCTCGGCCGTCTTCGTGGCGCTGCTGTTCGCGATCCCGCTGGGCGTGTGGGCGGGGCTGTCCGACCGGTTCAACCGGATCGTGACGCCCTTCCTGGACCTCATGCAGACGATGCCGACCTTCGTCTACCTGGCCCCGCTGACCCTGTTCTTCCAGATCGGACCGGCCTCCGCCACGATCGCCACGCTGATCTACGCGGCACCGCCGACGATCCGCATCACCGCCCACGCCATCCGTTCCGTCCCCGAGACCACGGTCGAGGCGGCCGACTCGCTGGGTGCCACCCGACGGCAGTCCCTGACGAAGGTGCTGCTGCCGATGTCCAAGCGGACCGTGGTGATGGGCGTGAACCAGACCATCATGGCCGCCCTGGCCATGGTGACCATCGCGGCCCTGATCGACGCGCCCGGCCTCGGCAAGACCGTCGTCCAGGCACTGCAGTCGCTCGACGTCGGCACGGCCTTCAACGCGGGGCTGGCCATCGTCGTCATGGCCATCGTCCTGGACCGGGTCACCACCGCGGCGAGCGGACGCGCGGAGGCGGCCCGACGTTCGAAGAACCGTTTCCTGACCTGGCGACGCCCGCTCCTGGGCGTCGGCGCGGCCGTCACGGCGGTCCTGATCTACCTGTCCCACACCTACATCTGGGCGGCGGAGTTCCCCGGCGAGGGAGGCACCGGCAGCGCCATCTCCAGCGGGGCCGACACCGTGACAACCTGGGCGCAGGACAACCTGTCGGGTATCACCAACGCCTTCCGCGACGCCATCACCAACGGTCTGCTCAACCCGTTCCAGACACTGCTCACCGACTCCCCGTGGTGGCTCGTCGGCGCGGCCCTGATCGCGCTCGGCGTCGTCCTCGGCGGATGGCGCGCCGGCATCACCACGGCCGTGTGCGTGGGCCTGCTGGTCGGCACCGGAGTGTGGTCGGACAGCATGACGACGCTGGCCTCGACCGTCGTCGCCACGGTGCTCGTGATGCTGCTCGGCATCGTCTTCGGCGTGTGGATGGGACGCAGCGCGCTCGTGGACCGGCTGGTCAGGCCGAGCCTGGACGCGGCACAGGTCATGCCGCCGTTCGTCTATCTCGTCCCGTTCCTCGCGCTGTTCGGCGCGACCCGCTTCACGGCGATCGTCGCCGCCGTCGTCTACGCGGCCCCCGTCGCCATGAAGATCATCGCGGACGGGGTACGGAACGTGCCCGCCACCACCGTGGAGGCGGCCACCTCCGCCGGGTGCAACACCTGGCAGATCATCACCAAGGTTCAACTGCCGATGGCACGCGGCGCCCTGACTCTCGCCACCAACCAGGGCCTGATCTACGTGCTGTCGATGGTTGTGGTGGGCGGCCTGGTGGGAGCGGGCGCCCTCGGCTACGACGTCGTGGCCGGCTTCTCGCAGGGACAGCTGTACGGGAAGGGGCTCGCCGCGGGGCTGGCCATCGTCCTTCTCGGCGTCATGTTCGACCGGATCACTCAGGCGGCGGCTCGCCGCACCAGCGCATAAGGAGCACGACCATGGCAAGACACTGGCGAGCCGGAGCGGCCGGCATAGCGATACTCGGCCTCACCCTCACGGCCTGCGGTGGCGCGAAGGTCGGTGACGACAGCGCCGGCGGCTCGGGCGAGTCCGGCAAGTGCGGCACCTTCAACCTCGCGGTCAACCCGTGGGTGGGGTACGAGGCCAACGCGGCGGTCATCGCCTACGTCGCGGAGCAGGACCTCGGCTGCAAGGTCACCAAGAAGGACCTGAAGGAAGAGATCGCCTGGCAGGGCTTCGGGACGGGCGAGGTCGACGCCGTCGTCGAGAACTGGGGTCACGACGACCTGAAGAAGAAGTACATCACCGACCAGAAGACCGCCGTCGACGCCGGGGCGACCGGCAACGAAGGCCTCATCGGCTGGTACGTGCCGCCGTGGCTGGCCAAGGCGCACCCGGACATCCTCGACTGGAACAACCTCGACAAGTACGCGGCCGAGTTCAAGACGTCCGAGTCCGGCGGCAAGGGCCAGCTCCTCGACGGCGACCCGTCGTTCGTCACCAACGACGAGGCGCTGGTGAAGAACCTGAAGCTGGACTACAAGGTCGTGTACGCGGGCAGTGAGACCGCCCTCATCCAGGCCTTCCGCAAGGCGGAGAAGGACAAGGAATGGGTGATCGGCTACTTCTACGAGCCGCAGTGGTTCATGTCCGAGGTGCCGCTGAAGAAGGTCAAGCTGCCCGAGTACAAGGAGGGCTGCGACGCCGACGCGGAGAAGGTGAACTGCGACTACCCCGTGTACAAGCTGGACAAGATCGTCAGCGCGAAGTTCGCCAAGTCGGGCAGCCCCGCCTATGACCTGGTGAAGAACTTCACCTGGACCAACGACGACCAGAACACCGTGGCGAAGTACATCGCGGTGGACAAGATGACCCCCGAGGCGGCGGCGAAGAAGTGGGTCGAGGCCAACCGCGACAAGGTGGAGGCCTGGATCAAGTAGCTCCGCGAACCGTACGTCGCGAGCCGGTCGAAACATGCCCGGCGGTCGGTGCGCACCCCGCGCGCACCGACCGCCGGGCATCGCCGTGTTCCGGCCCGTTTTCCGAGGTCCCGCAGCCCTTGACACCCACTTGTGCGGAAGGCACATTGAGTTGCGCAACCTGAATCAAGTTGCGTGGACAGCAACTCGATCGGCTCGACTGGTTCAACAAAACCGGAGGTGCGGCGATGGCGGGACCCCGAGTGGTCATCATCGGAGCGGGAGTCGTTGGCGCGGCCCTCGCGGACGAGATCTCCGCGCGAGGCTGGACCGAAGTGACCGTGGTCGACCAGGGCCCCCTCCCCGCCACCGGGGGTTCCAGCTCGCACGCCCCGGGTCTGGTCTTCCAGACCAACTCCTCCAAGACCATGACCGAGCTGGCCCGCTACACCGTCGAGAAGTTCTGCTCGCTCGACGTCGACGGCAAGCCCTGCTTCCTGCAGGTCGGCGGCCTCGAAGTGGCGACCACGCCGGAGCGCCTGACGGAACTGCACCGCCGCCACGGCTGGATCACCGCCTGGGGCATCGAGTCCCGGCTGCTGACTCCCGACGAGTGCGTCGAGCGGCACCCGCTGGTCGACCGCGACAAGGTCCTCGGCGGCCTCCTCGTCCCGACCGACGGCCTCGCGAAGGCCGTCCTCGCCGTGGAGGCCCAGATCCGCCGGGCCACCGAGCGCGGCGTCCGCTTCCTGGCGCGCCACGAGGTCCTCGACGTGACCCGGGCCGACGGCGAGGTGACCGGCGTCCTGACCGACCAGGGCGAGATCCCCGCCGACATCGTCGTGTGCTGCGCCGGCATCTGGGGCCCGAAGATCGCCCGCATGGTCGGCATGAACCTCCCGCTCACCCCGCTCGCCCACCAGCTCGCCTGGACCGGCCCCGTCCCGGCCCTGGCCGGCCAGACCGAGGAGGCGGTCCGCCCGATCCTGCGCCACCAGGACGCCGACCTCTACTACCGCGACCGCTTCGACGGCATCGGCATCGGCTACTACGGCCACCGCCCCATGCCGATCTCCGCCGACGACATCCTCTCCGTGGACGAGGCCGACGAGATGCCGTCCGTCCTGAAGTTCACCGAGGAGGACTTCGAGGACGCCTGGACCGAGACCCAGTCCCTGCTCCCCGCGACGCGCGAGGCGAAGGTCGAGGAGGGCATCAACGGCCTGTTCTCCTTCACCACCGACAACTTCCCGCTCCTCGGCGAGTCCCCGGACGTCAAGGGCTTCTGGGTCGCCGAGGCCGTCTGGGTCACCCACTCCGCGGGCGTCGGCCGGGCGATGGCCGAATGGCTGGTCGACGGCCACTGCTCGTCCTTCGACCTGCACGAGTGCGACGTCAACCGCTTCGAGCCGCACCAGCTCGCCCCGGAGTACGTCCTGGCCCGCGACTGCCAGAACTTCGTCGAGGTCTACGACATCCTCCACCCCCTCCAGCCGTCCGGCGAGCCGCGCCCGATCCGCACCAGCCCCTTCCACGCCCGCCAGCAGGAGCACGGCGCCTTCTTCCTGGAGGCGAACGGCTGGGAGCGCCCGCAGTGGTACGAGGCCAACGCGGGCCTGGTCGAGGGCCGCAGCATCCCCACCCCCAACGACTGGGCCGCCCAGTTCTGGTCGCCCGTCGTCGGCGCGGAGGCCCAGGTCACCCGCGAGACCGTCGCGATGTACGACATGACGGCCCTCAAGCGCCTGGAGGTGAGCGGCCCCGGCTCCGCCGAGTTCCTGGAGCGCCTGTGCACCGGCAAGGTCGCCAAGTCCGTCGGCTCGGTCACGTACACCCTGCTCCTCGACCACGACGGCGGCATCCGCAGCGACATCACCGTCGCCCGTCTGGCCCGCGACCTCTTCCAGGTCGGCGCCAACGGCAACCTCGACCTCGACTGGTTCACCCGCCACCTCCCCGCCGACGGCACGGTCCAGGTCCGCGACATCACCCCCGGCACCTGCTGCATCGGCCTGTGGGGCCCGCTGGCCCGCAAGGTCCTGCAGCCCCTGACCGACGAGGACTTCTCGAACGAAGGCCTGAAGTACTTCCGCGCCAAGCGTGCCTACATCGGCAGCGTCCCGGTCACCGCGATGCGCCTGTCGTACGTCGGCGAACTCGGCTGGGAGCTGTACACCACCGCCGACCAGGGCCAGAAGCTGTGGGACACCCTGTGGCAGGCGGCGCAGCCCCTCGGCGGCGTCATCGCCGGCCGCGGCGCCTTCAACAGCCTCCGCCTGGAGAAGGGTTACCGCTCCTTCGGCACCGACATGACCTACGAGCACGACCCCTACGAGGCCGGCGTCGGCTTCGCCGTCAAGCTCGACAAGGGCGACTTCATCGGCAAGGCGGCGCTGGAGCGCCGCAAGGAGAACGTGCGGCGCAGGCTGACCTGCCTCACCATCGACGACCCGCGGTCGGTCGTCCTGGGCAAGGAACCGGTGTACGACGGCGACCGCGCGGTCGGCTACGTCACCAGCGCCGCCTACGGCTACACGATCGGCAAGGGCATCGCCTACGCGTGGCTCCCGGCCGAGCTGGCCACGCCCGGCACGCCCGTACAGATCGGCTACTTCGACCAGCGGATCGAGGCGGTCGTCGCCGAGGAGCCCCTGTTCGACCCCACCATGTCCCGCCTGCGTGGCTGACACCCAGCGTCGACTCCGAGGGAAGGAACACCGCCGGTGAACGCACAGCTGCTCGACGGCAAGGCGACCGCCGCCGACATCCGACGCGAACTCGCGGAGCGCGTGGCCAAGTTGACCGCGACGGACGGACGCCCGCCCGGCCTCGGCACGGTACTGGTCGGCGACGACCCCGGCAGCCACGCCTACGTCTCCGGCAAGCACCGAGACTGCGCCCAGGTCGGCATCGCCTCCATCCGCCGGGACCTGCCCGCCGACGCCTCGCAGCAGCAGGTCGAGGAGACGATCGACGAGCTCAACGCCGACCCGGACTGCACCGGCTACATCGTCCAGCTCCCGCTCCCGCGCCACCTGGACGCCAACGCCGTACTGGAGCGCATGGACCCGGCCAAGGACGCCGACGGACTGCACCCCGTCAACCTCGGCCGGCTCACCCTGGGCGTCGAGGCCCCGCTGCCCTGCACCCCACGCGGCATCGTCGAACTGCTCCGCCGCCACGAGGTACCGCTCGCCGGAGCACGCGTCTGCGTCATCGGCCGGGGCATCACGGTCGGACGCCCGATCGGCCTCCTCCTCACCCGCCGCTCCGAGAACGCCACCGTGACTCTGTGCCACACCGGCACCAAGGGCCTGGCCTGGCACGTGCGCGAGGCCGACATCGTCATCGCCGCCGCCGGCTCGCCCGGACTGGTCACCAAGGACATGCTGCGCCCCGGCGCGGCGGTCCTGGACGTCGGCATCACCCGCACCGACCAGGGCCTGGTGGGCGACATCCACCCGGACGCCGCCCAGGTCGCCGGATGGCTCGCGCCCATGCCCGGCGGTGTGGGCCCCATGACCCGAGCGATGTTGCTGGCCAACGTCGTCGAGGCCGCCGAGAGGAACGCGAACGCCGTATGAACCTGTCCCTTCCCCAGGACGGAGCCGTCCGATGAGCCCCCGCACCCCCGGCGCCGACCTCCCCGACCACCCGGACTGGCTGTGGCGTAATCCCGAGCCCAAGCGGTCGTACGACGTAGTGATCGTCGGCGGCGGCGGACACGGCCTGGCCACCGCGCACTACCTCGCCAAGAACCACGGCATCACCAATGTCGCGGTACTGGAGAAGGGCTGGCTCGCGGGCGGCAACATGGCTCGCAACACCACGATCATCCGCTCCAACTACCTGTGGGACGAGAGCGCCGGCATCTACGAGCACGCCCTCAAGCTCTGGGAGGGCCTGGCGGACGAGCTCGACTACCCGATCCTCTTCTCCCAGCGCGGCGTGCTGAACCTGGCCCACAGCCTCCAGGACGTCCGCGACAGCGTCCGCCGCGTCGAGGCGAACCGCCTCAACGGCGTGGACGCGGAGTGGCTCGACGCGGACGGCGTCAAGGAAGTCTGCCCGATCGTCAACATCTCGCAGGACGTGCGCTACCCGGTCCTGGGCGCCACGTACCAGCCGCGCGCGGGCATCGCCAAGCACGACTACGTGGCCTGGGGCCTGGCCCGCTCGGCGGACGCGGCGGGCATCGACATCATCCAGAACTGCGAGGTCACGGGCCTGGACGTGGTCGGTGGCCGGGTGGTCGGCGTGCAGACGAACCTCGGCCCCATCGCGGCCGGCAAGGTGGCGCTCTGCTCCGCGGGCCACACCTCGGTCCTCGCCGCCATGGCCGGCATCGAACTCCCGCTCCAGAGCCACCCGTTGCAGGCCCTGGTCTCGGAGCTCCTGGAACCGGTGCACCCCACGGTCGTGATGTCCAACGCGGTCCACGTCTACGTCAGCCAGGCCCACAAGGGCGAGCTGGTGATGGGCGCGGGCATCGACGCGTACAACTCCTACACCCAGCGCGGCGCCTTCCACATCATCGAAGAGCAGATGTCGGCGGCCCTGGAGCTCTTCCCGGTCTTCGCCCGTGCCCACGTCCTGCGCACCTGGGGCGGCATCGTCGACACCAGCCCCGACGCCTCACCGATCATCGGGCTCACCCCCGTCGACAACCTCTATCTCAACTGCGGCTGGGGAACGGGCGGTTTCAAGGCCACCCCGGGCGTCGGCTGGGTCTACGCCCACACCATCGCCAACGACACCCCGCACGCCCTCAACGCCCCCTTCTCGCTCGACCGTTTCACCACCGGCGCGCTCGTCGACGAGCACGGCGCGGCCGCGGTGGCCCACTAGGGAGCCGATCCATGCTGCTCATCCCCTGCCCGTGGTGCGGGCCCCGCGACGAGGCCGAGTTCCACTACGGCGGCCAGGCCCACGTGGCCTACCCGGAGGACCCGGCGACCCTCTCCGACGCGGAGTGGGCCCGCTACCTGTTCTTCCGAGACAACCCGAAGGGTCCCTTCGCCGAGCGCTGGAGCCACGCGGCGGGCTGCCGCCGCTGGTTCAACGCGGTGCGGGACACGGCGACGAACGAGGTGCTGGCGGTGTACCGGGCGGGCGAGGAACGCCCGGCACCTGTTGAGCCGAGGCCAGTGCTTTCAGCCTGTCCGGCGTTTGAGGACGAGGCCCTTTCGGGGCCGACGGGGGTCCAGGGGGCAGAGCCCCCTGGCGGGGTGGAAGGGGCGGAGCCCCTTCAGGACGGGACGGGGAGGGGCGGAGGGGGCGAGAAGCAGCCCTTCCGCCACTCCACCCGCGGCCGAGTGGACCGAGACACCCCCCTCACCTTCACCTTCGACGGCACCGAATACCAGGGCTACCAAGGCGACACCCTCGCCTCCGCCCTCCTCGCCAACGGCGTCATCCAGGCCGGCACCAGCATCAAGCTCGGCCGCCCCCGAGGCATCTTCTCCGCCGGCGTCGAAGAGCCCAACGCGGTCATCCAGATCGAGGAGCCCTTCCCTGAGCCCATGCTCCCCGCGACGACCGTCGAGCTCTACGACGGCCTCGTCGCCGGCAGCCTCCCCGGCCAGGGCCGCCTCGCCACCGACCCCGACCCCGCCCGCTACGACGCCGTACACGCCCACTGCGACCTGCTGATCGTCGGCGCCGGCCCGGCCGGCCTCGCGGCAGCGGCGGCGGCAGCGCGGAGCGGCGCCCGCGTCATCCTCGCCGACGACCAACCGGAACCCGGCGGCAGCCTCCTGGGCACGGCCGAACACCTCGACTGGGTACGGGAGGTGACCGAGCAGCTCGACGCCGCCCCCGAGGTCCGTGTCCTGCCCCGCACCACCGTCTTCGGCTACTACGACGACAACCACCTCCTCGCCGTCGAACGCCGCACCAACCACCTCGGCGCCCAGGCCCCCGAGAACGTCTCCCGCGAACGCGTCTGGCGCATCCGTGCCCGCCGGGTCGTCCTCGCCACCGGCGCCCACGAGCGCTCCCTGGCCTTCGCGGACAACGACCGCCCCGGCGTGATGCTCGCCTCCTCGGCCCGTACGCACGTCAACCGCCACGGCGTCCTGCCCGGCCGTCACGCGGTCGTCTTCACGACCAACGACAGCGCGTACGCGGCGGCGCTGGACCTGGCCTCGGCGGGCCTCGCCGTCACCGCGATCGTCGACACCCGCCCCGAACCGGGGGAGTGGGCCGAGCGCGCGAGGGCGGCGGGCATCGAGGTGCTGGCCGGGCACGCCGTCACCGGCACGGAGGGCGAGACACGGCTCACCGCCGTGACCGTCGCGCCGTACGGAGAGTCCGCGGGGCAGCGGGAGTTCGCCGCCGACCTGCTGCTGGTCTCCGGCGGCTGGAACCCGGTGGCGCACCTGTTCAGCCAGTCCGGCGGCAAGCTGCGCCATGACGAGACGCTGGGCTCCTTCGTGCCCGACACCTGCCACCAGGCGGTCGAGGTCGCGGGCAGCGTGAGCGGCGTCCTCGACCCGGCCGCGGTCCTGGCACAGGGCGCGGCCGCCGGTGCCCGAGCCGTCGAGGCCGAGGGCTACACACCCGAGACGCCCCGCCTCCCGGAGGTGCCGGCGCAGCCGCGGCCGACGGCGCCGATGCACGTGTACGTCGTCCCGGGTGACACGGAAGCCCCCCGCTTCGTCGACCTCCAACGCGACGTCACCGTCGACGACCTGGCCCGCGCTACCGGCGCCGGCCTGCGCTCGGTCGAGCACACCAAGCGCTACACCACGGCCGGCACCGCCAACGACCAGGGCAAGACATCGGGCGTCCTGGCCAGCGGCGTCGTCGCCGAACTGCTCGGCGTGGACATCTCCGCGCTCGGCACGACCACGTTCCGCCCGCCGTACACGCCCGTCTCCTTCGCCGCCCTCGCGGGCCGCGACCGGGGTGCGCTGAGCGACCCGGTCCGCACGACCGCCATCCACGAGTGGCATGTCGCGCACGGCGCCCTGTTCGAGAACGTCGGCCAGTGGAAGCGCCCCTGGTACTACCCGCAGGACGGCGAGGACATGGAAGCCGCCGTGCTGCGCGAGTGCCGGGCGACCCGCGAGAGCGTGGGCTTCATGGACGCGTCCACGCTCGGCAAGATCGACGTGCAGGGCCCGGACGCCGGTGTCTTCCTCGACCGGCTCTACACCAACATGATGAGCACCCTGAAGGTCGGCATGATCCGCTACGGCGTCATGTGCCGCCCGGACGGCATGGTCTTCGACGACGGCACGGTCATCCGCGTCGCCCCGGAGCGCTTCCTGGTCACCACGACGACGGGCAACGCCGCCGCCGTACTCGACTGGATGGAGGAGTGGCTCCAGACCGAGTGGCCCGAGCTGAAGGTCCACTGCACGTCCGTGACCGAGCAGTGGGCCACGGTCGCGCTGGTCGGTCCCAAGTCCCGCGAGGTGCTCGGCTCGCTGGCACCCCAACTCGCCGTGGCCAACGACGACTTCCCGTTCATGGCCTGGCGGGAGACGACGGTCGCGGGCATCGAGGCCCGGGTCTGCCGGATCAGCTTCTCCGGCGAACTCGCCTACGAGATCAACGTGTCACCGTGGCAGGGCCTCGCCCTGTGGGAGGCCGTGTACGAGGCCGGTGCCCCGTACGGCATCACCCCCTACGGCACCGAGACCATGCACGTCCTGCGGGCCGAGAAGGGCTACCCGATCATCGGCCAGGACACCGACGGCACGGTCACTCCGCAGGACCTCGGTATGAGCTGGGTGGTGTCGAAGAAGAAGCCGGACTTCATCGGCAAGCGGTCCTACGCCCGCGCCGACACGTCCCGCCCCGACCGCAAGCACCTGGTCGGCCTGCTCCCCGAGGATCCGGGGACCTTCCTCCCGGAGGGCACCCACCTGATCGCCGACGGTGTGCTGCCGACCCCGCCCGTGCCGATGCTCGGTCATGTCACGTCCAGCTACCGCAGCGCGGCCCTCGGCCGGACGTTCGCGCTCGCCCTGATCAAGGGCGGCCGGGACCGCATCGGCGAGCGGCTGTACGCACCCGTGGGCGACCGGCTGGTCCCGGTGACCGTCGCCGGCCCCGTCCTCTACGACCCCGAGGGAGCCCGCCGCGATGGCTGACACCACCCTTACCGCCCCGCTCCGCAGCCCCCTGTCGCACGTCACCGACCGCTTGGCCGACGCGACCCGCACGTCCGGGGGCGCGATCCGGCTGGCCGAACTCCCCTTCCTGGCCCAGATCAACGTGCGTCTCGACGCGAAGGGAGCGGCGGCGGAGGCCGTAGGACTCGCACTCGACCTCCAACTGCCCCTCCAGCCGAACACCGTCGTCCGCGCGGGGGAGCTGACCGCGCTGTGGCTCGGCCCCGACGAGTGGTTGCTGGTGGGGCCGCCGGGCAGTGAGCGGGACCTGGAGAGCCGTGTCCGGGAGGCGGCGGGGGACGAGCCGGTCTCCGTCATCGACGTCTCCGCGCAGCGCACCACGCTCCTCGTCACGGGCCCCCGCGCCCACGACCTCCTGGCCCACGGCTGCCCGCTGGACCTGCACCCACGGGCCTTCGGATCCGGGCGCTGCGCCCAGACGACACTGGGCCGCACGCAGATCGTCCTGGTCGCCCGGGACGAACCCAGGGCCGGATTCTGGGTCCTGGTCCGCTCGTCGTTCGCCGGCTATCTGGCGGACTGGTTGCTCGACGCGGCGACGGAATACGTCTGAGCGACCTGAGCGGGACTGGTTGTCCCGTCTCCCCTGTGGGAGCTCCGCCGAGGGGCTCCCACAGGGCACTGGGCCATCCCGTGCTGGTGGGCACGTCACGCAAGTCGTTCCCGCGCGGCTGCGAGATGCGGCGACCACCGCCGTGTCCGTGCTTGCCGCCGGGTGACGGCCCGCCGGGGTGTAGAGGCGGCAGCGACGGGGCAGTCGCCGCTGTGCTGAGTGCCCGTGTGGAGCCTCAGCCCAGGTGGCCCATCCGGCGGCTGATCTCCTCCGCGCCGCTGATCAGCAGGGGGGCGAGCTCGTGGATGCGGTCCTCGGTGAGGCGGTATGCGGGGCCGGAGGCGCTGAGCGCGGCCACGACCTCGCCGTCGCGGGACCGGATCGGGGCCGCCAGGGCGTGCAGCCCGATCTCGAGTTCCTCCAGCGTCACCGCGTACCCGCGCTCCCGCGCCTCGGCGAGGTCCTTCTCCAGCTTCGTGCGGGCCGTCAGGGTGTGCGGCGTCAGCTTGTGCACCCCGGACTCCGCGAGCACGTCGGCGCGTTCCTCCGCCGTCAGGTGGGCCAGCAGGATCTTGCCGCTCGACGTGGCGTAGACCGGGGTGAGCTGCCCGACCCAGTTGTGCGTGCCGACGGCGCCGGGGCCGTACACCTGGTAGAGGTTGACCGCGTAGTGCTCCTGCAGGACCGCGATGTTGACCGTCTCGCCGATCTCCTCGCTGAGCCGCTCGCACACCGGCCGGCCCTGCTGGGTGATGTCGAGACGGCCCGTGACCGCGCCGGCCAGGCGCACGATCCCGAAGCCCAGCCGGTACTTGCCCCGCTCGGCCGTCTGCTCGACCAGGCCGCGCGACTCCAGTGCCCCGAGCAGCCGGAACGCGGTCGACTTGTGGACGTCGATCTCGGCGGCGACCTCGCTGACGCCCGCCTCGCCGCGCTGGGCGAGGATCTCCAGGACGCTGACGGCGCGGTCGACGGACTGCACCCCACCCACCGCGGGACCCGTTGTTTCGCTCTCTGCGGTGTAGTTGCTCATAGCGCAACTATACGCATGGCGGTCCAGGTTTCCCCAGAGGTTGCGGAAGGCGGATGGGGTGGCCGGAATCAGGCGCCCGCATCGTCGCACGGCCCGCCCGGTCAGCGGAAGACCACGAGGCGCGGGCGGGCGCCTGTACCTCGACGTCACGGCCCGACGATGACCGGCCCTGCCATGTCTGTGGGTGCCCGGTGTCCGTTTTGTGCCGGGATGGCAACGTCGCTCTGCCGCCCCCTTGACAGCGAGTGTCCACGGGGAGACAGTTTGAGAGTTGTTGCTCATAGCGAATGGAGTTGCGTAGAACGCAACTAGCGTGGCGGCTCGGCCGCCTGGGGGGGTGATCGGCGTCCTCCCGCCCTTCTTCCGCCAGGGCGGCCCTGGGCCCGTCGACCCCGACACCCTCGACCGCCGGATCCACCCCGACGAGATCGCGGCCATGGCCGTGTACCTGCGCCCGCGCATCCCCACCCTGCCCGGCCGCTTCCTCAAGGGCGCGGCGTGCATGTACGCCGGCACCCCGGACGGGCACTTCGTCCTCGCCCGGCATCCCGAGCTGCCGCAGGTGACGGTGGCCTGCGGATTCTCCGGCCACGGGTTCAAGTTCGTCCCCGTCATCGGCGAGATCCTCGCCGACCTGGCGACCGACGGCACCACCGACCACCCCATCGCCCTCTTCGACCCCCGCCGCGTGCGCATCCGCCCCCTTCCGAAGGTGACACGATGACCATCACGAACCTGCCGCCCAGCCTCATCCCCACGCTGCCCGGCGAGTACTACACCGACGCCGAGGTCTTCGCCCAGGAGCAGGAACGGGTCTTCGAGGCCATGTGGTTCTGCGTGGCCCGCGCCGCCGAGCTGGACAGGCCCGGCGCCTTCCGCACCTACCAGGTGGGCCGCGAGAGCGTGCTGATCTCCCGTGCGCGGGACGGCTCGGTCAAGGCGTTCCTCAACATCTGCCGGCACCGCGGCGCCAGGCTGTGCACCCAGGAGTCCGGCGAGGTCAAGCGGGCCTTCCGGTGTCCGTACCACGCCTGGACCTACGGCCTGGACGGCAAGCTGGTCGCCGCGCCGAACCTGACGTCGATGCCGGACATCGACCGCACCGAGTACGGCCTGATCAACGTCCATGTGCGGGAGTGGCTCGGGTATGTGTGGGTGTGCCTCGCCGACGAGCCGCCCTCCTTCGAGGCCGACGTGCAGGGCGCGATCGTCGAGCGGCTCGGCGACGTCGAGTCGATCGAGCGCTACGGCATCGACGACCTGAAGGTGGGCCGCCGTATCACCTACGACGTGAAGGCCAACTGGAAGCTCGTCATCGAGAACTTCATGGAGTGCTACCACTGCGCCACCATCCACCCGGAACTGACCGAGGTGCTCCCGGAGTTCGCGGACGGTTACGCCGCCCAGTACTACGTCGGTCACGGTGCCGAGTTCGGCGACGAGGTCCAGGGCTTCACCGTCGACGGCTCCGAGGGCCTGGACCGCATCCCGGGCGTCGCCGAGGACCAGGACCGCCGCTACTACGCCATCACCGTCCGGCCGCAGGTCTTCATCAACCTGGTGCCCGACCACGTGATCTTCCACCGGATGTACCCGATGGCACCCGACCGCACGGTCGTGGAGTGCGACTGGCTGTACCTGCCGCACGTCGTGGAGAGCGGCAAGGACGTGGAGCGTTCGGTCGAACTGTTCCACCGGGTCAACCAGCAGGACTTCGACGCCTGTGAGCGCACCCAGCCGGCGATGAGCTCGAAGGCGTACGCCGACGGCGGCGTCCTGGTGCCCAGCGAGCACCACATCGGCGAGTTCCACACCTGGCTGCAGAACAAGCTCGAGGTGCGGCCCACGCACTGATCCACCTCTCCATCAGTTGCGAATCGCGCAACGTGGAGCGTCATCGGAAATTCATATGCGACGCCTCCCTTGACAATGCCTGCGCTGCGCGAACAGCATGTTGCGTATAGCGAGTGTCGTTGTGTTATGCGAGACAACCCCGTCTGGAGCCGGCATGAGGAGCATCACCGTCGTCGGAGCGTCGCTGGCAGGACTGAGCACGGTCCGCGCGCTGCGCGCTGAGGGCTATGACGGCGAGATCGTCGTCGTGGGGGAGGAGCGCCACACTCCGTACGACCGCCCCCCGCTGTCCAAGGACTTCCTCAAGGGCGACATCGACGCCGACGCGCTCGCGCTGGGCGACGCGGACGAATACGAGGCCCTGGACGTGCAGTGGCTGCTCGGCGAGCGCGCCCTGCGGCTCGACCCCGTCGCCCGCACCGTCACCCTGACCGGCGGACGGCATGTGCGCACCGACGGCGTCGTCGTCGCGACCGGCGCCAACCCCCGCACCCTCCCCGGCACGGACGGGCTGGCGGGCGTCCACACCCTGCGCACCCTGGACGACGCCCAGGCCCTGCGCGCCGAACTGCTGGACGGCCTGCCCCGGGTCGTCGTCATCGGCGCCGGGTTCGTCGGCGCCGAGGTGGCGTCCACCGCGCACAGGCTCGGACTCCACGTCACCGTCGTCGAGGCCCTCGACGTACCTCTGGAGCGCCAACTCGGGCGCGAGATGGGCCTGGTGTGCTCCTCGCTCCACACTGATCACGGGGTTCGGCTGCTGTGCGGAACCGGCGTGGCGGCACTCGTCGGCGAGGGCCGGGTCACGGGCGTACGGCTGGCGGACGGACGGCTGCTGCCCGCCGACATCGTCGTCGTCGGGGTCGGCGTCCGGCCCAACACCGACTGGCTCGCCGGTTCCGGAGTGCAGGTGGACGACGGCGTCGTGTGCGACACCGGCTGCTCGACCGGCATCCCGGGAGTGGTCGCCGTCGGTGACGTCGCCCGCTGCCCCAACCCGTTCACCGGACGGCACGCCCGCATCGAACACTGGAGCAACGCCACCGAGCAGGCGAAGACCGCCGCCCGCACCCTGCTGACCGGTGTGTCGGCCGCCGCCCCGCTCACCGCGCCGTACTTCTGGTCCGACCAGTACCAGGTACGCATCCAGGTCGCCGGACACGTCGCCCCCGGCGCCGTGCCCGAGGTCGTCGAAGGCGACGTCGACAGCCGCACCTTCACCGCCGTCTACCGGCGCGAGGGCACCCCCGTCGCCGTGCTCTCCCTCAACCAGCCGAAGTTCTTCAACCGCCTCCGCCGCACCCTCGTCCCCGCCGCCGCGGCCGTCGTGTCATGAGCTCCGCGCCTCGGCTCTCCCCGGAATCCGCAGGGGACGCCGCCACGAGCATTCCGCGGCACCTGCGGTACACCTGGGACCACGAGTGGCTGGTCGTGGACGAGGGCAACGCCACCGTCGCATCACCGCGTTCGCGGCGAAGTCCCTCGGCGATGTCGTCGAACTGCTCCTGCCCGAAGTGGGCGCCTGGGTCGAGGCGGGGGAGAGCTGCGGGCGGATCGAGTCACTGACCGCCTCCAGCGGCCTGTACGCGCCCGCCTCCGGCCGGGTCCTGGAAGTCAACACCGCGCTGGCCGACGACCCCGGAGTCGTCAACGCCGCCCCCTACACCGGCGGCTGGCTGTTCAGGCTGCGGGTCGAGAACATCGCCGGCGCGCTGTCCGCCGATGCCTACGCCGCTCACTGTGCCCACACCCGAGGAGACCGCCGATGACCCTGTTCAACCAGCCCCTGCACGAGCTGGACCCGGCCGTCGCCGCCGCGGTCGACGCCGAGCTGGAGCGCCAGCAGTCCACCCTGGAGATGATCGCCTCGGAGAACTTCGCGCCGGTCGCGGTGTTGGAGGCGCAGGGTTCGGTGCTGACGAACAAGTACGCCGAGGGGTATCCGGGCCGCCGTTACTACGGCGGCTGCGAGCACGTCGACGTCGCCGAGCAGATCGCCATCGACCGGGTCAAGGAGCTGTTCGGCGCCGAGTACGCCAACGTCCAGCCCCACTCCGGCGCCTCGGCCAACCAGGCCGCCCTGTTCGCCCTGGCCCAGCCCGGCGACACCATCCTCGGTCTGGACCTCGCCCACGGCGGGCACCTCACCCACGGCATGAAGATCAACTTCTCGGGCAAGCAGTTCAACGTGGTCGCCTACCACGTGGACACCGCCACCGGTCTGGTCGACATGG
>NZ_BAAAZY010000034.1:0-45965 GCF_039537145.1 Streptomyces shaanxiensis
GGCCGACCGCCGCCGCGCCCGCGCCGCAGCAGGCGCCCGCACAGCCGCCCGCGCCGGCCGCCGCTCCCTCCGCCCCTGCCGCCCCGACCAAGCCCGAGGACGCCCGATGAGCACGCCCCAGCCCCCGATGCCGCAGACCGCCGCACCGAACTGGCAGGCGGCGCCCGGCTCGTCGTACCCCACCTACACCTCGCCGATCCCCGTCGTGCGCACGCACCTCGGGCACGCGCTCGCCTCCGAGTGGACGAAGATCCGGTCGGTGCGCTCCACGATGTGGACGCTCGGCGTGTTCGTGCTGCTCGTCGTCGGCATCGGCCTCGGGGCCGCCGCGCTGGTCGCCGCCAACTCCGAGGGGGCCGGCCTGGAGGGCGAGAACCCGCTGGCGTTCGGTTCCTTCGGGCTGCTGCTCGGCAGCATGTGCGTCATCACGCTGGGCGTGCTGACCACGGCCTCGGAGTACGGCACCGGCATGATCCGCACCACGATGACCGCGTGCCCGACCCGCGGCCGGGTGCTGGCGGCGAAGGCGATCGTGTTCTTCGCGGTCGCGTTCGTGGTGACGCTGTCGTCGGCGGTCCTGGTCGCCCTCGCGGACGTGGCCCTGCTGGAGGACGCGCGGGAGCCGTCCGGCGAGGAGTGGCTGAAGGGCACGGTCGGCGTCTCGCTCTTCATCGCACTGCTCGGCCTGCTCTCGCTCGTCGTCGGATCGATCATCCGGCACTCGGCGGGCGCGATCACCATCATGATCGGCGTCGTGCTGGCCCCGCTGGTCATCGCGATGTTCATGTTCTCGCAGTCGCTGGAGGACCTCCAGCAGGCCCTGATCGAGTACTCGATCCCGAACCAGCTCAGCGTCTTCTACTCCCAGTCCCTCAGCGAGTCCGGCCCGTCCGGCTGGGACCCGCTGTGGATCATGCTCGGCGTGACGGCCGCCGCGTTCGCCGGCGCCTACGCGCTGCTGGAGAAGCGGGACGTGTAAGTCCTCGGGAGCAGAGTCCTCAGGAGCCGGTTCCTCAGGAACCAAGTCCTGAGGAACCGGCTCAGAACTTCGGCGCGTTACGGGACCGCTGCACCCGCGAGGTGCGGCGGTCCTTCGCGTTCCAGCACGCCTTGTGCCAGTGGCGGCGCTCGTCGACGCCCGAGTGGTCCGGCCACGCGACGATGTGCGGGACGCCGTCCGGGATCATCTGGTCGCAGCCCGGGCAGCGGTACGCCTTGCCCTGTGCGCTCGCGCCTGCCACATGCCGCACGTTCCAGTCCTCGCCCCGCCAGTTCTCCGAGGACTGCCAGCCGCCGTAACGGCCGGGGCGGTCGTCCTCGGAGCCGTGTCCGGACGAGGCAGCGCCCTTGGGGCCGTTGGGTCGGTTGCGACGCGGGGACACGGAACACCTCACGGGGCTATACAGGATGCACGGGTCATGTCCAGCCTACGCGGCACGGACAGGGGTAGCCGTACGGCACCAACCCCCACAAGTCCCTCACTCCGGCGATCCATTCTCCCGACAATCCGCAAATCCCTTCGCCAAGCCGTGTCCTCGGCACGTGTCAGACGGTTATGCCGGGTGGGGGAGCTCCGCGTCGGAGCCAAGGAAGCAGGAAAAAGCAATGCGTGTAGGAAGTTTCGTGTTGGCGGCCCGGTTCCCGGGGCAGGGCGACGGGGAGGCGCTGCACCGCGCGGTCCGCTCCGCGGAGGTCGCCGAGGAAGCGGGGCTCGACACGGTCTGGCTGGCCGAGCACCACTTCGTGCCGTACGGCACCTGCCCGTCCGCGATCACCCTGGCCGCGTTACTGCTGGGCCGCACCACGCGACTGCGGGTCGGCACGGCGGTCAGCGTGCTGCCCACGGCACACCCGGTGGCCGTCGGCGAACAGGCCGCGCTGCTGCACATCGCCTCCGGCGGGCGGTTCTCGCTGGGCGTGGGGCGCGGCGGGCCGTGGGTCGACCTGGAGGTGTTCGGCCAGGGCCTCAAGGCGTACGAGGAGGGGTTCCCGGAATCACTCGATCTGCTGCTGCGCTGGCTGCGCGAACCGTCGGTCGCGGCCGCCGGCGAGCGGTTCGGCTTCCGTGAAGTCGCCGTCGTACCAAGGCCGTCGGAGTGCCTCACGGAGGCGGAGGGACCCGAGGTCGTCCTCGCGTGTACGTCTCCCCGCAGCGTGCGTCTGGCGGCCGAGCGCGGGCTGCCGATGCTGCTCGGGATGCATGTGGGCGACGAGGAGAAGGCCGAGATGGTCGCCCTGTGGCGGGAGCACGCCCGCGCGGCCGGGAGGCCGGCGGACGAGATCCACGACGTCGCCCATGTGTCGGCCGGCGTCTGCCAGATCGCGGACCGCCGCACGGACGCGGTCGAGACCCTCACGAAGGCGATGCCGGGCTGGCTCCGGCAGGGCCTGGAGGCCCATGTCACCGTGGACGGCCGTCATCGCGCGATGCGGGACCCGCTGGCCTACACCGAACTGCTCTGCGGACTGCACCCGGTGGGCACCCCGCGCCTGTGCGCCGACCGCCTGGCGGCGACCAGCGAACGGACCGGCATCTCCCGCTTCGCCCTGCTCGTCGAGGGCTCGGGCGACCTGGCGGCGACCGAGGAGAACGTACGGCGGCTGGGCGCCGAAGTGCTGCCGCACCTCGGCTGAACTGCCCGGACCGCCGGGAGGCTTGCCGCCCCCGTACTCAAGCACCTCCCGCGTAAGGAGCGGCAAGCTAGTGGCTCACTGCGTCAGCAGTCCCTGAGCTCCGGAGACTGGTTCAGCAGCTGATTGCGGACCGAGGTGAAGCGCGCGAGCGTCTCGTCGACCGAGGCGTCAAGCGGGAACACCGCCACCCGGTGGCAGTTCTGGAAGGCCAGTCGCACCCCGAAGTGCCGCTGCAGCGCGCCGCGTATCGCGTCACTCGCAAGCGCACGCAGCAGCTGGCCACGTGCCTGCTCGTCCGGCGGGGGCGTCTGGTTGTCGGCGAACTGACCGCCGTCGACCTTCAGCTGGGCCACCAGGGAGCTGATCATCTCCCATGCATAGGGCAGGGAGGTCCGGACGCAGTCGACGAAGGCGGCTTCGTCGACCTCGCCTCGCTCGGCCTGTTCGAGTAGGGCCGGTGAGACGTCGAGCGACATGGGTTCTCCTCTCGCACCCCCAGAACAGCAGGGGTTGCCGGACAGATAAGGAAGTTCGCGATACCGGACACTCTGCGTACACGCCTCGCGACCTCCCGTTTAATACGGTAGGCAACAGACGGTGACCGCACCAGGAGATTGCGTACATGGGCGGTCCCCGTTAGGCACACAATCGGCCAGAAATGAACAGGGGCAGTCCGGGGTCATACGGACTCTCGCAGGGCGAATCGCGTCCACCACGGCCCGTCGAGTAGCGTTGCCGACCATGCGTCTCGTCATTGCCCGATGCTCCGTCGACTACGCGGGCCGGCTCACCGCCCATCTGCCCTCGGCGCCCCGTCTGATCCTGGTCAAGGCGGACGGCAGCGTCTCGATCCACGCGGACGACCGGGCCTACAAGCCCCTGAACTGGATGTCGCCGCCCTGCACCCTGAAGGAGGGTGACGGCGAGCAGAAGGACGTCTGGACGGTCACCAACAAGGGGGGCGAGAAGCTCATCATCACGATGGAGGAGATCCTCCACGACTCCTCGCACGAACTCGGCGTGGATCCTGGCCTGATCAAGGACGGCGTGGAAGCACACCTCCAGGAACTCCTCGCCGACCGCATCGAGACGCTGGGCGAGGGCTACACGCTCATCCGCCGCGAGTACATGACGGCCATCGGTCCGGTCGACATCCTGTGCCGGGACGCCGAGGGCCGGACGGTCGCGGTCGAGATCAAGCGCCGGGGCGAGATCGACGGCGTGGAGCAACTCACGCGCTACCTGGACCTGTTGAACCGGGACCCCCATCTCGCGCCGGTGCGCGGCATCTTCGCGGCCCAGGAGATCAAGCCGCAGGCCCGGGTCCTGGCGACGGACCGGGGAATCGGGTGCCAGGTGCTGGACTACGACGCGATGCGGGGGATCGAGGACGACAAGCTGCGGTTGTTCTGACCGACGGTTCTTGGCCGTTCACAGCTTTTCTTGGCCGTTCTCGACCTTTTACGACAGTGAGGGCCGGGTCCGTCGGACGGACCCGGCCCTCTTGTCTTGATCAGGGGTCAGATTACGGAGTCCGAGCTGTTGCTCGGCGAACCTGCCTCGCTCGTCTCCGGTGCACTTGCCGAGGTGCTCGCGGGGGCGCTGGAGGCCGGGCCGCTGGCCGAGTCGGAGGTCGTCGGTTCCGTCGTCGTAGGCTCCTCAGTCGGCGTTGGTGACGTGGTCTCGGTCGGTGTGGGCGTCGTCGGGGTCGGCGTCGGAGACGTGGGCGGCTTCGACGAGGACGGCGGCTTCGACGACGAGGACGGCGGCCTGGTCGGAGACTGCGTCGGCGAGTTCGTGGAACCGCCGCCCGACCCCTGCGTACCACTCGGGTCGTCCGACGGCTCCGTAGACCCATCCGTCGGCGTCGGGTCGTCCGACGTCCCGTACGTGCCGTCGGGGCCCGGATCCGTAGGCCGGCTGGTCGCCGTACCGGTGTCGCCGGGCTTCTCGTCGTCGCCCTCCGCCTTGTCGGCGCCGAGGCTGTCGTCGCCGATGCCCTGGCTGGCGGACGGGTTGACGCCGACCTGGTCGGCCGGGACGTTGGGGTCGTTGTCGGAGGTCGCGCCGAGCGTCACCACCGTGCCGAGCACGGCCACGAGCAGCGCGCCCGCGCCGGCCGCGACGAGGTTGCGCCGGGCGAAGTTCCGGACGCCGCCGCGGCCCTTGTGCGAGGACGCCGGGGACGACGGCGCGGACGCCCGGTGGGTGACCAGCGTCGTGGCGTCACCGCCCGGCGGGAAGGCGGCGGGCACGCCTCCCGGCGGCGACTGCGACTCCTCGTACCGCGCGTCCGGCACCTCCTCCCCCGCCGTGGCGGCAAAGGCGGCCACCCCCGGTGTCGTACCGGAGCGGTCGGAGACCAGCGCGAGGGCCCGTCGGCCCGCGACCGTGCCGCGCTTGTCGGCGAGGGCGCCGCGCAGTCCGATGGAGGTCTCCAGCTCGGCGCGGGCCCGGTCCAGCTGGCCGCCGCAGAGCGCGAAGATGCCCAACTCGTGGTGGAAGTACGCCTGCTCGGAGACGTCACCGGCCAGGCGCGCGGCCTCGGCGCCGGCCCGCAGCGTCCGCTCCCAGGCGCTCCAGTGCAGCCCCGCGGCGAACGCGGGCGCGGCCGTGCGGGCCAGCTGCACGGTCGGGTTCTCCTCGCCCTCGGCGGGCGGTGTCGTCCCCGGCACGAGCACGCCCAGCGCGGCGAGCAAGGCGTCCGCCTCGGCGCACACGCGCTCCGGCGTGACCGAGGGGTGCCCGGCCCACCAGGCGTAGTGCCGGCCGGCGGCCGGCGCCTTCGACTCGACGTCCTCGCCGTATCCGGCGGCCTCCAGCTGGGCCTGTACCCCGGCGGCGAGCCGGTAGCGGGAGCCGACCGGCGAGACCAGCCCGCAGTCGACCAGCTCGCCCAGCGCGGCGTCCGCGTGGGTGTCGCCGACGAGCGCGGGCAGATGGGCCTGGTGGGGCACCTCGCCGCCGAGCGCGACGGCGAACCTCAGGGTGGCGCGGGCCGAGGCGCTGAGCCGCGAGGCGAGCAGCGGAGCGGGGCCGGCCGCCTCGCCGAGCGACGGCAGCGGCACCTCCTCGCCCCGCTCGCCGCCGAACGGCGCGTCGATGGGCGCGTCGACCGGCGGTGTGTCCTCGAAGACCCCGAACTCGTCGACGGCGTCCGCGTCGGCCCGCAGCCAGTCCCGCTGCCGCAGCAGCGCCCCGGCCTGGACGAACCTGAGCGGCAGTCCCTCCGACTCGAACCACAGGTCGCCCGCCCAGTTCAGCTCGTCCTCGGTGAGGACCCGGCCGACCCCGCGCTCCAGGAGCTCCACGCTGTCGGCACGGTCGAGACCGCCGAGGACGACGTCCTCGATGCCGGAGTCGACGGACGGCGCGGGCACGGTGGGCGTGGCACCGAGCAGGAAGGCGCACTCGGGGGTGGCGTCCAGCAGCTCGTCGAGCGCGGAACCGCCGAACTCGATGTCGTCCAGGACGACGACGGCGCCGATCTCACGGACGAAGGTGAGCAGTTCGTCCCGGTCCGGGCGGTGCAGGGGCGCACCGTAGACGGCGTAGAAGAGGTCGTACAGCAGATCGGCGGGTGAACGGTGGAAGCCGGTGAGGCGGACCACGCCGTCAGGGGCAAGGTCCGCGCAGTCCTCGGCGACGAGGTCGAGGAGGCTGGTGCGACCGGCGCCCGGGGAGCCGACGAGGCGTACGGAGCGGCCGCGGGCGAGCATCCGTACCAACTGCTCGCGCTCGTCCTGGCGGGCCAGCAGCGGCTGTGCCGGACGGGTCGGGCCGGGCGGGACGGGCGGTCTGGCGGCGCGGTCGGCCTCGGCGCGGTCGGCCGGGCTCAGCTTCCCGGGTCGCGCGGGCCGCTCCGCCGGCGGGCAGGCCTCGATCTCGCCGCCGTCGACGGGGTTGACGGTGAGCAGGAAGTCGCCCGAGACCAGTTGGACGGTGCGGGCGAGTGCGGGCGAGTGCTGTCCGAAGTCGGTGGTGAGGGGATCCCTGGGCGGGCGCTGGCGCGACGACTGGCCGTCAGCGTCATGGCCGTACTCCTCGGGTCCCCGGTTGTTCGGGTCCATAGGTCCAAGCCCCCCAAAAGCGTCGTGTGCTGTGGCTTCCTGTCACCGGCGACAGGATCCCGGGCCCCTCCCGGCCTTTGCACACCGCGCTGTCGCTTCTGGTCCGGGCCCGCTCGAAGGGGTTTGTCTAGTCGGCGGGCAGCCGAACCCTAAACCTTCGCACAGTATCTACGACAGATCGGGGTACCGCGCCGTCCGAGACGTCACAGTCTCGTGAGGATTGTGCGCGACGTGCGCTTCGCTGCCGGAACGCCCTACTGTCCCGTCCCACCCGTGCCGGGCGTCACACCCGGGGCAGTGACTCCACCCCGATGCCGCCCTCGATCGCCAGGATCCGGTGCAGCCGGGTGGCCACCAGCAGGCGCTGCATCTGCGGCGGTACGCCGCGCAGCACCAGGCGTCGGCCGCAGCGGCCGGCCCGCCGGTGGGCCCCCATGATCACCCCGAGTCCGGTGGCGTCCCAGAACTCCAGCTCGGACAGGTCGAGCACCAGATCGCCGACTCCGTCGTCGACGGCCGAGTGCAGGACCGTACGGGCGTCCGCCGCGCTGCGGACGTCGAGGCGGCCCCCGACGACCAGCTCGGCGTGGTCGCCCCTGATGTACATATGCGCTCCCCAAAGCGTGCGTTCGTACTCCGTGATGCGTTGTCTGTGTCTGTGCCCGTGGTTGCCTGTGGCTGTGTTTGCTATGAGTCTTCGCTGTGGCCGGTGATGCAACCTCTGACTCCGTTGAGCGGTCAGAGGTTGCCGTCTGTAAGCGAACCGATACCGAATTCACCCCATCGCGTGATGCGCTCAGGGGATGTGCGGTGCTTTACGAAGGCTCAGTAGCTGTAAAAGCCTTGCCCGCTCTTGCGGCCGATGTCACCCGCGTCCACCATCCGGCGCATCAGCTCCGGCGGGGCGAACTTCTCGTCCTGGGACTCGGTGTAGATGTTGCTGGTGGCGTGCAGCAGGATGTCGACGCCGGTGAGGTCGGCCGTGGCGAGCGGGCCCATGGCGTGACCGAAGCCCAGCTTGCAGGCGAGGTCGATGTCCTCGGCGGTGGCGACGCCCGACTCGTAGAGCTTGGTGGCCTCGACGACGAGCGCCGAGATGAGCCGGGTGGTGACGAAGCCGGCGACGTCCCGGTTGACGACGATGCAGGTCTTGCCGACGGACTCGGCGAACTCCCGTGCGGTGGCGAGGGTTTCGTCGCTCGTCTTGTACCCGCGGACGAGCTCGACGAGTTGCATCATCGGCACCGGCGAGAAGAAGTGCACGCCGACGACCCGCTCCGGGCGCTCGGTGGCCGCCGCGATCTTGGTGATCGGGATGGCGGAGGTGTTGGAGGCGAGCACGGTGTCCTCGCGCACGATCTTGTCGAGCGCGCGGAAGATCTCGTGCTTGACCTCCAGCTTCTCGAAGACGGCCTCGATGACTACGTCCGCGTCCGCGGCGGCGTCCAGGTCGGTGGTCGCGGTGATACGGGCGAGCGCGGCGTCGGCGTCGTGCGCCTCGAGCCTGCCCTTGCTGACGAACTTGTCGTACGAGGCCTTGATGCCGTCGGTGCCACGCTTGAGCGCCTCATCGGTGACGTCACGCAGGACCACGTCCCAGCCCGCCTGCGCGGAGACCTGGGCGATGCCGGAACCCATGAGTCCGGCCCCGATGACGGCAAGCTTCCGTGCCACTGACGACTCCCCTTTGAATCACGGCAGCATGACTGCGCGTGCGCTTACACGCTGTTTACGATTGCCTCTTCGGCGGACCTTAGCGCCCGTGAGGCACTGTGTGACCGGTTAGTAACGCGAGTCACGGTCTCACGGCGTGAGATGCCCGTCACGACAGGCCGTCCGATGGCCAAGGCCTTGCGCGTCCACGCCGATTGACGCCTCTTCCCACCAACGAGACCCGGACATCCGGGACACGGGTGCGACACAAGAATGAACGTACGAAAGCGGTGGGATCGGCGGTCCGGAGGGCAGCGTCTAGATTGGCCGTATGGTCAATCTGACGCGCATCTACACCAGGACCGGCGACAAGGGCACCACCGCCCTCGGCGACATGAGCCGGGTCGCCAAGACCGATCTGCGGATCTCGGCGTACGCGGACGCCAACGAGGCGAACGCGGTGCTCGGGTCGGCGATCGCGCTGGGGAACCTGGACGAGGAGATCGTCAAGGTGCTCACCCGTGTGCAGAACGACCTGTTCGACGTGGGCGCGGACCTGTCGACGCCGGTCGTGGAGAACCCGGAGTTCCCGCCGCTGCGGGTCGAGCAGTTCTACATCGACCGGCTCGAGGCGGACTGCGACCACTTCAACGAGCGGCTGGAGAAGCTGCGCTCCTTCATCCTGCCGGGCGGCACCCCGGGCGCCGCCCTCCTCCACCAGGCCTGCACGGTCGTACGGCGGGCCGAGCGCTCCACGTGGGCGGCGCTGGAGGTCCACGGCGAGACCATGAACCCCCTCACCGCGACCTACCTCAACCGGCTGTCGGACCTGCTGTTCATCCTGGCCCGGACGGCCAACAAGGACGTCGGTGACGTGCTGTGGGTGCCGGGCGGAGAGCGTTAGCCCTTCGCGCGCGCCCTCTGGTACAGGCCCGTCGCGACGAGCGCGCCCCCGACGCACATCATCACCAGACCGACCTTCGTCAGGGTGACGACCGGGACGTGCACGTCCTCGGTGAACAACCACAGGGGCAGCCCGATCAGGAAGGTACCGGCGCCCTCCCACAGGTTCTTCGACGCCTTGCTCATGACCGGACCCGTTCCTTCCCCGTCGTGAGCCGGGACTCCTCCTCCGCGTTCTCCGCGTCGGAGGGCGCCTTCTTCGGCCAGATCCAGTACCCCAGGGTGATCAGCCCGTAGATGCCGACCGTGCGGATCGCCACCCACTGGAAGGCGCGCAGGGAGCTGACGTCCCCGGAGTCGCCGACGTACCAGACCGCCAGCTGAAGCAGACCCAGCGCCACCGCGCCACCGAGCACCGCACGCAGCCAGAGCCTCGTCTCGTGGCGGGCGCGAGCGCGGCCGTGGCGCGGGGGCTTCGGCGGGGGCGGGCCGCCGCCCAGGCGATGGGCCGCGTGGCCGTCGAGCCAGCGGATCGTGTAGTGACCGAAGGCCACCGTGTAGCCGATGTAGAGCGCCGCCAGGCCGTGCTCCCAGCCCGGTTCGGCGCCGTTCTTCAGGTCGATCGCCGTCGCGACGAACAGGACCAGTTCCAGCACCGGCTCGCAGAGCAGCAGCACGACACTGGTCCGGCGCCACTTCAGCAGGTAGCGGACGGCCAGGCCCAGGGCCAGCAGCACCCAGAAGCCGACCTCGCAGGCGATGATGAGGGCGACGATCACAACTTGCTCCCTTCGGTCACCTTCCCAGGCTCCCGTCGGCAACGGCCGCTTTCGTCGTCGGCGGTGACGAACTCGCCGTACATCGAAGGATGAAGCCGCCGTACATCGAAAGATGCAGTCCACGACCCTTCCCCGGGATCAGGCGCCGAGCGCCCGGCCCGTGTTGGATGGGGACATGGCCGTACGACTGCCCCGCCTGCACCGCTTCGACCTGTACGCCGGGCTCGCCGGGCTGCTCGGGGGTCTGCTGCTGTGGGGTGTGGGACTCGCGACCCGGCCGGCCGGCGAGCCGATCGTGCTCCTCGACGGTCGCTGGTGGATTCTGCTGCCGCTCGTCGTGACCGCCGGCTGCGAGGCCGTGCGCCGCACTCTGCCGCGCACGGCCCTGCTGGTGGGGTGGGTCGCCCTGACCGCGGACACCGTCACCCAGGGCAGCCTGGTCACGGTCGTGATGTTCACCGACCTCGTGTACGCGGCCGTGCTGTACGGGCCGCCTGCCACCGCGCGCCGTGTCCCGTGGATCGCCGGGCTGATCACGGTGGCCGGCACGGTGGTGCCGGTGGTGGTGTGGCGGGTGCCCGAGGCCCTGCTGATCGGCGTGGTCATCGGCCTGGTCGGGCTGATGCCGGCCCTCACCGGCTGGATCGTCCGCAACCACCGCGACGCCGCCGAGGCCGCCCGGCTGCGCGCCGAACAGACCGCGCTGCTGGCCGAGATGGACCGCGCCCAGGCCGTCACCTCGGAGCGCGCCCGCATGGCACGCGAGTTGCACGACATGGTCGCCAACCACCTCTCCGCGATCGCCATCCACTCCACGGCCGCGCTCTCCCTCGACACCCCGAAGACCTCCCGTGAGGCGCTCTCGGTCATCCGGGAGAACAGCGTCGAGGGGCTCGCCGAGATGCGCCGGCTCATCGGCATCCTGCGCGACTCCAGCGGCGACACCGAGCCGGTCGCCGCCCCCACGCTCGACGGACTCGGTGCCCTGGTCGACGGCGCCCGCACCAACGGCCTCGACGTTCGCCTGGACGCGGACCACGGCACCGTCCCCGCCCCGGTCGAACTCGCCGCCTACCGCATCGTCCAGGAGTCCCTCACCAACGCCCTCAAGCACGCCTCCCCCGGCGAGGTCACAGTCGCCCTCGCCCAGCGCAACGGCTCCCTCACGGTCACCGTGACCAGCCCCTTCGGCGACCGCGACGGGCCGCGCGCACCCGGCTCGGGCGCCGGGCTGGTCGGGATGCGGGAGCGGGTCGAGTTGCTGGGCGGGAGCTTCGAGGCCGGCCCCGAGGGCTCGGCGGACGGCAAGATCTGGACCGTACGTGTCACGCTCCCGTTGACCGAAGGAGACAGAGAGTGAATGGAGGCAGGGCATGATCCGCGTCCTGGTCGCCGAGGACCAGTCCGCCGTGCGCGCAGGGCTCGTCCTCATCCTGCGCAGCGCGCCCGACATCGAGGTGGTTGGTGAGGCGGCGGACGGCGAGCAGGCCGTGGCCATGGCCCGGGAACTGCGGCCCGACCTGGTGTTGATGGACGTTCAGATGCCACGGCTCGACGGTGTGTCGGCGACGCGCCAGGTGGTCGCCGAGCGGCTGGCGGACGTCCTCGTGCTCACCACCTTCGACCTCGACGAGTACGTGTTCGGGGCGCTGCGGGCCGGGGCCGCGGGGTTCCTGCTGAAGAACACCGAGGCGAAGGACCTGCTCGAGGCGGTGCGGACGGTGGCGCGCGGGGAGGGGCTGATCGCCCCGGCCGTCACCCGGCGCCTGATCGCCGAGTTCGGCGCGAAGCCCGCCCGGCAGCCGACGGCCGACCCGTCCGTCCTGGACTGCCTCACCCGCCGCGAACGCGAGGTGCTGGCCTGCCTCGGGGAGGGCCTGTCCAACGCCGACATCGCGACCCGGCTCGACATGGCCGAGGCGACGGTGAAGACGCACGTCAGCCGATTGCTGGGGAAGCTGGAGCTGCGCAGCCGGGTCCAAGCGGCCGTACTGGCACAGGAGTTGGGGATCTAGCAGGGAGGAACGGGGAGCAAAAGGCTACTGGTCCAGACCTATTGACCCGTGGTCCAGACCTTTCTATTCTCACCGCACCATGAGTGCGGCATGAGGCTCAGTCATGCCCCCTGATTCCCCACAAGGAGGCGCAGAATGCGCTTCAGACACAGAGCCGTGGCAGGGTTCGCGACCCTGTTGCTCCCGCTGGCCGGTCTTGTCGGCCTCGCGAGCCCGGCCGAGGCCGCCACGTCCGCCACCGCCACCTACTCCAAGCCCCAGGACTGGGGCACCGGCTTCGAGGGCAAGTGGACGGTGAAGAACACCGGCACCACGACCCTGAGTTCCTGGACCGTCGAGTGGGACTTCCCCTCCGGCACCTCCGTCACCTCCGCCTGGGACGCCGACGTCACCTCCTCCGGCACCCACTGGACCGCCAAGAACAAGTCCTGGAACGGCTCCCTCGCCCCCGGCGCCTCCGTCACCTTCGGCTTCAACGGCACCGGCTCCGGCTCCCCCGCCAACTGCAAGCTGAACGGCGGCAGCTGCGACGGCGGCACCGTCCCCGGCGACAACGCGCCCTCCGCCCCCGGCACCCCCACCGCCTCCGACATCACCAACACCTCGGTGAAGCTGAGCTGGTCGGCCGCCACCGACGACAACGGCGTCAAGAACTACGACGTCCTGCGCGACGGCGCCAAGGTCGCGACCGTGACGACCACGTCGTACACGGACTCCGGCCTGACCGCCGGCACCGACTACTCCTACAGCGTCCAGGCCCGCGACACCGCCGACCAGACCGGCCCGGTCAGCGGCGCCCGCGCGGTCCGCACCACCGGCGGCACCACCGAGCCGCCCCCGACCGGTGACAAGGTCAAGCTCGGCTACTTCACCGAGTGGGGCGTCTACGGCCGCAACTACCACGTCAAGAACCTGGTGACCTCGGGCTCGGCGTCGAAGATCACACACATCAACTACGCGTTCGGCAACGTCAAGGACGGCAAGTGCGTCGTCGACGACACCTACGCCGCCTACGACAAGGCCTACACCGCCGACCAGTCCGTCAGCGGCGCCGCCGACACCTGGGACCAGCCGCTGCGCGGCAACTTCAACCAGCTGCGCCAGCTGAAGGCCAAGTACCCGCACATCAAGGTGCTGTACTCCTTCGGCGGCTGGACCTACTCCGGCGGCTTCGGCCAGGCGGCGGCCAACGCGGCCGCGTTCGCCAAGTCCTGCAAGGCCGTGGTCGAGGACCCGCGCTGGGCCGACGTCTTCGACGGCATCGACATCGACTGGGAGTACCCGAACGCCTGCGGCCTGACCTGCGACACCTCCGGCGCGGCGGCGTTCAAGAACCTCTCCCAGGCGCTGCGTGCCGAATTCGGCTCGAACTACCTGGTCACCGCCGCCATCACCGCCGACGCCTCGGCCGGCGGCAAGATCGACGCGGCCGACTACGGCGGCGCCGCCCAGTACCTCGACTGGTACAACGTGATGACGTACGACTACTTCGGCGCCTGGGACAAGACCGGCCCCACCGCCCCGCACTCGCCGCTCACGTCGTACACCGGCATCCCCAAGGAGGGCTTCAACTCCGCCGCCGCCATAGCCAAGCTCAAGGCCAAGGGCGTCCCGGCGAGCAAGCTGCTGCTCGGCATCGGCTTCTACGGCCGCGGCTGGACCGGCGTCACCCAGTCCGCCCCCGGCGGCACCGCCACCGGCCCGGCGACCGGCACCTACGAGGCGGGCATCGAGGACTACAAGGTCCTCAAGAACTCCTGCCCGGCCACCGGCACGATCGCGGGCACCGCGTACGCGCACTGCGGCAGCAACTGGTGGTCGTACGACACCCCGTCGACGATCGCCGGGAAGATGAGCTGGGCCAAGAACCAGGGCCTCGGCGGCGCGTTCTTCTGGGAGTTCAGCGGCGACAGCAGCAACGGCGAGCTGGTGAGCGCCATCAACAGCGGGCTGTCGTAAGGAAATTCAAAGGCTCGTTCCAGGGGTTGAAGACCCCTAGGCGACATTGACGCGCTGACCGGGCGGGGCTGCCTCAAGCCACGCGAGGAAACCGGTCAGCGCGTCTTCGCTCATGGCGAGTTCCAGGCGCGTGCCCCGGTGCAGACAGACGAGGATCACGGCGTCGGACAGCAGCGCCAGCTCCTCCTCGCCGTCGGGGACGCGACGGCCGGCCACCTCGATCGCGGAGCGCTCCAGGATGCGGCGCGGGCGATAGGCGTAGGAGAAGACGCGGTACCACTCGATGCGGTCGCCGTTGTAGCGGGCGACGCCGTAGCTCCAGCCCTTGCCGCTGGTGTCGGGTTTCTCGGGTACGTCCCAGCGCAGGGAACAGTCGAAGGTGCCGCCGGAGCGCTGGATGAGTCTGCGGCGCAGGCCGAAGACGAACAGCCCCAGCACCACCAGGGCGACAACGATTCCGCACACAGTCAGAGCGAGGACCATCGACACCGACCTCCTCGTCTCCTAGGTAACGGAACGGAAAAAACTTCCATATCTGCCTCAGCCGCGACCGGCACCGGATTGCTCCGGTCCCAGCCGCGGCTGAGTGACGTCATCGCGTGCGCTCCCCCAGAGCCTAGACGGCCCGGGAGGTGACCCCGTGGGTCAGCGCGCCGTCGCCGCCTGCAGGCGGACCTCCGCGCGGCGGCCTGCGGACGCGTCGTCGTCCGACTTCGCGCGCTCCAGTGCCCGCTCCGCGCGCTGGACATCGATCTCGTCCGAAAGCTCGGCGATCTCGGCCAGCAGCGACAGCTTGTTGTCCGCGAACGAGATGAAACCGCCGTGCACCGCGGCGATGACAGTCCCACCCTCACTCGTACGGATGGTCACCGGGCCCGACTCCAGCACACCGAGCAGCGGCTGGTGACCGGGCATGACGCCGATGTCGCCGGACGTGGTGCGCGCGACGACCAGGGTGGCCTGGCCCGACCAGACCTCACGGTCGGCGGCGACCAGCGCGACGTGCAGCTCAGCAGCCAAGGTGGCTCCTCGGGTCACCACCCGGCGGTTCTGCCGGGTGTTGGTTACAAGTCTAGTAGGCGTGAGAGAGGGGGCGGGACGAACCCCCGCCCCCTCCGTCAAGAGCTCAATGGCTCAAGAGCACCGTGCGTCAGGAGACGCCCAGCTCCTTCGCGTTCTTCTTGAGGTCCTCGAGACCACCGCACATGAAGAACGCCTGCTCCGGGAAGTGGTCGAACTCACCGTCGCAGATCGCGTTGAACGCGGTGATCGACTCGTCCAGCGGCACGTCGGAGCCGTCCACACCGGTGAACTGCTTGGCGACGTGCGTGTTCTGGGACAGGAAGCGCTCGACGCGGCGGGCACGCTGGACGACCAGCTTGTCCTCCTCGCTGAGCTCGTCGATACCGAGGATCGCGATGATGTCCTGGAGGTCCTTGTACTTCTGGAGGATCCCCTTGACACGCATGGCGGTGTTGTAGTGGTCCGCCGCGATGTAGCGCGGGTCCAGGATGCGGGACGTGGAGTCCAGCGGGTCGATCGCCGGGTAGATGCCCTTCTCGGAGATCGGACGGGACAGCACCGTCGTCGCGTCGAGGTGGGCGAACGTGGTCGCCGGGGCCGGGTCGGTCAGGTCGTCCGCGGGGACGTAGATCGCCTGCATCGAGGTGATCGAGTGACCACGGGTCGAGGTGATGCGCTCCTGGAGGAGACCCATCTCGTCGGCCAGGTTCGGCTGGTAACCCACCGCGGAGGGCATACGGCCGAGCAGGGTCGACACCTCGGAACCGGCCTGCGTGAAGCGGAAGATGTTGTCGATGAAGAACAGCACGTCCTGCTTCTGCACATCGCGGAAGTACTCCGCCATGGTCAGGCCGGCCAGGGCCACGCGCAGACGGGTGCCCGGGGGCTCGTCCATCTGACCGAAGACCAGCGCGGTCTTGTCGATGACGCCCGACTCGCTCATCTCGTCGATGAGGTCGTTGCCCTCACGGGTGCGCTCACCGACACCGGCGAACACCGACACACCGTCGTGGTTGTTGGCGACGCGGTAGATCATCTCCTGGATGAGCACCGTCTTGCCGACGCCGGCACCGCCGAACAGACCGATCTTTCCACCCTTGACGTACGGGGTGAGCAGGTCGATGCACTTGACGCCGGTCTCGAACATCTCGGTCTTCGACTCGAGCTCGTCGAAGTTCGGGGCCTTGCGGTGGATGGACCAGCGCTCGCCGTCGTACTTCTCGTCGACGTTCAGCACCTCACCGAGGGTGTTGAACACCTTGCCCTTGGTGAAGTCGCCGACCGGGACGGTGATGCCCGTGCCGGTGTCGGTGACCGGGGCCTGGCGGACCAGGCCGTCGGTGGGCTGCATGGAGATGGTGCGGACCAGGCCGTCACCCAGGTGCTGGGCGACCTCCAGGGTCAGCAGCTTCTTCTCGCCCGCGTTCGCCGGGTCGGCGACCTCGACGTGGAGGGCGTTGTAGATCTCCGGCATCGCGTCGACGGGGAACTCCACGTCGACGACCGGGCCGATGACCCGGGCGACGCGGCCCGTGGCCGTCGCGGTCTCAACAGTGGTGGTCATTAGCGGTCACTCCCCGCGGTCGCGTCGGCCAGGGCTGCGGAGCCACCGACGATCTCGCTGATTTCCTGGGTGATTTCGGCCTGGCGGGCCGCGTTCGCAAGCCGGGACAGCGTCTCGATGAGCTCTCCGGCGTTGTCGGTGGCCGACTTCATCGCGCGCCGCGTGGCGGCGTGCTTGGAGGCGGCCGACTGGAGCAGCGCGTTGTAGATACGGCTCTCCACATAGCGCGGCAGCAGGGCGTCGAGGACGTCCTCCGCCGAGGGCTCGAAGTCGTACAGCGGAAGGATCTCGCCCTTGGACGGGGCCTCCTCCGCGACCTCTTCGAGGCTGAGCGGCAGCAGACGCGCATCGAGCGCCTGCTGGGTCATCATCGACACGAACTCGGTGTAGACGATGTGGAGCTCGTCCACGCCGCCCTCCGCCGTCGCCGTCTCGATGGCCTCGATCAGCGGAGCCGCGACCTTCTTGGCGTCCGCGTACGTGGGCTCGTCGGTGAAACCGCTCCACGACTCCGCGATCTTGCGCTCACGGAAGTTGTAGTGCGCCACACCACGGCGGCCGACGATGTAGATGTCGACCTCCTTGCCCTCGCGCTCCAGGCGCTCGGTGAGCTGCTCCGCCGCCTTGATGGCGTTGGAGTTGAACGCACCGGCGAGACCGCGGTCGCTGGTCAGGAGCAGCACCGCGGACCGCGCGACCGTCTCGGCCTGCGTGGTCAGCGGGTGCTTGGTGTTCGAGCCGGTACCGACCGCCGTGACCGCGCGGGTGAGCTCGGTCGCGTAGGGCGTGGAGGCCGCCACCTTGCGCTGCGCCTTGACGACGCGCGAGGCGGCGATCATCTCCATCGCCTTCGTGATCTTCTTGGTCGCGGTGACGGATCGGATGCGACGCTTGTAGACCCGGAGCTGGGCTCCCATGAGTCAGGTCCCTTCCTTACGTCACTTGGAGGCGCTGGTCGCCTTCGGGGCGGCCGGAGCCTCTTCGCCGAGGAGCTTGCCGTCCGCGGTCTCGAACTGCTTCTTGAACTCCGCGATGGCGTCGGCGACGGCGCCGAGGGTGTCGTCCGACATCTTGCCGCCCTCCTTGATGGAGGTCATGAGGCCCTGCTCCTTGCGGTGCAGGTACTCGAGCAGCTCCTTCTCGAAGCGGCGGATGTCGACGACCGGCACGTCGTCCATCTTGCCGGTGGTGCCGGCCCACACGGAGACGACCTGGTCCTCGGTGGACATCGGCTCGTACTGGGCCTGCTTCAGCAGCTCGACCATGCGCTGACCGCGCTCCAGCTGCGCCTTCGACGCGGCGTCCAGGTCGGAACCGAAGGCGGCGAACGCCTCCAGCTCACGGAACTGGGCGAGGTCCACGCGCAGACGACCGGAGACCTGCTTCATCGCCTTGTGCTGCGCGGAACCACCGACTCGGGAGACGGAGATACCGACGTTCAGCGCGGGGCGCTGACCGGCGTTGAAGAGGTCCGACTCCAGGAAGCACTGGCCGTCGGTGATGGAGATGACGTTGGTCGGAATGAACGCCGAGACGTCGTTGGCCTTGGTCTCGACGATCGGCAGACCGGTCATCGAGCCGGCACCCATGTCGTCGGAGAGCTTGGCGCAGCGCTCCAGCAGACGGGAGTGCAGGTAGAAGACGTCACCCGGGTAGGCCTCACGGCCCGGCGGGCGGCGCAGCAGCAGGGACACGGCGCGGTAGGCGTCGGCCTGCTTCGAGAGGTCGTCGAAGATGATGAGGACGTGCTTGCCCTCGTACATCCACTGCTGACCGATGGCCGAACCGGTGTACGGCGCCAGGTACTTGAAGCCGGCCGGGTCGGACGCCGGGGCGGCGACGATGGTCGTGTACTCCAGCGCGCCGTTCTCCTCCAGCGCGCGGCGGACCGACGCGATCGTCGAGCCCTTCTGGCCGATGGCGACGTAGATGCAGCGGACCTGCTTGTTCGGGTCGCCGGTGCGCCAGTTGTCGCGCTGGTTGATGATCGTGTCGACGGCCAGGGCGGTCTTGCCGGTCTGGCGGTCACCGATGATCAGCTGACGCTGACCACGGCCGATCGGGGTCATCGCGTCGACGGCCTTGTAGCCGGTCTCCATCGGCTCGTGCACCGACTTGCGCTGCATGACCGTGGGGGCCTGCAGCTCGAGGGCGCGGCGGCCGGACGTCTCGATCTCGCCGAGGCCGTCGATCGGGTTGCCGAGCGGGTCGACGACGCGGCCGAGGTAGCCCTCGCCCACCGCGACGGAGAGAACCTCACCGGTGCGCTGCACCGGCTGCCCCTCCTCGATGCCGCTGAACTCACCGAGGACGATGGCACCGATCTCGCGCTCCTCGAGGTTGAGGGCGAGGCCGAGGGTGCCGTCCTCGAACTTCAGCAGTTCGTTGGCCATGGCCGAGGGAAGACCCTCGACCTTCGCGATGCCGTCGCCGGCAAGGGTGACCGTACCGACCTCCTCGCGCGAGGCCGCGTCCGGCTTGTACGACTGGACAAAGGTCTCCAGTGCGTCCCGGATCTCCTCCGGCCGGATCGTGAGCTCCGCCATCTGGGTTCCCTGCTCTCCTTGTTGGGCCCGAAGTTTCACTTTGGGGGGATGGGGACTCCCCCCTGAAAGAGGTGAATCCTCTGCACGGCCCAACTGGGCCGTCGTAAGTACGTACTGCGTATTGAGTTACTGCTAGCTCGCCAGTCGGCGGCCGGCGTCCTCGATGCGGTCCGCGAGGGAGCCGTTGATGACCTCGTCGCCGACCTGCACCCGGATACCGCCGACGACCTCGGGGTCCACGTCGATGTTGAGGTGCATCGTGTGGCCGTAGAGCTTCCCGAGAGCGGCGCCCAGGCGCTGCTTCTGCCTGTCGCTCAGCGGCACCGCCGAGGTCACGACGGCCACCAGGCGCTCCCGGCGCTCGGCGGCGAGCTTGGACAGGGACTCCAGTCCCGACTCCAGGCTACGTCCACGCGGCACGGTCACAAGACGCGTCACCAGACGCTCGGTGGTCGCCTTGGCCCGACCGCCGAGCAGGCTGCGCAGCAGCTCGCTCTTGGCCGAGGTGGTGGCGGCACGGTCGGTCAGCGCGGCGCGCAGCCCGGTGCTCGAGGCGACGATCCGGCCGAACCGGAACAGCTCGTCCTCGACGTCGTCGAGCGAGCCCGCCTTCTGCGCGGCGGTGAGGTCGGCGGTGTTCGCCAGCTCCTCCAGCGCGTCCACCAGGTCGCGGGACTGCGACCAGCGGGAGCGCACCATGCCGGCCAGCAGGTCAGCGGTCTCGCCGCCGACCTGGCCGCCGAGCAGGCGCTGGGCCAGCTCGGCCTTGGCCTCACCGGCCTGCGCCGGGTCGGTCAGGACCCGACGCAGCGACACCTCGCGGTCGAGCAGCGCGGTGACGGCGGCCAGCTCGTCGGCGAGCCGTCCGGCGTCCACGGACGTGTTGTCCGTCAGCGCGTCGAGTCGCTCGCGTGCGGCTGCCAGGGCCTCGCGGCTCGCTCCGTTCATCGTCCGGCCTCGGCCTTCTCCTCGAGCTCGTCGAGGAAGCGGTCGATGACACGGCTCTGCCGGGCGTGGTCCTCGAGGGACTCTCCGACGAGCTTGCCCGCCAGGTCGGTGGCAAGCTTGCCGACGTCCTGGCGCAGCGCGGACGCGGCGGCCTTGCGGTCGGCCTCGATCTGCGCGTGACCGGCGGCGACGATCTCCTCGCGCTGCCGCTGGCCTTCCGCGCGCATCTCGGCGATGAGCGTGGCGCCCTGCTCCTGCGCCTCCTGGCGCAGACGCGCGGCCTCGTGCCGGGCCTCGGCGAGCTGGGCCTTGTACTGCTCCAGAACGCTCTGGGCCTCGGTCTGGGCGGCCTCGGCCTTCTCGATACCGCCCTCGATGGCCTCGCGGCGCTCTTCCAGAACCTTGTTGATGTTCGGGAGGAGCTTCTTGGCGAGGAAGCCGAAGACGATGACGAAGGCGAGCAGGCCGATGACAAGCTCAGGGACCGGCGGAATGAGGGGGTTCTCCCCCTCGCTCGCCGCGATGAGCAGCTGGCTCATGTGAGTGCCTTTCGTCTAGTCGGCTGGACTGGTGGGTTGATCAGTAGCCGTAGACGAACGGCATGACCAGACCGATCAGGGCGAGCGCCTCACAGAAGGCGAAGCCGAGGATCTGGTTGGCACGGATCAGGCCGGCGGCCTCGGGCTGACGGGCCAGGGCCTGGGTGCCGTTACCGAAGATGATGCCGACGCCGACGCCGGGGCCGATCGCGGCGAGGCCGTAACCGATGGAGCCGAGGGAGCCTTCGACAGCAGCAAGGGTCTGGGACATGCCAGTTCTTCCTTTTCTTTACGGACCGGTGGGGGTTGGCCACCGGACGAATTGTGGCGGTGAGAGGGGCGGTGGCTCAGTGGTGCTCGGCGAGAGCGCCCTGGATGTAGGTGCACGTCAGCAGAACGAACACGTACGCCTGCAGGGCCTGGATGAACAGCTCGAAGGCCGTCATCACGATGACCATCACGAACGAGACACCCGCGTAGGCGATGCCCCAGCTGTTCAGCATGTACCAGCTGGCGATCGTGAACAGCAGCAGCAGGGTGTGACCGGCGAACATGTTCGCGAAGAGTCGCACGGCGTGCGTGAACGGCCGGATCAGCAGGTTCGAGAAGAGCTCGATCAGCATGGCCAGCGGCAGCACCGCGCCCAGCGACTTGTCGTAGCCGGTGACGTTCTTCCAGAAGCCGACGAAGCCGTGCCTCTTGAAGGTCAGGGACACCCAGAGGATGTAGACGATCAGCGCCAGGACCAGCGGGTACGAGATGATCGCGGTGACCGGGAACTGGGCGATCGGGATGATCGACCACAGGTTCAGCATCCAGACGAAGAAGAACAGCGAGACGACGAGCGGTACGTACTTCTCGCCCTCCCTCTTGCCGATCGTCTCGTAGACGACACCGCGTCGGATGAAGTCGTAGCCGGCCTCGGCGACCATCTGGAGCTTGCCGGGGACGACCTGCGGCCTGCGGAAGGCCGCCCAGAAGAACCCGATGATGATGACCGAGCCGAGCAGCGCCAGCAGCATCGTCTTGTTGAAGTACAGGTTGCTGTCCCCGTCACCCAACAGGGGCTGGAACAGGAACGAGTGCAGGCCCGGCGACACCTCGGCGAAGCCACAACCGTCGAACAGGTGGCAGTTGGTGTCGAAGGCGAGCACCTGCGTCGGGTCAGCACTCACCGCGGGCTCCTTCAGCGTGGCGCATAGGTACGGCAACCTCGTTGTGTCGGCGCGGCGCGCAGCCGCGGTTCGGCACGGGACTGGTGTTACGGATATGGGGGCGGCTGTGGGGCATCTCGCCTCGCGATTGAGCAGGCGTCAGCTCAGATGCCCGCGCCCGCGATGCCGCAGTTGGCACCGGACGATAGCAGGGTCTCTTGAGCGCCTTTATCCCGCCCCTACCTCTCACGACGAGTGCCCCGTCTTTTCGGGCTTGTCACCCTTCGAGGAGGCGCCCGAATCGGGTTCTACGTAGAGGATCTTGGCCTTCATGTGGGCACGCGTCTGCATGGCGATCCACACGAGCGTGCCCGCGAGCAGCGTGAACGCGAAGGCACGAGGGTTGAACAGCGTTGTGTTCTTGAACGCGGCCATGAAGATGAACAGCAGCAGGATCTGTGCCGCGTACAGCATCAGGCCCATCGCCTGGAAGAGGTGCGGAAGCGATTTGGCAGTGCGCTGGAGAACGTAGAGACCGAGCCCCATGAACAGGATCACGACCAGCGTCGCGACGACCGCCCCGATCGCTCCCTTGCCACCGGCGACCACGCCACTGACGACGGCGGCTACAGCGCCGACGGCGGCTGTGGGCACAGCGGCCTGGAGCAGGATCCGGACGTCATTGGACGGCATGGCGGCAACTCCGCTTTCACGGTGGGGGCAGGGTGTCGTCATGGACGAGCGTAGTCCCGGGCTGAGAGAGAACCTCACGCCAATGGACCGTCGCACTACGGTCCTTCGGCTCTATCCGGGGGTTCTCGTGAACCGTATCACAAACTATTTGATGAGGTCTTTACCTGGGGGTGTGCTGGGTGTCACACATGAGAGTGACAGCGCGCGTCTGTGCAGAAACCCGGCCGACTTGTCTGGTATTAGGGGCTTCGTTCCCCCATGACTTGGCAATGCTCTAGTCAGATTCTTACCTTGCGGGCGCTCTTACCGTCAGCGTGAGGTTCCGGCTTTACGCCGGTCCAGGAGGCGCGAACGGGCGCCGATGGCGGTCGCCCCGTTGACGCGCGCAGCCCCGGCGGCGACCGGCGTGCGCGGCTCCTCCACGGAGCGGGTCCCGGTCGCGTCCGCCGCTGTCTCGGCGGAAGCGCTCTGCGGGATCGTGGCGGACGGTTCCGCGACGGCCCTGCGGCGGCGGTAGCGCGGCGGCACGAAGGCCTCGGCCCAGCGCGGGGTGCGTGGCGTGAAGCGGGGCAGCAGAAGCAGCACGAGCCCGATGGCGCTCAGGAACACCACGCCCAGCACGATCCACATGGACGCCGAGTTCACGGAGTAGGCGAGCGCGCCGAAGGCGATCAGCGCCGACCAGAAGTACATGATCAGCACCGCGCGGCTGTGGGAGTGACCGATCTCCAGCAGGCGGTGGTGCAGGTGCCCCCGGTCGGCGGCGAACGGCGACTGGCCGCGCCAGGTGCGGCGCACGATCGCCAGGACCAGGTCGGCGGCCGGCACGGCGATGATCGTCAGGGGCATCAGCAGCGGAATATAGGCGGGCACCATCTGGTGCACGGTGTTGCGCTCCGAACCGGAGAACAGGTTCAGCCTGTCCGGGTCGATCTGGCCGGTGATGGAGATGGCCGAGGCGGCCAGCACCAGGCCGATGAGCATCGATCCTGAGTCCCCCATGAAGATCCGCGCGGGGTGCATGTTGTGGGGCAGGAAGCCCACGCACATGCCGATCAGGATCGTCGCGAAGAGCGTCGCGGGGGCGGCTTCCTCGATGCCGTAGCCGTACCAGACGCGGTACGCGTACATGAAGAAGGCCAGGGACGCGATGCACACCATGCCCGCGGCCAGGCCGTCGAGTCCGTCGACGAAGTTGACCGCGTTGATGGTGATGACGACGAGCGCCACCGTCAGCAGGGTGCCCTGCCACGGAGTGATCGCGACCGTGCCCACGCCCGGGATCGGCAGCCACAGGATCGTCAGACCCTGCATGACCATGACGCCGGCGGCGATCATCTGGCCGCCCAGCTTGATCAGGGCGTCGATCTCGAACTTGTCGTCCAGGACGCCGATCAGCCAGATGAGCGCCGCTCCGGAGAGCAGCGCCCGCGGCTCGTTGGACTTCTCGAAGACCGTACTGAGGTTGGTCAGATGGTCGGCGACCAGCAGGCCCGCGCACAGGCCGAAGAACATCGCGATCCCGCCGAGCCGCGGAGTGGGCTCCCGGTGCACGTCGCGTGCCCGGATCTCCGGCATCGCTCCGGCCACGATCGCGAATTTCCGTACCGGCCCTGTCAGCAGATACGTCACCGCGGCCGTGATGCAGAGCGTCAGCAGGTATTCGCGCACGGGCTGCTCCCTGGCGTTTCGGTCTCGACCAAGCCAGTAGCTTAGACCGTAGCGCGGTCGTCCCCGGTTCGCGGTTCAGGCCTGCACAGCCCTGGAGGGGCCTTACGGGGCCCGAACACAGGCGTACTCAGGAGCAACAGGGCAGCCGGCCCGAGAACGATCACCATCGCAATGGGACTCGGCACAGCCACGCTGTTCACGGGTACGGCGACCCACCATGCGACCACCACGGCCAGAGCCGACCGACTCGTCCCCCAGCATGCGGACCGCGCCCACCAGCAGCAGCTGGGCCCTGTCGCCGGACTCGCCAACTGATGTGACACAAGAGTCCCGGTCGGCCTGAGGTACCGCCTCGGGCCGACCGGGATTTCTGGTTTCAGGAATACGGCGGGAATGTGCGTGTGAGTTCGCGGACCTCTTCACGAATTCCGGGTTCCTGGCGGAGTGCCGCCACGAGCAGCGCCGCGATGCGCCCCATCTCGCTCTCCCCCATGCCCTGCGTGGTCAGCGCCGCCGTGCCGAGGCGCAGGCCGCGGGCGTCGCCGTGCGGCAGCGCGCAGCAGTCCAGCACGATCCCGGCCGCCGCGAGCCGCCCGCGGGCGCTGCGGCCGTCGACGCCGAGCGGGGCGGGGTCGGCGGTGATGAGGTGGGTGTCGGTGCCACCCGTCGTGACGACGAGCCCCTCCGCGGCCAGCGCGGCCGCCAGGCGCCTCGCGTTGGCGACCACCTGATGGGCGTAGGCGGTGAAGGCCGGTGTCGCCGCCTCGCCGAACGCCACGGCCTTCGCGGCGACGGCGTGCATCTGGGCGCCGCCCTGGGTGAACGGGAAGACAGCGCGATCGACGCGCTCGGCGAGGTCCGAGCCGCACAGGATCATGCCGCCGCGCGGGCCGCGGAGCACCTTGTGGGTGGTCGCGCACACGACATCGGCGTACGGCACCGGATTCGGCGCCGCTCCCCCGGCGACGAGCCCGATCGGGTGGGCGGCGTCGGCGATGAGATACGCCCCCACCTCGTCGGCGACCTCGCGGAAGAAGGCGTAGTCGATGTGCCGGGGGTAGGCGATGGACCCGCACACGATCGCCTTGGGCCGGTGGCTCAGGGCCAGGGTGCGTACCTGGTCGTGGTCGATGAGGCCGGTCTCCGCGTCGACGCCGTAGGGGACGAAGTCGAACCAGCGGCCGGAGAAGTTCGCGGGCGAGCCGTGCGTGAGGTGGCCGCCGTACGGCAGCCCGAGGGCGAGGACGGTGTCGCCGGGCCGCAGCAGGGCGGCGTACGCGGCGAGGACGGCCGACGAACCCGAGTGCGACTGCACGTTGGCGTGCTCGGCCCCGAACAGCGCCTTGGCCCGCTCCACGGCGAGCCGCTCGGCGACGTCGACCATCTCGCACCCGCCGTGGTACCGGGCGCCCGGATACCCCTCCGCGTACTTGTTGGCGAGCGGCGACCCGAGAGCCGCCAGCACGGCCGGCGACGTGAAGTTCTCGGCGGCGATGAGCTGGAGCGTCGTCGACTGCCGGTCGAGCTCCCCGAGCAGGATGTCGGCGACCTGCGGGTCCTGGCGGCGCAGGACGTCGGCCTCGATGGCATGGGTGACCGTCATGGTGGGCTCCGGGGCGTCGACGGTGACGTACGTCCAATGTAGGCCGGGGAGCCCAGGTGCGCCCGGTGTTGTCACGTCCTCGCGGCCACATGCGTGAGCGCCGTGACCGCGGGATGCGGCGCCTCGTGCGTCTCGGACTCCGCCCGCCGACTCACGTCACGCCCGCGCGGCGACCCCCGTCAACGCCGTCACCACCGGATCCAGCGCCTCGTGTATCTCGTCCCCGACCGACCGGAAGAACGGCAGCGGTGCTCCGTACGGGTCGTACACCTCGTCCGCCTCCGCCGTCGGCGCGAGGAGCCACCCGCGTAGAGCGGCCGCCGCACGGACCAGGGCCCGGGCGCGGATCACCACGCCATCCTCCAGGGGAGGCAGTGTCGCCGGGTCTATGGCCTTCACCAGGCGGGTGAACTCCTTGAGGGTGAAGGTGCGCAGGCCCGCCGAGTGGCCCATGGAGATGACCTGGGCGCGGTGGTCGCGGGTGGCGGTCAGGACCAGGTCGGCGCGGATGACGTGCTCGTCGAGGAGCTCGCGGCCGACGAAGCCGGAGGCGTCCGCGCCGAAGTCGGCGAGGACCGTCTCCGCGTTCGATTCCATGGGCGCGCCCTCGTGGCCCCAGGTGCCCGCGCTCTCCACGATCAGCCCGCCGCCGAGCACACCTAGGCGCTGCGCCACGAAATGACGGGTCAGCCGCTCGGTGATCGGCGAGCGGCACACGTTGCCGGTGCTGACGTGGAGGATGCGGAAGCTGTCGCGCGGGAGTCCGACGAATGTCGTGGTGATCTCCGCCGCGCCTTCCCCGTTGCCTATGCCACGCCCCGCTTCAGGGGCTGTCAATTGGCCACCTCGAGGTCGGGTACGACCTTGCGCAGCTCGTCCGCGGAGATCGCCCCCGCACGCAGGAGGAGGGGCACCTCGCGCGTGACGTCGACGATCGACGACGGGACGTTGCCGGGGGTCGGGCCGCCGTCCAGGTAGACGGAGACCGAGTCGCCGAGCATCTCCTGCGCGGCGTCACAGTCCTCGGGGGCGGGGTGGCCCGTCAGGTTCGCCGACGACACCGCCATCGGGCCGACCTCGGTGAGCAGCTCGATGGCGATCGGGTGCAGTGGCATGCGCACGGCAACCGTGCCCCGGGTGTCACCCAGGTCCCACTGCAGCGACGGCTGGTGCTTGGCGACCAGCGTCAGCGCGCCCGGCCAGAACGCGTCGACCAGCTCCCAGGCCAGCTCGGAGAAGTCGGTGACGAGACCGTGGAGCGTGTTCGGGGACCCGATCAGCACAGGGGTGGGCATGTTGCGGCCGCGCCCCTTGGCCTCCAGCAGATCGCCGACGGCCTCCTTGGCGAACGCGTCGGCGCCGATGCCGTACACCGTGTCGGTCGGGAGGACCACGAGCTCGCCACGGCGGACGGCGGACGCGGCTTCACGCAGACCGGTCGTACGGTCGGTCGCGTCGTTTGTGTCGTATCGCCGTGCCATATCTAGCGGGCCTCCTCGTACACGAAGTACACGTACTGCGGGACTGAAGTGCTGGGGGTGGTCACGGCAGCGCCTTGCGGGCGGTCGCGAACCTCGGGCGGTTGTTGAGGTCGGGATGGTCGGCCGCGTCGGCCCAGCCCCGCTCCTCGGTGAAGATCCACGGCACCTGGCCGCCCTGGGTGTCGGCGTGCTCGATGACGACGACACCGCCCGGACGCAGGAGCCGGTGTGCGGTCCGTTCCAGACCGCGGATGAGGTCGAGGCCGTCCTCGCCCGAGAACAGGGCGAGTTCGGGATCGTAGTCCCGCGCCTCGGGAGCGACGTACTCCCATTCGGTGAGCGGGATGTAGGGCGGGTTGGAGATGACCAGGTCGACCTGGCCGTCCAGGTCCGGGAAGGCGTCCAGGGCGTTGCCCTGCCGCAGGTCGACCCTGGACCCCTCCACGTTCTTCCGCGTCCACACCAGGGCGTCCTCCGACAGCTCCACGGCGTGCACGCGGGAGCGCGGGACCTCCTGGGCGAGGGCGAGCGCGATGGCGCCGGAGCCGGAGCACAGGTCGACGATGCAGGGCTCGACGACGTCCATCGCGCGCACCGCGTCTATGGCCCACCCGACCACCGACTCGGTCTCGGGGCGGGGCACGAACACCCCGGGCCCGACTTGGAGTTCGAGATAGCGGAAGTAGGCCCGCCCGGTGATGTGCTGAAGCGGCTCACGCTGCTCGCGACGGGCGATGACCTCCCAGTAGCGGGCGTCGAAGTCCGCGTCCTTCACGGAGTGCAGCTCGCCCCGCTTCACGCCGTGCACGAACGCGGCGAGCTCCTCCGCGTCGTTGCGCGGCGAGGGCACGCCGGCGTCGGCCAGCCGCTGGGTGGCCTGTGCCACCTCCGCGAGCAGCACGCTGCGGGGGCTTTGGGGTCGCCCCCCAAGAGATTGCTGCACGCAAGTCCTCCGTGTCGTACTCGTCCGTGCGTACGTCCTTTACGTCGTTACGCAGCCGCCAGCTTCGCCGCCGAGTCCGCGTCGACGCAGGCCTGGATCACCGAGTCGAGGTCGCCGTCCAGGACCTGGTCCAGGTTGTAGGCCTTGAAGCCGACGCGGTGGTCCGAGATGCGATTCTCCGGGAAGTTGTAGGTACGGATCTTCTCGGAGCGGTCGACCGTGCGGACCTGGCTGCGGCGGGCGTCGGCTGCTTCCTTCTCCGCCTCCTCCTGTGCCGCGGCGAGGAGCCTGGAGCGCAGGATACGCATCGCCTGCTCCTTGTTCTGCAGCTGGCTCTTCTCGTTCTGGCAGGAGGCGACGACTCCGGTCGGAATGTGCGTGATGCGCACCGCGGAGTCGGTCGTGTTGACGGACTGACCACCCGGGCCGGACGACCGGTACACATCGATCCGGAGGTCGTTCGGGTTGATCTCGACGTCGATCTCCTCGGCCTCGGGCGTGACCAGCACACCGGCCGCGGAGGTGTGGATACGGCCCTGGGACTCGGTCGCCGGCACCCGCTGCACGCGGTGCACACCGCCCTCGTACTTCAGCCGCGCCCACACACCCTGCCCGGGCTCGGTGGCACCCTGGCCGCCCTTGGTCTTCACCGCGACCTGGACGTCCTTGTAGCCGCCGAGCTCGGACTCGGTGGAGTCGATGATCTCGGTCTTCCAGCCGACGCGCTCGGCGTAGCGCAGGTACATGCGCAGCAGGTCGCCGGCGAACAGCGCCGACTCGTCGCCACCCGCGCCGGCCTTGATCTCGAGGATGACGTCCTTGTCGTCGCTGGGGTCGCGCGGGACGAGCAGCAGGCGGAGCTTCTCCGTCTGCTCCTCGCGCTGCTTCTCCAGCTCCTTGACCTCGGCGGCGAACTCCGGGTCGTCGGCGGCGAGTTCACGCGCCGTCTCGATGTCGTCGCCGGACTGCTTCCAGGAGCGGTACGTGGCGACGATCGGGGTGAGCTCGGCGTAGCGCTTGTTCAGCTTGCGCGCGTTCGCCTGGTCGGCGTGGACCGACGGGTCCGCGAGCTTCGTCTCCAGGTCGGCGTGCTCAACGACCAGGTCCTCGACGGCCTCGAACATCTTGGGGCTCCTGTGTCCGTACGTGTGTGAAGGGCGGGCGACCAAAAACGCCGGTCCCGGCGCGCCTGAGTAGGGCGCGGCCGTGGACCGGCGAATTGGAGCTCGCTACTTCTTGGAGCCGGCAGCAGCCTTGCCGAAGCGGGCCTCGAAGCGGGCCACACGGCCACCGGTGTCGAGGATCTTCTGCTTGCCCGTGTAGAACGGGTGGCACTCGGAGCAGACCTCGGCGCGGATGGTGCCGCTGGCGATCGTGCTACGGGTGGTGAACGACGCGCCACAGGTGCAGCTGACCTGCGTCTCGACGTACTCGGGGTGGATGTCGCGCTTCAAGGTGTCTCCTAGTTTCGGGAGGGCGCCGGGTCGCAGCCGCGGGATGCGGGAGCGTGAACCGGAGCCGACGTACCAGTCTGCCAGGACTGGTGTCCATCAGCCAAAACCGGGGGTGGCTGTGGGGTATTCCCCGCGGGTGGGGGGTGGGTTCGCCCAAGGGGGTGCCGGGTTGCCGCCGTGGCGGGTGCGGGTTCGTTGTGGCTGGTCGCGCCCACGCGGCGGAGCCGCAAATCGATACAGCCCCGCGCCCCTAGCCGGCGCTGACGACTCCGTTGGCATCGCCCTTCGCGGTGCCCTCGGTGGCCGCCTTCGGGATCGCCCTGTCGTTCTTCAAGGCCTCCCACACCATCTTCGACTTCGCCTCCGCCACGATCACCCGGTTCGGGTCCGCCGGGTCGTACTGGACCGGCATCGTGACCATGTTCATGTTCTTGGAATTGATGCCCTTGAGGCCGTTGGCGAAGGACATCAGGGAGTTGACCGTGCCGAGGTCGGAGTCGGTCGTGACCGTCTTGGTGGCGGTGTTGGCCAGGTCGTAGAGCCTCTTGGGGTTGCCGAAGAGGTTGATGTCCTTGACCTGGTTGATCAGGGCCTTGATGAAGGCCTGCTGGAGCTGGATGCGGCCGAGGTCGGAGCCGTCGCCGACGCCGTGCCGGGTGCGGACGAGGCCGAGGGCCTGCTTGCCGGTCAGCTCGTGGGTGCCGGCCTTGAGGTTGAGATGGCTGTCGGGGTCGTCGATGTTCTTGGTCGTGGTGACCTTGACGCCGCCGAGCTCGTCGATGAGCTTCTGGAAGCCGGAGAAGTCGACCTCCAGGTAGTGGTCCATGCGGATGCCGGTGAGGGACTCGACGGTCTTCACCGTGCAGGCGGCGCCGCCCGTGGAGTAGGACTCGTTGAACATCACGTCGGACGCGGCGTCGTGTGTGTCGCCGTTGGTGTCGGTGCACTTGGGACGGTCGACGAGGGTGTCGCGCGGGATGGAGACCACGCTGGCCTTCTTGTGGCCCTCGTAGACGTGGACGATCATCGCCGTGTCCGAGCGGGCACTGCCGTCGTCGGCGCCGCCGCCGAGCTTCTTGTTGCTGCCGGAGCGGGTGTCGGAGCCGAGGACGAGGATGTTCTCCGAGCCGTTGTCGACCTTCTCCGGCCGGTCGGTGCCGAGGGCCTGGTCGATGTCGACGCTCTTGATGTTGCCGTTGAGCTTGAAGTACAGGTACCCGGCGCCGGTGCCGCCCAGGACCACGATGCCGGCGGCCGTCCAGGCCATGATCAGCAGTCCCTTGCGCTTGTCGCGCGGCTTGCGACGGCGGCCCTTGGCGCGGTGGCGCGGGCTCGTGGTGCCGGCATCACCCGGTATGCCGGGCTCCGGCGTGCTCTCGGCGGACACTCTGCTCCTCGGTTCTCGTCCGGTCGGTTACCCCCTGCATCAAGGGTCAGGCGTGGTCATTTGGCACGTACCACACCATCGTGACCCCGTCCGGTCAGACGGCGAAACTCGGAGAAGGGTTGCACAACGGACCGTGCCTACCGCCGGGGAGCGGTGGGCACGGTCCGTAGTCGGTGATACCGGGTGCACCCGTCTCACCTGCGATTTCAGCCGAAGATGTCGTACTGCTTGTAATCGGTACCGACGGACTTCGGTGTGGCAAAGATCTCGCTGGTGGCCTTGCCGGTGCCCGGGTACAGGTAGAGCGTCCCGGCGGAGTTGCGGGCCAGGAAGTCGGCCTTGCCGTCGCCGGTGACATCACCGACGGCGTCGAAGCCGTTGTAGGTCGCCCAGGTGCGCACCTTGATCCGGGTGGCGAAGGCGCCCGTGCCGGCCTTGCCGGTGCCCTTGAACAGGTAGATGTAGCCGCCGGACGAGCTGCGCGCGATCAGGTCGGTCTTGCCGTCGCCGGTGAAGTCGCCGTGGCCGCGCAGGGAGTTGTACTGGTTCCAGCCGGAGCCGACCTTCACCCGGGTCCCGAACGTGCCGTTGCCGTTGCCGGGGTAGATCCAGAGGTAGCCGCCGGAGTCGACCGAGAGCAGGTCGGGCTTGTAGTCACCGGTGACGTCGCCCGGGACGACGATGCGGGTGCGGGTCTTCCAGTTGTCGGCGATCTGCTTGGTGGCCCAGGTGCCGCTGGCCGGCACGTAGTGCGACCAGAACACGTCGCCGTCGGCGCTGCGCCGGTACAGCAGGTCCTGGTAGCCGTCCCGGTCGAGGTCGGTCTGCAGGACGACGTTGACGCCGTCCCAGTTGCCCCAGGACTCGCGCGCGGCGAAGGAGGTGCCGTTGGAGTCCTTGGAGTAACCGGTCTTGGTGGAGGCGTTGCGCAGCCACATGTCGGCGCGGTGGTCACCGCTGATGTTGGTGTCGTCCACCCGCGGGTAGGCCGCACCGACATAGCTGCTGACCTTGGCGAAGACGCTGTACGCGCCCTCGGCCACGCAGTCCTGCACACCCCAGGAGACGACACCGACGATCCGGCCGTTCACGACGAGCGGCCCGCCGGAGTCACCGTTGCAGGCGGAGGTCGTACCGCTGTCGCTGCCGCTCGCCGGCGTGCCCGCGCAGACCATGTGGCCCTTGATGAACTCGCTGCCGTAGTAGCCCGTGCAGGTGCTGTCGGACTGGATCGGCAGCGTGGCCGTCTTCAGCGTCTCGGAGATGTCCTGGCTGGTGGAGCTGGTACGGCCCCAGCCGTAGACCTTGGCGCTCGTCCCGGCGGCGTACGAGGCGGTGTCACCGGACGTCGTCATACGGATCGGCGTCGCCTTGACCGGGTTGGCCAGGGTGATGACGGCGATGTCGTTGTCGATCGTCGTCGAGCTGTACGACGGGTGGTACCACTGCCGGTGCGGCAGCGTGACGGTGCCGCCGTGCAGGTCGCTGTTGCCGGCCTCGTCGGTGGTCGGCAGCTGGGCGGTGCCGGTGACGACGGCGCCGTAGTTGTACCAGTCGTAGCCCTTGACGCAGTGCGCGGCGGTGAGGATCTTCGTCGGCGCGACGACGGCGCCTCCGCAGAAGAACCCGAGGTCGTCGGCCTCGTCGGTGGTGCCCTGGTCGTCGTAGTACCAGAGCTGCGCCATCCAGGGCGCAGAGGTGATGGTGGTCTCGGTACCGCCGATGACCATGGGGCTCGCGGTGGAGTCATCGGAGGAGCTGCCGCTGGTGCTCGCGCCGTACGACGACTTCTCGGTCGTCTCCCCCGCGGTGTCGTCACCGGCGACGGCACCCGCGACGCGCCGCTCCAGCTCGGCGAGCGAGGCGGAGCTGGTGGCGGGCTTCACGGTGGGCTCGGGCAGCACGGTCGCGGCCCCCGCGGACGAGGTCAGCAGCGCGGCGGCGACGGCCGCGGCGACACCGGCGGCGGCGACGGGCAGCCCGAAACGTATCCGGCGTCTGTGACGACCGCTGCCGGACATGGTGGTGGTCAAGAAGGTCCCCCCAGGGATGCGTGAGTAGGAAGGGGCGCACGGATACGCCCGTCCCTATCAGCGCCAAAAGGCCGCCCCCCGTCACTTCTGACGGGGGGCGGCCTTTGTCGGATCGCTTCGGCTCAGTCTCCGTTGCCGGGCGTCGGCGTCGTCTTCTGGATCTGCATCAGGAACTCGGCGTTCGACTTGGTCTGCTTCATCTTGTCGAGGAGCAGCTCGACGGCCTGCTGCTGGTCGAGGGCGTGCAGCACCCGCCGCAGCTTCCAGACGATGGCGAGCTCGTCGTTGGCAAGCAGGATCTCTTCCTTACGGGTACCGGACGCGTCCACGTCCACCGCCGGGAAGATGCGCTTGTCGGCGAGCTTCCGGTCGAGCTTGAGCTCGGCGTTGCCCGTGCCCTTGAACTCCTCGAAGATCACCTCGTCCATGCGGGACCCGGTGTCCACCAGGGCGGTGGCGAGGATGGTCAGCGAGCCGCCGTCCTCGATGTTGCGGGCCGCACCGAAGAAGCGCTTCGGCGGGTACAGCGCGGTCGAGTCGACACCACCGGACAGGATGCGGCCGGAGGCCGGGGCGGCCAGGTTGTACGCACGGCCCAGACGCGTGATCGAGTCGAGCAGCACGACCACGTCATGGCCCAGCTCCACCAGACGCTTGGCACGCTCGATGGCGAGCTCGGCGACCGTGGTGTGGTCCTCGGCCGGGCGGTCGAAGGTCGAGGAGATGACCTCGCCCTTGACCGACCGCTGCATGTCGGTGACCTCTTCCGGACGCTCGTCGACGAGGACGACCATCAGGTGGCACTCGGGGTTGTTGTGCGTGATCGCGTTGGCGATCGCCTGCATGATCATGGTCTTACCGGTCTTCGGCGGGGCCACGATCAGACCGCGCTGGCCCTTACCGATCGGCGACACGAGGTCGATGATGCGGGTGGTCAGCACGCCCGGGTCGGTCTCCAGACGGAGCCGGTCCTGCGGGTACAGCGGGGTGAGCTTGTTGAACTCCGGGCGGCCGCGGCCGTGTTCGGGCGCCATGCCGTTGACGGAGTCGAGGCGGACCAGCGCGTTGAACTTCTCGCGCCGCTCGCCTTCCTTGGGCTGACGGACCGCACCGGTGATGTGGTCGCCCTTGCGCAGGCCGTTCTTGCGGACCTGGGCGAGGGAGACGTACACGTCGTTGGGGCCCGGCAGGTAGCCCGACGTACGGATGAAGGCGTAGTTGTCGAGGATGTCCAGGATGCCCGCGACGGGGATCAGGACGTCGTCCTCGTTGATCTGCGGCTCCGAGGCCATGTCGTCACGGCCGCGACGGCCACGGCGGTCGCGGTAACGCCCGCGACGGCCACGACGGCCGCCGTCGAAGTCGTCGTCGTCCTGCGGGCCGTTGTCGCGCTGACGGTCCTGGCGGCCGCCGCCCTGCTGCTGGCCCTGCTGGCGGTCCTGACGGCCGCCGCCCTGCTGGTCGTCGCCCTTGCGACGGTCACCGCGGTCACCGCGGTCACCGCGGTCACGGTCGCGGCCGCGCTCACGGCGGTCGCGACGACGGCCCTCGCCCTCACCGGCGTCACCCTTGGCGTCGCCCTGCTGGGCCTGCGACTGCGCGGGCGTCTCGGCCTTCGGCTCGCTCTTGGCCTCGGCGGCGACCGTCTCGGGGGCGCCCGCCTCGGCGGTGGCGCGGCGACGGCGGCGCTCGGTCGGCGCGTCCTCTCCCCCACGCTCGAACTCGCTCGTGCGGGAGGGGCCCCCGGCCGGCTGGCCGGGGATCTCGATCTGCTGCTGGGCCACGGCCTTCTCGGCGGGGGCCTCAGCCGCCTTCTCCGCCTTCTTCTCGGCGTCCTCGCCGGTACGAGCCTTGGAGGTGGCGCGGCGCTTGGGCTTGGTCTCGGTGGCGGCTTCCGCCTTCTGAGCCGCGGCACCTCCCCCGGCCTGCGCCTCCTTGATGACCTCGATCAGCTGGCTCTTGCGCATGCGCGCGGTGCCCCTGATGCCGAGGCCGGATGCGACCTGCTGCAGCTCGGCCAGCACCATGCCCTCGAGGCCGGTACCGCGGCGCCGCCGGGAGCCGGCACCGCTGGCAGGCGCGGAGGCGTCCGTGGCGGGCGCGGCAGCGGTCTCCTCGACACGTGCGCCCATCAGATCGGTGGTGTCGCTCACGAAGGGTCCTTCCCTGGAGCGGACGTCGGCCTGTCTGGCTCGGCGACCGGTTGTGCTGTCCGGCGTCGGTCCTTGGTGTGTGGACCGTGCCGGGGCGGTGGTCCGCCAAAGCGGCGGAGGGAATATCTGGTGATGGCGCTTCCCAGAACCGTGGCACTGAGTGTCGGTGTCATTCGGCTCGGTCGCGCCAGTTCCGGAGCGTGCCCGGCGAGTCGCTCAGTGCCCGCGTACGAGGTACTGCCCGCGTACGTCGTACGGAACACAGTGCGGCTTGGGAGGCTCCCGGAAGAATGTCTGTCCCGGACGGGGACACGAAGCACCTCGCCATGGTGGGGTCGGGTGCAGACTTGAGGTTAACACTACCGGATCCAACAAACATTCCCCCTCTCGAAATCCGGCAACCGTGTGTCAGGTCGCAAGCGGCAGCACGCTCGCTCCCTGGGCGTCGAGGTCGAGCCGGTTCGCGGCCCACCCCTCGCCTGCCAGATGGGACACCTTGTCGGCACTGTCCTGATCGGCCAGCGCCAGAACGGTCGGGCCCGCGCCGGAGATGACCGCCGGGACTCCGTCGGCCCGCAGCCGCTCCACCAGCGCCGCGCTCTCGGGCATCGCGGGCGCGCGGTACTCCTGGTGGAGACGGTCCTCGGTGGCGGGCAGCAGCAGCTCGGGGCGCCTGGTCAGGGCCTCGACGAGCAGGGCGGCACGGCCCGCGTTGGTGGCGGCGTCGACGTGCGGCACGGTGCGCGGGAGCAGGCCGCGCGCGGTCTCGGTGAGGACCGGCTTTCCGGGCACGAAAACCACCGGAACGATGGAATCGGCGGGATCCATCCTGATCGCCCGCGCGGCACCGCCCTCCATCCAGGAGAGAGTGAATCCGCCGAGCAGACAGGCCGCGACGTTGTCGGGGTGGCCTTCGATCTCGGTGGCGAGCTCCAGCAGGGCCGTGTCGTCGAGCCTGGCCTCGCCGCCTATCGTCACGGCGCGCGCGGCGACGATGCCGGCGCAGATGGCGGCCGACGAGGAGCCGAGGCCCCGGCCGTGCGGGATGCGGTTGGCGCAGACGATCTCCAGGCCGCGCGGCTGGCCGCCCAGCAGATCGAAGGCGGTGCGCAGGGAGCGTACGAGAAGGTGCTTTTCGTCACGCGGCAGCGTCTCGCTGCCCTCACCCGCGATGTCGATGTGCAGCCCGGAGTCGGCGACCCGGACGACGACGTCGTCGTACAGCCCCAGCGACAGGCCCAGGGCATCGAAGCCCGGGCCGAGGTTGGCGCTGGTGGCGGGGACGCGCACCCGGACGGCGGCGGCGCGGAACGCTGGACCGGCCATCTCTCGATGACTCTCCTTGAGCTGCGTGATTGTCGAAGACATTCGATGACGTACGACGGACCCTGGAGCCGCGTCCGGCCGGGAGGCCGGTGGCGTGCCCCTGCCGCTTGCGGGCCGCGGAGACGGCGCGGCCACGTGCCCCATGCGGAGGCATATGCGGCGGGCGGGTTCAGTACAGCCTATCGAAGGTAGGTTCTGTGGCGACATAGGGCGCACAGGAGGCGCACGATGCGTGTCGTAAGCCCCCTGTGCACCCCCCGTAGGGAAGTTCCCCAGGTGAGCGCCCTCTGACTCGCTGGCGCGAGCCTACTGCGACGGGGTGTGGCGGCGCTTACGCCAGGCCGAGGCGCTCGGCCGCCGTGGCCGCGTCGACCGGGACGGTGACGGGCTGCGGGGCGCCGGCGACGGCCCAGTCGGGGTCCTTGAGGCCGTTGCCGGTGACGGTGCACACGATCTTCTGCCCCGGGTCGACCTTGCCCTGCTCGGCGGCCTTCAGCAGACCGGCGACGGACGCGGCGGAGGCGGGCTCCACGAAGACGCCCTCCTGAGCGGCCAACAGCCGGTAGGCGCGCAGGATTTCACGGTCCGTCACCTCGTCGATGAACCCGCCGGACTCGTCGCGCGCGGCCAGCGCGTACTGCCAGGACGCGGGGTTGCCGATGCGGATGGCGGTGGCGATGGTCGACGGGTCCTTGACGACCTCGCCGCGCACGATGGGCGCGGAGCCGGAGGCCTGGAAACCCCACATGCGCGGGGTCTGCTTCGAGACACCGTCGGCGGCGTACTCCGTGTAGCCCTTCCAGTACGCGGTGATGTTGCCCGCGTTGCCCACCGGCAGGACGTGGATGTCGGGGGCGTCACCCAGCATGTCCACGATCTCGAAGGCAGCCGTCTTCTGCCCCTCGATACGCACCGGGTTGACCGAATTGACCAGCGCCACGGGGTAGTTGTCGCTCAGGTCGCGGGCGAGCGTGAGGCAGTCGTCGAAGTTGCCGTCGACCTGGAGGATCTTCGCGCCGTGCACGAGGGCCTGGCCCATCTTGCCGAGCGCGATCTTGCCCTGCGGGACGAGAACGGCCGAAACCATGCCCGCGCGCACGGCGTAGGCGGCAGCCGAGGCGGAGGTGTTGCCGGTGGAGGCGCAGATGACCGCCTTCGCGCCCTCCTCCTTGGCCTTGCTGATGGCCATGGTCATGCCGCGGTCCTTGAAGGACCCGGTCGGGTTCGCACCCTCCACCTTGAGGTGGACCTCGCAGCCCGTGCGCTCGGAGAGCACCTGCGCGGGCACGAGGGGCGTGCCGCCCTCGCGGAGCGTCACGACCGGCGTGGTGTCGGAGACGGGCAGCCGGTCCCGGTACTCCTCGATGATTCCGCGCCACTGGTGGGTCATTGCTGGTTACTCTCCTTCAACCCGCATGATGCTGGCGACACCCCGCACGGTGTCGAGCTTGCGCAACGCCTCGACGGTCCCGCCGAGGGCCGCGTCGGACGCACGGTGGGTGACGACGACGAGGGAGGCCTCGCCGTCCTTGCCCTGCTGGCGAACCGTATCGATCGAGACTCCGTGCTCTGCGAACACGGTCGCCACCTGGGCGAGAACACCCGGTTTGTCCGCCACGTCGAGGCTGATGTGATAGCGCGTGACGACGTCACCCATCGGCGAGACGGGCAGGGCGGCATACGCCGACTCGCCGGGCCCCGTTGCCCCGCTGAGCCGGTTGCGGCAGACGGCGACGAGGTCGCCGAGCACGGCGGACGCGGTCGGGGAACCGCCCGCGCCGGGGCCGTAGAACATGAGCTGACCGGAGGCGTCCGACTCCACGAACACGGCGTTGTACGCGCCGCGCACCGAGGCGAGCGGGTGGGTCAGCGGGATCATGGCGGGGTGCACGCGCGCGGTGACGGAGGCCCCGTCCCCGGCCCGCTCGCAGATGGCGAGCAGCTTGATGGTGCAGCCCATCTCCCTGGCGGAGGCGAAGTCGGCCGAGGTCACCTCGGTCATGCCCTCGCGGTAGACGTCGTCGAGACGCACGCGCGTGTGGAAGGCGATACCGGCGAGGATGGCGGCCTTGGCGGCGGCGTCGAACCCTTCGACGTCGGCGGTCGGGTCGGCCTCCGCGTACCCCAGGGCGGTGGCCTCGTCGAGGGCCTCCTGATACCCGGCGCCGGTCGAGTCCATCTTGTCGAGGATGAAGTTCGTCGTGCCGTTGACGATGCCGAGCACCCGGTTGACCTTGTCGCCGGCGAGGGACTCGCGCAGCGGGCGGATCAGCGGGATGGCGCCGGCGACGGCGGCCTCGTAGTAGAGGTCCTTGCTGTTCGCCTCCGCCGCCGCGTGGAGGGCGGCGCCGTCCTGGGCGAGGAGCGCCTTGTTGGCGGACACGACGGACGCGCCGTGCTCGAAGGCGGTGGTGATGAGGGTGCGGGCGGGCTCGATGCCGCCGATGACCTCGACCACGACGTCGATGTCGCCGCGTTTGACGAGGGCGGTGGCGTCGGTGGTGATCAGCGCGGGGTCGATGCCCTCACGGACCTTGGAGGGCCGCCGTACGGCCACGCCCGCGAGCTCCACGGGGGCGCCGATCCGGGCGGCGAGGTCGTCGGCGTGCGTCGTCATGATGCGCGCCACCTCTGAGCCAACAACCCCACAGCCCAGCAGCGCCACCTTCAGCGGACGCGTACGCATCATCCGACCTCGTTTCCTCATACCGTCTACGGTTGCACCAGTCTCACTCACCGGACGGGAGTTTCTGCCCTTCGTCCGGATCGTGAGACATCTATTTCATTTGTACGGGGGTGGAAGACAGGAGATCTTCCGCCCGGGGTTTTCCGGTTCGGCCCGGTCGACCGGGTGGGTCACCCGACGTCGAGCCGCAGGAGGTCCTCCTCCGTCTCCCGACGGACGATCACCCGGGACTCGCCGTCGTTCACGGCGACGACGGGCGGCCGGAGCACATGGTTGTAGTTGCTGGCCATGGACCGGCAGTAGGCACCTGTGGCCGGTACGGCGATGAGGTCACCCGGTGCCAGGTCGGCGGGAAGGAACGCGTCCTTCACGACGATGTCGCCACTCTCGCAGTGCTTGCCGACGACGCGCGCGAGCATCGGCGGGGCGTCGCTGGTCCGGGAGACGAGGGCGACGCTGTACTCCGCGTCGTACAACGCCGTACGGATGTTGTCGGACATGCCGCCGTCGACGGAGACGTACGTCCGCAGCCCGTCGAGGGGCTTGATGGTGCCGACCTCGTAGAGCGTGAAGGCGGTCGGCCCGACGATGGCACGCCCCGGCTCGACCGAGATCCGCGGCGTCCGCAGCTTGGCGGCCTCACACTCACGGGTGACGATCTCGGTGAGCGCCTTGGCGATCTCGTGGGGTTCGCGGGGGTCGTCGTCGCTGGTGTAGGCGATGCCGAGGCCACCCCCGAGGTCGATCTCGGGGAGCTCGACCCCGTGCTCGTCCCGAATGTCCTTGAGCAGCCCGACAACCCGGTGCGCGGCGACCTCAAAGCCGGACATGTCGAAGATCTGCGACCCGATGTGCGAGTGGATCCCGATGAGCTCGAGCCCGTCGAGCTGCAGGGCCCGCCGCACGGCCTCCGCGGCCTGCCCGCCGGCGAGCGGAATGCCGAACTTCTGGTCTTCGTGGGCGGTGGCGATGAACTCGTGCGTGTGCGCTTCCACGCCCACGGTGATACGGATCTGCACCCTCTGCCGCCTACCCAGTGACTGCGCGATGTGCGCGACGCGGACGATCTCCTGGAAGGAGTCGAGGACGATCCGTCCGACGCCGGCGTCGACGGCCCGGGTGATCTCGTCGACGGACTTGTTGTTGCCGTGGAAGGCGATGCGGTCGGCCGGCATCCCGGCGGACAGGGCGGTGGCGAGCTCGCCGCCGGAGCAGACGTCGAGGTTCAGCCCCTCCTCGTGCAGCCAGCGCACGACGGCGCGGGAGAGGAACGCCTTGCCGGCGTAGAAGACGTCGGCCTCGGTCCCGAACGCGGCGCGCCAGGCGCGGGCCCGGGCCCGGAAGTCGGCCTCGTCGAGGACGTAGGCCGGGGTGCCGTGCTGTTCGGCGAGGGTCTTCACATCGATACCGCCGACGGTGACCACGCCTTCGGCGTCACGGGCGACGGTCTGGGCCCACACCTTGGGGTCGAGGTCGTTGAGGTCGGCCGGCGGGGCGGAGTAGTGGCCCTCGGGGAGGACGTCGGCGTGACGGGGCCCGGCGGGGTGTGCGGAACGGCTCATCGTTCTTCTCTTCGGCTCTCTCAGAGGTGATCGGGTGCGTCGATGCCGAGCAGGGACAGGCCACCGGCCAGCACCGTCCCGGCGGCTTCGGCAAGGGCGAGCCGGGCACGGTGGGCGGCCGAGGGTTTCTCCGCACCGCGCGGGAGGACGGCGGGCAGGAGGGGCAGCACGGCATCGGCGACGGTGACGAGGTGCCGGGCGAGACGGTCCGGGGCGCGGTGCGCTGCGGCTTGGGCCAGGACTCGGGGATGGTCGGCGAGCAGGACGGTGAGGTGGTGTCGTACGTCGTGTCGTACCTCGGGTCGTACGTCGTGTCGTACGTCCCCGGGTTCGGCGTCGAATCCCAGGTCGGCGGCGTTACGGCTGAGCGCCCGGGTGCGGGCGTGGGCGTAACGGACACGGAAGAGAGGATTGCTCTCGCGCTGGACGAGGTGCTCGTCGGTGATACGCGGCCGGTCGTGGGCGGCGGGGTGGAGGAGGGCCCAGCGGGCGGCGTCGCGGCCGAGGCGGAGGGGATCGGAGGCGGCCGGGACGGGCCGTACGTCGATGATCAGGGGCGCGGGGAACACGAGCTTGCTGTGGGTGTCGAGGCGCACGCCCAGAACGGCTTCCCACTCCGGCGCGGGGCGGGTCTCACAACCGACGCGGACAGAGGCGCCCTGGGAGCGCAGGATGCGGCCGAGGGCGTCCGCGAGGACGACGGCGCGGACCTCGTGGGCGGCCTGGAACTGCCGGACGTCCCCGCTGAGCCCGACGGCGTGCCCGTACCGCCGGCCCCGCCCGAGGATCTCCTCGACGACGGCGGTGGAGGCGGCGTCGCGCAGGCTGATGTTGAGGAACCCGGGTCCGGTGACGACGACGTCGGCGACGCCGTCGGCGGTACGCAGGTGCGCCTGGAGGATCTCGGCGATGTCCCGCGGCGGCTGCCCGGCCGGGCGGGCGAGCTGGAGGGCGACGTTGGTGGCGTAATCGCCACGGCCACCGGGCCCGGGAGCGGTGACAACAGCCCGCTCCGGCACCGGGACATGCAGTTCTCCCTCGTCGACAGCACGACGCACCGCCCACAGGACGGTACGGGAGAGCTCGACGGGGGTCACGGGGACAAGCGTATGGGAGGAGGGGGGTGGGTATGCGAATGGGTTTGGCGGGGGTCCGCGATGTGGACGGTGGGGTGGCCTGCGGTGGGCGGGGGTGGGGGCGCTGCGGGTGGTTTCGGTGCCGAGTGGTTTCGGTGCCGGGAGGTTTCGGTGCTGAGTGGTTGCTGCGCCGAATGGTTGTTGTGCTGAGTGGTTGTTGTGCTGAGTGGGATCAGCAAGGAAAGCCACAGCGCGTGCAGCACGGTTGGCTGCACGGTGTGCTGCACGGTCGTTCAGACCGGAGTCACCGGCTGTGAGCCGCCGACGGTCAGCCGCCGGTGCGCCCGGCGGCCTCTTCGGCCCCGAAGACGCTGCCGAGGACGGCCTCCCTCTCACTCCGACCGTCACCCGCACGGCCGGGCTCGCTGCTCAGTTCCCCACTCCGTCCGCCGGCCGGTTCAACACCCTGTCCCCCACCGCTGCGCCCCGCACTCCGTGCCCGCTGGATCAACTGCCGTACGAGACTGACGAGTTCGGCCGGTGCGAAGGGCTTGGCAAGGAAGGCGTCGACGCCGACCTCGAGGCCGCTCTCGATCTCGTACTGGGTACAGGCGCTGATGATGGCGAGGGGAAGATCGCGGGTACGAGGGTCGGAGCGCAGCCGGGCGGCGGTCCGCAGCCCGTCGAGGCGCGGCATGACCACATCCAGCGTGACCACATCGGGCCGCACCCGATGAACGACATCAAGACACTCGGCACCATCGGCCGCGGTCACGACCTCGAGCCCCTCCAGCTCGAGATTGACCCTGATCAGCTGCCGGATGACCTTGTTGTCGTCCACAACAAGCACCCGGCCCGACACGCCTGGCACAACTCGAGAGTAGGTCGGGACCGGCCACCGCGTCCGGGTTTTCCCCACTTCCACCCCCTGCGGGCGAGCCACCCCAGGTGACGCGGGTGCCACGCCCGGAAACCCGTTCATGAACACCCACCTGAAGCTGGTAGGGTTCTACCCGTCGCCGCCAAGCAAGGCGCCTGACACGCCCCCGTAGCTCAGGGGATAGAGCAACGGCCTCCGGAGCCGTGTGCGCAGGTTCGAATCCTGCCGGGGGCACTCCGGATCGAGGCGCTGAACAGCGGAAACGCGGTTCAGCGCCTTTCTTGTGCTCACTAAAAGGCACACGGCCCACCTTGCCGTCGCTCCCTCTTGGGAAACCGCCCTGACCTGGCCCTTTATCGTGCCAGACACGCGAGATCCCGTATGTCCGATCCCGCGAAACCGAGACTCGCGGGACATACGCGGGACGCGAGCTCCACGCGGAACGCCCTCCTCAGGCAGGGACATACTCCGATCCGCAGGTTCATCGGTCGACTGCAGGCAAAGGCAGACGGAGCCGCAGGCCGTTGCACTTAGTGAGCGTTTGATTCTCGGTTGTCTGTTTCATTTGGCTTAGCTGTCGCGCCAGTTGTGGGTGGCTTCGTGGGTGAGGCGGCGGGTCATGAGGTTGATGGCGGCGAGTTGGATCATGGCTGCCGATCGGTGGGGGTGGGTTTCGTAGTCGCGGGCCAGGCGGCGGTGGTGCATGAGCCAGCCAAGGGTGCGTTCGATGACCCAGCGGCGGGGTTGGACGTGGAAGCCGCGGACGTTGGGGTCGCGTTGGACGATCTCGAGGTCGATGCCGAGGTGGGCGGCGTGTTCGACGGCTTTGGTCTTGTAGCCGTTGTCGGCCCAGGCCTTGGTGATGGTGGGGTGGCGTGCGGCGATGCCGGCGAGGAGCTGGGTGCCGGCGGCGGAGTCGTGAACGCTGGCGGCGGTGACCGTGACGGCCAGGAGGAGGCCGAGGGTGTCGGTGACGATGTGCCGTTTGCGTCCGATGATCTTCTTGGCCGGGTCGACGCCTTGGCCGGCCAGGGGGACGGTGGCGGAGGTTTTGATGCTTTGGCTGTCGATCAGGCAGGCGCTGGGTTCGCCGGTGCGGCCTTCGGCCTGGCGGACTTTGCCGCGTAACAGGCCGGTGAGCTGGTCGAAGATGCCGTCGGCTTCCCAGCGGGCGAAGTAGCCGTAGACGCTCTGGTGGGGCGGGAAGTCGTGAGGCAGGTAGCGCCAGGGGATGCCGGTGCGGTCGACGTAGAGGATGGCGTTCATCAGGGTGCGCAGGTCGTGGGTGGGCTTGCGGATGCCGTTGCGGGCCTGACGCCACGCTTCGAGGGTGGGGCGGATGAGTTCCCAGCGGGCGTCGGACAGGTCGCTGGGGTAGGGCCGTGGGGTTTGCATGATGGGTGCGTATGCGGTGGCGGCCGCCCTGACCAGGGCGTGTGCGGGGGTGCCGGGTGCACCGGAGCGTGCGGTCTCAACGCGGTGCGTACCGGTAAATTTCTAAATGAGACAGGAGCTCTTGTAGGGAACCCGGCGCATTTGCGGCTCTGCCGATTGCCGCAGAAGCGGTGTTTCCGGCGAATCGCTTCGCTGAGCGCTCGATCCGGCTCCTGAAATTCCCCATGAACCATCCAATACCAGAATCAAACGCTCACTAAAGGCTATCTCAATTGGCTGGGCCACGAGGAGTACGACGCCGCGCTTGATCAGGGAACCGTTCGCGGACAGACTGCTCTTCATGGGATCAGTAGGAATGGCCACCGGGGCGCAGATCGGGAACCGGCGATGAGTGCCAGCCTGCCCTTCTTTCGCTATCACCCAGACCCTCTGGCAAGCGGGTCCATCCGCGCGGCCGCCGAAACGTGCGCCTGCTGCAAGCGCAACAGGGGATGGATCTACACGGCCACGTTCTACACCGCACACGAGGTCAACGGACGTTTCTGCCCGTGGTGCATCTCAGACGGGAGCGCGGCTGAACGCTTCGCGGGTGAGTTCACTGACTCTTACGGGCTCGACGGTGTCAGCGAGGAGGTCTTGCACGAGGTCACCCGCCGCACCCCTGGCTTCCATGCCTGGCAGGATCCGCACTGGCTCGTCCACTGCCAGGACGCGGCCGCCTTCGTGGGCGAAGTCGGATACACCGAGTTGGCGGCGCATCCCGAAGCCCTCGACCAGCTGGGGACCGACATGCGCCTCGACGGCTGGCACGACGAAAACCAGCTTGAGCACTTCCTGACCCACCTGGGCGACGGGGCGACCGCCATGCTCTTCCGCTGCACCGTCTGCGGCACCCATCTCGCCTACGCCGACGCATCCTAGAAGTCGTCTGCTTGGGCGAGTCGTCGGTAGCAGATGAGGGTGCATGCGATGCCGGTGAAGGCCAGGAAGTGGCTCGCCTTACGTTCGTAGCGGCGGTGCAGACGTCGGCATCCGGCGAGCCAGGCCATGGTGCGTTCGATGGTCCAGCGGTGCCGGCCCAGCCGCTGGCTGGAGTCTGTGCCCTTGCGTGCGATCCGGGGCGTGATCCCGCGGCCGCGTAACCATCGTCGCAAGTGGTTGTAGTCGTAGCCCTTATCGCCGTGGAGCTTGCCGGGCCTGCGTCGCCGTCGGCCGCGCCGGGACCGGATCGGCGGTATCCCCTGTACCAGCGGGATGAGGGCCTGGCTGTCGTGCGTGTTCGCGCCGGAGATGCCGACGGACAGGGGCAGACCGGTCCGCTCGGTGATCAAGTGGATCTTCGAGCCGTACTTGCCCCGGTCCACAGGATTCGGGCCTGTCAGGTCCCCCTTTTCAGGGCTCGCATGTTCACGGAGTCGATCGCGCAGCGGGACCAGTCGAGCTCGCCGCGGGCACCGAGCTCGTCGAGGACCAGGCGGTGGAGCTTCGCCCACACCCTGGCCTTCGACCACTCCGTAAAGCGCCGGTGAGCTGTCGCTCCCGACGGCCCGAACGAGGCCGACGGCAGCTGCTGCCAGGTGCAGCCCGACGTGGCCACAAACACGATCGCAGCCAGCACCTCCCGGTCACCATGCCGACGCCGGCCTCCGCCTTGCGGACGAGTCGGCGCCTCCGGCACCACCCGCTGGAACAACTCCCACAGCTCATCCGGCACCAGCCGCTCAACGATCCCCACTGCAGCAAGCTATCGAACTCGCCAAATGAGATGACCTGTTAGACCGTGTCCTATGTGGTGAGGGGGACGTTGACCCGGTATGGGGCGGGGAACGTGGAGC
>NZ_BAAAZY010000035.1:0-30199 GCF_039537145.1 Streptomyces shaanxiensis
CAGCGCCGATGGTACTGCAGGGGGGACCCTGTGGGAGAGTAGGACGCCGCCGAACAAAATTTGAGAAAGCCCCCGACCGGGGATACCGGTTCGGGGGCTTTCTGCATTTCTGGTTCGTGCGCGGTTTGGTCTTTTGGGGAGAGCCCGTCAATCGGACTCCCCCATGGATTACAGACGTCCTGCCGTCTTGAGGGCCAAGTAGGCGTCCGCCAGGGCCGGCGCGAGTTCCTCCGGTGTTGCGTCGACGACCGTGACGCCGTGACGGCGGAGCTGTTCCGCCGTGCGGTGGCGTTCGCTCTGGGCCTGGGCGGATGCTGCTGCCTCGTACACCGCGTCTGTGTTCCCGCGTGCTGTTGCCATGCCTGCGATGTGGGGGTCCGCTACTGATGCCAGCAGAACTGTGTGGCGCTTGGTGAGCTGAGGCAGGACAGGGAGCAGGCCCTCTTCGATCGGGGCGGCATCGAGCGTGGTCAGCAGCACGATCAGGGAGTGGCGGGGCGCCGTACGGAGAGCTGTCGCCGTAAGGCCTCGGGCGTCCGTTTCGATCAGCTCGGGTTCGAGCGTGGCCATCGCGTTGACCAGGGAGGGCAGGACATCGCTTGCTGTGCGGCCCTGGACGAGTGCGCGTACTCGGCGGTCGTAGGCGAGGAGGTCCACGCGGTCGCCGGCTCGGGAGGCGAGGGCGGCCAGGAGCAGTGCTGCGTCCATGGAGGCGTCGAGGCGTGGAGCGTCGCCGACGCGTCCTGCCGAGGTGCGGCCGGTATCCAGTACGAGGAGGATGTGGCGGTCGCGTTCTGGGCGCCAGGTGCGTACGGCGACCGTGGACTGCCGGGCCGTAGCGCGCCAGTCGATGGAGCGGGTGTCGTCGCCGGGGACGTACTCGCGCAGGCTGTCGAATTCTGTGCCCTCGCCGCGAGTGAGAACGCTCGTGCGGCCGTCGAGTTCGCGTAGGCGGGCCAGTTTGGAGGGCAGGTGCTTGCGGCTCGTGAAGGGGGGCAGGACGCGTACCGTCCAGGGGACTTTGTGGGTGCCCTGGCGGGTGAAGAGGCCAAGGGGGCCGTACGAGCGAATCGTCACGCGGTCGGACTGGCGGTCGCCGCGGCGGGTGGGCCGTAGGCGGGTCGTGATGCGGCGGCGTTCGCCGGCGGGGATCGTCACGCGGTGGCGGGAGGCCGCCACCTCTGTGCCTGGCTGCCAGCTGCTGGGCGGCCAGGCGTCGCGGAGGTGGGCGCGGAGCGGGCGGCCGGACGGGTTGGTGATCGTGAGGGTGACGTCGGCTGTCTCGCCCAGGCGGACGGAGGTGTCGCCGGAGCGCATCAGGCCCAGCCGTCGTACCGGTGCTGCCAGGGCGAAGTCGCAGGCGCAGGCCGCGGCCAAGGGTGCGTTGACCGCGAGGATGCCCGTCCAGCTTGGGTCCCAGATGCCTACGGGGAGGGAGCCTAGGGCCGCGAGGAGCGCGGCGCGTCCGGTGAGCGCCATCAGCGGGGCACGGGGACGTGGGCGAGGATCGCGTTGATGACGGAGTCGGCTGTGACGCCTTCCATCTCGGCCTCGGGGCGGAGCTGCACGCGGTGGCGGAGGGTGGGGAGGGCCAGTGCCTTGACGTCGTCCGGGATGACGTAGTCGCGGCCGGTCAGCCAGGCCCATGCTCGGGCGGTGGCCAGGAGGGCCGTGGCGCCGCGCGGGGAGACGCCCAGGGTCAGGGACGGCGACTCGCGGGTGGCTCGGCAGATGTCGACCACGTAGGCCGTGATCTCCGGGGAGATCGTTGTCTTGGCCACCGCCGCGCGTGCTGCTTCGAGGTCTGCGGGGCCCGCTACGGGGCGTACGCCGGCGGCGCGCAGGTCGCGCGGGTTGAAGCCCTCGGCGTGGCGGGTGAGGACGTCGATCTCGTCCTGGCGGGAGGGGAGCGGGATGGTGAGCTTGAGGAGGAAACGGTCCAGCTGGGCCTCGGGGAGGGGGTACGTGCCCTCGTACTCCACCGGGTTCTGGGTCGCTGCGACCAGGAACGGATCGGGGAGCGGGCGGGGCGTGCCGTCGACCGTGACCTGACGTTCCTCCATGGCTTCCAGCAGGGACGACTGGGTCTTCGGCGGGGTGCGGTTGATCTCGTCGGCGAGGAGGAGATTGGTGAAGACCGGGCCGGGCTGGAAGGAGAACTCGGCTGTGCGGGTGTCGTAGACGAGGGAGCCCGTCACGTCGCTCGGCATGAGGTCGGGGGTGAACTGGACGCGCTTGGTGTCGAGTTCGAGTGCGGATGCGAGGGCGCGGACGAGCAACGTTTTGGCGACCCCAGGGACTCCTTCTAGGAGAACGTGTCCGCGGCAGAGGAGGGCGACGACGAGGCCGGTCACGGCGGGGTCCTGGCCGACCACGGCTTTGGCGATCTCGGCGCGCAGGGCTTCCAGGGAGGCACGGGCGGTGCCCGGGTCCCCGGTGTTCCCGGCGTTGTCAGTGGTCGGGTCCATCATGGACGGCGTACCTCTCTTTCGAGGGCGTCGAGTTGGTCTGCTAGGGCGATGAGGGCCGTGTCGTCGCTGGGCGGCGGGCCGAAGAGGAGCGTGTGCAGGGTCTGTCCGTCTCCGTGGTTGTGGAGGTGGGCGGACAGAGCGGGGAGCAGGGCCTCGGGCGCGTGCGCCTGGGTGATGGGGACACCGACCAAGGGGGCGAGGCGCGTGCGGGTGGTGGAGCGAAGAGCGGCGGCCGCGCGGTCGCGGGCGTTGGCCTTGCGGTAGAGGCGGGCGCGGCCTTCGACGGTTTCGGAGGCGCGGATCGCCACGGGGAGTTTTTCGGGCACCAGAGGGCCGAGTCGGCGTGCCCTCCAGAGGGCGGCCAGGGCTGCGGCGATGAAGAGCTGGAGCGTGCCCCAGAGCCAGCCGGAGGGGAGCAGGTCGAAGAAGCTGCGTTCGTCGTCCGAGTCGGCGGCCGACGCGTCGGAGAGCGAGGGGAGGTACCAGACCAAGTGGGGGCGGGAGCCGAGGAGTTGGAGCGCGAGGGAGGCGTTGCCCTGCTCGTCGAGACGTTCGTTGTAGAGGATGTCGGGCGCGCCGAGGACGATGGAGTCGCTGTCCCCGGTGCTCTCCGGGACGCGCAGCAGGGTGGCCAGGCGCTCGCTGGGGTAGCACTCGTCGGCGTCGAGGTGGGTGGTGGTGTAGCGGACTCCGCCCAGGTCGGCGGTGCCCGCGCGCTGGGCGGCGGGCAGGGCGCAATCAGGGGAGAGCTCCGAGTCGAGGCTGGTGGCGGGGTCCGCGGTGACCCCGGGGACGAGTCGTTCGACGGACCAACTGCCCGGGGCGACGAGGACGGTTCGGCCGCCGGAGCCGGCGGTCGTCGAGCGCAGCCAGGACTGTTGACGGTGCGTCAGCAGGTCGGGGGAGGCGACAAGGAGGGTGGTGTCCGCAGCGGCCGCCGCGCGTGCCTCGTCCAGGGTGGTGACCACGCGTGTGTCCACGCCGCGGTCGGCGAGGAGTTCGGCGACTGCTCGGCTGCCCTTGGGGTCGGCGGAGCGTGGGTCGAGGGTGCCGTGCCGGGTGTCGGAGCGGATCGTGGCGATCACGACGGCTGCCACCAGCAGGAGCACGACGGCGAGGGTGATGCCTCGCGCGCGGGTCCATACCTGGCGTGCGGTGGGCGAGGCCGAGGTGGACGGGAGCGTGTCCTCGGTCGTCATTCGGCGGCTCCCTGGCGGGCGTTGTGGGCCGTGCTGGGGGCGCTGTTCGCGAGCTGTGGCTTGCTGCTCTCCAGGCCGCGGTCGAGTTCGGCGATGCGCTGGTACGCCTGCTGGGTCGCAGTGCGTCCGCCGTATGTGACGTCGTCGAAGTCCCGGGCCGCGGCGCGCAGTCGGTCCGTGTGGGAGGGCAGTGAGCGGCCTGCTTCGGCGGCGGCCTCGTCCGCGGTGCGGCCGGGGCGGACGTCAAGCAGGGCGCGCTCCTCGAGGGAGCGGACGATGGCGCGCATGCGTTCCTGGACAGCCTGGTTCCAGTGGCCCTGGGCGGCGTGTGCTTCCGCGGCGGCCCGGTGTTCGGCGGCGCTGCGGGGGCGGTCGTCGAACAGGGCGGCGGAGGAGGTGGGTTCGCGGCGTGGGGTGCCGAGGCGCCACCACAGGGCGCCGAGGACCGCGAGGACGACCAGGATGACGACGACCAGGCCGACCGGGCCTCCGGGTGTCACGGTCGCGGCACTGCTGAAAAGGTCCTCGACCCAATCCCAGAAGGCATCCAGGGCACGCTGGAACCAACTGGGCTCGTTCTCGTGGTACATGCCCTTGGACAGCTCGCGTCGGGCCGCCTCCCGCGCGGGATCGCGTGGGATCGTCAGCGGCGGCTCGTCGTCGGAACGCGCGAGCAGTGCCAGGAAGGCTGTGTCGCCGGAGCGCGACAGCGACGGTGTGACCATGTCGCCGGTGCGCGGCAACGCGCGTACGACTGCCTCAGGCAGCGCTGACGCCGTTGTGAGAACTCCCCCCGCCAGGCTCACCGGCTCAGCTCCCCGGGGTGCCGGTGCCGTAGCCCTGGACGCCGGCTGCTCGGGCCAGTTCGAGGTCGAGGGCCTCACGGCGGATGCGCTGGTCGATGTAGAGCAGGACGGTGACGCCGGCCGTGATCGGGAAAGTGATCATGGAGCCGATCACCGAGCCGACGCCGCTGACGATGAGGAACGTCCAGCCGAGCTCGGAGGTGCCTTCGAGGAAGCTGGTCGCGCCGTCGCCGCTGAGGGCGCCGGCGAGGAAGGTGAAGGGGATGACGACGATCGCCGCGACGATGTTGGCGATGATCGTGGCGAGCAACTGGATGCCGAAGACTCGCCACCAGGAGCCGCGGACCAGCTTCGCGGAGCGGCTCAGGGCCTTCATGATGCCCTGCTTCTCCAGCATCAGCGCGGGCGAGGCGAGGGAGAAACGGAACCACAGCCACAGCGCGACGATGCCGGCGCCGAGGATGCCCAGGAAGGCGAGTGCCGCGCCGCCGTCACCGGAGCCCGAGGCGGCCACCAGGATGCCGGGGAGAGCACCTACGAACACCAGGCCGAAGGTCATGAGCAACAGCAGGAAGAGCAGACCGAAGAGCCGCAGCACCTGAGGGCTTGCGTCGCGCCAGGCCTCGCCGGTGGTCACCGACTTGCCGAGCACCGCGCGGCTGGTGACCGTCGTCAGCAGGGCGGTCGCGATGATCGCGCCGATCACCGAGATCAGGAAGATCACGCTGGAGCTGAGCAGGGCGTCGCGTGTGGCGCGAGCCAGCTCGCTGAGGGTGGCGCTCGGGTCGTTGAGGGCCTCGGTGCTGGCGAGGTCGTTCAGGACGAAGCCCTGGAGGAGAATCACGAGGATCTCCGTGACGATCGCGACGGTCAGCGAGATACCCAGGACCGTGCGCCAGTAGGTGCGCATGGTGGAGACCGCGCCGTCGAGGATCTCGCCGACGCCCAGTGGACGCAGCGGGATCACGCCGGGCTTGGCAGCGGGCGGAGGGCCTCCCCAGCCGCTTCCCCAGGCGCCGTATCCGCCCGGGGCGCCGTAGCCCGCGTGGCCGCCGCCGTAGCCGCCGTATCCGCCGGGGCCGGCAGGCGGGGGAGGACCCCAGCCCGGGCTGGGCGGTGGGGGTGGCGGGGTCTGGCCGGGAGCCTGGGGGCCCGTCGGGGCGGACCACTGGCCGGGTGGCGGCTGCTCCTTGGACCACTTCGGGCCGGCGTCCTGTGGGTCCGGTCCCGGCTGCTGTGCGGGGTCGGGACGGTCCGCGGGCTCCGTGGGGCCGGACGCGCCGGGTTCCTGTCCGTCGGACGGGGCGGATCCGGGCGAGGCCCAGCCCGGAGTGTCGTTCATCGTCGCTCCTTCACGGTGCCCGTCCGCGGGCGCGGCGGCAGGTTGGCAGCCATCGTGCCATGGGGTGGTCGACGAGGTACCGGCCGCGGTATGGGCTGCACACCTTCAATTGTCCGCCGGACAAGGGGCAGACTGACCGCATGGCTGATCAGTACGCGCAATCCGGCGAGGAAGACAGGCCGACGGAGACACCGGCGATCCGGTGGGACGAACCACCCGAGGGGCCCGTTCTGGTGCTTCTCGACCAGACGAGGCTGCCGGCGGAGGAGGTCGAGCTGGTCTGTACGGACGCGCCCGCGCTGGTGGAGGCGATCCGTTCGCTCGCCGTGCGCGGGGCGCCGCTGCTCGGGATCGCCGGGGCGTACGGGGTCGCGCTCGCCGCCGCCCGCGGATTCGACGTGGACGACGCCGCGGAGTCGCTGGCGGGTGCCCGACCCACAGCCGTGAATCTCGGTGTCGGCGTGGGACGGGCCCGGTCCGCGTACCGGGCCGAGCTCGCGCGGAGTGGAGACGTCGAGCAGGCCGCGGCTGCTGCCTTGAGCGCTGCGCGGGCGTTGCACAAGGAGGACGCCGAGGCCAGCGCGCGGATGGCAGAGCGTGGGCTGGCGCTGCTGGACGAGCTGTTGTCCGGCGGTGCGCATCGCATCCTCACGCATTGCAATACCGGGGCACTGGTGTCGGGCGGGGAGGGCACGGCGTTCGCGGTGGCCCTCTCGGCGCACCGGGCCGGGCGGCTCAGGCGGTTGTGGGTGGACGAGACACGGCCGTTGCTGCAGGGGGCTCGCCTCACGGCTTATGAGGCGGCGCGCAACGGCATGGCGTACAGCTTGCTCACGGACAACGCGGCGGGCTCGTTGTTCGCCGCGGGGGAGGTGGATGCGGTGCTGATCGGGGCGGACCGCATCGCGGCCGACGGTTCGGTGGCGAACAAGGTGGGGAGCTATCCGCTCGCGGTGCTCGCGCGGTACCACCATGTGCCGTTCATCGTGGTGGCGCCGCTGACGACGGTGGATCCGGCGACGCCGGACGGGGCGTCCATCGAGGTCGAGCAGCGCCCTGGGTTCGAGGTGACCGAGGTCGTGGCGCCTCAGGTGCCGGTGGCGGGAGCGGAGCCTGGTGGCGGGATTCCGGTGGCGCCGCTGGGGACGCAGGCGTACAACCCGGCGTTCGATGTGACGCCGCCCGAGCTGGTGACGGCGATCGTCACGGAGGAGGGAGTTGTGTCGCCCGTGACGGCTGAGGCTCTGGCGGAGCTGTGTGCCAGGGCGAGGTCGGTGACGCAGAGCTGGTGACACAGAGCTGGTGACACAGAGTTCGTGAGGCAAGGGCCGGAAACGGCCGGGCGGGGCAGAGGGGGCTAAACCCGCCCAAAGGTAACGCCGTGTGATCGCGGCAAGGGCAGACAGTGGCGACCGCGTACGACTAAGGTCACTGGCCGGTGACCTATCTCACCACTGCCTTCGCCACTGTTATGAGAATGGGATGATGGCATTCATGAAGGGACGAGTCCTTGTCGTCGACGACGACACCGCACTGGCCGAGATGCTCGGCATCGTGCTGCGTGGTGAAGGTTTTGAGCCGTCTTTCGTAGCCGACGGCGACAAGGCGCTGGCCGCATTCCGGGAGACCAAACCCGATCTTGTGCTGCTCGACCTGATGCTGCCCGGTCGGGACGGTATCGAGGTGTGCCGCTTGATCAGGGCGGAGTCCGGGGTGCCGATCGTGATGCTCACGGCCAAGAGCGACACCGTGGATGTGGTGGTCGGTCTGGAGTCCGGTGCCGATGACTACATCGTGAAGCCGTTCAAGCCGAAGGAGCTCGTCGCCCGTATCCGGGCGCGGCTGCGGAGGTCGGAGGAGCCGGCGCCGGAGCAGTTGGCCATCGGTGACCTCGTGATCGACGTGGCCGGGCACTCCGTTAAGCGGGACGGGCAGTCGATCGCGCTGACGCCGCTGGAGTTCGACCTGCTGGTCGCGCTGGCCCGTAAGCCGTGGCAGGTGTTCACGCGTGAGGTGCTCCTGGAGCAGGTGTGGGGCTACCGGCACGCTGCCGACACCCGGCTGGTCAACGTGCATGTGCAGCGACTGCGTTCCAAGGTCGAGAAGGACCCGGAGCGTCCGGAGATCGTGGTGACCGTCCGTGGCGTCGGCTACAAGGCAGGGCCGAGCTGACATGTCCGGGGACAGTGCCGCTGCGGCCCCCGGTCGGACCGGGGCCCGTCCGGAGCGGCCTGTCGGCCGGAAGGGGTCGGGCTCCCGATGGGGACGGTTCCTCGAGGGCGGGCTGCTGCAGGGTGGAGTCCAAGGCAGCCCGGTCCTTCGTCTTCTGCTGCGCTGGGTGCGTCGGCCGCTGCTGCCCGTCATGCGGCTGTGGCGGCGCAACATCCAGCTCAAGGTCGTCGTCACGACCCTGCTGATGTCGCTGGGTGTTGTCCTGCTGCTGGGCTTCGTGGTCATCGGGCAGGTGCGCAACGGGCTGCTGGACGCCAAGGTGAAGGCCTCGCAGAGCCAGGCCACGGGCGGGTTCGCGGCGGCCAAGCAGCGGGCGGAAGAGGCGGCGGCCGGAACCGCCGACGACGGTTCGGCGGCGGACGAGCGTTTCGACCAGAACGTCAGCCCGTGGATGACCGACCTCGTCTCCTCGCTCTCCAGTGGCGGGCAGGGCGCCTTCGAGGTGGTGACGCTCCCGACCACCGCGGGAAGTGACACCGGAGGACGCGGGCGGCGTGGCTCCGGCTTTGTCGACCCGACGGCGAGCGTGCCCGAGGCACTGCGTGAGCGGATCGACAGCGCTACGGGCGCGTTCCAGAGCTACACCCGCATCGTCTACCTGCGCGCGGCGCACAAGGATTCGCAGCCGGCCCTGGTCATCGGCAAGCAGGTCAACGACCCCAACGACGACCCGTACCAGTTGTACTACCTCTTCCCGCTGACCCAGGAGGAGAAGTCGCTCAGCCTGGTCAAGGGGACGCTCGCCACCGCCGGCCTCTTCGTCGTCGTACTGCTCGGGGCCATCGCCTGGCTCGTCGTGCGCCAGGTCGTCACACCGGTGCGGATGGCGGCCGGGATCGCCGAGCGGCTGTCGGCCGGGCGGCTGCAGGAGCGGATGAAGGTCACCGGCGAGGACGACATCGCGCGGCTCGGTGAGGCCTTCAACAAGATGGCGCAGAACCTGCAGCTGAAGATCCAGCAGCTGGAGGACCTGTCGCGGATGCAGCGGCGGTTCGTGTCCGACGTCTCGCACGAGTTGCGGACGCCGCTGACGACCGTGCGTATGGCTGCCGATGTCATCCATGAGGCGCGGGAGGACTTCGATCCGGTGACCGCCCGGTCGGCGGAGCTGCTCACCGACCAGCTGGACCGGTTCGAGTCGCTGCTCGCCGACCTGCTGGAGATCAGTCGCTTCGACGCGGGTGCGGCGGCGCTGGAGGCCGAGCCGATCGACCTCAGGGAGGTCGTGCGGCGCGTGGTCACCGGGGCCGAGCCGCTCGCCGAGCGCAAGGGCACACAGATACGGATCCTCGGCGACCAGCAGCCCATCGTCGCCGAGGCCGATGCCCGGCGTGTCGAGCGGGTGCTGCGCAATCTGGTCGTCAACGCCGTCGAACACGGCGAGGGCAGGGATGTCGTCGTCAAGCTCGCGGCTGCGGGCGGTGCGGTCGCCGTCGCGGTGCGGGACTACGGCGTCGGGCTCAAGCCCGGTGAGGCGACCCGTGTCTTCAGCCGCTTCTGGCGGGCCGACCCGGCACGCGCGCGTACCACGGGCGGTACGGGTCTGGGGCTGTCCATCGCGCTGGAGGACGCGCGGCTGCACGGCGGCTGGCTGCAGGCGTGGGGCGAGCCGGGGGGCGGCTCGCAGTTCCGGCTGACGCTGCCGCGGACCGCGGACGAACCGCTGCGGGGCTCGCCGATACCCCTGGAGCCCAAGGACTCGCGGCGCAATCGAGGACTTGATGACGCCGGTCTGCCGTCCGGCGGAGGTGAGAAGGCCGCGACGGTGCCGGCGCAGCCCACAGGTGACCAGTCGGCCCCGATGTCGTCGAGGGACCCGATCGCGTCACGGATGGGCACTGCGGTCCCCAAGGCCGATCCGACGGCGTTGCCCGGCAACGGCGCGCGTGTGGTCCCCCGCCCCGCGTCCGGTACGCGTCGGCAGGACGACCCGCCCGGTGCGGAAGGGCCGCCGAGTGAGGAGGCCGGGCAGGCCGAGGAGTCGAGAAAGCATGGGGAGGCATCTCGTGGGCGCTGACCGCGAGGGGGGCGCCCGGCGCACGCCGGGGCGCACGGTGGCGTACGTCGCCTGTGGCGCCGTACTGCTGGCGGGGTGTGCCTCGATGCCCGACAGCGGCGATCTGCGGGGCGTCGAGTCCACGCCGCGCCAGGACACGCAGGTGCGGGTCTTCGCCATGCCTCCGCACGAGAACGCTTCGTCCTCGGAGATCGTGTCGGGCTTCCTGGAGGCGCTGACCAGCGACGATCCGAACTATGAGATAGCGCGCAAGTACCTGACCAAGGAAGCCTCGGAGAATTGGCGGCCCTTGCTGTCCACCACGGTGCTCGCCGACGGGCCGGGCGTCGAATCCGACCGGGTGGGGGGCCGTGAGGAGACCGAGAGTCTCTCGTACACGCTGACCGGCGCCAAGGTGGCCACGGTCGACGCGCAGCAGTCGTACTCGCCTGTCGGCGGGAACTACAGCGAGACGATGCATCTCACCCAGGACAAGAAGACCAAGCAGTGGCGCATCGATGTGCCGCCGCGCGGGGTCGTCATGGGCAAGTCGGACTTCCAGCGCAACTACATGCCCGTCGACAAGTACTACTTCGCCACGAACACCACGCTCGGGACCTCCCCGCACACGGCGGCCGTCGCCGATCCCGTGTACGTGCGCAGGAACGTGGATCCCATGACGGAGATGGTGCGTTCCCTGCTCAAGGGGCCCACCAGCTGGCTCGATCCGGTGGTCAGGTCGAGCTTCCCCACCGGTACGGCGTTGAAGGAAGACGGCGACGCGCTGACCCCCAACGACCAGAACATCCTGACCGTGTCGTTGAACGACAAGGCGGCCCGGGTGGGGCTGACCAAGTGCCACGAGATGGCGACGCAGCTCCTGTTCACTCTGCAGAACCTCACCCCCACGGTGGACGAGGTCGAGCTGAAGGCGGGCGGCAGGCAGCTGTGCACGCTCAAGGAGGAGGGAGCACAGGCCGTGGCCGCGCGCGGGTCGGTGGAGCGCGCCGAATACCTGTACTTCCTGGACGCCAAGCACCGGCTCGTACGGCTGGCCGCCGCCACCAACGACACGCATCCCGATGCCGTGCCGGGTGCCCTCGGGGAGGGCGAGAAGGAGCTCGGGTCGGTAGCCGTGTCGCGTGACGAGGACATGGCGGCGGGGGTCGGCCTGGACGCCAAGGAGCTGTACGTCGGGGCGCTGGTGTCGGGCGGCCCGCTCGGGGAGCCCGAGCTGACCAGCGAGGGCAGGACGCAGGACGAGCGGTTGTCGGCGCCGAGCTGGGACGCCCAGGGTGACCTGTGGGTGGCGGACCGTGATCCCCGCAAGCCCCGGTTGCTCCTGCTGGAGGAGGGCGTGGGCGATCCGCTGGTGGTCAAGACGCCGGGGCTGGAAGGACGCATCGAGTCCGTGCGGGTGGCCGCCGATGGAGTGCGGATCGCGCTCGTCGTGAAGAAGGGCGACACGTCGTCGCTGCTCATTGGGCGGATCGAGCGGGGCGAGGACGGCAAGGACGGGGAGCGAGCGGCCGTGTCGGTGCACGAACTGCGTTCCGCGACACCGGAGTTGGAGGAGGTCACCGCCATGTCGTGGGCCGGGGACAGCCGGCTCGTGGTGGCCGGGCGTGAGAAGGGCGGCGTCCAGTCGATGCGTTATGTGCAGGTGGACGGCTCGACACCGGAGGGGCCCGTGCCCGCGGCTCTCAGTGGCGTGAAGGAGATCACCGCGTCCGAGGACACGCGGCTGCCTCTGGTCGGCTACTCGGAGGACGGGATCGTGCGACTGCCGTCCGGGATGCCCTGGCAGAAGGTGGTGACGGACGGGACGGCGCCGGTTTACCCGGGGTGACGTCGTGCCCGGGCCGCGCCGTTGAGGTGCGCGGACGGTGAGATTGGCGGCCGCTTCCGGCCGGAGGAGGACTCCGGTTGGGGGCGGTCGCTTTTTCGTAGGGAGGTGGGAGGTCCGCTCCAGGTGATTGCTCGGGGATTTCGGCGTGGCTGTGGGGCGGAAGAGGGCGTCTGTGTGACCAACGAGGTTTTCCACAGGGAGTTATCCACAGGGGTGGCCGGTCGGCTCGGGCATTGGCACAGTGGTGGGCATGCGGGGGTGGTGGCAGGACCTCACCGACCTGGTGCTGCCGGCCGAGTGCGGCGGCTGTGGAAGGTCTCGCACCGTGCTCTGCCCGGAGTGCCGTGCCGTCCTCGGCGGGGCCGTACCGAGCCGGGTGCGACCGGTGCCGGAGCCTTTCGGGCTGCCGGTCGTGCACGCGGCGGCCCGGTACGCGGACGCGGTGCGGGCGGCGCTGCTGGCTCACAAGGAGCGCGGCGCGCTGGCGCTCGCCGCGCCGCTCGGGACGGCTCTGGCGGGGGCTGTACGGGCGGGGCTGCGGGAGGCCTGTGCGGGTGGCGGTGCGGGGCGGTTCGGGAGAGCTGGTGCGCCTGTGCTGCTCGTACCTGTTCCGTCCGCGCGTGGGGCTGTGCGGGCGCGGGGGCATGATCCGGCGCGGCGGATCGCGCTCGCGGCCGCGGGTGAGCTGCGGCGGGCCGGGATGCCGGCGCGGGTGCTCGCCGTGCTGCGGCAGCGGCGTGCGGTGGCCGATCAGTCGGGGCTCAACTCCCGGCAGCGGCTGGACAATCTCGCGGGCGCGCTGGCGGTGGCTCCCGGGGGCGCCCGGCTGCTCGCCGGTGGTCCGGTCGTGCTCGTCGACGACCTGATGACGACGGGTGCGTCCCTGGCGGAGGCGGCGCGTGCCGTGCGGGCGGCTTTGGCGGAGGGAGGGAGCGTATACGGCGGAACGCCGGCGGAGGCGGACGCGTATGGACGGGTGGCCGTGGAGTTCGGTGCGCACGGCGACAGCACAACCGCTGTGTACACGGCGGGAAGTCGGGAAAACACAGGGGAACAGAGAGCTGGATCAACGAAGGGCGTCGTGCGGCGGGCGGGCGAGAAGCCAGGAATCATGGGTGCCGGACGGGCCGGTGACCTGATGTGCGCGGCCGTGGTCGCAGCGACACCGGATTCTTTCGAAATAAACCGGAACTGACCGCGAACTTGCATCGTTGCAGGTAACGAGAGGGTCAATTCACCTGAACGGAGGTACGCCGCAGTAGAGGGTGACGACATCCGTCCGGGCGAGATATGTTCGGTTGTGAGGGAAAGGCGCAGGCCATCCCCGTCATATCCGAATGCCGGGCTGCGGGTTTTACGCATTGACCCGCGGCCATGGGGTGGAGATCTTGCCCATGGGGGAGGAGGAGGTGGAAGTCACCGAGTCCGAGGTTCCGGGGCTCACCGGAGCCTGGTGCAAAAGGGAGATGCTCCGCCGATGGAGCGGAGCGATCCGGGAACGGAGTTCTGCGTGGACATCGTCGTCAAGGGCCGCAAGACCGAGGTGCCCGAGCGGTTCCGCAAGCACGTGGCCGAGAAGCTGAAGCTGGAGAAAATCCAGAGGCTCGATGCCAAGGTGATCAGCCTCGACGTCGAGGTGTCCAAGGAGCCCAACCCCCGACAGGCCGACCGCAGCGATCGAGTGGAGATCACGCTCCGCTCCCGCGGTCCGGTGATCCGGGCGGAGGCAGCGGCCAGCGATCCGTACGCGGCGCTCGACCTGGCGGCGGAGAAGCTGGATGCCCGGCTGCGCAAGCAGCACGACAAGCGTTTCTCACGCCGAGGCGCACGCCGACTCACGGCGGCCGAGGTCCCCGACCACGTTCCGGGCGTGGCGACGCTCAACGGGAACGGCCACACCTTCCAGACGGAAGAACCGGACGGCATTCCCACCAAGAAGATCGGCTCGCTGGAAGTGAAGGGCGAAGGCCCTCTCGTCGTACGCGAGAAGACGCACGTCGCCTCCCCGATGACCCTCGACCAGGCCCTCTACGAGATGGAGCTGGTCGGGCACGACTTCTACCTGTTCGTCGACTCCGAGACCAAGGAACCGAGTGTCGTCTACCGGCGGCACGCCTACGACTACGGCGTCATCCACCTCAGCACTGACCCGATGGTCACCCAGGCGCAGGCTCCCGCGGCAGGTGGCACGCTGGGCGGCTGACCCACCCGGCTGACAGCTGAGCCGGTGCCCCTGGAGCGCGCGTGCGCCCCCAGGGGCACCGGTGTGCGACCACTTCGCGCCCCGCTCGTCACCGTAGTGTCGGGCGGGCATGAAATCATGGCCGCACCGGCCCAACCGGTGGGCCGTTGCCTTGGTTTGGCGATGGCAAAGGACCAGCCACAGCCTTCAGGGGGAGGAACGATGGCGGACAGCTTCGGACCGATGCGGGACGACGATGCCGACGGTGATGTCGTCGGCATGGGCTCGAACGCGGGCTCTCCACGCAAGGAACCGATCAGAGTCCTCGTCGTGGACGACCATGCCCTCTTCCGTCGTGGACTGGAGATCGTGCTCGCCGCCGAGGAGGACATCCAGGTCGTGGGGGAGGCGGGCGACGGCGCGGAGGCCGTGGACAAGGCCGCGGACCTGCTGCCGGACATCGTCCTGATGGACGTTCGCATGCCCAAGCGGGGCGGGATCGAGGCCTGCACCTCCATCAAGGAGGTGGCCCCCAGCGCGAAGATCATCATGCTGACGATCAGTGACGAGGAGGCCGACCTCTACGACGCGATCAAGGCGGGCGCGACCGGTTATCTCCTCAAGGAGATCTCCACGGACGAGGTGGCCACCGCCATCCGTGCGGTGGCCGACGGGCAGTCCCAGATCAGCCCGTCCATGGCGTCGAAGCTGCTCACCGAGTTCAAGTCGATGATCCAGCGCACGGACGAGCGTCGGCTCGTGCCCGCGCCGCGGCTGACGGACCGCGAGCTGGAGGTTCTCAAGCTCGTTGCCACCGGGATGAACAACCGCGATATCGCGAAGGAGTTGTTCATCTCCGAGAACACCGTGAAGAACCATGTGCGCAACATCCTGGAGAAGCTGCAGCTGCACTCCAGGATGGAGGCCGTGGTGTACGCGATGCGGGAGAAGATCCTCGAGATCCGGTGACCGCGGGAGCGCTCAGGTGGTGGCGCGGGTGAGTTCCTGCACCAGGGGCTCGCGCAGCTCCGGCGCGTCCACCCGTTCCACGCGTACGTCCGTGCAGTCCACCCAGCCGGCCGCCTCGACAAGGGCCTGGGCCACCGCGGGGACCGCCTTCGGGCCGTCCAGGGTGACCTGCTTGGCCACCAGTGTGCGGCCGTCACGGGCCGGGTCCACGCGGCCGACGAGATGGCCGCCGGCCAGGACGGGCATCGCGAAGTAGCCGTGGACCCGCTTCTGCTTGGGGACGTAGGCCTCCAGCCGGTGGGTGAAGCCGAAGATCCGCTCCGTACGTGCTCGTTCCCAGATCAGCGAGTCGAACGGGGACAGCAGCGTCGTACGGTGGCGGCCGCGCGGGGGTGTTTCGAGGGCCGCCGGGTCGGCCCAGGCCGGCTTGCCCCAGCCCTCCACCGTGACCGGGACCAGGCCCGAGTCGGCGATCACCGCGTCCACCTGTTCGCCCTTGAGGCGGTGGTAGTCGGCGATGTCCGCGCGGGTGCCGACGCCGAGGGACTGGCCGGCCAGGCGGACCAGGCGGCGCAGGCACTCGGTGTCGTCCAGTTCGTCGTGCAGCAGTGCCTCCGGGATGGCGCGTTCGGCGAGGTCGTACACGCGCTTCCAGCCGCGGCGCTCGACGCAGACCACCTCGCCGTACATCAGGGCGCGTTCGACGGCGACCTTCGCGCCCGACCAGTCCCACCACTCGCTGGTTCTCTTCGCGCCGCCCAGTTCGGTTGCGGTGAGGGGGCCCTCCGAGCGGAGTTGTTTGATCACCTGGTCGTAGGTGCCGTCGGGGAGGTCGTGGTTCCAGTGGGGGCGGTTGCGGTAGGCGCGGCGGCGGAAGGCGAAGTGGGGCCACTCCTCGACGGGGAGGATGCAGGCGGCGTGAGACCAGTATTCGAAGGCGTGCGGTGCGGACGGCGCGCCCTCGGAGGCGGTCGTCCAGTACGCCTTCTCGACCGTCTTGCGGCCCACCGAGCCCAGGCGGGCGTACGGGATGAGTTCGTGGGAGCGGGCCAGGACCGAGATGGTGTCGAGCTGGACCGCGCCGAGGTGACGGAGTATGCCGCGGACGCCGGACCTGCGGTTGGGCGTGCCGAGGAAGCCCTGGGCTCTCAGAGCGATGCGGCGGGCTTCGTCTGCCGAGAGGTCGGTGGTGGGGCGCGGGGTGGTCATGGGATCGGACGATAGAGGGTGGCACTGACAACGCGGGGTGAGCTGGGGGTTTGGGGCTGAGTACCCTCCATGGGCGTCGGGTCAGGGACGGCTGGGCCTGGCTTTCCGGGGCGGGGCGGGCAGGTAGGGCGCCGTTGACGGGAGGCCCAGATCCGACGGGAGGAAGGAACCCACCCAGCAGTCGCGACGTACGCCCTGGTGCGCGATCGCGGAGCGGAGGGTGCCCTCCAGGGTGAAGCCGGTGCGTTCTGCCACTGCGCGGGAGGGGGTGTTGCCGACCTCCGCGCGCCATTCCACGCGGTCGATCGCCATGTGGCTGAAGGCCCAGCGGGAAGCGGCGAGGACCGCCTCGGTGATGTAGCCGTTGCCGCGGTGCTCCTTCGTGCCCCAGAAACCGATCTCGGCATCGCTCATGGAACGCATCGTCAGGCCGAGCATGCCCACCAGGTCCTCCCCTTCGGGGAGGAAGAGGCCCCACGTGAACATCGAACCGTTGTTCCAGCCCTCCGGGACCAGTTGGTGCGTGAAGCTGTGGGCGTGTTCGTACAGGTAAGGGGAGGGGATCGTGGTCCAGCGCAGGATGTCGGGGTCCTGGACGGCTTCGTACACGGCATCGGTGTCCCGTGGGCCGACCGTGCGCATGAGGAGGCGGTCCGTGGTGAGCGTGACGGGTTCCATCGGCCGATTCTGCTCGGGGCCCGTCAGGAGCGCCATTCTTTATGCGCTGCGTGAACCATGCGGTGTGTGAGCGTGTGATCGCGTTTCGCACAATTCGTTGGCGGAACGCGGCACCATCCGCGACCCCCGGCCGTTGTCCACTTTGACGGAGATTTGAAGCGGCGGATCGTCGTCGCCCCCGGCAGGCTCCCGGCGCGGCGGGGTCCTCGCATACGATGGCCGTTGCTCAGACAAGTCAAATGGAAACCGACCGTCCCAGGCCCGACCGGCAAGGAGACCAACCCCCGTGTCCGTCCTCTCGAAGATCATGCGTGCAGGCGAAGGCAAGATCCTGCGCAAGCTGCACCGCATCGCGGACCAGGTCAACTCCATCGAAGAGGACTTCGCTGCCCTCTCCGACGCCGAGCTGCGGGCCCTCACCGATGAGTACAAGCAGCGCTACGCCGATGGTGAGAGCCTGGACGACCTGCTGCCCGAGGCCTTCGCCACCGTTCGCGAGGCCGCCAGGCGTGTCCTCGGCCAGCGCCACTACGACGTGCAGATCATGGGTGGCGCGGCCCTCCACCTCGGCTACGTGGCCGAGATGAAGACCGGTGAGGGCAAGACGCTCGTCGGCACCCTGCCCGCGTATCTGAACGCGCTGGCCGGCAAGGGCGTCCACCTGATCACGGTCAACGACTACCTGGCCGAGCGCGACTCGGAGATGATGGGCCGCGTCCACAAGTTCCTGGGCCTGGAAGTCGGTTGCATCCTCGCCAACATGACGCCGGCCCAGCGCCGCGAGCAGTACGCCTGCGACATCACGTACGGCACGAACAACGAGTTCGGCTTCGACTACCTGCGCGACAACATGGCGTGGTCCAAGGACGAACTCGTCCAGCGCGGCCACAACTTCGCCATCGTCGACGAGGTCGACTCCATCCTCGTCGACGAGGCCCGTACGCCGCTGATCATCTCCGGCCCGGCCGACCAGGCCACCAAGTGGTACGGCGACTTCGCCAAGCTGGTCACGCGTCTGAAGAAGGGCGAGGCCGGCAACCCGCTCAAGGGCCTCGAGGAGACCGGCGACTACGACGTCGACGAGAAGAAGCGCACGGTCGCCATCCACGAGGCCGGTGTCGCCAAGGTCGAGGACTGGCTGGGCATCGACAACCTCTACGAGTCGGTGAACACGCCTCTGGTGGGCTACCTGAACAACGCCATCAAGGCCAAGGAACTGTTCAAGAAGGACAAGGACTACGTCGTCATCGACGGCGAAGTCATGATCGTCGACGAGCACACCGGCCGTATCCTCGCCGGCCGTCGCTACAACGAGGGCATGCACCAGGCGATCGAGGCGAAGGAAGGGGTGGACATCAAGGACGAGAACCAGACGCTCGCCACGATCACCCTCCAGAACTTCTTCCGCCTCTACAAGCGCCACGACCACAACGGCAAGGAACAGCCCGGCCTCTGCGGCATGACCGGTACGGCGATGACCGAGGCCGCCGAGTTCCACCAGATCTACAAGCTCGGCGTCGTCCCGATCCCGACCAACCGGCCGATGGTCCGCAAGGACCAGTCGGACCTGATCTACCGCACCGAGGTCGCGAAGTTCGAGGCGGTCGTCGACGACATCGTCGAGAAGCACGAGAAGGGCCAGCCGATCCTCGTCGGTACGACGTCGGTCGAGAAGTCCGAGTACCTCTCGCAGCAGCTCAGCAAGCGCGGGGTTCAGCACGAAGTGCTGAACGCCAAGCAGCACGACCGGGAGGCGATCATCGTCGCCCAGGCCGGCCGCAAGGGTGCCGTGACCGTGGCCACCAACATGGCCGGCCGTGGTACCGACATCAAGCTCGGCGGCAACCCCGAGGACCTCGCCGAGGCGGAGCTGCGCCAGCGCGGCCTCGACCCCGAGGAGCACATCGAGGAGTGGGCCCACGCCCTGCCCGCGGCCCTGGAGCGGGCCGAGCAGGCGGTCAAGGCGGAGTTCGAGGAGGTCAAGGAGCTCGGTGGGCTCTACGTCCTCGGCACCGAGCGGCACGAGTCGCGCCGTATCGACAACCAGCTGCGTGGTCGTTCCGGCCGTCAGGGCGACCCCGGCGAGTCCCGCTTCTACCTGTCGCTCGGCGACGACCTGATGCGCCTGTTCAAGGCTCAGATGGTCGAGCGCGTGATGTCGATGGCGAACGTCCCGGACGACGTGCCGATCGAGAACAAGATGGTCACGCGCGCGATCGCGTCCGCCCAGTCGCAGGTCGAGCAGCAGAACTTCGAGACCCGTAAGAACGTCCTGAAGTACGACGAGGTCCTCAACCGCCAGCGTGAGGTCATCTACGGCGAGCGCCGCCGCGTCCTGGAGGGCGAGGACCTGCACGAGCAGGTGCAGCACTTCATGGACGACACGATCGACGCGTACGTCGCTGCGGAGACCGCCGAGGGCTTCGCCGAGGAGTGGGACCTGGACCGGCTGTGGGGCGCCTACAAGCAGCTCTACCCGGTGAAGGTCACCATCGAGGAGCTGGAGGAGGCGGCCGGCGACCGTGCCGGTCTCACCGCCGAGTTCATCGCCGAGTCCATCAAGGACGACATCCACGCGCAGTACCAGGAGCGCGAGGCGCAGCTCGGCTCCGAGATCATGCGTGAGCTGGAGCGCCGGGTCGTGCTGTCGGTCCTGGACCGCAAGTGGCGCGAGCACCTCTACGAGATGGACTACCTCCAGGAGGGCATCGGCCTGCGCGCGATGGCGCAGAAGGACCCGCTGGTCGAGTACCAGCGCGAGGGCTTCGACATGTTCACCGCGATGATGGAGGGCATCAAGGAGGAGTCCGTCGGCTACCTGTTCAACCTGGAGGTCCAGGTCGAGCAGCAGGTCGAGGAGGTCCCGGTCGAGGACACCAAGCCGGTGGCCGACCTCGAGAAGAAGGACGCGGTGCCGGCGCAGGCGGGCGCGCGTCCCGAGATCCGCGCCAAGGGGCTCGAGGCTCCGCGCCGCCCTGACCGGCTGCACTTCACCGCGCCCAAGGTCGACGGCGAGGGTGACATCGTCGAGGGTGACTTCGAGAACGGCGACGAGCCGGTGCGTTCCGAGGCCGACGGTCTCACGCGCGCGGAGCGGCGCAAGCAGTCGCGTGGTGGGCGGCGCCGTAAGAAGTAGCGTCGGCTGGGGCGGCGCCAGGTAGGTAGCGCCGCCGAGCGGACAGTGGCGGTGCCTGGCGCCGCAGTGGCTGGAAGGGCCGGGTCTCCGTTGGGGACCCGGCCCTTCGGCTTGGGCGGTCCGAGGCGGGTGTCTGTCAGCGTTTTGGGCGGTCTGTGGGGTGGGTTTGGCCAGCGTCTGGTCGGCGTCTGTGGTCGAGGCCGTGCGGGGCTTGTCGGCGTCTGCGGTCGAGGCAGTGTGGTGGCTTGTCCCGGTCCGTGGTCGAGGCTGTGTGGGGGCTTGTCGTCGTCCGCGGACGAGCCCCCGCCGTGGGTTGTTCGTCGTCTGCGGACGGGCCAGGGGGCCGGGTCGGGCGTCGTTTGTGGACGAGCCCGTGTGGTGGCCTGGCGTCCTCTGTGGGCGGGGCCGCCTGCGGTCAGTCGTCGTCCGTGCGTGGCCTGCGTGGGCCGCCCAGTTCCACGGCCGTGCAGCGCCAGCGGAGGTCTCCGCCCCGTTCCAGGCGGAACGCCATGGCGCGCAGCTGGTCGCCGGCGCCGATGCGGGCGAAGGCCTCGAGGGCGCCCGGGCGGGGTTCGAAGTAGCCGATGTCGCGGACGACGGGGCGGGTACCGCGGGTGCGCAGGGGGCTGCGTTCCGCCAGCCAGGCGAGTTCGTCGTAGGCACGGCCTGCGGTGTGGCGGAGCATCGAGTGGACGGGGCGCTGGCCGCTCAGGACCAGGAGCAGGCGGTCGGCGAAGACGTCGGTGGGGCGGGGGTGGGGGACGGCGGGCCTGAGGAGGGGGGTCTCGCTTGCCGGGGTGTACGAGTAGTCCTCCGTGGGGGTGGGGACGCTTGCCGGCGCTTGTGGGGTGCCCCCTGCGCCCACGCGCGCCGCCCCGGCGGGACGACTGTCCTCAGGATGAGTCGGTACGGCTGCCCGCGGTCGGGAGAGGGCCGTTGACTGCCTGCTCGGCCGTGGGTCGGGGGCGGTCGGTGGGCGGTTGTCCGTGGGCCGGGTTCGGGGGTGGATGTCCGGCGTGGTCGACGAGCCGGGTGGGCGGCTGTCGGGGGATGGCGTGCGGGGCGCGCCACCGCTCGGGGTGCGGGGTGGGGTGCTGCCGGGGCGGCGGGTGTCGCGGCGGGTCGGTGGGCGGGTGCCGGGGCGGTGCTGGGTCCTGGTCATGACCTTGTTCATGGGGTCCCCGTTCGGTGAGCCCGGGTGATACCGGGCAGTAACTTCGCGGTCGGTGATCTTGTACGGGGTCCTGGGCGCCGGCGGCAAGAAAGCGCGAGCTCGGATCGGGCGGCCGGAAACTTCACTTATCTGGGTGATCGAGGGGCCCTCAAGGCCGGGATGGTAGGGCTGCACCGGGTGAGTTTCTGGACCGGGGTGGACGTCGTACGAGGCGGTGGTGGGGACTCGAAAGGGGACACGCGCACGTATCCTGAAGGCCCTCCGGGAGGTGCGGGATCCGGCCTTCCGAGCCCTTGCGGAGTCTCACGAACACGAAAGCGGTCGGCCATGCGCGTCTACGTCCCCCTGACCCTCCCCGGCCTCGCCGAGGCGTACAAGACGGGCGAGTTGGGGACCGGGCCGCTCGTCGCGTACGCCGTCACGCCCGCGTTGCGCGAGTGGTACGTCTCCGACGACATCGAGGAGTTGGAGTACGCGGCGCTGAACCGGGCCGCGCTGGCCTCGCTGCGGCTGCTGGCGGCGGACGCCGGGGCGGTGCGCCGACGGGTCGTGGTCGCGGTGGACGTGCCCGACGGGGCGGCGGTCGCCGACCCCGACCGGGGGCTGGATCCGTCCGCGCTGGGCGAGGTGCGGATCGCCGGGGGTGTGGCGCTGGCCAAGGCGGCCTCGGTGCATGTCGACTCGGGCGACGCGGAGGCGGACGTGACGGCGGCCGCGGAGGCGCTTGCGGCGGCGGACGGTGGGGACGACGACGCGCAGTTCGTGGTGGACGGGGCCGAGGATCACGAGTTGCTGTGGTACGCGACTCAGGAGATCCCGAGTCTGGTCGGGCTGGGGGACTGAGGCCGGGTCCGGACGGGCCTGCGCAGGATGGGCCTGTGCCGGATGGGTGCGGATGCCCTCGTTGACCTGCTGTTCTCATGATTGTCAGTGGTGGCGGGTACGGTTTTCGGCATGGGGAAGCTGGTAGGGGCGCACATCGTCTGGGACTGGAACGGGACGCTGTTCCACGACAATGACGCGATCATCGGAGCGACGAACGCGGCGTTCGCCGAGCTGGGGCTCGCGGCGATCACGATGGAGCAGTACCGCACGCTGTACTGCGTGCCGGTGCCGAAGTTCTACGAGCGGCTGCTCGGACGGCTGCCGACCGACGCCGAGTGGGAGGTAATGGACGAGACCTTCCACCGGTACTACACCGAGCACCGGGTGAGGTGCGGGCTCACCGAGGGCGTGGCCGAGCTGCTCGTGGAGTGGCGGTCGGCGGGACGCAGTCAGTCGATCCTCAGCATGTACGGGCATGACGAACTCGTCCCGCTGGTGCGGGGGTTCGGGATCGAGGAGCACTTCATACGTGTCGACGGGCGGACCGGGCCGTCCGGGGGCAGCAAGGCCGAGCACATGGTGCGGCACATCGGGGCGCTCGCGAGTGTGGATCCCGCTCGCACGGTGGTGATCGGGGATGCGGCCGACGATGCGGTGGCGGCGCTGCACGTGGGGGCGCGGGCCGTGCTCTACACCGGGGGGTCGCACAGCCGGGCGAGCCTTGAGGAAGTGGGGGTGCCGGTGGTGGACACGTTGGGGGAGGCGGTCGCGGAGGCGGAGCGGCTGGCGGCGTAGCGGGGCTCTTCGGGCAGGACCGGGCTCTTCGGGCAGGGGGTGCCCCCAGCGCCCGGCCGTGCCCAGCGGGTACCCCCGGCGGCCGTCCGTGCCGTTGCGGCGGCACGATGCCCGCAGTCGCGGCGGTGCGCGGTCGGGTCGGCGGTGGCGCAGGTGTCAGGTCACCGGTGCCTTCGCCCGTAGCACCGTCAGGAACTCGCGCATCCAGCCGGAGTGGTCCGGCCAGGCGCGGGAGGAGACCAGGGTGCCGTCGACCACTGCCTCGGCGTCCTGGAAGGTGGCGCCGGCGGCCTGCATGTCCAGTTCCAGGGCGGGGTACGCCGTGACGCGGCGGCCGCGGAGGCTGTCGGTCGCGGCGGTGAGCAGGGGGCCGTGGCAGATCTGGGCGACGGGTTTGTCGGCGTCGAAGAACGACTTGAGGATCTTGCGGAGTTCGGGGTCGTTGCGGAGGTACTCGGGGGCGCGACCGCCGGGGATGACTACGGCTGCGTAGTCGCCGGGGTCGACCTCGGAGAAGGCGAGGTCGGCGGGCCAGGTGTAGCCGGGTTTCTCGGTGTAGGTGTCGAAGCCGGGTTCGAAGTCGTGGACGACGAACTGGAGCTTCTTGCGGGTGGGGGCCGCGATGTGGACGTCGTAGCCCTCTTCGCGGAGGCGCTGGTAGGGGTAGAGGACCTCCAGTGACTCTGCGGCGTCGCCGGTGACGATGAGGATTTTCGCTGTCATGTCGGGTGCGCTCCTGTTGTCGGCCGTGGTCTGCGGCTCCGTCGGGGCGGGCTTACTGGGCAACGTGCCTCGGGGTGGGGGGATTGCCAAGGGGGCGTGCGGCTGTGGGGGCGCCGGGGCTGTGGGTTTCTGTGGCCGGTGTTTCGCCGGGTGCCCGGCGTTGTAGCTGGGGCGGGGGCGTTGCGCAGCCCGGCGTTGCGGGGTGCCGCTGCGCCCACCCGTGCCGCCCCAGCGGCACGACTGCCCGCAGCTACGCCAGTGGGGGAGTAGCTACGCCACCGGGGAATCGTTCGCCGCTGCCGCTGCCGCTGCCGCTGCCGCTGCCGCTGCCGCTGCCGCTGCCGCTGCCGCTGCCGCTGCCGCTGCCGCTGCCGCTGTGCATGGGGTTGTCTGTGTGCATGGGGTTGCTCGGCGGGTTTGGGCAGCGGCTGTTTTTGGACACGGCTTGCCGTCGGATGGCCTGGATTCCGCTCCGTCCCGTCGGTCCATGCGCCACCGCTGCCCTGTGCCCCAGCCCCTCCAGCCTCCCCCTCCGTGCCCGGCCCCGCCAGTTACGCCCTGCCCGCCCCCTTTGCCCCTGTGCAGAACGTCAAAGTTCCACCCCTGGTTTTGTACACATACGGCTCATGACGGGGCCCCTGTAAGGAGCGATAGCCTTAGTGGCGTGATCAGCGCGATAGCTCGCGGGGGCACCGGTGCCCCTGCCCTGCGCCCGGGCAGCACGGACGACATCCGTGACCGGGCGGCGGTCGCTGGTCTTCGCGGGCGGGAGGGGGCCGTAAGAGCTCCCGGGACGTCAATCAGACCCTGGGCCCGGACGTTGCGGAGAGCGGCGTCACAACCCGTGGGTAGCTCAAAATTGGCTCATATAACCCCGCTCGTCTCACCTCGCGGCATAGCGTCGAAGCAGACCGGACACCCCGCGTCGCGGCGTTACGCCGGAGGGGAAGAGACCGTACTTCCTTCTACGTCACGCAACGGCGCGCGACAGGAGCCAGAGGACAATGCAGACCAAGCTGGACGAAGCCAAGGCCGAGCTGCTCGAGAGGGCCGCCCGGGTAGCTGAGAACAGCCCGGTCGGGGGGTATCTACCGACCGGGACGACGGACGAGAGCACCGCCGGCACCCCGGACCACGACGCCGTGCTCGCGTTCCTCCAGCGCTACTACCTGCACACCGCACCGGAGGACCTCACCGACCGCGACCCGGTCGACATCTTCGGCGCCGCCTTCTCGCACTACCGTCTGGCCGAGAACCGCCCCCAGGGCACGGCCAACGTGCGGGTGCACACGCCCACCGTCGAGGAGAACGGCTGGACCTGCAGCCACTCCGTCGTCGAAGTCGTCACCGACGACATGCCCTTCCTGGTCGATTCCGTCACCAACGAACTGACCCGGCAGGGGCGGGGCATCCACGTCGTCATCCACCCGCAGGTCTTCGTCCGCCGTGACGTCACCGGCAAGCTCATCGAGGTGCTCACCGCGCCGCCCGCCGGCGAGCTGCCGCACGACACGCACACCGAGTCCTGGATCCACGTCGAGATCGACCGCGAGACCGACCGCGCCGACCTGAAGCAGATCACCGCCGACCTGCTGCGCGTCCTGTCCGATGTCCGCGAGGCCGTCGAGGACTGGAGCAAGATGCGGGACGCGGCCCTGCGCATGGCCGACGAACTGCCCCGGGAGCCCCGGTCCGACCTGCGCGAGCAGGAGATCGAAGAGGCCCGCGAGCTGCTGCGCTGGCTGGCCGACGACCACTTCACCTTCCTCGGCTACCGCGAGTACGAGCTGCGGGAAGATGACTCGCTGGCTGCCGTGCCGGGCACCGGTCTCGGCATCCTGCGCTCCGACCCGCACCACTCCGAGACCGACAGCCACCCCGTCAGCCCGTCCTTCGAGCGGCTGCCGGCCGACGCGCGTGCCAAGGCCCGCGAGCACAAGCTCCTCATCCTCACCAAGGCCAACAGCCGGGCGACGGTGCACCGGCCGTCGTACCTCGACTACGTCGGGGTGAAGAAGTTCGACGAGAACGGCGAGGTCGTCGGCGAGCGGCGCTTCCTGGGACTGTTCTCCTCCGCCGCCTACACCGAGTCGGTCCGCCGCGTGCCGGTCGTGCGGCGCAAGGTCGACGACGTGCTGCGGGTCGCCGGGTTCTCGCCCAACAGCCACGACGGGCGCGACCTGCTGCAGATCCTGGAGACGTACCCGCGCGACGAGCTCTTCCAGACCCCGGTCCCCGAGCTCCAGCGCATCGCCACCTCCGTCCTCTACCTCCAGGAGCGCAGGAGGCTGCGCCTCTACCTCCGCCAGGACGAGTACGGCCGCTACTACTCCGCCCTCGTCTACCTCCCGCGTGACCGCTACACCACCGGCGTACGGCTGCGGATCATCGACATCCTGAAGGAGGAGCTCGGCGGCACCAGCGTCGACTTCACCGCCTGGAACACCGAGTCGATCCTCTCCCGGCTGCACTTCGTCGTCCGGGTCCCGCAGGGCACCGAGCTGCCGCAGCTCAGCGACAGTGACAAGGAGCGCATCGAAGCGCGCCTGGTCGAGGCCGCGCGCTCCTGGGCCGACGGCTTCTCCGACGCGCTGAACGCCGAACTCGGCGAGGAGCGCGCCGCCGAGCTGCTGCGCCGCTACTCCAACGCCTTCCCCGAGGGCTACAAGGCCGACCACGGCCCGCGCTCCGCTGTCTCCGACCTCGTCCACCTCGAACAGCTCACCGAGGAGAACAACTTCTCTCTGAGCCTGTACGAGCCGGTCGGCGCCGCCCCGGAGGAGCGCCGGTTCAAGATCTACCGCAAGGGCGCGGCCATCTCGCTGTCCGCCGTCCTGCCGGTCCTCAACCGGCTCGGCGTCGAGGTCGTGGACGAGCGGCCGTACGAACTGCGCTGCTCCGACCGCAGCGTCGCCTGGATCTACGACTTCGGTCTGCGCATGCCCAAGTCGGCGGGCGCCGGTGACTATCTCGGTGACGACGCGCGCGAGCGGTTCTCGGAGGCGTTCGCCGCGACCTGGACCGGCAAGGCGGAGAACGACGGCTTCAACGCCCTCGTGCTGAGCGCCGGGCTCACCTGGCGGCAGGCGACGGTGCTGCGGGCGTACGCGAAGTACCTGCGCCAGGCGGGCTCCACCTTCAGCCAGGACTACATGGAGGACACCCTCCGCCACAACGTCCACACCACCCGCCTCCTCGTCTCCCTGTTCGAGGCGCGGATGTCCCCGGACCGCCAGCGCGCCGGCCGCGAGATCGTGGACGCGCTGCTCGAAGAGGTCGACGCGGCGCTCGACCAGGTGGCGAGCCTGGACGAGGACCGGATCCTGCGGTCCTTCCTGACCGTGATCAAGGCGACCCTGCGGACGAACTTCTTCCAGGAGGCGGGGGGCGGCCGGCCGCACGACTACGTCTCCATGAAGTTCGACCCGCAGGCCATCCCCGACCTGCCGGCACCGCGCCCGGCGTACGAGATCTGGGTCTACTCGCCGCGCGTCGAGGGCGTGCACCTGCGCTTCGGCAAGGTCGCGCGAGGCGGCCTGCGCTGGTCCGACCGGCGTGAGGACTTCCGTACCGAGATCCTCGGCCTGGTCAAGGCGCAGATGGTGAAGAACACCGTCATCGTGCCGGTCGGTGCCAAGGGCGGCTTCGTCGCCAAGCAGCTGCCGGACCCGAGCGTGGACCGGGACGCGTGGCTGGCCGAAGGCGTGGCGAGCTACAAGACCTTCATCTCGGCGCTCCTCGACATCACCGACAACATGGTGGCGGGCGAGGTCGTGCCCCCGGCGGACGTCGTACGGCACGACGAGGACGACACCTACCTCGTCGTCGCCGCCGACAAGGGCACCGCGACCTTCTCCGACATCGCCAACGGGGTCGCCGAGCAGTACAACTTCTGGCTCGGGGACGCCTTCGCCTCCGGTGGCTCGGCCGGCTACGACCACAAGGGCATGGGCATCACCGCCCGGGGCGCCTGGGAGTCCGTCAAGCGGCACTTCCGCGAGCTGGGCGTGGACACGCAGACCGAGGACTTCACGGTCGTCGGCATCGGCGACATGTCCGGTGACGTGTTCGGCAACGGCATGCTGCTCAGCGAGCACATCCGCCTGGTCGCCGCCTTCGACCACCGGCACATCTTCATCGACCCGGTCCCGGACGCGGCCACCTCGTACGCCGAGCGCCGCCGCCTGTTCGAGCTGCCCCGCTCCAGCTGGGAGGAGTACAACACCGAGCTGTTGTCGGCCGGCGGCGGGATCTTCCCGCGCAGCGCCAAGTCCATCCCGGTCAACGCGCACATCCGCGAGGCCCTCGGCATCGAGGGCAAGGTCTCCAAGATGACGCCGGCCGATCTGATGAAGGCCATCCTCAAGGCGCCGGTGGACCTGCTGTGGAACGGCGGCATCGGTACGTATGTGAAGGCGTCGACCGAGACCCAGGCGGACGTCGGTGACAAGGCCAACGACGTCATCCGCGTCGACGGCGCCGACCTGCGTGTCAAGGTCGTCGGCGAGGGCGGCAACCTGGGCCTGACCCAGCTCGGCCGGATCGAGTTCGCGCGGCACGGCGGCAAGATCAACACCGATGCCATCGACAACAGCGCGGGCGTCGACACCTCCGACCACGAGGTGAACATCAAGATCCTGCTCAACGGTCTGGTCGCCGAGGGCGACATGACCGTCAAGCAGCGCAACAAGCTGCTCGCCGAGATGACCGACGAGGTCGGCCGCCTGGTCCTGCGCAACAACTACGCGCAGAACACGGCGATCGCCAACGCCCTCGCCCAGTCCAAGGACATGCTCCACGCCCAGCAGCGCTTCCTGAAGCACCTGGTCAGGGAGGGCCACCTGGACCGGGCGCTGGAGTTCCTGCCCACCGACCGCCAGATCCGCGAACGCCTCGGCACCGGCCACGGCCTGACCGGCCCGGAGACGGCCGTCCTGCTGGCGTACACCAAGATCACGGTCGCGGACGAACTGCTGCACACCTCGCTGCCGGACGACCCGTACCTGAGCACTCTGCTGCACGCGTACTTCCCGACCGAGCTGCGCGAGCAGTTCCCGGAGCACCTCGTCAGCCACCCGCTGCGCCGTGAGATCACCACGACCGTGCTGGTCAACGACACGGTCAACACGGGCGGTACGACGTATCTGCACCGGCTGCGCGAGGAGACCGGTGCCTCGCTGGAGGAGATCGTCCGGGCGCAGACCGTGGCCCGCGCGATCTTCCGCTCGGCGGCCGTGTGGGACGCGGTCGAGGCGCTCGACAACAAGGTCGAGGCCGCCGTCCAGACCCGGATCCGGCTGCACTCGCGCCGCCTCGTCGAGCGCGGCACGCGCTGGCTGCTCAACAACCGGCCGCAGCCGCTGGAGCTCGCCGACACCATCGACTTCTTCGCCGAGAGGGTCGAGCAGGTCTGGTCGCAGCTGCCGAAGCTGCTCAAGGGCGCGGACCTGGAGTGGTACCAGCAGATCTACGACGAGCTGACCGGCGTCGGCGTCCCGGCCGAACTGGCCACTCGCGTGGCCGGCTTCTCCTCGGCATTCCCGACGCTGGACATCGTGTCCGTGGCCGACCGCATCGGCAAGGAGGCGATGGACGTCGCCGAGGTCTACTACGACCTCGCCGACCGCCTCAACATCACCCAGCTCATGGACCGCATCATCGAGCTGCCCCGCGCGGACCGCTGGCAGTCCATGGCCCGCGCCTCCATCCGCGAGGACCTCTACGCCGCCCACGCGGCCCTGACCTCGGACGTCCTGGCGGCCGGCAACGGCACCGCGACGCCCGAGCAGCGGTTCGCGGCGTGGGAGCAGAAGAACACGGCGATTCTGGGGCGGGCGCGTACGACGCTGGAGGACATCCAGGGGTCGGAGGCCTTCGATCTGGCCAATCTGTCGGTGGCCATGCGGACCATGCGGACGTTGCTGCGGCAGCATTCGTAAGGAGCCGTGCCGGCTCGTCGAGTCGTACGTGCGTCAGGGCGCCCCGGACTGTGACAGTCCGGGGCGCTCGCGCGTTTGGGGCAAAACGGGAATTATCGTGCTCGCGTGAGCATGATCCGAGCCGCGCTGCGGAGAACGACGGGCGTTCCTCAGGTCGCCGCCGGGCTCGTCCTCCTGCTGCTCGTCCTCGTGATCGTCCGGCTGCCGTGGGCCGGTGACCTCGGTGTGCACGCGGCGACCGTGCAGCGTCTGCGGCACAGCCTGGTCGATCCCGGCAATCCGCTGGTCGACGCGGACACGCCGAGTCCGTACTACTCGCCGTGGATGCTGGTGCTCGGGTGTGTCGCGCGGGTGACGGGGTTCTCCGTATTCGTCGTGCTGCGGGTCGGTGCGGTGGTGGGGCTGGGGTTGCTCGTCAGCGGTGTGTGGCGGTATGTGCGAACGCTGAGCGCGCATCGGGCTGCGCCCGCGCTTGCCGTGCTGTGTCTGGTGTTCCTGTGGGGGACCTCGCTGTTCACGTGGAGCGGGTTTCTGGGGCTGAACTCGCTGGCGTTGACGGTGTCGTATCCGAGCGTGTTCGCGTTGGGGCTGGCCTTTCACTTCTGGGCCTGGTTGGCGGGGGGGGTGCGGGTGCGGGTGCGGGTGCGGGTGGTGGAGGGGTGGGGGGCGCGGGG
>NZ_BAAAZY010000036.1:0-62863 GCF_039537145.1 Streptomyces shaanxiensis
GGCGGGGTGGAAGGGGCGGAGCCCCTTCAAGGGCGGGACGGGTAGGGGCGGCGGGGGCGAGAAAACCCCTACACCCACCCCGCGTCCACAGCCCGAAGCGCCCCCTCCACATCCACGCCCAGCCCCTCCTCCGCCAGCGCAGCGCCCAGCGCCGCCAGACTCCCGCGCACAGCCCCCACCGTCGCGTCCACCCCGTAGTGATTGACCCGAATCATTTCCTTGGCCAACGCCCCGCCCCCGGCGGCCAGCGGCAACGCCGACTCGGACGCCAGCGCCCGAGCCACCACCTCCGACGCCACCACCCCCGCCGGCACCCTCAACGTCGTGGCGACCGGCGCGGCCTCCCGGTCGTCGTACACATACGGCTCCAACCCCGCACCCAGCGCCACCGCCCCGGCCCGAGTCGCCAGCGCCGCGGCCCGATGGCGGCCCATCACCGCCTCCAGCCCGACCCCCTCGATCCGCTCCACGCACGCCTCCAGCGCCAGCATCTCCAGCTGCGCAGGCGCGTGCAGCAGCGCCTTGCGCCCGCCGTCGACCCAGCGCTCCTTCCAGTCCAGCAGCGACAGGTACGACCGCCGCGGCGCCCGAGGATTCGCCGCCATCCGCGCCCACGCCCGCTCGCTCACCGACACCGCCGACACCCCGGCCGGCCCGCCCATCGCCTTCTGCGCCCCGATCACGCACAGGTCCACGCCCCACGCGTCCGGCAGCACCGGCTCGGCCCCGATGGACGCCACCGCGTCCAGGTAGAACAGCGCCCCGTGGGCCCGCACGACCTCACCGATCTCGGCGACGGGGTTGGTGTTGCCGGTGGCCGCCTCCGCGTGCACGAGGGACACGAAGTCGATCTCGGGGTGCTCGGCGAAGGCCTCGCGGATCTGGTCCGCCGTGACGGCCGTGTGGAAGGGCACCGCCAGATCGATCACGGTCGCGCCGCAGTCGCGCAGCCAGTTCCCGAAGGTCTGCCCGTACGGACCGGTGATCACGTTCAGCGCGGTCGTGCCGGGCCCGGCCGTCCCGCGGATCGCGCCTTCCAGCGGCAGCAGCGCCTCGCCCTGCATGATCACGACGTCCTGCCCGGTCCCGAGCAGCCGTGCCACCCGGTCCTCGATGGCGGCGAATCGTGCGGCGCTCAGCGGGGCAAGGTCCAGGAAGGGGTGGGTCACGACAGGGCTCTCTTCGCTCTCTTCGCTCCGGGATCGACGATCACGAGGGTAACCGGCTGCCCCAACCCCCCTTCCGAATCCCGACTTCTTAGGTCGAACGGCCCCTATACCATCGGTTTGGTTTGAGGATCTCAAACATCTCCTTATAATCGGAACCCACAGTTCCCTGACAGGAGGCTCCCCGTGAAGACGACCTTCGGGCGCCGGACCCGCATTCTGGCCGCCACCACCGCGACGGCCGGGCTGGTGCTCGTGGCCGGCTGCACCTCCAGCGACGACGGCGGCAGCGGCACGAAGACCGCGGCCGGCGGTGTCGAGCTCGTCAAGGCGGGCCAGCTCACCACCTGCACGCACCTGCCGTACCCGCCCTTCCAGTCGGAGATCGGCGGCAAGGTGCAGGGCTTCGACGTCTCTCTGATCGACCTGGTCGCCAAGGACCTGGGCGTGAAGCAGGAGATCCTCGACACGCCCTTCGAGAACTTCAAGACGGGCGCCTTCCTCAACTCCGGCGAGTGCGACCTCGCCGCCGCCGGCATGACCATCACCGAGGAGCGCAAGAAGAACGTCGACTTCTCGGACCCGTACTTCGAGGCCACTCAGGCCGTCCTCGTCGACAAGAAGAGCGGCATCTCGTCCTTCGCCGACCTCGAGGGCAAGAAGGTCGGCGCCCAGGCGCAGACGACCGGCGAGGACTACGCCAAGAGCAAGGGCCTGGACCCGGTCTCCTTCGAGTCCTCCGACGCCGTCCTCAACGGCCTGCGCACCGGGCAGGTCCAGGCCGTGGTCATCGACTACCCGGTCGTCCAGGGCTGGCTGAAGGACAAGGCCAACGCGGCCGCCTTCGAGGTCGCCGAGCAGGTCAACACCGGTGAGCAGTACGGCGTCACGGTGAAGAAGGGCAACGACAAGCTCCGCGAGGCCATCAACAAGGCGATCAACGACGCCAAGGCCGACGGCACGTACAAGAAGCTGTACGAGCAGTGGATCGGCCCGTACGACGAGTCCGCCGCCTCTCCGTCGCCCGCCGCCTGACCCCCCATGAGTGACGCAGACGTACAACTCCAGTCGAAGCAGCCCAAGAAGAAGGGCCTGACCCGGCGGCAGAAGCGCAGCCTCTCGCGCGGCATCCAGTACGTCGTGTTCGTCGCGGCCGTGATCGTCTTCGCGGTCGCGGCCGACTGGGACCGGCTGGCGAACCAGTTCGCGCAAGGGGACATCGCCCGGGACATGTTCCCGGACGTCATCACGCTGGCGCTGAAGAACACCGTGCTGTACACCGTGTCCGGGTTCGTCTTCGCCCTGGTGCTCGGACTGGTGGTCGCGCTGATGCGGCTGTCGTCCGTCGCGCCCTACCGCTGGGTCGCCGGCGTCTACATCGAGATCTTCCGCGGACTGCCCGCCCTGCTGATCTTCATCTTCATCGGCGTGGCCGTTCCGCTGGCCTTCCCCGGCACGGAGATCGTCGGCGGGACGTACGGCAAGGCCGCCATCGCGCTCGGCCTGGTCGGGGCGGCGTACCTGGCGGAGACGTTCCGCGCCGGCATCCAGGCGGTGCCCAAGGGGCAGATGGAGGCGGCACGGTCGCTCGGCTTCTCGCCCGCCCGGGCCATGATCTCGATCATCATCCCGCAGGCCTTCCGGATCATCCTCCCGCCGCTGACCAACGAGTTCGTGATCCTCTTCAAGGACTCCTCGCTGGTCCTGCTCCTCGGCGTCACCCTCGAGGAGCGAGAACTCGCCAAGTTCGGGCGTGACCTGGCCAGCACGACCGCCAACTCCACGCCGATCCTGGTCGCCGGCCTGTGCTACCTCCTGGTGACCATCCCGCTCGGCTTCGTCGTACGCCGTATGGAGGCGAAGGCCCAGGAGGCCGTGAAATGAGCGAGAGCCTTCTCAAGGCCGGCCCGGAGATCGAAGTCCGCGGCCTGCACAAGTCCTTCGGCGACAACGAGGTGCTGCGCGGCATCGACCTGGAGATCAACCAGGGCGAGGTCGTGTGCGTCATCGGTCCGTCCGGCTCGGGCAAGTCGACGCTGCTGCGCTGCGTGAACCTGCTGGAAGAGCCCACCAAGGGCCAGGTCTTCGTCGGCGGCACCGAGCTCACCGACCCGGACGTCGACATCGACGCCGCACGCCGTCGTATCGGCATGGTCTTCCAGCAGTTCAACCTGTTCCCGCACCTCACGGTGACCGAGAACCTCACGCTGCCGCAGCGCCGGGTCCTCAGGCGGGACAAGGCGAGCGCCGCCGAGGTCGCCGCCGAGAACCTGGAGCGCGTCGGCCTCGCGGAGAAGGCGACGGCCTACCCGGCCTCCCTCTCCGGCGGTCAGCAGCAGCGCGTCGCCATCGCCCGTGCCCTCGCCATGGGCCCCGAGGTGATGCTGTTCGACGAGCCGACGTCGGCGCTGGATCCCGAGCTGGTGGGCGACGTCCTGGCCGTCATGCGCATGCTCGCCAACGAGGGCATGACGATGATGGTCGTCACCCACGAGATGACCTTCGCGCGCGAGGTCGCCGACCGCGTCGTCTTCATGGACGGCGGCGTGATCGTCGAGGACGGCGCCCCCGACCAGGTCATCGGCAACCCCCAGCACGAACGCACCCGGCACTTCCTGTCGCGGCTTCTGGACCCGGCGATGGCCGAGGTGGAGGAGGAGACCTCGGACCAGGTGGGCAAGAGCGACTAGCCGGTCACCAGGGTCCGGTCATTAGGGTGCAGTCATGAGCGAACGCGCGGTGCTGCACGTGAAGGGCCGGGTCCTCGTCGGACCGGACGACGTCCGGGACGAGCTGTGGGTCGTCGACGGCCGGATCTCCTACGACCGTCCCGTCGGCGCCCACGACGTCCGCACCGTCGAGGGCTGGGCCCTGCCCGGCCTCGTCGACGCGCACTGCCATGTGGGCCTCGGCGCGCACGGACCGGTCGACGACGATGTCGCGGAGAAGCAGGCGCTGACCGACCGCGAGGCGGGCACCCTGCTGATCCGGGACGCCGGATCGCCCTCCGACACCCGTTGGGTCGACGACCGCGACGACCTGCCGAAGATCATCCGGGCCGGCCGGCACATCGCCCGCACCCGCCGCTACATCCGCGGCTACGCCCACGAGATCGAGCCGGAGGACCTCGTCGCGTACGTCGCCCAGGAGGCCGAGCGCGGCGACGGCTGGGTCAAACTGGTCGGCGACTGGATCGACCGCGACCTCGGGGACCTCGCGCCCAGCTGGCCGCGGGAGACGGTCGAGGCGGGCATCGCGGAGGCCCACCGCCTGGGCGCCCGCGTCACCGCGCACTGCTTCTCCGCGGAGTCCCTGCCGGACCTGGTCGAGGCGGGCATCGACTGCATCGAACACGCCACGGGCCTCACCGAGGACCTGATCCCGCTCTTCGTCGAGCGCGGCGTGGCGATCGTCCCCACCCTCGTGAACATCGCGACCTTCCCGAAGCTGGCCGACGGCGGCCAGTCCAAGTTCCCCCGCTGGTCGGACCACATGCGCCGCCTCCACGAACGCCGCTACGACACGGTCCGCTCCGCCTACGACGCCGGCATCCCGGTCTACGTCGGCACGGACGCGGGCGGCACCCTGCCGCACGGTCTGGTGGCGGCCGAGGTGGCGGAACTGGTCACCGCGGGAATCCCCGCCGTCGAGGCCCTCGCGGCAACCACCTGGGCGGCCCGGACATGGCTCGGCCGCCCGGGCCTCGACGAGGGCGCGGCGGCGGACCTCGTGGTGTACGAGACGGATCCGCGGGCCGACGTACGGGTGCTGGCGGCACCGCGACGGGTCGTCCTGAACGGGAAGATCGTGAGCTGAGTCGGCTGTTGCGCCTGTGACTGTGGAGAACGTGCGTGCCACGGGGTTCGAAAACCTGCACGGGAAACACACGTAGGGGTGAACTCCCGTAAGGATGCTGACCGGGCATCCCGCATGCGCGATTCTTGGCAGGTCCCGAGCAAGTCTCCTCCGAGGGGTCCCCACCTTGAACGGCAAGAACTTCCGCCTGCCCGCACGCCGTCTCGCCACCGTCGCGACGGCCACCGCCCTGGCCGCCGGGCCCGCGGTCCTGGCCGCGGCGGGCCCCGCGCAGGCGACCGGCGACGAGGGCCGCGCGAGCGCCGTCGTGCTGCGTACCGGGCTCGACGTCTCCCTGCTCAACAAGACCGTGGACGTCCCGCTCGCGGTCTCCCTCAACGAAGTGCAGGCGCCGCAGAGCGCCGAGAAGTCGACGCTGACCGCCCAGTTGAACGGCGTAGACGGCGGCCAGCCCTTCAGCGTGCTGAACGCCGAGGTCGCCAAGTCGAAGGCCACCGTCGAAGGCGGCAAGGCCGAGGGGTACACCAACCTCGCCCACGCCAAGGTCCACGTCCCCGGCCTGCCGCTGCTCTCGCTCATCGAGGTCGGCCAGGTCACCTCCAAGGCCACCTGCGAGGCCGGCAAGAAGCCGACCGCCTCGTCCAACCTGCTGGGCGACGTCACCGTGCTGGGCAAGAAGGTCACGCTGACCGCGGGCGGGACCACGAACGTCGAGGTCCCGAACGTGGGCGAGGTGCGGCTGGACTACTCCAAGACGGAGACCACGTCGGATACGGCCGCCGCCACCGCCCTCGAACTCAAGGTCTCCGTCGACCCGTTGAAGCTGAACGTCGCCGAGGTCGAGGGCACCCTGACCCTGGCGAAGGCGACCTGCGAGACGCCGGCCGCGGCGGAGCAGGCGACCGACCCGAGCGCCGAGCCGAGCGCGGACCCGGGCACGGACCCGGCGGGCGATGTGAAGCCCCAGGGCGAGTCCGCCGACGACGGCCTCGCCGAGACCGGCGGCAACTCCATGACGCCGTACATCGCGGGCGGTGCGGTCGCGCTGCTCGTCGCGGGCGGGGGAGCGGTCGCGTTCGCGCGCCGGGGTCGCGGCTGACTCTCGCCGCCAACTGGGCGGAAGCGCTTTCACTCCTGGCCCAGGACTGCCTCAGCGGCTGACCTGGGCCAACTGGCGTTCTCCGTCAAAACCGTTGACCTGACTCTGAAAGCGACCGACGGCGCCCCGGTGCACCAGGGCCGCTCCCTCACCTACCGGTTCGCGGCCGCCGCACCCCTGTGGGCGGGCGCCCTCGCCGACGCCACCCCGCTGCCGGCCGGCCGCACCCGCCGCCTCGCCTCCGGCACGCTGAAGCACTTCGCCGAGCGCGGCGCACCCGACGAGCGGGGTCTGCTCACCCTCGGCTGGTACCGGCCCTTCCTCCCTGTCACCCAGCGCTACTCCGGCCCCGCCTCCCCGTACTGGGCGAGCAAGGCCTTCCTGGGACTGCTGCTGCCCGAGGACCACCCCGTCTGGACGGCGCCGGAGGAGCCCGCCCCCGTGGATGTCCAGGACGTGACCATGGCGCTGCCCGCACCGGGCTGGCTGCTGCACTCCACCGCGGCCGACGGGATCGTACGACTCGTCAACCACGGCAGCGACCGGCTCCCGCCCCCTCCCGCGACGGACGTGGACAGCCCGCACTACGCCCGCCTCGCCTACTCCAGCGCCACGGCACCGCAGACCCCGGGCCCCGACAACCAGCTCGCCCGCATCGCCGCCGAGGGCACCCCGTCCCGGCGTGGCCGGATCCGTCCCCTGGGCGCCGCGGGCAGGCGTGCCGCCTCCCGGTACGGCGACGGCATCGAGACGGTGAGTGTGGTGCACGGGCCGTGGGAGGTGCGGGTGCACCGTATTGACAGCGACCTACAGGCCGACACGGTGGTGCGTGAGGGGGTTGGGCCGTCGCCGACGACACCGCGCGGCCCGAGGTCCGTACCGGGCCGGGCTGGGCGCTGGCCCGCAGGGCCGACGGACTGACCAGCGCGATCGTCGGCCTGCACGGCTGGAGCGACGCCGAGGGTACGGTCGTGCGCGCCACCGGCACCAACGCCGTCGGACGCTACTCGGCGACGCCCGTTCTCGAACTGGCCGAGGCCGGCGGGCTGTTGGTGTCCCTCGTCGTCCTGACCGCCGAGCCGGCCGTCTCCCTCACGGGGGCGAGTGCGACGGTCGCCGCCGACGGCACCGTCGACATCCGCTTCCCGGACGGGACCCGGGAGCGCGTACCCCCGCTCAGCGCCCCGCGGCCGTCATCGCCCGCTCCAGCGCCCCGAGGAAGGAACTGACCGTCCCCCGGTCCCGCACCGCCAGCCGCAGCCACTCCTCGCCCAGCCCGGGGAAGGTGTCCCCGCGCCGGACCGCGAACCCGAGCTCGCGCAGATGCCGTCGTACGGCGGCCGCCCTCGGCAGTCGTACGAGGACGAAAGGGCCCTCGGCGGGCTCGACGACCCGGAGTCCGGCCGCGGCGAACTCGCCGAGCCCCGCGACGAGATGGGCCCGGTCGGAGGCGATGCGGTGGGCCGTGTGGGCCGCCTCCGCCAGGGCCGGGGGTGACACGCAGGCCTGTGCGGCGGCGAGCGCGGGCGTGGAGACCGGCCACAGGGGCTGGGCGCGCTCCAGGTCGGCGATGGTCTCCGGGGCGGCCAGGACGTAGCCGATCCGCAGACCGGCCAGCCCCCAGGTCTTCGTCAGGCTGCGGAGCACCACCAGGCCCGGCACGTCCGTCCGCCCGGCCAGCGCCTCCCGCTCACCCGGCACCGCGTCCATGAACGCCTCGTCCACCACCAACGTCCGCCCGGGCCGGGCGAGTTCGGCGACGGAGGTGGCCGGGTGCAGGACCGACGTCGGGTTCGTCGGGTTGCCGATCACCACCAGGTCGGCCTCCTCGGGCACGGCCGCCGGGTCGAGCCGGAAGCCGTCCTCCTCCCGCAGCAGCACCCGGTCGACCGTGTGCCCGGCGTCGCGCAGCGCCGCCTCCGGCTCCGTGAACTGGGGGTGGACCACGACCGGCCGGCGGACCTTCAGTGCACGCGCGAGCAGCACGAACGCCTCCGCCGCCCCAGCCGTCAGCAGCACCCGTTCCACCGGCAGCCCGTGCCGCGCAGCCACCGCCGCCCGCGCGGCCCGCCCGTCCGGGTAGGCCGCGAGGGAGCCCAGCGACCCGGCGATCCGCTCCCGCAGCCACGCGGGTGGCGTGTCCGCGCGGACGTTCACGGCGAGGTCGACGAGCGCCGCGCCGTCACCGCGGACCTCGGCGTCGCCGTGATGCCGGAGGTCGTGCGCCTCAGTGGGCATGGGAGTGGGCGCCATGGTGGTGGTGGCCGTGGTCGTGATGGCCGTGCCCGTGGTGGTGGCCGTCGTCGTCCGGGTGGAAGTGCGGCTGCTGGGGCATGCCGACCTTGTCCTCGAAGCCGGGCAGCGCGATGCGGTACACACACGAGTCGCAGTTCATCCGCAGGTCGCCCTTGAGGGCCTCCTCGTACCGCTCCATCACCAGGTCGAGCAGCTCCGGCTCCGGACCGATGACGTCCGCCGAGCGCACCTCGACCTCCGGGTGCGCGGCCGCCCAGCCCTCGGTCTGCTGGCGGACCCGGTCCGGCAGGATGCCGGTGAACAGGAAGTAGGGCAGGACCACGATCCGCCGCGCCCCGAGCTTCACGCACCGGTCGAGGCCGCTCGGCACGTCCGGCGCCGCCAGCGACACGAACGCCGTCTCCACACCCGCGTATCCGCGCCCCTCCCACAGCAGCCGCGCCGCCTTGTGCACCTCGGCGTTGGCGTCCGGGTCGGTCGAACCGCGCCCGACCAGCAGCACGGTCACATCGGCCCGGTCGCCGGGCGTGCGGTTGCCCTCGGTGCCGAGCGCCTCGTCGAGGCGCCGCTCCAGCACCGACAGCAGCGACGGGTGCGGGCCCAGCGGACGGCCGTAGGTGTACGAGATCCCGGGGTGCCGCTCCTTCTCGCGGGCCAGCGCGGCCGGGATGTCGCCCTTGGCGTGGCCGGCGGACACCAGCATCAGCGGCACGGCGGCGAACCGCCTCACGCCCTGTTCGACCAGCTCGGTGACGGCCTCGCCCAGCGGCGGCGGCGACAGCTCGATGAAGCCGCCCGCGACGGGCAGTTCGGGGTGGCGGCGCCCCAGCTCCCGTACGAAGTCGCGGAACGCCTCGGCTCCGGCCTCGTCCCGGGTGCCGTGACCGGCGATGAGAAGGGCGGGCGGCGGGGTGGTCACGATTTCTCCTCGGAATGCGAATCGGAATGCGAATCGGGGTGTGGAACGGGGTGGTACAGCAGGGCGTTGAGCGCGGCGGAGGCGACCGCCGAACCGCCCTTCTCGGACACGTTGCTCACGGCGGGCAGCCCGCTCTCGCGCAACGCGGCCTTGGACTCGACCGCGCCGACGAAGCCTACGGGCAGGCCGATGACGAGCGCGGGGGCGGCGTCCAGGGTCAGCAGTTCCTCCAGCGCGGTCGGCGCGTTGCCGATCACCCAGAGGGCGCCGGGGCCGACCTGCTCGTAGGCGAGCCGGATCGCGTGCGCCGAACGGGTCAGGCCGGGGCCGGCCACGGCGTCCCTCAGACGGCAGACGGTCTCGCGCCGGGTGATGCCGGCGGCGACCATCTCCACGTCCACGACGACCGGCGCCCCCGCGTGCAGGGCCGCGTGCGCCTTCTCCAACTCGCCCTCGTCCATGACGAGATCGCCCGCGTACTCCAGATCCGCGGCGGAGTGGATGACCCGCTCCACCACCGCCCGGGTCAGCGGCGGGAAGTGCGAGGTGTCCAGGCGGGCGCGCAGCCGCCGGTAGGACTCCTCCTCGATGGGGTGGACCACGCGGTTCACCGGGCGTCCTCCTGCTGGTCCGCGGCGGAGCCGCTGATCGACGGAGCCTGCCAGCGGTAGCCGCGCGGCGTCACCATGCGCCCCGCGATGTCCCGGGTCGCCGTGTTGCCCACGGTCACGACCGTCATCATGTCGACCGTCGCCGGGTCCAGGGCGCCCAGTGTCGTGAGCCGACCGGACTCGTCCGGCCGTGACGCGTTCCGTACGACACCGACCGGCGTCGTCGGCTCGCGGTGCTCGGCGAGGATGGCGAGGGCCTTGGGGAGCTGCCAGTGGCGGCCTCGGGAGCGGGGGTTGTAGAAGGTGACCACGATGTCCGCCTCGGCCGCCGCCCGCACCCGCCGCTCGATGACCTCCCAGGGTGTGTGCAGGTCGGAGAGGCTGATGGACACATGGTCGTGGCCGAGCGGGGCGCCCAGGATCGCGGCGGCGGCGAGGGCGGCGGTCACACCCGGCACACCGATCACGTCGATGTCGTCGGACGCCTCCGCGAGCGCGGGGGAGGCCATGGCGTACACGCCCGCGTCCCCGCTGCCGATCAGCGCGACGGCCTGCCCCTTGCGGGCCTCCGCCACGGCTGTGCGCGCCCGTTCCTCCTCGGCGCCGAGCCCGGACTCCAGGATCAGGGTGCCGGGCCGCAGCAGATCGCGGATCTGGTCGACGTACTGGTCGAGGCCGACGAGCACGGAGGCACGCCGGAGCTCGTCCTTCGCGCGGGGCGTCAGCAGGTCCCGGGCGCCCGGCCCGAGCCCGACCACCGCGAGCCGCCCGCGCCCCGGACGCCGTACGACGGCACAGGTCGCCATCGCCGGCTGCCCGTCGGCACGCTCCGACTTCCGCTTGGGTACGAGGAGTTCACCGCCGCCGACCAGGGCGGCTGCCTCGGCGACGGAGGGCGTGCCGACGGCCGCGAGGGGAGCGTCGGAGGGGTTGGGGACCTCGACGGCCGCCAGCTCCTCGGCGGAGTGGGTGACCAGGGGCACGCCGAGCCCCCGGGCGGCCTCGACGATTCCGGGTTCGTCGGCCTTGGCGTCGACGGTGGCGAGTTCGGCGAGGGACCCGGCGGACAGGCCGGCGTCGCGCAGCGCGCTCTCGACCAGCCCGAGCACCTCGTCGACGGGGGCGCCCTTGGAGGCACCGACGCCGACGACGAGGGTCGGCGGACGCAGGACGACCTCGCGCTCGGCGGGCTCGACGAGCCGGTCCGTCAGCCGGATCGCGTACGCGCCCTCGGCGCCGATCCGCAACGGCGGCAGCGGCCAGGACACCTCGGCCTTCAGCGCCACCGGTTCGCCGTCGAGCAGGGCCCGCGAGACTCCGGCGACATCGCCCTCCACCGGCAGCCCGAGCGTGTCCAGACCGGGCACCCCCACGGCGTCCGTCGCCGTGGTCACCACGGGCTCGGCGGCCAGCAACTCCCCGACCTCCCGGGCGAGTTCATTGGCCCCGCCGCCGTGCCCGCCGACCAGCGACACGGCGAACCGCCCGCCCTCGTCGACGCACACCACACCCGGGTCGGCCGCCTTGTCCCCCAGCAGCGGGGCGATCAGCCGTACGACCGCCCCCGTCGCCAGGAAGCACACCAACTGCTCGCACTCGGCGAACGCCCGCCGTACGGCGTCCTTCACGGGACCGTCGTACACGCGCGTGCGGTCCGGCCACGCCGCGGCCAGCCGGTCCCGCGCCGCAGCTCCCGCCGCGGTGGCGGAAATGAGGCCGATCACTGGGCAACTCCTTCAGAACAGGCTTGAGGCCGCACGCCCCACAGCAGGAAAACGGGATTGGTCGCCGCCAGCCGGGTCACGTCCCCCGGCAGCGGCGCGAGCCGGGACGACTGCAACAGCACCCCGTCGCAGGAGAACCCGGCGCCGGTCAGGGCCTCACGCGCGGCCGGCACCCGGTCGAGCGCGGCCATGGCGACGACCACCGTGCGCCGGGCACGCCGCGCGCAGGCGGTGACGACGGCGGGCAGTTCACGCCCGCCGCCGCCGACGAACACGGCGTCGGGGTCGTCGGCGAGCTCCGCGAGCGCGTCCGGCGCCGAGCCGTGCACCACGTGCACGTCCACGCCGTGCGCGGCGGCGTTGGCGCGGATCCGCTCCACCCCGTCCGGCGCCTTCTCCACGGCGACGACGGCCGCCCCGAGCCGGGCGCACTCCACGGCCACGGAGCCGGAGCCCGCGCCGACGTCCCACACCAGGTCGCCCAGGCGTGGCCCCAGCCGGGCCAGGGCCAGCGCCCGCACCTCGAACTTGGTGATCATCGAGTCGCGGTGCGCGAACTCGGCCTCGTCCAGGGCCCATCCTCCGGGCCCCGGAACCGGACCGGCCACCGCGCGCACCGCGCCCGGCGCCCGCGCGGGGTCCAGGCACAGCACGACGCTCACCGCCGTACCCCAGTCCCGGGCCGCCGCCTCGGCGGGCGTCACCCGCTCCACGCGCTCACGCTCCGGATCGCCCAGCGCGGAGGCGACGACCAGGACGCGCCCGGTGTGCCGCAGCGCCGCACCCAGCTCGGCGGGCCCGGCACCCGGCCCGGTCAGCACCGCCACCTTGGGGTGCGCCCGGCAGACGTTGACGGCCGTCCGCGGATCCCGCCCGTGCGCGCTGACGACAACGGCGTCGTCCCAGGTCAGCCCGAGCCGCGCGAAGGCGGCGGCGACGGACGACACCCCCGGCCGCACATCCAGCCGCTCGGACCCGAACCGCTCGGCGAGCACCCGCACGATCCCGAAGAACCCGGGGTCACCGGAGGCCAGCACCAGAACCGGCCGCTCCTTCGCGACGTACTCCTCGATGGTGTCGAGGGCCGGCGCGAGCGCCCCGAGCACGACCCGCTCCACCCCGTCGGGCAGCCGTACGGCCTCCAGATGCCGCCGCCCGCCGACGACCAGCTCGGCATCGGCGAGGACGTCCTCGGGCAGCGGCGCCCCCGTCCCCGTACCGACGACGGTGATCACGTACTGGCCCCCCGCTCACGCAGGGCCCTGCGTGCCTCCGGGTCGGCCTTGCGGTACCCGTGGAAGTGACCGGGGTGGTAGAGGTGCGAGCGCGTGCCGTGCGCGTCCAGGGCCGGGCCGACCAGGAACAGGGTGTGCTTCCAGAGCTTGTGCTCCTTGACGGTCTCCTCCAGCGTGCCGACGGTGCACCGCACGACGAGCTCCTCGGGCCAGGTCGCCTGGTAGGCGACGACGACCGGAGTGGACGTCGGATACCCGCCCTCCAGCAGCTCCCGTACGAGCTGCCCGCTGCGGGCGGCCGACAGGAAGATCGCCATGGTGGTGCCGTGCTTGGCGAACTCCCGGACCTCCTCCCCGGGCGGCATCGGCGTCTTGCCGCCGCCGAGCCGCGTGAGGACGACCGACTGGGCGACCTCGGGGATGGTCAACTCCCGCTGGGCGAGCGCGGCGACCGCGGAGAAGGCGGAGACCCCGGGCACGACCTCCGTCTCGATGCCGATCCCGGCACACCGGTCGAGCTGCTCCTGCGTACCGCCCCAGAGGGCGGGGTCGCCGGAGTGAATGCGGGCGACCCTGAGGCCCTCCTCCCGGGCCCGCTCGTACACGGCGACGACGTCCTCCAGGGACATGGTCGCCGAGTCGAGGATCTCGGCGTCCTCGCGCGCGTGATCGAGGACCTCCGCCTGGACCAGGCTGGCCGCCCAGATCACGACGTCGGCCTCGGCGATGGCACGCGCGGCACGGAACGTCAGCAGATCGGCGGCACCGGGGCCGGCACCGACGAAGGTCACCTTGCCGGTGAGGGCATCGGCCATGGGAATCGGTCCTCCTACAAGGGGTCGGCCACAGGGGGGCGGCGGGGGGTTGGGGTGGGATTGGGGGTGGGGTCGGCAGGGTCCAGGGTGTCGACAGGCGTCAGAGCTTGCCGCCCCGGCCGCCCTCCCGCCGAGCTGGTGCGATGAGCGTCGAGAGGTAGGGGAGGGGGGTGCCGTCGAGCTCGGCGGCCGGCCGGATCGACTCCTCCGTCAGCCCCAGCGCCGACCCCCACACCGCGTCCTGGAGCCGCCCGGTCTCCCGCAGGGCCTCGGCGACCTCGCCCGCCTGCCGCCCGAACTTGTAGGCGACGACGGTCCCGGGCCCGGCGAGGGCCTCCTTGAGCACGGTCGCCCCCGCGGTGACGGGCACGAGCGTGAGCGGCTCGGTCCCCTCGGTGAGCACGGCACCGGACCGGGCGGCGAGGTCCTGCATGGCGGTGATGCCGGGGACGGTCTCGACGACGACGTCGGGCACCAGCTCGCCGATGGTCTGGGCGAGATAGGTGAAGGTGGAGTACACGTTGGGGTCGCCGATGGTCGCGAAGGCGACGGTGCCGTGCCCGCGCAACAACTCGGCCACCCGCTCGCCCGCCGCGTCCCAGGCGGCCTCGCGCCGCGCTCGGTCGGTGCGCTCATTGAGGGCGAACACGACCCGGACGACCTTCTCCTCGGGCACGTAATGCAGCACGGTCGCCTCGGCGCGCCCACGCTCACCCGTGTCCATCACGGGTACGACGACGACATCGGCGGCCCGCAGAGCGTTGACGCCCTTGACGGTCACCAGCTCCGGATCACCGGGACCGACCCCGACTCCGATCAACCTGCTGCTGCTCATGACGTCCGGCACCTCTCCACGAACCGACGGGCGACACCGGGCTGTGCGGCCCAGTGCGTGTGCAGATAACTCGCGTGCACGCCCTGCTGTACGAAACCTTCGACCCGCCGCACGGGGCTGCGCACACCCCAGGCGGGCGCCGCCCCCGAGCCGGGCTCGACGACGGTCCGATGAAACTCGTGCCCCCGCATCCGCGTCCCCGCGACGGCGAGCGCACTGTCGCTGACGGCGACCGCGTCCCGATACCCGAGGGTGAGCCGCTCGGACATCCGGGCACCGGCGTCGAGTACCCCGCACATGGGCTGCCCGTCCAGCTCCCGGCAGAGGTAGAGCAGCCCGGCACACTCGGCGGCGACGGGAGTGCCACTCTCGGCGAGGGCGGCGACGGCCTTGCGGAGGGGCTCGTTGGCGGACAGCTCAGCGGCGTACACCTCGGGGAACCCGCCCCCGATGACCAACCCGCGTGTACCGTCCGGGAGTTGTTCGTCCCGCAGAGGGTCGAAGGGGACGACTTCGGCACCGGCGGCGGTGAGAAGCTCGGCGTGCTCGGCGTAGGAGAAGGTGAAGGCGGGACCGCCGGCGACGGCGACTCTCACTCTTGAGCCCAGGGCGGCGACATCCAGCCCGCCCGGCGTTCGAGGACGAGTCTCCCGCCGTCCCGAACCCCCACCCACCCGCTGGGGCCCCAGCTCCTCAACCGCAACCAGCCCGTCCGGCGTTTGAGGACGAGGCCCTTCGGGCCGAAGCGGGGGTCCGGGGGCGGCAGCCCCCGGGGACGGGACGGGAAGGGGCGGCGGGGGCGAGGAATCCAAGACCTCACCCGCATCCCAAGCCGCACACGCCAACGCACCCGCACTCCGCGCCAGCGCCCTCAGCGCATCCAGATCGCACCCGTCGGAAACCTGTGCCGCCATCGCCCGCACGGCCTCCACAGCGGCAGCGCGCCGCTCGGCGACCGGCACCAACCCCAGATGCCGCGACGGCGTGTCCACCTGAACAACCCGCCGCAACACCCCCAGCACCGGCACACCGGCCGAATCCAACGCCTCCCGCAACAACTCCTCGTGCCGATCCGACGCGACCTTGTTCAGGATCACGCCCCCGACCCGCACCTCCGGATCCCACGACGCGAACCCGTGCACCAGCGCCGCAACGGACCGCGACTGCGACGACGCGTCCACCACCAGCACCACCGGCGCCCGCAGCAGCTTCGCCACATGCGCAGTGGACGCCAGTTCACCTTCCCCCGCGGCCCCGTCGTACAGCCCCATGACCCCCTCGACGACGGCGATGTCACACCCGCCCGCCCCATGCAGGAACAACGGCCCGATCAACTCCGGCCCGCACAGATACGCGTCGAGGTTCCGTCCCACCCGCCCGGTGGCGAGCGCGTGATACCCGGGGTCGATGTAGTCCGGCCCGACCTTGTGCGGGGACACGGCGAGTCCCCGCGCGGCGAACGCGGCCATCAGCCCCGTGGCAACGGTGGTCTTGCCGCTGCCCGAGGAGGGCGCGGCAATGACCAGCCGAGGGACGGAAGAAGTCACCACTCGATGCCCCTCTGCCCCTTCTGCCCGGCGTCCATCGGGTGCTTGACCTTGGACATGTCGGTCACGAGGTCGGCGAAGTCGACGAGCTTCTCGGGCGCGTTGCGCCCCGTGATCACCACATGCTGGGTCCCCGGACGGTCGCGCAGCACGTCGATCACCTCGTCGGTGTCCACCCACCCCCAGTGCATCGGGTAGGCGAACTCGTCGAGCACGTACAGCTTGTACGTCTCGGCGGCCAAGTCCCGCTTGACCTGCTCCCAGCCCTCCCGGGCCTTCTCCTCGTTGTCCATCTGCTGATCGCGCTGCACCCACGACCAGCCCTCACCCATCTTGTGCCAGTCGACGGACCCGCCCTCACCGCTGGCCCCCAGCACCCGCAGCGCGTTCTCCTCGCCGACCTTCCACTTCGCCGACTTGACGAACTGGAACACCCCGATGGGCCACCCCTGGTTCCAGGCCCGCAGCGCGAGCCCGAAGGCGGCGGTGGACTTGCCCTTGCCGATGCCCGTGTGCACGACGACGAGCGGACGGTTGCGCCGCTGACGAGTCGTCAGGCCGTCGTCCGGTACGACACTCGGTTGCCCCTGCGGCATTACGCGGCCCTCCTGCTTCCCTGAACGTCCTTGACCAGCCCGGCGATCGAGTCGGCCCGCAACTCGTCCAACGTCACCGCCGTACCACCCAGCTCACCCGCGAGCTGCCCCGCGAGCCCCAGCCGCACGGGCCCCGACTCGCAGTCCACCACGACGGACGCGACCCCCTCGGCCGCGAACAGCCGAGCCGCGCGCCCGGCGAGCGCCACCGGCTCGGGCCCACCCGTGGCCCGCCCATCGGTCACCAGAACCACCAGGGCCCGCCGACCCGGATCCCGCAGTCGCTCCACCCGCAACACCTCATGGGCCTTCAACAGCCCGGCCGCCAGCGGAGTACGCCCCCCGGTGGGCAGCGACTCCAGCCGCGCCGCGGCCGCGTCCACCGAGGACGTCGGAGGCAGGGCGACATCGGCGGCCGACCCCCGGAACGTCACCAGCCCCACCTTGTCCCGCCGCTGATACGCGTCCAGCAGCAGCGACAGCACGGCCCCCTTCACCGCACTCATCCGCTGCCGCGCCGCCATCGACCCGGAGGCGTCCACGACGAACAGCACGAGGTTCCCCTCACGCCCCTCCCGCGTCGCCTGCCGCAGATCGTCCCGGCGCAGCACCAGGCCCGGCCCGGACCGCCCGCGCGCCCGCTGATGCGGCGCCGCCGCCTGCACGGTGGCGGCCAGGTGCAGCTTGGTCAGCGTCCCCCGGGGCCGCCGCGCACCGGTCGTCCGGCCGTGCTCGGTCCGCGCCCGAGAACGCCGTCCGGCAGCGCCGTCACCGAGCCCGGGCACGCTGAGCACCTTGGTGCGGAAGGGTTCGGCGGCCCGTACGGCGGACTGCTCGCCCGCGCCGGCCCCCGAGGGCTGCGGCTCGCCACCGTCACCGGCCTCCGGCTGAGCCCCGGAACCCCCCTCGCCCTGCGGCCCTTCGGACGGCGGCTGCCCGCCGCCCCCGCCGGGCCCGTCCGGGTCGGGATCCTCGTCGCCCTCGCCGCTGAACTCCTCCAGCGTCTGGTCGAGCTTGTCCTCGTCGAGTCCCGGCGCGTCGAAGGGATTGCGGCGCCTGCGGTGCGGCAGCGCGAGCAGCGCCGCCTGCCGCACGTCCTCGGCGAGCACATCGGTCCGCCCGGCCCACGCGGCCAGCGCGGTGGCCGTACGGGCCATCACGATGTCGGCCCGCATGCCGTCCACCTCGAACGCGGCACAGGTCGCCGCGATCTGCCGCAGCGCCCCGTCACCGAGCCGCACGGAGGGCAGCAGCTCCCGCGCCGCCACGATCCGCGCCCGTACGGCCGCCTCCTCGTCCGCCCACCGAGCGGCGAACCCGCCCGGATCGTCGTCGTACGCGAGCCGCCGCCGTACGACCTCCACCCGCTGGTCGGGCTCCCGTGAGGCCGCGACCTCGACGGTCAGTCCGAACCGGTCGAGCAACTGCGGCCGCAGCTCGCCCTCTTCGGGGTTCATGGTGCCGACGAGCAGGAAACGCGCCGCGTGCCGGACCGACACACCCTCGCGTTCCACGTACGACGCACCCATCGCCGCCGCGTCCAGGAGCAGGTCCACGAGGTGGTCGTGGAGCAGGTTGACCTCGTCGACGTAGAGGATCCCGCGGTGGGCGTCGGCGAGGAGTCCCGGCTCGAAGGCCTTGACGCCCTCGGCCAGTGCGCGCTCGATGTCCAGCGCGCCGACCAGCCGGTCCTCGGAGGCACCGACGGGGAGTTCGACCATGCGGGCGGGGCGAGCGGTGCCCGCGCCCGTCTCGTGCGGCCCGTCCGGGCACGCGGGGTCGGGGGTGCGCGGGTCGCAGGAGAAGCGGCATCCGGCGATCACCGGCACCTCGGGCATCAGCGCCGAAAGCGCGCGCACGGCCGTCGACTTGGCGGTGCCCTTCTCGCCGCGCACCAGCACGCCGCCCACCGCGGGCGACACGGCGTTCAGCAGCAGCGCGAGCCGCAGATCGTCCTGGCCGACAACGGCCGTAAAGGGGAAGGGGGTGGTCACTTCTCGTCGCCCTCCAAGTCGCCTTCCAGCTCCAGGTAGGTGGCGCGCAGCCGCTCCAGCGTGTCCGCGTCCGGCTCGGCCCACAGCCCGCGGTCGGCGGCCTCCAGCAGCCGCTCGGTGATGCCGCGCAGCGCCCACGGGTTGGACTTCTTCATGAAGTCCCGGTTCTCGGCGTCGAAGACGTACTCGGCCGACAGCTTCTCGTACATCCAGTCGTCGACCACCCCGGCCGTGGCGTCGTACCCGAAGAGGTAGTCCACGGTCGCCGCCATCTCGAAGGCGCCCTTGTAGCCGTGCCGCCGCATGGCCGCCATCCAGCGCGGGTTGACCACGCGGGCGCGGAAGACACGGTGGGTCTCCTCGCCGAGCGTGCGGGTCTTCACCTGGTCCGGCGTGGCCGAATCACCCACGTACGCCTCGGGGTTGGCGCCCGTCAGGTGCCGCACCATGGCGACCATGCCGCCGTGGTACTGGAAGTAGTCGTCGGCGTCGACGAGGTCGTGCTCGCGGGTGTCGACGTTCTTCGCGGCGACGGCGATCCGCTTGAACGCGGTCTCCATGTCCCCGCGCGCCGCCCGCCCGTCGAGCCCGCGCCCGTAGGCGTAGCCGCCCCAGACGGCGTACACCTCGGCCAGGTCGGCGTCCGAGCGCCAGTTGCGGGCGTCGATCAGCGGCAGCAGACCGGCGCCGTACGCCCCCGGCTTCGAGCCGAAGATACGGGCGGTCGCGCGCCGCCGGTCGCCGTGCCCGGCGGTGTCCTCGTCGGCGTGGGCCTTCACGAAGTTCCGCTCGGCGGGCTCGTCCAGCTCGGCGACCTTGCGGACGGCGTCGTCGATGAGGCCGACGACATGCGGGAAGGCGTCCCGGAAGAAGCCGGAGATACGGACCGTGACGTCGATGCGCGGGCGCCCGAGCTCCTCCAGGCCGATGACCTCGAAGCCCGTCACCCGGCGCGAGGCGTCGTCCCACACCGGGCGGCAGCCCAGCAGCGCGAGGATCTCGGCGATGTCGTCGCCCTGGGTGCGCATCGCGGACGTACCCCACACCGTCAGACCGACGGACTGCGGGAACTCGCCGGTGTCCTGCAGATACCGCTGCACCAGCGAGTCCGCGAGCGCCTGCCCGACCTCCCAGCTCAGCCTGGACGGGATGGCCTTGGGGTCGACGGAGTAGAAGTTCCGGCCGGTCGGCAGGACGTTGACCAGTCCGCGCGTCGGCGAACCGGACGGGCCCGCCGGCACATAACCGCCGTCGAGCGCCTTGAGGATGTGACCGATCTCGTCGGTGGTGCGGGCGAGACGCGGCACGACCTCGGTGCAGGCGAACTCCAACACAGCCAGCGCGTCCGGGAGTTCGGTGCCGAGGACGTCGCGGACGAGCGAACGGACCTCCGCGACCGCCCAGTCGCGCTCCTCCATCCCCTCCGCGATCCGCCGGCACAGCTGCTCCAGCAGGTCGATGGCGTCGGCGGCCGTACGGGACGGGCCTTCGACGAGATCGCTCAGCTCGACCGGAACCTTCACCGGCGCGCCCGGCTCGGCGAGCAGCTCCTTCTCGACCAGCCCGAAGTGAGCGGCCAGCGCGGCCCTGAGCCCCGGCAGCGCGTTCGCCTGTCCGCCCCACACCTGCGAGGCGCGCAGCACGGCGAGCACGAGGTTCACGCGCGGCTCGCCGACCGGACCGCCACCCAGAATGTGCAGACCGTCGCGGATCTGCACGTCCTTGATCTCGCACAGATAGCCGTCGATGTGCATGACGAACTCGTCGAACTCGTCGTCGTCCGGCTGCTCGTCGACATGCAGGTCGTTGTGCAGCTCGGCCGCCTTGACCAGCGTCCAGATCTGCGCGCGCACGGCCGGCGCCTTGGTCGGGTCCAGGTCGGAGACGAGCGCGTACTCGTCGAGCAGCTGCTCCAGCTTGGCCAGGTCGCCGTAGGTGTCGGCGCGAGCCATCGGCGGCACGAGGTGGTCGACGACGGTGGCGTGCCCGCGGCGCTTGGCCTGCGTGCCCTCGCCGGGGTCGTTGACGATGAACGGGTAGATCAGGGGCAGATCACCGAGTACGGCGTCCGGAGCGCACCCGCCGCTGAGCCCCAGTCCCTTGCCCGGCAGCCACTCCATCGTGCCGTGCTTGCCCATGTGCACGATCGCGTCGGCACCGAACCCCCCCTCCGATGTTGCAGCCTCCAGCCACCGGTAGGCCGCCATGTAGTGGTGCGACGGCGGCATGTCCGGGTCGTGGTAGATCGCGATCGGGTTCTCGCCGAAGCCGCGCGGCGGCTGGATCATCACGACGACGTTCCCGAACTGGAGAGAGGCGAGGACGATGTCGTCGCCATCGACGTAGAGGGACCCCGGCGGCTCGCCCCAGGCCTCCAGCATCGCGTCCCGCAGCTCCGGGTCGAGCTTGTCGAACCAGGCCTGATAGTCGGCCAGCGGCACGCGCGCGGGCGCGGACGCCAGCTGGTCCTCGGTCAGCCACTCGACGTCGTGCCCGCCGGCCTCGATGAGGCGGTGGATCAACTCGTCGCCGTTGTCCGGGTACTCGGTGACGCCGTACCCGGCCTGCTTGAGCGCGTCCAGGACCCGTACCGCCGACGCGGGCGTGTCGAGGCCGACCGCGTTGCCGACGCGCGAGTGCTTGGTCGGGTAGGCGGTGAAGACGAGCGCGAGCTTTTTCTCCGCGTTCGCCTTGTGCTTCAACTGCGCGTGCCGTACGGCGATTCCGGCGACGCGCGCGGCCCGCTCGGGGTCGGCGACATAGACCGGGACGTCGTCCGGGCCCTGCTCCTTGAAGGAGAACGGGACGGTGATCAGGCGGCCGTCGAACTCGGGGATCGCGACCTGCATCGCCGCGTCCATGGGGGAGAGGGCGGCGTCGGACTCGTCCCAGGCGCTCTTGGAGGACGTCAGGCACAGACCCTGCAGCACGGGCACGTCGAGCTCGGCGAGCCTGCCGATGTCCCACGCCTCCTCGTCGCCGCCCGCCGACGCCTGCGAGGCGTGCGTGCCACCGGCGGCGAGGACGGTGGCGACGAGAGCGTCGGCCTTCCCCAGGATCTCGTACAGCTCGGCGTCGGCCCCGCGCAGCGAACCGCAGTAGACGGGAAGGGCGTTGGCGCCGCGTGCCTCGACGGCGTCGCACAGGGTGTCCACGAAGGCGGTGTTGCCGCTCAGTTCATGGGCCCGGTAGAAGAGCACACCCACGGTCGGACGGCCTTCCTGGACCGTTCGGTCGCCGTGGACGCCGTACTCCGGCATCTTCTGCGGCTCGACGAACCCCTCGCCCGTCAGCAGCACGGTGTCGGAGAGGAACCGGGCGAGCTCGGTGAGGTTGGCGGGGCCGCCCTCGACCAGGTACTTCAGCGCCTCGGCCACCACACCGGCCGGCACGGACGACTCGGCCATCAGCTCCGCGTCCGGCACGGCCTCGCCGCCCAGCAGCACGGTCGGGATGCCCGAGGCCTTGAGCCCGGCGAGCCCGTCCTCCCAGGCCCGCTTGCCGCCCAGCAGCCGTACGACGGCGATGTCCGCCCCGTCCAGCAGCGCGGGCAGCTCGGCCTCGACGTCCAGGCGGGTCGGGTTGCCGATCCGGTAGTCGGCACCGGAGGCGGCCCTGGCCGCCAGCAGATCAGTGTCGGCGGTCGACAACAACAACACAGTGCTCATGCGGGCGCTCCCGGTGGAATGAAAGGCAGTCCTTGCGGCGCGCCCGACTCGATGAGCCGCCAGAGCGCGTCCGTGTCCGCGTGCTGTTCGATCAGATCGCCGAGCCGGTCGAGCTGCTCCTCGCGCAGCGCGGCGAACGACGTGTCGGCGGCCGGCACAAAGCGACGGCCCGCGGCGGCCGCCACCTCGCGCAGGAACGCCCGCCGGAAACCGTCCGACTCCAGCGAGCCGTGCCAGTGGGTGCCCCAGGTCTGCCCGACCCGGCAGCCGTCGAGGAAGGGTTCGCCATCGGTGATGGAAGCGACCCCGTGATGGATCTCGTACCCCTCGACGGGCTCCCCGAGGGCCTCGCCGACGGGCCGGGTGAGGGTCTTCTCGCGGGCGAACCGGACACGGACGGGCAGGATGCCGAGCCCTTCCACGTGCCCGCGCCGGCTCTCGACGTCGTCCTCGATGTGCTCGCCGAGGATCTGGAAGCCACCGCAGATGCCGAGGACGGGCCGACCTTCGGCGGCCCTGCGCCCGATGGCCTCCGCAAGCCCCCGCTTCCGCAGCCACTCCAGGGCACGCACCGTCCCACGGGTCCCCGGAATGACGACGAGGTCGGCGTCGGCCAGCTCCTCGGGCCGGTCCACGAACCGGACGACGACGCCCGGTTCGGCGGCGAGGGCGTCGACGTCGGTGAAGTTGGACATGAGCGGGACGGCACAGACGGCGACGCGCAGCACGTCCTCCCCGACCGGCGGGGCGACGTTCGACTCCCGGACGGTCCCGCGCAGGGAGACCCGAAGCCCGTCCTCCTCGTCGATGCCGAGGCCGTGCTGGAACGGGAGGACGCCGTAGGTGCGCCGCCCGGTGAGCCCGTGGAGCATGTCGAGACCGGGCTCCAGGAGACCGACGTCCCCGCGGAACTTGTTGACGAGGAACCCGGCGACGAGCTCCTGGTCTTCCGGCGAAAGGAGGGCCACGGTGCCGAAGAAGGAGGCGAAGACGCCGCCACGGTCGATGTCACCCACCACCAGCACGGGCAGCCCGGCATTGCGGGCGATGCCCATGTTGACGATGTCGGTCCGCCGAAGATTGATCTCGGCCGGGCTGCCGGCCCCCTCACAGATCACCGCGTCATAAGTGCCCCGCAGTTCGGCGAGGCACTCCAGGACGGTCCCGAGGAGCTTCTGCTGCCGCCCCCCGTGCAGCCTTTTCCCGGGGGACGACCCCCCAGACCCCCCGAAGAAGCCGCGCGCACTGAGCTCACCGACCGGCTTCCCGAGCAGCACGACCTGACTGCTCTGCTCGCCACCCGGCTTGAGCAGCACGGGATTCATCAGCGCGGTCGGCTCGACGCGACAGGCCTGCGCCTGCATGGCCTGAGCCCGCCCGATCTCGGCGCCTTCCCTCGTCACGAACGAATTCAGGGACATGTTCTGCGCCTTGAACGGCGCGACCTTGACCCCCTGCCGTACCAGCCACCGGCAGATCCCGGCGGTGACGACGCTCTTGCCGGCGTCGGAGGTGGTGCCGGCGACGAGAAGCCCACCGCCCGTCATGACGTACGCCCCTTCACGATGCGGCGAGCGGCGACACAGGCGCCGAGAGCCAGCCAACTGACGCGCTTCGACAGCCGTACGGCCCGCTCGATGTCGTGGACGGCGACGGTGCGCCCCGCCCCGTTGAGGACGGGCCGGTGCTCGACCCGCCCGCCGTACGACAGGGTCCCGCCCAGCCGAACCCCGAGCGCCCCCGCGAACGAGGCCTCCACGGGGCCTGCGTTGGGGCTCGGATGCTTGGCGGCGTCGGCGCGCCAGGCCCGTACCGCCCCTCGGGGATCGCCTCCGGCGACCGTCGCGAGTACGGCTGTCAGCCGCGCCCCCGGCCACCCGGCGACGTCGTCGAGCCGCGCCGAAGCCCACCCGTACCGCCGAAACCGGGGCGACCTGTGCCCCACCATGGCGTCCAGCGTGTTGACGGCCCGGAACCCGAGCAGCCCCGGCACCCCGCCGACGGCGCCCCACACGAGCGCCCCCACCACCGCGTCGGAGGTGTTCTCGGCGACGGACTCCACGACGGCCCGCGCGATCCCGTCGGCGTCCAGCGCCTGCGGATCCCGCCCGCACAGATGCGGCAGCCGTTCCCGGGCCCCCTCGACGTCCCCCGTCTGCAGAGCACGCCCGATGACCCGGGCCTCGCGCGCGAGCGAGGTCCCGCCGACAACGGCCCAGGTGGCGGCGGCGGTCAGTGCGACGGAGGCGGTACGGGACGGACGGACGGCTCGCTGCGCGACGGCACCGAGCGCCACGGCACCCCCCGCACACACGGCGGTGTGCAGCGCGCCCCACCCCCGGTGATCCCGCCACGCCACCTTCTCCACGGCCCCTGCGGCCCGCCCGAACGCGGCGACCGGATGCCCGCGACGCGGATCGCCGAGCAGCAGATCACCGAGAAGTCCGGCGGCGGCGCCGTACGCGAAGACGCGATCGGCACGCATCGGGGTCAGCCGGCGTTCGGTTCAGACGAGGGTCCGAGACTGCATGTCGATCGGCAGGCGAGCATCGCGTTATGTCCTCACTCAGGGTGTCCACGCCCTGGTACGACGAGACCGGCGGCGAGAGTTCCTGGCTCCCGGGGCTATCTACCCCGGTGACAGTGGCGGGACCGCGCCGGATTCACACCGGCTTCCTCTCCTGCCGCCGTATATGGCTCCGGCAGTCCACCATGGGGTTGGAAGGGGCGTCAACTTGCCTTTGACCTGCGACGGGAGAGTGTGCGAAGGCCCACACAGACGTGAGGTGCGGGACGGTGGTCCGTCCCGCACCTCAGGTGTTCTCGCGCGCTGTGCGTCAGGCCACGATCAGATAGATCCCGTACCCCACGGCAGCCGCGCACGCCGCGAAGCACGCATACGCCCCCGTCACCGCGAGCGCGGCCGAGCCCCCCTGCGCGGAGGCCTTCTCCTGGCGGGACAGGCCCGCGATGCCGAGGGTGAACAGGCCCACCAGGGCCACGGTGACCACGAGGCTGACGCCGAAGACGGAGCCGAGAGCTGCCCAGTCGATCTTCATGCTTCTACTTCCTGAGGAGATAAGTCGAGTAACCGGGCGGGAGTCAGACGGTGGCCTGCGAAGGCGCTGCCTCGGAGGCGGGGGCCGGAATCGTGGCCGACAGGTCCTCGGTCGCCGTGCCCGCCGGAGGCGGGGTCACCGCGGCGATGGCGGTGGTCACCACGCCGGCCGGCTCGTCGGTCTCGTTGACGTTCGTGTGGTCGACGACCTCGCGGCGGGAGACCTTCCAGATCGCGGCGCTGGAGGTGACCAGGAAGACCGCGACGAGGGCGGTGCCCCAGGCGCCGAAGCCGGTCACGTACTCCGCGAGTGCGCCGACCAGGGCCGCGGCCGGGAGCGTGAGGCCCCAGGCGACGAACATGCGGGTGGCGGTCGACCAGCGGACCACGCCGCCCTTGCGGCCGAGGCCCGCGCCCATCACCGCGCCGGAGACGGAGTGCGTGGTGGAGAGGGAGAAGCCGAGGTGGGAGGAGGCCAGGATGACCGTCGCGGCGCTGGTCTGGGCGGCGAAGCCCTGCTGCGGCTGGAGGTCGGTCAGGCCCTTGCCCATGGTGCGGATGATGCGCCAGCCGCCGAGGTAGGTACCGAGCGCGATGGCCACGCCCGCGGAGAGGATGACCCACATGGGCGGGTCGGAGTCGGGGGCGAGGGTGCCGCCGGCGACCAGGGCGAGGGTGATGATGCCCATCGTCTTCTGCGCGTCGTTGGTGCCGTGGGCGAGGGAGACCAGGCCGGCGGAGGCGATCTGGCCGGCGCGGTAGCCCTTCTTCGAGGCGTTGCCGTCCGCCTTCTTGCCGAGGCTGTAGGTCAGGCGGGTGGCCAGCAGCGCGGCGATGCCCGCGACCAGCGGGGCGGCGATCGCCGGGATCAGGACCTTGGTCACCAGGACGTCGCCGTGGACCGCGCCGACACCGGCGGAGGCGATGGTGGCGCCGATCAGGCCGCCCATCAGGGCGTGCGAGGAGCTGGACGGCAGTCCGACCAGCCAGGTCAGCAGGTTCCAGAGGATCGCGCCGACCAGCGCGGCGAATATGACTTCGGGACGGATGCCGGTCTCGTCCACGAGACCTTTGGAGATCGTGTTGGCGACCTCCACGGAGAGGAAGGCGCCGACAAGGTTCAGCACGGCGGACATGGCCACCGCGACCTTGGGCTTGAGCGCACCGGTCGAGATGGTCGTGGCCATCGCGTTGGCGGTGTCGTGGAAACCGTTCGTGAAATCGAACGCGAGTGCGGTTACCACCACAATCGCGAGGATCAGCGAGAAGTTTTCCATTTACCCAGGCAATCGTTCGAGGTCATTGGCCGGACGAACGTAGGTAACCTGAATGAACGGAAGGTGAACTGAGGCAGGCCGCATGGTGTCCGGGAGGGAGGGCTTTCCTCAATGGGGGAGGGTCCCCGTTCCGCCGGGCAGCGCGCGGCCCAGGCGCCGCAGGGCTAGTAGCCCCGGGCGAACTTCCGCAGCTGGGTCATGGACCCGTTGAAGAGATTTTGATCACCCGGCAGGCTGCCGCCGTTGTCGTACTGCCAGATGGTCCAGAACTGCCATCCGGCCGGCAGCGCCCCCGCGCTGGAGGAGTTGTAGCGGGCTATCCACAGCGCGTGATTCGAGGCGAAGGCGCGGCTGGCGCCGGTGCACGTGTTCCACCAGTGGGTGGTGGTGTAGATCACCGGGCGGCGGCCGGTGAGCCGCTTCACCTCGTTGCTGAAGGACTGGATCCAGCTGACCATCTTGGCCTTGCTCAGTCCGTAGCACTTGTGCTTGCTGTACGGGTTGTATTCGATGTCGAGCGCGGGCGGCAGAGTCCAGCCGTCCGACGTCCAGCCGCCGCCGTTGCGCACGAAGTGCTGCGCCTGTGTCCTGCCCGCCGACTTGTTCGGCAGGGCGAAGTGGTACGCGCCGCGGATCAGGCCCGCGTTGCGGGAGCCGTTGTACTGCTGGTTGAAGTACGGGTTGCGGTAGGTGTGGGACTCGGTCGCCTTGACGTAGACGAACCGGGCGCCCTTCGCCTTCGAGCTCTGCCAGTTGACGTTCTTCTGATGGGAAGAGACGTCGTGCCCCTTGGGCTTGCCGGCTGCCATCGCCGGGATCTCGGCGAGTGCGGTTCCCCCCAGCGCGAGTGCTGCCACGGATGCCGCTATGAGGCGGGAGCGGTGACGGGACGGTTTGTGATCACGGGCCATATTTCCCCCCGGAATGGCGACGTGCACGACAAATCCCCCAGAGATTACTGGAGGACCGTTGAAAGCCGATCGAACTCAGGCCAAGCCGGAGGGAAGGGGATTCCTCCTGATATGTCATCTTCCGGATGCCTGCCTTCCGCCCTAAAGTGCCCCGGCCCGTCGGCGACTTGAGACCGCCTCGCGGTCGCGCCTGGCAGGATCGCCGCATGGCTGAGGAGCGGCGGGACCAGCGGGGCGATCGGGATGCGCGGGATGCGCGGGAGGGCGCACAGGAAGTGGGGGAGCCGTGGGGCAGAAGTGCGCGGGCCGAGGAGACGGAGGCCTGGGAGGCCCTCGTGGCCACGGCGCGGCGCACCGTGTCCGACGGGCTGGTCGTCGGCACGTCCGGGAACGTCTCGGTGCGGGTCGGTGACACGGTGCTGGTCACGCCGTCGGGAGTGCCGTACGACCGCCTGACGCCGGACGATGCGACGGGGGTCGACCTGGACGGCAGGCAGGTGCTGGGGTCGCTGGTGCCGACGAGCGAGCTGCCCATGCATCTCGCCGTCTACCGGGCCACGGACGCCGGTGCCGTCGTCCATACCCACGCGGTCCACGCGACGGCCGTCTCGACCCTCGTTCCCGAGCTTCCACTGATCCACTACATGGCCGGCGGCCTCGGCGGACCCGTCCGAATCGCCCCGTATGCGACGTACGGCACCGAGGAGTTGGCCGAGAACATGCTCCGGGCGCTCACCGACCGCACCGCCTGCCTCCTCCAGAACCACGGCACGATCAGCTACGGCACGACCCTGGACCAGGCCTACGACCGTACGGCCCAACTGGAGTGGATGTGCCGCCTGTGGCTCACGGCGTCCTCGGTACCGGGGCTCGCGCCGACACTGCTGTCCAAGGAGCAGGTGGCGGAGGCGGGGGAGCGGTTGCGGGGGTATGGGCAACGGGGGTGAGGGGTGGGGCCTCGGGTGGTGGAGGTGAGGGACGGGGCCCGGGTGGTCGGGGTTGCGTGGCCGACGCGTCGCGCCGCCGGCCCACGGCGACGACATCACGGCACTTGACCTCACCCGGAGTCGTCCTCCCACTGGCCGGTCGCCGGGTCCGCCCGGACACTGGAGCTGTGCGCACTGTCAAAGCGACGGCCGCTGCCGTCACCGTGGCTCTGGCCGCCGGCGCCGCGAGCGTCGCGGCCGGTCGGTTCGCCAGTGGGGCCGCGTTGACGGCGCCTCCTGGCCGGCCCCTGCCCACCGAACCCCGGCTCACCGTGCACGCCACGGCCGCCGGCCAGATCGCGCTCACCCGCGACCTCGCCTCGCTGCGCCCCGGCACCTACGGCCTCTCCGGCGACGGCTCGCACGCGGTCGTCGGCCCCGTACTGCCCGCGGCGAACCACTCCGCCGACACCGTGGTACGCCGCCTGGAGCGCGTCACCCACGGCACCTTCCAGCCCGGCGACACCGTCTGGCTCACCCCGAACGTGTACGTCGGCAACCCGAGCGCCGCCCTCGGCCTCGACCACGCCGACGTCGACATCCCCGGCGAACTCGGCGCCCTGCCCGCCTGGTTCGTCCCCGGCAGCCGGGGCACCTGGGTCATCGCGGTGCACGGCCTCGGCACCACCCGCGAACACGCCATGAACGTCATGCGGTTCCTCAGTGGCCGCCACTTCCCGGTCCTCGCCCTCTCCTACCGCGGCGACCTCGGCGCACCCCGCCCGCCGGACGGACTGAACCACCTCGGCGAGACCGAGTGGCGCGACCTGGACGCGGCGATGCGCTACGCCGTGCGGTACGGCGCCGAACAGTTCGTCCTGCTCGGCTGGTCCACCGGCGCGACCATGGCACTGCGCGCCGCCGCGCACTCGGGCCTGCGCGACCGTGTCTCCGGCCTCGTCCTGGACTCCCCGGTGCTCAACTGGGAGGCCACACTGCGTGCCCTCGCCAGGGCCCGCCACACGCCGAGCGTGCTGCTGCCGCTCGCGGTCCGCGCGGCACAGGGCCGCACCGGCCTGGACCCCGACCGCGACACCGGCAACGGTGCCCCCGACCGCCTCACGGTGCCGACCCTCGTCTTCCACGGCCCCGGCGACAGGGTGGCCCCCTGGACCCTCTCCCGCCGGCTGGCCGACGCCCACCCCAACCTGGTGGCCCTGCACACGGTCCGCAACGCTCCCCACGCCGCCATGTGGAACGCCGACCCCGAGTTCTACGAAGAGGCCCTGCGCCGCTTCATGACACCGCTCATGTGACGCCGCTCGACCGACGTCGCCTCCCCTCTCTCCCGCACCGGTGGCACAGGTTCCGTTTAACCCCGTACCACTGGCCTGTTATCGGTCCTTCGCCGCCCGCAGGGCCCCGTGCGTTGGCCATCCCCGTAGCCCCTCGTGACATTCCGTTTGGGTTTTCGGACCGTCAACCGGAAGACTGCACCCGTGACGTCCCGTATCCCGCGCGACTCCAGGCTTCGACTCGTCCGCCCGCGACCCCTGGCCGCCGCCCCCAGAGCCGTGAACCAGCGACGCCCACGGCGCCCCGTTCCTCGCCCTCCGGAGGGCACACCGGCACCGTCCGAGCTGGCCAGAATGGCTCGCTCCGGTCTGGCCACCGCGGCCCGCGTCGCCCACTGGGCCGACGCCGCCCTGCGCCCCGGCCGGGACGGTGCCGACTCCGACGGCAAGGGCACCCTCTCCGACGCGACCGCCGAACGGGCCGCGATCGACCTCGGCCTGACCGTGGCTCAGGTACGCGCGGACTGGGACACCGCCCGGCTCGCCGGCCTCGTCGAGGTGCACGGCGACAGCGCACGGCCCGGCTGGCGACTGCGCGCCTGGGACCGCGACGACAGCGCCGTCCTGCGCGGCTGGGTCGCTCTCTTCGACGCCTGGTCGCTCGCCCACCCGGAACCCGAGCGGCTCGCGCACGGCGCCGTCGCCGACGTCGTGTCCGCCATGCCCCAGGTGCTCTCCTTCCTCCAGCTGTCCGCCGGGCCCGTCCCCGTCGAGCAGCTTCTGGACCTGCTGGAGCAGCGCGTCACCGAACTGCGCACCGAGAGATGCGAGATCCCCTACGGGCCGCAGCCCGAGCCGATGGCCGACCCGGCCGCCGCCGTGGACACACCCCTCGCCCCGCTCCTCGACTGGGCCCTGCACGCCCTCGCCTCCGTCGGCGCCCTCACCTACGGCGACGGCCAGGCCACCCTCACCCCGCTCGGCAGCTGGGCGGTCTGGGTCAAGCTGGAGCAGATCTGCGTCGCCGCCCAGAGCCCCGCCGGGAACATCGAGCAGGCGGCCGAGGACATGCTCCGCGGTTGCGCCCAGCTCCGCCCGAACGCCGCCCGCGACGAGTACCGCGCCTGGCTCGCCGCCCGCCCCGTCGGCAGCGCCGTCACCGAACTCCTCGGCGCCGCCCGCGGCGACGACGCTCTGCTGCGCGGCCTCGCCTTCGAGGCGCTGCGCGTCGTCGGCGCCCCCGCCGAGCCCGACGTACGTGCCGTCGTCGACGAGCCGACCCTGCGGCCGTACGCCCTGCTGTGGCTCGCCGAGCACGACGGGATCGACCCCGAGGACGCCCACGAGGTGCTCACCCGGGAAGAGGCCACCTGGCTGTGGGTCGACACCGCTGCCGCCGTCGCCGACCACGGCGAGGCCCCCATGCTCGTACGGCACCTGGAGTCAGCGCTGCAGCCGACCGTGCCCGCGCTTCTCGCCGAGGTGCGTGCCGTGGGTCATCCCCGCACGGTGCAGGTTCTGGTCGCGCTCGCCGCCGCGCACCCCGACCCCGCGCTCGCGAAGGCCGTGCGCCGCGCCGCCTTCCAGGTGCACACCGGGGGGAGCTGAGCCGGGCCGGCCTCAGTTCCCCAGCGCGGGGGCGTAGGTGCCGAAGCTCCACACATTGCCCTCGCTGTCCCGGGCCATGTAGTCCCGCGAGCCGTAGTCCTGGTCCGTCGGGGGCATCAGGATCTCCGCGCCGTGTTCCACGGCCCGCCGGTGGTGTGCGTCGACGTCGTCCACCACGACGTACACGCCGGTCGGGCCCGCGTCCTTCATCAGCTTGTCGAAGGCGCTGCCGGTGCCCGTCGAACCGAGCATCACCGCGCCGTTGCCCTGCACCAGCTCGGCATGCGCGATCTTGCCGTCCTCGGTCTCGTACACCGCCAGTTCCGTGAACCCGAAGGCCTCCGTGAGCTGCTTGATCGCCGCCTTCGCGTCCACGTAGTGCAGCGTCGGGTAGATGCTCGGACGCCCACCGCTCGTGCCTGCCATGCCGATCACCCCTTTGTGATCAATCGCCGCGGCCCACAGCCGCCGAATGCCGGTTCCCGACCCGTTGCCCAGTCTTGCAGCGACCACTGACAACGGCCCGTGGATCGAGCCACCGTGCCCCGTCCGAGGGCCGAACGGGGGAGAAGGTCCCGGCGAGTCGCCGTGTCCCGACCGCCCGCCCCCGCCGTCCGCCCCGGACCCGGCTACGCTCTGCGCCTGATCCGCCGGAAGCGGGCCCCGGCGCAGTCGCCGCCCCGCAGGCCGCCGAGGCCGAGGAGGAGGACCCGGGACGGGGTCCGAGGGAGCGTTGGTGATCGTCCTGCCGACCGAGGTGACCGAGCAGCCCCGCCCCCTTCCCGAGGCCGCCCCGAACCCGGCCACCACTCCGCGCCGCCCGCCCCGAGCTCCCCTCCTCGCGGCCGCCTCGCTCCTGCTCCTGGCCCTCCCCGTCCTCACCGCCGCCCACCACGCCCGCCCCGCCCCCTACGGCGACCACCTCACCGTCCACGCACGCGTGCCGCACGCCACCCCGCCGCCGCTGCGGCCGCACCCACAGGCCCCGGCACACCTGCGCACGCACACCACCGCCATCGAGGCCCACGACCCCCGCACCGGACACCCCCTCTGGCGCTACGCCCGCGAAGGCCGCCGCCCTCTGACCTCGCTCCACGCGCGGCCCCACGCGCGCGTGGACGTCATCACGCTCTGGGACGACGGCATGGTCACCGACACCGACGGTCGTTCCGTGCGCTGGCATCGCGCGCTGCCCGCGGCCGGTGACTGGCTGCCGGCCCACGGCGGCACCGGCGTCCTGCGCCCCCTCGGGCGGGGCATGCTCGCGGTCGTCACGCCGGGCCGTGTCGTCGCGTACCGGATCGCCGACGGCGACCTGCGCTGGGTGCTGCCCGCTCGTGAGGGCTGTGCCTTCGAGCCCGCACGTGCCGAACGTCACGGTGGGGCGCTCCTCCTCGCCCAGCCCTGCCCCCGCGCGGCCTGGACCGCCCAGCTCATCGCCGTGGACGACCTGGGGCGGATCACCCCCGACCGCAGGCCGCTCGGCAACGAAGTCCGCGAGGAAGGGGCTCGGCCGCGGCTCGAACACGCGGACCCACGAAAAGTGGTTGCACGGCCCCGTTAGACTGGCCTCATGGCCATTCTCCTCGCGCATTAGACGGCGGGAACGTCCTCAGCCGCCCATCCCGCCACTTAACCCCGCCCTGGAGTCTGTCCGTGATCTCCGCCTCCGGTATCGAGCTGCGCGCCGGTGCGCGCGTCCTCATCGAGTCCGCGACCTTCCGAGTCGCCAAGGGTGACCGCATCGGCCTCGTCGGCCGCAACGGCGCCGGCAAGACCACCCTCACCAAGTGCCTGGCCGGCGAGGGCATCCCCGCCGGCGGCAACATCACCCGCTCCGGCGAGGTCGGCTATCTCCCGCAGGACCCCCGCACCGGCGACCTCGACGTCCTCGCCCGCGACCGCGTCCTGTCCGCGCGTGGCCTGGACGTACTGATCCGCAAGATGCGCGAGAACGAACAGCGCATCGCCAACGGCCAGGGCGCCACCCGCGAGAAGGCGCTGAAGCAGTACGAGCGCCAGGAGACGGAGTTCCTCACCAAGGGCGGGTACGCCGCCGAGGCCGAGGCCGCCACCATCGCGGCCGCGCTCAACCTGCCCGACCGGGTGCTCGGCCAGCCGCTGCACACCCTCTCCGGCGGTCAGCGCCGCCGTATCGAGTTGGCCCGCATCCTGTTCTCGGACGCGGACACCCTGCTGCTCGACGAGCCGACCAACCACCTCGACGCCGACTCGATCGTCTGGCTGCGCGACTACCTCAAGACCTACCGCGGCGGCTTCATCGTCATCTCCCACGACGTCGACCTGGTCGAGACGGTCGTCAACAAGGTGTTCTACCTGGACGCCAACCGTGCCCAGATCGACGTCTACAACATGGGCTGGAAGCTCTACCAGCAGCAGCGCGAGGCCGACGAGAAGCGCCGTAAGCGCGAGCGGCAGAACGCCGAGAAGAAGGCCGCCGCGCTGCACTCGCAGGCCGACAAGATGCGCGCCAAGGCCACCAAGACCGTCGCCGCGCAGAACATGGCCAAGCGGGCCGACCGGCTGCTCGCCGGACTCGAGGCGGTGCGGGTCTCCGACAAGGTCGCCAAGCTCCGCTTCCCCGAGCCCGCGCCCTGCGGCAAGACCCCGCTGACCGCCGAGGGCCTGTCTAAGTCGTACGGCTCGCTGGAGATCTTCACCGACGTCGACCTGGCCATCGACAAGGGGTCGAGGGTCGTCATCCTCGGGCTCAACGGCGCCGGCAAGACCACCCTGCTCCGCCTCCTCGGCGGCGTCGAGAAGCCCGACACCGGCGAGGTGATAGAGGGCCACGGCCTCAAGCTCGGCTACTACGCCCAGGAGCACGAGACCCTCGACCCCGACCGCACCGTCCTGGAGAACATGCGCTCCGCAGCCCCGGACATGGACCTCGTGGAGGTCCGCAAGGTGCTCGGCTCGTTCCTGTTCTCCGGTGACGACGTCGACAAGCCGGCCGGGGTCCTCTCCGGCGGTGAGAAGACCCGTCTCGCGCTCGCGACCCTGGTCGTCTCCTCGGCGAACGTCCTGCTCCTCGACGAGCCCACCAACAACCTCGACCCGGCCAGCCGCGAGGAGATCCTCGGCGCGCTGCGCACCTACAAGGGCGCGGTCGTGCTCGTCACCCACGACGAGGGCGCCGTCGAGGCGCTGCAGCCGGAACGGATCATTCTGCTGCCGGACGGTGTCGAGGACCTGTGGGGCGCCGACTACGCGGATCTCGTCGCCCTGGCTTGATCGAATGCGTGATCACCGGCGTATGGATCATTCGGCCCATCGGTGATCCATCATCTGTGTGAGATCTCCTCGTACCGAGGTGTGTACTACATCAATTTCACGGCCGAGTCCTTTATCGACAAGGGCTCGGCCGTCTCGCGTCCCTGACCTGGCACTTCGCGAAACAACTCGTTCGGCCGTACGGACACCGCTCTGCGGAATTCCAGATTCCGCTTGTGGGGATGCGCTCCTGTCGTCACGACGATGTCCTACGGACCTTGCCGAATGGGTGGCCATGAAGGCCCGGAGGGGTGATCATGAGGAGACCAGAGCGCACTTCCCATGAGGAGGCACGGGTGGCCGAGACTCTGAAGAAGGGCAGCCGGGTAACCGGCGCCGCGCGCGACAAGCTCGCGGCAGACCTGAAGAAGAAGTACGACTCCGGTGCGAGCATTCGGGCACTGGCCGAGGAAACCGGCCGCTCGTATGGCTTCGTTCACCGGATGCTCAGCGAATCGGGCGTCACGCTCCGTGGGCGTGGCGGGGCGACGCGGGGCAAGAAGGCCGCATCGTCCTGAGCCCGGGCGGCCCATCGGCTTCGATGGTGGCCACCCGGTCGGTCGGCTGACTGACCGGGTGGTTACTGTGCAGTCACTTAGGGGGTGCCCTCCCGGGCATCCCGTGATGACCGCACTCATCGGAGGCACCCCATGGCTTCGTCCGGCCAGGAACTCGCTCCCCTGCTCGACAAGAACGGCGTACGGCTCACCGTCGACGGCGCGATCGCCACGGTGACCCTGACCAACCCGGCCAAGCGCAATGCGCAGAGCCCCGCCATGTGGCGGACGCTCGCCGAGGCCGGACGGGCTCTGCCGGGCAGCGTGCGGGTGGTCGTGCTGCGCGGAGAAGGCCAGTCCTTCTCCGCCGGGCTCGACCGGCAGATGTTCACGCCTGACGGGATCGAAGGGGAGCCCTCCTTCATCGACCTCGCGCGCAGCAGCGACGGTGAACTCGACGCTGCCATCGCCGAGTTCCAGGAGGGCTTCACCTGGTGGCGGCGCAACGACATCGTGTCCATCGCCGCCGTCCAGGGCCATGCCATCGGGGCGGGCTTCCAGCTCGCGCTCGCCTGTGACGTGCGCGTCGTCGCCGACGACGTGCAGTTCGCCATGCGTGAGACCAGCCTGGGGCTGGTGCCGGACCTGACGGGTACGCATCCGCTGGTCGGGCTGGTCGGTTACGGCCGCGCGCTGGAGATCTGTGTCACGGGCCGGTTCGTGCTGGCCGAGGAGGCCGTGAGCAGCGGGCTCGCCAACCTCGCGGTGCCCGCCGAGCAGCTCGACGACGCCGTACGGGATCTGGCGGGGGCCATCGTGGCCGCGCCGCGGGATGCCGTGATCGAGACCAAGGCGCTGCTTCGTGGTGCCGTGGATCGGACGTACGACGAGCAGCGCGGCGCCGAGCGGGCCGCGCAGGCGCGACGGCTGCGGGACCTGGCCGGCCTCGGCGAGTGAGCCATGCGCGGATCAGCCGACGGCGGTGACCAGTACCGCCACCGTCGGGCGATCGGCCAGCGCCTCTCCCACCCACTCGCGGACCTCCCGGGCCACCTCCACGGCCCGGCGGTCCGTGCTCACCGCGAGTTCCACGCGCACGTGCCGGTGCGGCAGGGCGGCCTCGTCCTGCCGTTCCTCGATGTGCACCGCACGCCCCAACCCGCTCAGGGCGCCCGTCAATTGGGTCACTCCCGGGACCATCAGGGCCGCGGTGGCGACGCGCTCCTCGTCGGGGCCGGCGGGCTCCGCGGCGCGCGCCGGCTCGGGCTGCCGTACGGGAGCGGGTTCGGCGTCCTCGTCGAGCAGGGCCGTCACCCGCAGGTCCACCTCGGTCACCGTCAGGCCGAGACGGTCCGTCGCCGCTGCGGCCAGCAGATCGCGCAGCCGTTCCGCCGTCGCCGGCAGTGGCTCGGTCGCCGGCGCGGCGAACTCCGCCGTCACTCGCAGGGGGCCTGGTGGCAGGGCGCTCGGCGGGGGCGGTACGGCGGCCTCGTGCGCCTCCTCCGGGTCGGTGAGCCCGATCCGGAGCGCGTCCAGCCGCACGCCGCGCATGTCCTCGGCCGCGCGCCGCAGCACCGCCTCCGCCGCCCTCTCGGAGATCCATGCGCCATCGTGCGCGCCGCCCAGGGGCAGCAGCCTGCCGAGCCCCAGCTGATTCCGGACTGCTTGCGTCCACCTGTCCGCCGTCGTCATTCCTCCAGCCTGCCGCATCCCTGGCGCGCGATGGCGTAACCGTGCTTACCGTGGTCAAGGGACGACGACCGAAAAGGACGAACGGCCATGACTGAGACGACGGAGCAGAACCGGGGGACGGAGGGCGAGGCCCTCATCACCCGAAAGACGCAGGTGTCCAAGCGCGGTGGGGGAGACCCCGGCGCCCGGGGGCGGACGACCATCGCGGACGGCGTCGTGGAGAAGATCGCCGGGATGGCCGCACGCGATGTGGACGGCGTACACGCCATGGGCAGCGGACTGTCGCGGACCTTCGGGGCCGTGCGCGACCGGGTGCCGGGCGGGACGAAGTCGGTGGCGCGCGGGGTGAAGGCCGAGGTCGGCGAGGTACAGGCCGCGCTCGACCTGGAGATCGTCGTCGAGTACGGCGTGTCGATCGCCGATGTGACCCGGGACGTGCGCGAGAACGTGATCACCGCCGTCGAGCGGATGGCCGGCCTCGAAGTCGTCGAGGTCAACATTGCGGTGAGTGATGTGAAGCTGCCGGAGGAAGAGGAAGAGGAACCGGAGCGCCGGATCCAGTGATGCGCCGACGACCGGACAACACGGCGGCCGGGCAGTCGCCGAGAAGCTGAGGAGCGCATCATGAGCATGGCCGTGGTCGGCATGATCGCCGGCATGGCACTGGGCTTCGCCGGGTATTTCGGCGGATTCGGCGCCTTCTTGCTGGTGGCGGCCCTGGGCGCCGTCGGTTTCGTCGCCGGGCGGTTCCTGGACGGGGACTGGGAGCTCGGTGACTTCTTCCGGCACCGTGACGAACGGCGGCGGTGACGTCCGTGAGCGGTGGGGCCATGGAGCTCCGGAGACCGCCGGCCACCGTCCCGGCCGGTGAGCGCGGGGCGACCCGGATCGCCGACCGGGTCGTCGCGAAGGTCGCCTCACAGGCCGCACGCGAGGCGGTGGGGGCGTTGGCCAAGGACGCCGCCCGGCCGTCCGCCGACGTCGTCGTCGCCCATGAGACCGTCCGGGTCCGCGTCCACGTCGAACTCGACTACCCCACCGACATCGGCGCCCGCTGCGCGGCCGTGCGTCGGCACGTCGCCGAACGGGTAGGCGCGTTGGTGGGAATGGAGGTGCCGGAGGTCGCCGTGCACGTGGAGCGGCTGCACCCGGCGGGCGTGCAGGGCACGGCACAGGGGAGGACGCGATGAGCGAGTCCCAGGGCTCCGAGGGCACCACACAACAACTGCCGGTCATCGAGAAGGAGACCGGCCCCGACCCACTCGACCAGTCGGCGTCGGCGGCGGACTACGAGCCCCCGCCCCCGCTCGACGGCGAGGGCGGCAAGGACGGCCGCTTCTGGTCGGCACGCCGCATCCCGGCCGCGATCATGGCGCTCCTGCTCTTCCTCGTCGCAGGCTTCTTCCTGTACGACATCGCCTCCGTGCGCGCCGACCGGCCCGCCATGCGCTGGCGCCGGGAACTGGCCGACCAACTCGCCGCACGTCCCCTCGACGACATCTGGGTGCTCGTCGGCGCGGGTGTCGCCGCCGTCGTCGGCCTCTGGCTGCTCGTCCTGGCCACCACGCCCGGACTGCGCGCCGTTCTGCCGATGCGGCGCACCCATCCCGACGTCCGCGCCGGACTCCACCGCGATCTCGCCGCCCTCGTGCTGCGCGACCGGGCCATGGAGGTCTCCGGTGTCCAGTCGGTACGGGTACGGATGGGCCGGGCCCGCGCCGATGTCCGTGCCGTCGCGCACTTCCGCGACCTGGACGACGTACGCGCCGACCTGGACGCCACGCTCGCCGACGCGATCCGGGGCCTGGGCCTGTCCCGCCCGCCCGCGCTGTCGGTTCATGTACGGCGACCCGGACGGAAGGGGTGAGGGCCGTGCTCAGGGTGGTCAACCGGGTGCTGATCGGGTTCGTCGGGCTGGTGCTGCTCGTGATCGGGGGTTCCGTGCTGGCCGTGGGACTCGGGCTGGACCCGCCGTCCTGGTGGATCCACGACAGTCGGCACGACGTACTGCTCAGCGACGCCGAGCGGACCCGCTGGCGGGACGACGGCTGGTGGTGGCCGACGGTCCTCGCCGTACTGGCCGTCCTGGTGCTGCTCGCCCTGTGGTGGCTCACCGCGAACCTGCGCCGACGCCGCCTCGCCGAGGTCCTGGTCGACACCGGCGACGGCGAGGGCGCGCTGCTGCGGGGGCGCGCCCTGGAGAACGTCCTGGCGGGCGAGGCGGCGGGCGGCGAGGGCGTGCAGCGGGCCCACGTCCACCTGACGGGCAGGCGCAGCACCCCCGAGACCCGGGTACGCCTCCTGCTGGAACCGCACGTGGACCCCGGGACGGCACTGAACGACCTCACCACTCAGGCCCTGGCCCACGCGCGCAATTCAGCGGGACTGGCGCAATTGCCGACGGAGGTTCGATTGAAGGGCGTCAAACACCGTGCGGAAAGGGTCAGTTAGAACCCGTGCCGCATGCCGCCGTCCACCGGCAGCATGATCCCCGTCAAATAGGAAGCCGCCGGAGACAGCAGAAACGCGGCCGCACGCCCGAACTCCTCCGGAGTTCCATAACGCCGCAGCGGAATACGTGCCTCGTGCGCGGCCCGAGTGGCCTCCGGATCCGCGGACAATCCGTCCAGCTCCCGCACCCGGTCCGTATCGATGCGGGCCGGAAGCAACCCGACGACTCGAATGTCCCGCGGCCCCAGTTCGTCCGCGAGGGACTTGGCGAATCCGGCTAGCCCCGGCCGCAGTCCGTTGGAAATGGTCAGCCCCGGAATCGGCTCGTGCACCGACCCGGATAGCACGAACCCGATGACGCCCCCCGCCTCCAGTTCGGCCGCCGCGGTCCGCGCCAGCCGCACCGCGCCCAGGAACACCGACTCGAACGCCGACTGCCACTGGTCGTCCGTGTTGTCGGCGACAAATCCCGGAGCCGGTCCGCCGACGCTGATGAAGATGCCGTCGAACCTGCCGAAGGCCTCCCGGGCGACCGCGATGAGCCGCCCCGGAGCCTCCGGATCGGCGTTGTCGACGGCCACCCCGACGGCGTTCGGCCCCAACTCGGCGGCCACGGCGGCGACCCGCTTCTCGTCCCGGCCGGTCAGGACGACCTTCGCCCCGTCGGCCACCAGCTCACGCGCCGTCGCGTTGCCCAGTCCACGGGTGGCCCCCGTGACGACGTACACCCGGTTCTTCAGTCCAAGATCCATGGCCCTATCCTGCCCCGTCGCCCCCGAACAGGGCGAGAGCGGTGTTCACCAGGCCGATGTGGCTGAAGGCCTGCGGGAAGTTGCCGAGCTGGCGGTCGGCCACGGGGTCGTACTCCTCGGACAGCAGGCCCACGTCGTTGGCGAGGCGCACCAGCCGGTCGAACAGCTCCCGTGCCTCCTGCCTACGCCCCGTCATGTGCAGCGCCTCCGCGAGCCAGAACGAGCAGGCCAGGAACGTGCCCTCGCCGCCCGGGAGTCCGTCGACGGGCGTCTCCTGGCTGTAGCGGCGCAGGAATCCGTCGTGGCTGAGTTCGGCGCGGATGGCGTCGATGGTGCCGATGACGCGCGGGTCGTCGGGCGGCAGGAAGCCGACGCGCGGCATGAGCAGCAGCGCGGCGTCCAGTTCACGGGAGCCGTAGTACTGAGTAAAGGTGTTCCGCTCGGCGTCGTAGCCCTTCTCGCACACCTCGCGGTGCACCTCGTCGCGGAACTCCCGCCAGCCGGCGAGGTCGCCCTCCAGGGCCGGGTTCATCTCCAGCGTGCGCACCGCCCGGTCCGCGGCCACCCACACCATCACCTTCGAGTGCACGAAGTGCCGGCGCCCGCCGCGTACCTCCCACAGCCCCTCGTCGGGCTGCCGCCACTGCTCGCTCAGCCAGTCGATGAGGGCGGCCTGGATCGCCCAGATGTGCGGCTTGGAGGGCAGTCCCGCGGCCCGGGCCAGCGCCAGGGTGTCCATGACCTCGCCGTACACGTCCAACTGGAGCTGTTCCACGGCCTCGTTGCCGATGCGTACGGGGGCGGATCCGGCGAAGCCGGACAGCCACGGCACCTCGAACTCGGGCAGCCGCCGCTCGCCCGCCAGGCCGTACATGATCTGCAGGTCGGCGGGGTCGCCCGCGACCGCGCGCAGCAGCCAGTCGCGCCAGGCCTCCGCCTCCGCCCGGTAGCCCGCCGACAGGCCCACGTTCAGGGTGAGGGTGGAGTCGCGCAGCCAGCAGTAGCGGTAGTCCCAGTTGCGGACGCCGCCGATCTCCTCGGGGAGCGAGGTGGTGACGGCGGCGACGATGCCGCCGGTCGGGCGGTAGGTGAGGGCCTTGAGGGTGATCAGGGAACGGACGACGGTGTCGCGGTACGGGCCGGCGTAGTGGCAGCGGCTCACCCACTTCTGCCAGTCGCGGATGCTGGCGTGCAACGCCTTGTACGGGTCGACGAGCGGCGGGCGCGGCTCGTGCGAGGGGTGCCAGGTGAGGACGAACGCGACCCGCTCACCGGCCTCGACCGTGAACTCCGAGTGCGTACCGAAGTCCTCGCCCCAGGTGGGCACGGCCGGTTCGCTGCGCAGCCAGACCGAGTCCGGGCCGGCGACGGCCACCCGGTGGCCGCGGGACTTGCGCACCCAGGGGACGATCGAGCCGTAGTCGAAGCGGAGCCGCAGGCTGCTGCGCACCGTGACCCGGCCGCTCAGCCCCTCCACGATGCGTACGAGGTCGGGGGCGCGGTCACGTTGGGGCATCAGGTCGGTGACACGGATCGCGCCCTCGGCGGTCTCCCACTCGGTGTCCAGCACCAGGGTGTCCGGGCGGTAGGCGCGGCGCGTGCAGGGACCCTTCGTGTGCTTGGGGGCGATGCGCCAGTGGCCGTTGTCCTTGTCGCCCAGGAGCTTGGCGAAGCAGGCGGCCGAGTCGAACCGGGGCAGGCACAGCCAGTCGACGGAGCCGTCCCTGCCGACCAGGGCGGCCGTCTGCTCGTCGCCGATGAGGGCGTAGTCCTCGATGCGGGGGTGCACGCAAGTGCGGGTTCCCCAAGGGGCGGTGGGGCAATCAGGGTGGGGCCGAGGGAGTGATGGGGCGGGGGGAGGGCGGAGGGACGGCGTGTCAGGGCTGAGGCCGGGCGAGTGGTCCGCTCGCTGCGGAGCCGGTGCCGGTGCCGGAGAAGATGACGCCGGGGTCCGCCGGGGCCTGGTTGAGGACCCACAGCCCGATCAGCGTGGCCAGGGCGAACACGACCGCGATGAGGACGGCGAGGACGAGGCGGCGTCGGCGTTCCCGGCGCAGCCACTCGCCGCGTGCCGTGCGGTAGGCGTCGGGCGCCGCCCGCACCCCGTCGGCGAGCGCGGACAGCGCCTCGCGCAGCTCCCGCTCCGTGCGGTCCGGACCGGTGTCATGCGCCGGAGTCGCATCTCGATGCGTCATCGCCGGGCCTCCATCGCCTGGGTCAGGGCGGCGAGGCCGCGTGAGGTATGGGTCTTCACGGAGCCGCAGGAGATCCCCATCGCCGCCGCGATCTCGCTCTCCTTCAGCCCGAGCCAGTGCCGCAGCACCAGCGCCTCGCGCTGCCGGGCCGGCAGCTGCTGAAGCGCGTCGATCAGCACACGCTGGTCGTCGTGCAGAAGCGCGGTGCTCTCGGCGGAGGCGACGACCTCGTCCGGCGTCGGCTTCTCGACGTGCCTGCGGGCCACTTGGAGATGCCGTATCCGCATCCGCGTCAGATTGCACACCGTGGAGCGCAGATACGCCTCCGCCGCCTCGATGTCCCTCAGCCGCCGCCACTTCCGGTAGATCTGGTAGTAGGCCTCCGCGACCACGTTCTCCGGATCGTCGGCCCCGAGCAGGACGGCGAGGCGCAGCATCGAGGAGTAGTGCAGCTCGAACAGGCGGGCCAGACCGGCCTCGCGTTCCAGGTCCGCCGGGTCGCTCACCGCGGGGGTGAGCGGGACGGCCGGTACCGCGGCACCACCGGTTTCATGTCTCAGGTGCTGTCTCACGGGTTGTTCGCTCCCGTCTCGGGGCGCCGCCTGACGCTCAGGCGCGACGGCAGGTCGGTGAGATCGGCGCCGCGCGGGACGCCGAGGCGTTCGAGCACCGCGGTCCCGGCCACGGCGACGGTCAGGTTGAGGAACAGGGCGGCGAGCCCGGCGTAGATCTCGGGCCCGCCGCCCAGGGGCACGACCGACGAGAACCCTTCCCGTACGACCATGAAGGTCCCCGCCACCATGCCCACGCCCCACCCGGCGAGCAGCGCCCGCGGATGCAGCCGCCCGGTGAACAGGCCCACCGCGACGGCCGGGAAGATCTGCAGGATCCAGACCCCACCGAGGAGCTGGAGGTTGATGGCGTCCTGGTCGCGCAGCCCGAACACGAACGCCACCGCGCCCACCTTCGCGGTGAGCGACACCGCCTTGGCGATGCGCACCTGCCGCTTGGGCGTGGCCGTCGGATGGACGTACTCGACGTACACATTGCGTACGAACCCGGTGGCGGCCGCGATCGACATCACCGCCGCCGGGACCAGCGCCCCCACGGTGATCGCCCCGAACACCAGCCCGGCCAGCGGCGCCGGCATCAGCCGGTCGACCAGCATCGGTACGGCCGCCTCGGCACCGCCCGCAGGAGCGCGCACGCCCGTCGCGAGGGCCGCGATGCCGAGGAAGCCGAAGAGGGCGAGCAGCCCGGTCCAGGCGGGCAGCGCCACGGACACCTTGCGCAGGGTCCGAGGACCGTCGGCGGCGAAACCCGCGGTGAGCACGTGCGGGTACATCAGCAGGGCGAGCGCGGAGCCGAGGGCGAGGGTGGCGTAGGCGGGCTGCTGCTCGGGGGCGAGGAGCAGGGCCGGGCCGCCGAGGCGCTCGGCCGCACCGTCGAAGACGGCACCCGGGCCGCCGAGCCGGGCGAGGACCAGCCAGGTCACCGCGGTCAGCGAGACGAACACGGCCACGGCCTTCAGCGCGGAGATGACGGTGGGGGCACGCAGCCCGTGCCGGTACGTGGCCACGGCCAGCCCGGCGAAAAGCGCCACCATTACCAGATCACCGGCCGCACCCCGCGGATACACGCCCCCGGCCGCCAGCACCGCCCTTATGCCGAGCAGCTGCAGCGCCAGATACGGCATCGTCGCGAGGATCCCGGTCAGCGCGACCACCAGGGCCAGCGGCGCCGAGCCGTACCGGCCGCGCACGAAGTCGGCCGCCGTGACGTAGCCGTGTCTGCGGGCCACGGTCCACAGGCGGGACAGCAACACGAAGGCCAGCGGACAGACGATCACCGTGTACGGCACCGCGAAGAAGGCCGGCGCGCCGTTGCCGTACGCCAGTCCCGGTATGGCGGCGAAGGTGTACGCGGTGAAGATCGTGCCGCCGAGCAGCAGCCAGGTCCACACCGGGCCGAGGCTGCGGTCGGCGAGCGCCCAGCCCTCCAGGGACGGCAGCCGGTCGCTCGGGCTCAGGCGTCGCGCGGTGACGGCGAGCAGCGACGCTCCGCCGATCACGGCGAGGAACGTCGCGGTCATGGCGCCGTCGGCCATGGGTGGTCACCGTCCTTGGTGTGCCTGTGCCCTCGCGTCTGAGTTGCGCGAGCGGCCGGAACGGATGACAGAGAACCGGCGGGAAATTTCCCGGAAATTCCCTGTCAACCGGTCTCCGGGGGTGGGCAACTCTTGCACAGACCGACAGCGAGCGGGAGAGGAGCGCAGGTCATGGCACGGACCGGTCATCACCGGCTACGGCGCGTCGCGATCGCCGTACTGCTCCTCGCGCCCGCCGCAGGCCTGCTGTGGGTCCCGCTGTACGCCGGTGCCGAACCACGGCTGGCCGGGACGCCGTTCTTCTACTGGTACCAGCTCGCCTGGGTGCCGGGGTGCGGCCTCTGCCTGCTCGCGGCGTACGCGCTGACGGACCGGCATCGACATCGAGATCGGTATCGAGATCGACATCGAGAACGCTGAGCCGTCCTTCCGCTTCTGCTGCACACCCGGTTTCCGCCGCACACCTGCCTTCTGCCGCACACCCGCTCTGCCCACCCGTTGAGTTCAGGAGCCGCCATGCCCACGTCAGTCATGCCCGAATCCGGTCGCGAGGCGCCGGACAAATCCCGGATGTCGCCTAAGTCGGTTGCCCTCTGGATCGCGGTCGCCCTCGTCGGTGCCCTCGCCTGGGCCGTGCTCGCCCTGTCCCGGGGCGAGGAGATCTCGGCCGTCTGGCTGGTCGTGGCGGCCCTCGGCTCGTATGCGATCGCCTACCGCTTCTACTCGCGGTTCATCGCCCGGCGGGTCCTGCGGGTCGACGACACACGGGCCACGCCGGCCGAACGGCTGGAGGACGGCGTCGACTACCACCCCACCGACAAGCGGGTGCTGTTCGGCCACCACTTCGCGGCGATCGCCGGTGCCGGCCCGCTGGTCGGCCCGGTCCTGGCGGCCCAGATGGGTTATCTGCCGGGCACGATCTGGATCATCGCGGGCGTGATCTTCGCCGGTGCGGTGCAGGACATGATCGTCCTGTTCCTCTCGATGCGCCGGGACGGCAAGAGCCTGGGCCAGATGGCCCGTGACGAGATCGGCAAGGTGGGCGGTGCCGCCGCGCTGATCGGCGTCTTCGCCATCATGATCATCCTGCTCGCGGTGCTGGCGATGGTCGTCGTCAACGCGCTGGCGGAGTCCCCGTGGGGCACCTTCTCGGTCTCCATGACCATCCCCATCGCCCTCTTCATGGGCTTCTACATGCGCTATCTGCGGCCCGGCCGGGTCGTGGAGACCAGCCTGATCGGGGTGGCGCTGCTGCTGCTCGCCATCCTCGGCGGCGGCTGGATCCAGGACTCCTCGCTCGCCGAGTACTTCGTCTGGAGCCCGGAGACCCTGGTCTTCTGCCTGGTCGGCTACGGCTTCGTCGCCTCCGTGCTGCCGGTGTGGATGCTGCTGGCGCCGCGCGACTACCTCTCCACCTTCATGAAGGTCGGCACCATCGCCCTGATGGCCGTCGGCGTGGTGATCGCCGCCCCGAACCTCAAGGCCGAACCGGTGACGGAGTTCGCCTCGACCGGCGCAGGACCGGTGTTCGCCGGGTCGCTGTTCCCGTTCCTGTTCATCACCATCGCCTGCGGCGCCCTGTCCGGCTTCCACGCCCTGGTCTCCTCCGGCACCACGCCGAAGCTGATCCAGAAGGAGTCCCAGGTCCGGCTGATCGGCTACGGCTCCATGCTCACGGAGTCCTTCGTCGCCGTCATGGCGCTGATCGCCGCCTGCGTGCTCGAACCGGGCCTGTTCTACGCGATGAACTCCCCGGCCGCGCTGCTCGGCCCGACCGTGGACACCGCGTCGGAGGCCGTGAAGAACCTCGGCTTCACCATCACCCCGGACCAGCTCACCGCGGCGGCCAAGGCCGTCGAGGAGGAGACGCTGGTGGGCCGCTCCGGCGGTGCGCCCACGCTGGCCGTGGGCATGTCGGAGATCTTCGCCGGGGTGTTCGGCGGGGCCGGGATGAAGGCCTTCTGGTACCACTTCGCGATCATGTTCGAGGCGCTGTTCATCCTCACCACCGTGGACGCCGGTACCCGGGTGGGCCGCTTCATGCTCCAGGACATGCTCGGCAACGTCTGGAAGCCGATCGGCCGGGTCACCTGGAAGCCCGGCATCTGGATCACCAGCGCCCTGGTCGTCGGCGCCTGGGGCTACTTCCTCTACGCCGGTGTCACCGACCCCCTGGGCGGCATCAAGCAGCTCTTCCCGCTGTTCGGCATCGCCAACCAGCTGCTGGCCGCGGTGGCGCTGGCCGTCACCACCACCGTGCTGATCAAGTCCGGCAAGCTGCGCTGGGCCTGGGTCACCGGCATCCCGCTGGCCTGGGACGTGGCCGTCACCTTCACCGCCGGCTGGCAGAAGATCTTCTCGGACAACCCGGCGATCGGCTTCTTCGCCCTGCGGGACAAGTACGCGCAGGCCATCGACGACGGTCAGCTGCTGCCGGGCGCCACGAACATGGACGACATGCACACCATCGTGCTCAACAACACGGTGGACGGCGTCATCATGGCGATCTTCCTGCTGCTGGTCCTCACCGTCCTGGTCAACTGCGCGGTGGTGTGCGTCCGTGCCGTCCGCGCCGGGCAGCCGCTGCCGACCACCGAGGCGCCGTACGTGCAGTCCCGTATCGACGTACCGGAGCAGTCCGCGGAGCCGCTGGTCGGGGCGCGCTCATGAGCACCGTGCGGAAGGTGCTGGGGGCGCTGCGCTGGTACGCGCGTGAGCTGACCGGCGAGGCGGAGTACGACCGCTACTGCGACCGGCAGCGCCGCCACCACCCCGAGGCTCCGATACCGACCCGCCGGGAGTACGACGTACTGCGCACCCTGCACCGAGAGGAACACCCACAGAGCCGCTGCTGCTGACACCGCACCTTCCCCGCGCCTACAGGTATGCGTGCACTGCACGCCCCCAGGGGCGCGGGGAACTGCGCGAGCAACCACGAACAACCCGCACGCACCCACACAGCAGACCTTCCACGGCGAGACATACACCCAGATGCTGAGACGCCGACCATCCCTCCTGATCCGCCCCGAACTGGACGACGCCCCCCTGCACAAAACCCTGCGTGAACTCCGCCCCACCCAACAACTCCACGGCCTCGGCGCCGGCCGCACAAGCCCCGCATGGGACCCCGTGGCCGAACTGCTGCATGCCACCGGACGCGACTGGGACCGCCGTGCCCACCGGGTCTCCGTCCTCGCCCGGGGCCTGCCGGCCGTGGTCTCCGAGCGATGGGCCGCCGAACGGCCCGACGACGGTGACGCCCTGGTCCTGCGTGCCTTCGTCCAGTCGGCCCGCGCCCCGGCCGAGGGACACGCCGCGGTCCGCCAGGCCGAGCAGACGTGTCTGCACGCGGCCGCGGCCTGCCCGGAGGACCCGACGCCCTGGCTGGCGCTGCTGTCCCTGATGCACGCCGCCGCCGTACCGGTGCGGGACGCGGTGCCGGTCTGGACGCAGGCCGTCAACCGCGCGCCCTGGCATCGGACGGCCTATCACCTGCTCCTGCGGTACCTGTCCCCGCGCGGCCACGGCACGGTCCCCGACATGATGGACTTCGCCTGGCAGGTCGCCTTCCAGGCGCCGCACGGATCCCCGATCGCTCTGCTGCCGGTCGCGGCCCGGGTGGAACTCGTCGCTCACCGCCAGGAGCGGACGGGCCGCGACGCGCTCGGCGCGAGCGGTCACTGGAACGAACCCAGGGCGGCAAGGGAGATCGACACGGCCCTCTCCCGCTGGTTCCACGCCGCCGCGGCACCGCACGCCGAAGCCGTCGTCGACCTCAACGTCCTGGCCTTCGCCCTGACCCGCGCCCACCGCCCGACCGAGGCGGGACCCGTCTTCCAGCGCGTCGGCCGCCACATGACCCGCCACCCGTGGGACCTGCTGCCCGAGCCGGAACGCGCCTTCCACTACTGGCGGGACCAGCTGAACGGCCGCCGGAAGTGACAGTGGCGACCGAGCACGTATGCCGCGCTCGGGACGCTACACGGGGGCGGGCGCGGTCTCCGTCTCCTCCGCAGCGGCCGCGTGCGCCCGGTCGCGGGCCTCACGGCGCAGCAGAATCCACCACCCGACGGGCACACCCGCGGCGAACAGCCACCACTGCACGGCATACGCGTAGTTCAGCGGAGCGTTCTCGTCACCGGGCTTCCCGATCAGCTCCGGCGTGTCGCCCTTCGGCTCGGGCGCCGTCAGCACGGCATAGCCGCCCAGCACCTGGGCGTCCAGCCGCTGCGCCTCCTGCTCGCTGTTGATCAGCATGACCTGCCGATCGGGCAGCCCCTTGAGGTTCTTGATCCCGCTGGCCTCGGTCGTCTCGTCGGGCATCAGCCGCCCGGTGACGGTGACCTGGCCGCTGGGCGGCGCGGGGATCTTGGGGAAGGCGGTCTGGCTGGGCCCGTCCGCGGGGATCCAGCCGCGGTTGACCAGCAGCACCTTGCCGTCCGTCAGGACGAAGGGGGTGAGGACGTGGAAGCCGACCTCCTCGTCGGCGTTGACGCGCCGCCGGACGACGACTTCCCGGTCGGTGTCGAACCGCCCCTCGGCGGTCACGGTGCGGTACCGCTGCTTGGAGGTGATGGTGTGTCCCGGGGAGGTCAGCTTCTCCACGGGCACCGCCTGCGCGCCCAGCGCGTCGGCGACCAGCTGGTTGCGGGCGCTGCGCTCCTCGTAGCGGTGCATCTGCCAGATGCCCAGCCTGATCATCGTGGGGATGAGGAGCAGGGCGACCAGCGTGAGGATCACCCACTGCCGGGACAACAGGAAGCGGTACACCCCACGACCGTACAACTCGGTCGTGGGGTGTTTTCAGGCGGGTACGGGTCCTGGCCGGTCACACCTTGTCGACGATCCCCACCTTTCCCTCCGCGCGGGCGCAGTGGGCGCCGCAGTACCACTGGCCCTCGACCTCGACGCCCTGCCCGATGATCTGGACGCGGCAGTGCTCACAGACCGGGGCCATGCGGTGGATCGCACAGGAGAAACAGTCGAAGACGTGCACCGCGCCCTGCGCGTGCACCTCGAAGGTCATGCCGTAGTCGTTTCCGCATACTTCACATGTCGCCATGCGCCACAGGGTGAGCCGTCACCGCGGCCCGGGCGAGACGGCTCCGGGCGAGTCGCGCGGCAATCACCCGTCCGTACGGTCACCGCTCCGACGCCGGTTCCACATCCCTCAGGAGCTGCCCGAAGGCGGCCTCGTCGATCACCGGCGTCCCGTACTGCCGTGCCTTGACCACCTTCGAGGTGCCGGCGTCCGGGTCGTTCGTGACGAGCAGGCTGGTGAGCCGGGACAGGCTCGTCGACACATGCAGCCCGGCCTCGGTCGCGCGGTCCTCCAGCAGGTCGCGCTCGATCGAGGTGTCTCCGGAGAAGGCGACCCGCATGCCCTGCTTGAGCCTTTTGCCCTCTTCGTATCGGCCTGGGTTGGGATAGGGGCAGGCGGGCCTCTTCCGGGACGGACGCCAACTGGTCGGCCGGTAGCCGCCGTAACCGCCACCGCCGTAGCCCCCCGCCTGCTGTCCGATCCGGGGCGCGGCGCTGTCCCGCCACTCGGTCAGCGGCCGGCACTCCTGCAGCGGCAGTCGCACGCTGTCCGCCGCCGCGGCCCGCAGGCTCGGCCGGAACGCCTCCGCCAGCACGCGCGCGTCGTCCAGCGCGTGGTGCGCGCGCTGCTGTACGACGCCGAAGTGCGCGGCCAGTGACTCCAGCTTGTGGTTGGGCAGCGGCAGTCCCAGTTCCTTGGAGAGCGCGATGGTGCACAGCCGCTGCCGTACCGGCGCCTCCCGCTCCGCGCGCGCGTACTCCCGCGCGATCATCTGCCAGTCGAAGACGGCGTTGTGCGCGACGAGCACCCGGCCGTCGAGGCGGGCCGAGAACTCCTCGGCGATGTCCGTGAACAGAGGCGCCGATTCGAGCACATCGCTCGTCAGCCCGTGGATCCAGACCGGGCCCGGATCGCGCTCCGGGTTGACCAGCGTGTACCAGTGGTCCTCGACCTCGCCGCGTGCGTCCAGCCGGTAGACGGCCGCGGAGATTATCCGGTCGTCCCGGGCCAGGCCGGTGGTCTCCACGTCAACGACCGCGTACCCCTGGGGATACGCGGTCGGCCATGCTGTGGGGGAGGACGCTGCGGTCGCACGGTCTTCGAGCATGGTCACTGAGGATACGGGCCGGGACTGACAGTCCTGACCGTCAGGTGCCTTGCCGCGCCCGCCTGTTCGAGCGCGGCGAACGCACGGACGTCAACCGGTCGGCGGGCGCGCCGTGTTGCCGTGCCCCGGTGGCCGCGGTGTCCGGCCGGGTGCGTCGGTACGTCCGGGATGTCCCCCGCGGTGCGATCCTCCGCATGTGACCGAACCAACGCATGACGAGGCCCACGGCGGCGCGCTGGGCGAGCGGCTGAACTGGCTGCGGGCTGCCGTCCTGGGGGCGAACGACGGCATCGTGTCGACCGCGGGACTCGTCGTCGGTGTGGCCGGCGCGACGGACGACCGCTCGGCGCTGCTCACGGCCGGGCTGGCCGGGCTGCTCGCCGGGTCGATGTCCATGGCGGCGGGGGAGTACGTCTCGGTCTCCACCCAGCGCGACTCGGAGAAGGCCGCGCTGGCCCTGGAGAAGCGGGAGTTGCGGGAGCGGCCGGAGGCGGAGTTGGAGGAGCTGGCGGTGCTCCTGGAGCGGCGCGGTCTGACCCGGGACGTAGCCATGGAGGCGGCCGTCCAGTTGACGGAACGGGACGCGCTGAAGGCCCACGCGCGCGTGGAGCTCGGTATCGACCCGGACCAGCTGGCCAACCCGTGGCACGCGGCGTGGGCGAGCTTCCTGGCGTTCACGGCGGGGGCGCTGCTGCCGCTGCTCGCGATGGTGCTGCCGCCGGCGGACTGGCGGCTGGCGGTCACCGTCGCCTCCGTGCTGGCCGCCCTCGCCCTGACCGGCTGGAGCAGCGCCCGCCTGGGCGCCGCCGCCCCGGCCCGAGCGGTGCTGCGCAATGTGGCGGGCGGCGCGCTGGCCATGGGGGTCACCTACGCGGCGGGGTCGCTGCTGGACGTGGCGGGGGTGTAGCGCCGCGACCCGGCCGGCTCAGGACCACGTGGTTTCCGCACTTCAGCACAGTTTCCGGGGCCCTCGGAGCGCGGCCGTCCCGAACCGCGGCGTACGGTGGGATGCGCGCTCGACCACCCCTTTCGAGCGCATGCAGGACAAGAGACGACAAGGACCTCGCCATGCGCGCCACCACCATCCACGCCCCGTTCGACATGCGTGTGCAGGACGTGCCCGACGCCGTGGTGCGCCAGCCCACCGACGCCGTGCTCCGCGTGCTGCGCGCCTGCATCTGCGGCAGCGACCTGTGGGCGTACCGGGGCGAGTCGGCCCGGCAGCCGGGCCAGCGGATCGGCCACGAGTTCCTCGGCGTCGTCGAGGAGACCGGCTCCGAGGTGACCGGCGTCCAGCGGGGTGACCTCGTCGTCGCGCCCTTCATGTGGTCCGACGGCGTCTGCGACTACTGCCGCGAGGGGCTCACCACCTCCTGCGAGCACGGCGGCTTCTGGGGCTCCGTCGGCTCCGACGGCGGCCAGGGCGAGGCCGTGCGCGTCCCCTACGCCGACGCCACCCTCGTCCAGCTCCCCAAGGACGCGGCCGGCGACGACCACCTGCTGTCCGCCCTGCTGACCCTGTCCGACGTCATGGGCACCGGTCATCACGCCGCCCTCGGCGCCGGAGCCCGCCCGGGCGCCACGGTCGCCGTCGTCGGGGACGGCGCCGTCGGCCTGTGCGCGGTGCTCGCCGCCAAGCGGCTCGGCGCCGAGCGGATCATCGCGCTGGGCCGCCACCAGGTCCGTACGGACATCGCGCGCCGCTTCGGCGCCACCGACGTCGTCGCCGAGCGCGGGGACGCGGCTGTCGAAGCCGTACGCGAACTCACGCGCGGGCAGGGCGCGCACGCCGTGGTCGAGGCCGTCGGTACCGAACAGTCAATGCGTACGGCGGTCAACATCACCCGGGACGGCGGCGCCGTCGGCTTCGTCGGTGTGCCGCACGGCAGCGGCACCGGGCTCGACCTCAGTGTCATGTTCGACGGGAACATCGCGCTGCGCGGCGGCGTCGCGCCGGTCCGCACCTACATCCCCGAGCTGCTGCCCGACGTCCTGGACGGCACGATCGACCCGTCGCCCGTCTTCGACATGACCGTCGGCCTGGAGGACGTGCCCGCCGGCTACAAGGCGATGGACGAGCGCACCGCGCTCAAGGTCCTGGTCACCAACTGAGGGCGCGGAGAAGCCGGCTGAGGGCCTGCGAAGGGTTCACCAGCGGATCGGCACCGGCAGCGCCGTCAGCAGCCCCGACAGCGCGACCACCACTCCCAGGGCGACGACCTCCGCTCGCGCGGGAGCGCAGGCGGTCAGCGGGTCGGCCGCCCGGCGCAGCCGGATCCGTGCCCACAGGGCGAGCGCTGCCACGGCCACCACCAGGATCACCTTGGCCAGCAGCGCACGGCCGTACGCCGTGTCCGTCAACTGCGCCAGGACCGTGTCCGACGGCATCCGGCGCAGCGAACTCCACACCCCGGTCGCCGTGATGGCGGCGAGCAGTACGGCCGCCACGCGCGCGTAGAGGCCGAGCAGGGCCGCGCCCGCCTCCGCGGTGCCCCATCCGCGCAGCGTCCGCAGCGCGTACAGCAGCCCGCCGGCCCAGAGCGACGCGCAGGTGAGGTGCACGAGCGTCAGACCGGAACCGAGCAGCGGGCCGTGCTCGGTCGTGGGGTGCGCACGCAGTGCCTCGGCGACCACGACCGCGGCCAGCGGCCAGATCTGGGCGGCCGGCCGGCGCGACAGGGCGCACAGCCCCGCCACGGCGAAGGCGTTCACCTCCACCAGCGCGAGCTTGCCGTCGCGCGACGCGTACAGGCCGCCGAAGTCGAGGTCGGCGGGGCTGTGCGGCACGAGGTTGCCCGTGGACACGACCGAGGCCAGACCGAGGGCGGCGACGAAACCGGCGGCGGCCGCGTACGGCGCCCAACTGCGGGGCAGAGCCCTGGGAGCGCCGGGCACGGTACGGGCCAGCCGGCTCACGAACAGCTCGCCCACCGGGACGCACAGCGCCGCGAACAGCACCGCGCGCAGCAGCGCGATCCCACCGGTGCCGGGCGCGGCGGCCTCCCCGGTGCCGTGCAGCGCGGCCGGCGGTCCGAGCAGCGGGATCAGCGCCGCCAGCCCCACCAGGACGAGAACAGCGACGGCCGGGCCGACGCCGGGGCGGGGTCTCGGTGCGCTCCCGTCGGACCGGGCGGGGGAGGGTTTGGTCAATGTCACCTCAAGAGCTTCACAAAACATCACAGATTCGGGCAAGCGCCGGAAAACAAGTGGTGGTGCGGCATTCCGCCCAGAGGTACGGCTCGGGCGGCCCTCCCGCTCAGGGCCGACGCGAGGGGCTCAAGGCTCGGCCGTTCAGACCCACCGCGCCGGTTCCGCGCCCCACACCCCCGGCGGACGCGCCCAGTCGACGGGGCCGCCCGCGAACGACACCGGTGGCAGGGCGTACCGCAGTCGCCCGAGCGCGCTGTCCCGTTCGCCGAGCCAGGCGTCCGGCGCGTCGTACGTCAGGTGCCCCTCCGGGCCGGGCCGGATGCCGTTCGTCAGCCACTGCGCCGTGCGCGCCAGAGACAGCCGTACGCAGCGGCCGTAACCCTCCTCCTGCCGCTCGGTCAGCGCCCGCAGTACGGCCGCCGCCAGTAGATACCCCGTCCCGTGGTCGAGGGCCTGCGCGGGCAGCGCGCCGGGCCGTTCGGCCGCTCCGTCGGCCGTGGCCCCCTCGATCGCGGCGATGCCGCTGGCGACCTGCACGAGGCTGTCGAACCCGCGCCGCTCGCGCCACGGCCCGTACGCCCCCCATGCCGACAGCTGTGCCACGACCAGACCGGGCCGCCGCTCGGCCAACTCCCGCGCCGACAGCCCGAGCCGGTCGAGGGCGCCCGGCCGGTACCCGGTCACGACGACGTCCGCCGTCGCGAGCAGTTCCTCGAAGACGCGCCGGTCAGCCGCCAGGTCCAGGGTCGCCGAGCGCTTCCCGAAGCCCGTGTCGGCGTGCTGGTCGGCCAGTTCGGGCAGCCGCGGAGTGTCCAGGCGCAGGACCTCCGCGCCGAGCAGCGCGAGTGTGCGCGTGGCGACGGGGCCCGCGATGACCCGCGTCAGGTCCAGGACGCGAACTCCGGCGGCGGGCAGCAGGGGAGTGCCGTCGAGAGGCGGGAGCACGCGCGCACGTGCCGTGTCGAGCCGTTCGCGCTCCACGAGAGGCCGTCGGGCCACCGCGGCCGCCTGCTCGTGCGCCGCCCATTCCTCGGGCGTCCGCAGCGCCACGGCCAGCCCGCCGGCCGCGTACACGGACTCCTCGATCTCGTGCGCGGACCGCTCGGCGAGCGCCGCGGCGACGGCGGCCGGATCCTCCTGCGTCACCCCCAGCGCGGCCAGCAGCCGGGCCCGGTGATGCGGATAGTTCGCGTGGGTCCGCACCCAGCCGTCCGCCGTGCGCCAGAACCGCGACAAGGGGGCGAAGTTGACCGGTGCGCGCCCGTCGACCAGGAGATGCCGTTCACTCACGAACGCCGTGGCGATCGCCCCGTCGTCCAGCCGCACCTCGGGCACCTCGGTGAGCCCGGCCCGCCGTGCCCCCAGCTCGGCCGCGGCCAGCGCGCACGCGCCCACGCACGCGCGCGCCAACTCCCGTACGGGAAGACGCGCGTGAAGCGCGCCCTCCCGCACCACGGTCGACACACGGGGGAGCAAGGCGGGATCGCCGCCCATCGCGGACCAAGCGGCACTGATTCCCGCACTGATTCCCGTCATGACTGCACTATGCAGTGTTGACTCGATCAACATGTTGACCGGATGGCCGCCGGGCTACCTGGGGCTCATCCGGTCAGTCAACGGCGTCCAGTGCGTCGACGACGCCGAACCCGTAGAAGCCGTTGAACCGCTCGCCGCCCTCGCACACCGCGTCCTGCTTGCCGTCGCCGTCCTGGTCGTACGACTCGGGGCAGCCCGGGTTGTCCGCCTGGACCTTCAGCAGCCCCTGCAACTGGGCCGGAGACGCCTTCGGGTACCGCGACTTCAGCAGCGCGGCCACGCCGGCCGCGTGCGGGGAGGCCATGGACGTGCCCTGCAGCCACCCGTACTCGCCGTTCGGCATGGTGGACAGGATGCGGCCGTTTGCCGACGGGGTGTCCGTCGGGATCTGGAACTTGCGGTCACCGCCCGGCGCCGCCACGTCGACGACGCGGTAACCGTAGGACGAGTAGTACGACTTGACGTTCTGCACGCCCGTCGCGCTCACCGTGACCACGCCCGGCAGCTGGGTCGGCACGTCGAAGCACTCGTGCGGGTCGATCGTGCGGGTGACCGGCGTGGAGTCGTCGGGGCTGGTCTCGTCCACGATCGAGTCGGCGTCCATGTCGTGGTTGGAGTTGCCCGCCGAGGCCAGGTGCAGCGTGCCCTTCTTCTGGGCGTACAGCTGGGCCCTGTTGACCGAGTCGACGATGGCCTTCTGGTCGGGGTCGTCCATGCAGTTGTACAGCCACGGGTCGACGTAATAGCTGTTGTTCGTGATCTCCACACCGTGGTCGGCGGCGAACACGAAGGCGCAGACGACGCTCTCCGGGTAGAAGAGGCCGTTCTTCGGGTCGCTCACCTTGATGCCCGAGACCTTCACGCCGGGCGCGACACCCGCGACGCCGATGCCGTTGCGGGCCGCGGCGATCTCACCCGCGACGTGCGTGCCGTGGTAGTCCTCGGCGGTGTACGGGCGCCAGGCGCCCTCGCTGGTGTCCGCGACGCCGCCGGCGCAGTTCGCCGACTGGGACGCGGCGAAGTTCGGCGCCAGGTCCGGGTGGGTGTCGTCGACGCCGGTGTCGATGACGGCGACGGTGACCTTCGGACTGCCCGGGTTGATCCGGGCGGCCTTGTCGGCGCCGATCGCCCGCAGGTCCCACTGGTCGGCCTCGAGCGGCTCGCTGCCCTCCGCCGCGGCCGACGCGCGCGCGATCTTCGAGGCCTGGCCCTTCGTCATCGGCTGGGCGGGGCCCTCGTCCGTCGCCCCGGCGGGGGCCAGGGGCGCCGTACGCGTCGCGCCCGCCGACTGCACACCGCGCACCGCACGTATCGCCTTGGCGAAGTCGGGGTTCGCCGAGTGGACGACGATCACGCCGATCTTCTCGTAGGCGATCACGACGGTGCCGCCGGCCGCGGCGATCGCCTTCTTCACCGACTCGATCGTGCGACGGTCCGTGTGGGTGTTGACGACATATGCCAGGCCGGTCGCGTCCGTGGCCTGCGCGCCGGGCTCCGCGAACGGTGCGGCCGAGGCCGCCGCCGGAAGGAAGCCGAGCGAGGCGGTCAGCGACAGGGCGAGGGATGCGGCGAGGCCGAGTCGGCGTCTGGACCGCAGATGAACCATGGGATCTCCACATCATCCGGAACGGGAACCTGCCCGGACGCGGATGAGCGCCCGGGCAGGTACATGACGAGTGGTGCAGGAGTGAAGCTATCCCCCGAACCTCCTGGCCAGCAATCACTCACCCGGGCGACTTCGGAAAGAAGCCCTCGGAGTTGAACCGGTCCTCGCGTGGCGCCGTGACCTTGGGAAGGGGGCGCGAGCAGGATCGAGCCCTCTGTCGGATCACACGCCGTGGCCCTAACATCGCCACTCGGCTCAAGTGATCCATGTCACCGCTAGGAACAGAGCCGCCATGCCCGCATCCCACTCGTCCCCACCCCCCGACCCGTCCCCGTCCACCGTCGCAACAGCGCCCGCAACGCGAGGAGACTCCGTGGCTACCGACGCACCGCCCCCCTCGAAAGAGGAACACAAACTCCCCACCACCGAGGAGTTCGCCGAGGTGCAGCAGAGTGCGGAGTTCGGTGAACTGCGCCGCTCCTACCGCTCCTTCGCCTTCCCGCTGACCGTCGCCTTCATCGTCTGGTACCTGCTGTACGTCCTGCTCTCCAACTACGCGGGCGACTTCATGGGCACCAAGCTGTTCGGCAACATCAACATCGCGTTCGTCTTCGGTATCGCCCAGTTCGTCACCACGTTCCTCATCGCCTGGTGGTACGCGCGCCACGCCGGCGCCAAGCTCGACCCCAAGGCCGAGGCCATCAAGACCCGTATGGAGGGCGGCGCATGAGCCCCGCGATTGCCCAGGTACAGCTCGCCGCCAACGAGGCCAGCGAGCACCGGCCGCTGATCATCTCCCTGTTCGCGGCCTTCGTGATCGCGACCCTCTTCATCACCGTGTGGGCGGGCCGCCAGACCAAGGACGCCGCCGACTTCTACGCGGGCGGCCGGTCGTTCAGCGCTTTCCAGAACGGCCTCGCCGTCTCCGGCGACTACATGTCCGCCGCGTCCTTCCTCGGCATCGCGGGCGCCATCGCACTTTTCGGATACGACGGCTTCCTGTACTCCATCGGCTTCCTGGTCGCCTGGCTGGTCGCCCTGCTCCTGGTGGCCGAGCCGCTCAGGAACTCCGGCCGCTACACGATGGGTGACGTGCTCGCGTACCGCATGCGCCAGCGCCCGGTCCGCACGGCGGCCGGCACCTCCACGATCGTCGTGTCGATCTTCTATCTGCTGGCCCAGATGGCGGGCGCGGGCGTCCTGGTCTCGCTGCTGCTCGGCATCACCACCGACGCGGGCAAGATCCTGATCGTCGCCCTCGTCGGCGTCCTGATGATCGTGTACGTCTCCATCGGCGGCATGAAGGGCACGACCTGGGTCCAGATGGTCAAGGCCGTGCTGCTGATCGGTGGCACGATCCTGATCACGTTCCTGGTGCTGCTGAAGTTCAACTTCAACATCTCCGACCTGCTCGGCAAGGCCGCCGAGAACAGCGGCAAGGGCGCCGCCTTCCTGGAGCCCGGCCTCCAGTACGGCGCGACCGGCACCTCCAAGCTGGACTTCATCTCCCTCGGCATCGCCCTGGTCCTCGGCACCGCGGGTCTGCCGCACATCCTGATCCGCTTCTACACGGTGCCCAACGCCAAGGCCGCCCGTAAGTCCGTGAACTGGGCGATCGGCATCATCGGCGGCTTCTACCTGATGACCATCGCCCTCGGCTTCGGCGCAGCCGCGCTGATCTCCCAGGAAGAGATCATCGCGTCCAACCCGTCGGGCAACACGGCGGCACCCCTGCTCGCCCTGCATCTCGGCGGCGTCGACTCGGCCTGGGGCGCGATCCTGCTCGCCACCATCTCGGCCGTGGCCTTCGCGACCATCCTCGCGGTCGTCGCCGGCCTGACCCTGGCCTCGTCCTCGTCGTTCGCCCACGACATCTACGCGAACGTCATCAGGAAGGGCCAGGCCACCGAGAAGGAGGAGGTCCGGGCCGCCCGCCTGGCCACCATCGGCATCGGCGCCGTCTCCATCCTCCTCGGCGCCCTCGCCCGCGACCTCAACGTCGCCGGCCTGGTCGCCCTGGCCTTCGCCGTCGCGGCCTCCGCCAACCTGCCGACGATCCTCTACAGTCTGTTCTGGAAGCGGTTCACCACCCAGGGCGCCCTGTGGTCGATCTACGGCGGTCTGATCGTCGCCGTCGGCCTGGTGCTGTTCTCGCCGGTCGTCTCCGGCGACCCCAAGGCGATGTTCCCCGACGTCGACTTCGCTTGGTTCCCGCTGAAGAACCCGGGCATCATCTCCATCCCGTTCGGCTTCCTCATGGGCTGGCTGGGCACGGTCCTGTCCAAGGAGGAGCCCGACGCCGGCAAGTACGCGGAGCTGGAGGTCCGGTCCCTGACCGGCACCGGCGCCCACTGAGCACGCCCCGCTGAGCACGCCCACTGTGCGGCCGCGTCGTAGATCCCTACGACGCGGCCGCGTCGTACGTCGTGGGATCGGGCCGGTGTCGGTGTCAGTGCGGTCACGTAGGCTCGCAGGTGAAGGAAGTTGAATCCGGTCTTGACGCGGGAGGGGGCCCACGTGCTCATCGACACCTACGGCCGAGTGGCCACCGACCTGAGGGTCTCGCTGACCGACCGCTGCAATCTGCGGTGCACGTACTGCATGCCCGAGGAGGGTCTGCAGTGGCTGGCCAAGCCCGACCTGCTCACGGACGACGAGATCGTCCGCCTGATCGACATCGCGGTCACCTCCCTCGGCATCGAGGAGGTCCGCTTCACCGGCGGCGAGCCCCTGCTGCGCCCTGGCCTCGTCGGCATAGTCGAGCGCGTCGCGGCCCTTGAGCCCCGCCCCCAGATGTCCCTGACGACGAACGGCATCGGCCTCAAGCGCACGGCGTCCGCCCTGAAGGCGGCGGGCCTGGACCGGGTCAACGTCTCCCTGGACACCCTGCGCCCCGACGTCTTCAAGACCCTCACCCGCCGCGACCGCCACAAGGACGTCATCGAGGGCCTGCACGCCGCCCGCGACGCGGGCCTGACCCCGGTCAAGGTCAACTCGGTCCTGATGCCGGGCCTCAACGACGACGAGGCCCCCGACCTCCTGGCCTGGGCGGTCGAGCACGACTACGAACTGCGCTTCATCGAGCAGATGCCCCTGGACGCCCAGCACGGCTGGAAGCGCGACGGCATGATCACTGCCGGCGACATCCTGACGTCCCTGCGCACCCGCTTCGAGCTGACCGCCGAGGGCGAGGAGAAGCGCGGCTCGGCCCCGGCGGAGCGCTGGCTGGTCGACGGCGGCCCGCACGTGGTGGGCGTCATCGCTTCGGTCACCCGCCCGTTCTGCGCGGCCTGCGACCGCACCCGCCTGACGGCCGACGGCCAGATACGAACGTGCCTGTTCGCCCAGGAGGAGACCGACCTACGAGCGGCACTGCGCTCCGACGCCCCCGACGAGGAGATCGCCCGCATCTGGCGCCTGGCGATGTGGGGGAAGAAGGCGGGAGCGGGCCTGGACGACCCGTCGTTCGTGCAGCCGGACAGGCCGATGTCCGCTATCGGGGGCTAGCTGCAACGCCCCTGAAGGGGCGCGGGACCGTATCGATTTGCGGCTCCGCCGCGTGGGCGCGATTAACCACAATGAAGCCGTAGACGCCAGACGAGCCGCACCACCCCAGACCGATGGCGCCCCTCAATCTCCCTGCGCTTCCCACTCTTCTAGCAGGACAACGTCCTTCAAAAACCCCCGCACCCCAAGAAACTGTGACAAATGCTCGCGATGCTCCTCGCAGGCGAGCCACGTCTTCCGCCGCTCCGGCGTATGAATCTTCGGGTTGTTCCACGCCAGCACCCACACGGCATCGGCACGGCAGCCCTTGGCGGAACAGATAGGCGTGTCACTCACAGATTCGTCTCACAGATGCACACAAAAGGCGACGCCGAGCAGCCACGGGGGGAGCTGCCCGGCGTCGGTCCGTCGCTCCGACGGGGGATGCGGAGCGTCCACGAAGTATGTCATGGGTAACCCCTCGCCCGGCACCGGAACAGCACTATTGATCTGAGCTTTTCCTGAGCTTGGCGCGGAGTCGACCCCCCGAGTTGTCCGGAGGACAGCGCTCCGCAGGATCACATTCCGTCGCCCGGTTTGCTTTGTGCGCCCGGCGCGGAGTCGTCCGCGACATCTTCCGGGACGGATTCCGCGGAGCCGTCATTCGTCCCGGGCGGGGCGATCATCGGTCGCATCGGCGCGCTCACGAACGTCGACGGCAGACCCGGCGCATTCTCCCGCCCCGCGTTGGCGATCACCACCGCGATATACGGCAGGACCGCCCCGAGCACCAACGCAACGATCGCGACGTGCCGTTCGACGTTCCACAGCGAGGCGGCGAGGATCACCGACACCGTGCGGACCGACATGGAGATGACGTACCGGCGCTGCCGGGCGCGCACATCGTCGTGGAGCCCCGCTCGGGCCCCGGTGATCCGGAACACCTGGGCGTTACCGCCGGCATGCAGCTTCCGCATCAGATTCCACCATCCGCCCGCATCGGACTCTCCCCCTGCCCCTACCCGTCCGCCCCCGGTCGGGGACCCGGGCCAGGACACCTTCCACGGTACGCCCCGCCTCCGCCGCCTACGAGACCGGGGCCCCTGCCACCTGGGGGAACGCCGTCAGCCGTAACGCGTACGGCGGTACCCGGCATGCGGCGTACCAGGGCCGGTCCAAGACTGGGTGTGAGGCTCACCCGAGCCGTAGGAGGAGGCAGCCATGGGCTGGTTGTGGGCGATCATCGTCGGGTTTGTGCTGGGTCTGCTCGCGAAGGCGATCATCCCGGGCAAGCAGCACAGCCCCCTCTGGCTGACCACCATCTTCGGCATCCTCGGCGCCATCGTCGGCAACTCCATCGCGCGCGCGTTCGGCGTCGAAGCGACCCGCGGCATCGACTGGAGCCGGCACGTCTTCCAGATCGTGGCCGCGGTGATCATCGTGTACGTGGGGGACATGCTGTACATGGCGACGCTGGGCAAGCGTAAACAGCGGACATGAGTCCGGGGACCTCGAAGGGGCGGCCTCCCACGCGGGAAGTCGCCCCTTCGTCGTACACAGGTCCCTGTACGTCGGCTAGCCGCCCGTGACCTCGACCGCCGCCAGGTTCTTCTTCCCGCGCCGCAGCACCAGCCACCGCCCGTGCAGCAGGTCCTCCTTCGCGGGCACCGCGTCCTCACCGGCGACCTTGACGTTGTTCACGTAGGCCCCGCCCTCCTTCACGGTGCGCCGCGCCGCGGACTTGCTGGCCACCAGGCCGACCTCGGCGAAGAGGTCGACGACCTGGCCGAGCTGCTCGACCTGGATGTGCGGCACCTCGGAGAGGGCCGCCGCCAGCGTCCGGTCGTCCAGCTCCGTCAGCTCGCCCTGGCCGAAGAGGGCCTTGGACGCGGCGATCACGGCGGCCGTCTGGTCGGCACCGTGCACCAGCGTCGTCAGCTCCTCGGCCAGCGCACGCTGCGCGGCACGGGCCTGCGGACGCTCCTCAGTCTGCTTCTCCAGCTCCTCCAGCTCCGCACGGGACTTGAAGGACAGGATGCGCATGTACGTGGAGATGTCCCGGTCGTCCGCGTTCAGCCAGAACTGGTAGAACGCGTACGGCGTCGTCATCTCCGGGTCGAGCCAGATGGCGCCGCCCTCGGTCTTGCCGAACTTGGTGCCGTCCGACTTGGTCATCAGCGGCGTCGCGAGAGCGTGCACATGGGCGTGCGGCTCCAGCCGGTGGATCAGGTCCAGACCCGCAGTGAGGTTGCCCCACTGGTCGCTGCCGCCCTGCTGGAGGGTGCAGCCGTGCCGCCGGTACAGCTCCAGGAAGTCCATGCCCTGCAGCAGCTGGTAGCTGAACTCCGTGTAGCTGATGCCCTCTTCGGACTGCAGCCGACGGGCGACCGAGTCCTTGGTCAGCATCTTGTTGACGCGGAAGTGCTTGCCGATGTCCCGCAGGAACTCGATGGCGGACAGGCCGGCCGTCCAGTCCAGGTTGTTGACCATCGTCGCGGCATTGTCGCCCTCGAAGGACAGGAAGGGCTCGATCTGCGCGCGCAGGCGGTTCACCCAGTTCGCGACCGTCTCCGGGTCGTTCAGCGTGCGCTC
>NZ_BAAAZY010000037.1:0-80993 GCF_039537145.1 Streptomyces shaanxiensis
ACCGTTGTGGAGTTCGTCCGGTGCATACCCCACAGGGACGACGACCCGGCGTGGCGGCTCTTCGACCCCGGCGACGCCGACGGCGGTCTGGTCGGGCTGCCGATGTTCATCGGGTGGGGGACGAGGGACCCCGTGTTCACGCCACCGGTGCTGGCCGAATGGACCCGCCGGTTCCCGCAGGCCCGGGTGCGCCGCTACCACGACGCCGGCCACTTCGTGATGGAGGACGCGGCCGGGCAACTCGACCGCCACGTCCGTGACTTCCTCCGGTCGGCGTCGTGATCACGCATTCACTCGATCGCGCAATGGCGCAGAGCTTCAGGAATGGGGTGTGTTGATGGCGGGGGACCTGTCCCGCACGGACGCGGGCACGAGCACGGACGCTTTCGCGATCGTCGGCCTGGGGTGCCGGCTGCCCGGCGGGATCGTGGATCTGGCCGGGCTGTGGGAGGCGCTGGAGGCGGGGCGCGATCTGGTCGGGGAGATGCCCGAGGACCGGTTCGAGGCACGGCGGTTCGTCGATACGGCGATGGCACGGCCGGGGAAGTCGTACACCGCCAGAGGGGGATTTCTGGCGGACATCGCCGGGTTCGACGCGGACTACTTCGGGATCTCGCCGCGTGAGGCGGCCCAGATGGACCCCCAGCACCGGCTGCTGCTGGAGACCGCCGCAGAGGCGCTGGACGACGCGGGCATCGACCCCGGGACACTGGCGGGCTCCGACACCTGCGTGTTCGTGGGCATCTCGGACTTCTCCTACGGTGGGCTGCAGATGATCAGCCCCCGTCGGCTGAACGCCTATTCCATGGCGGGGGGCGCCCATTCGATCGCCGCGAACCGTCTGTCGCACTTCTTCGACCTGCGCGGGCCCAGCATGGCCATCGACACCGCCTGCTCGTCGTCGCTGGTGGCCGTGGAACGCGCCTGCCGGGAACTCGCGTCGGGCGGCAGCCGCGTGGCCCTCGCGGGCGGGGTGAACGTGCTGCTGAACCCGGCGGGCTACGTCGGATTCAGCCAGGCGTCGATGCTGTCGAAGCGCGGTCGCTGCGCGGCGTTCTCGGCGGACGCCGACGGGTTCGTGCGGGCCGAGGGCGCGGGTGTGATCGTGCTGAAGCCGCTGGCCGACGCGCTCGTCGGCGGGGACCGGATCCACGGGGTGATCGCCGGGGCCGCCAGCAACTGCGACGGACGCACTGTCGGTCTGGCCCTGCCCAGCGCACAGGCGCAGGAAGAGCTGCTGCGGCAGGTGTACGAGCGGGCGGGGATCGCGCCCGACGAGGTGGTGTACGTCGAGGCACACGGCACCGGCACACAGGTGGGCGACCCGGCCGAGTGCACGGCGCTGGGCCGGGCACTGGCCGCCGGGCGCTCGACGGGGCCGCTGCCCATCGGGTCGGTGAAGTCCAACGTCGGGCATCTGGAGCCGGCGTCGGGCATGGCGGGGCTGTTCAAGGCCCTCGCGGTGCTGCGGTACGGCACGATCCCCGCCTCCTTGCACCTGGAACCGCTCAACCCCGGCATCGACTTCGCCGGCCTGGGGCTGGAGCCGGTCGGCCGGTCCCGTCCGCTGGCGTCGCGGGACGGGCGGCGCTTCGTGGGCGTCAATTCCTTCGGGTTCGGTGGGGCCAACGCCCATGTGGTCGTCGGCCCGCCCCCTGCTGCCCCGCCTCCCGCCCTGCTCCCCGGTGCCCAGCGGCCTGACGCCGAGGTCTTGGGCGACCTTCCGGTGATCGCTTCGGGGCGCACCCCGCAAGCGGCCGAGGAGGCGGCGCGGCGACTGGCCGCCCGGCTGACGGACACCGCGCCGGTCGATGCGGCGCAGTTCTACGACATCGCTGTCACCGCCGGAGTACGCCGGGCCCGGCACCGCTACCGCAGGGTGGCCCTGGCCTCGACTCCGCACCAGGCCGCGCGGATCCTGTCCGGCGAGAGCGTGACCGGTGAGGCCGTCGAACACGGCCGGGTCGGGCTGGTCTTCGCGGGCAACGGCTCGCAGTGGGCGGGGATGGCCGCCGACCTGCTGGACGACGATCCGGTGTTCCGGGCCGAGGTGGAGGCGGTGGACGCCGCGCTGGCGCCCCGGCTCGGCTGGTCGGTCGCGGCGCAGTTGCTTCGCCCGGCGGACGAGTGGGGACTGGAGGCCACCGAGGTGGCCCAGCCGCTGCTGTTCGCCGTACAGGCCGGGATCACGGCGGTCCTGCGTGAGCGGGGCGTGCGATGGACGGTCGCGCTCGGGCACAGCGTCGGGGAGGTCGCGGCCGCGTACGCCGTCGGCGCGCTGACGCTCGAAGAGGCCGCGTGGGTGATCGCCGAGCGCAGCCGGGCGCAGGCGGCCACGGCCGGGCAGGGCCGGATGGCCGCGGTCGGCCTGCCGCAGGCCGAGGCGGAGCGGGTGCTGCCGGCCTACCCGGGGCTGGTCGTGGCCGCCACGAACAGCGCAAGGGACGTGACGATCGCGGGGCAGGTGCACCAACTCAAGGCGATGGGTGAGGAGTTGGTGGCCCGCGATGTGTTCTTCCGGCTCATGGACCTCGACTACGCCTTCCACAGCCCGGTCATGGAGCGGATCCGGGCCGCGCTGGCCGACGGCCTCGCCGGGCTGGCCCCGCGAGGCGGCACCGATGCGCTGGTCTCCACGGTCACCGGCGGACCGGTACCCGCGAGCGGCCTGGACGCGGACTACTGGTGGCGCAACGTCCGCGAGCCGGTCCGGTTCGCCGCCGCCGTGGAACACGCCCTGGACATGCGCGACGACAACCCGGGCGTCGACGTACTGCTGGAAGTCGGCCCGCACCCGGTCCTGCGTTCGTACCTGCGCCGGATCGCCGCCGGACGCGACCGGGTGGCCGTACTCGCCACCCTGCGCCGCGACACCGCCGGGCCGGCCGCGCTGCGCGGGTCGGTCGAGGCACTGATCGCCGCCGGGGCGGACCTGGACTGGACACGCTGGTTCCCCCGCCCCGCCCGGGTCGCGGAACTGCCCGCCTACCCGTGGCAGCGGGAACGGCACTGGAGCGGCACCCCGCAGCAGTGGATCGGCAGCAGCGGATCGGGCCGGCTGGACCACCCCCTGCTGGGCGAACGGCTGCCGACGGCGGAGCCCTCCTGGCAGGGGCCCGTCGAGCCGGTGCTGGTGCCCTGGCTGGCCGACCACAAGGTGGCCGGGTCGGTGGTGTTGCCCGCGACCGGTTATGTCGAGATGGCCCTGGCCGCAGGCCGGCGCGTGCTGGACGGTGCGGTGGAACTGGCCTGGCTGGAAGTGAGCCGCCCGCTGGTCGTCCCGTGGGACCGGGCCGGGGACGTCCGGCTGCAGCTTGCGTTCTCGCCCGACGACGGCATGGTGACCGTCACCAGCACCGAGGCCGCCGGCAGCGGCGAAGCCGACGGCACGCCGCCCCGCCCACACGCCCGCTGCAGGGTCCGCGAACTGATCGGCCGCCCACCCGCGAGGATCGACCTCGCCGGGGTACGCGCCCGCTGCACCCGCAGGGGCGACGCCGACGCCCTGTACGCCGAACTGGCCGCGAGCGGGCTGGACTACGGGCCCGCTTTCCGGCAGCTGGTGCGGGGCCACTTGGGGCAGGGAGAGGCGCTGGCCGCCTACCGGCACACCACGGACGCGGCCGACACCGCGCAGTACGTGGCCCATCCGGCGCTGCTCGACGGGGCGCTCCAGGCGTGCGTGCCGCTCGTGGCCGCCCGGGTGGGCACCGGGCAGGCCTGGCTGCCGGCCGCGATCGAGGCCGTACGCGTGTGGCGGAGCCCGTCCCCGGCGGGGATGGTGCACGTCCGCGACCGTACACGCGGCACCAAAGAACTCTGCTTCGACGTGGTCGTCGCCGACCCGGACGGCAGCGTCACCGTCGAACTCGACGGCGTTCGCATGCGCCGCGTCCCCGGCCCGGGCGACCGGGCGCCCATGCGGTACGAGACCGTGCTGCGCGCCGCACCGCACCTCCATCTGCCGGCGGCGCCCTCGCCGCTGCCCGGCAACCACGAACTCGTCGGAGCCGTCGAGGCAATCGCGGCCGCGGCGCGGGCCGACGCGGCCGCCGTGCGCTTCGCGGACTTCATGGCCCGGCTCAAGCAGGTGACCGCGCAGGTGGCGGCCGCCGCGTTCGCGGACCTGCTGCCCGCGGACAGCGCCGAGTTCACGACCGCGGACCTGGTCCGGGAGGGAATGCTTCCCGGACACGACCGCCTGGCGCGGGCCCTGCTCGACCTGATGTCCCGGCACGAGCTGGCGGCCGTGAGCGAAGACGGCCGGTGGCGGCTCACCGGCACCGCGGACCCGGGGGCACTCCTGGCCCGGCTGCCGCTGGACTTTCCGGCGTGCAGCGCCGAAGTGCAGCTGGCCGTCCGCCAGTTGTCGCACCTGCCCCAAGTGCTGCGCGGTGAACGGGACGCGCTGCAACTGCTGACGGGCCAGGGCACGCAGGAGGCTCTCGAGCAGTTTTACGACGTGGCGCCGAGCTGCCGGTTCCACAACCGGGGCGTCGCCGCGCTGACAGCGGAGATCGTGCGGGCCTGGCCCGAGGACCGGCCACTGCGGATCCTGGAGATCGGCGCCGGCACGGGCGGCACCACCGCCGTACTGCTGCCGCTGCTGCCACCGGAGCGTTCCGTCTACCACTTCACCGACGTGTCCGCGGTCTTCTTCGCCCGCGCTCGGCACCGTTTCGGCGAACACCCCTTTGTCGACCACCGGTTGTTCGATCTCAACGCTGACCCCGAGGAGCAGGGCTTCGCACACGGCTCCTACGACCTGGTCGTGGCGGCCAACTCCCTGCACACCGCGACCGATCTGCGCACAGCCCTGCCCCGGGTGCGCGACCTGCTTGCCCCAGGGGGCCTGCTGCTGGCCTTCGAGACACACGACACGGACTACCTGCTGCCGTTCTTCGGCACGCTGGAGAGCTTCTGGGGTCACGACGACGAGCTGCGGCCGGATTCGCCCTTGCTGGACCGCGACCAGTGGCGGGATGTGCTGCGGGTGTGCGGTTTCACCGACATCGTCGGCCATGGCGGCGGTTTCGAGTCGGCCGAGGACACCGCCTCGTTGCTGCTGGCCTCGGCACCCGCGCACGCGACCACCCGGCCCGCGCTGCCGCGTCCCGACGACGGCACCCGGTGGATCGTGGCGACGGAAAGCGGCCCGCGGACGCCGCTGGCCGAGCACCTCGCCGCACTCCTTTCCGACCGCGCGACGCGTCCCGTTCCGGTGGTGCCCGCCCCGGCCGAACCGGCGGCCTGGACGGCCTCGCTCACCGGTGACGGCGATCCGGCCGTAGTGCTCCTGCTGGGCGAGGCCCCCGCCGACCCGGAGGCGATGCTCGACCAGGCCGTGAGCCGCGCCGCCACGCTGCGCGCCCTGGCCCGCGCCTGCCGGGCGCTCCCGGAGGGTGCCCGACCGGCCCTGTGGCTGGTCACCCGGCCCAGCGGCGCGCTGCCCGCCCCCGAACGGCCCGCGCAGCCGCAGGACGCCGCCGCCTGGGGCATGGCCCGCACTGTGGCCAACGAGCACTCCGGCCTGCGGGTGACCCGGATTTCACTGGAACGCCTCGACGACCCGGCCGCCGACGCACACCGGCTGGCACGGGAACTGCTGGAACCCGTCGCCCCGCCCGATGACGCGAGCGCGGCCGCGCGTGAGGACGAGATCGTGCTCACGGAGGGCGGCCGCTTCGTCCCCAGGGAACGCGAACTCCCGTCCGGGGAGCACACGGAGCCCAGCGGTGACCAACCCTTCGCCCTGGAGATCGGCACGCCCGGCCTGTCGTACGAGCCGGTCTGGACGCGGGCCTCCCCCCTCGCGCCCGGCGCGCGTGAGGTGGTGATCGCGGTGCGCGCCGCCGCGCTCAACTACCGGGACATCATGCTGGCGACAGGTCTGCTTCCTCCCGAGGCGGCCGAGAGCGGGTTCGGCGAGAAGGGCCCCGGTCTCGAATGCGCCGGGACCGTGTCGGCCGTGGGCGAGGGCGTGGACGGCCTGGCCGTCGGAGACCGGGTGTGCGCGGCCGCTCCGGCCTGTCTGGCCTCGCACACGGTGGCTCCCGCGTCGGCGGTGGTGAGGATTCCCGACGCGCTCGGTTTCGCGGAGGCCGCGACCCTTCCCGTGGCCTTCCTGACGGTCCACTACGCGCTGCACGACCTCGCGCGACTCGCGCCGGGGGAGACGGTGCTGGTGCACGGCGCCGCGGGTGGGGTGGGTCTGGCTGCCCTCCAGTACGCCCGCCTGGTGGGCGCCACGGTGATCGCCACAGCGGGCAGCCCGGCCAAGCGCGACCTGCTGCGGGCGCTCGGCGTCGAGCACGTACTGGACTCCCGAACCCTGGACTTCGCCGACCAGGCCCTGCGGATCACCGGTGGGCGCGGGGTGGACGTGGTGGTCAACTCGCTGGCCGGGCAGGCCATCGGCCGGGGCCTGGAAACGCTCCGGTCCGGTGGCCGGTTCGTCGAACTCGGCAAGCGCGACATTTATGCCAACAAGCCGTTGCTGATGCGGCCGTTCGGCCGCAACATCGCCTTCTTCGGCGTCGACGTCACCGCGCTGCTGTCCGACGAGGCCGGGCTCGCACACGGGCGGCGTCTGCTGGCCGAGGTCGCCGAACGGGTGGCCGACGGCCGCTACCGGCCGCTGCCCCACACGGTGTACCCGGCCGCGCGGGCCGCCGAGGCGTTCGCGCTGCTGCAGCACTCCCGGCACATCGGCAAGGTCGTCGTAAGCCTCGACCTGCAGGACGGCCCGCTGCCCGTCCGTACCCGGCCCGAGCCGCCCCGACTCGACCCCGACGGCAGCTACCTCGTCACCGGCGGGCTGAGCGGGTTCGGTGCCGCGACCGCCCGCCGGCTCGCCGACCGCGGCGCCCGCCACCTCGCGCTGGTCTCCCGGCGGGGCGCCGAGGGCCCCGAGGCCGCCGCCGTGCTGGCCGACCTGGCCGCACAGGGCGTGACCGCCACGCCGTACGCCGCCGACGTCACCGATGCCGCCGCCATGGCCGAGGTGATCGGCCGTATCGACGCCACCGGGCACCGGCTCGCGGGCGTCGTCCACGCGGCCATGACTCTCGACGACGCCCCGCTCACCGAACTGACCGACGAACGGATCCGTGCGGTCCTCGCGCCCAAGATGGCCGGGGCGGCAGTCCTCGACGCCCTGACCCGGGACCGCGACCTGGGCCTGTTCTGGCTGTACTCCTCCTTCGCCGCCGCCGTCGGCAACATCAAGCAGTCCGCGTACGCGGGCGGGAACCTGTTCACGCAGGCACTGGCCCGGCGCCGGCACCCCGCCCGACCGGCCCTCGCCGTCGCCTGGGGCGCGATCGGGGACTTCGGGCATGTCGCCCGTGAGGCCTTGGCACCGGTCATGGAAGCGCTCGGCGTCGAACCGATCGGCTCTCGCGAGGCACTGGCCGCCCTGGACACCGGCGTGGCGTCCAACATCGCCGTCACGGGCATCGGCCGCTACGACTGGCCCCGCGTGCGCACGTTTCTGCCGACCATGACGGCACCCCGCTTCGCCGCCCTGCTGCCCGCCGACGGCGACCTCGACGGCCACTCCCGCCAGGACCTCGTGGCCGCCCTGGCCGGCCTCTCCGCGGACGAGGCGCTGGAGACCGTCGGCGTCACTCTCGCCGACGTGCTGTCCCGGATCCTGCAGACCGACGCAGCGCGCATCGACCCGAAAACGCCGCTCCAGGACTACGGAGTCGACTCCCTGATGGCAGCCGAACTGCTGACCACACTCCGGCAACGCCTCGATGTAGAGATCCCGCCGATGGAGCTCCTCCAGGGCGGCATCACCCTCACCGACCTGTCCCGCCATGTGCTGCTGCGCCTCGGCGTCCGCACCACCGACACCGCCAACGGCTGAAAGAAGGGCCCGTCATGGTGACCTGTCAGGAATCCGACGGCACGGCGGCGGACTCCGCCGAAGGCCTGCTCGCCTTCGGCCCCCTCATCGCCGGTACCACCGTCCCCGACCCGGCCGAGTGGGTGTACGTGCTCCGCGCGAGCGCGCTGATCGACGATCCCATCGGCGCCACCTGCTACCGCAACGCGCTCAACGCCGGGCGCATGGGCCCCGAAGCCCACCCCGAGACGATCCTGGGACGCTGTGCCCTCGCCGGCCCCGAGCACCTGGAGGCCGCTCTGCGCACCGCACGGCAGGCGGCGGCCGAGTGGGGCGGCAGCCCGCCGGACCGACGGGCGAAGCTCGCCGAGGCGTTCCGCGCACGGCTGCGGGAACACGCCGACGCGCTGACCGGGCTCCTGGTGGAGGAGGGGCACCCGGTCCGGCTGGCCCGTATGGAGGTCGCTAACCTCCTCACCTTCTACGGTCCCGAAACCACAGACTGGTGTCTGCGCCACATGGAGTCGGAGCACACTGTCGACGGCCGGACGGTGGTGCTGCGCCGGGTGCCGGACGGAGTGGTGTGTGTGCAGCCACCACAGAACACCCCGGCGCTCAGTGTCGGGGCGGCCTTCCAGTCCGTACTGGCCGGCAACGCGCTCGTGGTCCGGCTGTCCCGGCACGCGCCGATCGCCGCCATGTACCTGGTGGAACGGATCGCCGTACCCGCGCTCGCCGATGTCGGCGCCCCGCCCGGAGTCCTGTCGGCGCTGTGCACCGACCCCGCCCAGGCACTGGACGCGTGGCTGGAGAGCCCGCTGGTGGACGACGTGCTGTACTTCGGCGACTCGATCCGCGGCGAGCAACTCGAGAAGGCGTGCCTCGCCGCGGGCAAGAAGCCGATCCTGGAACTGGGCGGCAACGACATGGTCGTGGTGTGGCGGGACGCGCCCCTCGACCGGGCCGTCGAGGCGCTGATGGAGTCGTACCACGGCAGCGGCCAGATCTGCTGCGCGCCCAACATCGCGCTCGTCCACCCGGACATCGCCGACCGGCTCACCGACCGGCTGACCGAGCGCGTCCGTGCCCTGCGGCCCGGCTTCCCCGACGACCCCGAAGTGGTGCTGGCCGCCTCGCCCAACACTGCCGGATACAACGCCACGCTCGCCGACGCCCGGCGGGCGGGCGCCCGGGTGCTGACCGGCGGACGGCACCTCGATGTGCACGGACGTGAGAGCGACGACGCCGTCTTCGCGGAACCGGCGCTCATCAGGATCGACGGGCTCGCTCGCGCGCTCAAACTGCGGTCGGTCCGGTACGAGACGTTCTTCCCGCTGCTGACCCTGGCCGTCCCCGTCCCCGTCCCCGCCGACGATGACGAACTCCTCGCCGAGATGGTGTCGTTCGTCGCGTCCGGCTCGTACGGTCTGCGCAACTCGCTGTGGACCGGGAGCCCCGACGTGATCGACCGGTTCGTCCGGGACGTCCGCTCGTGCGGCCAGCTCCGGGTGAACGACTCCCACCTCGCGGGCGTGCCGTACCTCGCCAACCACGGCGGCCCGGGACTGAGCGGCGACCGGTTCGGCGAGCTCAACTACCCGATGCTGCGCACCAGCCGCCTGCAGGGCGTGTCCGTGGCACGCGACAGCAGCTCGGGGGCCGGGATTCCGGGGCCGTACGTCCCGGCGCGGCCGAGGCCCAGGGTCGAGGCGGTGCGGGAGTACCCGCCGGGGTGGCCGCCCGAAGAACTGCCCGGCGGACTGCCGGCGCCGTTCACTGAGGCGTTCCACCACGACCCCTACCCGACCCTGCACTGGCTGCGCGAACACCGGCCGGTCAGCCGCGTCATCAGCCCGGACGGACCGGGCTGGCTGCTGACCCGCTACGACGACGTCCGCGACGCCCACACCGACCCGCGGGTCACCTGCGACAGCAAACGCATCCCCGCCGGCCACATGTGGATGCGGCACTGGCCGACCGCACTGCGGGAGCGGCTCTTCACCCATCTGCTGGACAGCGACGACCCTCGCCACGCCGAACTGCGCGCGATCATGCGGCCGTTCTTCACACCGGCCCGGCAGGAGCAGTGGCGCACCCGGGTGCAGCGCCTCGTCGACACCCGGATCGACCAGATCGTGGACCGGGGACACGGCGACCTCATGGCCTCCGTCGCCTACCCGCTCGGCGGCAACGTCCTGTTCGCCGTCCTCGGCGCCACCCCGCCCCAGATGAACCACCTGCGGGCGATGATCTGGCGTACCGCCGAGTGGAACAACGACGTCCCCTATGTGGCGGCGCTCGCCCACGAGGTCGACGCGTTCGTCCGCACGGCCGTCGCGGAGAAGCGCCGGACCCCCGGTGACGACCTGATCTCGCTGCTGGTCCGGGCCCACGACCAGGACGCCCTGCTCAGCGAGGACGAGCTGCACGGCCAGGTCATGATGATGCTCGTCGCGGGCCAGGACCCCAGCATCAACAGCGTCGGCAACAGCCTGCACGCCCTGCTCGCCCACCCTGACGCCCTCGCCGAACTCCGCGACGACCCGTCCCTGATGACGACCGGCCTCGGCGAACTGCTCCGCTACGAAAGCCCCTTGCCGTTCACGAGCTGGCGGGGCACCCTCGCACCCGTCGAGTTCGGCGACGTGACCGTCCCCGCGAACGAGTCCCTGTTCCTGTGCATCGGCGCCGCCAACCGGGACCCCGCACGGTTCCCCGACCCCGACCGCCTCGACCTGCACCGCCCCACCCCCGGCCATCTCGCCTTCGGCCACGGCGCCCACTACTGCCTGGGCGCCCACATCGGCCGGATGACCGCGGAGGCCGCCGTCGGCACGGTCCTGCGCCGACTGCCCGGCCTGCGGCCGGCCGGCACGCCGCGGTGGCGGCCCAGCCAGTTCGAACGAGGACTCGGCGCACTGCCCGTCGCCTGGGACGCACCGAAGAACGGGGGAGCGCGGTGAACCGGGCGGAGATCCTGGCCGAACTGAAGGCGATGCTCGCCGAGTTCGGCGACGTCGACCCCGAACAGGTCGACGAACAGACCGCGTTCATCGCGGACCTCGGGCTGGACTCCCTGGTCCTGGTGCGGATGACCGTCGTCGCCGAGGAACGGTTCGGCGTACGCATCCCCGACGAGGTCGCCTGGGAGCTCCACACGGTCGGCGCCGTCGTCAACCACGTCGAGGAGTCCCTGTCCGGGCAGACAGGAGCACAGAGTTGAGCGAACTCGTCCGGTTCCTGCGCGAGAAGGTCTGGCTCCTCGGCGACACCCGCTGGTACGCGCGGGTGGACAGCGTCCGGGGCGAGCTCGTCGAGGTGGAACGCCTCGGCTACGCCCAACTCGACGCGCGGGCCCGCGCGATGGGTGCGTGGCTGGCCGACCGGACGCCGCTCGGCGCCCGCGTCATGCTGATGTATCCGGCGGGCCTGGAGTTCTTCACGGCCTTCCTCGGCTGCCTGTACTCGGGGCGGGTCGCCATCCCGGCCCCGCTCCCGGACACGGACCGGCGGGCCTTTGAGCGCGCCGAGGGCATCATCCGCGACGCGGGCGTCAGCACGGTGCTCACCGACGCCGCGCACCAGCCCGCCCTCGGCTCCTGGCTCACCGGGCTGAATCTGGCGACACGCCCCGAATGCGTCGCCACCGACGTGACCGCCCTGCCGGACCCCGACACCTGGTCCCCCCTCGCGCAGGGACTCGGCGCGACCGCCTACATCCAGTACACCTCCGGCTCGACCAGCGAACCGCGCGGTGTCGTGATCACCCACCGGAACCTGTTGCACAACCTGCTGTCGATCAGAGAAGTGATGGCCACCGAGGAGATCAGGGACGACTTGCGCCACGGCCCCTCGCCGACCGGCGCGGGGTGGCTCCCGCACTACCACGACATGGGTCTGGTCGGCTTGCTGCTCACCCCCTTCGCGAGCTACGCCAACCTCGTCTTCAGTTCGCCGGTCTCCTACATCGCTCACCCGTTGCTGTGGCTGCAGATGATCAGCCGCTACCAGGCCTTCTACACCTGCGCGCCGAATTTCGGGTACGACTGGCTGCTGAGAAGCCTCAAGGACAACCCGCTCACGGACCAGGACCTGGACCTGGGCTGCCTGCGGTTCGCGCTCAGCGGCGCCGAACCCGTCCGAGCCGGCGTCCTGAGCGCGGTCGCCCGCAAGCTGGCCCCTCTCGGCTTCCGCCCGCAGGCCTGGGCACCCGGCTACGGCCTTGCCGAGGCCACCCTCATGGTCACCGGCACGCCCTGCGGCAGCGGTCCGACCGTAGGGCGTTTCGACCGCGACGCGCTGGAGGCAGGCTCCGCCGTACCCGCCCCCAACGGCGTGGACCTGGTCGGCTGCGGCCGTCCCGCCGGCAGCGATGTGCGCATCGTCGACCCCGCCACCTCACGCCCCCTCGAGGACGGGCGGATCGGTGAGATCTGGGTACGCGGCGACGGCATCGCCGACGGCTACCTCGGTGACCCGCAGGCCACCGCCGAATCCTTCGCCGCCACCACAGTCGACGGCGACGGTCCCTTCCTGCGCACCGGCGACCTGGGCTTCTTCCAGGACGGCGAGCTCTACGTCACCGGCCGCGCCAAGGACCTGATCATCGTCAACGGCCGCAACATCCACCCCCAGGACATCGAACGCGTCAGCGAGACCACCGACCCCGCCACCGGTCCCTGCGCCGCCTTCACCCTGCCCGACGCCGACGGCCACGAACACATCGTCCTGGTACAGGAGATCCGCCCCCTCCACCTCAAGGGCCGCACTCCCGCGGCCCTCTCGCAACTCATCAGAAAGCGCCTGGCCGAAGAACTGCGGCTCGCCGTCCAGGTGGTCATCGTCGGGCCGATGAGCGTGCCCAGGACCACCAGCGGCAAGATCCAGCGCTCACGAGCCCGGGAGGAACTCCGCGCGGCCCGTCTCACCCCACTCCACTCCGACCTCCTCACCCCGGCCTGACCGGCGTCCTGCCAGGTCGGGTCGTCAGTTCGCGGAGGCCGTCCAGCCGCTCGCCGAGATCCGCGCCGCGTCCGCCGGGCGTGCCTCGTCGAAGAGGACGGTGCCCGCCGCCTCGACGCGCAGGCCGTCGACGTACGCGCCACGGCCCACGTACAGCCGGTCGGTCGCGTACCGCCAGCGGAGCACCAGTTGCCGGTGCGCGGGGAGTCGTGCCGTGAGCCGGTGCCAGACACGGCCCGACCAGCCGGTGACGGTGCCTGCCGGGTGGTCCTGCGGCTGCCCTCCATGGCGTGTCGTCGTGAAGGGGACCGGCTGCCAGGTGGCACCACCGTCGGTCGTGGCCTCCAGGGTGAGGAAGTCCGCCTTGGGTTCGGTGTCCCACCACAGGGCGCAGCACAGCCGGGCGTCGCCGCCGGACGTGTCGACCGGGGGGAGCGCGAGGGCCGCGGTCGTGGCGGTCGCCATTCCGGAGAACCACGCGGTACGACCGTGCCGTGGGCGGACGGACACGGCACGGGCCATGTTGTTCGCGGCGGCGACCCGGGGCGCGGAACCGGAGCGCCAACTGCGCACCGGATGAACGGAGTTACCGAGCACGACGAGGAAGGAGTCGGTCGACGGGTCGAGGACCAGCGAGGTGCCGGTGAAGCCGGTGTGCCCCGCCGTGTGCGGGGTGGCCATCGCGCCCATGTACCAGTGCTGGTAGAGCTCGAAGCCGAGACCGTGCTCGTCGCCCGGGAACGCGGTGTTGAAGTCGGTGAACATCAGCTCCACCGACTCCGGCTCCAGGATGCGCGCCCTGCCGTAGACACCGCCGTTGAGCAGCGTCCGCCCTAGGACCGCGAGATCCCACGCGGTCGAGAACACGCCCGCGTGGCCCGCGACCCCGCCGAGGCTGAAGGCGTTCTCGTCGTGCACCTCGCCCCACACCAGCCCCCGGTCCAGACCGGACCAGGGCTTGCGGGCGTCCTCGGTGGCCGCGATCCTCGGCTTCCAGGCCGCGGGCGGGTTGTAGCGAGTGCGGCTCATGCCGAGCGGCGCGGTGATCTCGTCGCGCAGGAGGGTGTCGAGGGTCCGGCCGGTGATCTTCTCCAGGACCAGCTGGAGGGAGATCAGGTTCAGGTCCGAGTAGAGGTACGTCGTCCCCGGCGGGTTCAGCGGCGCCTCGTTCCAGATGAGCTGGAGCTTCTCCTCGTACGTCGGCGCGTTGTACAGCGGGATCCAGGCGCGGAACCCCGAGGTGTGGGTGAGGAGCTGACGAACCGTCATGTCTTGCTTGCCGGCCCGGCCGAAGTCCGGGAGGTAGGAGGTGACGGTCGCCTCCAGCTCGAGCGCACCCCGCTCGATCTGCTGCACGGCGAGGATCGACGTGAACAGCTTGGACACCGAGGCCAGATCGAAGACGGTGTCCTCGGCCATCGCGATCTGCCGGCCGGTGGGCAGCTCGACGCCGGTGTCGGTCTTCTCGTCGTACGACTGATAGCGCACCGCCATGCCGATGGGCTGGTGCAGGGCCACCGTGCCGCCCCGCCCGGCGAGCAGGACGGCGCCCGCGTACCAGGGGTGCTTGGGGGAGGGTCCGAGGTATGTCCTGGCATCGGTGACGAGGCGGTCGAGGTGGTCGGGGAGGAGGCCGGCGCGCTCGGCGGAGCCGTGCCGCAGGATGCTGCCGTGGCCGAAGGAGGCGGCCGCCGCCGGACCGGCGGGGAACGGGGCGATGGCCAGGGATCCGCCCAAGGCCAGGGCCAGCTTGCCGAGTTGACGCCGGGTCAGTCTGTCTCTGCCGTCGGTCATCGAGGTTCCTCCCACCACGCCGGCTGAAAGTATCTTTCCGGGATCACCTTGCGTGGTGAAACTTTTATGTCAGTAGGGCGCGGTGTCAACGCCCCGTTCCATGCAAGAGATCTGACGGTGTATCAGAAAAGGCCTTCCGTCGTTCGGAGGACTGCGGCATCCTGCGCCCATGCAGACGGAGCTGAGCAAGAAACTGGGAGTCGAGCACGCCGTCTTCGGCTTCACGCCGTTCCCCGCCGTCGCCGCGGCCATCAGCCGGGCCGGCGGCTTCGGAGTGCTCGGCGCGGTCCGCTACACCGCCCCCGACGACCTCAAACGCGACCTCGACTGGATCGAGGCCCATGTCGACGGCAGGCCCTATGGCCTCGACGTGGTCATGCCCGCGAAGAAGGTGGAGGCCCCGAAGGACCGAACACTGACCGAGGCCGATGTCGAGGCGATGATCCCGGAGGGGCACCGGCAGTTCGTCAAGGACACCCTCGCCAAGTACGGCGTGCCCGAACTCGCCGAGGGGGAGGCCTCCGGCTGGCGCATCACCGGGTGGATGGAGCAGGTGGCCCGCACCCAGCTCGACGTCGCCTTCGACTACCCGATCAAGCTGCTCGCCAACGCCCTGGGCTCACCTCCCGCCGATGTGGTGGAACGCGCCCATGACCAGAACGTCCTGGTCGCCGCGCTCGCGGGCAGTGCCCGGCACGCCGTCAAGCACAAGGAGCGCGGCATCGACATCGTGGTCGCCCAGGGCTACGAGGCGGGTGGCCACACCGGGGACATCGCCTCCATGGTGCTCACCCCGGAGGTCGTGGAGGCAGTCGACCCGCTGCCCGTACTGGCCGCAGGCGGCATCGGCAGCGGCCAGCAGGTGGCGGCGGCACTCAGCCTGGGCGCCCAGGGTGTGTGGCTGGGCTCCATATGGCTGACCACCACAGAGGCCGATCTGCACTCACCCGCCCTGACCCGCAAACTGCTCGCCGCCGGTTCCGGCGACACGGTGCGCTCGCGCGCTCTGACCGGAAAACCCGCACGCCAGCTGCGCACCGAGTGGACCGACGCCTGGGACGACACCAACGGACCCGGCACCCTCCCCATGCCCCTGCAGGGTCTGCTGGTCGCCGAGGCCGTCTCGCGCATCCAGAAGTACGAGGTCGAGCCGCTGCTCGGCACCCCCGTCGGCCAGATCGTCGGCCGGATGAACAGCGAACGCAGCGTCCAGGCAGTCTTCGACGACCTCACCCGCGGCTTCGAGCGAGCCGTCGATCGCATCAACCGCATAGCCGGAAGGAGCGGCGAGTGACGAGCACGAGCACACCCCCGGCGGGCTTCTGGGCCCAGGCAGCGGCCGACCCGCACCGCACGGTCCTCGTCGCCCCGGACGGCGAGGAGTGGACCGCCGGCCGTCTGCACGCCGCCACCAACCGCCTCGTCCACGGCCTGCGCGCGGCCGGCATGCGGCGCGGCGACGCCTTCGCGGTCGTCCTGCCCAACAGCGCCGAGTTCATCACCGCGTACCTGGCCGCCAGTCAGGCGGGCTTCTACCTCGTCCCCATCAACCACCACTTCGTCGGGCCGGAGATCGCCTGGATCGTCGCCGACTCCGGAGCCAAGGTGCTCCTCACTCACGAACGCTTCGCCGGCCCCGTGCTAGGCGCCGCGGACGAGGCCGGACTGCCCGTCACCCACCGGTACGCGATCGGCACGGTCGAGGGCTTCCGGCCGTACACCGAACTCCTCGACGGGCAACCGGAGTCTGCGCCCGCCGACCGCACCCTCGGCTGGGTCATGAACTACACCTCGGGCACCACGGGCCGCCCGCGCGGCATCCGGCGCCCGCTGCCCGGCAAGCTCCCCGAGGAGGCGTACCTGGGCGGCTTCCTCGGCATCTTCGGCATCCGCCCCTTCGACGCCAACGTGCACCTCGTCTGCTCGCCGCTCTACCACACCGCCGTGCTCCAGTTCGCCGGCGCGTCGCTGCACATCGGCCACCGCCTGGTCCTGATGGACAAGTGGACGCCCGAGGAGATGCTCCGCCTGATCGACCGGGAGAAGTGCACCCACACGCACATGGTCCCGACCCAGTTCCACCGTCTGCTCGCCCTGCCCGAGGAGGTGCGCGCCCGCTACGACGTCTCCTCCATGCGGCACGCCATCCACGGCGCCGCCCCCTGTCCCGACCACGTGAAGCGGGCGATGCTCGACTGGTGGGGCCCGTGCGTGGAGGAGTACTACGCGGCCAGCGAGGGCGGCGGCGCCTTCGCCACCGCCGAGGACTGGCTGAAGAAGCCCGGCACGGTCGGCAAGGCCTGGCCCATCAGCGAACTCGCGATCTTCGACGACGACGGCAACCGGCTCCCGCCGGGCGAACTCGGCACCGTCTACCTGAAGATGAACACCGGCGGCTTCGCCTACCACAAGGACGAGTCCAAGACGCGGAAGAACCGCATCGGCGACTTCTTCACCGTCGGCGACCTCGGATATCTCGACGAGGACGGCTACCTCTTCCTCCGCGACCGCAAGATCGACATGATCATCTCCGGCGGGGTCAACATCTACCCCGCCGAGATCGAGTCCGTACTCCTCGCCCACCCCGCCGTCGCCGACGCGGCCGCCTTCGGCATCCCGCACGACGACTGGGGCGAGGAGGTCAAGGCAGTGGTCGAACCGGCCCCCGGTCACGACCCGGGCCCCGTCCTGGCCGCCGCGATCCTCGACCACTGCGCCGACCGGCTCGCCGGCTACAAGCGGCCCAAGAGCGTCGACTTCATCACCGAGATGCCACGCGATCCCAACGGCAAGCTGTACAAGCGGCGGTTGCGGGACCCGTACTGGGAGGGCCGGACGCGACCTGTGTGACCGAGGCCCCGGCGCGGGGTACGGGTCGGGGCCTTGACCAGGGGCTTGACCGGTCGCTTCAAGCGCGAGGGCGGGGAAAGGTCTCCAAGGCCTTGGCGAGGCCGGCGGCATCGGTGCCGACCTTGCGGTAGACACCGGACAGCAACTGCCGCACGCCCTGCTCGGTGAGGCGCAGTTCCTTGGCGATCACCGGCACCGGGAGACCCTGGAGGGCCAGTTCGGCGGTACGCCGTTCCCGGGCGGTCAGCGTGTCCGCCTGAGCGTAGCGCAGCGGCAGCGGCCGCATCCCCGCCGCCGAGAGCTCCTCCCTGGCCCGGGCGGCGAGCCCCTCGGCCCCGCAGTGGACGGCGCCCTCCAGGCCTTGGTAGAGCCGGTCGGCGGCTTCCTGGAGGCGCCCGTTGCGGGACAGGGCGGCGCCGTGGCCGATCAGGGCGCGGGCGAGTTCGTAGGCGGCGGGGGACTGCTCAAGGTGCTCCACGGCCTCCGCGTGCAGCTTGAGCGCACCTGGTCCGCCGGTTACCTCGGCCTCGATGTGGAGTGCCTGGCCGATCGTCGAGGCGGCACCGAAGTCCCTGGCGCGCTTGACGGCGTCGCGGGCGAGGGACAGTGCGCGGCCGGGGGCCGTGGGGGCGAGGGCGGACGCCAGGTGCAGCTGCCAGGGACACCAGGAGGGGTTGCGCCAGCCCCGGGAGTCCAGCCACTCCCCGACGGCGGACAACAGGTCGGCCGCCTCGGCGTGCCGCCCCTCGGCCAGCAGTAGTTCGGCGTACACCGTGCGGGGGTCGGGGTAGATGACGGCGTTCGGGACGACCTCGCCGTAGCGGTAGGCGTCGGCGAGGCGCCGCGCCTCGGCGGTGCGGCCGCGGGCGAGCAGGGTCTGGAGGAGGATGCCGATGGCGAACCACTGGGCGGGGACCGCGCCTGCCACCCGGTTGGCGGTGTGCAGCCCGGCCCGTACGAATTCCTCCGCCTCGGGCAGGCAGCCACGGCGGTAGCGGATGTAGCCGAAGAGGGTCTGCCCCTGCGCCAGGTGGGATCCGCGCCAGCCCATGAGCTCGCACTCGGCCATGCCTCTGGTGAACAGTTCTTCGGCCCGCCGCGGCTGGTCGCAGTACATGAACACCAGGGCGACCGAGACCGGAACCTCGAAGCCCCGGTTCTCGTCAGTCCAGCTCAGACCACCGTGCAGGGATTCCTCCGCACAGGCGAGGGCGGTCTGCCGGGGCTCGCCGCGCACAAGGGCGTCCCAGGCGCGCAGACCCAGGATGTACCGCTCCTCCAGACCGCGGCCCGCCAGACGTTCGGCCAGTCGCGTCAGCCTGCGCGAGCGGGCGAAAGAGTCGGGCTCATCGGCGCGGAAGGCGCTCCAGACGAAATGATCGGCCTGCATGCGCAGTCGGATGCGCGGATGGGTGGCGAGCCGCGCCTCGTCGGCGGACACGGTCGCCGCCTCGGCCAGCCGGTCGGTGTGGGCCAGTGCCTGGGTCAGCCGGTAGACGATGGAGGCCCGCAGTTGGGGGTCCACCCCGGGCTCGGCCAGCGCCTCTTGGAGAAGGCTGACCGTGGCCGTGGGGTCGAGCAGAAAGGTCGAGCACGCGAGCTCGTGGAGGAGCGCGGCCCGGTCCTCCGGAAGGGGTGGTTCCTGCAGCGCTCGGGCCAGGACGCGCCGGGCGGCCTCCGGAGCCCCGGCGCGGAGATACTCACGGGCGGCCTCGCGAAGGCAGTCGACCACCTCGCTCCTGCCTTCGCAGGGAACCTCCAGCAGATGCCGGGCGGCGGCGGCCGGACCCAGCCCCGCCGCCCGGACTGCTTCCGCGGCCCTGTCGTGCAGGCCGACCCGCAGTCCTGAGGGGATGGACCGGTAGATCGTCGTTGCGATCAGCGGGTGCACGAACTCCAGGCCGTCCCCAGGCGCCTGGGAACAGGACAGGATCCGGGCGGCGCGCAGCTTCTCGATCGCTTCGACGGCGTCCTCGCTGCCGATCACCGCGAGCGTGGCGGCGAGTTCCGGCGAGACCGGCGGGCCCAGTACGGCCGCGGCATGGGCGAATCGGAGGGTGCTCGTGCCGAGCCCGCGAAGGCTCTCGATCAGTCCAGGGCCCTTGACCGCCGCGGCCAGGTCCCGCATCGTGGCCAACTCCTCCGGTGCCCCCTTCAGATTCCGCTCGGCGAGCCTGATGGCGAGTTCGACGGCCTCGAACGGGCTTCCGCCGGTCACCGACCAGCATTCGTCGCAGAACTCGTCCTCGGCTCCCTCTCCCAGTTCGTCCCGGACGATCTGGGCCACACCGGCGGCGCTGAGCCGCGCCAGCGGGTGGGGGCGGTTCCCGTGACGTTCGACGACCGTACGGAAGGCGGCCGCCTCGGCCGGCAGCTCGTCCGGCCGGTACGCGACGAGGACCAGGAGCGGGAGATCGGCTGCCCGCGGTGTGAACGAGGCGAGCCAGCTGAGGGACTCGAGATCGGCCCAGTGCAGATCGTCCAGGAGCAGGACGAGGGGTGCCTTCATCGTCGCCAGGCGCGTCATGACCCAGTCGAGACCGTCTCGCACCCCCGTCGGATCCGGTGCGTGGGCGGTGTCCGTCGCCTCCAGGCCGAGAGCTACGGCGACGATGTCGTACCAACTTCCCAGGAAGGTACGGCGTTCCGCCTCGTCCATCGTGGCCAGGGTGGGCTGGACGAGCTGGCGCACCAGTCGGAAGGCCAGCTCCTGTTCGTTCTGGCCGCCGCAGGCCGAGAGCACCGTGAAGCCTTGGGCCGCGGCGCGGGCTCGGGCCTTCGTGAGGAGCGCCGTCTTGCCCAGCCCGGCCGGACCGGTGAAGGCGAGCAGTCCGCTGGGCCGCGAACGCTGCACCCCGTCGGCGGCCTCGCGCAGGTCCGACAACGCGGAGCCGAGCGCATGGAGTTCCCGTTGGCGTTCCAGCAACGGGCGGGGCTCGGTGTTCGGTTGCCACGACCCATGCGCCATAGGCCCTACCGCTTCCTGTCGTTGCTCCTCGGAGGACTGCGCAGACAGTACGCACGGGTGGGCGCTGAGTGGCGGTAATCGGGCACGAGAATGACAGAGATGGATGAATCCCGCGCCGAAGTGGTTCTATTGTCCGCTCTTCGGGTAGTGAATCTCGAATCAGCCCCCTCGGTGACGCGGGCGTTGAGGACAAGGAGCCGGGGTCGCCCGGGAGCCGTGCGCCCGCCGCGCGGTCTCGGCGGGCGCAGGATGCCTCACAGAAGGGCGGGCGTCAGAGCCGCGTCCACATACCGGGGCACGGTGCGGGACCAGTAGTAACACCCGCGGATCCAGCCGGCCATGCCGTCCACGTAGCCGATCCCGGCGGGGCTCAACTCCGGTTCGATCTCCTCGTAGAGCCGCTCGAACTCCCTGATCGTGCCGTTGATCTGCTGGATGGCCAGCATGACGGCCACCGGAAGCGAGCATCGATGGGCCCGCTGGTGGGCCAGGGCCAGATTGATCACTCCGCCGGCTCGCTGCTCCTTCACCGAGGAGAAGAGGTCGGGTATCCACACGGCCGCATCGGCGGACAGCCGGCTCAGGCGTTGCACGACCGGGTGATGGAGCTCCTCGGAAGACAGTTCGCACGGTTGTGCCGCTTCGGCCAACGGAAAGAACGGTTCGACGCCCGCGGTCAGCGACCGTATCGAGGTGCTCAGTCCCATGCGTGGGGGGAGGGGGGTGGCCTGGGCCACCGCCTCGTAGAGCAGGCCGTGTACGTACTCGCGGCTCTTCCAGGCCCAGCGTGCGGCCTGTGCGGGGGTGCACCTCTGGCGGACCTGTCGGTGCAGATCGGCCAGCGCCGCGCCCAGCCGGGTGCTGGGCGAAGCATCGTCGCGCAGGATTCCGATGCTCTCGCACAGCATGGGCAGCAGCCGGTCCGGCGACCGCCGGCCGATCTCCTCGGCCCGGTCGTCGAAGATGAATTGATAGGCGATTTGATTGGCCACGATCTGAAGGACGTCCAACTCCGCTGTCGGACTGTTGTAGGACGCGAGTTCCGCCGGCCGAGTGAAGGCGATCATTGCCGCCACCCCCACTTCGTCGGTCAGCCCGCACGAACGTAACCACACGTCGACTCCGGCGGCCGCTTCGGATACGTGGCGATTGCTCAGGAACGGGAAGGGCATATGGAGATGGGCGTCGATCAGTTCCGTCAGATTGGAGGCCGCAATTCCGCCCTGCCTGGCGAGCGTGACTTCCTCACGCGCCGTCGACACCGTCGCCACCTGCCGTTCGGGAGTCATGTACGCGAGGTGCTGCAGCTGCCCTGGGTTCGAGGGAGTCCACCCGATGCGGTGTGCCGAGGGGGCGTCGGCCTCGCGGTTCGCAGACCATCACCAGTGACCTCGGCCCCAACGTCGCCGCGGGACGCAGTCGTTCGACATGGCCGGGCAGGTGGCGCAGACGCCAGTTCCGGGCGACGAACGCGAGGGCCATGGTGGCCTCCCTCATGGCGAAGGCGTCACCTATGCACTTACGACTGCCCGCGGCGAACGGAATCATCGCCCCGTGCGGGACGCCGACGGCCTGCCCCGGCAGCCAGCGGTCGGGGAGGAAGCGATCGGGGTCGGGGAACGAGGCGGGGTCGTGCTGGAGGAGGTACGGGCTGTACAGGACGGTGGCGCCCGCAGGCAGATGATGGCCGGCCAGAGCCGTTTCCCTGGTCGTGACGCGGGTGAAGAGCCAGCCGGGCGGGCGGTGACGAAGTGTCTCGGTGAGGACGAGCCGGGTGCGCACGAGGCGCGGCAGTTCGTCGGGACCGGCCAACTGGCCCTCCGCGAGTACGGCGTCGACTTCGGAGTGCAGCAGGACCTCCTCGTCCGGGTGTCGCGCCAGCAGGTCGAGGGCGGAGGCCAGGCACAGGGCGGTGCTCTCGGCTCCGGCGAACAGGAGGGTGATGAGCTGGTCGTGGACCTCCTGTGCGGTGATCGCTCCGCCGTCGTCGGCCATGGCCGTCAGCAGAGTCCCCAGTACGTCGGTCCGGTCGCCGCTCGGAGCGCCTCGTCGGCGCTCGGCGATGGCCGTATCGACGATCGCGTGCACGCGATCGACGGCACGCCGGTAGCGACGGTTCGCGGGCGTGGGAACACGGAACAGGGCGTCGACCGGAACCACCGTCCGCACGAAGAGCCCGCGGACGATTGTGGCGAGGCAACTGCGTATCTCTGCCGCCGTCGTGGCGTCGAGCGAGTCGGAGAAGAGGACGCGACTGATCACCCGCGTCGTCAGTGCCAGCATGGTCGCGCTGACGTCGACCTGCCGGCCGGTCCGCCACTCACGGCACACCGCCTCCACCTCCTCGGCCATCAGGGCCGTGTGGTCGGCGACGCGGGCCGCGCGGAACTCGGGTTGGAGCAGCCTGCGCTGTCGCCGGTGCGCCTGATGGCGGCAGGTGCCGACCCCGTCGCCCAGCAGCGGTCGCAGCCTGTCGTAGAGCGGGCCCCCCTTGTCGAAGGTGCGCGAGTCCATGAGTACCTGGTGGACCAACTCCGGGTGACACACCATCCAGGCGCGCTGGGGACCCAGCCGTATCTCGACCAGGTCCCCATGGGCGGGTAAGGAATTCAGAAATGTCAACGGGTGACGGTACAAGGCGATACCGTGACCGATGAATGGGAATATGCCTGGCGCAGTACCCACCCTCCAGGCGTGCTCTTGTTCAGGCGCAACACGGCTCATCGAAAACCCCCTGCCTCTTTCGGCGCTCGAAAATCCATGGGCGCTACATTGACTTGGCCCCTGGGTAATGTCCTGCCCAGTGCGAACCCGTTTTGATTGTTGCGAATCCTTTCTTCGGAGGGGCGCACAGAGGCACAAAGAAGCACAAGGGTGCGATCGAGGCGTTCAAAAAGAGGTGGTCCCGCGTGTCACCGCGGGACCACCCGGCGTCAAACTCAGTCGCTCACCCGGACCACGCGCAGCGCGGGCGACGACAGGATGTCCTTCTCGCAGAAGCGGGACCTCACCCATTTCTCACCGGAGAACACCCGGGTCTGATCGCTGAAGTGGGGCGAGTTCGGATTCGAGGACTGCGAGTACGTCAGCAGCGTGCGCGCCACCGGACAACGGCTGCCGTCCCAGCCCACCGCCTGGATGTGGCTCGAGCCGGTCGTCACTTCCGTATAACCGCCGCCCGCCGGATTCCACACCGGCTCGATCTTGTTCCACACACCCAGCCCCTCGGTGCCGCCCGGAACCGGAATACGCCGCCCGTCCCGCACGACGAACTGGTGCTCACCGAGGCGGGAGTCGAGCGCGATGCCCGCCGCCCGGAGCTCGGCGACCGCGTCCGCGAGGGCCGTGGCGAAGCCGGGGGCGTCGGTGTTCAGGGTGTTCGGGGTGTGCACCGGGTCCGCTGCCGAGAAGGGCACCTTCCAGCGCTGGGCGGCCGGCACCTTCGCCGTCAGCTTGCGCCAGAACCGGTCGAAGAGCAGGGCGCCCCGGCTGCCGGTGTCCGTCGTACGGTCCCAGGCGGCGAGCACCGAGCAGGCTGACGAGACATCAACGGCCTTGCCGTCACTGCCCGTTGCCGTCCCGCCGGGAAGCGCGGCACACGCCTTCGCCACGTCGGCCGCGGCCAGGTCGCCCGCGGGCACCCGGTTCGCGAACTGCTGACGCTCCAGGTCCCGGACGGTCAGACCGCCCCGCTCCGCCATCGCCGCCACGTCCTCGACCGCGCCACGCGTGCGCAGGGAGCGCTGCGTGCCGACAGTGCCGAAGACCCGCTCGTAACCGGTGAGCGGCCGGTCGGCGTTGGCCAGCCACGCGCTGTCGTTGGAGTTCTCCGCGTACGGCGCGTCCTTCAGCGTCGGCATGCGCGCGGGCCCGAAGATCCCGGACTGGACGGCGTCGGCGTCGCTGCCGAGCGAGCAGTCGCCGCGGGAGCCGTCGAGGACCGCCAGGCCCGCGGCCGGGTAGGTGGCCCTGCCCAGGTCCGTGGAACACCCGGCCGCGAGGTCGTCGGTGATCCGGGGCAGCACCTGCGACTGCGTGTAGAGGGAGTGCCCCGAGGAGTCCGCGGCGATCGTGTTCACCCATGGGAGCCCCTGATGCCGGTCCAGCGACGCGAGGACGTCCGCCGTGCCGCGCGCCTTGCTGAAGCCGAGCGAGGTGTCGGCGAACCGCATGTTGGCGGCATTGGGGTCGTTGAGCGCGTACGCCGTCGTCGTGGTCCAGGGCAGCGGGAGCTCACCGTCGGCGGAGGCGACGACCGGGCCGTACCGCGTCCACCACTGGGTGCGGGTCACCGGTGCGCCGTCCTTGACCGCGACGGTCACGGTCCGCTTCGTCATCCGGTGCCGCTTGCCGTCCACCACATACACGGTGGGGTCGGCGGGATCCAGCGTCAGGCGATGCAGATTGAACGGGACGCCGGTCGACACCGTGTGGCTCCACGCCACATGGGAGTTGTACCCGATGGAGATCGTCGGCGAGCCGAGCAGCGCCCCGCCGGCGACGTTCAGCTCGCCGGGGATCGTCTGCTGTGCCTGCCAGAAGCGGCGTCCGCCGTGCCACGGGTAGTGCGGATTGCCCAGCAGCAGACCGCGGCCGTTCGCCGTGGTGTCCCCGCGGAAGGCCACCGCGTTCGACCCCATGTCCGCGTCGGCGGTCCGCTCCCGCACGGCCCGGATCAGGGCCTCGGCGTTCGGACTTGTCGCGATGCCCTTGGCGCGGGCCGCGGATCCGGTGGGTGGCTGGGCGGACGTGATGTCGTCCACGGCGCCGCCCTGGCCGCCGAGCACGGCGACCGCGTAGAAGCGGGCGGCCACGTCGAGTGCGGTGACCGGCCGTACCCAGGCGGCTTTCCTGCACGCGGGGTCGGTGATCCGGTTCTGCCTCAGCCAGGTGTTGTACCCGGCCGCGAAGCCCCGCATGAGGTCCTTGACCTGACGGCTCGGGCCGCGCGGTGCCGGCTGCGCGAGGAGCTTCTCGACGGTGCGCGTCTGACGTACGCCGCGGAAGTACAGGTCGCTGGAGAGGTTCCTGGTGGCGGAGGAGAGCGAGAAGTCGGTCGCCGCGTCCGGACCGAAGAAGCGTGAACGCTCGCCGCGTACGGTCACGAAACCGTCGGCGAGGGTGCAGACCTGGTCGGCTGCCTGCGCCCAACCGGTGCCGAAGCCGAGGGACTTGTAGTCCTTGGCGACGATGTGCGGAATGCCGTACTCGGTGTAGCGGACGACGGCGGACAGACCGCCGTGCGAGAGCTGTTCCTGACGGTCGTGCCTGTCCTGGCGGTCCTGCTGATCGGCCGCGGCCGCGGGTAGTCCGGCCGTGGCGGTGAGCAGGGCGACGGCCGTGACGACGAGCCGTCTGAAGCGGGTGCGCATCGTGCCTCCCAACGTCATTGAGGGAAGGAGCCGTTGAGCGTACCAACGGGTATGTGTCCTCGGCGCGGTGTTCTGTTCCTGCTCTGCGTCCTGCTTGACCTGTCCGTGCGGCGCACCGAGGATCATGTGTCATGACGCCTGGACACGGCAGCACGGTTGACGGGGTGCTGCGACGCAGCGCCCGGCGCACCCCCGCGCGCGTCGCGGTCGACTACCGCGACCGCTCCTGGACGTACGCGGAACTCGACGAGGCCGTCTCGCGCGCGGCGAGCGTCCTGCTCGACGAGGGCCTCGCCCCCGGGGACCGGGTCGGCGCCTACGGGCACAACTCGGACGCCTATCTGATCGCCTTCCTCGCCTGCGCCCGCGCCGGCCTCGTCCACGTCCCGGTGAACCAGAACCTCACCGGCGACGACCTCGCGTACATCGTCGGCCAGTCCGGCAGCTCCCTGGTCCTCGCCGACCCGGACCTGGCGGACCGGCTCCCGGCAGGCGTCCGTACGCTGCCCCTGCGCGACGCCGACGACTCACTGCTCGCGCGCCAGGCGACGGCGCCTGCCCACGACGGCCCGGAGCCGCGCAGCGAGGACCTGGTGCAGCTGCTCTACACCTCGGGCACGACCGCCCTGCCCAAGGGCGCGATGATGACCCACCGCGCCCTGGTGCACGAGTACCTGAGCGCGATCACCGCCCTGGACTTGAGCGCCGGCGACCGTCCCGTCCACTCACTGCCGCTGTATCACTCGGCACAGATGCATGTGTTCCTGCTGCCGTACCTCGCGGTCGGCGCCACGAACACGATCGTCGACGCGCCCGACGGCGACCGGCTCTTCGACCTGATCGAAACGGGCGGCGTCGACAGCCTGTTCGCCCCGCCCACGGTGTGGATCGCCCTCGCGGGCCGCCCCGACTTCGCGACCCGCGACCTCGACGGACTGCGCAAGGCGTACTACGGCGCCTCGATCATGCCGGTGCCGGTCCTGGAGCGGCTGCGGGAGCGGTGGCCGAAGCTGGCCTTCTACAACTGCTTCGGCCAGAGCGAGATCGGCCCGCTGGCCACCGTGCTGGCCCCGGACGAGCACAAGGGCCGGCTGGACTCCTGCGGCCGTACCGTCCTCTTCGTCGACGCCCGGGTGGTCGACGAGCACGGCGCGGACGTGCCCGACGGCACCCCCGGGGAGATCGTCTACCGCTCCCCGCAGTTGTGCGAGGGGTACTGGGACAAACCCGAGGAGACCGCCGAGGCCTTCCGGGACGGCTGGTTCCGCTCCGGTGACCTGGCGGTGCGGGACGCACACGGCTACTTCACCATCGTCGACCGGGTGAAGGACGTCATCAACTCCGGCGGCGTCTTGATCGCCTCACGTGAGGTCGAGGACGCCCTGTACACGCATGAGGGCGTCGCCGAGGTCGCCGTGATCGGGCTGTCCGACGAGCGGTGGATCGAGGCCGTCACGGCGGTCGTCGTCCCGCGCGGCGAGGTGACCGGGGCCGAGCTGATCGACCACGCGCGCGACAAGCTCGCCCACTTCAAGGCGCCCAAACGGGTGGTGTTCGTGGACGAGCTGCCGCGCAACGCCAGCGGCAAGATCCTCAAGCGGGAGCTGCGGGACCGTCTCGCCGGTGACTAGCGGGGACGCAGGTCCTGGATCCGGCGGATCTTGCCCACGGACCGTTCGAGCGACTCCGGTTCGACGATCTCCACGGCGACCGACACCCCGATGCCGTCCTTCACGGCCGCCGCGATGGCCCGCGCGGCTTCCTCCCGGGTCTCGGGCGACGCGTCGGGGCGAGCCTCGGCCCGCACGGTGAGGGCGTCGAGCCGGCCCTCCCGGGTGAGCCGAAGCTGGAAATGCGGCGCTACGCCCGGCGTGCGCAGCACGATCTCCTCGACCTGGGTGGGGAAGAGGTTCACGCCGCGCAGGATCACCATGTCGTCACTGCGGCCGGTCACCTTCTCCATCCGGCGGAACACCCGCGCCGTGCCCGGCAACAGCCGCGTCAGATCCCGCGTCCGGTACCGGACGATCGGCATCGCCTCCTTGGTGAGCGAGGTGAAGACCAACTCGCCCTCCTCACCGTCCGGCAGCACCTCGCCGCTGATCGGGTCGACGATCTCGGGGTAGAAGTGGTCCTCCCACACATGGAGCCCGTCCTTGGTCTCCACACACTCCTGCGCGACCCCTGGCCCGATCACCTCGGACAGCCCGTATATGTCGACGGCGTCGATCGCGAACCGCTCCTCGATCTCCCGGCGCATCTGCTCGGTCCAGGGCTCGGCACCGAAGATGCCGACGCGCAGGGAGGTACCGCGCGGATCGACGCCCTGCCGCTCGAACTCGTCGAGGATGGTGAGCATGTAGGACGGCGTCACCATGATGATCTCGGGCTTGAGGTCCTGGATCAGCTGGACCTGACGGGCCGTCATTCCGCCGGACGCGGGGATGACCGTACAGCCCAGTCGTTCGGCCCCATAGTGTGCGCCGAGCCCACCGGTGAACAGCCCATAGCCGTACGCCACATGGACCTTGTCCCCGGGACGTCCGCCCGCCGCCCGGATCGAGCGGGCCACCATGTCGGACCACAGGGAGAGGTCGGCGTCGGTGTAGCCGACGACGGTGGGGCGTCCGGTGGTGCCGCTGGAGGCGTGGATGCGGCGGATCCGGTCCTGGGGCACGGCGAACATTCCGTACGGGTAGTTCTCGCGCAGGTCGGCCTTGGTGGTGAACGGGAATCGGGCCAGATCGGCGAGTGAGCGGCAGTCCTCGGGCCGCAGCCCGGCCTTGTCGAAGGACTCCCGGTAGAACGGCACGTTGTCGTACGCGTGCCGCAGCGTCTTCCGCAGCCGCTCCAGCTGCACCGCACGCAGTGCCTCCGGGTCGAGCCGTTCCCCCGAGTCCAGCAGCTCCGTCGCATCCGCCATGGGGACTTCTCCCTCGCCAACCACATCAATCCGGACGACCGATCATTCGGTCCGGGTGTTCGGGATCAGTAATTCAGGCGGTGATTGATCAGGCAAGGGGGCGGCCCGCACTTTCTGCGACCGACGCTGCCGCGCAGGGGGCTCGGGAGGGGCTGCCCTGGCGGACAACTCCGTTGCGGTGAGCGCGCCTCGGTGACCAGGATCGGCGTCATGCCGTTCTTCACCGCCTCCGACGGGACCGAGATCGCCTACCACCTGCGAGGGGAGGGCGAACCACTCGTCGTCCTGCCCGGGGGACCGATGCGGGCCTCCGCCTACCTGGGTGACCTGGGCGGACTGACCGAGCACCGGCAGCTGGTGCGGATCGACCTGCGGGGCACCGGGAACTCGGCTGTCCCGGCCGACCCGGCCACGTACCGCTGCGACCACTTGGTGGACGACATCGAGGTGTTGCGCGACCATATGGGTCTGGCCCATATGGACGTGCTCGGGCACTCGGCGGGCGGGAGCCTGGCCATGCTGTACGCCGCCCGCCATCCGCAGCGGGTGGCGCGGCTGGCCCTGGTGACCGCGACGCCCTGGGCGCTGGGGATGCCCGCCACGGCCGAGGACCGGCTGGCCGCCGCTCGGTTGCGGGAGGGCGAGCCGTGGTTCGCGGAGGCGTTCCCGGCGTTCGAGGCATGGCTGGCCGGCTCGGGGGACTTCGACCCCGTGTTCGCGCCCTTCTTCTACGGGCGTTGGGACGATGCTGCCAAGCAACATGACATGCGCGCCGACGACGAGTCCAACGACGAGGCCGCCGACATCTACGGCTCCGACGGCGCCTACGACCCGCCCACGACGCGTTTGGAGCTCTCCCGCCTGACCGCCCCGGTCCTCGTCCTGGCAGGCGGACTCGACGGCGGCCCCCGCCCCGACCTGGCCCGCCGCACCGCCGACGTCCTCCCGAACGCCGAGTTCGCCGTGCAGCCCGGTGCCGGGCACTATCCGTGGCTCGACGACGCGGAATGGTTCGTACGGCGTGTCGTCGCCTTCCTGGACGGGAGCGGCCGTAGAGCGGGCTGAGTTCGAGCGCAAGATCACGGGTCGTTAAAATTTCCCCCAAGAGTGCTGGAAGTGACACCTGAACGAAGGGGGGACAGCTGTGGGCGCTCCACGCCTGAGCAGTACGCCATTGCCCGGCATCGGGGTCCGCTACGACCTCACCACCCGCGAACAGCGCCGCCTGTCGGTGGTCGCCCACCGGGACGGATCGCGGACGTTCAGCGCGTACCGCCAGGACGATCCGGACGCGTGCGCGTTGTCGGTCCGACTCACCTCAGGCGAGGCGGCCACGCTGATCGACGCGCTGATGCCCGCGCACCACAGTCCCAACCTGCTGTCCACCACCGAACTGGGCCTCGTCGCCGAGCGGATCGAGCTGTCCGCCACGTCGCACTGGAACGGGCGGCTGCTGGGCGAGACCCGGATGCGCACCGAGACCGGTGTGTCGATCGTGGCCGTGCTGCGGCGCGCCGAGGCGATCCCCTCGCCGGCCCCGGACTTCCGGCTGGCCGGCGGCGACACCCTGATCGTGATCGGTACCCGCGAAGGCGTGGAGACGGCCGCCGCGATACTCGGGCGGGAGTGAGCCGCGATGCACTCCTCCGCGGTCTTCCTCATCGAGTTCGGCGCGATCATCCTCGGCCTCGGCCTGCTGGGCCGGTTCGCCGCCCGCTTCCAGTTCTCGCCGATACCCCTGTACCTCCTGGCCGGGCTCGCCTTCGGCGAGGGCGGGCTCCTTCCTCTGGGCACCAGCGAGGACTTCGTCGCCATCGGCGCCGAGATCGGCGTGATCCTGCTGTTGCTGATGCTCGGCCTCGAGTACACGGCCAGCGACCTCGTCTCCAACCTCAAGACCCAGTACCCGGCCGGGCTCGTCGACGCCGCCCTCAACGCCCTGCCCGGCGCGGCGATGGCCCTGCTGCTCGGCTGGGGCCCGGTCGCCGCCGTCGTCCTGGCCGGCGTCACCTGGATCTCGTCCTCCGGCGTCATCGCCAAGGTCCTCGGCGACCTCGGGCGGCTCGGCAACCGCGAGACACCGGTGGTGCTGAGCATCCTGGTCCTCGAAGACCTCTCCATGGCCGTCTACCTGCCGATCGTCACCGCGCTGCTCGCCGGTGCGGGTCTCGCGGCGGGGAGCGTCACCCTTGCCATCGCGCTGGGCGTGGCCGGACTCGTGCTCCTGCTCGCGGTGCGGTACGGCCGCCACATCTCCCGCTTCGTGTCCAGCGACGACCCCGAGAAACTGCTGCTCGTCGTGCTGGGCCTCACCCTGGTCGTGGCCGGGCTCGCCCAGCAGCTCCAGGTGTCCGCCGCCGTCGGCGCATTCCTCGTCGGCATCGCCCTGTCCGGCGAGGTGGCCGAGGGGGCGCACAACCTGCTGGCACCGTTGCGGGATCTGTTCGCCGCGGTGTTCTTCGTCTTCTTCGGGCTGCACACCGATCCCGCGAGCATCCCGCCGGTGCTGCTGCCGGCGCTGGCCCTGGCCGTCGTCACCGCGCTGACGAAGATCGCCACCGGCTACTGGGCCGCCAAGCGGGCCGGGATCTCCGTCAAGGGCCGCTGGCGCGCGGGCGGAACGCTGGTCGCCCGAGGTGAGTTCTCCATCGTCATCGCCGGGCTCGCCGTGACCGCCGGCATCGAGCCGTCACTGGGGCCGCTGGCCACCGCGTACGTGCTGATCCTGGTGATCCTGGGCCCGCTCACGGCCCGCTACACGGAGCCCGTGGCGACACGGCTGACGGAGCGCCTGGGCAGGCGCACGCCGGGCGGTCCGGCGGACACCCGAGGCAGGGCGGATGCCGATGCCGAGCCGTCGGCGGACGCACCGCACGATGCGGTGGAGGGCCAGGACGTGGTCGGCAGGCCCTGAGCGAGCCACCTGGTACGGCCGGGGAGTTGCCGCTCTCCGGCCGTGTACCCGCCGAACACCTGTCGGCTCGGGAACAAGCGGTCATGGTCGCGGTCGCCCGCAGCCTGCCCGGCACGGTGAGCCTCCTGCTGGTGGGCGGCCTGCTGCTGTACGTCTGCCCCATGGCGGGCTTGGTGCCCTTCGGCCTCCACGGAGATATCTCCTTGGAGCGTGCTCCACTACGTGGCGTTGCCCGGGAGAAGCGGGGCAGTGCGTCCTCGACCCTCGGCCTAGCTCCCGGATCCGAGCCGACGCCGGTACACGACGTACCCCACGGTCAGCCCCAGCGCGCCGACGGCCAGGCCGGCCCCCACCGCCACCTCGAAGTCCGACGGTCCCGAACTACCGCCCAGGCCGCCTCTGACTCCCCGCGTGGGGAGCGGCGACATCGTGGGGAGCGGTGACGACACGGGGGAGATGGGCGAGACACGGCGAGGGAGGACCTCGCAGGCGATGTCGTCGTCCCGTCCCCGTCCGTGGTCATCGTCCAGGTCGTTGGGGTCGTTTCTGTCGCGGTTGAACTCCGCCTGCGCGTCTTCCTGGAAGCGGAAGTCGCTGCAGTCCAGGTCGCCCCGCGCGTGGGCGACCTGGACCGCCGGGCCGGCGGTGACGACAACGGTGATCGCGGTCGCGCACAGCGCGCGAATGCGTATTCGTCCCTTCACGGGCGTTCCCCTTCGGTCCTGAGGCCTCTTCGACCGTCATTGCGACCGTAGGGACGCCACCCGTGCGCCGTCGCGTACTGCTACGCCATACGGTGCCCCCGCACCGCGGCGAAGCCGCGACCGCAACCGTCGGCCGCTCAGCCCGCCCGAGGCCCGTACGCCGTCATGAACCGGTCCCGGAAGCGGTCCATGCCCCAGGTCGGGGCGTTCTCGGCGGGCTTGAGGCCGTCCGTCCAGTTCCAGTCGGCGATGCGGTCCAGGACCTTCTGGTCGCGGGCGACGATCGTGACGGGGACGTCCTTGCTCGTGCTGCCGGCCGTGACGGTCGGGACGGGCTGATGGTCGCCGAGGAAGACGAGGACCGTGTCGTCGGTGCCGTAGCGCTCCACCCACTCGGTGAGGCTGCGGACCGAGTACTCGATGGCGCGGCGGTACTCGGTGCGGACGCGCTCGGGGTCCTTCCAGACCTCCTTGGGGTCCGTGCCCTCCTTCTTGATCTGGTGGAAGACCGAGCCGTCGCCGAGGTCGTCCCAGTCGATCATGCGGGCGATGGGGGACCACGGGTTGTGGCTGGAGGCCAGGATGATCTCCGCCATGATCGGCTCGCGGTTCTTCTTGCCGTGCTCCAGCCGCTGGAAGGCCTCCAGGCTGAACTGGTCGGGCACGGGGGTCCAGCTGAAGTACGGGCCGTGGTAGCCCAGGTGCTCGGAGTCGTAGATGTGGTCGAGGGCGAAGTACTTGCCCTCCGGCCAGGCCCGCCGCACCCCGGGCACGACGCCGACCGTGCGCCAGGCGCCGGTCTTGCGGAAGTAGCTGTTCAGGGTCGCGCGGTCGCTGGTCGTCAGACTCCGGTACCGCTGCTGGTTCTTGATCCAGAGACCGGAGAGGAACGTGGAGTGCGCCAGCCAGCTGCCCGCTCCCGTCACCGGCGACCTCAGCCAGGCGCTGCGCGACTGGAACCCGGACGCCTTGAGCGAGCTCGTTCCCTCCTTCAGCACCGCGTCGATCTGCGGCGCCATCGCCGGGTCGTCGATCGCGACACGGCCGTAGCTCTCGATGAACGTGAACAGCACGTCCTTGCCGCGCAGCCCCGTCAGCAGCTGGTCCGGCGGCGTCTTCGCGAAGGCGTCCACCGCCGCCTGCTTCTGGAAGACCTGTCCGTCCTTGAGGCCCGCGCGCACCTGCTCGACACGATTGTTGACGAACTCGGCGTTGCCCTTGGTGGCCAGCGGGACGCCGGCGACTTGGACGCCCAGCGTCATGCACGTCATCCAGGCGGTTCCGAGGATCAGCGTCGTGCGGGCGGCGGTGGGCCGGTGACGGACCATGAGATTCGTCACCCGCACCATCGCCAGCGTCATGAGGACGAGCACGGCGAGGATCAGGAGGATCACGCCGACCACCGCGAGCACCTGACCGGTCCGCCCGAAGGTCTCCCGGACGAACTCCGCCGCGTCGTCGAGCAGTATCCAGTCCAGGACGAGGTCGAAGGGGCGGGCCAGCACCTGGTAGAAGCCCATGTCGACGAACTTCAGGACGGTGAGCAGACCGAGGAGCGCTCCCGACACCACCGCCGTCAGCCGTCGTGACCGGGGCGGCAGCGCCAGCAGCAGGCCCGCGAGCAGGATCCCCTCGGCCGGGAGACGGAAGAACGCCTCGGGGCCGAGCCGCTCGAGGCGGTTGGGCACGAGGAGCGCGAAGAGCAGGAGCACACCGGCCAGGACGGTCGTCCCCACGGTGACGCCGTATGCCGTACGGGGGTAGCGGCGCCGCCAGCCGAACCAGCCGGGGGAGGGGGAGCCGGGCGTCTCCGCGGGGCGGGATTGCTCGGATTGGTCGACCGCCTCAGCCGTCCCAGCCACCTCAACGGCCTCGGTCGTCTTCGCCGGGTCGACGGCCTCGGCGGTCTCGACCGCTTCAACCGTCCCCGCCTCAGCGCTCCCCGCCTCAGCCGTCCTCGCTTCTTCCGTCCCCGCTTCTTCCGTCTCTCGCGTTGCTTCCTCTGTTGCCTCCTGCGACACCCGGAGGTCCTCCCGTGCGGTCTTGCGATGGCATGGCAAGCAGCGCCCGATGACCGAGCCTGCCACCACGAGTACGTCCGCACGTCACCTTAGGTTCAATCGGACCTGTCCGGAATTCACCCGTCCGCAGCCGCGGCCACCTCGCGCGCCCACCGGTAGTCCGCCTTCCCGCTCGGGGAGCGCCGGATCGAGTCCGTGAGGACCAGTTGGCGTGGGATCTTGTACCCCGCGAGGTGGGACCGGCAGTGCGTCTGGATGTCCGCAAGGGACGGCTGGACGGCCCCCGCCCGCAACTGCACCACGGCCGCCACATGGTGCCCCCACTTCGCGTCCGGCACCCCGGCCACCAACGCGTCGTACACGTCGGGATGCGACTTGAGCGCCTGCTCGACCTCCTCCGGGTACACCTTCTCGCCGCCGGTGTTGATGCACTGCGAGCCGCGGCCCAGCACGGTGACGACGCCCTCCGCGTCGACCGTGGCCATGTCGCCCAGCAACACCCACCGCTCGCCGTCCTTCTCGAAGAAGGTCTCGGCCGACTTCTCCGGGTCGTTGTAGTAGCCGAGCGGCACATGACCGCACTGCGCGACCCTGCCCACCTCACCCACCGAGACCGGCTCGTGCGTGGCCGGGTCGACCACCTGGGTACGGGAGTTGACGCGGATGCGGAAGCCGCGCTCGGGGCCGGAGTCCTCGGTCGCCGTCCCGTTGAAGCCGGACTCCGAGGAGCCGAAGTTGTTCAGCAACATCACGTTCGGGACCAGCGCCTGGAACTGCCGGCGCACCGTGTCGGACATGATCGCGCCGGACGACGACACGCTGAACATCGACGAGCAGTCCGTGCCCTTCATCGGTCCGCTGAGCGCGTCGACCAGCGGCCGCAGCATCGCGTCGCCGACCAGCGACACGCTGGTGACCTTCTCCTTCTCGATCGTCCGCAGGACCTCTTCCGGCGCGAACTTGCGGTGGATCACGACGCGTTGGCCGAAGTTGAAGCCGATGAAGGCGGTGAGCGTGGACGTCCCGTGCATCAGCGGGGCGGTGGGGAAGAAGGTGATCCCGTCGCCGCCGGCCGCGACGCGCTCGGCGAGCTCCTCCGGCTTCTTCACCGGCTCGCCGGTCGGCGCACCCCCGCCCAGCCCCGAGAAGAACAGGTCCTCCTGGCGCCACATCACGCCCTTGGGCATCCCGGTGGTGCCGCCCGTGTAGATGATGAACTGGTCGTCGCCGGACCGCGCCGGGAATCCGCGCTCGGGCGACCCGGCGCGCTCGGCGTCCGCGAAGGCAACGGCGGGCACGACCGGCGCCCCCGCCGAACCCTGAGCCACATCGCCCACCCGCACCAGCTGCCGCAGCCCGTCCACCTGAGGCAGGGCCGCCGCCACCCGCTCCGTGAACTCGGCGTCGAAGACCAGGGCCACCAGGTCGGCGTCCCGGTACAGGTACACCAACTCCTCTTCCACATAGCGGTAGTTGACATTGACCGGAACGATCCGCGCCTTCAGGCAGCCCAGCACCGTCTGCAGGTACTCGACGCCGTTGTAGAGATGCAGCCCGAGGTGCTCACCGGGGCGTATCCCGCTGTCGATCAGATGGTGGCCGATCCGGTTGGCGGCCGCGTCCAGCTCCGCGTACGTCAGCCGGCGCTCCGCGCCCGTGCCCGGGTGGTCGATGTACACGAGCGCCTCGCGGTCGGGAACCGCGTCGACGACCGACTCGAACAGGTCGGCAAGGTTGTACTCCACCGCTCCTCCTGACCTCGCTCACCACCGGCTGCCGGTCATCAGAGCAAAGGGCGGCACAAGTGTGAAGGGTCCGCGCACAAGAAATCTGACTGTCTGTCAGAAAACCCTTGAAGTGCCTCCCCGCCTACTGCAACCTGTTCTCGTTCTTTCAGAGGGGAGATGGGCGATGGGTGGGACGGAACACCTCACCGTGCGGCGCGAGGGCGCGACACTGGTGCTCACGCTCAACAGGCCCGAAGCGAGGAACGCGCTCTCGCTGTCCATGCTCGTCGGTCTGTATGACGGCTGGATCGAGGCCGACGAGGACGACGCGATCCGCTCGATCGTGCTCACCGGAGCGGGCGGCGCCTTCTGTGCGGGGATGGACCTCAAGGCGCTGGCCGGGAAGGGAATGGAGGGCGAGCAGTACCGGGACCGGCTGAAGGCCGACCCGGACCTGCACTGGAAGGCGATGCTGCGCCACCACCGCCCCCGCAAACCGGTGATCGCCGCCGTCGAGGGGTACTGCGTAGCCGGAGGCACGGAGATACTCCAGGGCACCGACATCCGGGTCGCGGGCGAGTCGGCCACCTTCGGGCTCTTCGAGGTGAAACGCGGGCTGTTCCCGATCGGCGGCTCCACGGTCCGCCTACAGCGCCAGATCCCGCGCACCCATGCCCTGGAGATGCTGCTCACCGGACGCCCGTACAGCGCTCAGGAGGCCGCCGGCATCGGCCTGATCGGGCATGTGGTGCCCGACGGCACGGCCCTGGCCAAGGCCCTGGAGATCGCCGAGCGGATCAACGCCTGCGGGCCGCTGGCCGTCGAGGCCGTCAAGGCGTCGGTCTACGACACCGCCGAGATGACCGAGACCGACGGCCTCGCCGCCGAACTCAAGCGCGGCTGGCCGATCTTCGACACCGCGGATGCAAAGGAAGGCGCCCGCGCCTTCGCGGAGAAGCGGACGCCCGTCTACAAGCGCGCCTAACGAGGGAGCCACCGTGCCGGAAGTCCTGAAAGCCCCGCTGGTCGTCGAGTTCCCCTTCACCCGCTCCCTCGGCCCGGTCCAGAGCGCCTTCCTCACCGGTCTGCGCGAAGGCGTCGTCCTTGGGGTGCGCACCACCGACGGCCGTACGCTCGTCCCGCCCGTCGAGTACGACCCCGTCACCGCCGAGGAGATCCGCGACCTGGTCGAGGTCGCCCCGACGGGCACGGTCACCACCTGGGCCTGGAACCACGCCCCCCGGCGCGACCAGCCCCTCGACACCCCCTTCGCCTGGGCGCTGGTCCGCCTCGACGGCGCCGACACCGCCCTCCTGCACGCCCTGGACGCCCCCGGCCCCGACGCCGTGCACACCGGCATGCGCGTCCGCGTCCGATGGGCCGAGGAACGCACCGGCGCCATCACCGACATCGCCTGCTTCGAGCCGCACGACGGCGGCCCTGCCGAACCCACGGGCCACAGTGGCGAGTTCGAGGACCCGATCACCGGCATCGTGGCCGCCGCCCGCCTCGACTACACCTACTCACCCGGCCGCGCCCAGACCGCCTACATCAACGCTCTGGCCGAACACCGCAACGTCGGCGAACGCTGCCCGTCCTGCCGCAAGGTGTACGTCCCGCCGAGGGGTGCGTGCCCCACATGTGGCCTCGCCACATCGGAACAGGTCGAGGTAGGTCCCGGCGGCACGGTCACGACGTTCTGCATCGTCAACATCAAGGCGAAGAACCTCGACATCGAGGTGCCCTACGTCTACGCCCACATCGCCCTCGACGGCGCCGGCCTCGCGCTGCACGGCCGTATCGGCGGCATCCCGTACGACCAGGTGCGCATGGGCCTGCGGGTCGAACCGGTGTGGACCGAAGGCGCCCGCTACCCCGACCACTACCGGCCCACGGGCGAGCCCGACGCGGACTACGACACCTACCGGGAGCTGCTGTGAACCGCGAGATCGCCGTCGTCGCCTTCGCGCAGACCGACCACCGGCGCACCAGCGAGGAGCTCTCCGAGGTGGAGATGCTCATGCCCGTCCTGCACGACGTGCTCGGGCAGACCGGCCTGAAGACCGCCGACATCGGCTTCACCTGCTCCGGCTCCAGCGACTACCTCGCCGGCCGGGCCTTCTCCTTCACCCTCGCCCTGGACGGTGTCGGCGCCTGGCCGCCGATCTCCGAGTCGCACGTCGAGATGGACGGCGCGTGGGCTCTCTACGAGGCATGGACCAAGCTGCTCACGGGCGACGCCGACACGGCGCTCGTCTACTCCTACGGCAAGTCCTCACCCGGCCCCCTGCGCGACGTCCTGACCCGCCAGCTCGACCCGTACTACGTCGCCCCCCTCTGGCCCGACTCCGTCGCCCTGGCCGCCCTCCAGGCGCAGGCCCTGATCGACGCCGGTGACACGGACGAGCCCGCGCTCGCCGCTGTCGCCGCCCGCAGCCGCGACGACGCCACCGCCAACTCCCATGCTAAGCTGCGGGGTTCGGTGCCGCACGGTGAGTACGTCGTACGACCGCTGCGTACCGGCGACTGCCCGCCCATCGGCGACGGGGCCGCCGCCGTGATCCTCGCGGCGGGGGAGCGGGCCCGCGACCTGTGCGCCAGGCCCGCCTGGATCCGCGGCATCGACCACCGCATCGAGGCGCACAGCCTCGGCGTGCGTGACCTCACCGACTCGCCCTCCACCCGCCTGGCCGCCGAGAAAGCGGGAGCCTTCGAACGGCCGGTGGACACCGCCGAGTTGCACGCACCCTTCACCTCACAGGAAGTCGTCCTGCGCAAGGCGCTGAAGCTCGACGACAGCGTGCGCGTCAACCCTTCCGGCGGGGCCCTCGCCGCCAACCCCGTCATGGCCGCCGGGCTCATCCGCATCGGAGAGGCCGCCGCCCGTGTCCACCGGGGCGAGTCCGACCGGGCGCTCGCGCACGCCACGTCCGGTCCCTGCCTGCAACAGAACCTGGTCGCCGTACTCGAAGGGGATCCGCGATGAGCAAGGAGCCCGTGGCCGTCGTAGGCATCGGCCAGACCAAGCACGTCGCGGCGCGCCGGGACGTCTCGATCGCCGGGCTCGTCCGAGAGGCAGCCCAACGGGCCCTGGACGACGCCGAGTTGACGTGGGCCGACATCGACGCCGTGGTCATCGGCAAGGCCCCCGACTTCTTCGAGGGCGTGATGATGCCGGAACTGTATCTCGCCGACGCGCTCGGCGCGGTGGGCAAACCCATGCTCCGGGTGCACACGGCCGGCTCGGTCGGCGGATCCACCGCCCTCGTCGCCGCCAACCTGGTCGCCGCCCGCGTGCACGGCACCGTGCTGACGCTGGCCTTCGAGAAGCAGTCCGAGTCGAACGCCATGTGGGGCCTGTCCCTGCCCATCCCCTTCCAGCAGCCCCTGCTGGCCGGGGCCGGCGGCTTCTTCGCCCCGCACGTGCGCGCGTACATGCGGCGTAGCGGCGCGCCCGACACGGTCGGCTCGCTGGTGGCGTACAAGGACCGGCGCAACGCGCTGAAGAACCCCTACGCGCACCTGCACGAGCACGACATCACCCTGGAGAAGGTCCAGGCCTCGCCCATGCTGTGGGACCCGATCCGCTACTCGGAGACCTGCCCCTCCTCCGACGGCGCCTGCGCGATGATCCTCACCGACCGCGCCGGAGCCGCCCGCGCGCCCCGCCCGCCCGCCTGGATGCTCGGCGGCGCGATGCGCAGCGAGCCCACCCTTTTCGCCGGCAAGGACGCCGTGTCGCCGCAGGCGGGCAAGGACTGCGCGGCCGACGTGTACCGGCAGGCGGGCATCGTCGACCCGCGCCGGGACATCGACGCCGTCGAGATGTACGTGCCGTTCTCCTGGTACGAGCCCATGTGGCTGGAGAACCTGGGCTTCGCCGCCGAGGGCGAGGGCTGGAAGCTCACCGAGGCCGGGGTGACCGAGCTCGACGGCGATCTGCCGGTCAACATGTCGGGCGGGGTCCTGTCCACCAACCCCATCGGGGCCTCCGGCATGATCCGCTTCGCGGAAGCCGCCCTTCAGGTGCGCGGACAGGCAGGGGAGCACCAGGTGGAGCGGGCCCGGAAAGTGCTCGGGCACGCCTACGGCGGCGGGTCCCAGTTCTTCTCGATGTGGCTCGTGGGCTCCGCGCGCCCGGACGCCTGAGAGGACTCCCCGGACGGCGGTGGCGACGCCTCCGCAAAGGTCCCTCTCACGTGGCCTGTCGGCACTCGGAACCGATCGCTAGGCTGACCCGCGGACGACGCGAATCGGGAGGAGCACGGACGTGGCCGAGAGCACCACCATCCAGCAGCAGCCGCTCACGGGCTGGGACAAGCCGGAGCTGGACCTCAGCAACGCCGACTGGCACTCGAGCAGCCGTGGCGTGGGGGATGTCCAGATCGCCTTTGTCGAGGGGTTCATCGCGATGCGCAACAGCGGCCGCCCGGAGAGCCCTTCCCTGATCTTCACCCCCGCCGAGTGGGGTGCCTTCGTGTCGGGCGCGAGGGAGGGCGAGTTCGACCTGACGTGACGCACGGGTGCGGGTGAGCCGGCGCGCGGCCTCCCGCACGCCGGCCGCCTGCGCGCAGCCCGGGCGAAGGGCCCGTGGTGCGGGTCAGCCCGCGCCGAACCAGGCCTCGGCCAGGGACGGCAGCGTACCGTCGGCCGGTGCCCCCAACTCCCGTAGGTACCAAGGGAGATTGCTGTACACGTGCAGCAACGTGTACGCGAGCAGCTCGGCCGGGTCGAAGGCGGTGCCGTACGACTTGGTGAGGCGGGCCAGCAGGTGCGGGTCGCCGCGGGTGACGAACAGGCCCACGCCGATGAAGTCGTACGCCCGGTCGCCGATCATGGCCGGCTCGAAGTCGAAGAGGCCGGTCAGCCGCCAGCCGTCGGGATCGACCAGGAAGTGCTGCAGCATGACCTCGGTGTGCAGCAAGGACGGGCGCGGCGTGCGGGGCAGCGGGACCGACGCGAGGAAGTCGGGGATCTGCTCCAGCCAGGCGTCCGGCAGTTCGTGCCCACGCTGCTGGTCCACCGCCCTGGCGCTCTGCCGGTCCACGAACGCGCCCCAGTCCCCGGGACCGAGGACGTCCGTGAGCGGCGCGGGATCCATGCCGTGGAGCACCGCGAGGGCCTCGCCGATCTCGGCGACGATCCGCTCACGGTCGGCGCCCGGCACGCGGTCCCAGGCGCCGGCCAGGTTCTCGCCGCGCAGCCGGGACATCAACACGTAATGCCAGCCGTTCTCGTACGGCCCGGCGTCATGCACGCGCGGCGTCGGAACGGGCAGGAGCCCCTGGATGTGGGACAGGACCCGGCCCTCGGCGATGCCGTCCTCGGCCGCTGCTCCGGGGAACAGCTTGAGTACGTGCTCGTCGCCCACGGCGTAGACCGGCTGGGACCCGTCCGGGAAGCGGGTCAGTGGGGCGCCGCCCAGGCCGAGGCGGGCGCACAGGTCCTCCGCCCCGGGCCGCATGATCGTTTCGTCCGGGACGACGGCGTCCCATTCCTCGTCCGTTTCCACCGGTGGAAGCATGATCGGGACCGTAGGACGGCCCGCTTTCGCGGGGCAACGGATTTTCCCGGCGCCCGGAGCCCGGCGGCCTCGGCGGAGCCCGTGGGGCCCGAGCCCGTGCGTGGGGAGCTGCGCTCGAACCCCTGCCCGCACGTCACGGAGCAGGTCCGGCCACGTACCATGGCGACATGTCGTTCCTCCGCCGCCGCAGCGCCACGCCCGCCGGGCCCGACTTCGACGTACTGGCCATGGACCCGGGCGACTGGCCCGGCAATCTGGGCGCCGGGCTGCTGCCCGCCCCGGACGGCAGCTGCCAGGGCGTCTTCCTGCGTTACGACCTCTTCGGCGGCCGCGGCCCCGCGATGATCATCGGCAACCTCCCGGAGGGTTCGCCGGCCCGCGAGGTCACCGAGGGCGAGATCCCGTTCGAGGTCGCGCAGCTGCTGCTGGCCCTGGAGAACGACGAGGAGGTCACCGTCGTCGGCAGCGAGGACGTGCCGGTGATGCAGGGCGACAACCTCCTGATCGTGCGGCGTCTGAAGCTCTCCGAGAGCCGGATCTCCTGTGTGCAGTTCGACCGCAGCGACAACGTCCTGGTCACCATCGCCGCCTGGGACCGCCCCATCACCGACGATCTGTACGCCCTCCTGAAGCCGCTGCCCGCAGAGCTGTTCCAGCAGGGCTGAGTCGTCCCGCCCGAGGCCCCGGTGTTCGAGGTCCCGCACGTGTTGTCATGACCCTTGCCGCAGAGTCATCGGATCTCTAGCGTCTGGGGTCATGTCGTATGAGCCGCATGGGATCACTCGAAGAACGACCTTAAAGGTAGCGGCCGGAGGTGCCGGAGGGCTCGCTCTGGGGGCTGGAGCCGTGGAGGCTGCCGCCGCTGATTCCTCCGATGTGTCGAGGGGGTCGTCGGTGCTCTGGTACGCCACCCCGGCCGGCGACTGGGAGCGGGAGGCCCTCCCCGTCGGCAACGGCGCGCTCGGCGCCATGGTGTTCGGCACGCTCGCCTCGGAACGGCTGCAGTTCAACGAGAAGACCCTCTGGACCGGCGGCCCCGGCTCCGCCCAGGGCTACGACCACGGCAACTGGCGCGGGCCCCGCCCCGGCGCCGTCTCCTCCGTGCAGGACGACCTCGACACGCGGACCACCCTCGACCCCGAGTCCGTGGCCGACCGGCTCGGCCAGCCGCGGATCGGCTACGGCGCCCATCAGACCTTCGGCGACCTGCACCTCGACCTGCCCGGCGCACCGACGACGACCCCCGCGGACTACCGCCGCGACCTCGACCTCGACAACGCGGTCGCCTCCGTCACCTACACCCACCAAGGGGTCCGCCACCAACGGGACTTCTTCGCCTCCCACCCCGACGGTGTGATCGTCGGCCGGCTCGACGCCGACCGGCCCGGCAGCGTCACCTTCACCCTGCGCCACACCTCGCCCCGCGCCGACTTCACCGCCACCGCGGCCGACGGAACCCTGACCGTGCGGGGCGCACTCGCCGACAACGGACTGCGCTTCGAGGCACAGGTCCGCGTGCGCAGCCAGGGCGGCACCGTCACCTCCGACGCCGCCGGCACCCTCACCGTCACCGGGGCCGACAGCGCCTGGTTCGTCCTGGCCGCGGGCACCGACTACGCCGACACCTACCCCGACTACCGAGGCCCGGACCCGCACGCCGCCGTCAGCCGTGCCGTTGAGCAGGCCGGCGACCGCTACGAGGCCCTGCTGGACCGGCATGTCCGTGACCACCGGGCCCTGTTCGGCCGAGTAGGCCTGGACATCGGCCAGTCACTCCCCGCGGACGTTCCCACGGACCGGCTGCTGTCGTCGTACACCGGCGGGACGAGCCCGGCGGACCGCGCCCTCGAAGCCCTCTACTTCCAGTACGGCCGCTACCTGCTCATCGCCTCCTCACGCCCCGGCTCCCTGCCCGCCAACCTCCAGGGCGTCTGGAACAACAGCACCTCGCCCCCGTGGTCGGCGGACTACCACACCAACATCAACATCCAGATGAACTACTGGCCCGCCGAGGCCGCGAACCTCGCCGAGACGACGGAGCCGTACGACCGCTTCGTCGAGGCCCTGCGCGCGCCCGGACGCCGTACGGCACAGGAGATGTTCGGCTCGCGCGGCTGGGTCGTCCACAACGAGACCAACCCGTACGGCTTCACCGGTGTGCACGACTGGGCGACCGCGTTCTGGTTCCCCGAGGCGGCGGCCTGGCTCAGCCAACAGCTCTACGAGCACTACCGGTTCGGCGGTTCCACGCACTACCTGCGCACCACGGCCTACCCCGTGATGAAGGAGGCCGCCGAGTTCTGGCTCGACAACCTGCGCACCGACCCGCGCGACGGCACCCTCGTCGTCACCCCCAGCTACTCGCCCGAGCACGGCGACTTCACCGCCGGTGCCGCCATGTCGCAGCAGATCGTCCACGACCTGTTCACCAACACCCTCGAAGCGGCCCGGATCCTCGGCGACACGCCCGACTTCCGGCGCCGCGTCGAAGAGGCGCTGAACCGGCTCGACCCCGGTCTGCGGATCGGCTCCTGGGGCCAACTCCAGGAGTGGAAGGAGGACTTGGACGACGCCACCGACGACCACCGGCATGTCTCCCATCTGTTCGCCCTCCACCCGGGGCGGCAGATCGAGCCCGGGAGCGCGTGGGCGGAGGCCGCCAAGGTCTCCCTGACCGCACGCGGGGACGGCGGCACCGGCTGGTCCAAGGCCTGGAAGATCAACTTCTGGGCGCGGCTGCGCGACGGCGACCACGCCCACAAGATGCTCGGCGAGCAGCTCAAGTCCTCGACCCTGCCCAACCTCTGGGACACCCACCCGCCGTTCCAGATCGACGGCAACTTCGGTGCCACCTCCGGGATCGTCGAGCTGCTCCTGCAGAGCCAGTACGACGTCATCGAGGTACTGCCCGCCCTGCCCGCCGCCTGGCCGGCCGGCTCGGTGCGGGGCCTGCGCGCCCGTGGCGGCGCCACCCTCGACATCGAGTGGGCGGACGGACAGGCCATCCGTATCGCCCTGAAGGCCTCCCGGACCCGTCAACTCACCGTACGCAGTGACTTGTTCAAGGACGGGGACCTGACCTTCAGGGCGGTCGCCGGGCGGCGGTACATCTGGGAGAGGGAGGACTGACGCCGCACAGGACCGACGGTGGTGCCGTCAGCCTGCCGACGGCACCACCCGCACATCAGCCGCCCGCACGAACCCGACCCGGTGACCGTACTGGATCTCGTAGTACAGGTCCTTGCCGACGACGACCTGGTGCGAGGCGACGTCGAACTTCACGGCGTAGTAGTACTCGCCGGGCACCTTGTCACCCACCACGTACCTCTGGCCCGCGGGCAGGGTGTACGGCAGCGGCGACACGCTCTGGGCGGGGACGCCCGACGGATACGCGGAGGCCTCCGGGTAGGCGCGCCCGTACACCGGGATGCTCGCGGCGCCGTCCTTGGGCGTCACCACGAGGCCGGTCGCGTGCACCGCGGTCGGGTTCTTCGCGGGGTTCTTGAACCAAGCCTTCTGGCCGAGGTACCAGATCGCCGTCCAGTCGCCGCTCCGGCCGGCCACCGCGTACTGCTGGCCGGTCGAGACCCGCGAGGACAGGTCGTTCACTCCGGTGGTCGGGGTCGAGCCCAGACCGATGTCCTTGATCAGGGGGTACGACTCGCCGGGCCCGGAGTACAGCCGCACCGCGCTCGAACCGTGGGCCGCGCAGGGCCGGCCCGCGGACACGCAGCCCGTGTACCCGGGCCGGTTGGTGGCGTAGTCGGGGCGGATCGTCACCATGCCGCCGTCCGGGCCCGCGGTGGGCACGAACGGGCGGCCGAGCAGCTCGAAGTAGTGCCGCCAGTCCCAGTACGGGCCCGGGTCGGTGTGCATGCCGCCGACCGTCGACGCGGTCGGACCCGGCACGTTGTCATGGCCGAGGATGTGCTGCCGGTCCAGCGGGATGTCGTACTTGTGGGCCAGATGCGTCACCAGGCGGGCCGAGGACCGGTACATCGCCTCCGTGTACCAGGAGTCCGGCTGCGCCAGGAAGCCCTCGTGCTCCAGGCCGATCGACTTGGAGTTGACGTACCAGTTGCCCGCGTGCCAGGCCACGTCCTTCGCCTTCACATGCTGGGCGATGTGGCCGTCGGTGGAGCGCAGGGAGTACTGCCACGACACATAGGCCGGGTCCTGGACCATCTGGAGGACTCCCTCCCAGGCGCCCTCCGTGTCGTGGATGATGATGTAGTCGATGTCCTGGGAGGCCGGGCGGTCGCCGAGGTCGTGGTTGCCGTAGTCGCCCTCCCCGAACTCCTCGTACGGTGCCGGGATCCACTCGCAGGACACCGTCGTCGGGCACTCCGTCCCCGCCGCGTTCGCCGTCCGCAACCCTGCCCGCCTCAGCTGTGCGGTGTCGGGGGCGAGGCCCGGCCGGGCGGCCAGAGCCACCCGTTGGCCCGAGTCCGTGTCGCGCTCCTGGCCGGTGCGCATGACGTCGAACACGTCGTTCGCGTACGCCGTCGCCGTGGCCCGGTCGTCGGCCCCGGAGAAGCGGGCCACCGCGCCGTACCAGTCCGCCGGATCGGAGCTCAGCGGCTCGCCCAGCTCCTTCTGTGCGGCGGCGAGCAGGGCGGCGCCGCCGGCCACATTGGCGGCCGTGTCCGTACGCAGTGCGCGCGGGCTCAGCCCGGTCAGCTCGGCCGCCCTCGGCAAGGTCTTGAGGCGGGCCGGGATCTCCGAGGCCTGCGGCAGCTTGGCGTCGGGGAGCAGGGGCGGGCGGGCGCTGTCGCCGCGCGCGTCCTCCGAGCCCTCGCTGTGGTGCGGCGTGGCCCCGGCGAGGGCGGTGCGGGCGTCGGTGAGGTGCATCGGGCCGTAGCCGCCGGTCACGCTCGGCGCCCCGCCGTGCGCGTCCCAGCGGGACTGCAGGTAGGAGACACCGAGCAGGACGCTCTGCGGCACGTGGTACTCGGCGGCGGCGGAGGCGAAGGCCGACTGCAGGCGGTCCGACGGGCTCGGGGCATCCGGCGGGGCCGCCCCCAGCAGCGGGAACAGCAGCGCCACCGCGGCCGACGCGACGGCGGTCGACCGGGTGCGGCTGTGCCCGGCTGCTCGAGTGGGGGCGGTGAATGATCCGCGCATAGCAGCCTCCTGGGACGGTCGGGCGCGATGAGCCGTGCGGTGCCGGGCGTGCGTCTGTGGTACCGGCTGTCCGACGATCCGTCAATCATGCCGCCGGGCAGGCGAAATACCCTGGAGATCGGGGGTCCCGGGAGTTTCGTGGCGGCGGCGTCCAGGCCTGCGGGGCGTCAGTGGCGTACACCGATGGGCCGTCCGAGTGACGTGCTTCAAGAGGCCGTGCGTGAGCGGACATACGAAGGCCCGCGGTGCGCCGTCGTTCCTTGCGCACCGCGGGCCACCGTCCCCGTCAGCGAGTGCCGACCGCCGCGCGAACGGCCCGTCGGGCCAGTTGGCAGTCGTCGTGCAGCCGCCTCAGGAGCAGCCGCTGTTCCTCGCCGGACGGCGCAGCACCCGGGTGGGCCACTCCCGGTGCCGCCGGGGTCGTGTCGTGCATCGAACGCTGCACGGCCGTCTCGTAGGTACGGATCTCCCGGGTCAGCACGAGCATCAGGTTCACCAGGAACGCGTCCCGTGAAGCCGGGCCCGCCGACTGGGCGATCTGGCTGATCTGCCGACGGGCCACCGGTGCGTCCCCGAGCACCGACCACAGCGTCGCCAGGTCGTAGCCCGGCAGGTACCACCCCGCGTGCTCCCAGTCCACCAGCACTGGACCGGCCGGTGAGAGCAGGATGTTCGAGAGCAGTGCGTCGCCGTGACAGAACTGGCCCATGCCCTGCCGGCCCGCGGTCGCCGCGATGCCGTGCAGCAGCTTCTGCAGATCGCCCATGTCCCGGTCGGTGAGCATGCCCAGCTCGTGGTACCGGGAGATCCGCGTCGCGTAGTCCAGCGGTGCGTCGAACGTGCCCGCCGGCGGACGCCACGCGTTGAGCCGGCAGATCGCTCCGAGCGCCGCCCTGATGTCCGCACGCGGAGGCGCCTCCAAGGGGTGCCGCTGCAGTGCCGCCACCCGGCCCGGCATCCGCTCGATGACGAGTGTGCAGTTGTCCGGATCCGCTGCGATCAGTCTCGGCACGCGCACCGGTGGGCGGTGCCGGACGAACGAGCGGTATGCCGCTATCTCGTGCCGGATCCGCTCGGCCCACGCCGGCGAGAGGTCGAGTAAGCACTTGGCGACGGCCGTGCTGCGCCCGGTCGTGCCGACCAGGAGCACGGACCGCCCGCTGCGGCGCAGTACCTGCACCGGAGCGAACTCCGGGCAGATCCGGTGCACCGACGCGATCGCGGTACGCAGCTGGGCGCCCTGAGGGCCGGACAAGTCGAGTCTCCCGCTGAGCGGTTGGGTGCCGAGCCCCGCGGCGCGCCGCGGCCGGCCCGCGCCGAGCACGGGTGCGGCCGCCGGCCGCGCGGGGTCGAGGTAAGGGCCGCTGCCCGCCGGGCGGGCACGCAGCGACCGGGGCGGGGCGGACACGGAGGACGATGCTGCGTACATGGGAGAAACAGATCCCTTCGTGTGCCTGCGACGACAAAGCGCTGCCCGATCCGGCCGCCCGGGTGCACCCTGGGGAATGCACCAGTTGTCAGGGCGAACCGGGTCGGGGTGGCGCGTTCCTACCTGACACCCGATGCCCAGTGGCACACCATCTGGCGCACCCTGGCGAACCCTGGCGAATAGTCCCGAGGCAACTCTCACCGGGCTACTGTCAACTCAGCCGAGAACCTGGGGGCTTGACGTGAGCGGAGAACCCAACACCCGCCTTTCGGACCTGTTCGGCCTGGCCGGCTGGTCCAAGGGCGAGCTCGCGAGGCTGGTCAACCGGCAGGCGGCGGCCATGGGCCACCCGCAGCTGGCGACCGACACCTCGCGGGTGCGGCGGTGGATCGACATGGGAGAGATCCCGCGCGATCCGGTGCCGCGGGTGCTGGCAGCTCTGTTCACCGAGCGTCTCGGCCGTGTCGTGACCATCGAGGACCTCGGTCTGGTCCGGCACGGGCGTGCGGGGAAACGGCAGGACGGCGGGAATGTGGAGCATCCCGACGGTGTGCCGTGGGCGCCCGAACGGACTGCTGCGGTCCTCACCGAATTCACGGGAATGGACCTCATGCTCAACCGACGCGGCTTGGTGGGCGCGGGTGCCGCGCTCGCCGCGGGATCCGCACTCAGCAGCGCCATGCACGACTGGCTGCAATCAGACCCGGCCCTCAAGGCCGAGGCCCCCCAGTTCGACGACCCCCTGCACGCCGACCCCGCCGGGTTCGACCGTTACGAGGCCGCCCCCATCGGATCGCAGGAGATCGAGGAACTGGAGCGCTCGGTCGAGGTGTTCCGGGCCTGGGACGCGGCCCGCGGCGGCGGGCTGCAGCGCAAGGCAGTCGTAGGCCAACTCAACGAGGTGGGCGGCATGCTCGCCTACCGTCACCCCGAACATCTGCAGCGGCGCCTGTGGGGCGTCGCCGCCAACCTCGCCGTCCTCGCGGGCTGGATGTCGCACGACGTCGGCCTGGAGCCCACGGCACAGAAGTACTTCGTCATCGCCGCCCACGCGGCCCGAGAGGGCGGCGACCGGCCCCGCGCCGGGGAGGCGCTCTCCCGAGCGGCTCGCCAGATGGTGCACCTCGGCCGGCCCGACGACGCACTCGACCTCATGAAACTCGCCCAGTCCGGCTCCGGCGAACAGGTGCTGCCGCGCACCAGGGCCATGTTCCACACCATCGAGGCCTGGGCACAGGCGTCGATGGGCAAGGGCCAGGCCATGCGCCGCACCCTCGGACAGGCGGAGGACCTCTTCGTCTCCGACCGGGGTGACGTACCGCCGCCGAGCTGGATGCAGACCTTCAAGGACGAGGATCTGTACGGCATGCAGGCCCTGGCCTACCGCACGCTGGCCGAGTTCGACCCCACCGCGGCCGCACATGCCCAGCACTACGCGGAGAAGGCCCTGGCCCTGCGGATCGACGGCCGGGAACGGTCGAAGATCTTCGACCATCTGTCCATGGCGTCCGCCTGCTTCATCGCGGACGACCCCGAACAGGCGGACCGGTACGCACGTCTGGCCCTGATGTCGATGGGCTCGAACTCGTCCGGCCGCACCTGGGACCGGCTCCGTCAGATGTACCGGCTCACCGCCGAGTACTCCAGCTATCCGAGGATCAACGAACTGCGGGAGGAGATCCGTTTGGCGCTGCCCAAGACGAGGAAGCCGAGCGGCGGCAACAGCGCACAGGCATAGGGGGACTGTGCAGCTGATCGACCACCGGAAGAGCTAGGAAGTTTCAGGACGTCACCGAGGTTCGGACGACGTTTCAGGACGTCACCCTGGCCACGAGCACGCAGGCGTCGTCCTCGCGCTCACTGTCACCGAACTCCTCCATGACCAGCCGTACGCAGTCCTGCGCACCGCGTGCCCCGCCCAAGCGGGGGGCCAGGTCGAGGAGACGGCTCACGGAGTCCGCTCCGCTGTGCCTGGGCACCAGCCCGTCCGTGTGCAGCAGGAGCAGGTCGCCCACCTCGAGGGTCTCTTCGGCCTGTGCGTAGACGGCACCCGAGGTGGCGCCGAGCAGGACGCCGTCCGGTGGGTTCAGCCTGCGCCCCGTCCCGTCGCGGAACAGCAGCGGGGCGGGGTGTCCGGCCTGCGCCCAGGTCAGGGTGCGGCTCTCGGGCCGGTACCGGCAGCAGACGGCGCTGCCGAGGGCCGGCTGGACGGTGGCGTCGAGCAACTGGTTGAGCCAGGACATCAGTTGCCCCGGCTGGGTGCCCGCCATCGCCATGCCGCGTACGGCGCCCAGCAGGGTCGCCATGCCCGATGTCACGGCGACGCCGTGCCCGGTGAGGTCGCCGACGCTCAACAGCGTGTCGCCGTCGGCCAGTTCGAGTGCGTCGTACCAGTCGCCGCCGATCAGCGCGCTCGTCGACGACGGCAGATAGCGAGCCGCGAGGTCCAGTGTGGCAGGCCCCCCGTGCGGGAGCCGCAGGGAGCCGCGCCACGGCGGCAGCACGGCCTCCTGCAGCTCGACCGCGAGCCGGTGCTCGGTCTGCGCGTGGTGCCGGTGGCGCTGGAGCGAGTCACGGGTCTCGCTCACCTCGCTCTGGCTCCTGCGCAGTGCGCTGACGTCCCGCAGCACGGCCCACATCGAGGCGGCGCTGCCGTCAGAGTCGAGCACGGGCTCGCCCATCATGTGCACGGTCCGGATCTCGTCGTCCGGCCGGACGATGCGGAACTCCCCGTCGATGGGCTTGGCGTCGACCAGGCAGTGGGTGACCATCGCCGTCAGTTTCGGCCGGTCCTCGTCGAGCACCAGGGACGGCAGCTCGTCGAGGGTGAGCGGGGCAGTGGCGGGGTCGCGCCCCAGGATCTGGTAGAGCTCGCCGGACCAGCTGGCCTCGTCCGTCAGCAGGTTCCACTCCGCGCTGCCGACCCGGCTGAGCAGCGAGCCGCGCCGCGCGGCGGGCGGCTCCGGCCGGTCGGCGGGCGGGGCCGCGGGAGCGGGGGGAGCGGGTGCCGGGCCGTCCCTCAGCTGTGCCAGGTGCTCGTCGAGGTCGCTGAGCTGGTGCAGGGCGAGGTCGCACAGCGCCCGCTGCCACCGCTCCTGCGGGTCCGAACCGTCGCTGCGTGTGTCCCGCCGTACGGCGTCGACGTCGCCCCGGAGCCGCCGCGTCTGCGATATCAGCGCGTCGACCGAGCCGCGCCCTGGCGGCTGGGCGGCGGGGCGGTCCGCAGAGAGATGGGACGGCATGACGCACTCCGATGCGGGGACGGTACGACCAAGGCTGACGGAAGGACCGTTACGACTGTTGCACAGCCCGCGACGCGCTGTAAGGGATTTGGCAACACCCGATACGGTGGTGCGTCTGGCATATGCCAGAGTCTTCACGGAGGGCTCGTGCCGTGCGAATGCCGTACGTCACCGGCGGGGTCAAGTCGTAGACAGCGTACGTGATTTGACGGTCATCCGAGACGATCGTACGACGTTCATTCGAGTGTTCGACGGTCGTGTGTTCCAGGAGTGGCGCGGAGGTCGGCGGCCGTCCGGAGGATGCATCCCTTGGGAGTGATGCAGCTCACATAAATGAGGTGTGCTTCGGCGTAATGCAAAGGGCACCTGCGGGGTCCTAAGAACACAGCGGCAAAAACCGTCCGACCTCCGACCCGCAGGGGAGACCGCCCATGGACATCGCCCTCGAGCAGCCCGCCCGCGCCCGTCTGATCACCGGCGAGGAGCGTGAACTCCCCGTTCCCGCCAAGCTGCGCTACGCCTCCACGGATCCGCTGGCGGTGCACCTCGACTTCCCGGGCGAGGTCTCCCTCGATGGGCAGGGTGCCACCTGGATCTTCGCGCGCAGCCTGCTGGAGGCGGGGCTGCGCGGGCCGGCCGGGGACGGGGACGTGCACATCTGGCCGTGCGGACCCGAGCGCACGGTCGTGGAGCTGCACTCGCCGTACGGCATGGCGCTGCTCCAGTTCGACACCTCCGCACTGAACCGCTTCCTGCTGCGCACGTACGCGGCGGTGCCGGCCGGGGAGGAGGACCTCGGGGCGGTGGTGGAGCGCGGACTGACCGCGCTGTTCGACGGCGTGTGAGGGCGGTGACCGGACGAGACGGCCCCATGAGGAGGTGAACCGTCGAGGAGGCGAGCGTGCCGCCGCTGTGCCTCCTCGACGACCCGACGTCAGTACCGCAACACCCCGGCGATCCCGTGGGCGTCGCCCAGCGTGCCGTCCGGTACGAAGCGGACGTCGGCACCGGTCTCCAGGCACTGCTCGACGATCTCGTCCACGATGTCCTCGCGGGCGTCGAGCTCGCCGCTCGCGGCCGGGATCAGATGGTCGCCGCCCTCGCCGCGCACCGTCACCCGGTAGTTCTCCTCGACGGCCAGCAGCCGTACCCGGCCCTCACGGGCGCTGCGCCAGACCTCGTCGACGCCGGCCGCGAACGCCTTGCGGCCCATGGCCGATTCGAGTTCGCGCGCCACCGAGTCGGTGTTCCGGCGGGCCTCAGCGGTGATCACCGGCCGGATGGCCTGCCACACCGCCTCGTGCGTGCCGTGCGCGAGCCCGCCGTGCGGGACGTGCACCGCCTCCTTGGCGACGCCGCCGATCTCGTCCAGCAGGGACAGCGCGGCCTGCTCGCCGGTGACGTACAGCGGCCGCGGGTTGTCCCGCAGGACCGTGGTCATCGCGGAGTCCGCGTCCTTGAGGAAGTGGCGGGTGCCCTCGTCGCGGAACGTGCTCGGATTGTCGCCGATCCGCTCCCGGCGCTCGGCGTCGAAGTTCTCGACGCGCCTGGTCAGCGGGAAGCCGCCGATGCGGGCCTCGGTGACGCGGTCCGGGCCGCCGGTCCACAGCGTGACACGGTCGGGGGAGACCGACAGCACCCAGAACGGCCGTTCGGCGGCCTCGGCGGAGACGAGATTGCGGGTCAGGAAGGTGTCCGAGAGCACCACGCGCTCGGGCACCGTGCGGGCGAGCGACCACACCTGGTGCTCACCCGGGGCGGCGAAGATCACCAGACCGTCCTCGGCGTGCGTCAGATCGACCTCGGCGAGTGCCTGGTCGAGCTGACGCTCGACATCCGCCCGTCGCTCGCGGGTGACCGAGGGGTCGGCCTCCAGCTGCTTCTTGGCCTCGGCCACGACATTGCGCAGCCGGACCTGGTCCTGCGCCCGGTAGGGCTCTCGGCGATGCGTGGGCGTCAGCACGGACACGGCCGGATAGGGGCGCGGGCGCCGCAGCTCGATCAGGGTCGTGGGACTGAGTGCGTGCTCCATAACAAGCACGATAGGACCGATTCGCCGATCGGGCATTAGGGGCAATCCGGTGCGCCGGAACGTCCCTGTTCCCGGGGCCGCCCTCAGGATTCCCGGTCGTCCTCGGGCCCGCAGGAGCTGCCGTCGGCGGGCAGTGTGCCGTACAGCAGGAAGGTGTCGACCTTGCGGTGCACGCACTTGGAGGAGGCGTATCCGGTGTGGCCGCTGCCCTTGTTGTCCAGGACCACGGCGGAGGGGCCGAGCCGCTTCGCCGTCTCCACGGTCCAGCGGTACGGCGTCGCCGGATCGCCGCGCGTGCCCACGAGGAGCATCTTCGGCGTGTGCACGTCCTTCACGTCGTCGCGGATGAAGTCCGTGCCCTTGGGGCGGCCGTAGCACAGCAGCACCCCGGTGAGCCGGTAGGGGCCGAAGACCGGCGACGCCTGCTCGTACTCGGCGCGCAGCCGGTCGAGACTCCCGGCGATCTGCCCGCCGCTCGGGCGGTCCGGATCGTCCGCGCAGTTGATCGCCGTCAGGGCGGCGGAGAGGTTGTCGAGGGGGACGTCCTCGGCGTCGACGAGACCGCCGTCGGGCTCGTCGGTCTCCTCGCGCCGCCAGGGCGCCATCCCGCCCGTCGCGAACGTCTCGATGGCGTGCGTGTCGCCGTCCTCCACCAGCGAGGCGAGGGCCCGCTCCAGGGAGGGCCACAACTCCTCGCTGTAGAGCGCCTGCCCGATGGCGCCGACCAGGTCCTGCCCGGTGAACGGTTCGCCGAACGCCGACGGCACCGGGTTCTCGTCCAGCGAGTCGACGAGGCGCACGACCTGCTTCCTGGCCTCGCGCGCGTCCTGCCCGAACGGACAGGCGATGTCCTTCACACACCAGTTGATGAACTCCTCCAGAGCCTTCTGCTGGCCCTGGGCGCCGGCCACGCCCTGCTCGGTCAGCGGTTCGGTCAGCGTGTCCACGCCGTCGAGCACCAACCGGCCTACCTTCTCGGGAAATTGGGCGGCGTACACCGCGCCGAGCCGGGTTCCGTACGAGAAGCCCAGGTAGTTGAGCTTCTCGTCACCGACGGCCTGGCGCATCACGTCCATGTCGCGCGAGGCGTTGACCGTGCCGATGTGGGGGAGTACGGGTCCGGAGTGCCGGGCACACGCGTCGGCCGCCTTCTTCAACTGCCGCAGGACGTGCTGCGGATCGCCGCCGAGCTCCGTGCCGTCGTCCTCCACCTCGATGTCCTCCTGGCCGTCCCCGCAGCTGACCGGTGAGGACCTGCCGACACCGCGCGGATCGAACGTCACGATGTCGTAGTTGTCCGTCAGCTCCATGAACTCCTTGCCGCCGGCCGCGAACTGGGGGACACCCGCGCCGCCCGGCCCGCCGAAGTTGACCAGCACCGAGCCCCGCTTCTCGCCCGTGGCCCGGTAGCGGGCGAGCGCCAGATCGAGGGTCCCCGCCTTGGGGTGGGCGTAGTCGAGGGGGACGGTGATCTTGCCGCACTGCATGTCCTTCGGCAGTCCCTCGCCCGGGCACTTCGCCCAGGCGACCTTCTGCTCGTAGAAGCGGGTGAGGTCGGGCTCGGGGCCGTCCGTGGCCGTCGGCAGGCCCGTGCCGAGCAGGACCAGTCCGACCGCGCCGGTGACCGCGCAGCGTCGCAGCATGGGCCGCGTTGACAGCTTGGCCAGCATCAATGCCTCCAGGGACGCCCGTCGCGGACCGGGGAACGGCGTCCTCGCTCACGATAAGCGGGCCCCGGAACGCACGCCTCCGGACGTGCGGGACCGCCGGAGCGGGCGTACCCTGCGCCCCTTGCGTGCCCATCGGGTGTTTTTGCCACTAGTTCGACAACCGTGCCGCTCGATGGGGTGAAAGGCAGATAAGCCATAACTCGAATGGTTCGCCCGCGTTTTATCCGATGCGGGCGAGGGCCCGCGACCATGTCTGGAAGGCAGGGAACCTATGAGACGGGTTACCCGAAACGGTGTGATCGCCGTCGCCGCCGCCTCGGGCGCGATGGCCATGGCAATGCCGGCGTATGCCGATTCCGCGGCGCACGGTGCCGCGGCCGACTCGCCGGGGCTGCTCTCCGGCAATACCGTCCAGCTCCCGGTGGACGTCCCGGTGAACGTGTGCGGGAACACCGTGAACGTGGTGGGACTGCTCAACCCCGCCGCGGGCAACAGCTGCGCGAACAAGGACGCTGCCGGCAAGCCGGGCGGCACGTCGCACGACGGAGCCTCGGCCGTAGGAAGCGGAAAGGATTCGCCGGGCATCGCGTCCGGCAACGTCGTGGAGCTCCCCGTCCACCTCCCGGTGAACGTCAGCGGCAACAGCGTGAACGTGGTCGGCGTCGGCAACGCGGTGACCGGCAACGAGTCGGTGAACGGCCCCGGCGACACCCCGCCCCCCACCACGAGGCCGGCGCCCAAGCCGTCCGAGCCGAGGACGCACCCGCCACGGCCGAGGGCGGTACCGCCCGCGTTCGTCCCGCAGGGGTCCAGCGGCTCCCTCGCCCACACGGGAGCGGACCAGCCCCTCGCCGCCGCCGTGGGCGGCACGGTTCTCGTGCTCGGCGGGGCCATCCTGTACCGCCGCTTCCGCCCACAGGCGGTGCGCTGACACCGCCCTTGGCGACTGCGGTACGCGAGGCCCCACCGGGCGGGCGAGCGGTGGGGCCTTCGTCATGCGGACATCCGTCCGGATTGGTGGTGCGTACATCCGTCCGGTTTCGGGGTGCGGACAACCGTCCGGGCTTACCCCCTTGCGCGGCAACGGCTTGATCATGCCGTGACGCCTCGGCGGGCCATCGGAAAGGATGCTGCGTGCACGGTCGATCACCGTGCGCACGCGACCGCCGACGGAATGGAGCGCACCCATGGCCTCTCCGGCCCCCGAAGACCTCGTCGTGACCCGGGCCGATCTCGACGACTGGCCGGTCGTCCGCGACTGGGCCGTCGCCGAGGGGTGGAACCCGGGAGTCGCGGACGGTGCGGCCTTCTTCGCACAGGACCCGGAGGGCTTCTTCATCGGCCGGATCGACGGCGAGCCCGTCTCGGCGATCTCCGTCGTCAACTACGGCGCCGACTACGCCTTCCTGGGCTGGTACCTGGTCCGTCCCGACCTGCGCGGCCGTGGCTACGGCCTCACCACGTGGAAGACCGCGTTGGCGCACGCCGAGAACCGCACGGTGGGCCTCGACGGCGTGGTCGCCGAGCAGGACAACTACCGCCGCTCGGGCTTCGAACTCGCCCACCGCACCTTCCGGTTCACCGGCACGGCACCCACCGGCGAGGCTCCGGCGGACGTCCGCGCCGTACGGCCCGCCGACCTGGCGGAGATCGCCGCGTACGACGGGCTCTGCACGCCGGCCGACCGGCCCCGCTTCCTGGAGCACTGGCTCACCGGGCCGGGACACCACGCCGTCGTCCGCCGCGACGGCGACCGCGTCACTGGCTACGGAGTGATCCGCCCAGGTCAGGACTGCCCGCGTATCGGCCCGCTCTTCGCCGACACCGCCGAGGACGCGCGGGCCCTCTGCGCCGCCCTGACCGCGGAGGCGGCCGGCCGCGAGGTCGCCATCGACGTGCCCGAGACCAACGCGGCGGCGGTGGCCCTGGTCGAGGAGGCCGGCTTCACGCCGTCCTTCGAAACGGCCCGTATGTACACGGGCCCGGTGCGGCCGTACGCCCAGGAGCGGGTCTTCGGCGTCACCACGCTGGAACTCGGCTAGCGGGCCCCGGCGGGACCTTCCCGGAACGCCGGCGTCCGGGCCGTACGGTGCTCGAAACCGCCCGTCAGCCCGTTCGCCGGTGGAACCGGAAGTGCAGCGCTCGGATGTCCTCCGCCAACTCGGGCACCGGCCCCTCCACCGCCACGCCCGGCGCGACCTCCTGGACCGGCAGCGTCCGTACCGGCGGGGCGGGCACACCCAACTCGGCCAGCCAGCCGGCCAGTTGCTCCGACGAGGCGACGTACACGATGCGTCCCAGGCCGACCCACGCGTGCGCGGCCGCGCACATCGGGCAGTGCTCGCCGGAGGTGTAGACGGTCGCGGCCGCCCGCTCGTCGGGCGACATGTGGGCGGCGGACCAGCGGGCCAGCTCGAACTCGGGGTGGCGGGTGCGGTCGCCCGAGGCGACGCGGTTGTGGTCCTCGGCGAGCACCGCGCCGTCCGCCCCCACCAGAACGGAACCGAACGGCTCGTCACCGGACTCCAGCGCCTCGGCCGCGAGCTCGACGCAGCGGCGCAGGTACGGCAGTTCGGCGTCCTTCACGACCATGGCGTACGGCCCTCCTCGCGGCGCGATTCCTCCCGGCGCTCCCTATGATCGCCGACGCACGGCCGGAAAGGCGTGCCGACGGCCCAGCGCCACCGTGACCAGCGCCCCCGCGATCAGCGGCAGCGACGTCCACGGCAGGGCACCGGCACCGAGGTGTTCCAGGGCCACGCCTCCGGTGAGCGAACCCCCAGCGATCCCCGCGTTGTAGACGGTGGTCTGCAGGGACGTGGCCACATCGGCGTGCGCGGGACCCGAGGCGTCGACCAGCGCGGTCTGGATCAGCGTCGGCGCCCCGCCGAAGGCGACGCCCCACAGGGCCACGCAGGCGAGCAGAACGGCGGGAGTCCCGGCGAAGCCGCCGAGGACGGGCATGACCGCCGAGCAGAGGGCGAGCGCGACCAGCAGAACCGGCCGAAGGCGCCGGTCGACCAGGACGCCGGTCAGCCAGATCCCGGCGACCGTGGCCGCCCCGAACACCAGCAGGACCAGGCCCGTACGCCCGAACCCGGCATGCGCCGCGAACGGGGCGACGTATGTGTACATCACCTGGTGGCCCAGCAGCAGAAGCAGCGTGACGGACAGGACGACCGGGATCCCCGGGAGCCCGGCCACCCGGCGCAGCGGCAGCCGCGCACCCGGCGGCTCGCCCGGGAATCCGGGCACCCGCCACCGCACCCAGGCCACCAGCAGCACCGCGAGCCCGGCCAGGGCGCCGAACGCCGCGCGCCAGCCGACCACCTGGGCGAGCGCGGTCCCGGCGGGCACGCCCAGCGACAGTGCCAGCGTGATCCCGGCGAGCACGATCGCGATCGCCCGCCCGCGCCGCTCGGCCGGCACCATCCGGGCCGCGTACCCGACGAGCATCGCCCACAACGTGCCGCCCGTCAGCCCGGCCACGAGCCGGGCCGTGAAGGTGAGGCCGTACGACGAGGACAGCGCGACCACCGCGTTGCTCGCCGCGAAGCCCAGCAGCGTCCCGACGAGCACCGGGCGCCTGGGCAGCCCCCGCAGCAGGACCGTGAGCGGGATCGCGCCCGCGAAGGAGGCCACCGCGTATCCCGTCACCAGGAAGCCGACCTGTGCCTCGGACACCCCCAGCGCAGGGGCCATGCGAGTCAGCAGTCCCGCCGGGAGCAGCTCCGTCAGGACGGCGGTGAAGGCGGCGGCGGACAGGGCGAGCAGCCCGGACCAGGGCAGCGAGGTGGGCAGGGCTCGGCCCTTGGCCATGAATGTGGTGGACATGCGACCATGCTCGAACCCTCACATCAGTGTGAAGGCAAGGGTGACCTTCGAGTCCCGAAGAGGCGGACATGAAGATCGGTGAACTCTCCCGCCGCACCGGCGTGCCCACCAGGCTGCTGCGCTACTACGAGGAACAGGACCTGCTCCACCCGGAGCGCACGGACAACGGCTACCGGGACTACGCCGAGTCCTCGGTCCAGGACGTCCAGCAGATCCGCGGGCTCCTCGACTCGGGGCTGACCACGGAGATGATCCGCGCGATCCTGCCCTATCTCTCCGGCCCCGACGAGATCCTGCTGCCCGCCGAGCACCTCACCCCGCGGACCGCCGCTCTCCTGCAGGGCCACATCGACCGCATCCAGTCCCGCATCGACTGTCTGGCCCGCAACCGCGACCGGTTGAGTGCCTATCTGGCGGCGGTGCGGCCGGAGTCCGACGAAGAGCTTGTTGACCGGTAAAGCTGTTGCCCAGGGCCCCGCCCGATGCTGGAGTGACCCCATGGATCATGCCTCGATACTCGCCCTGTACGACCGGGACATGCGCGAGGGCGCACAGCCGGACAGCCCCGACGCCCGGGTCGAGCGGATCGGGCGTGTGGTCCGCCAGGTCTCCTCGGCACGCGGCTGGAACGGCGTCGTGTGGTCCGACCTGGACGCGGCGAGCGCCGACGCGGCCATCGCCGAGCAGATCGCCCACTTCACCGGGCTCGGCCGCGAGTTCGAGTGGAAGCTGTACGGGCACGACCTCCCCGTGGACCTCGGACAGCGGCTCAGGGACGCCGGGTTCACGGCCCAGCCCGAGGAGACGCTGATGATCGGCGAGGTCGCCGCGCTGACCCTGGACGCCGAGCCGCCGGAGGGCATCCGCGTGCTGCCGGTCACCGACGCGAAGGGGGTCGACCTCGTCGCCGAGGTGCACGAGAAGGCGTTCGGCACCGACAGCTCCCGGATGCGCCACCAGCTGCTCGCCCGCCTCGCGGCCGATCCGGACTCCGTGGTCGCCGTGGTCGCGCTGGCCGGGGACACACCGGTGAGCGCGGCCCGCATGGAGCTGGTCCCGGGCACCCGGTTCGCCGGACTGTGGGGCGGCGGCACCGTCGAGGCCTGGCGTGGCCGTGGCGTCTACCGTGCCCTGGTGGCCCATCGTGCCCGCGCCGCCGTGGACCGCGGTTACCGCTACCTCCAGGTCGACGCCATGAGCGCCAGCCGCCCTGTCCTGGAGCGCCTCGGGTTCACGCCGCTGACCACCACGACGCCGTACGTGTACGTGCCGTAGCGGGAGCCGACGGGCCACAACGTCACCGGTCTCGGCCGCGGGCCGGGCAACGGCGTCCGGGCCGACCTGCTGGACCGCGACGCCCTGCTCCGCGCGGTCGACGGCCGGCACTTCGACACCGTGATCCACGCGGCGACCGTGCTGCGCAGGCCGCCGATGCGCCACCGCGACATGCACGCCACCGACGCGCTGCGCATCGCCGGAACTGGAGCTGGAACGCCACATCGCGGCGATGCGCGTGAAGGAGCAACTCACCTTCGGTGCCGAGGGGTTGGAAGGCGTCGCGCTGCGCTTCGGCCTGTTCTACGGTCCCGGCGGCACCGACGCCCTCCTGCCCATGCTGCGTAAGCGGCAACTGCCCGTGCCCAGTGACCATGGCCGGGTCCTGCCCTGGATCGACCTCACCGACGCGGCCCGGGTGGTGGTCGCCGCCGTCGAACGGGGGCGCCCCGGTGAGGCGTACATCATCGCCGACCGGGCTCCGATGGGTTTCGGGGCCCATGTCCTTGTGCGTGGCCGAGGAGTTCGGGCTGCCGGAGCCGATGACGGTGCCGCTGTGGCTGACGAGGTCCATGTCGTACGCGCACGCGGTGATGTCGACGGCGCTGCGGGTGTCCATGGAGAAAGCGGAGCGGGAGTTGGGCTGGACGCCCGCGTATCCGGCGGTGCGTGACGGACTCGCCGCGATGAGGGCGCCCGTGGGGCACTCATGACGCCGGGACGTTCGTGGCGTGAGGTCGTCCATGGAGTGAGGGCATTCATGGCGTCGGGGCGCGCATGACGTCATGCGCGCCCCGTGTCCGTCCCGCTCTCCTCATACGAGGTCAGCGTCGTGCCTTCGCACGGTCGAGAGCGGCCACGCCCAGTGCGGCGAGGCCGATCTGGAACAGCCACTCGATCCAGTCGACGCCGTCGGTGTCGGCCACGTCGAAGCCGGCCGCGAGGGCCGAACCGAGCAGCGCGGCCACGATGCCGACGAGGATCGTCCACAGGACCCCGATGCGCTGACGGCCCGGAACCACGAGGCGCCCCAGCACACCAATGATGATGCCGATAACAATGGCACTGATGATGCCCGAGATCTCCATTTCGCCCTCTTCCTCCTGTCCCCGCACTGACTCGGGTTCCCCGTGGAGGCAGGGACAGTCCGTTCCGCTTCAACCGGTGGCCGGCACCGGGCCGCCCGACACCCCGGCCCGGTTCACGGCCCACCCGGTGGCGGCCACCAGCTCGGTGGCGATGTCGATCACCGAGCGGCCGTCGGTCGCCACATGCAGGACGTCCGCGGGTGCACGCTCCTCCAGGAGCCGGGCCTTGCGGGCGCTGTTGCGCATCTCGTGTTCCAGCTCCGAGCCCAGTTCGCGCCCGGTGAGCCGTTGTCCTGCCGTCTCGTCGGTGGCGGTGAGCAGAACCCGGACGAGCCGTACGCCGTCCCCCATGGCGCGGCGGAACATGGGCGCGCTCTCGTCGAGCACGCTGACGGTGTTCGTGTAGACGAGCCGCCGGTATCCGAGCTCGGCGTAGTTCCCCCACACGGCAGCCAGGTTCCGCTCGGTGATGCCGGCCCGGTGCGTGTCGCCGGCCGGTGCCGGATGGACGTATCCCATGAAGTCGCCGTCGATCACGGCGTGCGCGACCCGCGCCGCCCGCAGTCGAGCCGAGACCTCCCAGCCGACGGTGGTCTTGCCGACCCCGGCGCGTCCTCCGATGAGGAGTGCTTCCGTGTGATCCATGGGGGCAGCGTGCCCGGATGCGGGCATCCTTGGCGAGTGGTTTTGGCTCGTGCTCGTCCTGGTCGGTGGAGGTGTGGATGGAGGAGTGGGTGCTCGGCGGCGGGGACGTCAACGAGGTCGTCCGGGTGGGGGCGACCGTACGGCGTGCGCCGTCCGAACGGTCCGAGTATGTACGGGAGTTGCTCGCGCTCTTCGCGGAGAAGGGGTGGGAAGGGGCGCCGCGACGCCTCGGGGTGGACGGGCGGGGGCGGGAGGTGTTCGGGTACGTCGAGGGGCGGGCGGCCGTCACCGCCCGGGAGCGGGCTGTGGCCTGCGGCGATGCCGGGCTGGTGCGGGTCGCTCAACTCGTCCGGGAGTTCCATGACCTGACGCACGGCACGCCGTCGGCCGGCGACCGGGACGTCGTGTGCCACAACGACCTCGCCCCCAAGAACACGGTCTACACGGTGGACGGCGACGAATGGCGGCCGACCGCCTTCATCGACTGGGACCTCGCCGCGCCCGGCGACCGCGTGCACGACCTCGCCCATGTGTGCTGGCAGTACCTGGATCTGGGACCCGGCGTCAGCGATGTCCCCGAGGCGGCCCGCCGGATCGCGCTGGTCTGCGACGCGTACGGACCGTACGGGCCGGGTGGCGGTAGCACCGGGATCGTCGACGTCATCCTGTGGTGGCAGGACCGCTGCCGGCGGGGGATCGAGGCCGGCGCGGCGCGCGGGGAGCCCGCCATGATCGGGCTCCGGGAACGCGGGGTCGTGGACGAGGTGCGGAGCGCGTACGCGTGGGTGGCCGATCACCGGCGTGAGCTGGGGGCCCTCCTGGGCTGACGCGCGCCGGCGTCAGGCCGCGGGCTCCGAGGAATCGGGCCGCGGGGCCGTCGACTCCGGTGATGCGGTCTCATCGACCCATGAACTCACCTGGCCGTCCGGCTTCAGCGCGACGTGCAGCCCGTTGTTCGCGCCGTACGCGGTGCGGCCGTTCGCGACGAGGGTGTCGATCCGTACGCCGTCCACGAGGACGTCGGCCTCGTAGTGGCTGAGGGCGAGCCGGTAGACCTTCGCCGTCGTCACGCCGTCCGCCAGGGTCGGGGTGGCGACCAGGACGCGCTTGACGGCCGGCTTCGGCTTCGGTTCGGCCCGCTCGACCCAGGACGTGACCTTGCCGTTCGGCCGGAGGGTGACGTGCAGCCCGTTGTGCTGGGCGCGCGTGGGCATGCCCTGGGTGTAGAGGGTCCCGTACCGCATGCCCTTGGCCCAGATCTCCGCCTCGTAGCGGTTCTCTCCGGTGCGGTACACCTTCGCCCGGCTGACCTTGTCCGCGAGTTTCACCGTCTTCACGTAGACGCGCTCGGCCTCGGAGTGGTGGCCCGCGGACGTGACCGGAGCGGTGGCGGATGCCTCGACGGCGAAGGCGCCGGCGGCCGAGACGGCCAGCGCGGCGGTGACACCGGTGGCGACGAGGGCGGTGCGCAGGGTGCGGGGAGCACGCATCAGTGGGTCGTTCCTTCGGTGGGGTTCGTTTCGACGCGTTCGACGCTACGGACCGTCCATCAAGGAACCCCATACGTCGCGTAACAGCTATTCATCGCATACGACTCGAAACCGACAAACTGCGTCGATTGACATGCAGGCATTTACCTGCATAACTTTGAGTGTGCGATCAGAGAGCGACTCCGGACCAGTGAGCGACCCCGGAATGGACAAGGTCTTCAAGGCGCTGGCCGACGACACGCGCAGACGGCTTCTGGACCGGCTGCACGAGTACAACGGGCAGACGCTCGGGGAGCTGTGCGCGCGCATCGACATGACGCGCCAGTCGGTGACCCAGCATCTGGCCGTCCTGGAGGCCGCCAACCTGGTCAGCACGGTGCGGCGGGGGCGGGAGAAGCTGCACTACCTCAATCCGGTCCCGCTGCACGAAATCCAGGAGCGGTGGATCGACAAGTTCGAGAACCCGCGCCTGCGCGTACTGGGGGCCGTGAAACGACGAGCCGAGGAAGTCATGACCGACAAGCCCACATTCGTGTACGTCACCTACATCGAGAGCACGCCCGAGAAGGTCTGGGACGCGCTCACCGACGCCGACCTGACCGCCGCCTACTGGGGCCACAGCAACGTCTCGGACTGGCGGCGCGGTTCCCGCTGGGAGCACGTCCGTACGGACGGCTCGGGCATCGCCGACGTGGTCGGTACCGTCGTGGAGAGCGAGCGCCCGACCCGTCTGGTCACCACCTGGGTGGCGCCGGACGAGGAGGGGCAGGAGGACAAGTACTCCAGGGTCACCTTCGACATCCAGCAGCACGCCGAGATCGTCCGGCTCACCGTGACCCATGAGGACCTGCCGGACGAGAGTGCGCGCGCCGACGTGTCGTCCGGCTGGCCGGCGGTGCTGTCCAACCTCAAGTCGCTGCTGGAGACCGGTCACGTCCTGCCGCAGGAGCCGTGGCTGATGCCGACCCGCTGAGCGGGGCTGTCGGGGCAGGGGACGCGAGAAGGCCGGTCTGCGGGTGCGGACCGGCCGACATGGCTTCCTCTGCGGTGTGCTCCTACGGCCTGGGGGTGCTCTTCGCGGCCGTACCGGCGCACACAAGCCCCAGGCACACGGCCAGTGCGCCGATGATGATGTTGTTGAGGACGACGCCTGCGTCCGGGCTGTCTCCGACGATCCAGGGCGCGATGATCATCCAGACGCCCATCGCGCAGAAGGCCCAGCTGAGGCCGTACATGCGCTCCGGAGCCCGGGTGAACCCGAGGGCCAGCAGGCCGATCGCTATCCCCATGATCAGGTTGTGGGTCACGAGCGGGGGCTGGCTGGTCGTGTAGTGGAGTATCCAGGGGGACACCGCGCAGTACAGACCGAGCAGGAACACCGGTCCGTCCACGAGCGCCACGTCGCGACCGCCGAGCATGCGGGCGTAACGGTCCCGCATTTCGGATACATCAGGGTGGGCGGTTATGTCACCTCTGGTGGGCTGCACGTTGGCCATGACTCGTCTCCTTTGACTCGCAGGCCTGACCGCGTCTGGTGCGGTATGCGGTAAGCGCCGCCTAGGCAACATTTTGCGCTTATTTTTTCTTTATGTGTAGAGGCTCGTCGGGTTCATGACGATCGTGACGATCGACGACTGCACCGATCGACGACGGTGTCGATCCGGGGGGTGGTGTCGATCCGGGGTCGGACCGTTCGTGTAGGAGGTGAGAGACCATGACGACGTGGACGTCCGAGGAGGCCGTCATGAAGTACTACCTGCTCAGCGTGATGCAGCCCGTGGGTGACGAGCTGCCGCCGCCGAAGGTTCTCGCCGAGATCGGCAGCAACCTCGACGTCTTCCACCGGGAGCTGAAGGAGGCCGGCTCCTGGGTGTTCGCCGGGGGACTGCACCAACCGGAGTCGTCGACCGTGCTGCGGCCGCGCGACGGCGACGTCCTGATCACCGACGGACCGTACGCCGAGGGCAAGGAGATGCTCGGCGGGATCTGTCTGATCAAGGCGCCGGACTTGGACGCGGCCCTCGAATGGGGGCGCAAGGCGGCGCTGGCGACGACGCTGCCGATCGAGGTGCGGCCGGTCATGGGCGAAGCCGAGGACTGATGCCGGCCACGGACGTCGAGGACGTCTTCCGTGCGGAGTACGGCCGTGCGGTCGCCGTCCTCGTCCGCTTCCTCGGCGACATCGACCTCGCCGAGGAAGCGGTCCAGGACGCCTTCACCACAGCTCTGCGGCGCTGGCCGGAGACCGGCGTGCCGCCGAGCCCGGCCGGGTGGATCATCACGACCGCCCGCAACCGCGCGATCGACCGGCTGCGCCGCGAGGCCACGCGCGACGAACGGCACGCGCAGGCCGCCCTGCTGCACGCCCCCGACGCGCCGCCCGAGGAGGGCCCCGTGCGCGACGACCGGCTCCGGCTCGTCTTCACCTGCTGCCACCCCGCCCTCGCCGTCCAGGCCCAGGTCGCCCTCACTCTGCGCCTCCTCGGCGGGCTCACCACCGCCCAGATCGCCCGCGCCTTCCTGGTGCCGGAGCCGACCATGGCCCAGCGTCTCGTACGGGCCAAGGCGAAGATCCGCGACGCCCGGATCCCGTACCGCGTGCCCCGTGACGCCGACCTTCCGGAGCGGCTGAAGGGTGTCCTGGCCGTCGTCTACCTGATCTTCAACCAGGGGTACGAGGGTGAGGCGGGCCTGTGCGAGGAGGCCGTGCGCCTTGGACGCCTGCTGGCCGAGCTGATGCCGGACGAGCCCGAGGTGACCGGGCTGCTCGCCCTGATGCTGCTGGTCGAGTCGCGCCGGGGCGCCCGGCAGGACGAACACGGCGAGCTCGTGCCGTTGCCCGAGCAGGACCGTGACCGGTGGGACCGGGAGCTGATCGCCGAGGGTCAGGCACTCGTCCGGCGCTGTCTGCGCCGCAACCGCCCCGGGCCGTACCAGATCCAGGCCGCCCTCCAGGCCGTGCACAGTGACGCGGCGACCGCCGAGGCCACGGACTGGGGGCAGATCCTGCGGCTGTACGACCAGCTCATGGCCGTCGCCCCCAGCCCGGTCGGGGCCCTGAACCGGGCGGTCGCCGTGGCCGAGGTCGAGGGCCCGCGGCAGGCACTCGACCTCGTGGACGCACTGGACCTCGACGGCTACCACGTCCTCCACGCCGTCCGCGCCGACCTGCTGCGTCGGCTCGGGCGGGACGCGGAGGCGGTGCGGGCGTACGAGGCGGCCGCCGCGCTCACCCGGAACCCGGCGGAGCGCGCCTTCCTCCAGCGGCGTATGCGCTCCCTCACACGCTGAGCGCCTCCCGGACCGCCACCTCCGCCTCCGCACCGCCTTCACCGGACGACGTGACCCGCCCGGCCTCCAGGACGTAGTACCGCTGTGCCGCCCGCATCGCGAACCCGACGTGCTGCTCGACCAGCAGCACCGACAGTCCGCCCCGCGCGGCCAGCGCGAGGATCGTCTCCTCGATCTCGGCGACCACCGACGGCTGGATGCCCTCGGTCGGCTCGTCTAGGAGCAGCAGCCGAGGCTCCGTCACCAGGGCGCGGGCGATGGCGAGTTGCTGCCGCTGGCCGCCGGAGAGCAGGCCCGCGCGGCGGCTGGAGAGTGCGCGCAGCGCCGGGAACAGGTCCAGTGCCTCGGCCACCGCCTCCTTGCCACGCTTGCGCCCGTCGGCGACGAGCTGGAGGTTCTCGGCGGTCGTCAGGTGCGGGAACGACTGCTGGCCCTGCGGGACGTACGCCATCCCGCGCGCGACCCGTTCGTGCGGCTTGCGGCGGGTGATGTCCTCGCCGTCCAGCCGGATGGTCCCGCCGGTCGGCGTGAGCAGCCCCACGGCGGCCCGCAGGAGGGTGCTCTTGCCGGCGCCGTTGTGCCCGAGGACCGCGGCGACGCCGTCCTTGGGCACCTCGACGGAGACCCCGTGCAGGACGCTGCTGCGGTGGTAGCCGACGCGTACATCGTCGATCTGGAGCATCACGCCTCCTGTACGGCCACGTCGGCGGTGGCCTCGGCGGCCGCGTGCCCGAGGTACACCTCCTGCACCTTCGGGTCCGCCTGCACCTCGGCCACCGTGCCCTCGCTGAGCACCTTGCCGGCGTGCAGCACGCTGACGCTGCGGGCGAAGGAGCGCATGAAGTCCATGTCGTGCTCGATGACGACCACGGTCCGCTCCTCGCTGATGCGTTGCAGCAGCTCTCCGGTCGCCTGGCGCTCGTCGTGGCTCATGCCGGCCACCGGTTCGTCGAGCAGCAGCAGCCGTACGTCCTGCACGAGCAGCATGCCGATCTCCAGCCACTGCTTCTGCCCGTGGGCGAGCGTTCCGGCGGGGGAGTCGGCGAGCTCGGTGAGCCCGACCGTCTCCAGCGCCCTGGCGACCGGCTCGGGGACACCCTTGCGGCGCCGCAGCATGGTCCATACGCTGCGGCCCGCGCCGGCCGCGATGTCCAGGTTCTGAAGGACCGTCAACTCCTCGAAGACGGTGGCGGTCTGGAAGGTCCGGCCGATTCCCGACCGGGCGATCCTGTGCACGCTCCGCCCGAGCAGCTCCTCACCGCCGAACCGCACCGAGCCCGTCGCCTTCGCCAGACCGGTGACCGCGTCGACGAGGGTCGTCTTGCCCGCACCGTTGGGCCCGATGAGGAACCGCAGGTCTCCGGGGCTGACGTCGAGGTCCACTCCGTCGACGGCGGTGAACCCGTCGAAGGACACCCGCAGTTGGCGTATCTCAAGGCCGCTCATGCTGCTTCTCCTACGGGGATGACGGCCGCCTTCTTCTCCGTGGCCGCCCGGCGCCGCCGTACGATCCCCGCCAGCGAGGCGAGACCGCCGGGCAGGAAGGCTAGCGCGACGATGAACAGCAGGCCCTGGAAGTACGTCCAGGCCGCCGGGAACTCCTCCGACAACGCCGTCTTCGCCCAGGCCACCGCGACCGCGCCGAGCACCGCCCCGACCAGGCTGGCCCGGCCGCCCACCGCCGCGCCGATCACGAACTCGATCGACGGCACGATGCCGATCAGCGCGGGCGAGATGATGCCGACCGCCGGCACGAACAGCGCGCCCGCGAGGCCCGCCATGCCGGCCGCGACGACGTAGGCGACGAGCTTGACGTTCGCCGGGTCGTAGCCGAGGAAGCGCACCCGCTCCTCCGAGTCCCGTACCGCGACGAGGAGTTCGCCGTAGCGGCTCTGGATGAGCTGGCGGGCGAGGGCCATGAGCAGCAGCAGGACGGCGGCGATGATGAAGTACACCATCCGCTGGTTGACCGGGTCGTCGAGGGCGTAGCCGAAGAAGCCCTGGATGTCGGTGAGTCCGTTGGTGCCGCCGGTCGTGGCCTGCTGGCCGATCAGCCAGATGGCGAAGGCGGCGGCGAGCGCCTGGCTGAGGATCGCGAAGTACGCGCCCTTGACCCGGCGCCGGAAGATGAACGACCCGAGCAGTGCCGCGACCGCCATCGGCAGCAGCACGGTGGCGGCGAGCGCGAAGAGCGGGTTCGCGAACGGCTTCCACCACCAGGGCAGTTCGGTCGCGGTGCCGTACAGCTGCATGAAGTCGGGCAGGTTGCCGGGCCCCGCGTCGGCGATCTTCAGGTGCATCGCCATGGCGTAGCCGCCGAGCCCGAAGAACACGCCCTGGCCGAGCGTCAGCAGCCCGCCGCGCCCCCAGGCCAGACAGATGCCGACCGCGACGATCGCGACGCACAGGTACTTGGCGAGCAGCCCGAGCCGGAAGTCGGACAACGCCAGCGGCGCGATGGCGAACAACACGACGGCCGCCCCCGCGAAACCGGCCGAGGCGCGGGCCGAGGGGCCCTTGAGCAGGTTCATACGAGACTCCTCGTCCGCAGCGTGTACAGCCCCTGGGGCCGCCACTGGAGGAACGCGACGATGCCGACGAGCACCAGCACCTTGGCGACGCTGACGGTGGTGGAGTACTCCAGCACCGACTGGAGCACGCCCAGCACGAAGGCGACGATCACCGTGCCCTTGAGCTGCCCGATGCCGCCGACGACGATCACCAGGAAGGCGTCGATGATCACGTTGGTGCCCATCGTCGGCCCGATCGGACCGACCAGGGTCAGCGCCACTCCGGCCACGCCCGCGAGCCCGGAACCGATGAAGAAGGCCGTACGGTCGACGGTCGAGGTGGAGATGCCGGACACCTCCGCGAGGTCGCGGTTCTGCACCACGGCACGGATCCGGCGGCCCAGCGGCGTCAGTCGCAGCGTGAGCGACAGTGCGACGACCGCAGTGACCGCCAACCCGAGAATGAACAGACGGCTGTTGGCGACGGTGAGCGGATCGTCCCCGCCGATCAGGGTGACGTTGCCGGTGAGGACGTCGGGCGCGCGGGTCTGCACGTTCGGCGCGCCGAAAATGTCCCGGGCGAGTTGCTGGAGCATCAGGGAGACGCCCCAGGTGACGAGAAGGGTGTCGAGTGGCCGCAGATACAGGCGTCGTATCAGCAGCCATTCCAGAAGTGCGCCGAGAGCGCCCGAGACGAGAAATGCGACGGGAAGAGCGACCAGCAGCGAAATTCCGGCGCTCGAAATGGACTTCTGCAGGACGTACGTCGTGTAGGCGCCGGCCATGATGAACTCGCCGTGGGCCATGTTGATGACGTTCATCTGGCCGAAGGTGAGAGAGAGACCGAGCGCGATGAGCAGCAGGACGGCACCGATGCTGATGCCGGTGAAGGTCTGACCGAGGATCACGGTCATACGGCGGCTCCGGGGAGGCGGGGGTGCGGGGCCCGGCGGACATGTGCCGGGCCCCACAAGGCGATCGGTCGGGTCAGGACAGGCCGGAGGCCCAGGAGTAGCCCTTGAGGTACGGGTCCGGCTTGATCGGCTTGCCGGAGTCCCACACCTGCTCGATCAGACCGTCGGAGCCGACCTTGCCGATCCGGGCCGTCTTGTAGATGTGCTGCGAGGCGCCGTCGATCGTGACCTTGCCCTCGGGTGCGTCGAAGGTGATGCCGTCCGAGGCGGCCTTCACCTTCTCCGGGTCGAAGGACTTGGCCTTCTCGACCATGGCCTTCCACAGGTAGACCGAGACGTACGCGGCCTCCATCGGGTCACTGGTCGGCTTGTCCTGGCCGTACTTGGCCTTGTACGCCTTCACGAACTTCTCGTTCGCCGCGCCCTCGGTGGTCTGGTAGTAGTTCCAGGCCGTGAGCTGGCCCTCGAGGTACTGCGTACCGATCGACTTGACCTCTTCCTCGGCGATGGACACCGAGACGACCGGCATGCTCTTCGCGGTCAGGCCCGCCGACTTGTACTCCTTGAAGAAGGCCACGTTCGAGTCGCCGTTGAGGGTGTTGAACACCGCGTCCGCCTTGGACGCCTTCACCTTGTTGGCGATCGTGCTGAACTCCGTCGACCCCAGCGGCGCGTAGTCCTCGCCGAGGATCGTCATGCCGTTGGCCTTGGCGTACGCCCGGATCTCCTTGTTGGCGGTGCGCGGGAAGACGTAGTCGCTGCCGACCAGGTAGAGCTTCTTCAGGCCCTGGCTCTTGAGGTAGTCGAGGGCCGGGATGATCTGCTGGTTGGTGGTCGCGCCCGTGTAGAAGATGTACGGCGACTCCTCGAGACCCTCGTACTGCACGGGGTAGAAGAGCAGCGACTTGTTCTTCTCGAAGACCGGCTTGACGGCCTTGCGGCTGGCGGAGGTCCAGCAGCCGAAGGTGGCCGCGACGCCGTCCTCCTTGATGAGCTTGGTCGCCTTCTCGGCGAAGGTCGGCCAGTCGGAGGCGCCGTCCTCGCTGATCGGCTTGATCTTCTTGCCGAGGACGCCACCGGAGGCGTTGATCTCGTCGACGGCGAGCATCAGCGAGTTGCGTACGGTCACCTCGCTGATCGCCATCGTGCCGGACAGCGAGTTGAGCAGGCCGACCTTGACCGTGTCGCCGCTGACGTCGATCTTCGCGGCCTTGTCGGACGAGCCGGCCGCGTCGGTCTTCGCGCCGCACGCCGAGAGGGCGACGACGGCCGCGAGCGCCGCGGTGCCGGCCAGGAAACGGCGCCGGTGGATATGGGGAAGACTGGACAAGTGGACCTCCTTGAAGGGCGGTCCAAAGCCTCAAGTCGTCCTGTTTCCAGGGCGTTTCGGGATACTTACCCGGCTGTATCTTCCGGCTCTCCGCCGGGAAAGAGACCGGAAACAAGAAAGCCCCGGGTTGAATTCCGCATCGGAAATTCACACGTGGCCCGAGGCATTCTAGTTACTTCCTGCAGGAAGTATCTGGGGTGGGTGGGGGCATGTCAACACTGAGTGTCAGGGGCGAGTGGCGACGTCGAGGTCGAGCTGGGTGAGCACGTCGAAGTCCACGCCGTCCGCCTGGGCGAGGTAGATGCGCTGCCTGACATGCCGGTCCCGGAGCCGCAGCAGCCCGCGCGGTCCTTCGTACGACACCGACTCGGCCGTCGCGCCGATGGCCGCCACGTCCAGCGTCCTGGCCCGGGCGACGAGCGCGGCGAGCAACAGCACGCCCTCGTAACACGATTCGCCGAGACTCCCGGGCGACGGTGCCTCGATGCCGTACCGCCCGGCGTACCGGCCGTGGAAGTCGAGGGTGTCCTGGTTGGCGAGCGAGGCGAAGAACCCGGCGGTGCTGTAGAGGCCGGCGGTCGCCGTGGGGCCGCTGGCCATCAGCATGTTCTCGTCCATCAGCGTGCTCAGGCGCAGGCAGCGCTGGTCGAGGCCGGCCGCGGCGAACGCCCGGTTGAAGCGGACGGCGTCGTTGCCCACCAGAAGCATCAGGACGGCGTCCGCCTCCGACCTCTCGATCCGTCGCAGCACCCCGTCGAAGTCATGGGTGCCGAGTGGCAGATACGCCTGCGCGCAGACGTCGCCCCCCGATTCGCGCGCGTACGCGCACGCGGCCCGCGCGGTGCGCCGCGGCCACACGTAGTCGTTGCCGACGACGAACCACCGGCGCACCTTGCGCTCGCCCGCCAGCAGCCGCATCGCCGGTCGCAGTTGGTCGTCCGGGGTCTCGCTGGTCAGGTAGACGCCGGTGGTGTGCTCCCCGCCCTCGTACAGCGCGGTGTACACATACGGCACCCGGTGCGCGATGCGCGGGGCGAGCGTCTGGCGTACCGAGGAGATGTGCCAGCCGGTGACGCCCTGCACGACGCCGAGGTCGACCAGCGCCTCGACCCGGTCGGCGATCTCGCGGGGCTCCGCGCCGCCGTCCACCGGCAGCAGCCGCAGCTCCTTGCCGAGCACGCCGCCGGCGTGGTTGACCTCCTCCGCGGCGAGCTGTGCGCACAGCTCGCAGGTCGGCCCGAAGATGCCCGCGGCGCCCTGCATCGGGAAGACGAGGGCGACGCTGAGCACGGAGTCGTCGACGGTGAACCAGTCGAGCGGATGGGGGTCGAGCTGGAACATGCGGTCATGATTCCGGGTCCGTTCGGTGAACTCCAGTCCGTCTCGGGGGCTGGGCGGTGGGGAATCGGTGGACGTCGACGATCCGTTGGTGACACGTGGACGATCCTTCGGTGAAGCGGCACTTGTACGATGACGGCACCCCGGGACCGAGGAGCAGGATGCCTACCCCACCTCCGCGTCAGCCCCAGGACCTGATGCAGCTGTTGACGCGCGCCGAACGCCTCGCCGCGCGCCGGCTGCAGAGCGTCCTCGACGAGGACGGCTGCTCGCTCGACGCCTGGCGGGTGCTCTCCCTGCTCTCCGACGGCGCGGGCCACAACATGTCCGCGGTCGCCGAAGCGGCCTTCCTGCCCCCGGCGACCCTGACCAAGCTGGTCGACCACCTCGTCGACCAGAACCTCGTGTACCGCCGGGTCGACCCCCTGGACCGCCGTCGCATACTCGCCCACCTCACCCCGCGCGGCGAGACCTTCTGGCGGCGGATCAGCCGTGAGGTGCGGGCAGGCCTGCCGGTGCTCGGCGAGAGCGACGACGACCTGCTGCGTGGTCTGCTGGAGCGACTGGTCGGCACGCTGGAGCAGACGGCGGCCGAGACTGCCGGCTGACCATGGCCGTACTGCGCGACTGGTGGCGAAACCAAGCCGATCTTCAAAGTAACCGCAGGTCAGCGGCCTGGTGAAGGATACTCAGGTGGCGCAATGATTCAGCAACACCACTGGCCGGAGACCGTCGGTATGGTCGCCGCATGCCACCTGAACGAACCCGCGAGCACACCGCGCCGCTCGCCGCCGCCCGCCGCCGTCGGCTGCGTGCGGACCGGGCGCGCCAGCTCGCGGACCTGCTGCGGCACCTGGTTCTGACCGGGGGATTTCCCGGGGGCGCGCTGCCCCACGAGGACGTCCTCGCCGCCGACTACCAGGTGTCACGCAACACCGTGCGGCACGCCCTGGACCTGCTGCGTGCCGAGCAGCTCGTCGAGCGGATGCCCGGCGTCGGCACCGTCGTCGTCGCCGAGAAGTACGCGCACGGCCTCGACCGGCTGATGGGACTCGCGGAGACCCTGCGGGAACACGGCCGGGTCACCAACGAGGTACGCACGATGGGGCCCGTCGCCGCGCCCGCACCCGTGGCCGAGCGCCTGCGCCTGCCCACCGGCACCGACGTGCTCTACATCGAGCGGCTCCGCAAGCTGAACGGGCTGCCGCTCTCCCTCGATCTCACCTACCTTCCCCTGGACATCGGCAGCGAACTGATCGGCGCCGACCTGGAGAACACCGACGTCTTCCGGCTGCTGGAGCAGATCACCGGGCAGCCGCTCGGGCACGCGGAGATCACCCTGGAGGCCGTCAACGCCGACGCGCACTCCGCCACCGTGCTCCAGGCGCCGCGCGGCACCGCCGTGCTGATGCTGGAGCGGCTCACCCACCTGTGCGACGGCAGGCCCGTGGACCTGGAGTTCATCCGGTTCCGCGGGGACCGGATCACCATGAGCGGGCTGCTGCGCCGCTCGGTCTGAATCGCCGTACATCTGTACTTCCGTATGTCCGCGGCCCGCTGAACATCCGCGATCCGCGCAGCGTTTCTCTCACCCCTCGCAGTACCTCACTGGAGACAGCCATGCCCTTGGTGCCCCAGCGGGCCGACGTGCCCGTGACCGTCGACGAGTCGAAGTGCATCGACGGCTGCACGCTCTGTGTCGACATGTGTCCGCTGGACTCCCTGGCCATCAACCCCGACAGCGGCAAGGCGTACATGCACGTCGACGAGTGCTGGTACTGCGGCCCCTGTGCCGCCCGCTGCCCCACCGGGGCCGTCACGGTCAACATGCCCTATCTGCTGCGGTGAAAGGCCCACATCCGATGAAACGCACGACTCCTGCCGCCCTGCTCGCGATCGCCCTCGTCAGTACCCTCGCCACCGGCTGCGGCGGCGACGCCTCGGCCGGCGACGACACCCACGTCACCGTCACCGTCGGCTACCAGTCCAAGACCATCAACACCGTCACCGCCGGCACCCTGCTGCGCTCCCTCGGCTACTTCGAGCGTGAACTCGCCGCACAGGGCAAACGGGACGGCATCTCCTACAAGGTCGAGTGGCAGGACTACGCCACGGGCGCGCCCATCACCGCGCAGATGACCGCGGGGAAGATCGACATCGGGTCGATGGGCGACTTCCCGCTGCTCATCAACGCCGCCCGCGGGAAGCAGCTGAACCGCCCCACCCACCTCGTGTCGGTCACCGGCTACAACCTGAAGGGCGCCCTCAACACCGTGGTGACGGCGCCGGACTCGAAGCTCGGCTCGCTCAAGGACCTGCGGGGCAAGAAGGTGTCCACCAGCGTCGGCTCGGCGGCGGACGGCACGCTCGTACGGGCGCTCCAGCGGGCCGGGCTCGACGCGGAGAAGGACATCAGCAAGCTCAACCAGCAGCCGGCGGTGGGTGCCTCGGCGCTCCAGGCGGGCAGTGCCGACGCCCTGTCGCAGTTCGTGGCCTGGCCCGGGCTGCTGGTCTTCCAGAACAAGGCGAAGGCCCTGTACGACGGTGCGGAGCTCGATCTGCCCACCTTCCACGGAGTCACCGTCCGCGAGGACTTCGCCGAGCAGCGGCCGAAGGTGCTCGACGCCTTCCTCACCGCGCAGATCGAGGCGACGAAGTACCTGAACGACCACCCCGTGCAGGCCGCCGAGAAGGTCGCCGAGGCCACCGGACTGCCTCCGGAGGTCGTCTACCTCTACAACGGCAGCGGCGGCATCGCCACCTTCGACCCGGCCGTCAAGCCGCAGCTCGTCGCCGCGCTGAAGAAGGACGTGTCGGTGCTGAAGTCGGCGAAACTCGTCGGCGACGTGGACGTCGACTCGTTCGTCGACGACGGCCCGATCAAGCGCGCGTACGGCAAGGAGTACGCCGAGCGGCTCGCCGCCACTCCCGGCGCCTCGCGCAGCGAGGTCTGGCTCAGGGGCGAGGACAGCACCCGCCCGTTCGACTCGCCCGCCGCCCTGCTGAAGTTCGTCGCCGGGCACAAGGGCGAGGTGCGCGCCGCCTACGTACCGGACGCCACCAACGGCACCCGCTGGTACGCCGACAAGGCGGTCTGGGTCCAGGACGGCAAGGAGCTGAAGCCCTTCGTCACCGCCTCCGCCGCCCGTGCCTACACCCAGGCGCACCCCGCCGCCCGCACCGTCCCCTACGCCACGGCACTGGAGCAGGCGTCATGACCGCGGTGACGGCTCCGCCGACGAAGGCATCGGCGGGGCCGGCACCCGCTCGGCGCACGGCCCGCCTCCGCCCCGTCGTCCGTGTGCTGTCGCTGCTCGCGGCGCTCGGGCTGTGGCAGCTGCTCACCACGCTCGACGTCCAACTGTGGCTGCGCTTCGACCAGTTCCCGTCCGTCACCGATGTGGCCGGGGAGTTCGGAGAGCGGCTCGGCGACGGCGCCTACTGGCAGGACGTGACCGACAGCCTGCGCCGGATCGTCACCGGCTTCCTGCTCGCGGCGGTGCTCGGCGTCGCCGCGGGCGTGGCCGTCGGCCGCTCCCGCTGGGCCGCGGACCTCGTCGGGCCGGTGCTGGAAGTGCTGCGGCCCGTCCCCGCCATCGCGCTGGTACCCGTGGCGATCCTGCTCTTCCCCAGCAACGAGCAGGGCATCGTCTTCATCACCTTCACCGCCGCGTTCTTCCCGGTGCTGGTCGCCACCCGGCACGCGGTGCGCGCGCTCGCCCCGGTGTGGGAGGAGGCGGTGCTCACCATGGGCGGCGGACGGTGGCGGGTGCTGGCCTCCGTGGTGCTGCCCGGCGCGCTGCCGGGGATCTTCGGCGGGCTGTCGGTCGGGATCGGCGTCTCGTGGATCTGTGTGATCTCCGCGGAGATGATCTCCGGCGAGTACGGGGTCGGCTACCGCACCTGGCAGGACTACACCGTCATCGACTACCCGGGTGTGTTCACCGGCATCGTCACCATCGGCCTGCTCGGCTGGCTGACCTCCACCGTGGTGGAGCTCCTGGGACGCCGGCTGACGCACTGGCTGCCGCGCCGCGAGGGGAAGGCCACATCATGAGCACGGACACCGACACCACCGTCACCGCACCGCGCACCGAGCAGTCCGCCCCCGGGGCACGGCTCACCGTCACCGGCGCCGAGTTCGGCCGACCGGGTGCCGTGGTGCTGCGCGGGCTGGACCTCGAAGCCGCCCCCGGCGAGATCCTCACCGTCGTCGGCCCGTCCGGGTGCGGCAAGTCCACCCTGCTGCGGACCCTGGCCGGGCTGCTGCCCGCGCTCGCCGGACAGGTCGCCCAGGACGGGCGGCCCGTCACGGGGCCCGGCGCGGACCGGGCGCTGATCTTCCAGGAGGACGCGCTGCTGCCGTGGCGTACCGCCCGGGCCAACGTCGAACTCCCGTTGGCGATCAGGGGATTGGGCCGAGCCGAGCGCCGGGCCAGGGCGGAGCAGTGGCTGGAGCGGGTCGGGCTGGCGGGACTGGAGCGGCAGTTGCCGCACCGGCTCTCCGGAGGGCAGCGGCAGCGCGTGCAGCTCGCCCGCGCCCTCGCCGGGCAGCCGCGGGCCGTCCTGATGGACGAGCCGTTCGGCGCCCTGGACGCCCAGACCCGGGCCGGTATGCAGCAGTTGCTGGTGGAGGTGTTGCGGGGGACCGGCGCCACCGTCGTCTTCGTCACCCACGACGTGGACGAGGCGCTGTTCCTCGGCGACCGTGTCGCGCTGCTCCGCGCGGGCGGCCTCGCCGGGGTCCGGACGGTGCCGAGCCCGCGCGACCGCGGCGCCCGCGACGACCCCGCGACAGTGGCACTGCGCCACGACATCCTCGAATCCCTCGGCCCCCGAGCGTCCTGAGACCGACTTGGCCGCCGCGTGTCCTGGGCGTCCCTCGGCACGCGAGCGTCCCGACCCTCCCCTCGGCCCCGAGCGTCCCGAGCGCCCCTCCGCCGCCCCCCATGTCCTGAAAGGCACTCCCGCCATGACCAGCCCGACCCTGACGGAGATCCCCGACCTCGACTCGGCCGAGGAGCTGAGCTGCGACGTCCTGGTCATCGGCGGCGGCACCGCCGGCACGATGGCCGCGCTGACCGCCGCCGGGCGGGGTGCCTCCGTGTTGTTGCTGGAGAAGGCCCATGTACGGCACTCCGGGGCGCTGGCGATGGGCATGGACGGCGTCAACAACGCCGTCATCCCCGGCCGCGCCGAACCCGACGACTACGTCGCCGAGATCACCCGCGCCAACGACGGCATCGTCGACCAGTCGACGGTCCGTCAGACGGCCACCCGGGGCTTCGAGATGGTGCAGCGCCTGGAGTCGTACGGGGTGAAGTTCGAGAAGGACGAGCACGGCGAGTACGCGGTCCGGCAGGTGCACCGCTCGGGTTCGTACGTGCTGCCGATGCCCGAGGGCAAGGACGTCAAGAAGGTCCTCTACCGGCAGCTGCGCAGGCGGGAGAACCGCGAGCGGATCCGCATCGAGAACCGGCTGATGCCGGTGCGGGTCCTGACCGCCGGTGGCAGGGCGGTCGGCGCGGCCGCCTTCAACACCCGCACCGGCGCCTTCGTGACCGTACGGGCGGGCGCCGTGATCCTCGCGACCGGTGCCTGCGGCCGCCTCGGGCTGCCCGCGAGCGGCTATCTGTACGGCACGTACGAGAACCCGACCAACGCGGGCGACGGCTACGCGATGGCGTACCACGCGGGCGCCGAGCTCACCGGCATCGAGTGCTTCCAGATCAACCCGCTCATCAAGGACTACAACGGCCCGGCCTGCGCCTACGTCGCCAACCCGTTCGGCGGCTACCAGGTCAACCGGCACGGGCAGCGGTTCGTCGACTCCGACTACTGGTCCGGGCAGATGATGGCGGAGTTCGCCGCCGAGGTCGCCTCCGACCGCGGGCCGGTCTACCTCAAGCTCAGCCATCTGCCGGAGGAGTCCATCTCGGCCCTGGAGTCGATCCTGCACTCCACCGAGCGGCCCACACGCGGCACCTTCCACTCCGGACGCGGTCACGACTACCGCACCCATGACGTGGAGATGCACATCTCCGAGATCGGTCTGTGCGGCGGCCACTCCGCCTCGGGTGTGCGGGTCGACGAGCACGCCCGTACCACCGTGCCCGGCCTGTACGCGGCCGGTGACCTGGCCTGCGTGCCCCACAACTACATGATCGGGGCGTTCGTCTTCGGTGATCTGGCGGGCGAGGACGCCGCCCGGTACACGGCGTACCAGGGCGAGTTGCCGCAGGACCAGCTCGCCGAGGCCCACGAGCTGATCTACCGGCCGCTGCGCAACCCCGACGGCCCGGCCCAGCCCCAGGTCGAGTACAAGCTGCGCCGGTTCGTCAACGACTACGTCGCCCCGCCCAAGAGCGGCGCCCGGCTCTCCCTGGCGCTGGAGCACTTCGAGCGGATGCGGGACGAGATCGCCGAGATGGGGGCGCGGACGCCGCACGAGCTGATGCGCTGCGCCGAGGTCTCCTTCATCCGCGACTGCGCGGAGATGGCGGCCCGGTCCTCCCTCGCCCGCACCGAGTCCCGCTGGGGCCTCTACCACGAGCGCATCGACCACCCCCGGCGGGACGACACGGCCTGGCTGCACCACCTCGACCTGCGCAAGAGCCCGACCGGAGCGATGGAGTTCACGGCGCGTCCCGTCGAGCCCTACCTCGTCCCCGTCGACGAGTTCACCCCCACCGGCGGCCCCGCCCGCCACCTGGGCGAGGTGCAGCCGCTGGAGACGGCCACGGCGGGGCACCGCGAGGCACCGCCCGCAGCGCTCACCCCGGAGACGGGCGGCGCGGCCGACCCCACCGGCCCGACGCACGGAACCTCGGAGTCCACCCGGGAACGGCTCCTCGAAGTCGTCGCGCTCACGGAGGAGGAACCCGATCTCCCGGCCCTGGAGCCCTATTTGAAGGACGCGGACGCCGCCGTACGTCTCGCCGCCGTCAAGGCACTGACCGAGACGGTGCCACCCGGCGCGGGCCCCGCACTGGCCACCGCCCTGACCGACGGCAACGGCCGGGTGAGCGCCGCGGCCGCCGCCTCGCTGCGCGAGCTGGCCGAAGTGCTCACGGCGGAGCCCGAGTTGCGCGCCCCGCTGGTGGCCGCGCTGGCGGGGGCGGATCCGACGGCCCGCGCCGCGGCACTGGACCTGCTGCGCGCCCTGCGCCTCGGGGACGCCGAACTGTTCGCCGGGCTCCTGGCCGACGTGGACATCGAGGTGCGGTTGGCCGCCGTACGCGCCCTGGTCTCGGTGGACGCCGTCGAGGCCCTGTCCGAGGCGGCCGGCGACGCGGCGCGCGAGGTCCGGGTCGCCGTGGCGCGCGGGTTCGCCGCCGTGGCCCCGCATGTCGACCGGGACGCCGGCACCCCGGCCGCCCTGCACCGTCTGACCGGCGATCCCGACGTCCTGGTACGCGCGGCGGCGCTGGAAGCCCTGGGCGTCCTCGGCGTCCCCGACGGACTCCTCGCCACCGCGTCGGCGGCGCTCACGGATCCTGCCTGGCAGGTCCGCGCGGGAGCCGCGACCGCACTGGGCGGGGCGGCACCGGACCAGGGAGTGCCTGCTCTCAGCGGGGTGCTGCGCGACACGAACGCCGATGTGCGCAAGGCCGCGGTACTCGCTCTGCTGCGCCACACCGCACGCGACGACGCCCGTACGGCACTCGCCGCCGCGGTCGACGACCCCGACGCCGACGTCCGCGCGTACGCGAGCCGGGCGGGGCGGTGATCCGGCGCCTCCTCAACTCCGGGACTCATCAGGCGGGTTGACCGGCCTGCACCCTCAATTGGTACAGACCAAACTCTTGACTGGTACAGACCAACGCGGTTGAGTGTGTCTCCACACCCCCCACCACGGCCGCCCCCACGCCGTGGCCGACCTTGTCGGCGCGTGCGCACAAGGCTCCGCTTCGTCCTGCCCTTGTCCGGGTGCGGCCGTGCTCCGCAAAGGAGTTGGTCCTCTGTGTCGAGGCGCCGTATAGCAGCAGTCCTGTCCTCACTCGCCCTGGCCGGCGCCGCTCTGGTGCTCCAGCCGGCCCCGAGCGCGTCCGCCGCCGGCTTCGTCGTCAGCGAGGCGCAGTTCAACCAGATGTTCCCGAACCGGAACTCGTTCTACACGTACAGCGGCCTCACCGCCGCCCTCAGCGCCTACCCCGGCTTCGCCAACACC
>NZ_BAAAZY010000038.1:0-21663 GCF_039537145.1 Streptomyces shaanxiensis
CAGGCCGTACGCCCCCTGCCCACCCCCACCCTCGCCCTCACCGCCGAGGAGTCGTACTCCTTCGACGGCAGCAAGGCGTCCCTCCCCTGGCCCGGTGAGGGCCAGGGCTGGATGGACGTCAACGGCATCGGCACGATGGGGAACTTCGGCAAGCAGACCCCGGTCGCGATCGGCTCCGTCGCCAAGGCCATGACCGCGTACGTCGTCCTCAAGGACCACCCGCTGAAGCCGGGCGAGGACGGCGAGAAGATCGAGGTCGACGCCCTGGCGGAGAAGGAGGGCGGCTACGACCAGGACGGCGAGTCCACCCTCAACACCGTCAAGAAGGGCGACACCCTCACCCTGCACGACGCGATCGCGGCCATCATGATTCCGTCCGCGAACAACATCGCCCGCCTGCTGGCCCGTTGGGACGCCGGTACCGAGAAGGCGTTCATCGAGAAGATGAACGCCACCGCCGAGGACCTCGGCATGACCAACACCACGTACACCGACGCCTCGGGACTGAAGGAGAGCACCGTCTCCACCGCCGAGGACCAGGTGAAGCTGGGCAACGAGCTGGTGAAGATGCAGGCGCTGGTGGACATCACCAAGCTGCCCGAGTGGATCGACCCCACCGGCCAGAAGTGGCGCAACTGGAACGCCCTCGTGCCCTACGACGGCGCCATCGGCATCAAGACCGGCACCACCTCCAAGGCCGGCGGCAACCTGCTCTTCGCCGCCACCAAGGAGGTCGGCGGCGAGACGGTCATCGTCGTGGGCGCGATCCTCGGCCAGCACACGGCGCCGATCATCGACACCGTCAACAACGTCAGCCGGACCGCGATGATCGCCGCGCAGGACGCCATGACCTCGGCGAAGATCCTCAAGAAGGGCGACGTCGTCGGATACGTCGACGACGGCCTCGGCGGCCGCACCCCGGTCGTCCTCACCAAGGACGTCACCGCCGTCGGCTGGGCCGGCCTCGAGGTCAAGCTCTCCTTCGACGCCGACGACGTCCCGCACACCGCGAAGGCCGGCACCAAGGTGGGCACGCTCACCGTCGGTGACGGAACGAGCGGCGCGGTCAAGGTTCCGGTGGCCCTGCAGAAGGACCTCGCCGAACCGGGCTTCACGGACAAGCTGACCCGCCTCGCCTGACCCACCGGCAGCCGAACCGCACCCCGCACGCAGCCCGCCGACGCGCCCCGTCGCCGGGCTGCGTGCTAGCGTCACGAAACGGGCAGGTCGTCGCTGACGAGGCACGGCCGCGAAATCCCCGGGGACAGGGCCGACAACACGCGGGAAACGGGACGCGGCCAGAACAGAAGACGGGACAGTACGGGGAGTGCCTCAAAGGTGGCCACTGCGGAGCCGACACGCGCAGACGACGCCGATCCGGGACGGGGAGCCGGTGCGCGAATACGCGTGCCCGCGCCACGCCAGGGAGACGGTGGGAGCCGTCCGGAGAACAGACCGCCGTCCCGTCTGACGGCCGCCGTCCTCGCGCTGCGTGAGCGCCTGCTGAGGCATCCGGTCCTGTCGATCACGGCCCTGGCCGGACTCCTCCACATCATCTGGTTCTTCACGTTCGCAAGCAGCGGCGGCGATCTCGCGGCACAGGACGCCTGGGCCGAGTTCGTCGGCCGGCATCCCGACTCGGCGTACAACCTCGCCTGGTACGGCGGGATGCACCCGGTGTCGTACAGCGTCGTCTCGCCGTATCTGATGTCGGTCCTCGGCGTCCGTACGACGATGATGATCGCGGGGACGATCTCCGCGGGCCTGCTGACGCTGGTGCTCCTGCGCAGCCGTTCGGTGCGCAATCCGCTGTGGGCGGCGCTCGCCGGGGTGTTCGGGCTGATCGCCAACGCGATCTCCGGGCGGGTGACCTTCGCGCTGGGCACGCTGTTCGCGCTGGGCGCGGTCGCCGTCGTGTTCTGCTGGCCGTACCGCTGGCGCTACAAGCGCTGGGCGAAGGCGCTGTGTGCGGCGCCGCTGGCCGCGCTCGCCACCATGTCGTCGCCGGTGGCGGGGCTGTTCGTGGGCTTCGTGGCGGTCGCGCTGTTCCTGCAGAAGCGACGGCCGGGCGCGTGGGCGCTGGGCCTGGCGCCGACCGCCGTCGTCGCCGTGTCCGCGTGGCTGTTCCCCTTCTCCGGCACCCAGCCGATGGTGATCGGCTCGGTGCTCCTGCCGCTGCTGCTCTCGGTCGTGACGTTCCTGATCGTCCCCAAGGAGTGGAAGACGGTCCGGCTGGTGTCGGCGGTCTACGGCCTCGCGGTCATCCTCGTCTGGCTGGTCAGCTCGCAGATCGGCTCGAACATCACCCGGCTCGCGATGCTGTTCGGCGGGACGATGCTGGTGGCGGCGCTGCCGTTCACGGTGCCGCGTTCGCGCAAGTGGTACACGGGTGTGCTGGCGCTGGTCACCTTCGCCGGGTGGATCGGCTACAAGACGGTCGACGACATCGTCCACGCCGCCCCGGAGGCCTCCTGGGCGCGCGAGCTGGCGCCGCTGGTCAACGAGCTCCAGGAGGTCGGCGCCGAGAAGGGCCGGGTGGAGGTCGTGCCCGCCCGCTCCCACCGGGAGGCCTCCGCGCTCGCGCCGTACTTCAATCTGGCCCGCGGCTGGAACCGTCAGGCCGACATGGAGCGCAACCCGCTCTTCTACGACGACACGCTGAACTCCGCGAACTATCACGAGTGGCTCAAGCGCTGGGCCGTGCACTTCGTGGTCCTGCCCAAGGACGAGCCGGACCCCACGGGCGCCGAGCGCGAGCGGGAGCTGCTGCAGCGCGGGATGCCGTATCTGAAGCAGGTGTGGGGCGACGCCAACTGGCAGCTGTTCAAGGTGACCGTTCCGGCGCCGCTCGCCGAGCCGAACGCGGTCGTGGAGCGGGCCGAGCAGGGTGAGATGACGATGCGGGTGAGCAAGCCGGGCCGCGTCCTCATCCGCATTCCCTACTCGCCGTGGCTGAGCATCGTCGACGCCGAGGGCAAGAAGCTCGACCCGCCGCAGGAGACGGAGGCGTCCAAGAACCGTCCCGACGACGAGCCGAACACGTACGACAACGTCAACGGCTGTCTGATGGAGACGGAGGAGGACTCCTTCGGCGACCAGTGGACGATGCTGGTGGCCCCGAAGGCGGGGACCTACCGACTGGCGGCGCCGTACGGGGTGCCGCGGGGGACGCCGTGCCCGGAGGAGCTGCGCCAGGGGTGACACGGGCTCCGGTCCCCGGCGCAGCCCGTCCCGGTCACTTCACCGGGAACGCCACATCACACACGGGATCCTCGGCCCCTGCCGCGTCCCAGTCCGCGAAGTAGACCTCCCGGCACGGGCCGGCCTGCCACAGCCCCTGCTCCGGGATCCACTCCTCGACCGCCTCGAAGGCGGCCAGGATCTGCGGATGGGCCACCTGAGCCTTGGTGATGCGGGTGTAGGCGAGGCGCTGGGCCGACTCCACGCGGACCTTCGTGTTCCGCGCACGGCCCTGCTTCTCGACCCAGGCCCGGGCCGCCGCCTCGTCGGCCACCGGCACGCACGACTCGGCCGGTCCGTCGCTCTCCATCGACACCTCGGCGTGGTACACGACGAACGGCGCCGCCACGATGCCGCCGCACTCCTTCGCCGCCTCCTCCAGGCGTCCCAGCGAGGCGCCGATCCACGCGGGCAGCTCGCCCGCCAGCACATGCCGGGTCTCGGTGATCAGTACCTGCTCGGGCACGTCCACCGTCTCGACCACGAACTTCCCGTTCATCTCGGAGCTCCTCCCCGACAGTCGTCCACGGAGGTACTCGGCGAGCGTCCGCTGCCCCGCCACCCGCGCCTCGACGTCCGCCCAGTACGCGGCGAGCCGATCGGCGGCCGCGGCCCCGTCCGGTGCCTCGACGACCTCGGCGACCCGGGCGAGCGGCATGTCCAGCTGGCGCAGGAGTGCCACGAGGCGGGCGCGTTCGATCTGGTCGGTGCGGTAGTAGCGGTAGCCGCTGAGCTCGTCGACGTGCGCCGGGGACAGCAGCCCCAGGCGGTCGTACAGCCGCAGTGCCTTGGCCGAGAGCCTGGCCCGTGCGGCGAACGAGCCGATGGTGAGCAGTTCGTCGTCCACGACGTCATCCTCCGTCACCGGGCGGCTCTTCCGCCCGGTGCGAAGGAGGTTCGACCCTGCCCCTGGGGCAAGGTCAACGCCGGTCAGGCGAGCGCGCCCTCCACCGCCGAGACGAGCTCCGCCGACTCCGGCTCGGTCTGCGGCGAGAAGCGGGCGACGACCTCGCCGTCGCGGCCGATGAGGAACTTCTCGAAGTTCCAGCGGATGTCACCGCTGTGCCCCTCGCCGTCGGCGAACCCGACCAGGCGCTCGTAGAGCGGGTGCCGGCCCTCCCCGTTCACCTCGACCTTCTCGGTCAGCGGGAAGCTCACGCCGTACGTCGCCGAGCAGAACTCGGCGATCTCCTCGGCGCTGCCGGGCTCCTGGCCGAGGAACTGGTTGCAGGGCACGCCGAGCACGGTGAAGCCGCGCTCCGCGTACTGCTCCTGGAGCTTCTCCAGGCCGGTGTACTGCGGGGTCAGGCCGCACTTGGAAGCCACGTTCACGATGAGCACGGCCTTGCCCGCGTACTGGGAGAGGTCGGCGGCGCCGCCCTGGAGGGAGCCGATCTCGACGGAGAGGGGGGAGTTGCTGTCAGTGGTCGTCATAAGCGGATGCTAACTCCGGTAAGTGTCGGGCCGACGTGAGGCCTCGACGAGTACGGCCCCCGCCGCCGTCCGCTCGTACAGCACCGACCGCCCCGCCCGCCGCCGCTCCACCAGCCCCGCGTCCAGCAGGACGCGCAGATGCCGGCCGACCGAGCCGAGGGCCTGGCCGGTCACGGCGACCAGGTGGCTGGTGCTCATGGGGGAGTCGAGGAGGATGAGCACTCCGGCCCGCGCGGTGCCGAGCAGTGCGCCCAGGCTCGCGGGCACGCTGCGGGCGCCGGGGTCGGCGAGGGCGCCGGAGCAGCCGTAGACGACGGCGTACCGCCTCGGCTCCTCCCAGGTCGCCCAGCCGCGCCCCGCGGTGACCGGGACGAAGACGAGTTCGGCGCCGGAGATCTCGCGGGGCGGCCGCTCGTGCAGGTTCACCTGGAGCCGGTTGTCGCCGAGCCAGCGCGTCTGCCCCGGCGTCAGGGAGTCCAGTACGGCCGCCCAGCCGCCCCGGCTCACCTGCGCGGTCCGGGCGACCACGTCCGCCTCCAGGATCCGCCGCCGACGGTCCCAGTACGGCCGTACGGTCTGCGTCCAGACGTAGGCGAGGAGCGCGGCCGCCCGCTCCGGGAGGTCGTCACGCTCCAGGGCGGCCGGGAGCGGGCCGCGCAGGGAGACGCGGAGGTCGGCCCGTGCCTCGGCGGGGTCGGTCGCCCCGATCTGGGCCAGCGTCTGTTCGAGGGGTGTCCCGTCGCGGGGCAGGGGCGCGAGGAAGTCGGCGATCCAGGACGTGCCCATTCCGGCGCGCACGAGCTGCGCGGTCGCCGGGTCGGCCGCGAGGAGCGCGCGGTAGCCGGGCAGGTGGGCGCGGAGCCAGGTCTCCTCGCCCGGATGGGCTCCGGTGCCCGCGTGCAGCAGCCGCAGGCTCGCGAAGGTCTCGGTGAACGGGCAGACGATGAACCGGCTGCGGACGAGGGTGTCGGCGTTGAGCTGCCACCAGCCCATGACCACCCCCGCAGTTTCGCCGACGGGCGAAACAATAACGATCTCCTCCCGGCCGCTCCGAGACTCCCGTGCATGCGCAGCTACCGCGACCTGTTCCGCACCCCGGAGTTCACCCCGTTCTTCCTCTCCTACGCCGCCTACAACGCGGCCATGACGATCGGCGGTCTGGCGCTCGCCACCCACGTCTACCGGGCCACCGACTCGCCGCTGCTGTCGGCGATGAGCATGTTCGGGCCGCAGCTGGCGCAGGTGCTGGGCGCGACCTTCCTGCTCTCGGGCGCCGACCGGCTGCCCCCTCGTTCGGCGCTGGCCGGGATGGGGCTCGCCTTCGCGGCCGTCACGGCGGTGCTGGCCCTGCCCGGGCTGCCGATCTGGGCGGTCTTCGGCGTCCTGCTCGTGCAGGGCCTGATCGCGACGCTGGGCGGGGGAGTGACCGGGGGGCTGCTGAACGAGATCCTCCCCAAGGACGGTTTCGTGCTGGGGCGTTCGGTGTTCAACATGGCCTCGGGGCTGATGCAGGTCATCGGTTTCGCGACCGGCGGTGCCCTCCTGGCACTCCTGTCCCCGCGCACCTGTCTGCTCCTCGCGGCAGCGCTGTACGCCCTGTCCGCGCTGGGCTACCGGCTGGGCCTGACCGCCCGCCCGCCCCGCGCCTCGGGCCGCCTCTCGGTGGCGGCGACCTGGCGCACGAACGCCTTCCTGTGGTCCTCGCGCCCGCGCCGCCTCACCTACCTGGGCCTGTGGATCCCCAACGGCCTCGTCGTCGGCTGCGATTCCCTGTACGTCTCCTACGCCCCGGAGGCCGCCGGCGCGCTGTTCGCGTGCGGGGCGCTGGGCATGTTCGTCGGCGACGTGATCGTGGGCCGTTTCGTACCGCCCGCCCTGCGCCCCCGGCTGGCCACCCCGCTGCTTCTGCTGCTGGCGACGCCGTATCTGCTCTTCGTGCTGCGGCCGGGGGTGGTCGTGGCGGGCGTGGCCGTGTGCCTCTCCAACGCCGGTTTCGCCGCGAGCCTGGTCCAGATGGAGCGTCTGATGTCCCTCACGCCCGACGACATGGCCGGCCATGCCTTCGGGTTGCGCTCCGCCGGGATGCTCACGATGCAGGGCGTGAGCGCGGCCCTCGCGGGCACGGTGGCCCAACTGACGTCTCCGGCAACCGGGATGACGGCGATGGCGGCCGCGTCGGTCGCGGTGACGCTGGTGCTGGCGGGCTTGGAGCGTCCTTCCCGGTCGGCCAAGAGGGGAGTCGTTCCCACCGACTTGGCGGCCCGGTCGTCGCGAGAATGAGGCGTCAACTCCGTCAACTCCTGCATATGCAGCGGAAGTTGGCCTAGGTTGGTTGCTGATTTGATCACCGTCGCCCACCCCCAGGAGGCCCCACCGTGCCCGACCCCGACACCCCCATCAGCGCCGCCGCTCGGACGCCGGCCCGGATCGACACCTCCACGCCGCACTCGGCCCGCTTCTGGAACTACTTCGTCGGCGGAAAGGACCACTACGAGGTCGACCGGCGGATCGGCGACGAGATCAAGGAGATCTTCCCCGGCCTCATCGACGTGGCCGTCACCAGCCGCCAGTTCTTGGGCCGCGCCGTACGCCATCTGGCCGGCGAGGCGGGCGTACGGCAGTTCCTGGACATCGGCACCGGTCTGCCCACCGCCGACAACACGCACCAGGTGGCCCAGCGCGTCGCGCCCGACGCGCGGATCGTGTACGTCGACAACGACCCCGTCGTGCTGACCCACGCGAGCGCGCTGCTCACCAGCACCCCCGAGGGCATGACGACGTATCTGGACGCCGACCTGTACGACCCCGAGGCCGTCCTGGAGGCCGCCGCGGGCACGCTCGACCTCTCCCGCCCGGTCGCCCTGATGATCCTCAACACGCTTGGCCACGTCGCCGACCACGATCAGGCCTGCGACCTGGTACGCCGCCTCCTGGCCGGCCTCCCCTCGGGCAGCCACCTCGTGATCAGCGACAGCACCGCCACGAGCGAGGGCATGATCGCCGCGTCGGAGGCGTACAACGCGAGCGGCGCCGTGCCGTACCACGTCCGCAGCATCGGCGAGATCGCCGCCTTCTTCGACGGGCTCGACCTGGTGGATCCGGGCATCGTCCAGGTACCCGAGTGGCGCCCCGACGCCCTCGGCCCGGCGGATCCCGCGACGGCGGCGGTCGACGCGTACTGCGGGGTGGGCCGCAAGCCCTGAGCCGCACGGCGCGCTCACCGGCTCGGCCCGGCCCGGCAGGGGCGGCGTTCCCTCACCGCCCTTGTTCGACGTACTCCTTGAACTGCTCCAGATCACCGCGTACGAGCCGCTCGATCGCGTTCGCCTGGGCGAACCCCTTGGGCCCGCCGAAGGTCTCCCGGACCGTGCCCGGGTCGTACTCGACGCGTGCCTGGACCCGGGTGTGGCCCTGGTCGATGGCCAGCAGCGAGAAGGAACCCGCCAGCCGGGGATCACCCGTCGTGCGCCACTCCAGCACGCGTTCCCCCGCCCGGTCCGACACCTCGGCCTCGAACTCCCGAGCCAGCCCGCCCGTCTCGACATCCAGCCGGGCCCGTCCGCCCGCCTCCGTACGGGCCTCGCGCACGCCCGCCAGGAAGCGGGGATAGTTCTCCACCCGGTGCAGGCCGTCCCAGGCCCTGTCGATCGGGACTCCGACATCCACGTGTTCTTCGAGGGTGCTCATGGCCCACCTCCACGTCCGGCTCACGAGACATGCCCCTGTGTTTCCAGTGTGCGCCCGTCGGCGATACGGGTGGGACGCCGCGGGCGCGGCCCGACGTCCTCGCCCGCGCTGCCGCCGGAGGGGAAGATCACCGTCGTCGCGCCCGAGCCCCGCGTCGCCGCGGCCGAGCGTCACCCTCCAGCCCACCGACCCGCGCGAACACCGACCCGCTCTTCGGGCACGCCCACACCGCGGTGCCCTCGACGACCCCGGCCTCCAGGGGATGCGTGTCCGGATGGTCCGGACAGTGCGGCCAGACCGCCGACGCACCCTCGGACCACAGCGCCTCCACCGCCCACTCCTGCACCTGCTCCGCGAGGCTCGCCAGCCGCTCGGCGGGGGTGACGCCCGGCGGCGGGACCGTCAGGCCCAGCCCGCTGCCGTCGGGCGCGTGGAGAATGAGCCCGTCCTCCTCGTCCTCACGCAGACGCGGTCGTACGGCACACTGCGCCCGCACGTCGTGCAGGACCGCTTCGAGCGCCCGGGTGAACTCGTCGTCCGCCACAGCGGGTTCTCCGATCCGCGTCACGCACAGGGGAACACCCCCCGGAGATCACTCCGAGGGGTGTCTCGTTGTCACCTCGACGCGGCGGCGACCCCGTCCGGCGCGTCCTCGAACGCGAAGGTCTCGTCCTCCCCGAAGTCCGGGGCCTGGAAGGGGTTTGTCGCCGGACGCGGCAATGCTGTGGCGGGACAGTTGTGTGCCCCTTCCGGGGCAGAGAACTGCGAGGTCAGGTCGATGAGAGGTCTCCCGTTCGTGCCAGGCGCCGAGGGCCTGGCAGGCCATGACTGGGTACAGCGCGGTGCTACAGCTTGGTCATCTTGGCGTACGGGCTCAGGATGCGCTCTTGCGTCGAGCCGAAATCCACGAGAGCCGCGATCCCGGCCTCGATGCCGATGACCCGGCCGAGACCGTACATGTCGTGGGTGACCTTGTCGCCCACGGCGAAGTGCTTGAGGGGCGCTGTGACCGGCGCCTTGAAGGGGCTGGTGGGCAGATGACGCTTCGGTGCGGCAGGCTTTGTCATTGCCTCCAGTATGCGCCCGCGGGGGCCCCGCTCCCTACGGCCGTCCACATCGACTGTTCGGCACCTCGGAGCGCCACGCCGCCGAACGCACCGAACGCCGTCAGATTCGACGGTTCCGGCATGAACGGATCGGGCCAACTCGCCGTATTCTTACCCGATCGAGGTGCGCATTCGACCGATTCCCTCGGTCTTCATGGGGTTTGGGCATACGGCCGCGAGTACTGCGGCCACGGGGGATGAGAGGCAACCATGGCGGCTACGAGCAACACGGTGCGCAGCGGCACCGTGCTTCCGGTGGATGCGGCGCGCTGGGCGATGTGGACGTTCGTCATCGTCAACGTGGTGATCGTCGAGGCGCTGTTCCTCAGCGCCGGTTCGGGCAAGAACGGGGTGCTCACGGTCGCGAAGTTCTTCGGACTGCACGCGGCCCTGCTGATGCTGTTCCAACTGCTGCTGGTGGCCCGGCTGCCGTGGCTGGACCGCCGTATCGGGATGGACCGGCTCACGGTGTGGCACCGCTGGGTCGGCTTCTCCCTGCTGTGGACCGTCCTCACCCACGCCACGCTGGTGGTGCTCGGCTACGCGACGCTCGACGACGCGTCCATGGGGAAGACGTTCGTCGCCCTGAGCGGGGTGCCGGCCTCCCTGCTGGGCATGCTCGCCGCGGCCGTCGTCCTCGTGGTCGCCGTGACCTCCACCCGATCCCTGCGGCGGCGGCTGCGGTACGAGGTCTGGCACGGACTGCACCTGCTGCTCTACGTGGCCCTGGGCCTGGCGTTCGTCCACCAGCTGCAGGAGACCACGACCTTCACGTCCTCCGCGTTCGCCACGGCCTACTGGTGGATCCTGTGGCTGTTCGCCTTCGGCGCCCTGCTGACCGGGCGGCTCGTCATGCCGCTGTGGCGCAACGCCTACCACCAGTTCCGTGTGGCGGCCGTGGTGCCGGAGTCGGACAACGTGGTCTCCGTGTACGTCACCGGCCGACACCTCGACAAACTCCCCGCCCGCGCGGGCCAGTTCTGCATCTGGCGGTTCCCCGGGCACAACCACTGGTGGCTGGCCAACCCCTTCTCGCTGTCGTCGGCGCCGGGCGGTCAGGGCCTGCGCCTCACGGCGAAGGCGGCCGGCAGCGCCAGCGCCGGCCTGCGGGACGTCCCCGTCGGCAGCCGGGCCTTCGTCGAGGGGCCGTACGGGGCGTTCACCTCGCTGCACCGGACCCGGCCCGGCGTCCTGCTGATCGCCGGCGGCGTGGGGATCACGCCCGTGCGGGCGATGCTGGAGGAGCAGGCGACCGGTGACGTCGTCGTGCTGTACCGCGTTCGCAGCGAGGCCGACGCCGTGCTGCTGAACGAGGTGCGCCACCTGGTCGCCCTCCGGGGCGGGCGCCTGCACCTGCTCACCGGCAGGACCGCCGAGGGCGGCGCCCCGCCGTTCGGCCCGGACAACCTGCACCGGCTGGTCCCCGACGTCACCGAACGCGACGTGTACGTCTGCGGCCCGCCCGCCATGACCGCGGCCGCGCTGTCCGGCCTGCGAGACCTGCGGGTCCCGGCGCGACAGGTGCACGCCGAGAGGTTCGGACTGGCCTGACCGGGAAAAGGGGACGGACATCCGGCTCCGCCCCCGCCCCGGCCTCCCGACGGCTGGGCGTCCACGGAGTGCAGGGTGTCGTTCGTCATCGGATGGGGCGGTGACCGGCGCGCTGGGACCAGCGGACGGCGATGAGGCCCAGCGCGGCCACCAGGATCACGATGCCGATGATCAGCAGGTGGCCCAACCCTTCCGCGGCCACTCCGATGATGCCCAGCACAACGGCGACCAGAAGGAGAAACAGCAAGAGGGCCATGACCCGTACGCCTCCATCGGGGGCTGAGCGCGGGCGATCAGCGGCGCGCGAGTTGCCGCTCGCCGCGTGCGCCCGTCCGGTAGGGCATGTCGTAGTGCTGGAAGATCGCTTCCTCCGACTCGGCGGGCAGGATGTCGTCCATGCCGAGCGAAGGCGCCTTCTTGACCAGCGTCTTGGTGTAGGAGACCTTGACGTAGTCAGGGCCGAGAGTTGCCTCGTCGAGGGGTACGAAGGCCAGGTGGTGGCGGGTGGGGAGCCCGGTGCGGACCGTGGCCATCGCCGGTTCGTCGGTGGTGGTGTCGACGTAGACCGCTTCGAGCACGCCGATCTTGCGGCCCTTCGGGTCGACGACGCTGTGGTTGCGCCACTCGCGGATATCGGCTGAATGGATCATGGCCTGCCTCCTGAGGCGTTGATCCGGGCCGGTACGAGCCGCCCCCTCGGGCAGTCGCAGCCCGCTGAGCCCGGTAGCCCTCTGTTCTTCCAGGTTATCCGCGAATCTCTGCGTCGCGCCCTCGCGCGGTGACCGTATCGACCGTGGTAGTCGACAGGTATGCCGATGAAGCCTTCCGGTGCCGCCGACCGTTCGTCCTGGTTCGGGCAACTGCGCCACGTGATCAGTCGTTCGCCGGTCGGGCGCGGATGGCGGCGGAGCAGGGACATTGAGCTGTGGTCACGTTCGCTGGGCTTTGCCGCGCTGGGGTTTCTCACACTGGTGCCGCTGCTGATCATCGTCTCCTCTGCCGATCCCGAGCACGGGCGGGGGTTCGCGCAGTGGCTGGGGGAGGGGCTTGGCGTGTCGAGGGCCTCCGGGCGGCAGGTCGAGCAGTTGTTCATCCGGCCCGGCCAGGCACTTCGGACCACGACCGCGTTCGGTCTCGCCGCCCTCGCCGTGTTCGGTCTGACCTTCGGGGCGGCGGTGCAGACCGGCTACGAGAAGGTCTGGGACCTGCCCCCGGCCCGCTGGTGGGCCAGATGGCGGCATGTCGTGTGGCTCGGCATCCTCACCGGATACCTCTTCGTCTCCGGCACCACCACGCTGCGCCGCGAACCCCTGGCGGGCGGGGCCGTGGCCTTGCTGAGCGCCGTGCTGTTCCTGTGGTGGTCCCAGCGCCTGCTGCTCGGCGGGCGGATCCGCTGGCGCGCCCTGCTGCCGGGCGCCGTGGCCACCGCGAGCGGGCTGCTCGGCCTGAGGATCTTCTCCCGGCTCGTCTTCTCACCGTTGATCGCGTCCAACGCCGTCACCTACGGCCCCGTCGGAACCGTCCTGGTCATCCAGTCCTGGCTGGTCGGCGTGGGTGTCGTCGTCTTCGGCGGTGCGCTGGTCGGCCGACTGCTGTACGAGGAACTCCCGCGCATGGCACACGCGCTGAAACGGCGTGAGTAGGTTTGCGGCGCCCGCCCGGTGCATGCCGCACGCCAGCCCTCGCAGCAGTTCCCGACAGGTGCCAAGCAGCCGTCTGTGCCGGGCGGGACGCGCTGACCTCGCACGGTATCCACAACCTTTGGACAGGGCTACGCTGTGGGGTGAGGCCCCAGTCCCCGGTATCGACGCCGTATCCAGCTCCCGGGGAGGCCCACCGTGCTCGTCCTGCTCCTCATCCTCATCGCGGCCCTGTTCGGCTTCGGTTTCCTCGATCCCATCTGGTGGGTGGCCGCGGCTGTGCTCGTCTACGCCGCCACCCGCCACGGCCGCGATCGCGGCGGAGGCCGGAGCCGTAGCGGCAGTTCCGATCTCGGGGACTACCGGGACTACCAGGAGCGCCGGAATCGTCAGGAACGCTGGGACCGTCGTTACAGCCGTCAGAACCGGGCGCGTTGGCGGCGCGAGGACCGGCGGGACCGCGAACGCCGCAGGTACCCGTGAAGTGGCCGGGTGGCCACGGGCTCCGGTACGGCTGTTGCCAGGGCCGGACACGTCGAGATCGTCGAGAGCGGAGCTGACCGCCCTGTGAGGTACGGGCCATGCACCAGGTGACTACACCCCGTGGAGAACAGCGGTGGTCGAGAGCTGCGCCTTCGGCGGAGGACGCGGCGTTGCTGGCCGAGGTCCACGAACTACGCGTCACAAACGAGCAGTTGAGGCAGGCGCTGGCCAGTCATGCGGTGATCGACCAGGCGCGGGGCATGGTGATGGCCCTGGCGCCGTGTTCCAGCGACATGGCCTGGGACCTGCTGGTGGAGGTGTCGCAGCACTGCAACATCAAGCTCCGGGACGTGGCCGCGGCCCTGGTCGCCACGACGAAGGGCCGGTCGCTCCCCGAACCGATGCAGTCCGAGCTGCGCCGAGCACTGAGGCGCCTCCATCCGGCGGACCGGAGGTGACAACGCGGCGCTCCGCCCGAGGTTGCGGGCACGGGGCGGTGTGGGCCGTTCCCTGTCACCTGTAGCGAGCCACGGCAAGGGCGTGGTCAGGACCCCAGACCGGTGAGGGGTTCGGAGCTGTCGATGAGGGCGCGGGCCACATCGGCCAGGCGCCGGTTGTGGGCGCGGGCGTACCCGCGCAGCGCGGTGAACGCCTGTTCCATGTCGATGCCCTGGCGTTCGGCGAGCTTCCCCTTGGCCTGTTCGATCAGTACCCGGCTGTTCAGCGCCGTCTGCAGCTGTTCGTTGAGCACCGTGCTGCGCTCAGCGGTGCGTTGTTGCAGCAGGCTGATGGTGGCGACGTCGGCCAGGGCCTGGGCGACGGGTGTGGCGGCCGGGTCGAAGGGGTCGGGGGAGGTGTGGAAGAGGTTCAGGGCGCCGACGATCTCGTCCCGCAGACGCATGGGCAGGGCCTGGACCGCCCCGAACCCGCTGCGCCGGGCCGCCACCGAGAAGCGCGGCCAGCGGGCCGTCGCCGTGCCGAGATCGGGGACGATCACCGGTACGCCGGTGCGGAAGCACTCGAGGCAGGGGCCCTCGTCGTTCTGGAGCTGGAAGAGCTCCAGCAGGCGCACCCGTTCGTCGGAGGCGGCCATGACGCGGAGTTTGCCGTCCCGGTCGGCGAGCAGCACCCCGGCGGCGCTCGCATCGAGCATGCCGACGCAGCGGTCGGTCAGCAGGCGCAGAAAATCGATGATGTCGAAGTCGGCGACCAGATTGTCGGCCAGCTCGACGAAGGTCTTGGCCAGAAGCTGTTGGTCCATCGTAGGCACCCTCGATTGAGACTAGTCCCTGCCGGAAGAGGCGGGAAGGACGGCACGTTCCTCGGCCGGGACCCATACGTCAGGTTCCCTCCTCGTCCTGGTCCGGCTCCGCGTCCGGGGAGAAACGAAGCCGTCGGGCCACCACGTCGGCGGCCACGTCCGCGAGCCGGCGGCCCTGCGCATAGGCGTGGGCGCGGAGTCGGGCGAAGGCTTCTTCGATGCCGACGCCGAGCTGAACCGTGAGTATCCCGCTGGCCTGGTCGATCTCCGCCCGGTAGGCGCCCAGGTCCTCGAAGCCGCGGTCCGGCGTCGGCCCGCCGGTCGGCGCGCCCGTCTCGTCGATCCTCGTGTCGAGCAGGAGCAGCGTCGCGAGATCGGCGAACGCCAGTGCGTCGGCCAGGTCCTCCGTGTCCAGTACGGTCGGAATGTTGGCGTACAGGTCCAGAACGCCCGGGCTGATCGCCCCCTTCTGCAGGGGGAGCGAGAACACCGCGCGGGCTCCGGCTTCCAGGGCCGCATCGGCGAACACCGCCCAGTGGTCCTGAAGTTCAGTGGTGCGCAGATCGGACGTCAGGACGGCCGAGCCGCGTACAAAGGCGTCCACGCAGGGCCCCTCGCCCAGCGTGAGCTGGAGCTCTTCCAGTCGCTCGCTGATGTCGTCGGTGCTGCACAACGGATGGCTCGCCGCGGTCCGCGACATCGCCGACAGCCCGGCCCCGCCGACCGGCAGCGCGGCCACGGCCGCGGTGCACACGTCCACCACACTCACCCGGGCACCTCGTCGGACCGCCTGCTCGGCCACCAGCATCCGAATGCGGGTCGACCGCCTGTCAGGCCCCACGGGGGCCACCGTCTCCAGGCATCGTGAGAAGTCCCTCCAGCCTCGCCGTGGTGCGTTCCCCGAGGGGAAGTACCAGCACGCGGAACGTGGGGGCTCCCGTGGGCCTGCGGAGCTCTCCGACGTCCAGCCACCCCGAGGAGCGGAGCGCAGCGAGGGCCTGGCGATCGGCCCGGTCCACCAGCGTGGCACCGAGCGATGCCTGATGGTCGGTCAGCAGCCGCTCCTGCACACGACGGGCGAGTTCCCGGTCCCGCGGGTGCGGCCGGATCAGAATGTCGGCGAACGCGAAGACGTTGCCGGACACGGTGAGTTGCTCGATGCCGCGCGGCAATGCTCCGTCGAAGCCGAGCCACCAGGAGCCGTCGCCGCGTACCGGGGATCCGTAGGCGCAGCCCATCAGGCTGTCCGTCTCGGCGATCACCATGGCGAATTCCGGTCGGCGCATGTCCGCGGTGAGGCGGTTCAGGAAGTTCTGGCGGCTGGGACGGCGGTACGGATCACCCGGCGGCGTCGCGCGGGACACCGCGTACAGCCCCGCCAGATCCTCACGCAGGCCCTCCACCAGCCAACGGCTCAGCCGACGTAACCGCACCGGAGCCCCGGTGGGCGGCTCGCCGTTCCCCGGCTTCCGTGACTGTCCCCGCCCAGGTTCGGCCGTCATCGCACATCGCCCGAGAGAACAGGCGCAGGCGGGACGGGCCGGTGCGGCGGGGCTGGACGGGGCGCGGTCGGGGTGTCGTTGCAGTCGCAGCAGGCGACGGGTGTGAGGTCGACGTCGATCTCACCGGACAGGGTGATCAGCGCCTGTTTCCTTCGGTCATGGCGGTAGGCGGTGAGCTGTGGCAGGGGCATGAAGCCTCGGTTCGCAGGGCCATCCGGCAGCCGGCACCGTGGGCCGGAGTTCCGGCCCCGTGGGCGTGCTCCCGGCAGGGGCGTACTTTCGGCGGAGGCGGAGCAGTGGCCGGTCCGACAGCCTGCGCAGCAGACCGGAGGACCCACCCGGTTCCCTCCAGGGATGCGCCTGGTGACAGACGAGGAGTCCGCACCGGGCAGCCATCTGTGTTCAGTAACAGCGTGCCGCCGGGGTCTGGGACGTCTGCACAGCAGCGTAGTCCTCGCGCGGTCTGCGGGGACGGGTGGTGCAGCTCACCGGCCAGAGTGATCAGTGCTCGCCTGCCCGGGTCGCCTCACCTGTGGTGAGGGGTACGGCTGCGGCGGCGGCCCTCGTCGCGGTGGTCCCGCCGTTCGCCGGTGGTCGGCGACTCGGACCGGTCCGATCCCACCGGGGGCTGCGGTGTGCCGTGGCCAAGGCGGCCGGGCCGGGTGGCGCTGTACCGGCGCACGGCGATTCTGTCGGCGTGCTGGATGTTGAGCCGGTGGATGACGTATGCCGCCGCCGCGATGAGAACCATGAAGGCGACGACTGTCAGGAAGGTGTTCATTGCGGCCACCTCACAGACCGATGATCAGGCGGCCGGCCCGGTCGGGCGGACCGGTCTGTTCCGGAACGGCCGCGGACATGGCGGAGGCGCCGCCCTCGTACTCCCATGGCTCGTCCGGGTCCAGTGGCTCGTCGGTCGCGGAGACGCCGTGCCGGGCCTCGTCCGCGGCGATGAGCGCGCTCGCGGTCAGCGGCGGGCCGTCGTAGTCGGACGCGGCAGCCATCAGCCGGGCCGCCGACTCCGCGCCGGTCTCGGGCGGGATGACCAGCAGGTCCCAGCGCCCGGTGCCGTAGGAGAGCAGCAGCAGCTTGTGCGGGTCGATTTCCGGGGTGAACCAGCCGACCTTGACGATGTGGCCGTCCACGGGAACCTTGCGGGGGATGACCGGCCAGTGCTCCGGGTTGACGGCGACGCGCGTGATGCGGCCCCACAAGGGGTCCAACACCTCGGTCAGTGCCGGCAGCTCGCTCAGCAGGTCCCGGGAGCGGGGCCACCAGGCACCGTCCAGGAGTCCACGGGAGGTGCCGTCGGTCTTCAGGGCGAGACGCGCGGCCGGGGCTGCGACGGGCTCGGGGTGCGGCAGGGGTGGAAGCAAGGTCGCCGACATGATGCGGACCCGTCTCCGGGCCGCCTTCGCGGCGGCCCGGGTTTCATCTTTCGCCAAGAACGACCCGGCGTGGAAGCCGGTGTGCGAAATGCCCTCGGTACTGTTCACACTACTCCGCGCTCCGCCGCGGCGCGGAGAAGTGGCCGCCTAGATGTGGAGCAGTCGCTGGGTGATCTCCCGGTACTGCCTCAGCGCGAGCCGGAGTCGGTCGGACTGTGTCCCGGGATCCCCGTCCTGCCACCCTGCGTGCAGGACACGCCGCCGCTCCGCGAGGGCGCTCACGAGCTGCGCGGTGGCTTCGTCATAGGCGCTCTCGGCCTCTTCCAGCGCCTCGCGCGGGGCGTCGGCGAAGGTGTTGAGGGCGTGCCGGAGGCGCAGGACGATCTTGTCCCGTTCGTCCGACGGGAGCAGCGGCTCCGGGCCCGGGGTACGGCGCTCCGCGGGACCCCGGGTCTGCCCCGCGGGCTGCTGGGCGCGTGTCTGGTCGTACATCATCGAGGGCCGCTTCCGTCCCGCCTGAGGGCGCCCCTGACTTTCTCGACGCCCTGTTTGAGGCTGCCGGAAACCCGGTCAGCCCTGCCTCGGCGCTGCAGTCGCCTGTTGCGGGTGACCCGGCCGAGCTCTTCCGTGATCCTGCCCTTCATCGTCTGCGCCTTGTTCCTGACGGTCCGCGAAACGGTCATGGCCAGCCTCACTGTTGTCCGGTGGATGAGTTCCCGCGGGGTCTGGGCGAGGCGGGAAGGCGGAATGCTTCGCCGTGTGTTCCGGAGTGGCATGGCCCTGCACCGTGCTGCCAGTCAACGTCCGCCGACCGTCCGTGTCAACGTGGTGGCCACGCGACCCGGCGCGCCTCGTCCCGGAGCGTGCGGGAGTACGGTGGAGGAAGCGAGGGCTCTTCGTATGCCGGTGTCCGAACCGGCCCCGTCCTCGCGCCTCCCCTCACATGGGCAGCCCGTGACCCCGGCCGCGCCATCCGCATCCAGGCCGAGGAGCCAGGCATGCCACACGGTCCGAGCACGTCCACGACGGTCACACCGTCGGACCCCGCCCCGTCGCCCCAGGGCTACGACGGGACGTCTCCCTTCCCGCCGGACGGCCCGGCGCCCGCGCGTGAGGGCGGTGAGCGGCTGTACGTCACGGTGACGGCGATGATCGTCGCCCTGCCGTTCGTGGCGATCGGCCTCGCCGGCTGGCTGCTGTGGGGGAGGCTCATCAGTCCCGCCGACATCGTGATCGCCCTCGTCCTGTACACGATCACGGGTCTCGGCGTCACGGTCGGATTCCACCGCGGCCTCACCCACGGCGGCTACCGGGCCGTCCGCCCCGTGCGCATCGCGCTCGCGGTGGCAGGGTCGATGAGTTTCCAGGGCGACGTCATCGGCTGGGTCGCGACCCACCGCCGCCACCACGCGTTCACCGACCGGCCGGGGGACCCGCACTCCCCGTACCGCTACGGCACGCATCTGCGCGGCCAGTTGCGCGGGCTGCTGCACGCACACGTCGGCTGGCTGTTCCGCAACGACCGTACGCCGCCGCAGCGTTATGCCCCCGACCTGCTCGCCGACCGCGACATCCGCGCGATCGCCCGCGCCTTCCCGGCGCTGTGTGTCCTCACGCTCGCCCTGCCGTTCGCGGTGGGCTGGGCCATCGGCGGTACGTGGCTGTACGGCGTAACCGCCCTGCTGTGGGCGGGACTTGTGCGCATCGCGCTGCTGCATCACGTCACCTGGAGCGTGAACTCGCTCTGTCACCTGATCGGTGAGCGTCCGTTCCGCACCCGGCGCCACGACCGGGCCACCAATCTGTGGCCCCTCGCCCTGCTCTCGTTCGGCGAGAGCTGGCACAACCTCCACCACGCCGACCCCACCAGCGCCCGCCACGGCGTCGACCGCGGCCAGCTCGACCCCTCCGCCGCCGTCATCCGGCTCCTCGAACGCCTCGGCTGGGTGCACGACGTGCGCTGGCCGACTGCCGAGCGGGTCGTGGCCCGTCGCGCCTGACGCCGACCACACGCCTCCCTCTCTCCCACCTCCGCGGCACGGCACGGCAGTCGACAGGAGCCTTCATGACCACCGCACTGCAACCCCCGCTTCCCTCCCACCCCCTCCTGCGCATGCGCCTGGCCCCCCACGGCGGCATGCCCCGGCCCATCGACGGAGCGTGGTGGCCCCGCTCGTACGACCTGCTCGCCGAACTCCCCCAGCTGCTCGCTGGATTGCCGCGCGCGTGGGGTCACATCACCAGCGTCACCGTCCACGGGGCGACGTGGTCCGCGGTGCCCGGCCGGATGCTCGTCCTCGACCAGGCCGTACGACTGCACAGGACCGTGGCGGTGTCCGCCCCGCACACGATCGTCCTGCTCGCCCCCGGCCGGGGGCGCTGGGACCTGCTGGTCGTGCCTCCGGATACGACCGAGGAGGCCGCGGAACCGCTCATGGCGGCCGCCGCAGCCGATCCCGTGTGACGGGACCCGTCAAGCACTGCTCGGCCTGCGTGGGGATCCGGCTCAGAGGTGAACCAACCGACCTTCATCACATGGTCGTTGACGAAGCTCCTGGGCGGGAGGATCGGCCGGTGGCGGGGGTTGACCGCGATACGGGTGATCCTCCTGGACGTCGGCTCACTTACGTCGGCGGTCGTCCTCCGAGGAGCGGCTGGTCTCCAGCCAGGACCGCGCCGGTTCTGCCGGGCGGGTGGTGTCCACGGTGAGCTGGAGGCAGGTCCCTCCCTCAGTGCCCGCGGGATAGCTGCGCTGCTCGGTGGCGGCGAAGCAGCGGCGGAGAACCTCCGCGACGCGACGGGCGACCTCGGGGGAGGCGGCGACGACGCGTACCTCGGCGTGCCCGTCCGGGGGTGTTTCCATGGGCTGCATGGCGACCTCGTTGTCGGGAACAAATCAGCAGACCGGATCTTTCACTTTACTCCGGCATACCTCGTAGTCCTCGGGTGCGACCGGCGGGCTTCCCGGCCGCCGCGTGCCACGGAGTACCGTCGAACGAGGAAGCCCTCCGAGAACACCGTGCCCGAAGCGGGGCCCGAGCCCGACGACGACGCACCGCTCACGCAGACGGCCCCGGACGAGGAGTCCGAGGTCCGTTCCGCGCGGTCCGTGAGACGGCCAACGGCCAACCGGTCCCTTGGGGCAGGAGATAGGGGCCCCGGGTCCCGGCGCCGGGGCCCATGCGAGCTACTTGCCGAGGACGACGGTGTTGTTGCAGCCCTGGCTCGAGCCAAGGCTGGTGGTCTGCGAGCCGGGCGAGCCCGTGCCGTTGGACCGGTTGCCCTGCAGGCCGTTCTGGAACCCGTACTGGCCCTGCACGTCGATGTTCTCCTCGACCGTGCTGCATGTGGTGCTCTGGCTGATGAGGAGCGTCTGGCTCTCCTGCTTCTTGCTCTCTTTACCTTGGTGCTTGTGCCCGTGTCCGTGCTTCTTTCCGTGCTTCTTTCCGTGCTTCTGTCCGTGCTTCTGCCCGTGCTTTTGCCCGTGTTCGTGTCCGTGCCCGTCGGCGTAGGCGGTGCCGGCGCCGAGGAAGCCGAGGGCGCTGAGGAGGACGGCCACGACAGCGGTCTTGCGAGGCTTGCGCATGTCTTCTCCGAGCGTTGAAGCGGACGCGTATGCGTACGCGATCCGCCACGTCATAAGGTGACGAGAGGTTAATGCGCAGATATCCGATATCTGCTCGTCGGCACGCCGGATCGTATGACCAACGGGCAAGGGTGTCGGCCCCGCGACCGGCCCAAGTTCCCTGTACGGAAAAGGCGTTGCGAAACCGAATGCGGGCGTAGGCGCTCCGCGCAGAACCACCCGTGTGGCCGCGCCATGAGCGTGAGGCGGCCCGGGCTCTTCGCCGTTGACGCAGGGCGCAGAAGAAACTCCCGTGCATCGTCGACGAGTTCGTCTCACGACGGCGCATCTCGACGATGTCAGGCGCCGCGTTCGGCGGGAGATGATCTCCGACAGCGTGGCTCAGGTCAGAGCGGTAACGCGATGTGTCCGGCAGGATTCGAACCCGCCGAACCCGCCGAACCCGCCGAACCCGCTTTGGGAGTTTCCCCTCGGTAGGGCCCTGACCTGCTGAAATATCACTCAACGGGTGCCTGGCCCGGGGAAACAGCCCTCCGTGGTTCTCACGTGTTCACGGGGTTCCCGGGCTGCCGCCCCTGATGGCTGCGGCACGTCTCTAGGCAGGGACGCGGGCATGCCGGAGTGGTGCTCCGGCCTGATGGAGACTTGCGAGGGCCAGCCGGTAGGAGGTGATCAGCCCGGTCTCCACGTAGTCCAGACCCAGTTCCTGGCAGTGGCGTCGCACGATGGTGCGGGCCTTGGGCAGGTTGGGGCTGGGCATGCTGGGAAACAGGTGGTGTTCGATC
>NZ_BAAAZY010000039.1:0-33297 GCF_039537145.1 Streptomyces shaanxiensis
CTTACAGCGCCGATGGTACTGCAGGGGGGACCCTGTGGGAGAGTAGGACGCCGCCGAACAATCTTTGGAGGACCCCTGGTCCCAGCGTTCAGCTGGGACCAGGGGTCCTTTTGTTTTTACAATGCTTGCAGTACCGAAGACAGGAGTCACCGATGTCCACCAACTCTCCCGACGACCGACCGGAGCGCGACCAGCGGCGACGGGACAGTGGTGACCGCGGCGACCGGGGTGACCGAGGCGGTTACCGAGGGGACCGTGGCGGTTTCCGTCGCGACAACGACCGTGGTGGTTACGGGCGTCGGGATGACCGCCGTGACGATCGCCGTGGTGACGACCGTGGTGGCGACCGGGGCGGCTTCCGGCGTGATGACCGCCGTGACGACCGTCGGGATGACCGTCGTAGCGATGACCGTGGTGGTTTCCGGCGTGACGACAGTCGTGGTGGCGGCTACGGCCGGCGCGATGATCGGCGAGATGACCGGCGTGACGGCGATCGTGGTGCCCGTCCGTCGTTCCGTAGGGACGACCGTTCCGGTGGGCCGCGTCGGGACGACCGGGACCGGGGGTTCCGCCGCGACAGCGATCGCCCGTCCTACCGGCGTGACGACGAGCGTGGTGGCTTCCGGCGTGACGATCGTCGGGATGACCGCCGTGACGACCGCCGTGGTGATGACCGTGGTGGCGACCGGGGTGGCTTCCGGCGTGACGACCGTCGGGATGACCGCCGGGACGACCGTCGTGGCGATGACCGTGGTGGTTTCCGGCGGGACGACAGCCGTGGTGGCGGCTACGGCCGGCGCGATGACCGGCGTGACGGTGACCGCCGTAGCGACGAGCGTCGTGATGGTGACCGTGGTGGCTTCCGCCGCGACGAAAGGGACCGTGGTTTCCGCGGTGATGACCGGGACCGTGGCTTCCGCCGCGACGATCGCCGTGGCGATGACCGTGGTGGCGACCGGGGCGGCTTCCGGCGCGATGACCGCCGTGACGACCGTCGGGATGACCGTCGTGGCGATGACCGTGGTGGTTTCCGGCGGGACGACAGCCGAGGCGACCGTGGTGGGTTCCGTGGGCGTGACGACCGTGGCGGTCGTGGGCCCCGTCGTGATGACCGAGGTGGGCGTCCCGGAGGGTTCCGTGGGCGGGACGACCGTCGGGATGACCGGCGTGGCGGTGGCCGGTTCCGTGATGAGCGGGATCGGGACCGCGAGCCGATCAAGCGGCTGCCGATTCCTGAGGACGTCACGGGCGACGAGATCGACAAGGACGTCAAGCAGGAGCTGCAGAGCCTGCCGAAGACGCTCGCGGAAGACGTCGCCAAGAACCTGGTGATGGTCGCCCGGCTCATCGACGAGGACCCCGAGGGCGCTTACGGCTACTCCAAGGTGGCCCTGCGGCTGGCGTCGCGGGTCGCTGCCGTACGAGAGGCGGGCGGGTTCGCGGCGTACGCGAACCAGAAGTACTCCGAGGCGCTCGCCGAGTTCAGGGCCGCGCGGCGGATGACCGGCAGCGTGGAGCTGTGGCCGCTGATGGCCGACTGCGAGCGTGGGCTCGGGCGGCCGGAGAAGGCGCTGGACATGGCCGGGGCGCCCGAGGTGCAGAAGCTGGACAAGGCCGGGCAGGTCGAGATGCGGCTCGTCGCGGCCGGCGCCCGGCGTGACCTGGGGCAGCTGGACGCGGCCATCGTGACGCTGCAGAGCCCCGAGCTGGCCTCCAACGCCGTACAGCCGTGGACCGCGCGGCTGCGGTACGCGTACGCCGACGCGCTGCTTGCCGCAGGGCGGCAGGGTGAGGCGCGGGAGTGGTTCGCCAAGGCCGTCGAGGCCGACAAGGACGGCAGCACGGACGCCTCCGACCGGCTTGCCGAGTTGGACGGTGTCGACTTCGTCGACGCCCTCGACGAGAGCGAGAGCGAGAGCGAGAGCGAGGGCGAGAGCGAGGGCGACAGCGGGAGCGAGCAGCAGGCTCAGGGTGTGGCCGACGAGGGCCACAAGGAGTGAGTGGCGCTTGATCGCTTGATGTGAGGGGCGGGATCCAGGGTGGGGTCCCGCCCCTTTCGCGTTCAGAGGTCCAAGGTGCGCAGGACCAGGCCCGAGGCCGGCTTCGGGCCGAAGGACGTCGACTTGCGGGGCATCGTGACGCCCTGGCGGGCGAGGTCGCGGACGACGTCCTCGCGGACGGGGTGCATCAGGACGGCCGTACCGCCGTCGCGTTCCGCCTTTTTGACGGTGGCGGCGGTGTCGTGGATGTAGGCGATGCGGGCGGGGTCGTCCTCGGGGATGTGCCAGACGTGGGCGAGGAGTGTGGCGTGCAGGACCGTCGCGTCCAGGGTGCGCCAGGCGGTGGGGTGCTCGGTGGGGACCGTACGGGCGAGGAGGGCCGGGTCCGGTCGGTCGACGAGGTGGAAGGCGCCGTCTCCGGCGAGGAGGTAGGCGTTGCCGGCGCAGGCCGCGTCGGCCAGTGTCTCCAGGGCCTGGGCCAGCGGGACTTCGAGGCGGCGTACGCGGAAAAGGCCGTCGAGGGCGGCCAGGGCGTCCGGCACGGGCAGGTCGTGCAGGAGGCGGTGGATGGCGCGGACGCGCAGGGGGTAGCGGGCCGTGTCGACCAGGAGGACGAGGCCGTAGTCCCAGGCGCTGGGTGAGGGGTGCTCCGCGCGTAGACGGCGATACGTGGCCCAGCGGTGGTGGCCGTCGGCGATCAGGGCCTGGTGGCGGGTCAGGTCGGACTGGACGCGGGCCAGGTCGGTGGGGTCGGTGATCGACCACAGGCGGTGGCTGAAGCCGTCCTCCGTGGTGGTCGAGAGGAGCGGCGGGTGTTCCGTCGTGCGCTCGATCACGGCGGTTGCATCGGCCGCCGTGCCGTTGCCGCGGTAGGTCAGGAGCAGGGGCTCGAGGTTCGCGGACGTGGCACGCATCAGGGCCGCGCGGTCGGCGACCACGTGCGGCATGACGTCCTCGTGCGGCAGCACCAGGCCCTCCGCCGGTTCCGAGACGCGCAGGGCGCCGATGATGCCGCGTTGCAGCATGCCGTTGCCGTCGTGCTGTTCGTAGACGTAGAGGCCGGGCTCCGGATCGGCGGTCAGGACGCCTTCGGACACCCAGCGGCGGAGGGTCTTCGCCGCCTGTTCGTTGCGGGCGCTGGGGGTGTCGGCCTGGGGGAGGATCAGGCGGACGATGTTGTGCGGGTCGGCCGACTCGAGATGGAGCAGGCCATCGGGGCGGACCACGACGTCGTACGGCGGTGACGTCACGGCCGCCAGGCTGCCGACCCGGTCGGGGTCGTAGCGAAGGCCTCGGAACGGGGTGAGTTCGAGGCCTCGGCGCGCCGTTGCTTCCGGGTGACCTGCTGTGTTCATCCAGGCATCGTACGGGTGTCAGTGGCATGGGGGATGATCGGGGAAAGACGTCGAACGAGGAGCGATGCGGAATGAGCCAGAGCGTCAGGACGAGGCCCGATGGCTGTGGCCAGGCCCTGAGCGAGGCGTACGACACGGCGCTGCTCGACCTCGACGGTGTGGTGTACGCGGGGGGCAACGCGATCGCGCATGCCGTCGAGTCGCTCGCCGTGGCCCGCGCGGGCGGGATGCATCTCGCGTACGTCACGAACAACGCCCTGCGGACGCCTGACGCCGTGGCCGTGCATCTGACGGAGCTCGGGATACCCACCGGGGCGGACGACGTCATCACTTCGGCGCAGGCGGTCGCGCGGCTGATCAGTGAGCAGGTGCCGGCGGGGGCCCGGGTGCTGGTGATCGGTGGGGAGGGGCTGCGGGTGGCCCTGCGCGAGCGCGGGCTGGAGCCGGTGGAGTCTGCGGACGACGATCCGGCGGCGGTCGTGCAGGGGTACGGCGGGCCCGAGCTGCCCTGGGGGCGGTTCGCGGAGGCCTCGTACGCCGTCGCGCGCGGGGTGCCGTGGTTCGCGTCCAACACCGACCTGACGATTCCCGGCGCGCGGGGGATCGGGCCGGGCAACGGGGCCGCGGTGGAGGTCGTACGGATAGCCACCGGCGCCGAGCCGCAGGTGGCGGGCAAGCCGTTGCCTCCCATGCACCGCGAGACGATCCTGCGGACCGGCGCCGAGCGGCCGCTGGTGGTCGGGGACCGGCTGGACACGGACATCGAGGGCGCGTTCAACGGGGAGGTCGACTCGCTGCTCGTGCTGACCGGGGTGACCGACGGTGCGCAGTTGCTGGCGGCGCCGCCGCAGCACCGGCCGACGTATGTGGATGCCGATCTGCGGGGGCTGCTCACCGGGCAGCCGGAGGTCGTTGCCGACGGGGACGGCTTCCGGTGTGGTGGCTGGGCGGCGGTCGCCCGGGCTGAGCGGCTGGAACTCGACGGTGGCGGTGCGGCCTTGGACGGGCTGCGTGCGCTGTGCGCGGCGGCCTGGACCGTGGCCGGGGAGGGCTCGTGCGCGCTGGACGGGGGGAAGGCGCTGGCCCGACTGGGGTTGTGAGCCGTCGTCCGGCTCCGGAGCGGTCGTACGGTTCTGCAGTGCGGCCGGGCACCCTCGTGCAGCGGGATCGTGGCTGAATGGGAGGGTAGGCTAACCTAACTGCGTGTTGGTCGACAGTCCTCCCGAACAGCGCGCGGAGTCCGGGTCCGCGCCCCCAACCCGACGGGCGATACGAGCCGTTGGTCTGCTTGTCTCTGTCCTGATCCTGGTGGTCGTCGCGTTGGCGAGCATCGCGATCGGGGCGAAACAGCTGTCCATCGGAGAGGTCTGGCACGGCTTGTTCGAGGCCTCCGGGACCTACGGCGACGTCGTGGTCGACGACCGGATCTCGCGCACCGCCCTCGGGCTGCTCGCCGGCGCCGCCCTCGGTCTCGCCGGGGCCGTGCTGCAGGCGCTCACCCGCAACCCGCTCGCCGATCCGGGCCTGCTCGGCATCAACGCGGGCGCGTCCGCCGCCGTCGTCACCGCCATCACCTTCCTCGGCGTCACGAGCCTCAGCAGCTATGTCTGGTTCGCCTTCTTCGGGGCGGCCGCGGTCGGGGCGATGGTCTGGTTCCTCGGCGGCAGCCGGGGTGCCACGCCGGTGCGGCTCGCGCTGGCCGGTACGGCGATCAGCGCCGCGCTCTACGGTTATCTCCAGGCCGTGATGATCATGGACGACGCCGCGCTCAACAAGATGCGTTTCTGGACGGTCGGTTCACTGTCCTCGGCGACCGACGCGACCATCACCCAGGTGCTGCCGTTCCTGCTCGCGGGCACCGTCCTCGCGCTCGCCCTCGCCAGGCCGCTGAACGCGATGGAGATGGGCGACGACACCGCCAAGGCGCTCGGCGCCCACCTGAACCGCACCCGGGTGCTGGCGATGCTCGCCGCGACCGTGCTGTGCGGGGCCGCGACCGCCGCCTGCGGGCCGATCGTGTTTGTCGGCCTGATGGTGCCGCACGTCGTACGGTCCTTCACCGGTCCCGACCTGCGCTGGATCCTGCCGTACGCGGCCGTCCTGTCGCCCGTGCTGCTGCTCGGCGCCGACGTCCTCGGCCGGATCGTCGCCCGGCCCGCCGAGCTCCAGGTCGGCATCGTCACCGCGGTCATCGGCGGACCGGTCTTCATCTTTCTCGTACGACGGCGGAGGACGGCGCAGCTGTGAGGAGCGCAGTGAAGAGCGACACGAAGAGCGCATCGAGCAGCGCGTCCAGCAGCGCGTCGAAGAGCGACGCGAAGGCCGCGGGGAAGGCCGTAGGGAAGGCTTCCGGGAAGACCAATCGTGCCGTGCGGACCCCGGGCGGGCTCTCCGTGCGGCTGGACGCCCGGGCGTTGACCGTCGTCGTCCTGCTGCTCGTCGCCGCGCTCGCCGCCAGCGTGCTGCTGATCGGCACCGGCGACTTCCCGATCGCGGCGGGTGACGTACTCAGGACGCTGCTCGGCGACGGCAACGCGGGGCAGGAGTTCATCGTCAACGAGCTGCGGCTGCCGCGGGTCCTGGTCGGGCTCCTCGCCGGTGCCTCGCTCGGCCTCGGCGGCGCGCTGTTCCAGGCGCTGTCCCGCAACCCGCTGGGCAGCCCGGACATCCTCGGCCTCGGACAGGGAGCCACGGCCGGGGCGCTCGTGGTCATCGTGCTGTTCTCCGGGGACGCCGGCGAGGTCACCGTCGGTGCGCTCCTGGGCGGACTCGCGACCGGACTCGCCATCTATCTGCTCGCCTGGAAGAGGGGCGTGCACGGTTATCGACTGGTCCTGGTCGGAATCGGCATGTCCGCGATCATGACGGCGGTCAACGGCTATCTGCTGACCAAGGCCGACCTGTTCGACGCGGCCCGCGCGGTCGTGTGGATGACCGGATCCCTCAGCGGCCGAGACTGGGCCCAGGTCACCCCGCTCGCCGCGCTGTGCGTCATCCTCGTACCGCTCGTCCTCGGCAACGCGCGAGCCCTGCGGATGATGGAGATGGGCGACGACGTCTCGTACGCCCTCGGAGTGCGTGTCGAACGCGTACGGCTGCTGCTGATGCTGGCCGCCGTGCTGCTCACCGCAGCCGCCACCGCCGCCGCCGGCCCCGTCAGCTTCGTGGCGCTCACCGCCCCGCAGCTCGCCCGGCGCCTCACGCGCTCGCCCGGGCCGAACCTGCTGCCCTCCCTGTGCATGGGCGCCGCCCTCCTCGTCACCGCCGACTGGGTCTCCCAGCGGGTCTTCGGCGCCGACCAGATGCCCGTGGGCGTGGTCACGGGCGTGCTCGGCGGCGTATACCTGCTCTGGCTGCTGGTCACCGAGCGCAAGGCGGGCCGGATATGAGCGCCGGCAGCAGCAACAGCAGCGGGCCGAACAACGGGCTGAACAACCGAAGGAGCACTGTGAACCGCCTGTCCGCCGACAACGTCACCCTCGCCTACGACCAGCGGGTCATCGCCGAGCAGCTGTCGGTGGAGATACCCGACAACTCCTTCACCGTGATCGTCGGCCCGAACGCGTGCGGCAAGTCCACGCTGCTGCGGGCGCTGTCGCGGATGCTCAAGCCGAGCCAGGGCAGGGTCCTGCTGGACGGGCAGGTCATCCAGTCGATGCCGGCGAAGAAGGTCGCGCGCACGCTGGGTCTGCTGCCGCAGTCGTCGATCGCGCCCGACGGCATCACCGTCGCCGACCTGGTGGGCCGGGGCCGCTACCCGCACCAGGGGATCCTGCGCCAGTGGTCGACCGAGGACGAGCGGGTCGTCCAGGAGTCGATGGAGCAGACCGGGGTGGCCGAGCTGGCCGATCGCTATGTCGACGAATTGTCGGGTGGTCAGCGGCAGCGCGTGTGGATCGCCATGGCGCTCGCCCAGCAGACGCCGCTGCTGCTGCTCGACGAGCCGACCACCTACCTCGACATCCAGCACCAGATCGACGTCCTCGACCTGTGTGCCGAGCTGCACGAGCAGCAGGGTCGGACCCTGGTCGCCGTGCTGCACGACCTCAACCACGCCGCCCGGTACGCCACGCACCTCATCGCCCTGCGCGGCGGGGAGATCATCGCCGAGGGCGCGCCGAACGACATCGTCACGGCCGAGCTGGTCGAGGAGGTCTTCGGGCTGCGCTGCCAGGTCATCGACGACCCGGAGACGGGAACGCCGCTGGTGGTGCCTGCGGCACGGAAGGCGCGGGCCGGGGGCAAGGCCGACGTCGTCACGAAGGTCGCCGCTACGGAAGCGTCCTGAGACTGCTTCTGGAGTGCGGGCTGAGCAAGAACCCCTGAGGAGCGGGCTAGAGAAGCTTCCTGAGGTGCATCAGGTCGCGCAGGCCCGCGTGCACCTTCACCCGGCCCGAGCCCCAGGCCTTGGCGAAGTGCAGTTCGCCGTCGACCAGGGCGACCAGGTCGTCGCCGGTCATGCCGAGTCTGATCTGGGCCTTCTCGCGGGGCGGGCCCTGGAGCGTGTCCTGGACATGGATCCGGCCGCCCGCCATGCGGCCGGCGAACGTGACGTCCAGGTCGGTGATGTGGCAGCTCACCGAGCGGTCCAGGGCCGCGGCCGTACGGACGTCCCCTTCGGCACGCTGCATGTTGTCCGAGAGCTTTTCGAGTGCGGCACGGCACTCCTCGATCGTGGCCATCGCGATCGACGGTACCCCAGCGGTTCGGGGTAGCGTCTGGGCATGAGCGACACAGTTCCGGAGACGGAGATCCCGGAGGTGGCCGAAGCGGAGGCTGCGGTCGAGGTCGAGGTCGAGGTCGAGGCCGAGGTCGAGGTCGAGGCTGGGCTCGCGGGCGCACCCGAGGACGACCCCGCCGCTCCCGCCCCGCTGAACGTCCCGCGTACCCCCACCGGCAAAGCCGACGTCGACGCCCAGCTGGAGCGGCTCGGTGATGCCGACCACCTCGCCACCGACGGACACCTCGAGGTGTACGAGGATGTGCATCGGGGGCTGCGCGACGCGCTCACCGCGCTCGACGCCCGCCCGGGACCTCCGGCGCCCCCACGGCCGTACGAAAGCAGGAGCTGAACCGAAAGTGGCAGGAGTCGCACGTCGCCGTCTCGACGCGGAGCTGGTCCGTCGGAAGCTCGCGCGGTCACGCGAGCACGCCAGCCAGCTGATCGCCGCCGGGCGGGTCACCGTCGGCAAGACTGTCGCGACCAAGCCGGCCACGCAGGTGGAGACCGCGGCGGCGATCGTCGTCGTGGCCGACGACAGCGACCCCGAGTACGTGTCGCGGGGCGGGCACAAGCTCGCCGGCGCGCTGGAGGTCTTCGTACCCCAGGGGCTCGCGGTGGAGGGGCGGCGGGCACTGGACGCCGGTGCGTCGACCGGCGGTTTCACCGACGTCCTGCTGCGGTCGGGAGCCGCCCACGTAGTCGCCGTCGACGTCGGATACGGACAACTCGCCTGGACTCTCCAGAGTGATGAACGCGTCACCGTCAAGGACCGTACGAACGTACGCGAGTTGACGCTCGAAGCGATCGATGGGGAACCAGTGGATCTTGTCGTGGGGGATCTGTCCTTCATCCCGCTCGGCCTGGTGCTGCCCGCCCTGGTGCGGTGCGTGAAGCCGGACGCCGATCTGGTGATGATGGTCAAGCCGCAGTTCGAGGTGGGGAAGGAACGGCTGGGGAGCGGCGGGGTTGTCCGCAGCCCTCAGCTGCGGGCCGAGGCCGTGCGCGGCGTGGCCGAGAAGGCGTGGGGACTCGGGCTCGGGGTGAACGGGGTCACGGCCAGTCCGTTGCCCGGACCCTCCGGGAATGTCGAGTACTTTCTGTGGCTGCGTGCCGGGGCGCCCGCTCTGGACCCGGCCGACGTTGACCGTGCAGTGGCGGAGGGGCCGCGTTGATGCAGAACCGAGCTCGTACTGTTTTCCTGCTCGCCCACACGGGGCGGCCGGCCGCCATTCGCAGCGCGGAGCTTGTGGTGAAGGGGCTGCTGCGGGAGGGCATCGGGGTGCGCGTCCTCGAGTACGAGGCCGCCGACCTGCCCCTGCCGGACGAGGTGCAGCTCGTCAAGGAGGCGACCCCGCAGTGCCTCGACGGCTGCGAGCTGCTCATCGTGCTCGGCGGTGACGGGACGCTGCTGCGTGGCGCCGAGTTCGCCCGGGCGTCCGGGGTGCCGATGCTGGGCGTCAACCTCGGGCGGGTCGGGTTCCTCGCGGAGGCCGAGCGGGACGATCTCGACAAGGTTGTCGACCGCGTCGTGACCAAGGCGTACGAGGTCGAGGAGCGGATGACCGTCGACGTCGTCGTGCACCAGAACGGCAATGTCGTGCACACCGACTGGGCGCTGAACGAGGCCGCCGTGCAGAAGGCCGGGGCCGAGAAGCTGCTCGAGGTCGTGCTGGAGATCGACGGGCGGCCGGTGACGGGGTTCGGGTGCGACGGCATCGTGCTGTCCACCCCGACCGGGTCGACGGCGTATGCGTTCTCCGCGGGCGGGCCTGTGGTGTGGCCCGAGGTCGAGGCTTTGTTGATGGTGCCGATCAGTGCGCATGCGCTGTTCGCGAAGCCGCTGGTTACTTCGCCGGATTCTGTGCTGGCGGTGGAGGTGCTGCCTCATATTCCGCCGGGTGTGTTGTGGTGTGACGGGCGGCGGACCGTTGAGTTGCCGCCGGGGGCGCGGGTCGAGGTGCGGCGGGGGGCTGTGCCGGTGCGGTTGGCTCGGCTGCATCATGCTTCGTTCACTGATCGGTTGGTGGCGAAGTTCGCGTTGCCCGTTTCCGGGTGGCGGGGGGCGCCTCACTAGGCGGTTTGTGGGGGGTGGTTCGGATCGTCGGCGGGCGCGGGTTGTTCTGTGGCTGGTCGCGCAGTTCCCCGCGCCCCTGAGGGCGCGACACTCGCCTGGGTGACAATGTGCGGCCGATACACATTCGTCACCTGCACCTTCACATCATGGACCCGGGGGCCGTCGCACTCCCCGCCCCCGACCTCGTAAGGTCGTGTCCGTGTTGGAGGAGATGCGGATACGGTCGCTCGGAGTCATCGACGACGCTGTCGTCGAGCTGTCGCCGGGGTTCACCGCCGTCACCGGTGAGACGGGTGCGGGCAAGACCATGGTCGTCACCAGCCTCGGGCTGTTGCTCGGGGGGCGTGCCGACCCGGCGCTCGTGCGGATCGGGGCCGACAAGGCGGTCGTGGAGGGGCGGATCACCGTCTCCGCGGGCGCGTCGGCCGTTGTGCGGGCCGAGGAGGCCGGGGCCGAGCTCGACGACGGGGCGCTGCTGATCAGCCGTACCGTTTCCGCCGAGGGGCGGTCGCGGGCGCATGTGGGCGGGCGCAGTGTGCCCGTGGGGCTGCTCGCCGACCTCGCCGACGACCTCGTGGCCGTGCACGGGCAGACCGACCAGCAGGGGCTGCTGAAGCTGTCCCGGCAGCGGCAGGCGCTCGACCGGTACGCCGGTGACGCGGTCGCCGGGCCGCTGGCCAAGTACGCCGAGGCCTACAGGCGGTTGCGGGCCGTGTCGGTCGAGCTGGAGGAGATCGTCACGCGCGCGCGTGAGCGGGCTCAGGAAGCCGACATGCTGCGGTACGGGCTCGACGAGGTCGCGGGCGTGGAGCCGCGGGCCGGGGAGGACGTCGAGCTGGCGGAGGAGGCGGAGCGGCTCGGGCACGCCGAGGCTCTGTCGTCCGCTGCCACGGCCGCTCACGCCGCGCTCGCCGGCAACCCCGAGGACCCCGAGGGCATCGACGCCGCCACGCTCGTCGCGGGGGCGCAGCGCGCCCTGGACGCCGTGCGGTCGCACGACCCGGCGCTGGCCGCCCTGGCCGACCGGATCGGCGAGATCGGGATCCTGCTGGGCGATGTGGCGGGGGAGTTGGCGGGGTACGCCGATGACCTGGACGCCGATCCCCTGCGGCTGTCGGCCGTCGAGGAACGGCGGGCCGCGCTCGGCGCGCTGACGCGGAAGTACGGCGAGGACGTCGCCTCGGTGCTGGCCTGGGCCGAGCAGAGCGCCGCCCGGCTCACCGAGTTGGACGGCGACGACGAGCGGATCGACGAGCTGACCGCCGAGCGGGACGCGCTGCGGACCGAGCTGGGCGGGCTGGCGCAGGCGTTGACCGATGCGCGGGCGGAGGCGGCCGAGCGGTTCGCCGCCGCCGTGACCGCCGAGCTGGCCTCGCTCGCCATGCCGCACGCGCGCGTGTCCTTCGACATCCGGCAGACCGAGGATCCGGAGGGGGTCGAGGTCGGCGGGCGTACGGTCGCGTACGGGCCGTCGGGTGCGGACGAGGTCGAGCTGCTGCTCGCCCCGCACCCAGGGGCTCCGCCGCGGCCCATCGCCAAGGGCGCGTCCGGTGGTGAGCTCTCGCGCGTGATGCTCGCCGTCGAGGTCGTGTTCGCGGGGACGGATCCCGTACCGACGTATCTCTTCGACGAGGTCGACGCCGGTGTCGGTGGCAAGGCGGCGGTGGAGATCGGGCGGCGGCTGGCGCGGCTCGCGAAGAGCGCGCAGGTCGTGGTCGTGACCCACCTGCCGCAGGTTGCTGCCTTCGCCGATCGGCAGTTGCTCGTCGAGAAGACCAACGACGGGTCGGTCACCCGCTCCGGCGTGAAGGTCCTGGAGGGCGAGGAGCGGATCCGGGAGCTGTCCCGGATGCTGGCCGGGCAGGAGGACTCGGAGACCGCGCGGGCGCACGCCGAGGAACTGCTGGCGACGGCTCGGGCGGACGGGTAGCGGGTCCCTCCGCGAGGGGCGGTGCTGTCGGCCGGGGCGCGGGCAGAGCCGGGCTGTCAGTGGTGGCCCGTAAGGTGGCCGAATGATCGAACGTGCCCCCAGGGCCACCGCCTTCGGCCTCTCCGCAGCCCTCACCCGCGCCACCGTCACCGCCCTGCGCGCCAAGGCGCCGGGCGGCCCCGGCCGTTGGGAGCGGAAGAACTACGCGGGCCGGACCGTCGAGCTGTACGCCGGTGCGGCCTCAGCGCTGGCGGCGACCCTGGGTGCCGGACGGATACGGCCGGCCGCCGGGGTCGCCGTGGCCGTCGCCGGAGCCTGTGGGGCGTACGACGACGTCGCCGGGGTCGGGGATCTCCGGCGGGGGTTCCGGGCGCACCTGTCGGCTCTGCGGGACGGCGAAGTCACCAGCGGCGCGGTCAAGTTGTTCGGGGTGTCCGCCGCGGGGCTCGTCGCGGGGGCGTTCCTCAAGGAGCGGCCCGTGGACAAGCTGCTCGCGGGCGTGGTGATCGCCGGGGCCGCGCACTTCGTCAACCTCGTCGACGTGCACCCGGGCAGGGCCGCCGCCGCGGTGCTCGCGCTCGGGGCGCCGGGGCTGCTGCGCGAAGGGCCCGGCGCGGGGATCGCCGCGACCGCCATGGGCGCCGCCGCGGCCGTGCTGCCCGACGACCTCGGGGAGCGGGCGATGATCGGGGACACCGGCGCGCATGCGCTGGGCGCGGCCCTGGGCGCCGCTGTCGTCGCCGGGAACGGCCGGGCGGGGCTGGTCGCGCACGCCGCAGCCCTCGTGGCCGCCGCGGTGTACGGCGACAAGGTCAGCGAGGCGGCGCGGGCGTCGGGCGCGCGCTGAGGCGAACGTCGGCCCGCTGTGGTGCGGTCGGAGGGCGACGAGCCCGGACGAGTCCACCGGCCCGGTGCGGAGCGTTGGTTCGAGCCGGCGTACGAGACGTGCGCCACGCGCGCGTGTTCGGGCACATCCGCCTACCGAACCTCACTCTTGCAGGTGACCCGGCACGCCGTGTTGCCTGCCCTGCGGGGTCCCGCCGTTCCCGGAACCCCCCTGTGTCCTGGCATCCTTGGCGTAAGCACGTCGTATGCGCAGGGATCCTCGCGGTACACCCCCTCCGCGCGATCCTTCTGTACTTTCTTCGTGACCGCCCGACCCACAACCAGGAGCCCCGGCCACGTGACCCCCGTGAGCAGCCACTCACCGCACGGCCAGTCGTCGCTGCGCACCGTGCAGGTGCTGGGCGGTGGCAACGCCGGCAGTAGCGCGCATGTGCGATCGCTGGCCTCGGGGCTGGTCGCACGGGGCGTGCGGGTCATCGTCTGTGCCCCTGTCGAGGCCGATCACCTCTACGACTTCACCGGCGTCGGCGCCGAACACGTGCATGTGCCGCGCAGCAGCGACCCCGGCTCCGTGGCCGCCCTGCGGGCCGCGTGCGCGGACGCCGACCTGGTCCACGCGCACGGGCTGCACGCCTCCTTCCGTACCGTGCTCGCGCTCAGCGGGCGGCGTACACCGCTCGTCGTCACCTGGCACGACCGGGCCCATGCCGAAGGGGCCCGGGCCCATCTCGTACGGCTGTTGGAGCGGCGGGTCGTCAAGGCCGCCTCCGTCGTGCTCGGGTCCACCTCGGCCCTCGTGGACCGGGCCCGCCGGACCGGAGCGCGGGACGCGCGCCTGGCCGCGGTCGCGCTGCCCGAGCCCGGCCGTCCCGTCGAGCAGGACGACCCCGACCGGCTGCGGCCCAAGGTACGGGCCGAACTCGGTGCCACCGGGCGCCCGTTGCTGATCGCCGTCGGCTCGCTCGAGCGGCATCGCGGATACGACGTGCTGCTGGACGCCTCGCGCGCATGGCGGGGGCTCGATCCCGCGCCGTTGGTCGTGATCGCGGGCGAGGGGGAGCTGCGGGCGGCGCTGCAGCGCCGGATCGAGGACGAAGGGCTGCCCGTGCGGCTCATCGGGCGGCGGGACGATGTCTCCGAGCTGCTCGCCGCCGCCGATGTCGCGCTCCTGCCGAGCAGTTGGGAGTCGCGTTCCCTGCTGGCCCAGGAAGCCCTACACGCGCGCGTGCCGCTCATCGCCACCGACGTCGGCGGCATCCCGGAACTCGTCGGCGACGCGGCCGAGCTCGTGCCGTACGGCGACCCGCAGGCACTCGCCGACACCGTCGTGCGGCTGCTGGGCGACCCCGAGCGCCAGGAGCTTCTCAGGGAGCGGGGTGTGCGGCAGGCGGCCACGTGGCCGACGGAGGACGAGACGGTGGCCCAAGTGCTGAGCGTCTACGACGAGTTGACGCAGCCGCAGCCCATGATCTAGCCCGCCGGAACGCGTCTCTAGCTCACATGCCTCCGCGCCCGCAGCGCGAGGCTCAACGCCAGTACCGTCTGCGGGTCGTCGAGGTCCGTGCCGAGCAACTCGCCGATGCGGGCGAGGCGGTTGTAGAGGGTCTGCCGGTTGAGGTGCAGTTCGCGGGCCGTCTCCGCCTTGCGGCCCGCGTGCGCCAAGTACGTCTCCAGCGTGGGCAGCAGGGGCGGCTTGGAGCGGCTGTCGTGGTCGCGGAGCGGGCCGATCGCACGGTCCACGAACGCCGCGAGGTCCGGGTGGTCGCGCAGCCGCCACAGCAGCAGGTCGATGTCCAGGCGCCGGGCGTCGTACCAGGGGCGGTCCGACAGGCCCTGCGCCGCTGTCGCCGTCTCCGCCGCGTGCCTGAGGCCCGCCGAGGCCGCCGCCCAGCCGCCGGCCACCCCGACGACCACCACCGGCGGCTGCGCCCCGGGCCGCTGGATCCCGGCCCGCTCGACACCCGCCCGCAGCGCCGCCGCGACCCGGTCCGCGACCGTCGACCGCTCCGACTCCGCACGCAGGCCCAGCAGCAGGGGGACGCGACCCTCGACCGGCCGCACGCCCAGCAGGACCGGAACCCCCACGGACGCCAGCTCCTCCCCGACCGCGCGCGCCAGCACCGCCCAGCCGCCGCCCGGCGACAGCACGTCCCCGAGCCGCATCACCACCGGCAGCAGCGGGCTGTTGCCCGGCTTGAAGCCCAGCACGCGCGCCTGTGCCGGGGCGTCCTCGGCGTCGACGCGGCCCTCCGCGAGGTCGGTCAGGAAGTCGCCGCGCCCGCGTGCCGCCAGCTCCTCCTCCTGCCGGGCCTGCATCAGCACCACGGCGAGGATGCCCGCGGCCCGCTCGGTGGCGATGCGGTGGACGGGCGTGAGAAGGCCCCGCACGGGCAGGAGGACGAGCCGCGCCCGGACCGAACCCGTCCCGGGGCCGCCCCCCGGAACATCCACCAGCACCGACCCGGCGGGCGGCGGCGCGTCCTTGTGCTGGCCTCGCAGCCCCTCCCACACCTGCAACGGATCCGCGCCCTCGGGGCCGGCCCCGGCGGCGTACAGCAGCCGCCCGTCCGTCGTCTCCAGGAACACCGGGTTGCCGCTGAAGTCGGCCAGGATGCCGAGCACTTGGGGCACACCGCCGCCGCCGAGCAGTGCTTCCGTGCACCGGCGGTGCACCTCCTCCGCCCGTTGCAGCAGCGCGTAGTGGCCGTTGACGATCTCCGTGTGGATCTCCTCGGTGACCGTCACGAAGGGCACCTCGCGGTGCAGCTGGACCAGCGGCAGACCGGCCGTTCGCGCCGTGTCGACCAGCGCGGCGGGCAGGCGCGTGAAGCGCGGGCCGAGTTCGACGACGAGGGCCGCGATACCGCGCTCGGCCAGGGTGCGCACGAACGCGCGCTGGTCGGCCGGGCGGGTGCCGAGGCCGTAGCCCGTGGTCAGCAGCAGCTCCCCGCCCTTCAACAGGGAGGCGATGTGCGGCACCTCGCCCGCGTGCACCCAGCGCACGGTCCGCCCCAGCCGGTCGGCGCCCGCGAGGACCTCGGGGAGTCCGCTGCGCAGCCCGGGCAGCTCCAGCGCCCGCCGCACCGTGATTCCGGCGCCGTAGGTCTCGAATCCGCTGTCCGTACCGCCCGTGCCGCTGCCCATGAGTCGGACGCTACCCGCGGGGATGCTTCCACGACATCTCCGGACGGTTACGGAGACGATCACCGGCTCCCTCCGCCCGACAATGCGTCGCGCCGCGCGCCGAATTGCCGGACCCCTTGTCGCTTGTGGCGTACATCACTGCCCCGCCAGACTGGCGCATCCGAAGGGAAGCGGCGTCTTCGGCTTCGGATTTCGTTGCGGAAGCACCTCGAGAGGGATGAAATGACGAAAACACCCACGCGTGAGGTTCACCGGCTCAAGGCGAACTCCGTAGGCCTGGTGGGCGTCGTCTTCATGGCGGTCGCCACCGCCGCGCCGATCACCGCGATGACCGGCAACCTGCCCATCGCGGTCGGCTTCGGCAACGGCACCGGCGCGCCCGCCGGCTATCTCTTCGCGACGCTCGTGCTGACGGTGTTCTCCGTCGGATACGTCGCCATGGCCCGCCGTATCACCGCCGCGGGCGCCTTCTACGGCTACATCTCGCACGGGCTCGGCCGGATCACCGGCATGGCCTCCGGGATGCTCGCCGTGCTGGCGTACATCGTCTTCGAGGCGTCCATCGTCGGCGTGTTCTCGTACTTCGCGCAGACGACGGTCCACGACCAGCTCGGCCTCGACCTGCCCTGGATCCTGTACGCCGCCGCGATGCTGCTGGTCACCGCGGTCCTGGCGTACTTCGACATCAACCTCACCGCGAAGGCCCTCGGCGTGATGCTGATCGCCGAGATCGCGGTCCTCTTCGCGGTCGCCACGGCCGTACTCCTGCACGGCGGCGGCCCGGATGGCATCCCCGTCGAGCCGATCAACCCCAAGAACGCCTTCACCGGCGCCTCCGCCGGTCTCGGCCTGTTCTTCGCCTTCTGGTCGTGGGTCGGCTTCGAGTCCACGGCGATGTACGGCGAGGAGTCCCGCGACCCCAAGCGCGTCATCCCGCGCGCGACGCTGATCTCCGTCATCGGGGTCGGGCTCTTCTACATCTACGTCTCCTGGATGACCATCGCCGGCAACGGCCTCAAGGGCTCCGTCGAGATCTCCTCCGGCACCAGCCCGCTCGACCTGTTCCTCGACCCGGCGCACACCTACGTCGGCGCCTGGGCGGTCGACGCCTTCCAGTGGCTGCTGATCACCGGCTCGTTCGCCTGCGGGATGGCCTTCCACCAGTGCGCGGCGCGCTATCTGTACGCCATCGGCCGCGAGGGCTTCCTGCACCCCGCCCTCGGCCGTACGCACGCCCGGCACGGGTCGCCGTACATCGCGTCCTTCGTGCAGTCGCTCATCGCGGTCGCGCTCGTCGGCGCCTTCTGGCTGACCGGTCAGGACCCGTACGTCCACCTCTACACGTTGCTGGCGATCCTCGGCACGATGGCGATCCTCATCGTGCAGACCCTGTGCTCGTTCGCGGTCATCGGCTACTTCCGCCGGAACCACCCCGAGGACCGGCACTGGTTCCGCACGTTCACCGCCCCGCTGCTCGGCGGCATCGGCATGATCGCGGTCGTGGGGCTGCTGGTGACCAACCTGGACACCGCGGCCGGTACGGCGGCCCACTCGCTCTTCTTCAAGGCCATCCCGTGGATCGTGGGGCTGGTCTTCTTCGGCGGTCTCGGGCTCGGTCTGTATCTGAAGGCGCGGCGGCCGGAGCGCTACGACGTCATCGGCAGGATCGTGCTGGAGGACTCGGCGGAGCGAACGGAAGCCCCGGTTACGGCACGCTCGGCGGGGTAGCTGCGCCTGCATGGATTTCAGTGTGGTTGCCGTGGCACGGGAGGACGACAGCCCGGTCGAGGAGCCGCTGCGGGTGGCAGCGGTCGCCGATCGGCTCGGGTACCGCGAGGTGTGGGCGGGGGAGGGGCCCACCTGGGACTCCTTCGTCCTCGCCACGGCGATCGGGCGGGCCACCGAGCGGGTCGCGCTGACGGCCGGTCCGGTGGCGGTGTCGGTGCGGGACGCGTTCGGCATCGCGCGGGGTGCCGCCTCGGTCGCCGCCGTCGTCGGGCGGCCGGTCGGGGTGGCGCTGGGGACGTCCAGCAAGCGGGTGGTCGAGGGCGTGCACGGGGTACCGCGGATGCGGCCCGCGGCGGCGATGGAGGCCTCGGCCGCGGCCGTACGCGGCTTCCTGCACGGCCGGCCCGGCGAGCCGGTCGTTCCCGGCAGCGCCTTCCCGCGCCGCCTCCCGCCGCCCGGAGGCCCGCTCACCGTGGCGGCCTTCGGCGACCGCGCGATCGCCACGGCCGCCGCGCACGCCGACCGGATGCTGCTCGACATCGTCTCGCCGGACCAGGTCCGCCTGCTGCGGGCCAAGCTCGAGGCGGCCGCCGCGCGTGCGGGCCGTACGTCGCCGCCGACCCTGGTCTCCTGGCTGCCGGCCGCCGTCGATCCGGACCCGGACTCCCTCGCGCAGGTCCTGCGGAGCATCGCCGGGTATCTGACCGTGCCGGGATACAGCGACATGTTCGAGGCGGCCGGTTTCGCAGAGGCGGTCGAGCTGGCCCGTACCGGCGCGGACTCCGGCACGCTGGTGCGGGCGCTGCCCGCCGCGGCGGCCGGCACGGTCGGCCTGGTGGGCGACTTGGACGCCGTACGCGCGCGTGCCGAGGAGTACGCCGAGGCCGGACTCGACGAGATCGCCCTCGTCCCGGCGACTGCGGGCGACCCGGGCGGGGAGCGGACGCTGACGGCGCTCAGGCCGGCTTGATGTTGTGGTTGAAGCGGAAGACGTTGTCCGGGTCCCACTGCCGCTTCAGTGAGGCGAGGCGTCGGTAGTTGTCGGCGCCCAGGCCGGCGATCACACGCTCCTGGCCCTCCGCGCCGATGAAGTTCAGGTACACCGCACCGGTGCTCCACGGCCGGACGCCGGCGCGGACGTCACGTACCCACTGGACACACCGCTCGTCGTCCGCCGGGTCCTCCCACATGCCGTAGGGATGGATCGCCCAGGGCGCGTCCCGGTAGGGCACCGGGTACTCGTGCGGGCCGGCCGCGATCGCGCCGCCCTGCGGGAGGAGGGCGTGCTGGGTGCCGGTCGGTACGGGCATGGACCGCGCCTCGGCACCGTAGACGTCCACGAAGTCGTCCGGCGCGCCCGTCAGGTACTCGGCCGACCAGTAGTGCCGCATGCCGGGCGGATCGTCGATCATGCACTGCACGTCGGTGTACGGCATCGCGCCCACGATCTCCGCCTCGTGCGGCAGCGCCAGCAGCGGCTCGGCGTACTTGCGCATGTCCTGCTCGGTACCGGCGTAGGTGAGGAGCACACCGCAGACCAGTGTGCCGACCAGCGGCGGCGGCACGAACTCCTCGGGCGGGCCGGTGAAGTAGATACTGCCGCCGCCCACCTCGTCGGGGCCGGACTCGATCACGTCGCGGAACGTGCGGACGGCGTCGGGCGCGAACTCGGGCCGGTACACCACCATGGCGATGGCGAAGTCGGGCAGTTCGTGCAGCTTCAGCGTGATCGCGGTGGCGATGCCGAAGTTGCCGCCGCCTCCGTGCAGGGCCCAGAACAGGTCCGGGTTCTCGTCCGCGTTGGCATGCACCCGGTTGCCGTCGGCGGTGACCAGCTCCACGCCGAGCAGATTGTCGACGGCGAGCCCGCAGCAGCGGTCCAGCCAGCCGGTGCCGCCGCCGAGGACGAAGCCGCCGACACCGGTGGTCGAGGCCCGTCCGCCGGTCGTGGCGAGGCCGTACGGCTGGGTGGCGTGGTCCAGGTCGCTCATCGTGGCGCCGCCCGCGATCCGTACCGCCTCGGCCGCGGGGTCGACGGTGACGGCGCGCATATGGCGCAGGTCGACGACCAGACCGTTGTCGTTCAGCGCCATGCCGGCGACGCTGTGCCCGCCGCCGCGCACCGCGATGTTGAGGTCCAGCTCCCGGCCGAACCGCACGGCCCGCACGACGTCGCCCTCGTCCACGCACTGCGCGATCACCGCGGGCCGCCGGTCGATCATGGTGTTGAAGACGCCCCGGGCGTCGTCGTAACCGAAGTCCCCCGGAGCGAACACATCACCGGAGAGATCCTCACGCAGCGCGTCGAGAGCCGCGCCCGCCTTCGACCGGGAAGCCATGGCCGCCCCCTTCCGACAAGGGGCAATAGCTTGTTTCCAGGCTAGGCGGGCGTGTCACGTCCGTCCTGTCGAGCGCTGCGGCGGGCCTTTCCGCCAGGCCCTGTCAGCCGCCGTACGCCCCGGACGCCGTCAGCCGCAGGGCGGTGTCGATCAGCGGAACGTGGCTGAAGGCCTGCGGGAAGTTGCCGACCTGGCGCTGCAGGTGCGGGTCCCACTCCTCCGCCAGCAGCCCGAGGTCGTTGCGCAGCGACAGCAGCTTCTCGAACAGCTTGCGGGCCTCGTCGACGCGGCCGATCATCGCCAGGTCGTCCGCCATCCAGAACGAGCAGGCCAGGAAGGCACCCTCGTCGCCGGGGAGGCCGTCGACGCCCTCGTCGTCGCCCTGCGTCGGGTAGCGCAGGATGAAGCCGTCCGAGGTCGACAGCTCGCGCTGGATCGCCTCGATGGTGCCGATGACGCGCTTGTCGTCCGGCGGCAGGAAGCCCATCTGCGGGATCAGCAGCAGCGAGGCGTCCAGCTCCTTCGAGCCGTACGACTGCGTGAAGGTGTTGCGCTCCTTGTCGTAGCCCTTCTCGCACACGTCCCGGTGGATGTCGTCGCGCAGCTCGCGCCAGCGCTCCAGCGGGCCGTCCGCGTCGCCGGACTCGATCAGCTTGATCGTGCGGTCGACGGCGACCCAGGCCATCACCTTGGAGTGCACGAAGTGGCGGCGCGGGCCGCGCACCTCCCAGATGCCCTCGTCCGGCTCGTCCCAGTGGTCCTCGAGGTAGCGGATCAGCTTGAGCTGGAGCAGCGAGGCGTAGTCGTTGCGGGCCAGGCCCGTCATGTGGGCCAGGTGCAGGGCCTCGGTGACCTCGCCGTACACGTCCAGCTGGAGCTGGTGCGCGGCGCCGTTGCCGACCCGGACCGGCGCGGACGCCTCGTAGCCGGGCAGCCAGTCCAGCTCGGCCTCACCCAGCTCGCGCTCCCCGGCGATGCCGTACATGATCTGCAGGTTCTCGGGGTCACCCGCGACGGCCCGCAGCAGCCACTCGCGCCAGGCGCGGGCCTCCTCGCGGTAGCCGGTGCGCAGCAGCGAGGACAGGGTGATGGCCGCGTCGCGCAGCCAGGTGTACCGGTAGTCCCAGTTGCGGACGCCTCCGATGTCCTCCGGCAGGGAGGTGGTGGGCGCCGCGACGATGCCGCCGGTCGGGGCGTACGTCAGCGCCTTCAGCGTGATCAGCGAGCGGACGACCGCCTCGCGGTAGGGGCCGTGGTACGTACAGTGCTCGACCCACTCGCGCCAGAACTCCTCCGTCGCCTCCAGCGACTGCTCCGGCTCGGGCAGCGCCGGCGGCTGCTTGTGCGAGGGCTCCCAGGAGATCGTGAACGCGATCCGCTCACCCGGGGCGACCGTGAAGTCCGAGTACGTCGTCAGCGACTTGCCGTAGGTCTCGGCCTCCGTGTCGAACCACACCGAGTCCGGGCCGGCGACGGCGACCGTACGGCCCTCGTGCTTGTGCACCCACGGCACGACACGGCCGTACGAGAAACGCATCCTGAGCGCCGAGCGCATCGGCACCCGGCCAGAGACGCCCTCCACGATCCGGATCAGCTGGGGCGCGCCGTCACGCGGCGGCATGAAGTCGATCACCCGGACCGTGCCGCGCGGCGTGTCCCACTCGGACTCCAGGATCAGCGAGTCGCCGCGGTAGCTGCGCCGGGCCGCGGTGGGCGGCGGGGCGTCGGAGGCGTGCGCGGGGCCGAGCCGCCAGAAACCGTGCTCCTCGGTGCCCAGCAGTCCGGCGAAGATGGCATGCGAGTCGAAGCGGGGCAGGCACAGCCAGTCCACTGTGCCGTCCCGGCAGACCAGCGCTGCGGTCTGCATGTCTCCGATGAGTGCGTAGTCTTCGATGCGCCCGGCCACGTGCAACTCCAGTCGAACGGCCACGTCGCCCCCTTCTGACAAGGGGCTCTCGCTTAGTGCGGTCAAGGGGTGGTTGTTAAGCGTCGTTGAGCGGTGAAGCAAAGCAGTCGTTTCCGCCGTGAGGCAAAACGACAGTCTCTTCTCAACAATCTCTGCTCAACGAACTGACGAGCTCTCGTTGTTCCGGGTGTGACGGGCGGGGGTGGTGCCGTGTTTGCCGGCCGGGCTCGGCAGCGAATGTCCGAGCAGGATACGACGCACGTAGATGATCTGCGTGCCGGTCCGGGCAACCCGGGTCGGCCGAACGGGTGAGCAAGGGGTGAGAAACCGAGACGCCTGTGCAGGTTCGTGGCGACTCGTGTGCGGAGCGTGGCCGGAAGCCATCGGTCTCTGTCGCTGATACCCTGGTAGCCCGTGGACCGGTGGGCGAGAAACCCCGGAACCGCAGCGACGGCGACCCCGGAGAACTCTCCGGCCAGGCAGCCGTAACGCACCCCAGACCGCGACCACGGGAGCCCCCCTTTGGCCATGACGCCCAAATCCACGACGACCAAGCACATCTTCGTCACCGGGGGTGTCGCCTCCTCGCTCGGCAAGGGCCTGACGGCCTCCAGTCTCGGCATGCTCCTCAAGGCGCGGGGCCTGCGCGTGGTCATGCAGAAGCTGGACCCGTACCTCAATGTCGACCCTGGCACGATGAACCCCTTCCAGCACGGCGAGGTGTTCGTCACCAACGACGGCGCCGAGACCGACCTGGACATCGGCCACTACGAGCGCTTCCTCGACCGCGATCTGGACGGTTCCGCGAACGTCACCACCGGCCAGGTGTACTCGACCGTGATCGCCAAGGAGCGGCGCGGCGAGTACCTGGGCGACACCGTGCAGGTCATCCCGCACATCACCAACGAGATCAAGCACCGCATCCGCCGCATGGCGACGGACGAGGTCGACGTCGTGATCACGGAGGTCGGCGGCACGGTCGGCGACATCGAGTCGCTGCCGTTCCTGGAGACCGTCCGCCAGGTCCGTCACGAGGTCGGTCGTGACAACGTCTTCGTCGTCCACATCTCGCTCCTGCCGTACATCGGCCCCTCGGGAGAGCTGAAGACGAAGCCGACCCAGCACTCGGTTGCGGCGCTGCGCAACATCGGTATTCAGCCAGACGCGATCGTGCTGCGCTGCGACCGTGAGGTCCCGACCGCGATCAAGCGCAAGATCTCCCTGATGTGCGATGTCGACGAGGCCGCGGTGGTCGCCTGCCCCGACGCCCGCTCCATCTACGACATCCCGAAGACCGTGCACGGCGAGGGCCTGGACGCCTATGTAGTCCGCAAGCTGGACCTGCCGTTCCGCGACGTGGACTGGACGACCTGGGACGACCTGCTCGACCGCGTCCACAATCCCGACCACGAAATCACCCTCGCGCTGGTCGGCAAGTACATCGACCTGCCCGACGCCTACCTCTCGGTCACCGAGGCGCTGCGCGCGGGCGGCTTCGCCAACAAGGCCCGCGTGAAGATCAAGTGGGTCACGTCCGACGACTGCAAGACCCCGGCCGGCGCCAAGCAGCAGCTGGCCGACGTGGACGGCATCTGCATCCCGGGCGGCTTCGGCGACCGCGGTGTGCTCGGCAAGGTCGGGGCGATCAAGTACGCCCGGGAGAACAGGATCCCGCTGCTGGGCCTGTGCCTGGGACTGCAGTGCATCGTGATCGAGGCGGCCCGCAACCTCGCCGACATCTCCGACGCCAACTCCACCGAGTTCGACCCGGCGACCGGCCACCCGGTGATCTCCACCATGGCCGAGCAGCTGGACATCGTCGCCGGTGAGGGCGACATGGGCGGAACGATGCGCCTGGGCATGTACCCGGCGAAGTTGGCCGAGGGTTCGATCGTGCGCGAGGTGTACGACGGCAAGGAGTACGTCGAGGAGCGGCACCGTCACCGCTACGAGGTGAACAACGCCTACCGGGCGGAGCTGGAGAAGAAGGCGGGCATCCTGTTCTCCGGCACGTCGCCCGACGGCAAGCTCGTCGAGTACGTGGAGTACCCGCGCGAGGTCCACCCTTACCTGGTGGCCACGCAGGCCCACCCCGAGCTGCGCTCGCGCCCGACGCGCCCGCACCCGCTGTTCGCCGGGCTGGTGAAGGCCTCGGTCGAGCGCCAGCAGGCTGAAGGCCTCGGCAAGAATTCGGACTGACACGAGAGTTGTACGGTGGCCGGGGTGCGAACCTTCAAAGGTTCGCGCCCCGGTTTTCTTTGGCGGGTTCTTTTTGAAAGCGTGTGGAAGGGCAGGGCATGACGATCAAGGACACCCCGCAGGAGTGGGAGGTCCGGGCGACGGACACCCCCTTCGTGGGCAACAAGACCTCGGTCCGCACGGACGACGTGGTCATGCCCGGCGGCTCGGTGGTGCGACGCGACTACCAGGTCCACCCCGGCTCGGTGGCCGTCCTCGCCCTCGACGACGAGGACCGCGTCCTGCTCATCAAGCAGTACCGTCACCCGGTGCGCCAGAAGCTGTGGGAGATCCCGGCCGGCCTGCTCGACATCCCCGGCGAGAACCCGCTGCACGCCGCCCAGCGCGAGCTCTACGAGGAGGCGCACGTCAAGGCCGAGGACTGGCGGGTGCTGACGGACGTCTACACGACCCCCGGCGGTTGCGACGAGGCCGTGCGGATCTTCCTCGCCCGTGGTCTGTCCGAGGCGGACGGCGACCGCTTCGAGGTGGAGGACGAGGAGGCCGACATGGAGCACGCGCGCGTGTCGGTCGACGAACTCGTCCGGGGCGTGCTCGCGGGCGAGTTGCACAACAACTGCCTCGTCGTGGGCGTGCTGTCACTGGTCGCCGCGCGCACCGGCGACGGACTCGACGCGCTGCGCCCGGCGGAGGCGCCGTGGCCGGCCCGTCCCTTCGAGTCCTGAGCACACCCTTCAGTGTGAAGATCGGCTGATCCGATCGGGGGACGTCCTCTCCCTGCCCGCCGTGCTCCGCACGGAACGTAGCAGAGCGTGAACTAGGCTCTGAATACGCCCGAACCGGAGTCCCGGCGGGCTTGCGCGTGTGGTGGGACGGGAGCGTGGCCCGTGACGGATCAGGTGGTGGACACAGGCGGCGTGCAGGTGTCGGCACACGCGTCCGGTGAGAGCCAATTCCTGGGCCGCACCCGCGAGTTGAAGGAGCTCCGCGCCGACATCGAGCGCGCGGGCCTGGACACCCTCTCCGGCCGCAAGGCGCCACGCGCGCGCGTACTGCTCATCGCGGGCCGTCCCGGCTCCGGCCGCACCGCGCTCGCCGAGGAACTCGCACGGCAGGTGGCGGACCGTTACGCCGACGGCGTCCTGCGCACCCGCCTGAGCGAGCCCGACGGCACCCCCGTCCCCGTCGGGCGGGCCGCCCGCGCCCTGCTCACCGCCCTGGACCGGCCCATCCCGCCCGGTGCCGCCGAGGACGACCTCACGGCGGCCCTGCGCGAGGCCCTCGCGGAGCGCCGGGTCCTGCTCCTGCTGGACGACGCCGCCGAGGCTGAGCAGGTCGACGCCCTGTTGCCGGACTCCCCGGAGTGCCTGGCCGTCGCCGTCTCCGACGGTCCGCTGACCGGGATCTCGGACGTACGGCCCTGCACCCTCGGCGGCCTGGACACCAAGTCGGCGGTGGAGCTGCTGTCCCGGTACGCCGGCTCGGTCCGCATCACCGTCGACCCGCGTTCCGCCGAGGGCCTCGTCGAGGTGTGCCAGGGGCAGCCGGCCGCGCTGATGCTGGCGGGCGGCTGGCTCGCCGCCCGCCCCAAGGCGGCCGTGGCCGACCTCGCCAAGCAGCTGCGCGCCGAGGGCGAGGAGGGGGCGCCGCTCGGCCGGGTCTTCCGCCTCGCCTACGCGTCCCTGCCGACCCCCGCCGCCCGCATACTGCGCCTGCTGACCCTCGCCCCCGGCGGCATCGTCGACCCGCACACCGCCTCCGCCCTGGCCGGCAGCTCGGTCGACGGCGCCCGCACCACCCTGGACGACCTCACCGCCCTCGGCCTGCTGCACTCCGTCGACTCGCCGCTGCCCCAGTACGAGGTCCCGGCCTGTCTGCACCCGTACCTCAGGGCCCTCACCGAGACCCAGGACCGCCCCGCCGAGCTGCAGCTCGCCCGCGCCCGCATGCTGGAGCGGACCGTGCGGCTGCTGCAGTCCTGCCGGGCGATCACGGAGACCGACAGCCCCGAGACCCGCCAGAAGCTCCTCGGCATGCCCCAGGCCCTGCGCTTCCCCAACCCCAGGGCGGCCGCCGACTGGCTGACCATCCGCAGGCCCGCCCTGCTGGCCGCGGTCCGGGCCGCGGTCGCCGACGGAGAGCTGGACACCCTGGCCCGGCGCCTGATGTCCCAGCTGGTCAGGGCGCTGGTCGTGCACGTCGGCACGCAGGCGGCCGCCGACGACCTGTACGCCGTCCACAGTCTGGTCCTCGATGTGGCCGAGCGGCAGAACCTGCCCCGCGAGATGGCCGCGGCCCTGCTGAACCTCGGCGACGTCGACGCCCGGGCGGGGCGCAGGCAGGAGGCGCTGGCGCGCTATCGGGCCGCGCTGGACGCCGGCCGGCAGGCGAACGACCCGTATGCGGCCGGCCGCGCGATGGAATCCGTAGGCGGGGCCCACCTGGAGCTGCGGGACTACGACCGGGCCGCCGACTGGTTCGGCCGGGCGCTGGCCCAGCGGCTGGCCCGGGGCGAGCGTGCCGACGCCGCCCGGCTGTACGGCCGTATCGCCGAGGCCCACACCTATGCGGGCCGGTACGGCGAGGCGCTGCGGAACTGGCGGGCCGCCGTCGCCGGGCACCGCAAGAACGGCGATGTCGCCGGGCACGCCCGGGCGTTGAGCGAGCTGGCGCGGGTCCAGGAGTACGCGGGGCGGCCCGAGGAGTCGCTGCGGACCTGCCAGGAGGCGGTGGAGTGGGCGCGGCGCGCCGAGGACCCGCGGCTGCAGGGCGCCCTGTATCTGCGGCTCGCCGACACCCTCGACCACCTGGGCGATTCGGCGGCGGCGCAGCTGCACCGGGGCGCGGCCCGGCGGATCCTGGGGGAGGAGCCCGAGGAGCCCGATGTGGACCCGTCAGAGCCCCAGCAAGACAGTTTCGAGCCGGAACATGGCCCTAACGCCTGCGAAATCCGTAGTACATCTGCTGAAGATTGATGCAATGAAAGGCTAGACAGCGGGAACACCTTCATTAGACTGGCTCTGCCGCACCTTCTCCTGCGGTGTCTCCCGGTGTGCCCATGCATGCACGGGTATGTCTTGCAATGCCCCCACACCCTCTGAGCCAAGGACCGTGATCGACGTGAAGGTCGGCATCCCCCGCGAGGTCAAGAACAACGAGTTCCGGGTGGCCATCACCCCCGCCGGTGTGCACGAGCTGGTGCGCCACGGCCACCAGGTCGTCATCGAGCGCGGCGCCGGTGTCGGCTCGTCGATCCCGGACGCCGAGTACGTCGCCGCAGGCGCCCGGATCCTCGACACCGCCGACGAAGTGTGGGCCACCGCCGACCTGCTGCTGAAGGTCAAGGAGCCCATCGCCGAGGAGTACCACCGCCTCCGCAAGGACCAGACGCTCTTCACCTACCTGCACCTGGCCGCCTCCAAGGAGTGCACGGACGCGCTCATCGAGTCCGGCACCACGGCGATCGCCTACGAGACGGTCGAGCTGCCCTCCCGGGCCCTGCCGCTGCTCGCCCCCATGTCCGAGGTCGCCGGCCGCCTCGCCCCGCAGGTCGGCGCATACCACCTGATGCGGGCCAACGGCGGCCGCGGCGTCCTGCCCGGCGGTGTTCCGGGCGTGCTGGCCGGCCGGGCCGTCGTCATCGGCGGTGGCGTCTCCGGCTGGAACGCCGCGCAGATCGCCATCGGCATGGGCTTCCACGTGACCCTGCTCGACAAGGACATCAACAAGCTCAAGGAGGCGGACAAGGTCTTCGGCACGAAGATCCAGACCGTCGTCTCCAACGCCCTGGAGCTGGAGAAGGCCTGCCTCGAGGCCGACCTCGTCATCGGCGCCGTCCTCATCCCGGGCGCCAAGGCCCCGAAGCTGGTCACCAACGAGCTGGTCTCGCGGATGAAGCCGGGAAGTGTCCTTGTCGACATCGCGATCGACCAGGGCGGCTGCTTCGAGGACTCGCGTCCCACCACCCACGCCGAGCCGACCTTCCCGGTCCACAACTCGGTCTTCTACTGCGTCGCCAACATGCCCGGCGCGGTGCCCAACACCTCCACCTACGCGCTGACCAACGCCACGCTGCCGTACATCCTCGAACTGGCCAACCACGGCTGGGTGGAGGCGCTGCGCCGTGACCCCGCGCTGGCCAAGGGCCTCAACACGCACGACGGCAAGGTGGTTTACCGGACCGTCGCGGAGGCACACGGACTGGAGCACGCGGAGCTCGAATCGCTGCTCGGCTGAGCCGATCGGTTAAGTCACTTTCTGGTAAAGGCGATACGTCAACACAAGTCGTCAACCGCACGCACTCGGCCGGACCTTGCCCGAAAAGGTCCGGCCGGATGTGTGTATGGTCACTTTGCGACTCTCGGTCAACTCGCCTCGAACGCAACCCTTCGCCCGATTCGCACACCGGTGAAACCCACTGTGCGACGGCCGTACGCCCTTGACAGCGGGATGTTTCATTGTCGACACATCTGCCCGGTCCGGCGGATTGTGTTGCTGCGAACCGCCGACACGCCATAGAGTCGCCGACTGTCGGCATGGTGCCACGCTGACCTGTCTAGAAGTTTCCTGGTCACCAAGGAGGTAAGACGACTTGTGAATGAGTCGACATTTTCTCCCGGGGGTGGTCAACCAGGAATGCCGGTACGGGGCCAGGGTCCCGCGGGGTTCGAGGCTGTCGGCTCCGTCGCGGTGCGCACCTTCGCAGCCCACCAGGGTCCCCTGACCTCAAGGGTGACTCAGCCAGCAAACATGAGCATGGATGGCCATCACGTGAACGCCATGGCCGGCGACGGAAGTGGCGCGCCCCACAACCACTTCGCCGACTACGACGAACTGCCCGAGGGGCACTTCTACGACCCCGACGCGGAGTACGAGCCCGACCCCGAGTACGCGGCCACGCTCGCGCCCGACGCTGCCCGGCAGCGCCGCGAGCGCGTCGGCCCGACCGGGCGTCCGCTGCCGTACTTCCCGATCCCGGGTCCGCTGACCGACCACGGCCCCGCGAAGATCATCGCGATGTGCAACCAGAAGGGCGGCGTCGGCAAGACCACGTCGACCATCAACCTGGGTGCCGCGCTCGCGGAGTACGGACGCCGGGTCCTGCTCGTCGACTTCGACCCCCAGGGCGCGCTCTCGGTCGGTCTCGGCGTCAATCCGATGGAGCTCGACCTCACGGTCTACAACCTGCTCATGGAGCGGGGGATGTCGGCCGACGAGGTGCTCCTGAAGACGGCGGTCCCCAACATGGACCTGCTCCCGAGCAACATCGACCTGTCGGCCGCCGAGGTCCAGTTGGTGAGCGAGGTCGCGCGTGAGTCGACGCTCCAGCGCGCCCTGAAGCCGCTGCTGCCGGACTACGACTTCATCGTGATCGACTGTCAGCCCTCGCTCGGCCTGCTCACGGTCAACGCGCTGACGGCCGCCCACAAGGTGATCGTGCCGCTGGAGTGCGAGTTCTTCGCCCTGCGTGGCGTGGCGCTGCTGACGGAGACCATCGAGAAGGTTCAGGAACGGCTCAACCCGGACCTGGAGCTCGACGGGATCCTCGCCACGATGTACGACTCGCGCACGGTGCACAGCCGTGAGGTGCTCGCACGTGTCGTCGAGGCGTTCGACGATCACGTCTACCACACGGTCATCGGGCGCACGGTCCGCTTCCCGGAGACCACGGTCGCCGGTGAGCCGATCACCACGTACGCCTCCAACTCCGTCGGAGCCGCCGCCTATCGCCAGCTCGCCAGGGAGGTGCTCGCCCGGTGTCACGCCGAGTGAGTCTGCCGGGGGCCGACGAACTGTTCCGCACGACAGGGGGTATGGCGCTCCAGCCGTCCACTCCCCGGCGCCCGGCCAACGGCGAGGCCCGGGTGCCGGCTCCCGCGGGGGAGTCCGATGCCGTCGCGGCGGAGGACGCGCCGCAGTCGGTGCCCGCGCAGGGCGGTGACGGCGACGGCGCGGAGCATGTCGCCGCCGACGCCGAGTCCGTCGACGCCGGCGAGTCGCGCAGCCGTGCCGCGGCCGCGGAGCGCTCCGCGCGGCGTCAGGGGGCGCAGGAAGGTTCTGCCGGGGCGCCCGCGAGTGCCGCAGGCGGTTCTGCCGCGTCCGGTGCGGCTGCCTCCGCCGCGCCGCGCAAGCGCGGACGACAGGCCTCCCGCCGGCCCAGCGGTCGAGAGCGGCACGACGAGAAGATCACCGTGTATGTCTCCGCCGAGGAGCTCATGGATCTGGAGCACGCGCGTCTGGTGCTGCGTGGCGAGCACGGGCTGGCCGTCGACCGCGGGCGGATCGTCCGCGAGGCGGTGGCCGTGGTCCTCGCGGATCTGGAGAGCCGGGGAGACGCCAGCATCCTGGTACGACGGCTCCGCGGGCGGTAGCGGTAGCCTGCGGGGGCTATGACCTCGAACGACGTTCCCGCATCCGGCGCCGGTGCCTCCGGCGGGCGGCGGCGTGTGCTGGGCCGGGGGCCGGGGGCGGCGCCTGTGGCTCCGCCGGTCGAGCCGGTTCCTGTGGCGGCTCCGGATCCCGTGGAGCCGGAGGTTGTCGTCCCGGAGCCGAAATCTCAGCTCATCGAGGCGGAACCGCAGGTCGTCGAGCCGGAACCCGAGGTCGTCGTCCCGGAGCCGGAACCTCCGGTCGTGGTGCCCGATTCGGCTCCGGAAGTCGCTGCTGCCGAGCCCGGGCCCCGGCCCGCTGCATCCGATGAACCCGATGACGGCGTCTTCAAGGTCCGCCTCTCCAACTTCGAGGGCCCCTTCGACCTCCTCCTCCAGCTGATCTCCAAGCACAAGCTCGACGTCACCGAAGTCGCGTTGTCCAAGGTGACCGACGAGTTCATGGCGCACATCAGGGCCATGGGCGCCGACTGGGACCTTGACGAGACGACCGAGTTCCTCGTGGTCGCGGCCACGCTGCTCGACCTCAAGGCGGCCCGGCTGCTGCCCTCCGCCGAGGTGGAGGACGAGGCCGATCTCGCGCTGCTGGAGGCGCGGGACCTGTTGTTCGCGCGGTTGCTGCAGTACCGGGCGTACAAGCAGATCGCCGACATCTTCAGCCGGCGGCTCGATGACGAGGCCCGGCGTTATCCGCGGACCGTCGGGCTCGAACCGCACCACGCGGAGTTGCTGCCCGAGGTCGTCATCAGCATCGGGGCGGAAGGATTCGCCAAGCTCGCGGTCAAGGCGATGCAGCCCAAGCCCAAGCCGCAGGTCTACGTCGATCACATCCACGCGCCGCTGGTCAGCGTGCAGGAGCAGGCCGGGATCGTCGTCGCACGGCTCAGGGAGCTCGGCGAGGCCAGCTTCCGGGCGCTCATCGAGGACACCGACGACACCCTCACCGTCGTAGCGCGATTCCTGGCGCTGCTGGAGCTGTACCGCGAGAAGGCCGTGGCCCTCGACCAGGAGACCGCGCTCGGGGAGCTCCTTGTGCGGTGGACCGGCGGGGACGGGGACGAGACGCCCATGGTGACCGACGAGTTCGACCGGCCGCCCGAGCCGCCCAAGGAGGAGAAGAAGGCGTGAGTGAGGAGACCACCGAACTTCCGGCCGGACTGCGTACCGTCGCCGACCTCGACCTCAAGCCCGCCCTGGAGGCGATGCTCATGGTCGTGGACGAGCCCGCGACCGAGGAGCACCTCGCGAAGCTCCTGGAGCGGCCGCGGCGGCAGATCGCCGACGCCCTGCGGGAGCTCGCCGACGAGTACGTCATGCAGGGGCGCGGCTTCGAGCTGCGGTTCGTCGCGGGCGGCTGGCGTTTCTACACGCGTGCCGAGTACGCCGCGGCCGTGGAGCGCCTCGTCCTGGACGGGCAGACCGCCCGCCTCACCCAGGCCGCCCTGGAGACGCTCGCCGTCGTCGCCTACCGCCAGCCGGTCAGCCGCAGCCGCGTCTCGGCGGTGCGCGGAGTGAACTGCGACGGTGTCATGCGCACCCTGCTCCAGCGCGGGCTGGTCGAGGAGGCGGGCGCGGAACCCGAAACAGGTGCGATCCTGTACAGGACGACGAACTACTTCCTGGAGCGGATGGGCCTGCGCGGTCTGGACGAGCTCCCGGAGCTCGCGCCCTTCCTCCCGGAGGCGGAGGCGATCGAGGCCGAGACCCAGGAAGGGGTGCCGTCGTTCGACCCGGACGCTCCCGATGACGGTCCGGGCGCCTCGGTCAGCCGGGGCTCCGACGACGTAGACGACCAGACGGAACTTTGATGCGAAGCAGCAGCGGCAGGAACAGCAGCGGAAACAACGGCGGGAGCCGTGGTGGCAACAGCGGCGGCCGCGGCGGAAGCAGCGGTGGCCGCGGTAACTACCGCGGTGCCGGTAACAACCGCGACGACAAGCCGGGCGGTCGGCCGAAGAAGCCGCGCCCGGAGGAGCGGCGCTACGACGTGGGCCCCGGCGCCACCCAGGACGGCCCGAAATCGGGGCGTGGCGCCTCGGCGCGCGGCGGCGCCAAGGGTGGGCCCAAGCAGGGCCAGCAGCGCGGCACCGGTCGGGGCCGTTCGGCTCCGGCGACTTCCCGCGAGTACGACGCGCGCGCCGAGGAGCGCAACCGCGAGCGCTACGCGGGCAAGAAGGACGTCAAGCTGCCCAAGACCTTCCCGGGCGCCGAACAGGAGGGCGAGCGGCTCCAGAAGGTGCTCGCCCGCGCGGGCTACGGCTCCCGGCGCGCCTGCGAGGAGCTGATCGAGGAGTCGCGGGTCGAGGTCAACGGCGAGATCGTCGTCGAGCAGGGCCTGCGCGTCGACCCCGAAAGGGACGAGATCAAGGTCGACGGGCTGACGGTCGCCACGCAGTCGTACCAGTTCTTCTCGCTCAACAAGCCCGCCGGTGTCGTCTCGACGATGGAGGACCCCGAGGGGCGTCAGTGCCTCGGCGACTACGTCACCAACCGCGAGACCCGGCTGTTCCACGTCGGCCGGCTCGACACCGAGACCGAGGGCGTCATCCTGCTCACCAACCACGGTGAGCTGGCCCACCGCCTCACGCACCCCAAGTACGGCGTCAAGAAGACCTACCTCGCGGCCATCGTCGGCCCGATCCCGCGCGACCTGGGCAAGAAGCT
>NZ_BAAAZY010000040.1:0-3586 GCF_039537145.1 Streptomyces shaanxiensis
CCGCAGCCGTGGAAATGCGCCGGTACGACGACGCGCTCAAGCAGGCCCGCAAGATGAAACTGCCCGCGCAGCTGGCCACCTCCCGCCGTGCGCACTTCCTGATCGACCAGGCACGCTGCGAGATGGAAACCGGGCACGCTGAGCGGGCTTTGACTTCCCTGGTCGAGGCCCGCCGTCTGGCTCCGGAGCAGACCCGCTACCACCCCGCGGCCCGCGAGACGATCACCGGACTCGTGCACTTGTCCCGCCGGACCTCTGACACCCTCCATCACATGGCGTCCTGGGTCGGTCTCTGACGCCGCGCACGCAGGACTCACAAAACCGTGAGCGTTGTGCTCCTGACTGAGCGTCACGCTGGTGACGCACACCGTTGAAGGCGGACGCAGGCACGGTGCTGACGGCTTGAGATGTTCGTGCTTGGCCTCGCCTGACGGCGTGTCCCGGCAGTCACACGACTTCCGGGCCAGCCCACTGCTGCGAAGGAGCGCCGACAGATGAACGGCACCGCTCAGACGACCGCCTGGCAGCGCGCGCAGAGCAGCACCGGCATCGCTCTTGTCACGCGCACCGGGCCGGTTCGCCCACCGAGCACGAGCCCACCAAGACCACGCCAGGAGAGGCCCGAGCCCAGTGCGCCGCCCTACCACCCGGCGTCACGAACCTGCCGCGTCCGCCAACCGGCAGGTGTCGCACGATGATCAGCACCAAGGAGACCACAGCCGGCACCGCGCCCGTGGACATCGACACGATGCGCCACAGCATCAGCCAGCTTCTCGGCCCCGATGCGCCGCCGCCCGCAGGCGACAAGCTGGCCGTACTGGACAGCCTACCGCGCGGGCACATGCAGCTGATCATCCCCGAGATCGAACAGGCCGCACTCGCCCGGGATCAGGACGACGTGCCCCGCTACTGCGCCCTCGCCTGCGTCGGCGAAGCCCGCGGAAAACTCCGCGCAACCGCCCCGCAGGGCGAGCACGGCGCCCTCACCCACGCGCGCAAGCTCGCCCGCACCCTCGCAGCGTTGTGCGACCACTACGAAGCCCTGACCGACGTCGTGATGTGCCTGGCCTGCGACCAGCCCCTGCGCGAAGACGAAGAAGCGCTGCCCTACGACCACGTCAGCCCCAGCGGCTCAGCCACCCGGGCGGGCAGCATCCACGCCCGATGCGCCCACGCCGTCCGCCGCCACTAACCCCCGCCCTGCACAGGCCGCGCCCCCACCATCACCGCCCCGAACACTTAAGCCCTGGGCAAACCGAGCCTCGGGGCGAGCCTCCATCAAGGGCCAGGCACGTTCTGTGCCCTTCTCCCCCGCCACCACGTCACACGAGCCGCCGCGGGCCGCCACCGCCCGGCGCCCGCCCCACCGGAGACCGCGATGAACACCCACGCCGATCCCCCGCCCATCGGACCGCCCAGCCTGCCACTGCGCAGCGAGCGGGCACCGGACGCTCCCGAGGTCATCCGGCAGTGGCTCGCCACCGCCCACGACGTGCCGACACAAGCACGCGCAGAATGGACCGACCAGGGTGTCGCCCTGCTGCCGCTGGGGCGTCGCTTCGCCGCCATCCGCATCCCCGGCGCTCTCATCCACGCCGCCGCCGACAGCGACACCCCCGACCTCGTCGCAGACACGGTGCGCGAGGCGCTCGACGGCCCGGTCATCCACGACCACCTCACCACCGGACCCACCTACTACGCCCTCGTCGCCCACGGACGCGGCCTGCGCTGGCTGGGCGCCAACGACACCCCCCTCCTCACCACCGGCACCTACCTCGGCGTCCCCGCCCTCGACCGCACCACACCACCCGGAACCCACTGGGTCACCCCACCCCGCCACCGCAACGACCTCTGCCCACACGGCCGTGTCTTCGACCTCATCCTCGCCGGCCGCCGCGCGCTCCGCGCAACCGCGCCTGAGACCCCAAATCCTGAGCCGCTCAAAGCAGCTGACCACACATCAGGCACGAGCAATCGGCAGCGCTCAGCCTCCTGTTGATCCCCGCCCCTGGCCGAACACAGCCCACGAGGCAACCCCTGACCGGCCCCGGCTGCCCGCTCTTCCCCCGAGACGGACAGCCGGGGCCACCCCTTGGAAGCTGCGTCGGAACCGGTGATCTGTGACGTTCTGCAACTGGTGGACCGGTGACCGTGGGTAGAACTCCTGCCATAAGTCGATCACAACGGGCACTGACACCACGCACTGGTTCCGCGAAGCGCCTCAACAGCCGTCCAGGCACGGGGCTCCACGCTGCCCTATGTTCTGGTGAATCACCCGCGCGGCCCTGTCAATTCGCCGGCGGTCGCTAGTGTCGACCTATGTCGAGTCCTGGAGACGTGCCGCCGGAGATCCTGAACCGGCTGCGGCCGATCTGCCGGCAGCTGCCCGAGTCGTACGAGGAACCAGCCTGGATCGGTGTGCGCTGGCGGATCCGTACGCGGACATTCGCCCATGTCTACACGCCGGACGTGGAACGCTCCCCGCTCTACGCCCCGTATGCAGCCGCAGATCAGGAACTGGTCGTGATGACGTTTCGGGTGCCCGTCGACGACCTGCTCGGCCTGACCGCCGGCGGGTTCCCGTTCCTGCGTGCCGGCTGGGGGCACAACGTCGTCGCCGCCGTGCTCGGTGACCACACCGACTGGACCGAGCTCACCGAACTGATCACCGACAGCTACCGCGAGATGGCCCCGAAGTTCCTCACCGCCCGGGTCGCCCTCCCGCCTGCGATCAGCTGACTGGCGGTGGGCGCGCGTTGCCGGGCGTGCGGCACCACCGACATCGCACCAGGCACTGCGTGGGGCCCCGGGATCGCTGCAACGCCCCAACACATGGCCGAACCCCATCCAATACAGAACGTCACAGATCACCGGTTCTGACACAGCCTCATACAACCCGCCGTACGCCCAGCCGCACGTACACCGACCAGGCACCGGGCCGGACGCCACCGAGCACGCCGTGCAGTACGTGCGATCGTCCGAGCAGCCGCTCGACGAGGACGCCGGCCAGACGTCCGCTCCCGCACCAACCGATCCGGATCCCACGAAACTCCCGGCCCAGCCGGAAGCCCGCCTTCGCCCGCCACGCCGACGACACCCTCGCGCCACCGCCCGCCCGCTGACGTGTCGTCACGCAGCAGGGCACTCGCGGAGCGAGGCGCCCAGCATCGTTTCCATCAACGCCCGGCAGCGGTCCAGATCTGGCCCAGCCGGGGACGACGAGGAACTGGACGACACTCATGGCGATCATCGGCTGACTGGTGATCAAGGCCAGAACCACATCACGCTCTTTGCGCGACATGGATCCCCTCCCCAGCGTTGAAGAGCGTTGCAACCAGCAGCCGTTGTTCCGTGTCACAGGCCACGCCCCATTAGACATGTGGCGGCGAAAGCCTGGGAGTTGAGGATGACGTGGAAACAGCCGATGGCTTTGACCTGCAGGTCTCTTAAAGTGCGACCTCGGATGAGGCAACCACGGCCGAGAACCCCTATCGCCGGCAGCTCTGGAAGGTGGCGCCCCTCCAGGAATGGATGGCCACCCGACCCGGCCGCGGGAGACGAGCCGGAGCCAAGCAGGCACCGCCCC
>NZ_BAAAZY010000041.1:0-8160 GCF_039537145.1 Streptomyces shaanxiensis
TCGCCCCCGGGCTGGCCAGTGCCGGGCTGCTCAGCTTCATCCTGTCGCTGGGCTACTACATCACCCCGGCCCTGATGGGCGGACCCAACCAGACGATGATCGCCACTCTCATCAACCAGCAGGTCACCAAGGAGAACCAGTGGAACGGGGCGGCCGCCCAGGGCGTCATCCTGCTGGTCCTCACCCTGGCCGGACTGCTGCTGGTCAAGGTCGTCACCTCGCTCGGCGCCAGCCGTAAGAAGAGGAGCGCCACATGATGGAACTGCGCAAGACCCTCGCCGGACGCATCGCTCTCACCGCGGTCGCCACCGTGATCCTGCTGTTCCTGGCGCTGCCGATCGTGGTCATCCTGGTCACCTCCTTCAGCAACAACGCCTTCGTGTCGTTCCCGCCGGAGGCGTGGACGCTGAACTGGTACAAGGCCCTGTTCGCCGACGGCAGCAAATGGCCCGCCGCACTGTCCCTGTCCGCCCTGGTCGCCGCCCTGAGCACCGTGTTCTCCCTGATCATCGGGGTGACCGCGGCGACCGCGCTGGTCCGCAGCGAACTCCCGCTGCGCTCGGCGGTCTTCGCCCTGGTCCTCGGCCCGCTGGTCATCCCGCAGATCGTCACCGCGCTCGGGCTGTTCCTGTTCTTCGAACCGGCCGCGATGCTGGGCAGCCCCATCGCGATCGCGCTGGGCCACACGGTGCTGGCCTCACCGATCGCGGTGCTGATCCTGATCGCGACCCTGCGCGGCATCGACGAACGCCTCGAGGACGCCGCCGCCAGCATGGGCGCCGGCCGCCTCATGATCGCCCGGAAGATCACCTTCCCGCTCGCTGCGCCGGGCATGATCGCGGCGGCGATCTTCTCCTTCATCACCAGCTTCGACGAGTTCTACATCTCCCAGTTCCTGTCCTCGGTCGACACCGTCACCCTGCCCGTGCAGGTCTACAACTCGCTCACCTTCGAGATCGACCCCAGCGTGACCGCGGTCAGCGCGATCCTCATTGCCTTCGCCATCCTCGCCCTGGGCCTGGTGGCCCTGGTGCGCTGGCTCGGCTCCGGACGGCAGGACTCCCTGCTCTCGGTCGAGAACACCGTCGGTGTCGCCAACCCGGGAGGCGAGGCCGTATGACCACCCACCGATCGTGCTCTCTCAACACACCATCCTGCGATCAGCGAAAGAGCCACGCGCATGACTGACACCCTCACCCCTCCCTCAGTGGAGTCGGCAGTCCTGGAATCCGTCCCCCGTGGCTTCCTCGCCCACGACTGGCAACCCGCCACCGGCGGTCGCACCTTCGAGGTGCGCAACCCCGCAACCGAGGAAGTCATAGCCACCGTCGCCGACTGCGGCGCACAAGACGCGCTGAAAGCACTGGACGCGGCGGCCGCGGCCGCCGACCAGTGGGCCCTCACCAGCCCGCGGGACCGGGCGATGGTCCTGCACCGGATCACCGACGCCATGGCCGAACACCGTGAGCGTCTGGCCCGGGTCATCACCCTGGAGATCGGCAAGACGATCACGGAAGCCCGGGGCGAGGTCGACTATGCCGCGGCCTATTTCCGCTGGTACGCCGAGGAGGCGGTCCGCCCGCACGCGCGCAGCACACCCTCGCCGGACGGCAAGAGTCACATCGTCACCGTCGCCGAACCGGTCGGCCCCTGCCTGCTGATCACTCCGTGGAACGTGCCGCTGGCCATGGCCGCCCGCAAGGCCGCCGCCGCCCTCGCCGCAGGCTGCACCGCCGTGCTCAAACCGGCCGCGCTCACCCCGCTGTCCTCCCTGATCCTGGGCGAGCTGGCACGCGACCTCGACGCCCGGATGCTCGCGCAGCCAAGCTTCCAGCGTGTCGGCGGTGCGGTCGGGCAGCACGTCGATCCGCTCATGGGTCTCGGCGTCGACCACCACGCTGGCATAGCGGTGCCGCCGGCGCAGAGCAAAAGTCGTCGACGCCGATCACGCCAGGCGTCCGCCCGGTGGGCAACGGGATGCGCAGCAGGGCGCGCAGGGCCGTGTGGCGAGCAGACCCGCCGCGAGTATCGCCAGCAAACGAGATCCCGCCCGGCCCGCCAACTCCTTCACCACAGCCTTGACTTACCTGGTCAGACGGGCTGTGCGTCGCTGGGTGGTCGAGAGAACGGTATCCCGGCTGCCGGCGCCTCCACCGCCGCTACGAGGGTAAGGCCGAACACTTTCTCGCCTTCGTTGGTATCGCCTAGTAGGTGACCGGGCCACTTGCATTGCCGATCAGAGGATCGCTCGACCAGGGCGAGGTCTCTCCCGCATCCTCGGTGATGTCGCACCACCGCTCAAGAAGCGCGGCGACGTAGGCAGCGATGCGTTCGGACGGAGGCTCCTCAACCTCACCGTCGTCCGTGACGCCCAAGGCCCCGGCGCCGCGCTGGAACGCCGGTTGCTCGACCATTCCCGACGGCTGGTGTCCACGAAGCTGCGCATACTGGCGCGAGCGGTACGGCTTGCTGTCCAGCACAGCTTCTCGCCTCGCAGGAACACGGCGATGTGGCTGCCGCGTTCCTATCAAGGCTGTCGCCGCGGAAGATCTCTGGCCCGCTATGGCGACACACCCCTCATGACCTGCGCTGTATTAAAGTGCCAACTGTTTCGCTGATTCTGCGGCTCCGGCCTCTGTAGCTGCTTGGCATCAGTGCAGGTCGTGAAGGTGGCCTGGTGCCAACTAGCGAGCCCGGTCACACTGCGGGTGTGGACGCCATACGCAGCGGTGACCCCGGGCTCTTCGGGCCCTCCTCCGTGACCTGGCAGATGCACGGCGACCCCATGATGTGGGTCGCCGGAGTCCGCGCGCTCTACCTCCAGGCCCTGCACCCACGCGCCGTACGCGGCGTCATGCAGAACTCCGACTTTCGCGAGGACGCCTGGGGCCGCCTGCTGCGCACCGCCAACTTCGTCGGGACGATCACGTACGGCACCACCGAGGCCGCCGAGAGGGCCGGCGCCCGGGTCCGGAAGATCCACAGCATGCTCGGCGCCACCGATCCGGACACGGGGGAGCGGTACGGCGTCGACGAACCCGAACTTCTGCTGTGGGTGCACTGCGCCGAGATCGACTCCTATCTGCAGGTCGCCCGACGCTCCGGGTTCCACCTCACCGACGCGCAGGCCGACCGCTACATCGGCGAACACCGGGTCAGCGCCCGCCTGGTGGGCCTCGACCCGGACGTCGTACCGGCGAACCGGGCGGAGATGGCGGCGTACTTCGAGAAGGTGCGGCCCGAGCTAGCCTGCGGACCCGAGGCCCGCGCGGTGGACGACTTCCTCCTCCGCCCTCCGACGCATCCCCTTCTCGTCCCGGCGCGCGAGGTGCTGTGGCGGCGCGTGGCGCACCTGGCGTACGCCGCTCTGCCGCCGTACGCCCATGAGCTGTACGGCAGACCGGCCCCGAAACCCGCCACCGTCACCCGCCAGTTGCGTGCCACGGGCACCCTGCTGCGCTGTGTTCCCGCACGTCTGCGCTGGCAACTCCCGCCCAAACACATCCTGCGCGCCATGGCCCGGCTCGGCCCGGGCTCGCGCCCGGCACCGTACAAACTCGGACGATAGCTCGCCATACTGGACGAGCCGGGGGAGGGTGGGGCGGACCGTGACGGGGGGCGATCGCGGGAGATGGGGGACAGCAGACTGATCCAGGGCCGGTACCGGCTGCTCGATCCGATCGGGCGCGGCGGTATGGGCGAGGTGTGGCGTGCGCGCGACGAGTCGCTGGGCCGGCATGTCGCCGTGAAGTGCCTCAAGCCGCTGGGGCCCCACCACGACCACTCCTTCACCCGGGTCCTGCGGGAGCGGTTTCGCCGCGAGGCGCGGGTGGCCGCGGCGCTGCAGCACCGCGGGGTGACCGTCGTCCACGACTTCGGCGAGTCCGACGGCATCCTGTTCCTGGTCATGGAGCTGCTGCAGGGCCGTAATCTCAGTCAGCTCCTGGAGGACAACAAGCACCACCCGCTGCCCGTCCCGGACGTCGTCGACATCGCCGACCAGGTCGCCGCCGCCCTCGCCTACACCCACCAGCAGGGCATCGTGCACCGCGATCTGAAGCCCGCGAACATCATGCGGCTCGGCGACGGCACGGTGAAGATCTGCGACTTCGGCATCGCGCGCCTCGGCCACGACATCGGCTTCACCTCCCGGCTGACCGGCACGGGCATCGCGATGGGTACCCCGCACTACATGTCGCCTGAGCAGATCGGCGGGGAGGAGGTGGACCAGCGCAGCGACCTGTACTCGCTGGGGTGCGTGCTGTACGAGATCGCCACCGGAGTGCCGCCGTTCGACCTCGACGACCCCTGGGCCATCCTCGTCGGCCACCGCGACACCCCGCCCCGGCCGCCACGCAGCCACCGCGCCGAGCTGCCCGAGTACTTCGAGAAGATCATCCTCGACCTGCTGGCCAAACGCCCCGAGCAACGCCCCCACGACGGCCGCGAGTTGGGCCGCCGGATCGGACTGGGCCGTACGACACCGGCGTACGTCCCGACCGTGGTGACCCCGCAGCCCGCCCTCAGGCCCCCGCAACCCGCCGTCAGGCCACCGGAGCCCGTGACCCGCGAGCCGCGCCTGCCGTCCTGGACCCGTGGCATGACCACCGGCCACAAGGCCACCGGCGCCGGACTGCGCACCACACCCCCCGACGCCGCGGCCGGCCTCACCGGCGAGTGGATCCCCCGTCCGGCCACCGGCCGGCCCGACGAGACCGCCGTACCCGAGGAACCGCCCGCCCCGTCCCAGGAGACGCTCACCGCGCTGGCCGGACGGCACAACGCCGGGCTCAGCCTCGGCCGGCTGGGCCGCTGGGCGGAGGCGGGCGAGGTGCACCGGGCCGTCGCCGCCGAGCGCGAGCACCTCCTCGGCCCCGACCACCCCGACACTCTCGCCAGCCGCTACGAGGTCGCGTTCACCCTCAGCCGCACCGGCCGCGCCGCCGACGCGCTGCGCGAGTACAAGCACGTCGCCCGCGCGCGCAGCCTCGCCCTCGGCCCGGACCACCCCGAAACGCTCGCCGCCCGGCAGGAGATGGCGTACGTGCTCGGCCAGTTGGGCCGCCACTTCGACGCCCACCAGGTCTACACGTCCGTGCTCATCGCCCGGGAGCGCGCCATGGGTGCCGATCACCCCGACACCCTGCGCTGCCGGCACAACCTCGCCTTCAACCTCAGCAGGCTCGGCCGCCTGGAGGACTCGTACCGCATGGCCACGGAGGTCGCCGCCGCCCGCGCCCGCGTCCTAGGCCCGCACCACCCCGACACCCTCGTCACCCGCTACGAAGTCGCCTACGCACTGGGCCAGTTGGGGCACTGGGCGGAGGCCCTGCAGACCTACCGCGAGGTCGCCGAGGCCCGCGCCCAGGCCCTCGGTCCCGACCACCCCGACACCCTCGCCGCCCGCTACGAGGTCGGCATCAGCCTCGGCCGGCTCGGCCGCAGCACGGAGGCGCTCCAGCTCTACCGCGACCTCGTCGACGACCGCATCCGCGTCCACGGCCCCGCCCACCCCGAGACCCTGCGCGCCCGGCACGGCCTCGGCGTCAACCTCGGCCGGCTCGGCCGCTGGGAGGAGGCGCTCGCCGAGTCCCGCGACGTGTGCGCGATCCGCGAGCGTGTCCTCGGCCCGGACCACCCGGACACCTTGGTCAGCCGGCGCGAGGTCGCCGTGAGCCTGGGCTGGCTGGGCCGCTGGCCGGACGCGCTCACCGAGTACCGCAGAGTGGCCGGCGCCCGCGAGCGCGTCCTCGGCGCCGACCACCCGGACACCCTCGCCAGCCGCAACGACGAGGCCCACTGCCTTCAGCAGCTCGGGCGGGGCGCGGAGGCGGTCGAGCTGTACCGGAGGGTGGCGGTGCTGCGGCAGCAGCGGGCGTCCGGAGGCGCCTGAGCGCAGCGGCGTCCTCCGGTGACTCGCGCGCGCCGCACCTATGGCCGACCTAGATCATCACGTGTTACCAAGAACCATGCCTGCACACGAGGGAAAGCCGGGACACCGTACGTACGACGCCGTCATCGTCGGCGGAGGCCACAACGGCCTGGTCGCCGCCGCCTACCTGGCCCGGGCCGGCCGGTCCGTGCTGGTCCTGGAGCGGCTGGACCACACCGGGGGCGCCGCCGTGTCCACCCGGCCGTTCGCCGGGGTCGACGCGCGGCTGTCGCGCTACTCGTACCTGGTCAGCCTGCTGCCCAAGAAGATCGTGCGGGACCTCGGCCTGGACTTCCGGGTCCGCACCCGCAACGTCTCCTCGTACACGCCCGTGGAACGGGACGGACGGCCGACCGGTCTGCTGGTGGGCGGCGGCGAGCGGCGCACCCGGGAGGCGTTCGCCCGGCTGACGGGCGGGGAGCGCGAGTACCAGGCCTGGCAGCGCTTCTACGGGATGACCGGCGAGGTCGCCAAGCGGGTGTTCCCGACGCTCGTCGAACCCCTGCCGAGCCGCGAGGAGCTGCGCCGCCTGGTGGACGACGAGGAGGCCTGGCGGACCCTCTTCGAGGAGCCGATCGGTGTCGCCATCGAGGAGCGTTTCGCGGACGACCTGGTGCGGGGCGTGGTCCTGACGGACGCGCTCATCGGGACCTTCGCCGACGCCCACGATCCCTCGCTGAGGCAGAACCGCTGCTTCCTCTACCACGTGATCGGCGGCGGCACCGGCGACTGGGACGTCCCGGTCGGCGGTATGGGCGCCCTCACCGACGCTCTGGCGGCGGCGGCGCGTGCGGCGGGCGCGGTCATCGCCACCGGGCACGAGGCGGAACGGATCGACACGGACGGCCGTACGGCGGAGGTCACCTATCGCACGGCGGACGGCGAGGGCGTCGCGGTCGCCCGGCACGTCCTGGTCAACGCCTCCCCGCAAGCCCTGGCCGCCCTCACCGGCGACACACCTCCGGCCCCCGCCGAGGGTGCCCAGCTCAAGGTGAACATGCTGCTCAAGCGCCTGCCCCGGCTGCGCGACAGCTCCGTCGACCCGCGTGAGGCGTTCTCCGGCACCTTCCACATCGCCGAGGGGTACGACCAGCTGGCCACCGCCCACGCCCAGGCCGCCGCCGGGGAACTTCCCGCCGCGCCCCCGGCGGAGATCTACTGCCACTCGTTGACCGACCCGACGATCCTCGGCCCCGCCCTCGTCGAACAGGGCTACCAGACCCTCACCCTCTTCGGCCTCCACACGCCGGCCCGGCTCTTCGAGGGCGACAACGCCGCCGTACGCGAGGAACTGCTCAAGTCGACGCTCGCCCAACTGGACGCCCACCTCACCGAGTCGATCGTCGGCTGCCTGGCGACCGACGCCGACGGACGTCCCTGCATCGAGGCCAAGACCCCACTGGACCTGGAGCGCGACCTCCGCCTCCCCGGCGGCAACATCTTCCATCGCGAGCTGGCCTGGCCGTACGCCCAGGAGAACACCGGGCGCTGGGGCGTGGAGACACCGCACGCGAACGTGCTGCTGTGCGGGGCGGGCGCGGTGCGTGGGGGAGGGGTGAGCGGGGTGCCCGGGCACAACGCGGCGATGGCCGTCCTCCAGGCGGAGGCATAGTTCCCAAAACCTGCCCAACCATGCGGCAAGTTGCTTTCGTCTCTTTGATCACCTCTTCCGCCCTTGAGGTGAAATACCGGGCGAGCGGGGCAAGTTGGGTCTTCCGGCTCTACCGTGATCAGAGTGCGAGCGCTTCCCGGCTACCCGGGCCCCCGCCACTGGCGGCAGGTTCCCGTCACGGACCAGCACTACGTCGACGTCGGCACCGGAGACCCGGTGCTGTTCCTGCACGGCAACCCCTCCTGGAGCTACATCTGGCGAAGCCTGCTCGGGACCTTGTCGCCGGACTTTCGCTGCATCGCTCCCGACCTCGCAGGGTTCGGCCTGTCGCCTCGCGTTCCGGCCGCGCAGGGGTCCCTCGACGCCCTTGAGCGGCAGCTCTCGTATCTGGATCACCTGTTCCGTCACCTCACCGGCACTCAGGGCCTGCCGGACCGCCGGTGGACCCTGGTGGTGCACGACTGGGGAGGGCCGATCGGCATCGCGTGGGCCCTGCGCAATCCGGGCGTGGTGGCACGGCTGGTCGTCCTCAACAGCGTGGCGTTCCCCTGGCCCGCCGGTCACCGGCACCCGAGATACCTGCGGTGGGTCAGGGGCAGTGCCACTGTCGCCGCTC
>NZ_BAAAZY010000042.1:0-59076 GCF_039537145.1 Streptomyces shaanxiensis
TCCCGCTGCTGAAGACCACGGACGCGGTCGCCGAGAACACCGGACGCCACAACGGGCACCGACGGTGGACCCGCCGACGCATCCTCCAGCACGCCACCCCACAGTCGAAGAAGTAGTACCCGGCGGGGCGGCTTCCTGTGGTGAGTGCGAGACGCAGGGCGGGAAGCCCGGCCGGCCAGCGCAGGGCGAGGAACTGCGGACACGCTGGCTGTGACGTCGTTCGGCGGCCCCGGCATGTTGGCTCCAAACGGCCCCGGGTTGGTGAAGATCCTTTGTCGTCGGGACGTCTTGAAGTGGCCCCGGGAATTGGTGTCTGTAGGGGCCACTCGATAAACTTCCTTGACCTCAGGCCGAAGACCGTGTCCGGCCCGGAGAGCGATGGTCGTCAGCGCTGCCCGGCGCCGAGGGCGGCGAGGCCGCCACGGACGGCAGCAGCCGTCTTGTCGAGTTGGTCCCGTTCCTGGATGCGCCAGTCCGCGTCAATGCGAAATGGGTCACCTGTGAAGCGGGGAAAGACATGCAGGTGAACGTGGAAAACCTCTTGGAAGGCTGCTTCGCCGTCAGCAAGGAACAAGTTGACGCCCTCACATCGCAAGCCTGATCGGCGCAGTGCGCGTCCGAGCTGATGCGCAACTTTCCAGACCTGGACGCCGGCGTCCTCCTGGAAATCTTCCAGTCCCACCGCGTGTGCCTTGGGGATGACCAGCAAGTGGCCCGGGGTGACGGGCTGGAGATCCATAAAGGCGATCACCGACTCGTCTTCGTGGACGATGCTGGCGTCCGCCTGACCTCTCGCTATTGCACAAAAGATGCATCCGTCGTCCGTCACAGCCTGTCCCCTCAAGACCCGATTACCTCGTGCCGATCACAACATCAGAAGCGGCGCCCAAGCGCGAGCGACTTTCACCCTGCATCTGGCAACTCCCCTGGGACCACTTGGGGCATCGTGCCGCGGTGGTCTACCTCGCCTTGCCGTTCTGCTTGGCTTTGGAGCGGGCCAGGCGATATGACTCGGTGCCGGTTTCGATGAGGGTGGCGTTGAAGGTGAGCCGGCCCACGATCGCCGCGCAAAGTCGGGGATCGGTGAAGGTCCGGCTCCAGCCCGTGAAAAGCCTCACGGCCGGGCAAGCATCGGCGGCCGCGCCGTGTGTTCACGGCCGGTGGCCGAGGACTGGGCGGAGGCCCGCCCGCCGCCTGGTCCCTATCCATCGAGCACGCCGACCTTCCTCGCCCTCCGTCACGGCGGCTGGTCTGTTCACGCGAGCCCGCGCCGGTCCAGGCTGCCGGCCCACAACTGCGCTCAGGTCACCGGTCGCGATTCCGCCCACATGAGATCGAACTCCTCGCGGTACGCGGGGAAGAGCCCGCTTTCGCCGACCTCGTTTCCCCGGGCCGTGCCGGTGTCGTTCCGCAGCACCAGGACCGGTGTCTGCGGTCCCCTGGTCCGCCGCAGATAGGTCTGCACGATCGCCAAGCTGTCTGAGCCGCCTCCGTTCACGAGGTAGGCGGTGATGCGGGGGGTCTCGTCGAAGAGCCGGATCTCGAACACGCCCGGATCGCACAGCCGGGACCGGACCCGGCGCATGTGCAGGATGTTCATCTCGACGGCGCGGCTCAGCTCGCCGCGCTTGATGCCCAGTTCGCGTTCGCGCCGCTTGACCGCGCTGGAGGCCGGGTTCAGGAACAGCAGCCGCACCCGGCAGCCGGACTCGGCGAGGCGCACCAGGCGGCGGCCGGAGAAGTTCTGCACGAGCAGATTGAGGCCGATGCCGATGGCGTCGAGCCGGCGGGCGCCGCCGAAGATGTCGGCGACCGGAAACTGGTGCAGCAGTTGCGTGCGGGTGGGATATGCGGCCACCGTATCGGCGTACCGGTCGTCCCCCATGTCCTCCACGGCGTTCATGGTGCGTACTAGCGCAGATTCCACCGCAGGTTCCACCGTGGTTTGGTGGATCTGGCTGCTGGAGCCGGTGAGAGCAGCCACGAGGTCTTCACGGGATTCGGCAAGGGTCGCGGTGTTCTGGAGTACTGGGTGGGTTTGGCGCGCTGCTGCTGGCTGAGAACGGGCAGGGCTTGTGCCTGCACGGCTGCTGTGCGCCTCGGCATCGGCCACGACTTCGGCGAGGCGCGCGGCGATGCGCAACTCGTCGGGGACCTCTCCCTGGGTGCCGTAACCCAGGTCGTTGAGCAAGCGGAGAAGATCGCGAGCCGCTTGAACGGCGTTGTCCGGCTCATCGCCGGGGTGGGCGATCTGATGGCGCAGCTCGTTGATCCTGCGCACGGTGCGGGCCCGGCTGAGCGGGGTGCGTTCGCGCAGCCGACTGGCGGCCGGGCCGCCCAAAGACGACTTCTCCAGCAGTGCCTCGAAGTCATCGTCCTGGTGGCTGGCCATGTCGGTCACCTCCTTCCCGGTCCCGCTTCTCCTTCATTCGCCACCGGTAGAGCCTTCCTTCGACGGCGCGGACCGACGTCGCGTTCAGGATCTGCCGGATCTCCTCCTGGGAGTAGCCATCGATGGTCAAGGCGACGATCGCCCGTGTCCGCTCGTCCTCGATGCCGTCCAGGAGCTCCAGCACTTCCAGATTGCCCAGGACTTCGGCAGCCACGCCGAGCGGGCCGACCGGATCCTCGTAGAGCTCCTGCTGGCGCTGCACGGCACGCCGGTGTCGTTCTTCGCCGGCCCGATAGCGGCGGAATTCGTTGGGGAAGTCGTAGGCGCAGGAGCCCATGAAAAAGGTGGTGATGCTCGCACCGCCCTCGAAGGTCCAGCCGCCTTCGATGAGCGCTTGCTGCCGGAAGCGGGGCAGCGTGCGGGCCACAGTCATGGTCGCCAGCTCCTCCCGCAGATCGCTGTTCGAAGACAGTTCTTCCAGCTCGAGTTCGTGGGCGTGAAGGCCGAAGCCGCGCTCGGCGACCAACTGAAAGATGAACCCCGAGTGCATCCATCCGCGCAGTACCGAGATGCCGTAGCGGACGAGTTCGTCCACGAACTGCTCATACCGCGGTCCCCGAAATCCGTCCCGAGCCAGTACCTCCAGGATCCGCTCGTCGTTCGACCTGCGGTCGATGCTCTCCTGCAGACGCCTGGCCTCGCGGCGGTCATGGTGGTTCATCTGCCGCAGGTCGTCGCCGGACACGGGCGCACCCAAATCGTGCTCCCCGAGCCGACCTAAAGGTTGTAGGTCCCGGGCGCGCGCGGCTGCGGACTGCCCGCCCGCGTCGTCGCCCTGCATTCCCTCTTCTTCCTTCCGGTCGTCGCCCAGTCCGCCCTCACGTTCGTGGGGTCGCCTTCGCCGACCCCTTGTAAGTGCGCCGCCACGGGTTACCCCACGGGCTCTCTCAAGATTCTTTTTGAGGCGTGCGGACACCGAACTGATCCGTGGGGTACAGGCCCGGACACAACGTAAGAGCGGTGTCCGACGCATCAACACCCCTGGAGCAGTACGTGAGTTCCACACCCGGCCCGCCGCCGCCTCAGCCTCCCGAGTTCTCCCACGGCCCGTTCATCACACTGCACACTGCCATCGTCCTGCTGACAGCGGTTGTCATAGGCGTGATCGTCGGAGGCCTCACTTTCCTCAGCGGCACACCGGCCGCCGGGGCAGTCCTCGCCGGCCTGCTCACCGCCGGCGGCAGTGTCCCGGTACTGCGCACCCACATCGGATGACACCGGACACGCGCCTGATGCCGCCGCTGCCGCCCGGGAGCGAGAGGAGCACTGGCGGCCCTCAGCCGCGGAGGCGTGTCAACCCGCGCGCGTGGCAAGGCATTCTTCCGGGCATCGTGAGCGCCGTGATCACAGGGCTGGGCATGGCCGGGATGTTCTTCATCCCGGCCACGCGCTCCCGCCGGCTGCCGGACGTGGTACGTCAGGTGCTTCGGCAGCCGAGTTGGCGGACCAGCCAGGCTGAACCGCTGCGCTTTGCGGTCCTGACCGCGCTCGGCCTGTACCCGCATGGCCAGGACCGGGCCAGTTGCGCCAGATGCTGCGGCCGGACGGCTCCCGCCAGCTGTCCGCCAGAGCGACGGCCGGTGTTGATCAGTCTGCCGCCCAAGGGCCGAAGCCCTGCAACAGCAGCCGTTTGCGTCGTTCAGGCTTCTGCCGCTCGTTACGTTCGGCGCTCAGCCCAGGCCTGTGCCGCTGCGTGCACCTTGTGCGTCCACGCGCCGGGTGGGTCAGCCTGAGCGATCGACTCCCAGAGCCGTTGCTGGGCGCGCGCGAAGGCGTCGATGTGGGCCACCGGTATCTTGTCCCAGGCAGGATGCAGCGCAGCCAGGCTCTCCGCCCCGGCTGCGCTGTGACCGCAGGCGATGAGCCAGATCACCCACAGGGCGGGATCGATCCAAGCTGCTCCGCCGGCAGCCCACGCCCAGTCGACGAGCCGGGCCCGCCCGTCGACGACAAGGACAGCGGCGGGCTTCCAGCCGGTGTGCAGCACGGCACAACCCCCCAAGAACCGCACGTCCGCCGGGGTTCGAACGTGGGCACTCATGCGCTGCCCCACGGTCTTCAACTCGACACCGGTGGGGGGCATGGCGCCAGCAAGGGTCCGCATGGCCCGAAGGACCAGTTCGAGGTCAGCAGAGCCGGGAGAATCGTCGGCGGGCGTGCCGGCGGGCGTAACGGCTGAGACCGGGAACACGGCCCGATGCGATGGTCTGCTCGGCGATGTGTCGGGCCAGGCAGTGGAGGCGGTCCCCCCGGAGGGTGCCAGGGGGACCTGCCCGACGTACGACGGTCCCCGCCCCGCGGCATGACTGGTACGGGGCTGTCCTTCCGCCCCCTGGCGGGAGGACAGCCCCGTACCTTTCCGGTGGCCGCCCGGTCAGTACAGCTTGTTGACGGCTGTGATCGTGGTCTTCTTGAAGGCGGTCACGGGCGCGTTCACGAAGTCGCCCATCTCGCCCCACTTGACGACGGTGACGGTCCTGTCGTCCCGTCCGACCGACAGCAGGGCGATGTCGGTGGCACCCCCCGGCGTCTCGGTGTTCAGGCCGCGGACGTGGGCGCCCTCCTCGACCGGCAGCGTGCCGTAGTCCCGGCCCTCGGCGTTGACGTCGGGCGAGGACTCCTCGATGCGGTCGGCGCAGGTGCGGATCAGGTCGTCGTAGTGCTTCGCCAGGGCCTTGGCCTGGGCGGCTGTACCCGTCACGACGGTCAACTGCACGGCGCTGGTGTCCAGGTCGGTGCGGAACTCCCGGTGCCGGTAGTCGTAGTCGAGCACGCCCTCCGTGCTCACGCAGAGGCCGAGTGCCTCCGGGAACCCCTCGGTGACCCGCCCGGCGGTCCAGGACGACGTCGGGTGCGGCGGCAGCTGGGACGCCGACAGGAACTTGGGCGCGGCGGCCTTCGGTGCGGCGCCCGCGGCCGGTGTCGTCAGGACCGAGCCCGCCGCAAAGGCGGCGACGGCAAGTGCGGTGAGAGCGCTCGTTCGGACACGCATGGACATGGGTGTTCCCCCTGGATGAGTATGTGGACGTGGATGCCCCGGCCCGGTCGCGGGGACACACAGGAGACTCACAGCGGTCCATGACCGCTCCGTCCGGCGAATGTGACCGGACCATGACCGTTCCTCACCAGTCACCGTCACACAGCCCCATGGCGGCTGACCTGGTGTTTGCGGCTCTACAGATCGACTCACCCACCCCGTTCCCGTCCTTCCCGAAGGTCCTGCTGTCGCGTACCCGTGTACTCGCCCACGCCCGCGTCCGGGCCGCCGTCGTGCCGCACTGCCGGCGCCGCCCCGGTTCGTGATCACGTGAGGCCGAGTAAGGCGAGCGGACGTTTCTGGTCGCGGGAGTTGGCCCGGAGTGCGGCAGCGACGTTCTGGGTGCCGGCGATGCGCAGGGGGCGCCGATGGCAAGGTTGCGCCAGGTCGCCATGGCGCGGGGTGCATCGCCGGTTCGAAGCTGCGAGGCATCCTCGGCGAAGGTGGTGTCCCGTAAGGGGCACAACAACGTGCGAGGAGCGCGTGGCGTCGCGTTCACTGACGTGGCGCGGGTGAGCAGGTGCGGATCCAGCCCTCTTCTCGCACCGAGGCGATGTGATGCCCGACCGCGCCGACCATGTCCGCCCCGAGAGCACCGCACCAACGAGGATCTTGCGGCACCGGCCCCCGGAACAGTCGCTGTTCAGCGGCATCTACGGCCTGGTGCTGGCCAGCGCCCTGGTGGCCGCGCTGGACGCGACGGGCGAGAAGGCCGATCCGGTCCGGACGCGCTGTGGGTAGTGCTCACCGCACTGGCGTCGGCCGCCGCCCAGGGATATGCGCACGCCATCGCCCACCGTGCGTCCGTCGACAGGGCAGCCACCACGAACAGACTACGGTTGGTGCTCGCCGAGTGGCCACTGATCGCCGCCGTGCTACCCACAGTGGGGATACTGCTTGCCGCGGTAGCCGAATGGTGGGCAGAGGCCACGGCTGTGGACGCGGCCCTGCTGTTCAACACCGTCGCCTTGTTCGGCCGGGGCGCCTGGGCCGCCCACACCGCCGGCCACGGATGGCTGTCCTCGTGCCGCGCAGGGAGCCTGGACATGCTGATCGGCCTGGTGATCATTCTCGCGAATGCCCTGATCAAGTAGCCAGGCCGTCGGGTGCCTTCGACTCCTCGGCCACCGAAACCGGCTGACGGCGCAACACCTCCGCGTGACCTGCAGCGCGACGCGGCTCAGGCCGCCGCCGGCCGGACGATGGCGGTCAGTAGGCCGTTTCGTTTCTCCGGTATGACCTTTCCAATCACACGGGCGGCGCCCCGGGCAACCGCTGATCACGCCCCCTACAGGGCGGCTATCAACGGCACGTGATCAAAGCTGTCCTGCGCGGCCTCGCCGTCCTGCCCGCCACCGTCTCCACCCCCGCCCACGCGGCGGAGACCCTCCCCCCCCCCGGCCCCGCACCGAGCCCGATCGGCACAGCGGCGCCGACAAGGCAGGAGCGCCCGGCGGAACGCGGCCGCCTGCCGCTCGGTGATCCCACCGCACTGGCCAAAGCCCCCACCGCCCCCGCCCCGAAACCCACGGTGGCCGGCGTGAAGGGCTTGGTTTGTCAGTGGTGCGTCCTACTCTCCGGCAGGTGAGAGAACATCACATAGAGGCACTGGCTCTTGAAGCTGCGAAGCTAGATGCACACCAAGCACTCGCCGTCTACGACGGAGCGTTGGACTGGCTGCGCCGACCCGACGCTGCCATGGAGGGGCCCCTCGCAACCGAGGTGTGGGCCTTCGACCGCACCTTGACCCATGTGCTGCTCGTCAATCACCGATGGCGAGGATGGGTGGCGCCAGGCGGCAAAGTCGATCCCGGCGAAACGCCACGCGAGGCGGCGCGCCGAGAACTGTTCGAAGAGACCGGGGTGCAGGCAGAACTGAACGCGACCCCGGCAGCCGCCACAGTGCGTTCCTATCACCCCAACTGGTCGGCAACCGCGGGCATTTCCTATCTGGCAGTCGTCGACCAACGGACGCAGCTGAAGCCTGAAAGCGGTCAGCCAGCTGCCTGGCATCGCCTGGATGAGCCCTGGCAAGGGTGGTTCTCCAACGATCGTCTCCGCATGAAGCAATGCGCCCTCTGGCTCGGAGAAAGCATCAAGCACCGCTAATTCCATCCACAGTTCAGAGATAGCGCCCCGCTCGCCCAGCGCCACAAATCAACGGGATCGCTCCCGCCATCCTGGCCGCGCTCCAGGGGCATTGAGCGGCCAGCCGACCCGGCCGCCACCAGCAGAGCCCAACCTGAGGCCAGCCGACGGAAATTCGCTGACCTGCTGAAACCTGGTCTCGGCGCCGTAGGCTTCCCGCAAGGGAGTGTGGGGTTTGCCGGTGAAACGCAGTACGCCGACCTCGGTGGTCTGGCTGGTCACGGCGGGTTCCCCGGAAAGCAAGACGGTCTGATCGCGAACCTGGCTGCGCAAGCCTCACGAGCTTGCCGGCGGCGCTCCGGTATTGGGAGCGGCCCGTACAACGGCAGCAGCCGCAGGTCACGCCGGAGGCGACGTGCCCCGGACGCAGAACTTCTAGGGCGGCTGCTACTTCAAAGTCACGGCGTCTCCGGCCGACACGACTCGCGCGGTCGTCGTGGTGCCGGGGAAGTACCAGCGCCAGCTTCCCGCCAAGGTGACGGTGACCTTGGTGCTCAGCTGCCCGACATAGCCCGTCTTCACTGTCCTGACCGTGCTGTAGTGGGCGGTACCGGCCTGCTTGAACTGAAGCTTCACGTCCTGCCCGGCGTACCCGTGGTACTTCAGGTCCTCCCAGTTGGCCCGGGAGAGCTTGCCGGAGACGGTGAGCGTGGCGCCCTTGGCCACGGGCTCGGGCGCGGCGTCTGCCGTGAGCTTGGACGCGCGCTTCATCTTGAACTCGGCGATGTGGTCGGAGATCCAGTAGTCACCGTCGTTGGCCTTGACGGTGGCATTGACCTGCCAGACACCCGCGGTGCGGTTGACATCCCCGGGCACGCTGCCCGGGAGCCAGCCCGGGGCGATCGTCATCGTGGCCGTGCACACCGACGTGGTGGAACTCTTCTTCTCGCACCGGGTGTCCGCCCAGTCGCTGAAGCCCCACCCGTTCGTCTTGTTGAACACGCTGACGTCCGACAGGCCCTTCACCCCGGAGTCATCCCGGATCGTGATGGCGATCGGATAGGTGACGCGCGCCGATGTGCCAATGATGACGTTGTTCCCGCCAAGCCAGGGTCCGAATCGTGATCAACGAAACCGCCGCCGTCTGTGACGTCAATGAGACCGGCAACACCGGTCTCCACGGCGGCCGGGGACGGTGGGCGCCCCGGCTACCAGGGGCTTCCCTCCTGGGTCGGACCCTTCCGTTCCATCAAGACGCGTCTACAACAGGGAGTGGCAGTGCGTCATCGAGGACGAAGAACTCAAACTCAGACGTGACCGTGTGAGCGGTCCAAGGAGCTACAGGCAGCCGCAGAGAGGATCGCCACTCAGCCTCCCAGGTGGTCCTCGAAGCGGGTGGTGGGGTCGAGCAGGTTGCCGTCCATCATTTGGCAACCACGTGATCGCGCTCACGCTCGGGCCTGGCTGACCGCGTCCTGGCTTGCATGGAGTGCTCATGGTGCGCCGGCCCCTGGGCTCGCCTGCCCTCACCAGTTCGACACGACAGCGCACGGATTACGCGGCGGGCACTCCGCCGACTCGTCAGCCCGCCGCTTGCTGGAGGCCGTCGAGGATGAGGTCCAGTCCGAATTCGAACTCGTCGCCGTAGACGTACCCGGGACGCAGAACGTGAGCAGTCGCGATCTCGGTCAAGTGCGGGTACTCGCCGTCGCCGAAACGGCTCATGATGGACTCCGCCAGTTCGGCAGTCTCCTCCGGGGTGTCGAACGGCAGGGTCTTCTCCTGCAGGGCGAACCCGTAGATATAGCTGTCGAGAATCGAGACGGCGTGGGCGGTCAGGGTGAGGGAGAACCCGCCCTGACGCAGGCAGCCGAGGACGGCGTCGTGGTGACGCAGGGTGGCTGGGCCCGGAGTGGAGCGTGACTCCATCAGCCCGATTGCCCAGCGGTGGTGGGACAGCACAAGGCGCATGGAGATTGCCCGCTGCCGCATCGCCTGTCGCCAGTTGTCGCCCGGCGTGGGCAGTTCGACCTCGCCGAAGACCAGGTCAACCATGCCGTCGAGCAGATCCTCCTTGTTGGCCACGTGGTTGTACAGAGACATCGCCTCGACTCCGACGGCCTCGCCGAGCTTGCGCATGCTGAGCGTCTCCAGGCCGCCGGTGTCGGCGAGCTCGACGGCGGCCTGCAGCACCCGCTGCCGAGTGAGCGTCTCGCGGGTCGGCTGCGGGGTGGTTCGTCGGGTCACGGTGGACGGTCGCTTCCTCTCACGGTCTTCCAGCGTTGACGAGCTTACGCCGTAAGTGCTGTACTTACGGCGTAAGTACTTACACCGTAAGTACAGTGGAATCGGAACCCGGAAGTGACGATGCGGAACATGAGCGAGCCGATCGCAACCACCGGTGGGACCAGGACGATGATGGCCATCGTGCAGGAGCGCTACGGCGCCGAGCCGGAAGCCGTGCTTCGCACCGTGCGGCTCGCCAGGCCCGGCGTCCGGCCGGGCGGGGTGCTCGTGCGGGTGCGCGCCTCGAGCGTGGACCGGGGCACCTGGCACATGATGGCCGGTTTGCCGTACGCGGTCCGGCCCGTGAGCGGGCTGCGCAGGCCCAAGCTCCCCAACCCCGGCCGCAACATCGCCGGTGTCGTCGAGGCGGTCGGCTCCGACGTGACCGGGTTCGCGCCCGGCGACGAGGTCTACGGCACGGCAGTCGCCGCATTCGCCGAATACGCCGTCGCCAGTCCCGAGAGGATCGCTCCCAAGCCGACCGGGCTCACCTTCGAGGAGGCAGCGACGGTACCCGTCAGCGCGCTCACGGCACTCCAGGCAGTTCGCGACAAGGGCAAGGTCCAGCAAGGCCAGCACGTCCTGATCACCGGTGCCGCCGGCGGCGTGGGCACCTTCGCCGTCCAACTCGCCCACGCCTTCGGTGCCCGGGTCACGGCCGTCGCCAGCACACCCAAGCTCGACGCCGTACGGGCGCTGGGCGCCGACCACGTGATCGACTACACCCGCGAGGACTTCCTCGCCGGCCCGCGACGCTACGACACCATCATCGACATCGCGGGCAACCGCAGGCTGCGGGATCTGCGCCGCGCCCTCACGCGCCACGGCAGGCTGGTCATCACCGGCGGCGAGACGAACGGCCTCTGGCTCGGTGGTACTGACCGGCAGCTCCGCGCCCAGGTGCTGTCCCCGTTCACCGGACAGCACCTGGGCACCTTCATTTCCTCCGAACACGCTGATGGGCTGCGCGACCTGACCGCTCTCATCGACGCGGGCACGCTCAGCCCTGCCGTGGACTGCGTCTACCCGCTCGCTGAGACCGCCGCAGCCGTCCGACACCTTCTCGACGGCCGCGTCACGGGCAAGCTGGCGCTCACCATGCCCGGCGAGATGTCCACTTCTGACGCGACAGCCCGCAGGGGCCGCCCCGACGGTTGGGACACGTGACCAGCGCGTGACCAGTAGAGGTCAGGAACAGCCAGAAACACCCAGATGAGGGCCGATCCAGACGGGAAGCGAGAACCCGCGCCCGGACAACAAATTGCCTGGTCAGAGTCCCTTCATGCTTCTGTCGGGCCAGGGGTGGTGGCCCTGGCCGTCTCGTGCGAATCCCCGCTCTGACCAGGTGTTATCCAGGGCGCGGGACGTCTCCCATAACCAACGTGCTCAGAGGCTCATCCGATCGTCCCGAGGCCGATGAACTGGGCCGTTCCCGATACGAGCTTCATCGTGGTCGGCTTTCATCGTGTGGGCTCACAGTCTTCAGCCGGTCGATCGGCAGTGGGTTGGCGACGTCGCCATGAATCGCGTGCCACACCGCCGCGCCGAACGGAGAAGGGTAGCGGGCAATCGCCGGTTACCCAGCCGAAGCACGCTGCGGCGTGCGCCAGGATGATCCGCGCCGACAACGCCCACCGGATCCTGCGCGCCCACGCCGAGCGACTCGCATCCACAGCGACCGACCCGGGCCTGCCCAACCCGACAGCCTCGACGCTCGGCCTGGCCGATGACATCGGCCGGGTCCTGGACGCCCTCGCCGAACAGTTCGCGCCGCACCCCGGCTCCTTGCCCCGTACGGCAGTCCCCGCGGAGGTCCCGCATGAGACCGGCGAGGGGGACCTCGACGAAGAACGCCTCCTCCTGGCGACCGCCACCGCCTATCCGGCGGAGGTCCGGCAGATGCGGTGGCTGACCGAGGCGGACTTCTTGCTCCCGCTGCCCGCCGCGCTCTTGCAGTCCATCACGGCGCTGATCCACCGCGGCGACATGGCCGACCCGGTCACCGTCCTCGGCGAGGCCCAGCACCGCGGCCTGCTCACCGACTCCCTCACGCCCAGAAACCTGATGGCCCTGGTCTCCACGCCCGCCGGCTCCCCGGAGTACTGGGGCGAGAAGATCCTCAAGCGCGCCCTCCTCGCCCGCGCCCATACGGTCGCCGCGCGGATCACCGCCTACACCGACGACCTCGCCCCCCCCGCTCATCACCGGCAGCCGCCGCGCCCTCGCTGAGCTCAATTCCGTGCGCACCCACCCCCGCCCGCCCGCCGGGCCCCGCCCAACCCGCGCCGGTCCCCCGGGCGGTCGGCCCGCCGCACCGGCCCGCACCCCCCGTTGCCCGAGTCCACCGCTGACCCGACCTGCGAGCCAGGCTGTCCGCGCAGCCGGGCCCGACGCGATACGAGCCCAACTGCCATGCCCGATAGTCCCCTTGACTCCCACATCTGCTTCGACGTCCACCCCGCCCACTCCAGCGCCGTCACTGCACGCCTCACCGGCACCCAGCACCAGGTCGCCCAAGCCCTCCTGACCTCGTTGCAGTTCAGAACCGCCATCCGAGCCTCTGCGGTCGGTAAAGTCGAGTACAAGCGCGGAACCGATGCTGGCGTGATCCATCAGGGCCGCTACTACCTGTCGTGACCGATGGATCACAAGGCGGAGTTCCGGCACCTGGTCCGCGACCGGCTCGGGGCCACGGCTGCGGCCCAGGTGCTCTGGGAGCGCATCCAGGCTGATCTGCGTGACCGGCGACTTCACCCGATACGGCGTGCACGCTGTACGCGAGCACCGGCGCAGCATCGACCTGCTCCGCTACCGCTTCTTCGGCACCGGTCACATCGGCCTTGAGACAGTCGCTTCGGTCACCGGCCAGCCGGCCGGCCCTGGTGCAGGCCGGCGTCGCCGCGCGGCCGTGGCACTTGGCGTCCGCCTGGCGGAGATGGACAAGGCCATGACGGAGCTGGCTGCGGCGGTCACGAGGTTCTGCTCGGACTCGGTGACGACATCACCAAGGTTGAGAACAGGACCCATCTGGCCTACCAGCGCCTGCGGAACTTCGTCTGCGTCTGCCCGCCCCGACAGACCAAGCTCCTCGTTTCCCTCAAGGCTGTCCCTAAGGAGGTCGACCTCGTCCCCGGGTTCACTCGGGACGAGACAGGGCTCGGCCACCACGGCACCGGCGACCTGGAAGTGCAGCTGCGCACGGAGCGGGACTTGGAGCGAGCCCAGGACCTGTTCCGCCTCAGCTACGGCTCCGGGCCGGGTGAGGTATCCACGACGGTTCTTACCGCACCGTGTCCCCTGGAGCGTTCCCGCCCGGATCCTGAACTGGGGGCAAGGAGGTCCCTGTGAGGCCAGGCGGGGGGCCGAAGCGGCAGTTCTGCCGGAGGAGCCACGCCTCGACCAACCGTTGGCGCTCCTCATCCCCCACGCCCTGCAGGTCGATCACGTCGCCGTCGATCTCCAGGTGAACCGTGCTGCCGTTGGCACGCGTGACGAAGGCTTGCACCGACTGCACCACGGCGACCAGGACACTGGAGGACGCCAGGGCGACGAGCAGCTCAGTGAGGGCTGCTCCACCGCTCTTGGCGTCGGCGGGCAGGTCCGCGTCTACGGGCCTGGCTGCGATCACGCCGACACCTTTGAACTCCTGGTTCAGTTGCTCGGTCCACCGTGCCAGGATAGAGATGTCAGCTCCTCGGTGGGAGGCCACGGCGACCCGCAGCGTGGCAGATCCGTGATCCATCGGACGTCCTCTCGTTGGTTTCCGGACCGGCAGCACTAGATTGTTCCCTAGAACACCCGGAGTGTTGAATGCGTCGGGCGCTCCTGATCGGTTGTGCGAACTACAACGATGCTGGCCTGCATGCCCTCCGAGCCCCGACCCAGGATGTCACCGAGCTGGCGGTCGTCTTGGGGGACCAGAGCATCGGTGACTTCGATGTGGAGATGCTTTCCGATGCACCTGAGTATGTCGTGCGGCGTCGCATCGAGCGGTTTTTCACCGAGTCCGGGCCCGATGACATGCTGCTGCTCTACCTGTCCGGTCACGGGCTCCGGGACGAGGCGGGGCGGCTCTTCTTCGCAGCAAGCGACACCGAGTTGGGCCTCTTAGACAGCACTGCCGTCTCCGCCGAGTACATCAGCCGCCGGATGGAGCAGTCCTTCAGCCAGCGGATCGTCGTGGTTCTTGACTGCTGCTTCTCGGGTGCCTTTCCAGTCGGCCGGGCCCACAAGTCGGTGGAGCAGGTCGAGGTCTCCGCTGCACTCAACGGTCAAGGGCGCGTTGTGCTGGCGTCGTCGAAGGCAACCGAGTATTCGTTCGAGGGTGGGACTCTGGTCAAGGAGGAACCCGCAGCCTCGATCTTCACCCAAGTACTGGTGGGTGGGCTCAGGAGCGGGGCCGCCGACGTAGACCGCGACGGCTGGATCACCGTCGACGACCTCTACACCTACGTTCATCGGGAAGTCCGCAGCGCCACCAAGAGCCAGACCCCGACCCGATCGCTGAGCGAGGTCACCGGCACGCTGTGGATCGCCAAGGCGCCTGAGCGTCCTGCGCCGGTTCCCATGGTGACGGGTCTTCCATTACTGCCGACCACCGCGAAGTCAGCCGCGGTGGTCAACTGCCTGCCGCGCGCCGTGCCCGACTTCACCGGGCGCGACGAAGCACTGGAGCAACTGGCCCGCCCTCCCCGCACGATGGCCGGCACTGTGACTATCCAGGCGATCAGCGGGATCGCTGGAGTGGGTAAGACTCAACTCGCGGTCCAGGCCGCCCATCTGCTCACGGACCGCTACCCGGACGCTCAGCTCTACCTCGACCTCCAGGGGTTCACCCCTGGCCGTCCCCCGGTCGACCCCACGGCAGCCCTTGAATCACTCCTGCGGGAATTAGAAGTCCCGGCCGACCGAGTCCCTCCCGACCTCGACCAGCGAGCAGCACTCTGGCGGGCCCAAGTCGCCCACCGCAGGATTCTGCTTGTGCTCGACAACGCCGTGGACGAAGCTCAGGTCCAGCCGCTGCTCCCGGGGGCGGCCCACTGCCTGGTCCTGGTCACCAGCCGTCACACCATGGTCGAACTGGCCGGCGCGGAGCTCCTCGTCTTGGACGTACTCAGCGACGAGAGCTCCACCGCTCTGTTCCGCAGTCTCGTTCGGCTCCCGATCAAGACTGCGGATGACCCAGCCGTGCGTCAGGTGGTCTCCATCTGTGGCGGGTTGCCCCTGGCGATTCGCATGGCCGCCGGGCGGCTGCGCCGTCGTCCACAGCTCGGCGTCGCGGGACTTGCTGCCGAACTGACGGATGCTCAGAGCGAGCCAAAGGTGCTGCGCAGCTTTGAACTCCCCTACGGTGGGGGCCCTGGGATCCGCGGCGCGTTTGCCATGTCCTACGCGGCGCTGGCTCCTGAACAACAGCTGCTTTTCCGCAGGTTGGGCCTCCATCCCGGACCTGAGATCTCGGTGGCGGCTGCCGCGGCCCTCGGCGACGTACCCTCCGCCGCAGTGGAGCCCAGTCTCGAGGACCTTATGGGCCGGTGTCTCGTACAGGAACCGGTCGCAGGCAGGTTCATCCTGCACGACCTGCTGCGTGCGTATGCGCGGGAACGCAGCGTAGACGATGACACAGACGAGAGCAGGCTCGAGGCTGAGCGCCGGCTGCTCGCTCTTCACCTCCGTGAGGCAAAGACCGCAGCGGAGGCTCTGGCCCAGCCCTCTGCCGAAGCGTCGTCACGACGCGAAGCTCGTGCGTGGCTGGAATTGGAGCGCGGAAATCTGGCAGCCCTCGCCCAGCTGGCCCAGGCCCGTTCGGAAGCACACGCGGTCGGTCTGGCGGCTGCCTCGGCCGAACATCTCCTCGCGCTCGGCTACCTGGACGACGCGGAGACTCTCTACCGTGCGGCCGCAGCCGTCGCCGAAGCACTCGACGCCCCGTCAGACCTAGCCGCAGCACACCTCGGTCTGGCTGAGGTCGAGCGTTTCACCGGCCGTTACGAGGACGCCGGTAACGACTACCGCATCGCGCAGGGAATCTACACCCGGACCGAACAGGGCGCAGATCAGAGCAGGGTGCTCTACGGCCTCGGCGAGTTGGCCAGAGTGACCGGTGACTACGGGACAGCACGGGAGTGCTTTCTGACGGGAATTGAGCTGTGCACGATGGCGAGCGTCCGGCGTCTGGAGGCCGACGCGTGGCGCGGCCTGGGCGAAGTCAGCCAGGCCGTCGGCGACCTTACGGCCGCCAGGCGGAGCTACCAGCAGTCGGTGGACCTGAGCAGCGCCGAGAACTACCGTCTGGGTCAGCTCTTCGGCCTGACTGGTCTGGGCGAAGCGGAGCGAGCGCTGCAACTGTACGACACCTCTCGTCAGCACTACGAGACCGCCCTTGAGATCGCGGTCGAGGAGGGGCACCGAAGGGGCCAGGTAAATGCCCTATATGGGTTGGGTGAGGTCGCCAGACTCATGGCGCAACCCCGAGTCGCCCAGGGCTTCTACACCCGGGTGCTCGATGGATCGCGAGAGTTGGACAATCGAAGGGGACAAGCCTATTCCTTGATCGGGCTGGGCCAGGTGGCCGTGGCTCTGGGCGAGCTCACCAGCGCCGTCGATCACTTCACGGCCGCTGCGGAGATCTGCTCCGAACTGGGTGACAGGCGTGGCCGCGCCACGGCGTTGACCGGGCTCGGCGACGCCTGCACCAACGATCGGGATGCTGCACTCAACGCATGGCATGGGGCGGCCATCGACTATGCCGCGCTTGGGCTGATCGACAGCGCCGAGGAGATTCGCGAACGCATCGAGAATCTCACTGGGGCGGACTGATCGCCTTGGCCCAGTGGCCCGAGGGAGTGTCCGCGATGCGCTCTATTGTCGACCCTGATCGAAGTTGGAGGGAATCGGAGGGGCGCGGGTCACCATTTACCGCCGCGTAGCAGTCGATCTCATTGGGAGCACCGAACACCGCCAGACTCGCCGGCTGTTGCGTAGGGTTGCAGAAGTCGTGAGGCATCCCGGCCGGGATACTGATGAAGGTACCCTCGCCGACCCGCACGGTCTTTTCTCCGACGAAGAAGTCGAACTCACCACTGAGGATGTAGAAGAACTCCTCGTGCTCGCGGTGGGCATGTGGCCCAGGCCCGGCGAAGCCCGCCTCGGCGTGGAGCACTCCGAACAAGTGGTCCACTGACTCTCCGCTGCTCACGCCCTTGACCGTTAGACTGGCGAGCGGGAGAGGTAACCGTTGGCCCTCTCCGCCAGGAACAATCCTTACTTGATCCATTGCTGCTCCTCTCAGGTACTCGAACTCCACCACGGGGAACCGCCACTGGTGGCCGCGTCATACCCTCCCCGCTCCGCCTCCAACCCCCAACTTCCAAGAAAAGATGCCCTGTTGGAGCAACAGAACCCTGCTGGTGTCTCACTGAGTAACTCTAGCGATGCAGGTGACGATCAACAGGTCCGCAGCAGGCGGTCGAGTACACGAGTACCGAACTCCAAAGCGTCGACGGGAACCCTCTCGTCGACACCGTGGAACAGAGAGCTGAAGTCCAACTCGGCCGGAAGTCTGAGCGGGGCGAAGCCAAAATGGCGGATCCCCAGCCGTTGGAAAGACTTCGCGTCCGTACCGGCCGAAAGCATGTACGGCAGTACCCGTGCGCCGGGGTCCTCTGCCCCGATCGCGCTTGCCATCGCGTCGACGAGAGCACCGTCGAAGGTCGTCTGCACGGACGGCATGCCCTGCCACTCACATTCGGTGTCCGACCCCAAAACCTCGGCGACTTCGGCCTTGAACGCTTGCTCGCGCCCCGGCAGGACCCGGCCGTCGACGGTCGCCTGGGCAAGCGAGGGAACAACGTTCCCTTTGTAGCCGGCGTTGAACATGGTGACGTTGGCGGTGTCGCGCAGCGTCGCGCCGATCATCCGTGACAAGTTCCCGAGGCGCGCGACTGCCGCCTCCGGATCGCGCTCGTCAAAAGGGACGCCTGTTAGATCGGCGACGCCTTCAAGGAACTCGCGGACGGGGTCAGTCAGGATCACCGGAAAGCGGTGGGTGTCCAGGCGTGTGATCGCGGCGGCCAGCTTGGCGACGGCATTGTCGTGATGCAGCATCGACCCGTGTCCCGCGGTTCCCGAAACTTTGAGCCGCAGCCACATCACTCCCTTCTCCGCTGTCTCCACCAGGTAGGCGCGAGTGCGGCCGTCGAAGGTCACAGAGAAGCCACCGACCTCGCTGATCGCTTCGCTTGAGCCCTCGAACAGCTCGGGGCGATGGTCCACCAGCCAGCGTGCCCCGCAAAAGCCTCCGGCCTCCTCATCGGCAAGGAACGCGAAGATCAGGTCCCGTGGCGGCACCACGTGATCGCGTTTGAACTGCCGGGCCACAGCCAGCATCATCGCAACCATGCCCTTCATGTCGACTGCGCCCCGTCCCCACACATAGCCGTTCTGGACCTCCCCCGAGAACGGGTGGACGGACCAATCGCCTGGGTCCGCTGGAACGACGTCGAGGTGCCCGTGCACCAGCAGCGCTCCACGTAACGGATCCGCGCCTGCGAGACGTGCCACCACGTTCCCGCGCCCAGGTGCGCCTGACTCGACATAGGCCGTCTCGTAACCGACCTCAACCAGCTTGGCGGCGACATACTCGGCCGCGAGGCGTTCCTTGCCCGGTCTGGTTGGGTCGCTGACATTGCTGGTGTCGATCGCAATCAACTCGCTGGCCAGAGTTACTACCTCCCGCTCGGCAGCGGACTGTGCGACGGCGATCACGTGGTGGACTCGATCGCGTGAATCCACGCAGCCGGAGAAGCGGGGCGGTGCACCGGCTGGTTTCCAGAACCGTTCATGAAGCTCCCAGGGTGAAGGGATCCGCAGACTACATCTGGCACTGGGCCTGCTCGGGCTTGCTTGCCCGAGAGGACGGCGGGCTTTCCGTGTCTTGCACCCTTGCAGTCAAGCCGTGTCGAGTATGGCTCGGAAGATGACCTCACCGCGAGAGGCTGGAAAGCCCGAGCGGGTCAACCGGATTGGGCTCGTATCACGTTGGGTGATTCCTTTTATTGAACGACACCAGGCTACCAGGCAGCCACTATTTCTCGCACTAGAGCTAATTCTTCACGGGTGGGAATTTTAACAAGGAAAGTGCTGATACTCATAGCCAGTTCTAGCACATCAGAAGCATCGAAGTCCGGTCGAGAGAATTTCGATGCGCACGTCATTCCAAGTCGGAGCGTGAATAGCCCATTGAGTGTGGCATTAACGGCGATTGCGGCGGGAACTCCTGCTACTGGAAATGCCAGGATGAGTGGCGTGGCCGCCCATGTCAGCAGCTTGGAGCCGAAGATGTAGCCAGAAACCGCCGCCACTCCAGCAGCGACGAGCTTAGCCGCAGCTGCGGGGGTCAGGTCGAGGCCGGCCTTATCGGCTATACCCGCCACCATGGCAGTCCATGCCACACCCACGCCTGCCATGTCAAGGGCGGGCACGAAGAGGCCGGGAATTGCTATCCCGGTCGCCGCCGCGACACCAGCGTAAATGGGGTCTCGAAACTTCGGCTCAATGGCTGGCATGGGGCGGAGCTTAGCAGCGTGATAGCGTCCTGAGAATGGGTAACCTTCTATCAACGCCGCCCTGAGGGATTGTGTTTACTTGGCGAGCCGAGAGGATCAAGTTGTAGCGATTGGATAATCGCCACCGACCAGAAAAGACCATTTTTGAACAATTGGCGTCTCCGTAGCGTTGAGAGTGGAATCCTGCACTACGGAATAACGGCTGAGATTACTCGAGTCTCGCAATTGGCATCAAGGTAACTTGAGCCCCTCCGGTACCAAATATCGCTAAAGGTGCGACTGCATCAGAACCGTTTTGATGCGGCCATCCGCACGCAGGAGCCATCCACCACAGCTCTGGTGACGGCGCCGTCGTCTTCGATCTTGACGGTGCCGCCAGCCAGCATGGCAATGTGCCGCAGAATTGGCCTGGCCAGGTCCTACTTCGGCGTTCAGGGCGCGTTCGCGCCAGGTCGTCTCGCGCTCGTCGTGCTGCTCGGCGAGCATACGGGACCGGCGTTCACCGCCACTGCAGCCACAGGATCGCCCACGCCGCCCGTTCCTGCACGCCCGTGGTTGCAGCCCACTGCGGGCACAGCCGCATGGCCAGGGTGGCCAGACTGGTGACGACCTGGTCTGCTTGCCGCGTTGATCCACCACACCAGCATGTACGTACGCATGTGCGTATGGGCGTAGTGCAGGGCGAGCGTGCTCTTGCCGATCCCGCCCATCCCATGGATCGCCCACGTCCTGGACACCTGGGTGACAGCGGCCTCCCCCTCGTCGTCCAGGAGCCGCCGCAACTCGGCCAGTTCGCCTTCACGTCCGACGAAAACGCCGGATGCAGACCCAGGGAGATTACCGGCCCCCGACGGCGCCTCCACCTCCCTGGCCCAGCGCACTGCTTCGGCCAGCAGCATCACCACCTGGGCACCGTCACCGGTGATCGCCACACCGACGCCGCCACCCACCGCCCATGGACCGCGGACCCGTCGCCTGCGGACCGCCGTCCCCGGGCACAACGCTGTCGTTCATGGCCTGATCGTCGTGTTGTCCACGGTGACGGCCGTGCCGATGGTCTTCGCGGCGATGGACCGCTCACCCGACGCCGTCACGTGCACCGTCTCACCGGCAGCGGGCAGCATCCGGGCCAACTCGGCCAGCAACTCGGCGTCCTCGCGCAGCGCCCGCTTGATCTGCTGGCGCAGGGTGGCAGCCGCGTCCGCATCGTCCGGCCCTTCGGCCGCGTCCTGGACCGCGGCCTCCAACTCGGCCCGGCTCTGCTCGTCGCGACGGCGCCACACGGCCTGCAGGATCCGCCGCCCCAGGTTCGCTGTAGCGTCCACGGCGGTGCTCTCGGCCCGGGTGAACACCGCCACCCCATACGCACTCGCCGCGGTCGTCAGATACAGTCCCGCCTGCTCCACCAACTGCACGATCTCAGCGCTCACTTGAGCCCCCGATACACGGCTACGAAAGACCCAGCGTTTCGTGGCGTCGGTTGCTGTGCTGAACTGCGGCGGAGTGGTGCTGGAGCCTGGCAGCCTCCGTGGCGAGTCCTCGCTGCTCCCCGTGGTTCCCTGCAGGATCTGGCACGTGAATGGCACGGTCCCGTCGCCTCGAACGTCCCTTGGCGGAGCTGGGCCCGGAGCGTCTGAGCCTCAGCCGACGACAGTCAGCCACGATGGCTGGTCGGCCGACCGGGCAGGCGCACGTGTGCCTTGCTATACCCCCGCTGGCCTGTGCCACGCTGTCGGACATCGACCAGAGCCAGTCCCGACGGCGGAAGCGTGCGGGTGCACTTTGCGCGATGACCTCTTCGTCCCGAAGCAACTGGGGCGGGGGCTCTGCCTTGGACTGGAGTACAACTCACCTGCGCTGAGGGTCCGCAGACGTTCGCGCTCGTCCGCCGGTGTTCGTCGGCTCTGTCACGCAGCTAGACACTCACCTGCCCATCTCGGAACCGACCGTGAGGTGTTTCCGGCTGAACCCAGAGTTACGGCAGCTGATCCGCCAGCCAGTCAAGAGCAGCGTCGCACCCGGCACCTACGTACGCGCCACCCAGACTCCCAAGCGTCCACGTGCTAGTCGCGACGTTCTTCAGGAGAGCGCCACGGGCTTTCTCTCCGACCTGCTCCCCGACCTTGAAGGCTGCTTTCTGTGCGAGCAACCCCGCAGACGGCGCGGCCACGGCCATTGCGGCTTGCTGACCGGCTGCCCAACCCCCGACGCTGGCCACAGCTGCTGTCGTGCCAAGGTACGCGACACCAGCGCCGGCTGCGGCAGTGAGTACGACTCCGCCTGTGACTTTGCCGACCTTGGCCGCGGTCTCGTGCTCATTGAGGAAGACGGACTCTTCGAGATGCCGTTCGACTGCCTGCACCCATTTCCATTCGCCCACTTGTATCCCTTTCTTTCTCTGTTTTGGCGGCGCTAATCGCCACTATCGCGATTCGCTGAATTGTTCGAGATTGGCGGTTCTGGAGTTCCATGCCATGAGCGTTTAGCCTTGTTCCAGGCTTCGAATAGTTCCGGCAATTGGCGGAGCAATGAGATCGCGAGCATTACGCACAGGGCTACGAAGCCAAAAATGGCCAAAGCGAGCAGAGTGGCGGAGTTCCAGTCCACGAGGCGGGTGTCTTTTCCCGCGAATTTCTTCAGGGGATTACTTGTCCCGAACTAGAGGCGGCTATCGACGAATGCATGTTCAGTCTGAAACCCCAGGAGGAACTCCCGCACCTGATTCACCGCTTTTCACGTCGCTCGGCAGGTGGCTGCCTCGCCTGCTTGAAGGTTACGCCGACGGCTGTATTGAGTACAAGCACTGGAGACAGAACAGTTCAACGAGATTTGTCAAGTAGGATCACAGTGGCATTTCCATGAACAGGAGTCACACGGCTTGAGCTGGAGAAACGGTTCTGCGAGTGGTGGTAGTCGGTCAGTGCCGATTCGATGATAGGGGTACGGGTTTCAGACACACCTTCAGAAATCAAACGGAAACATGTGCCAGTTGCTCGACTTCCTACATCGCTTGTAGCAACGGTCCCTACGCGGACCTCGATCCTTCTGGCGTCGTGTAGTCCCCACAGCAGCCCCACATGCAGCGCCCGCACGTTTAGTGGGTTTAGAGAACGAGGGACTGCCATGAGAGGCGTCGAGTCCAGGACATCGAAGGGCTCGATCAGGCGCCGTTCTGTCTTGCCTTGGGGCTCGTCGGGGATCTTGGTGAGCTGGGTTTTTGCGGGTCAGGTGCGGTGGCTCGTGCTCATAGTGGTCGTCGTTGGTCGTCATTGGCTGCTGTCGGGTGGCCTCGGACGGCCCAGGGAGGCCCAGCTTTGCCGCACTCGGCTGATGGCGGGCGCCCTCCAAGCGGCCCCATTTGAACCTCAGCCGACGACAGTCAGCCACGATGGCGCGGGCGCCGACGATCACGCACGCGTATGCCTCGCTGCACCCCCCACCGGCCTCGGCCACGCTGTCAGTGCCGTCGGCCAGAGCGAGCGGCGACGGCCGGTCTGCAAAGGCGACTTGAGGCATCCGCCCCGCCGAGGCTCTCAGCTTGGGAAGCTGCGTGCATTTGCGGGTCACTTGGGGCCTGACCTGGGAAAATAGCCGAGGAGGGCCTCGGGGGGTTCAGGTGCCTTCACCGTAGGACCCCGCTGTTCCCCGCGCGACCTGGTGCGCCTGTGGTGCGGGCGAGGCTCGTGGCGACGACGGCTGTCCATCACTGTGGTTCGGATCTTCAGAGGTGCTGCTTGGAGTTGCTGATCAAGCGACCGATGCTGTTTCCTGTTTCGCTCCTACGGTGATCGAATTCTTCGCGGCTATCCGCCCTGTAGAGACATGCGATGTCGTCGAGGATGGTCCTCGCTGCCTCACTCAGCGACTCATCATCTGTAAGTAGCACGACACGCAGCATGGCCTCTTGAGCCCTAGCGCGAAGATCGTAGGCTCGGTCCCGCACTTCCTCGGCATAATCCGGAGGGGGCTGCTCGTTCAAGCAGAACCACAGGAGTATCAGACAACGGCGGTAGTTGATGAGTGCGCCAGCGTAGGCAGAGAAGGTGTCTAGGCGTTCCTGCCTCAGCCTCTCGTTCAGCGTGAAGTCGTGGTTCCTGTCGGCCGCACGTTGCTGAAAAGCGAGTGTGATGCCGGAGCCGAGTAGGGTCCCCAGGACGGCTATGGCACTGGCAATGATGGCTTCCACTGCACAAGCTCACCACGTTGCCGTGCAGGCTGATGAGACGGAAACTGAGACGGCCCGAACCGCACGGCCTCACTCGATGACCTCGACCCCCTCTCGAACCTGGTCGTCCAACTTGCCTTCCTCCAGGTCGCCCAGCGCGGCCGCGTATCAACCCGGGTTCATGGGTGGCCCGATCAAGGCCTGCGTCTGGGTCCTGGTCTCGTCTGAACGGCCGTGAACGGAGCTGGTTCGGGAGTCACGCTGCGCGCATTTTCATGATCAATATTGGTGCGAATTGATGTCACTGGCGAGCGGCGACGAACTGGCCGGCCCGGACCGGGGCATGGGCGCCACGAGAGGGCATCGAAGGGATGTGAGCAGCGGGATGCGGTCCACCAGCTACGTGTACAGCTCGTTCACACGCTGTACGACAACAGCCAGTTGTCCCATCCCTTCGAGGTGCTCCCTAGCGTTGGGGTACCGAGTCTCGTCGGTCAGGCGGGCGAGGTATTCACGGACGTGGCGGGACCACAGCGCTGGGACCCATTCGGTGCCGACTTCGAGGGCGCGGGGGCGGAGGTCATTGTCGAGGACCTCCCATTGAGCTTGGATCTTGCGGGACCATACGTCCCAAAGCTGCTCGAACACTTCCCCCTCAGCCTCTCGTCCGTGTTCATCTCTGATCATGATGAGTTCGTTGTAGCCGTCAGAAAATACTGCTGAGGCGTCGGCGAGGAGGCATGACCAAGCTCGCGCAAGAGCCCGTGGCCCCGCTGCTGTAGTTCACTGACGCTGCCTGGGCTTCGCCGAGGCTCCCGAGGACGAACAAGGCGGTGGGGACGCCGAATAGAAGACTGCTGAGGCTGGAGATGAGGTTTGTGAGGAAGCCCCGGTTATCCCACCAGTGGTGGCTGTCCCCGTAGATGCCAAGGCCGAGAGCCCCGAGGGGCAGGCAGACATAGGACGACCACGTCTGGCTCCTCCCGCACAACTCCGCGTAGCCCTGGAGGTCGCGTTCGGGCATGCGGCTGGGGTGGGTGAGTCGGCCGGTCGCCGCCTGGCCGCTGCTCGCGGGCTTGTTTTGCCGACGCCGCCGGTGCCTCGTAGCACCTGGCACAGCACCGCGGTGCCGCTGTTGGTCACCGCGGCCCGCAGCCGGTCGATCTCGTCTCGTCCCCGGAAGGCCGCAGCTTCGCGGGGAAGGACACCGACCTGGTGCGGCCACGGGACCGGTTCCCGCCCATGCACGTGCACGGTCGTGATGGCGCCGCTGTGGTATCCGCTGATCGACACTCCTGCTGGCCCGGAAGTCGCTTGCCCAGAACAGCGGGGTCAGGCCACGCCGGTCAGCAGGGGTGAGGAGGTCGGCCCACTCCGGTTCGCAGAGGATGTCCTGGAGCATCAGGGTGTTCACGTAGACCAGGGCGGATTACAGGATGCGCAGGCACGGAGTTGTCGCCGTTGGAAGACTCCATGACGTTCAGGCCCTCCTCGATCTCCCGCTCGATGCCGAGGCAGATGAGCCAACCCGCCGTGCGGCGGGGGTGTCAGGGGCGGCGGTCGCGGGACCGGCGTGAGAGACAGCGGCCAGAGCGAGCACGGGCACGGCGCGCAGCAGGTTCTTGATCACAGACTGGGTGTAGCGGGAGCGGACTGCCCCTTGTGCCAGGACCGACCGAGTCCTCACCCGTGTGGGCTGCAAGTTTCACCGCAGTAACGATCGATCAACTCAGTTGGTCCTCCACGTGCGTGTATCGAAAGTGCTGGTCGTGACGCATAGCGCGTAGTGTGGTGATCATGACTGGCGAGACTGACCTGCGGAAACTGCTGAGCGGCATGCGTCCGCAGCTGAATGCGGACCGCTACGTATTCACCACGGTCAAGGACGGTGTGCCCTCCGGCGTCACCCCGGTCGTCACGGTCGCCGAGGACGAGGGCCTGACCCTGGTCGTACGGCGGGAAGAGGCGGATGCGGCGGGGCTGGCCTACGACTACGTGGCTGGCTGGATCACGTTGCGCATCCACTCCGCGCTTGAGGCGGTTGGGCTGACCGCCGTGGTCGCGCGAGAACTCGCCGAAGCGGGCCTGAGCTGCAACGTTGTCGCCGGGTTCCACCACGACCACCTGTTCGTCCCGTACGAGCACGCTCACCGGGCGGTGGCCGTCCTGGAGGACCTGGCACGGAGCTCCGAATGAGCCGACGGGACAGTGTGCCGAGCAGGGCTTCGGCCGCATCCGTGTCCTGTGCCCGTGCAAGGCCTGCGGGTGTCCGCAGGGCCCTCGACCCGCACGCAGCCGGTCGGCGGACAGCGGCGCGGGCCGCGTTCCCCTCCTGGCCGAAACGCTTGCCCATGGATGAAACCCTGGCAGTCGATGAGAGCGACGCCCGTGTGCCGAGTATGGAGGCGGTCGTCCGGCTGTGCGGCCACCAGCAGCCAGGCCGGAGTGTGGTCGACCGGCTCGCCGCCCACCGCGTCGGACCACCAGGCCGATGACGCCGAGCCGCCGTCCGCGGTCGCGGCGCTCGCGTGCGGGACGAGGCGTAGGGCAAGCCCGGATCCGCCGTAGCCGAGCACGGCCAGGGCGGTGCCTGTCAGGGCCAGCCGACTACGGATACGGGCGCACGTGAGGTCGAGGCGGGCGACCGCCATTCATCGCGTCTTTCATCGCCTGGAAGAGGCGACGGACGACCGCATAGGCCGCTTCGAAGCCTTGGTCGTGGTCGCCGTACTCGGGGGTGTCCAGCCTGTCGCGCAGTGGTGGGAGGTGCGGAAGTAGCGGCTCGCGCTCACCGGTCCGCCCTTCCATTCCGACACCAACCCCATCCCCTTCGTCACGTACGAGGAGGGGAACGACGCGATCCGGCGGTTCGCCGCCGCCTGCACCTACGGCACCGTAGTGGGTGCCGCCCTCTTGTCCGTACGTCTCACAATGCCGGGTCGTCGGCCCGCCATGGCCACGCGGCCGAGCCGGGCATTCCAGCAGCCGTCGCGCATCGTCAGCGTGACCGCGGACAGGGGCGGGTCACCGAGATGCCAGAAGGCGTGGGCAGGTGCGGACAGGACATAGACCAGTGAGGCTCGGATAATGGCGGCCTCGGTGATTGTGAGTATGCCCTCCGTGTCGGCGGGCAGAGAACTCAGCCATGCCGCTGTCCGACGGCAGAGCCGAGCGACAGACTCGCCCCCGTGCGGTGCGGCGTCGGGATCCGTGAGCCAAGCTGAGAAGCCGTAGGGGTTCTCGGCCACGATGTCCTTGCGCGGGCGGCCGTACCAGCTCCCGTAATCCAGGTCACGCAGGGCATTCTCGGGCGTGGCTGCGATCGCGAGGGCCTCAGCGGCCCGCGCGCAGCGGGCGGAGGGCGCTCGGAGCGCCAGTGAGTACGGCGGAAGGACGGCTTCCGTCGCTGTGTCCTCACGCCGTCCGCGGTCACTCAAGGCGCCGTCCCCGAAGACCAGGTCATCGCTGACTTCCGTGCCGGTTGCACACAGCATCGTCACTCGCAGAGCCATCCTGCGACCTCCTTCTCCTATCGGGACGGGGACGCTGCCGGCCCGGTCATGTGATCAAGCGGGCGCGCTTGGCGACCCGCTGCGACAGGCCCTCCAGCGGGCCGGGCCGGAAGAGACGGGTCCGCGAGATGGCCGGCGCCATGGCTGCGACGGCGGACCTGAGGAGGACCAGCAGCCCGGCCCGATCCTTCAAGCCATCGGTGCCCAGCAGTCGGATGTCCACGATGTGGACCGCGGAGGCCGTCAGAGATCGAGCCGACCGCAGCAGTAATCACAAGACTTCAGGAACCGTGCCGGTACAGCCATCCGGCAGTTGGCCGGACTGCCCCCGCCGACCGGCGGGTCCTCATCCGCCGGTGGTCGGGCCGTTGGCCGCGAGACGGGTCTCATCGGCGCGACCGAGTGGGGAACAGACAGGGCAGCAGCGACTCGGGCCCCAGCGAGAGGGGTGCGGGAGGAGAGGGCTGTCCACATCACTGTCAACAACGAGGCCCCCACAAGGCCGGCCCTACCCTGCCCGGCGCGCATCAGGGTCTGGTCGGCCTACGCCAGCGCGCCGAGCTTTCGGTGACACCCTCAGCCACGGCCCCACGGCCGAAGGCGGCTACGAACTCCGCCTGGCAATCCCGACCCCGGGCACGTGGGACACGGGATAAGCCCGCCGCACTCCGGCGGGCGGAGCCACCCGCAACCGCAGGGGGTCTAGCGGACGCCGAGCCGGGCTCGGCGCGAAGGCCGCGCGGCGTGCGGGATACCGCTCAGTGGCCGCCGCTCGGCGCGACGGCCAGGCGCTTCGTGAACGTCTTGCCGCCGTCCTTTTCCTGGCCACCGCCCGCAGCCTCGCGGACTTCGCGGTGGGCGCTGGTCGGCCTGATCCTCAACGCCACCCTCGGCTGGTCCTGGGCCGACCCCATCGCCGCCCTGGTCATCGCCGCCATCGCCGTCAAGGAAGGACGCGACGCCTGGCAGGGCAAGGGCTGCTGCGCCCCGACTGCCACCCCCGCGCCCGCCTCCTCGTACGACGACACGGACGCATGCGGCTGCCAGCCCGGCTGCGCTTGCTGCCCATGAACTTCGTGTTACAGGAGGGGCTTGTGGCCGCCCGACGTGCTGATACTGACCAGGCGAGCGACGGGCGGGGGCAACGGTGGACTGGGCAGTGCCGGGAGGGCTGGCCGCCGGCCTGCTGATCGCGACCGTGACCGCCCCCGTCGGCGTGTCCGGCGCGGTGTTCCTGCTCCCGGTCCAGTTGAGCGTCTTCGGCGTGCCCAACCCGGCCATCACGCCGACGAACCTGCTGTTCAACGTCGTTGCCGGACCGGGCGCCCTGTGGCGCTACCGCTACGACGGCGCCCTGCGCGGCGACCTCGCCCGACGGCTGGTGCTGGGCACCCTGCCCGGCGTCGTCGTCGGCGCCGCCATCCGCGTCTTCGCCCTCCCCGGCCCGGACGTCTTCCGGCTCCTGATCGCCACCCTGCTGCTGCCGCTCGGCCTGTGGCTGTGCCTGCGCACCCTCACCCCGGCACGCCACCGCCCGCCGCACGCGGGCGAGTTGCCCCCACGCACCCTCACCGGCCTCGCCCTGGCAATCGGAGTAGTCGGCGGCATCTACGGCATCGGCGGCGGTTCCCTGCTCGGCCCCATCCTCGTCGGACGGGGGCTGCCCGTTGCCCGCGTCGCCCCGGCCGCGCTCGCCGCCACCTTCGCCACCTCCCTCGTCGGCGCCGCCGCCTACACCCTGCTGTCCCTCGCGACCACCGGGGACGTCGCCCCCGACTGGTGGCTCGGCCTCGCCTGCGGCACCGGTGGACTGATCGGCGGCTACCTCGGCGCCCGCCTCCAACCCCGCCTGCCCGAACGCGCCCTGCGCCTCCTGCTCGGTACCCTCGCCGCAGCCCTCGGCGCCGAGTACGCCGGGCAGACTCTGAACTGAACCATGCCGGTTGGGGATCCACGACGGAGGTCTCAACGAGCAAACCGAGTGCGCGTACGCACCCGACTACCGGCCCGACCACGGCAGGTCAGCGCACTACAACACCTCGCCGGGGGCTGTGTGCTGAGCTCCTGGCGCACGTCCAGGCAGCGCAGCCGGACACCGGGCTGCCCGGATCCCTGTCGTACGGTCTGGTGTCGCGGCCGCCCACCGTCCGCAACGGATCTCACCGAAACCTGCGGTGCCGCCGGTACGGCCGAAAGATCTGAACCAATAGCGGGAATCAGGCCGCGACGAGCTCCTGCTCGCGGTCCGGCGTCTTGACCTTGGGCTTCTTGTTCGGCAGCGAGAGCCGGAAGACCTTGCGCCACGCGGAGAACACCTGCTTGGGCAGCGGCCCGGTGACGTACTCCAGCTCGTACTTCTCGAACAGCGCGCGCACCTTCACCGCGACCTCGGCGTACCGGTTGCTCGGCAGGTCCGGGAAGAGGTGGTGCTCGATCTGGTGCGACAGGTTGCCGGTCATGAAGTGCATGGCCTTGCTGCCGCTGATGTTCGCCGAGCCCATCATCTGGCGCAGGTACCACTGGCCGCGCGTCTCGCCCTTGATCGACCGGCGCTCGAAGACCTGCACGCCCTCGGGGAAGTGCCCGCACATGATCACCGAGTGGGACCAGATGTTGCGGACCAGGTTCGCGGTGAACGTGGCGGCGAGTGTGGGGAGGAACGACGGGCCGGACAGCAGCGGGTGGATCACGTAGTCCTTGAGCACCTGCTTGCGGATCTTGCGGCCCACGGCCTTGGCTCGCGCGCGGAACTCCGGGTTCTTGCGGCGGCGCTTGTGCAGGTTCTTGCCGAGCTCCAGGTCGTACGCTGCGATGCCGTACTCGAAGAAGCAGGCGTTGATGAAGTTCCACAGCGGCTGGCCGAGGTGGAACGGGTGCCATTTCTGGTCCTCGTCGACGCGCATGATGCCGTAGCCGAGGTCGTTGTCCTTGCCGATCACGTTGGTGTACGTGTGGTGCAGCTCGTTGTGCGAGTGCTTCCACTGGTCGGCCGGCGAGACGTGATCCCACTCCCAGGTGGTGGAGTGGATCTTCGGGTCTCGCATCCAGTCCCACTGGCCGTGCAGGATGTTGTGGCCGATCTCCATGTTGTCCATGATCTTCGCCACGGACAGACCGGCGGTGCCGAGCAGCCACGCGGGCGGGAAGATCGAGAACAGCAGCACGCCCCTGCTGACCAGCTCGAGCTTGCGCTGCGCCGAGATGACCTTGCGGATGTAGGCGGCGTCTTGCTCGCCGCGACTGGCGATCACCTCGTCGCGGATCGCGTCCAGCTCGCGGCCGAGCTCCTCGATCTGCTCCGCGGTCAGGTGGGCGGTGGGGTCGATGGCGGTCAAGGTGCTCCTACCGTTCGATGTCGCAGGGGCCCGCCGCGGCGGACACGCAGGTCTGGATGAGGACGCCCGGCTCGGCCTCGGTGATCTCGCCGGTGCGCAGGTCGCGGACGGCGCCCGCCTTGAGCGGCGTGATGCAGCCGAAGCAGATGCCCATGCGGCACCCGGAGGGCATGAGCACGCCGGCCTCCTCGCCGACGTCCAGCAACGGCGTGGCGCCGTCCGCGTCGACGGTCTTGCCGGTGGCGCTGAACGTGACCTCGCCGCCGTCGCCGGCGACGACGATGCTGGGGCGGAAGCGTTCGGTGTGCAGGCGCTCTTGTACGCCGTACTCGCTCCAGTGCTTTTCGGCGGCGTCGAGCAGGCCCGCGGGCCCGCAGGCCCAGGTCTCGCGCTCGGCCCAGTCGGGCACGAGTTCGTCGAGACGGGCGATGTCGAGCATGCCGTCTGTGTCGGTGTGCACCTCGGTGAGCCGCAGCTTTTTGTCCGCGACCAGGTCGTGCAGTTCGTTGCGGAAGATCACGTCGTGCGGCTGTGGCGCGCAGTGGACCATGACGACGTCGTCGAATTCGGTGTCGCGCAGCATGCCCATCACGGGGGTGATGCCGCTGCCGGCCGTCAGGTAGAGCACCTTGGCGGGCGTGGCCTGCGGCAGCACGAAGTCACCGGTCGGCTGGTCGAGCTGGATCAGCGTGCCCGGTTTCGCTCTGCGGACCAGGTGGTTGCTGACCTTGCCGTCCGGGATCGCCTTCACGGTGATCGTGACGCGGCCGTCTGGGCGGTTTGTCGGCGAGGTGAGGGAGTAGGCACGCCAAAGGCGCACCCCGTCGACGTCGACCCCGATCCGCACGTACTGACCGGCTGTGTGGCCGCGCCAGCCCCGTCCCGGCCTGATCACGATGGTCGCGGCGTCACCCGTCTCGGGGTGCACGGCCTCGATGCGCCCCCGCAGGTCAGCGCCCGCACGCAGCGGGCTGACCAGGTCGAGGTAGTCAGACGGCAGCAGCGGCGTCGTGACCATCTCCAGTAGTTTCCACGCCCTGCTGCGGAGGGCTGTACTCGTCATGGCTCCAGCTTGCTGCGCCTCAGGGCGTAAAGTCCTGACCGCAGGACGTAAATCTGGCCTGCTGAATTATTCGCAGGGAATAAAACATGAGCCATGTAATCCGGAGGGCCAGTGAACTGGCCCTGGATGAGACGACGGTCACAGTACTTCGGGCTGCACTGAAGGCCACCGCCGACGAGGTCGTCCAGGCGATCATCGACGAGGTCCCTCCCTATGCCAACGCCCTCTCGGGCCACATGGGCGCCACTATCCGCCGAGCCGTCCGCACCGCCCTGGGGCACTACCTGGACCTCGCGAGCGGGAACGCCACGAGCGGCGATGGCGGCGACGCGGCCTACGAGCTGGGCCGCGGCGAGGTCCGCGACGGCCGTTCGATGGACGCCCTGCTCAGCGCCTACCGCGTCGGTGCCCGCGTGGCCTGGCGATGCCTGGCAGCAGGGGCCGTACCCGCAGGTCTGCCCGCCGCCGAGGTCGCCAAGTTCGCCGAGCTGACCTTCGCCTACATCGACGAGCTCTCCGCCGCGAGCGCCGCGGGCCACGCCGACGAACTGGCCGCCCGGGGCAGGGATCACGAGCGCCACCTGGAGCACCTGGCTCGCGACCTCCTCGCCAGTGCGAGCCCGGACATGCTGCTGGTCTCTGCTCAAAGGGCCGGGTGGCAGCCTCCGGTCTCGCTGACCGCGGTCCTGCTGCCCGCCGCCCAGGCCCGGCCTGCCTACCGCACGCTCGACCCGAGCACCCTCGTCCTCGACGATCTGCCGGACGCCACCGGTGTGCTACTCGTCCCCGATGCCGACCGAGCACATCTCTTGCGGCAGCTGACCGACCGCACCGCCGTGGTCGGCCCGGCCCGGCCATGGACTCGAGCGTCCGCCTCGTACGCACGAGCCGTACGCGCCCGCTCCCTCTCCTCTGAGATTCGCGACACCGAGGACCACCTGCCCGAGCTGGTGCTGAGCGCCGACGTGGACGCGTTCGCAGACCTGCGTGCACGAGCCCTCGCACCGTTGCGGACCTTGCCTGTCGCGACCGCACATCGGCTGGAGGAGACGTTGCGGGAGTGGCTGCTGCACCAGGGCAGACGGGACGAGGTGGCGGCGGCGTTGTTCGTCCATCCCCAGACAGTCCGGTACCGGATGTCGCAGCTGCGGGAGCTGTTTCCGGATCTCGCATCGCCACAGCGGGTCCTTGAACTGACGCTGGCGGTCGGTCTTGGGGTCAGCTGACGCGTACTTCGACCGTCCACGACCGCGTCCGCGAGCGGTCCAGGAATCGTGCCTCGTTCTCGGTGCCATCAGCTGGCTCATGCGGCCGGGGAAGAGCGATATTGCCAGCTGAGACCGGGGTTGACGTGAAGACCAGACATGGCATCGGGAAGCCCGTCGGGGGCGCTGTCTCTGAGAAGCGCGGTGACGGATACGGCTCGACTGGATCCGGTGAACGATGCGGCCCGGCCCGCTCGTCGACGCGCTCATCGAGCATCTGGTCGATGATCTGGGCCGCTATGCCCTGGAAAACAGCTTTCATGGCGTCGTAGAGGGCGCTGTCCTGGCACGAGCTGACCCACGGGCGCGCGACGGGCTGCAGCTGGGTGACCGCCAGGGTCAGCCAGGCCGGGTCACCAAGGGCGGGGGGGCCGGGCCGCTCGCGCCGGGGACCACCGTGGTTCCGCGACAGCCCCGTGCCTCCCTTCCGACAGGTCAACCGGACGACCGACCGGGCCGGCCTGGCACACCGCGCGAGGGATGATGGGGATGGAATGACGGAACGTGAGGTCAGGAGCTTCCATGACGAAGCGGGTTCACCGACCCCGTGAGGACGCGGAGTTCAATTTCATCCTCGGGATGAGCGGAGTTCCGGTCCTCGCATACTTCACCGGGACATGGCCCAAGGCAATCGAGCCCTGCCGGGTGATGGACCTCGTCGTGGGTGGCATCGCCGACGACTACACGGGCCGCCTGACGGTCGTCCGCGCCGACATCACGCGTTGTCCGGCCGCAACCGAGCGATACGGGATCACCGGAGCCCCGTCCTACGTCCTGCTGAAGGAGGGAGAGGCGGTGGCGCACGGCACGGGGCCTATGACCATCGCCGAGGTACGGGAGTTCCTGGACGGCCACCTCTGAGCGGCCGCTGCGGAACGTGGCCGCGACGCCCGTCACGTCTCGTCTATGGGAGCCGCGCCGCCTGAACCTTGGGGCTGAGACGCCCCCACAGGTCACATAACGCAGTCGATCGCGGTCGCGTCCGGCAGCTGCCCGGTTGCGGCCACGATCTCGGCATCCCGCTGCCCGGCAGCCGCAACGACTGCCGGGCGTTGACGGAGTCCGGCGTCGACCGGGCCTGCCGCGGACCCCCGGTCATCGCCGACGGCGGCTACCAGGGCACCAGCCTTCTCATCCCGCACCGCAGACGACGTGGCCAGACGCACCTCAGCCCGTAGCAGGAGGCGGAGAACCCCATCCACCACCGGGCTCGAGCTCGGGTGGAACACGCGCTCTCCCGGTCGAAGAACTGGAGGATCCTGCGCGACTGCCGCCTCAAGGGCAACGGCGTTCACCAGGCCATGCTCGGCATCGCCCGACTACACAACCTGGCCCTCACCTGATAACTCACTCCCCATACGGGACAACCTCTAGATGAAGCGCCCGCGAGATTGTGGCGCCACTCCGGGCCGTAGCGGCACGCCCCGGATGGAGGCGCCCGAAGTCAAACACCACGAGACTCGGACGCGCCCGCACGTTTGGCGAGCCGCTGGAACAGTTCGTAGGTGTTGCGGTACTTCATCGACTCACCCAGCGGGGCACGGAACAGGTCGACGAACACCATGTCGCAGCTGGCCGCCTCCGGTATGTCGTCGCTCGTAGCGGTAGTCCGCGTACAGGGCAACGGTGTCGGTCTCGACTGGAACCCAACGCGACTGCCGCGACCACCGGCCCACCAACGCGCGAGATTTATCCAACTCCCGTGCCACCTTCGTGACACTCCGCGCCGTACCCAGGTTGCGATACACAGCGGACGCCTTAAACGCCGCAAGAGACACAGGGTAGACATCGGTAGCTGATCCCTTCCCGGCGGAGCCGCGGTCCAGCCCCTCCCTGGAAAGGAACCGAAGAAAATGCCACACGCCAGTGCCCTGCAGGTTAATAGCAGGGAAAGCCAGGATGCCTGCCAGAACTGATTGAAATGCCGGTGCAACCCCCGCCCGGGGTGCGGTGTCTAAACGTGTGATCGGGTGTAGCAGCCCCGCACGTAGGTGCGGCCTCACGAGTCGATCGCTGACCGTCGTGACGACGGCGGCAGCGGTGACGACGAACTTTCCAATGATTCCGCGAAGGGTTATTTCTGTATGCGCACGTTAAGGACCATTGCCGCCACCGCCGCCCTCGCTGTCGCTCTCGGTGGAGGCATGTTCGCGCCGTCCACCGCCCAGGCGGCCACAGCGAGTTCGGCTTCTCTCGTCCACGCCGACGGCGAGCTCTGGTACAAGGCCGGCGCCGAACAGGCCAACAACCTGACGGTCACCGCGAAGGTCGTCGACGTCGACCCCTCGCAGTTCGGTGAGGACTACCTCCTCACCTTCCGCGACAAGTTCGACATCACCATCTCCACGAACGCGTGCAGCTACCCTTCGCCGACCGACCACAAAGTCGCCCAGTGCACGGTGGCCATCCCCCTGGGCTCCGACGACTCGGACGACTACGACGTCGACCTCGGTGACGGCAACGACACCGCGACGGTCACCGGCTCCGCGTACACCTCGATACACGGCGGCAAAGGCAACGACGTCCTCAAGGGCAGCGCCGCCGCCGTGTTCTACGGCGACGACGGCAACGACCGCCTCGACGGCGGCGGAGGCGTCTGGTCCATGGGCCCGTTCGGCGGTGCGGGCAACGACACGATCACCAACTGCGACGCCGAGTGCCACGGCGGCCCCGGCAACGACAGCCTCACGGGCACCACCTCGGGGCAGGATTTCGGCCTGTACGGGGACGACGGCAACGACGTCATCCACGGCGGCTCCGGTGCTGACCTCGTCTACGGCGGCAAGGGCCACGACAAGCTGTACGGCGACAACGGCAACGACAAGATCTACGGCAACAGCGGCAACGACCTGCTGCACGGAGGAACGGGCACGGACACACTCTCCGGCGGCCCGGGCACCGACAAGGTCTACCAGGACTAGAACAATCAGAGCTCAGGGGCCATCAGGAGCGTGAGGGGGCGACCGCGGCGCGGCGCCTCACTCCGCAGGAGCTCAAGGTCGTGACCCTGGTGGCCCGCGGCCGTACGAACAACGAGATCGCCGAGCAGCTGACCCTCTCCCTCAGCACCCTCAAGAGCCACCTCAGCCGGATCCAGGACAAGCTGGCGACCCGCAACCGCGTGGAGATCGCGTCCTGGGCCTGAGCGCACGGCGTCGTCGGCTGAACACCCGCCGGGGGCACGGCAGATGGCACGTGACCACCGTGATCACGTGCCATCTCGGGTGCCGCGGTCGAGCGGACCACCAGGGTCAGGCCGTCCGGACCGGCAGCGGGTAGGCGTCGCGCACCCGGCGGACAGCCCAGCCGGCCGCTGGTGGCGATCAGCAGGACTGCGGCCGCGGCGGTGGAGCTGAGCAGGAAAGCGTGGGCGGCGTATCCGTCGGGCAGGGACGGGAACATGTCGGACCAGGCCAGGGAAAAGTAGTTGTTGACGCCGCAGTTCAGCGGCATAGCCAGCGGCGGGCTCTCGCCGGTGTGGTTGAACACCCAGGTCATGACGACACTCTCGGTGGGGCAGGTCCTGCTCTCGTGGGTGCGCCGGGCGTGCGCTCCGCGACCGCTTGGCATCGGCGCGCCCTGCATTCCTCTCGTTCACTACGTGAACATGTGAAGCGGGGGCACCGCGCATCCATCGGGAGACCTCATGTCCCGCTACTTGTTCGACAACGCCGCTGAGCAAACGCAGGCTCGCATCACCGCCCTGGAGTCGTGCTACGACCCCTTCTCGCGCAGCCAACTGAAACTCGCCGGCCTTGCTGAGGGCTGGAAATGCCTGGAAGTCGGCGCCGGCGGAGGCTCGTTGGGAGACTGGCTCGGTCAACAGGTCGGTGCGGATGGCGAGGTGACCGTCACTGACATCGAGCCATGCTGGGCACAGGAGGTGGCGAGGCCACGCCCCGCGAACCTGCGGCTGCTGCGCCACGACATCGTCCACGATCCACTGCCAGGCCAGGACTACGACCTGGTGCACGCCCGGCTGGTGCTGCTGCACCTGCCCCAGCGGCTGCGTGTGCTGCAGCGGCTGGTGACGGCGCTGCGGCCGGGCGGCTGGCTGGTGCTGGAGGAGTTCGACTGCTCCTGGATCCCCCTCCTCGCGGTGCCCGACGACGTTGCGGCAGATCTGTTCGAGCGCGTTCTGGCCGCTCTGTGGGCGCAGTTGGAGAAGGCCGGGGCCGATCCACGGTGGGGTCGTCGGGTGTACGGAGCCATGCGAGAGGCCGGGCTGGAGGATGTCACCGCTGCCACCTATGCCGAGTCGTGGCGAGGGGGCAGCACAGGCGCCGGCCTGCACCGCGCCAACATCGAGCAGGTGGAAGGGCTGCTGGCCGCCGACGGGATCACGGCCGGCGAACTGGCCCGGTTCTACGCGCTGATCCAGGACCCGGTGTTCGCGGTCAACTCCTACCCGCTGATCAGTGTGCGCGGTCGCCGGCCGGAGTCGGAGGTCGCGCGATGACCGCCTCGCGCCGCTACCGGGAGGTGCACCTGCCCCCGGCCGAGGACCCGCTCGCTCTGATGGTGCGGCTGGCCCGCAGCGGCTTGTTCGACCCCTACGTGGTGTACGAGGGTCTGGACGAATGGTCCTTTGCCGGTGGCGCGCTGGTATCCGTCCGGCTCGATGCGGGGGCCCGGAGCCTGTCCGTGGTGGAGCAACGGCTCGCCGACCTTACGGTGGAGGGTTGGCGGGCCTACGGCTGGGCGGCGTTCGAGCTCGGCGCTGCGCTCGCCGGATGCGACCCCGACACCGGCACGGACCTGCTGCACCTCATGGTGCCCTGCGACGAGGTTCGGGCCGGCCGTCACGGGGTGCTGGTGCGGTCCGTTCGCGCCGAGGGCCTCGACCGCCTGGTCAGCCTCGTCACCGCGGGCGGCGAGTCCGCGTCCGAGCCGGCCGAGCGGATCGGCCTGGCCGTCGCCGACATGGGCAACTACCGTGCCGCCGTGGCGACTGCCCTGGTCGACCTGCACAACGGCAGCCCGCTGCAGAAGCTCATCCTCTCCCGCCGACTGCCCGTCCCCGTGCCGGTTGACCTGCCCGCCACCTACGCCGCGGGCAGGCGCGCCAACACCCCTGCCCGCTCGTTCCTGTTGAGCCTCGGCGGCATCCGGGCCGCCGGGTTCAGCCCGGAGACCGTGGCCGAGGTCACCGGCGACGGGCGGGTCACCACCCGTCCCCTGGCCGGCACCCGCGCCCGTACGGGATCGGTGGCCGACAACGCCCGGCTCCGTGCCGACCTGCTCAGCGACCCGAAGGAGATCCACGAGCACGCCATCTCCGTCAAGCTGGCTGTGGAAGACCTCGCCGCCGTCTGCGACGACACCTGTGTCAGTGAGTACATGACAGTCCAGGACCGCGGTACCGTCCAGCACCTGGCCTCGACCGTCATGGGCCGCCTGCGCGAGGGCTGCGGCCCGTGGCAGGCGTTCGCCGCCCTATTCCCCGCGGTCACCGCGACCGGCGTCCCCAAAGCCGCCGCCTATCCGCTCATCCGGGCCCTCGAAGGCGGGCCCCGAGGGCTGTACGCCGGAGCCGTCCTTGTCTGCGACGCCGACGGCACCCTGGATGCCGCACTCGTCCTGCGCAGCATCTTCCAACGCGATGGCAGCTGCTGGCTTCAGGCCGGTGCTGGCGTCGTACAGCAGTCCCGGCCCGAACGTGAACACGAGGAAACCTGCGAGAAGCTGCGCAGCATCGCCGATCACCTGGTCCCCGACACGCCTCAGGCCCCGTAATACTCCAGCAAGATCACGATTACCAGCTGGACTACTAGGGCCCGTCCGATGGGTCGCATGACCACCTCTCTGGCACCTCGTTCCGCTCGGTATGGGAAGGGGTGACCTTACGGACAGGGAGTGGGCTCAGCTGGAGCCGCACCTACCGAAGACCGTGGGCCGGGGCGGGCGTTGGAAGGACCATCGCATGGTCGTCAACGGCATCCTCTTCCGGCAGCGGACCGGAATCCCGCGGCGGGATCTGCCCCTGCGGCGGCCTGGAACGCCTCCTCGATCACCCAGCCGTCCCGCGATCCGCACCAGCTCGGCGGTGCCGGTGCCGGCCGTACGGTCCACTGGGCCGACAGCACCGGCGGCTCCCCCTCTGAAGAAGGGCACATGAGCCCGGCGCAGGGCGGCTCATCGTCCCTTGCGCCAGTGCTCGAAGCGCGGCTCGGGCGTGAACTCCGTGCTGCACGAGGGCAGTTCCTCGGCGAGCAGTCTGCGCAGGAACTCGACCATGCCGCAGGGGACGACCTCGCAGGTCTCCGAGCCATGACGGGCGAAGAGCAGGACGGGCCACTTGTCGGGGTCCGGATCGCTGGTCAGCCAGCACAGCATGTCGGCGTGGGAGGTGTAACCCCAGGCGAGGATGTGCTCCGGGTCCAGGTCGAGACCCTCCTGGTCGGCGCCCTCCTCCTCCCAGGTCAGACGGGCGTTCCCCGTCTCGTCCTCGAAGTCGTCTGGGGAGTGCTCGTAGGCTCCGGTGGGAAACGGCCCGAGGATTCCGAGCTCGCCGATCCCCTCCTGCGAGCCGATCCCGCCGACGCCGTACACGGCCATGAAGTCCATGTAGTCCCGGGGGAACCCGGTCCCCCACCGCGCCTCGGCCGCCTCCCAGTCGATGTCCTCGCCCGCGCCGGGAGGCGGAGGCAGCAGCTGCCGCAACGCGGTCATCCCCGTTGGTTCTTCCATGCCGGTCCCACCCTTCGACCAGGTCTGCGAGAGTCTAGTACTCCAGCCCTAGTTCGCGATCTGGCGCTGCGTCATCTACGTTGCATCGGCTGACGAGGATGATGACGGGCCGGGTGCATCGGCATGTTCCGGATCTACCGTTTGCCTAGCAGATGGCCCAGCCGGGTCGACTTCACGGCTGGGTGCGCCGTTCTGCGGCGTCGAACGCGGGCGCGAGCGGGGCCAGCGCCGCGCGGAGCTGGTCGGGCAGTGAGCCGGAGGGCACGACCAGTCCTCCGGCGCCGAAACTCCCGATGGTCCCTGCGTTCCCGGCCGGCCGGAGCCAGCCTTCCAATGCGATGCGCACCGCCGCTGCCACGCTCGCCGCGAGAACGCGGGCTGTGTGCGCTCCGGCGTCACCAATGCGTTCGGCGATCACCGCCGCGAGAGGGTCCTCGATGCCGGCAGTGGAATCGAGGAACGCATCGCGCAGCGCAGTCCGGGCGGTGATCAGCAGCAGCACCTCCTGCTCGCGCTCGCTGGTGCTCGTGTACTGCTCGACCACTGCTTCGGTGACGGCGTCGGACAGGCGCATTCCTGCGGGCCGGGCCGCGACCGCCGCCGCGATCCGCGCCTCCCGGTCCGCAGTAACAGCGGAGACGATCGCCTGCTCGCGGCTGGCGAAATAGTTGTTGTAGGTGCGCGGCGAGACTCCGGCCGCCTCGGCGATGTCCTCGACCCGCACCTGGTCCGGCCCGCGCTCCACGGCCAGACGCAGCGCCGCCTCGCGTAGCGCCTCGCGCGTGGCCTGCTTCTTCCGCTCCCGCAACCCTGGTGGTGATGTCGTCACGGCGTCAGCGTTCCACACAAGGCTGCGCGCCCGCAAACTTTCGTGGCCGCAAACTTGCGTGCACGCACTTTGCCTGTCAGCCTCGACCCGACCGAGACCGGCAGAGAGGACGTCACCATGCGAGCAAGAGGAATGACCTACGACACCGGATTCGTCGTGCACGGCCGGATATCCCGCGAGCACTTCGACCCTGCGATGGTCCGGCGCGAGCTCGCCATCATCCGTGACGACCTGCACTGCAACGCGGTCCAGATCATCGGCGGCGCCCCGGACCGACTGGAACTGGCCGCCGGTGCCGCCGCCGAGCTCGGCCTGGAGGTCTGGTTCTCGCCCTATCCGCTGGAGCTGGATCCGGAGCAGATCCTCACGCTCTTCCGCGACTGCGCCGAGCGAGCGGAACGGCTCCGGCAGCAGGGGGCCACAGTGGTGTTCGTCGCAGGGGTCGAGCTGAGCGTGATGAACCGCGGGTTCGTGCCCGGAGAGAGCCCCGAGGAGCGGGTCGAGCAGCTGGTGAGCCAACCCGAGCGGCGGGCCGAAGCGATGCGTGAGCTCGGCGTGCGCATCAACGCATTCCTCCGCGACGCCGCGGCCACGGTCCGCGAGCTCTTCCAGGGCAAGCTCACCTACGCATCCATCCAGTTCGAGCAGGTCGACTGGAACCCCTTCGACATTGTGACGTTCGAGCTGATCCGCTCCGCCGAGGTCGCCGACCGGTTCCGGGACGCGGTGCGCACCCTGGCCCACGGCCCGAAGCCGCTCGCCATCACCGGGTTCGGCACCGCGGCCTACCGTGGCGCGGGAGACCGCGGTGGTCGGGTGCTGGAAGTGGTCGAGTACGACCCGGAGACCAAGGCACCAGTACGGCTGAACGGCATATACGAGCGTGACGAGGCCGGCCAGGCCGCATATTTGAGCGAACTGCTGGACATCTTCGAGACCGAGGGCGTGGACAGCGCGTTCGTGTTCCTGTTCGCCTTGCCCGGGTACCCGCACCGCCCCGACGGCGACCCTCGGGACGACTTGGACCGGGCCTGCCTGGGCATCGTCAAACTCCTCGAAGGGCGCCGAGGGCAGACCTACCCCGACATGGAATGGGAACCCAAGGCCGCCTTCGCGGCAGTGGCGCAGCGGTATCGGAGGTGACAGGTGGTTGTGTCGGTGCCGGAGGTCAAGGAACAAGCTCAGTGTGGGCTTGCCGAGCGGTGATGGCTCTGTCTTGAAGACGTCGTCCGGCACGGGCTGCAGGAGCTGCTTTCCATGCGCGGGCTGGCTCCCTCACTCCATCGCCGTCACCATGGCAGCACGGTGGACCGATTAGAGGGGCCCATGCGGGTGAGGAAGATTGTCGCCAACGGGTCTGCCCCTGTCTCCGACCCACAGGTCAAACAACTGGACCGTGTTGCATTGGATTTGCTGCGCGTGGCCCGGGAAGCGGACGCTGAGAGCATGCAGGACCTGGGCGAGGTGGTCGAGAAGTTCCAGAAGGTCCAAAGCATGTTCGGCTTTCGCCAGCAGCTCGCTCCTGCACCCGGCCAAGGGCATGAACTCATCCGCAATTGCCAGGCTTTGGCGGTCGATCTGCGCGCCAAGGCCTGGAACATGGTCGGCCTGGAGAAAGTCTTCGCGGGAGACAGAAAGAGGGAAGCACACAATGTGCAGGAGCCCTTCTCCCTTCAGGAGCGTGCGGAAGCCGAACGCGCGCTGGCTTGCTACCGAGGCGAAACGTTCTTCGAAACAGCTGTCTGGTACCTGCTTCAGCTCGACCCCATCGACAAGGTGGTCCTGGGAGGCCTGGCGAGCGTACTCGGCCGGGCCGTTGCGGTCCGGAACAGCGAGAAGCTGAGGGAACGGCTGCAGGACGTGCAAAAGCACACCATCGCTCCGGGTCGCGACCAGCTCGCCGGCGTTGAGAACCTGCCCGTCGAAGAGCCGGATGCCTGTCAAGCAGAGCGGCAGTTACCCAATCTCGACAGAGAGATCAAGCCCCGCCCGCGCGGCCCGGAGGCCGGCGGGGGCCTGTTCTGAGAAGCTGTGAACGAACCCTTGCCGTCCGCCGCGGCTGCGCAGCGAGGGTTCGTTCATGAGCCTGAGCGCGATATTTGGCCTGCGATACCTTGTTCGGCGTGCACGCCCCCGGATACCAGTCGGCCTGACCTGGGGGTTAGCCTCAGCGGATGATTCCTGCGCCGCCACCGAAGGTCATCACGCGCCACCGCGACGGCCAGATCTATGCCTACGTCGTGGACTCCGGTGCCTGCGGGGCGCTGGAGCCCGCCGCGGTTTTCCAGCCGCCGGCTGGCGACGAGGTCGTGGAGTCGGTGGTTCGGCACGATCTGGAGCAGGTCGTGTATACGACGCTGAACGGTGTCGTCTGCCTCACGCGTGCCGGCGACCTGATGTGGGCTTCGGACTTCGAGCCGCACTCTGACGTACGCCATGGCCACCGGCCTGGGTGTGCGATGTCTTTGGACGGTCGAACGGTGTGGGTCTACCGTCCGGACGCGATGGCGGGACGCGGGGGCGGAGACCAGTGGGTCGTACACGACGCCGAGAGCGGTGCGATCCTCGCCCGCCGGGAACTGGAGACGGTCGGGCACGGCGCCAGCCACCACGTGCACCCCGCGGACGGCAGCGTCTACCTCGACATCGGTGAGGGCCAGGACGGCTCCGTCATTCTCCGGGGTACGGCCGGGGTGGGTGGAAAGCCGGAGTTCGTGACGTACCCGTGGTCGGACCGCTGCGTGATCGACCTGGCGCCGTCCGGGCAGCAGTTCATGACCGTCGACCACGATCAGGCAGACGTAGCGTTTCACCACCACCCCAGCGGGGACGTACTCTTCACCCTCCCCGTCGAGGCATTCGGGTACGACCCGGAGGAGTCGTTCGTGGAATGGAGCGGCGGCTACCTGACCGACGACACGGCCGTCGTCACCTTGGGCGGTGAGAGTCAGGACGAGGAGGAGTGGTTCCGCTACCACCTGGTCGACGTGCGCACAGGCACGCTCGGCGGTGAATTCACCGTCGAGGTGAGCAACCCGTACGAGCTGGTGCCCCTGGGCGATGGTTCCTGGCTCACCGACGGCCCCGACGGTCTCCCCGTCCGTTGGTCTCGCGCTCCGCAGCCGCAGCCGCCCATACCACCGCACCCGGCAGGTTGAAGGGCGGTCAACGCCCTGGGGCCGGCATGTCATGCCGACGGGCGGGCCTTCCTGCGCAGCGGGTCATGCGGTCAGGCGTACGGTTCGCTCAGCGCAACGGCGCCGGGGCCAGCCGAATCGCGTCTGAGCTGGCACGGATCCGTACGGGTCGGGGTGCCGGAGATGTGGCTGTGGGTGGGGCGATGTCCCGCTTTTTGACTGGTTTGGTCAACCGCCGTGTCATCAAGGTGATCAGGGTCCACGAGATGTGTGCCTCGCTGTGTTGGGGAAGGCGCTCGTAGTCCCTGACGTTCCGGCGGGCCCCTCATGATCCAGCTGATGGCCCTCTCGACGACCCAGCGCTTCGGTAGTACCACGAAGCCCTTCTGTCCTCTGGGTCTTGACACGGTCTGGAGGGTGAGCCCGAGGAAGGTGTTGGCCCAGTCCACGAGCGGCAGGTAGGCCGAGGCGGCCCAGGCCAGGGTCACTTCGGGGTGGGCGAGGCGGAGTCGGAGGAGCATGTCACGGCCGAGGGGGCCGTCGTTGATGCCGGCGGTGGTGACCATGACGAACATGGGAAGCCCGCGGGTGTCGACTGCGAGGTGGCGCTTGCGTCCATTGATCTTCTTTCCCGCGTCGTAACCTCGCGTTGCTGCTCCCACGGTTTCAGCGCCCTTGACGCTCTGGGCGTCGAGGATCACCGTTACCGTCCGCGGGTTCTTGCTCTCGCGCACGCGGACCTGCTGGTGGAGCTGGTCGCGGATATGTGCGACCACCCCAGCCGCTGCCCACCGTTGGAAGTAGGCGTAGAGGCTGCGCCAAGGGATACCGAAGTCGGTGGGAACGGCCCTCCACTTGATCCCGTTGTCGACGAGGTATCGGATCGCGTCGATGACGGTGCGCCGGTCGTACTTCTCGGGCCGCCCGCCGCTCGGCTGGGTGCAGGCCGGAGGCGGAAGCAACGGCTCGATCAGCTCCCACTCCGCGTCGGTCATGTCCGTGGGATAGCAGCGGTCCCGCATCTGACCTGGCCCTTTCTCAACGTTCCATGCGGGTGAGGACTTCGAGCGTCGCCTTGACCCCGCCGAGTTGTTCGAGGACCAGGCGGATCCACTCGTCCTCGGGAGTCTTCTTGGAATGCGGTGCGACGATCCCGGTGATGAAGTTGGTGACCCGGTGCGCCGACCCAGACCACCGCGAATGCCCAGAAGGTCGACAAGTCCGCCAGGAAGCCTGTCATCAGTCATCCCCCGTCCATCCCGTCCGGACCGTCCTTGCCGGCCGCGAAACGGTGTCCCCTGGCCTCCAGGGTCGCAGGAGCAGCTCCCTCCGCACAGCCTTCTGGCAGATCACGGAGCCGCCGTATCCGGGTATGACCACTGCGTCCAAAGCGCGGCTCTGCACGCCAACGACAACGTCGGAACAGAGCCGACCGCTCAGCCATTGCCCGAGTCCACCGCGCTGACACCGACCGCAACCCGCAACTGCCCCCACTGCGACAAAACCAGTCACCATCGTCGCTCTGCTCGCCACCCCCCGAAACCGCCCGTCCCACCATTCCCGCAACAAGCCCCGACGTGATTCCTGTGCGCAGAGGCTGAACTCGCCCGCGGGAAACCCACGCGACATGACCAGTGACCGTTCACTATCGTCGCCTGAGAAGGGACGTGGGCATGGCACTGAGGAAGAAGGGGTCGCGGCACATCACCGTCGACGGCACCACCTACCGATGGAGACTTCGCGGCAGGCCCACCTACAACCAGGGGCTCGTCTCTTCTCCCCTCACCTACGCGGTCGAGCACGCCGACACTCCCGGCACCACGCTGGTGATCACTACCAACCAGCCACACCCAAGCAACTGGCTCGGCGCACAGGCCAACCCTGTCCTGCCCTCCGCCGTCGCCGACAGTATTCGCACTGCTCGCGTCAACGGATGGACACCCGAACGGCCTGGTCCTCCATTCCATCTCGACCAGTCAGAGGGCTTCGTCTCCTCCCACTGACTCGCCCCACCTCGAAGGACCCACCGACCGTGTGATCGGTGAGTCCTTCTGCTTTCCGCTCCCCACATTCCCCACGTGTTCACTCCGTGAACCACCTGGGGCGAAGAGCAGCACCGGGGAAAATTCGAGATCGGCATCAGCGCTACGGCAGTCCAACGGCTGGGCAGTCGGCCTGGGCTCGTGCAGTGCTGCTGCCTACGTACACGGCGAGAACGGCGTGGCCCTCAACTGTGCCTCAAGGAGTCGGATGACACCGGACACGGCACGGTTGCGGCACGCCGGGTTCCCGGCCCGTCTGCGCTTGCCCCGTATGGCTGGGGCCCAGCCGGCTGTGGTCCAGTTACCAGCGGCCGGGCGGCTGTTATCTGCCATCTGGCGAAGGCTGGGGTGGTGTGGCAGGAGGCTGAGCCGACGCAGGCCGCATGGTGGCTTCGGCCGGGTTGCGCCAGGCCTGGATCAGGTGGCCCAGGCGGCGGGCCGGTGTCTCGCTGGGGATGAACAGGACGACCGCGACCAAGGCAAGGGCGCCGGCCGTGAGTGCTCCGGTCGCCCAGGCGGACAAGCCGCCGCGCGCCATGGCGATTGCGAAAGCGGCCGCCGCGCCCAGCACACCGCCGATGCGGGCCGTAGCGCTCACCATCGTCGTTCCCTGCAGGCCGGGCGACGCAGCGTCAGAGACAGGCTGGGTGCGCCGAGCAGGACTCGGAAGGTGAAACGGATGCGAGTGCGGCGGGTGGGGAGAGTGGTGAGTTCGGCGTGCCATTCCTCCTGCCATCGTGCTCGCTGCGGGGCGGGAAGCAGCAGGGTGAGCAGGGTCAGCAGGCGTGAGGTGACAGCGGACGCGGAGGTCGTAGGGCGCAGCACGGCGGCGGAGAGATCGTGCAGTTCACGGCTCACCTCGCTCAGACCTGCTGCCCGGGCCAGGGGCGCCAGTACATCGATGGTTTCGCGCGCTTTGCGGTACTGCTTGGCCGGGGCCAGAAATGCGATGGTGCGCATGTTGTGCAGCCGGTCGGCAAGGCGGATCGCCAGCACGGCCTCCTCACGCGTCGGCTGGACTGCAGGCCTCGCCCGGTCGAAGGTGAGGCTCCCCAGTGGGATCGCGCTGAGTTCGGCGGTGCGGACGGCCCAGATCAGATCGGCTACGTCCTGCCCGAAGCGTTCGGCCACGCGGCCGGGCGGGCAGGGTGTGTCGACGATGTCGTGCAGCAGGGCCGCGCAGATCACGGACGGCGGCATGCCGACATCAGCGACGATGGCGGCGACGGCCAGGCAGTGGGTGAGCAACGGGTCTCCGCTGCGGCGGGTCTGGCCCGCGTGCCAGACGGCGGCCTCGTCGTGGGCGTGCCGGATGGGCGAGGTGTCGGCGTCGGGGTGGTGCGTACGCGCAACGACCAAGAGGCTGCCCAGGGTCGGGGCGGCGGGACGGTGCCTACTCAGCCGGGTCGCTAACCGGCGCCGCGCAGCAGTCATGACACTCCCCCGTCGCTGACCGGACGGGCAGCCCACCCCGGCAGGGGCTGCTTGCGGGAACGGTAGGCGTGCGCGAGGGCGTCACGGGCCTGCTCGGCGCCGTCCTTGGTGAACTGGTAGAAGCGGCGGCGTGGACGGCCGGCTTCCTCGTGTACGGCGGGGTCTTCCCAGGTACTGTCCACCCAGCCGACTTGTTCCAGGCGGGCAAGGATCGGATAGATCGTGCCCGACGGCAGTCCCGCCACTTCGCACAGCTCGAGGCCGTAGCGCTGTTTGGCGGGGTCTTCCAGCAAAGCCCGCAGGACCAGTTGGGTCTGCAGGGTCATACGCAGACTACCCATACTCGTACTCTACATAGCCTATATAAGGCCTGTCTAGAGCTAGTGATGATCTCGGAGGCGTCGGGGTGCTCGTCGGGGTCGTCGATGCCTTCCTCACCGGTTACTTCGACGAGGTAGCCGTAGTCGGTGAACTCACCGGTGATCCTCGCGTCTGTGGTCGGCGGGCGCGGACCGGCACGCAGGTTCGCAGACCCGGCCGCGCGCTACTCCCCCGTGCCCCCCGCCCCCACCGGGGAACCAACCTGCGAGGTCCCCGTGGGCGCGCGCCCGGGCACACCGGTGGTCAGCGAACCGAAAGTCTTTGATGACGCCCCGGGCATCGACTACGCCTGGCTCCACGAGGACCTCCACCGGCTGCACCTCACTGATAGCGCCCCGTGGGCAACGCGCGCCTCTCTGCCATAACTCCTGCCGGCCGGGCGCAGAGACCCGACTTGCTAAAGAACACTGGTTGCAGGGCACGCAGAAGCTGGGTGTTACCCCCCTCGCGCGTTCACGACCGGGTGGTGAGGCCATCAGAACTGGCCGCAAAGACGTCGGTTCGTAGGGAGACCGCGAGCACACTCTGGCGTCGCCGGTAAGCCACCACCTTGGCTGCCGCGCCTACTTCGGCCGGGGCAGACCACGTTGGAATAGCACATTTCGCGGACACCGCCTGCCAATGGCGGTTTGATGAGCCCATGCAGGAGTGGGGGAGATACGCGCGCGTCGCGCACACGGCCGTCTACGGCACGGCGGCCACCTGTCTGGCGGCGGTCGCCATCTTCAAGGGTCTAGTGCCCGCAGATCGGCCCGGCACGTGACGGGGATGATCGCCAGGGCCATGAGCCTGGCTGTCTCATTGTGGGTGCTCGCCAGTTCCGGACGCCTCTCATTCAAGGCGCGTCACAGCGCCCTGGCATCAGGCGCACACACGATCCTCGTCATCGGCCGGCGCAGAAGGACAGTGGCACCTTCAGCAACGTCGCCCCGTCGTACGCCCGCAAGTGCCGGCATGCGCACCTGGAGAACGGACAGCGCTGCTGCCCCGGGAGACACCAGTGAGGTCATCACCACGATTGGCAGCCACAGGTGACCCCTATGCGGGGCCGCCGGGACCGCGGCAGACAGGAGGATGGTGATGGCATATCTCCAGCGCCGGGCGGCCGGGTACAGGCGAGCAAGGAGTCAGTAGCCGCAGGCGGAGACATCGACGCCGTCATCAACGGCGACCACAACACCGTTACCCATGTCTACGTCATCCCTTTCACGCAGCCAGGCACAGGCACGAAGCAGGAAGCTCCCACCGCCCGTCTCATCAGCGAGTGCCACCCACTCGACCTTGAGGTACATCACGCGATCCGTGTCGCCGCAGGGAGCAATGAGTTACCCGCCTATGTGCCGCGCGAGCACGACGTCCATCTCCGACGCGTCGTGGACGCTGCGAGGGGAGGCAGAAGCCAACTGTGTGTGCTGGTGGGCGAATCCTCCACCGGCAAGACCCGTGCGTGCTGGGAAGCCGTCCAACCACTGGCCACCGAGGGCTGGCGGCTGTGGCACCCATTCGACCCCACCCGAGCCGAGGCAGCCCTTGCCGGCCTGGCCGCAGTAGGGCCAAAGACCGTGGTCTGGCTGAACGAAGCGCAGCACTACCTGGCCCCTCCCCAGGTCGGAGACCGTATTGCCGCGGCCCTGCGGACCCTGCTGACCGACACCGAGCGTGCTCCGATTCTGGTGGTGGGCACTCTGTGGCCCGAGCACTGGGACCAGCTGACCTCCCTGCCAGCCAAGTCGGAGCACGATCCGCACGCTCAGAGTCGGCCTTTGCTGACGGGCCGGCAAGTCCACGTGCCGGGTGCCTTCGCCCAACACGATCTCGTCGCTCTGCGCAGTGCTGCCGCGACCGACGAGCGCCTCGCCCAGGCACTGGCTGGAGCGGCTGACGGCCGCATCACCCAATTCCTGGCCGGTGTTCCAGCCCTGTTGGACCGGCACAGGCATGCCGGCCCAGGAGCCCGGGCGATCCTCGACGCCGCCATGGACGCGCGTCGCCTGGGCTGCGGACCTGATCTCCCGGCAACGTTCCTTGAGGAGGCGGCCACCGGCTACCTGTCCCCGTCGGTCTTCCACTCTCTGGACGACGGCTGGTTCGAGGATGCCCTCGCCTACACCGAGCGCCCCGTCCACGGCAACGCAGCACTGCTGCAACGATCACGCCGCACTCCAGGCGGCCGCCGCGACGACCGGCGTTTCCGGCTGGCCGACTACATGGAGCAACACGGCCGCCGGACACGAAGTCTCGTGTGTCCGCCGGCATCCTTCTGGGACGCTGCCCTGCGGCACCTCTCACGACGCACCGATGTCAGCGCTCTGGCGGCAGCAGCCTCAGCCCGGTGGCGGCTGCGCTACGCCAGCCTTCTGGAGGCACGTGCCCGTCAACTGCCCTGGGCCGAGCCCGTCATCGGCCCGGACGTACATGCCCCCGGGTACGACTGGCTTGACGAGGACGCCAACTGGCCAGCCGAACACCTCACCTGCCGGGCACTTACCGACCTCGCCTACACCGCCGCCGAGGCCTTCGACTACGAAGAGGCTGCGACCTTGGCCCTGCAAGCTGCCGAATGCTGCCAGCCGGACGCACTCGCCGAGATCGCGCTGCAGCACGAAGAGGCCGGACGGACCATCGAGGCATCGGACCTGGCCCACCACGCTGCAGCCAACGGAGCCCCCGCCTGCCTGAGCCACCTGGCCATGATGCGAGAAGAGAAAGAACTGTACGACCAGGCGGAGCACTACGCGCGAGAGGCCGCCGAATACGGGCTCACCAGCACACTGGCCGACCTGGCAGAGCGCCGCGAAGCAGCTGGCAACAGAGAGAGCGCCGAAGTCCTCTGGGAAGCCGCCGCCAGGTACGGCCATCCCGAGGCTCTCGCCAACATCGCCCGCTTCCAATACGAAGCCCACGACATCGACGGAGCAGCCCGAACCGCGCGCGAAGCACTCGACCGCGGAGACGCCGCCTCCCCCCACTACCGCTTCGAGCCCCTATGGGCACGGCTATGGCCACACGGCATTGAACCCGACGGCACCCCCACCCTCCCCGACCACCAGGACCACTCCTGGTAAGGGCCGTGTGATGCGGGCAACTCCCATACGCAACCGCATCCTGACTGGTGGTCCCCCCTCTACCGCAACACCGGCACCAAGCCGCCCACCCGGGACCTGTCCGCGGCGGGCGACGCCCCGGACGGTATGTTCGCCGTGTCGCCGGGCCGTGTGACCGTCCCGGCGGGCGGGACCGCCGAAGCCACGGCCACCGCCGAAACCCGGGTCGGCACCAAGAACGCCCCCTTCGGCGCCACGATCACGGCGAAGGCGGCGACCGGTGAGAGCGTCCCTACGAGCGTCCGGCGGCCCCTCAAGGACGGTCCTTCGTGCTCACCAGTCTGCCCCGCAGGCTCACAGCGGCACGGACGGCACCAAGCACGTTCCCGGCCGGGTGTCACACTCCCGGGGCAGCGACACCGGTCTGCGACTTGTCGGGCTCCGGCTCCTGCGGCGGTTCGGTGAGCTGCTCGCGCAGGTAGTTCCAGATCACCGCGATCAGTGCGGTGACCGGCACGGCGAGAAGACTGCCCACGATGCCGGCCAGACTGCCGCCCAACGTCACCGCCAGCAGAATCACCGCCCCGTGCAGGCCGAGCCCACGGCTCTGGATCATGGGCTGGAACACGTTGCCCTCAAGTTGCTGCACCACGAGGATGATCGCCAGCACGATCAGCGCGTCCGTCGGACCGTTCGACACCAACGCGATGAGACATGCGACGAAACCGGCGAACACCGCGCCCACGATCGGCACGAACGCAGAGACGAAGGTCAGCACCGTCAGCGGGAGCACCAGCGGTACGTCCAGGATCCACAGGCCAAGGCCGATGAAGACAGCGTCGAGCAGGCCAACAAGCGCCTGGGACCGCATGAACGCGCCCAAGGTGTCCCAGGCACGCTCGGCCAGGACCGGAACGTCGTGGGCGAGCCGGCCGGGCAACTGGCGGGCGAGCCACGGCAGGAATCGCGGGCCGTCCTTGAGGAAGAAGAACATCAGGAAGACCGCCAGGACGGCCGTGACCAAGCCGCTGAGCGTGGTGGCCACTCCCGTTGCGACGGTATTGACCAAGCTGCCGACGCTGCCCTGGACTCGGGCCGCCGCAGTGTCCAAGGCAGCCGTGATCTGATCGTCGCCGATGTTCAGCGGTGGCCCCGCGGCCCACTCGCGCATCTTCTGGATGCCCTCGACCACGCCGTCGGTCAACTCGCCGGACTGGGATGCCACCGGAACCGCGATCAGCGCCACGATGCCGAGGATGGCCAGGAGAAACAGCAGGGTCACCAGCAACGCTGCGAGCGCCGAAGGCCACCCACGCCGGCGCAGCGCACGGGTCAACGGCCAGGTCAGTGTGGTGAGGAACAGGGCAATGATCACCGGCCACACGACCGACCACATCCGTGCCAGGCCCCACAGAGCCACCGCGACCGTCGCGAACACCAACAACAACTCGACCGATACACGCGCGGACGAGGCAAGCGCGGCGCGGGCTCTCCCGGAACTCAACATGTCAGGCATGCGGTCACACTATTGGTATGTTAGTCACGCTTCGCCATCGCCACCGGTCAGAGACGGCTGGGCTGTTCCCGTCGCCCGGCGCGCAGATCGAGTCCAAGGGGACGGCAGGCTCGTTCGGAGCTGTGGCGTCGGTCAGCTCGGAGGAGAGTCGGAAGCGGGCAGCGTTCGGCATAGGTACCGCATGAACGCGAGGTGCTGGTACGAAGACGTCGGCAATCGTCGCGTCGTGCCGCCCGGTCTCATAGCGCCCCTGCCCGGTTCTCATAGCGCCCCCCCTCGAAACGTACTGTCCCGCCCCGCCATGCACTCAAGATATGAACTGATATGAATGCATCGCGTGCACAACAGGCCCGCGTGTATCACGGGCGGTGTACGTCCCCCGCATCCACGGTGTTCCGCCCCTGCGGCCCGAGCAGCGACCGGAGAGATTCATGAGACGTCTGGATCCCACCGATCCGCCGGCCATCGGCGGCTACCCCTTGTTGGCGAGACTCGGCGCCGGCGGCATGGGGCAGGTGTTCCTCTCCCGTACCGCGTCGGGTCGTCCGCTGGCCCTCAAAACCGTACGCACCGAGTTCGGCCTGGACCCCGGGTTCGAGCAGCGGTTCGCCCGCGAGATCGCCAGTAGTGACCAGGTGCGCTCCCCGTGGACGGTGTCGGTCGTCGATTACAGCCCCGCGGGGCACCGGCCGCAGTGGCTGGCCACGGAGTACATGGCCGCGCCCTCCCTCGCGGACTGGGTGGCGTCGGACGGCCCGCTGCCCGAGTCCGCTGTCCGGGCTCTGGCGGCGGAACTCGCCGAGGGGCTGCGGGCCGTGCACCGGGCGGGGCTCGCGCACCGCGACGTGAAACCGTCCAACGTGCTGCTCGCCCGCCGCCATCCGCTGCTCATCGACTTCGGAATCGCCCGAGCCGTGGACGACACCCGGCACACCCGTACCGGCGGTGTCATCGGCTCCCCCGGTTACATGGCACCTGAGCAGGTCACCGGGGGGATATCGGCCGAGCCCGGCGACATCTTCTCGCTGGGCGCGGTCCTGGTGTATGCCGCCACCGGGACCGGACCCTTCCTGCACCCGGGCGAGGATCCGTCCGCCGCCCAACTCCTCTACCGCATCGCCCACGAGGCGCCCGTGCTGGACGGCGTGCCGCAGCCGCTCGTGCCCTTGCTGACCGCCTGCCTGGAGAAGTCACCGCAGGCCCGTCCCACCGCGGACGCCCTGTTGGAGAGGCTCGAGGTGAGGCCCGGCGTCTGGGCCTCGGTACGGCTGCCGGGCCTGGAGGCGGACATCGCCGCGCGGGAGACCGAACTGGCGGCGCTGCTGGAAAACTCGGCGCCCCTCGCCCCAGAGTCACAACCAGCGCGGAAACCGGCACCGCAGACCGAGTTCGGGCCACCGACCGCGTACGGCTCGCCGATCGCGTACGGCCCTCCCCCCGCCCTCCCGTCGAGTCCCGCTCCCGGCCCAGTGCCCCTCGCCCCGTCGGAGGCCGGTACCGCGCCCGGCCCGCCGTCGGCGCGGGCATGGACGGTCGCCGTGGCCGCGGGCGCGGTGGTCACCGCGGCCGTCGTCACGGCGCTGGTCTGGCCCGACGGCGCTGATGACGCGGCGGGTGGGAACGGTCGTACGACCCCGCCCGCCTCCGCCTCTCCCTCCCCCACCGCTGCCGGGAATGCCCTGCCCTCGTCCTGGGTGGGCACTTGGAAGGGCACAGGCCCCGGCAGCCCCGCCGGCGACGGCATCGTCAACGCGCGCACGACCGAGGTGGCCGTGACCGTCACCCTCCACGCTGCGGACCGGGGCGAGATCGTGGGCAGACAAGTCAGCCACGTGACCGAGGACGGCACAGGCCGGGACCTCGGGTGCACCGAGACGCTGCGTCTGCAGGAGACGCGTGGAACGTCCATGGTCTTCGAGGCGGTCACCAGCGCACCCACGGATCCGTCGGCCGGGGTGCTGTGCGCGCGAGGCAACCTCTACACCCTGGCGAAGACCGGCGCCGACACCCTGACCCTGGGGAACGAGGGCAGTCAGACGACAGGGTCGCCCTCCCGGCTGACCCGCTCCTCCTGACACCTGACCGGCCGCACATCCCATCGGCTGCACATGAGGGCGAACGACTTGGGGGGCGAACACACAGGCCCGACCCCCGTGGACCGGGCTTGGGTTCTAGTGGTTCATCTCAGAACGTTGAACGGCCATGGACACGGCGTTCGGTGAGGTCTGTCCATGTCCGGGGCTGCTCAGTTCGGCAGCCTTGCCGCATAGATCCAGTCGAGGCCGTCGTATCCGGTTTCGTCGAGGTGCTCTGCTCGGGTCAGGCCAGCGCGCACTGCCACGCGTTGCGAGGCGATGTTGGTCGGCCGGACGCGGGCGATCAGTGGGAGGTCGGGAACTTGGCGGGATGCCCAGGTAGTCACCGTCGCTGCGGCCTCGCTCGCGAAGCCCTGGCCCCAGGCCGAGGTGGCGAAGCGATAGAAGAGGTTGAGGACTTTCATGCCGTGCAGTTCCATGGGCTTGATCCCGCAGAATCCCAGTTGCGTGGCGGACCCGTCGCGCCGGACGACCCAGTACCCGTATCCGCACCGCTGCCACTGGTCGTTCCAGCGGCGGTACAGTTCCCTGGCCTCGTCGAGCCGGGTGAGCGCGTCGGAGGGGTTGTGCAGGCAGGTTTCGGGGTCATGGTGAATCGCGAAGATCGCGTCGATGTCGGCCTCAGTCGGCCGCCGCAGCGACAGTCGGGCGGTCTGAAGTTGTTCGTCTGCCGAACTCAGGTCACTCATACGAAGATCGTAGAAGTGCGTCAGGCGGCCCTGGCAGGGTAGTCGGGCCAGGTGCGGACCGGTGAGTCCGGCGCGAAGTTCGTCTTCGGCTTGGTGTGAGCGAGACGGCAGGAGTCGGGGCCTGTCTGGATGCCCGCGCCGTTGAAGGTGAGACGGTCGACGATGGCCATGCGGAGCCGCGGGTCGGTGAAGGCCTTCGGCCAGCCCGAAAAGGACTCGTTGGAAGCGATGGCGACGCTGGGGCGCCTGTACTGCTCGGCCCAGGTGTCTGCGCAAAGCAGGCCGTTCAAGGTGGGCGGGGTGCAGGGCGCCTCCCTCACCAGTGCGAGCAGCCACGTTCGTGTGGCAGGCCTGAACGACACGACGGCACGCCAAGTTATCGCCAGGCCGGGGGACATCGCCCAGTGGTCTTGGAGCATCACCCCGACCCAGCCGGGGTCTATGCGTTCCGCACACCCCTGACCGAGCTCGCGCGGGCCCGCAGGGAAGCCCGGCATGAGCGGACCGGGGGGCGGGACGGGTACCTGTGAACCGTCACATGATCTGCCGGACAGTGCCAGGCGCGGCTCCGTCATCGCCCGCTTGCAGCCGGGCAGGTCTGCTGTGGTCGGTGTCCCGGAACTGGTTCTGCCATTCGGACGGTGACGGTCCTCTGGTGGCACGATCGCACAGAGCCTCGGCGACAGCCTGGCAGGTGGCGGTCTCAGCTACTCGCGGGCGCGGGCCACGAGCAGCGGCTGGAAGAAGCCTGTTTCCTCCGGCATCCGCCATCCTGGGTCCGCAAAGCCCGCGTCGGCCACGAGGCCGGTCAGCCGGTCCCGGCCGAGCGCCCAGGAGGTGGTGCGGCGGACCCGGACGCGCCATTCTCCGTCTGCCGGCAGGAGCTGGAAGTGCTCCAGGTCGTAGTGCTCGCCGTCGTCGTGCCAGTGCCACAGCTGGAAGGTGACGGTCCGTTCTGCGCCATCGGCATGCCGGTGGACTTGCGGAGGCGTCGACGTGGGGCGCTCGCGCAGCAGTTCGTCGTAGGGGCGGGTGCTGAGCAGCAGTAGGCCGGCCGGGCGCAGCACGCGGCGCATCTCGGTCAGGGCGGCGTGTACGTCCTGCTCCGTCAGAAGGTGGGGCAGTGAGTTGTCGGCGCAGACGACTGTGTCGAACTGGCCGTGGGGAAACGGCAGGTGCCGCATGTCGGCGACGGCCGTGGGCAGCGTCAGGTTCCGGCGAGCGGCTTCACGGGCAGCGCGGGCGGCGGCGCGGGGGCTGAGGTCGGTCCCGGTCACGCGGTGCCCGCGCAGCGCCAGGCCGATGGCCTGTGTGCCGATGCCGCACGAGCAGTCGAGTACCTCTGCGCTGTCCTGGCCGATCAGAGCGTCCAGGGCGTCCCCCTGCCGGCTGACGCTCGCCTCCCAGTCCGCGTAGATCAGGTGGTAGTCGTCGGCCAGTTCATCGTAGAAGCGCGCCACCGATGTCTCGAGCATGGCCGGAGGCTACCGTTGGCCGACTCCCCGGCAACACCTCCAGGCACTGGCCCCTGGTCGCCGTGACCGCACCCACTGACACGACGGCACAGTCACTCCTCGGGTTCCTGCTCGACTTCATGGGCGGCAACTCTGCGCAAGCACGGCGCCATGCACCAGGCGTACCGCGACGCACGCATGAAGGATCAGCTCGGCGCGGCCTGGTCCGGGGCGCCGTCGTGCTCTGGGCCTCCGGCTGTTTCGACGCGGCCGTCGGCCAACTCCGCGCCGAGGACTACGAGATGCGTGACGAGGATGTCGCCCGGCTCTCCCTGCTCATGCACTGCGGCATGCACGTGCTCGGGTGGTGCGGCGTCACCGCGTCCGTCCCGCGCGCAGGATGGTGGCCATTGCGCGGGACGGACGCGGTCGTGCTGGGCGGTGTTGCCGACGGTGGCGTGGATGTGTGGTCGTTGTCAGTTGGCTGGTGGTGTCTTCAGCGCCTTCTCGCGTTCGGGGGCGGCGACCTCGCGTACGGCGTCGGCGATGGCCGGGAAGTCCTTCTTGAGGATCGCGCCGTGGTTGCCGGCGACCTTCGCGCTGATCCGGATGTTGGGGTTGCGGGCGGTCACCGCATCGAGGCCGTTGCGGATCCGTTCCTGCTCGTCGCCGCGGCTTCCGAAGGAGGTCCCCGAGGCGACCACGTACCGCACCGGGACAGTGATGTTGTCCAGTACGGGGCCCAGCTCGCGCTCGCGGGAGAGCCTGCCGAGCTCGATGTTGCTGTCGGCCTGCTGTTCCGCGGTCATCCGCGGGGCCAGGCCCGTCGGGCGCAGCAGCGGCATGAACCAGCTCAGGCGCTTGAAGAGTGTGCGGATGCGATGTTCCATGGCCTCGTCCAGCCAGTCGTAGGGGAACGCGCCGTCGACCAGGACCGCGCCCACCGTACGGTCCGGGTTGCGGTTGGCCCAGTGCGCGGCGACGACCGCGCCGTAGGACCAGCCGACCAGCAGGGCCCGGTCCACCTTCCTGGCCGCGAGCACGGCATCGACGTCCCGGACGGCTGCTTCGAAGGTGTAGTCGGCCGAGCGCTTTGATTTGCCGCGGGCGCGTTCGTCGTAGGTGATGTGCCGCCAGTGCGTCCCGAGTTCGGCGGTGACTCGGCGCCAGTAGCCCTGGGTGGCGAACTGGCCGTTGAGGTAGAGCACGGGGATGCCGGGGCCGCCGGTGTCGGTGACGGCCAGGGCCGTGTCGTCGACCGGCACCATGCCGGTCCATTTCGAACTGGTCGAGGAAGTGCTGTTCTTCTTCATGGTTTTTCCCTGGTCGCGTGTGGCGTCTTGTTTGACTTCTGCGTGCTCGGGGCGTGGCTCGCAGGCCCCTTGAGGACGGGCGGCCTGGTCCTGGGCGGCGGCCGGGAGGATCTCGGTCGCCGCCCATGACCCGGCCAGATGGTCCTGGGTGTCGTGCTCTTTCAGAGGCTGCGGGCGGTGATGTCGCCGTGGGAGGTGGTGGCGCGGATGTCGAGTTCGGCCGCGCCGTCGTTCTTGAGGGCGTTGCTGATGCGGCCGTGGTCGGTGCCGGCGTCCAGGGTGGCCGAGACGCCCGCGGCGGCGGAGACCGAGATGTCGCCGGACTGGGTGCGCAGCACGACCGTGCCGCGTGCGGCTTCGGTGATCCGGATGTCGCCCCTGGCGGTGCTGATCTGTGCGGGGCCGCCGAGTCGTCCGACCTCGATGTCGCCGTCGGTCGCGGTGAGGCGCAGGCTCGCAGCCTCGTCGATCTTGATCTGGCGGTAGGCGCCGTCGAAGGTGACGTCGCCGAGGCGTCCGACACTGCGGAGTTCGGCGCTGGCGGCCTTGGCCTCCACATGGGAACCGGCGGGCAGTTGGACGGTGACCTCCACGGACCCGGAGGGGCCGAAGAGCTGGCTGTCGGGGGCCATGGCCGTGATCCGCAGGACGCCGTCGGCGTAGGCGACTTCAGTCTGCTCAGCGGTCTTGATGTCGCGGCCCTTGGCAGGGTTGAAGGGCCGGACCTCGACTGCCGTGTCGGCGCGGTCCGCGGCGATGAACTGGATACGTCCGGCGGGGATGTCCATGACGGCGGAGATGGGGGCGGGGGTGTCGAACTTCTGCATCGCGTTCTCCCGTACTCGTTAGTTGCTTCCGTCTTCGTTTCTGACATCGGAAACGCTACGTTGCTTTCCAGATTCAGACAACACGCTTGTTGTGCAGGATCAGCATTTTTCCAGGTCAAGAGCGGAAAACTGTTGCAACAGCGCTGAGGATAACGCAACGAACGACGCGCCAACGTTGCAATAGATAGGAAGTGAACGCTATGGCGGGGTCAGGGACCGCCACGAAGGACACCCGAGGAGGCCGCGCCGCCGGGAGGCACTCCCCCGGCCCTAACCCCGGCGACAGCACAGACATTGGCCCGCACCCTCCCCAACGCCGAGATCGCAGTTGCCCGTTCGTCGTGCTCGCACAGCATTCGCGGGAGGGTGACAGGCGAGGGGCGCTGTCCCTTCGTCGCGTCCGTGGTGATGATGAGCCGCTTGCCGATGTCGCGCAGGCTCATCTCCTGATCGAGCAGCAGGGCGGCTTCGATGCCACGGCCGCGGCCGCGCCGTTTGTGTTCGTGGACGACCAGGGTGACGCGCACGCCACGGGAGCGGATCTCCCTGGCGAGTCAGACGGCAGCCTTCGGTTCGGGGCGCCCGGTGGCGCGGGTGGAGACCCGCAACGCCCAGGCGAGTTGGGGCACGAGCCGCAAGCGGGTGGTGCGGTACTGGACAGCCCCCGTGGCCTTCCGGGTGCGGCAGGCGGGCCCGCTGGAGTGGCGCACGCGGACAGCGGGCAGGCGTGCACTTCCCCGCGCTCGAAGTCGCCACTTCCGACCCCCGACCGATTCCTGAGGGCGTTCCAGCCGTCCGGCCGTTTACAGCAACTCATGAAACGTGATCGCCGAAGGTGGACACCACCACCCTGGG
>NZ_BAAAZY010000043.1:0-519 GCF_039537145.1 Streptomyces shaanxiensis
CGGAGAGTTTGATCCTGGCTCAGGACGAACGCTGGCGGCGTGCTTAACACATGCAAGTCGAACGATGAACCACTTCGGTGGGGATTAGTGGCGAACGGGTGAGTAACACGTGGGCAATCTGCCCTTCACTCTGGGACAAGCCCTGGAAACGGGGTCTAATACCGGATACCACTCCTCAAGGCATCTTGGGGGGTTGAAAGCTCCGGCGGTGAAGGATGAGCCCGCGGCCTATCAGCTTGTTGGTGAGGTAATGGCTCACCAAGGCGACGACGGGTAGCCGGCCTGAGAGGGCGACCGGCCACACTGGGACTGAGACACGGCCCAGACTCCTACGGGAGGCAGCAGTGGGGAATATTGCACAATGGGCGAAAGCCTGATGCAGCGACGCCGCGTGAGGGATGACGGCCTTCGGGTTGTAAACCTCTTTCAGCAGGGAAGAAGCGAAAGTGACGGTACCTGCAGAAGAAGCGCCGGCTAACTACGTGCCAGCAGCCGCGGTAATACGTAGGGCGCAAGCGT
>NZ_BAAAZY010000044.1:0-749 GCF_039537145.1 Streptomyces shaanxiensis
CTGGATCGTGCCGGACGGCTTGTGGGAGATCGCAAGGCCGCTGATACCGGAGCAACGAACGCGGCCGCAGGGCGGCGGAACGGCCAACACCCCTGATGAGACGCTCTTCGCAGCCATCATCTACGTGCTGGTCAGCGGGTGTGCCTGGCGTGCGTTGCCGCCGTGCTTCGGCGTCTCGAAGTCGACCGTCCACCGCCGGTTTCTGATCTGGTCCAGAGCCGGAGTGTGGGGCCGCCTGCACGAAGCCGTGCTGCACCAGCTGGACGACGCTGGCCTGATTGACGTCACCCGCGTCGTCCTCGACACCGCCCACGTCAGGGCTAAAAAGGGGGCGAACACACAGGTCCGAGCCCCGTGGACCGAGGCAAGCCGGGTTCCAAGATGCACATCCTGTCGGACGCGAACGGACTGCCCCTGGTCGTCGGCGTCTCCGCCGGCAACACCCACGACAGCGAAGGGCTGAAGCCCATGGTCGCTGGTCACCAAACGAGACACGACCCCCACCGCGGCCGCCACTTCAAGCCCCAACGCCTGCACGCGGATAAGGCATACGACCGCCCGGACCTGCGGAAATGGATACGAGGCAGGCGCATTGGAGTCCGGATCGCACGCAAAGGCATCGAGTCCAGCGAACGATTGGGCCGCCGCAGATGGGTAATCGAGCGCACGATGTCGTGGCTGTCCGGCTACCGCAGACTCAGCCCTCGCTACGAGCGTCACCCCCGCAACTACCTGGCCTTTCTCGGACT
>NZ_BAAAZY010000045.1:0-16124 GCF_039537145.1 Streptomyces shaanxiensis
CCGCCGTCGGGCGCGGGTCGCCGATCTGGCCCGTGGCACCGCCGACCAGCGCCAGCGGGCGCAGGCCCGCCTGCTGGAGGCGGCGCATGGTCAGTACCTGGACCAGGTGTCCGACGTGCAGGCTGGCCGCGGTCGGGTCGAAACCGCAATAGAACGTGACGGGACCGTCCGCGAGCGCCTTGCGCAATGCGTCCTCGTCAGTGGACAGGGCGATCACGCCGCGCCACTTCAGCTCGTCGACGATGTCCGTCACGGTTCTCGTGTCTCCTTGATGATCTCGGGCAGTCGGGTGACAGCCGACTACGAGGTTATACGCCCTGACTGACAGAGCTCATGTTGAAATCGGGGACGCGCAGCGCCGGCATCGCCGCCCTGGTGAACCAGTCGCTCCACTCCCTGGGCAGCGTCTTCTCCGTACGCCCTGCCTCCGTGGCCCGCCCCAGCAGATCCACCGGCGACTCGTTGAACCGGAAGTTGTTGACCTCGCCGCTCACCTCGCCGTTCTCGACGAGGTACACCCCGTCCCGGGTCAGGCCGGTGAGCAGCAGCGTCGCCGGGTCGACCTCGCGGATGTACCAGAGGCAGGTCAGCAGCAGCCCGCGCTCGGTGTTCGCGACCATCTCCTCCAGCGAACGGTCCTCGCCGCCGTCCAGGATCAGGTTGTCGATGCCCGGCGCCACCGGCAGACCGGTCAGCCCCGCACTGTGCCGGCTGGTGGTGAGGTGCTTCAGCTCGCCCTCGCGCATCCACTCCGTGGTGGCGAGCGGCAGCCCGTTGTCGAACACCGACTGGTCGCCGCCGGAGGAGTGCGCGATCACGAAGGGCGCCGACTCCAGGCCCGGCTGGTTCGGGTCGCTGCGCAGCGTCAGCGGCAGCTCGGTCAGCCTCTCGCCGACGCGCGTCTTGCCACCGGGCTTGGAGAACACGGTCCGCCCCTCGACCGCGTCCCGCCCCGACGCCGACCACAGCTGGTAGATCAGCAGGTCGGCCACGGCGGTCGGCGGCAGCAGCGTCTCGTACCGGCCCGCCGGCAGCTCGAGCCGGCGCTCGGCCCAGCCGAGGCGTACGGCCAGCTCGGCGTCCAGCGCCGTCGGGTCCACGTCCTTGAAGTCCCGCGTGGAGCGCCCCGCCCACGCCGAGCGCGTACGGTCCGGCGACTTGGCGTTCAGCTCCAGCGTCCCGTTGGGCTGGTCGTGCCGCAGCCGCAGCCCCGTGGACGTGCCCAGGTACGTCGACACCAGCTCGTGGTTGGCGAAGCCGTACAGCTCCCGCCCGCCCGCACGCGCGCGTGCGAAGGCCTCGCCGAGCGCCGGGGCGAAGTCGGCGAACACGGTGGACGACGTCTCGGCCGGGGCGTCCGTGAAGTCGGGCGACGCCGGTACGTCCGTCACCAGCGGCTGCGCGTCCTCGGCGGGGCCGGCCCCGCGCGCGGCGGCCTCGGCGGCCCGGACCAGCGGTTCCAGCTCGTCGGCGGTCACCGCGGACCGGGAGACGACCCCGGAGGCCGTGCCCTCCTTGCCGTCGACGGTCGCGACGACGGTGAGCGTCCGCCCGCGCGTGACGCCGTTCGTGGTCAGCGCGTTGCCCGCCCAGCGCAGATTGGCGGTCGACTGCTCGTCGGCGATGACGACGCACCCGTCGGCCCGGGACAACTCCAGGGCCCGCTCGACGATCTCGTGCGGCTTGTTGGTACGGGCGCTCATCGACCGGCCTCCTGCGTGGTGTTCAGAATGTTGACTCCCTTGAAGAGGGCCGACGGGCAGCCGTGCGAGACCGCCGCGACCTGCCCCGGCTGCGCCTTGCCGCAGTTGAAGGCACCGCCCAGGACGTAGGTCTGTGGCCCGCCCACCGCGGCCATGGAGCCCCAGAAGTCGGTTGTCGTCGCCTGGTAGGCCACGTCCCGCAGCTGCCCGGTGATCCGCCCGTTCTCGATCTTGAAGAACCGCTGCCCGGTGAACTGGAAGTTGTAGCGCTGCATGTCGATCGACCAGGACCGGTCGCCGACGACGTAGATACCGCGGTCGACGCTCCCGATCAGATCCTCGGTCGACATCCCGGCCGGGTCCGGCTGCAGCGACACATTGGCCATGCGCTGCACCGGCACATGCCCGGGGGAGTCGGCGAACGCGCACCCGTTGGACCGGTCGAAGCCGGTCAGCTTCGCGATCCGCCGGTCCAGCTGGTAGCCGACCAGCGTGCCGTCCTTCACCAGGTCCCAGGACTGGCCCGCGACGCCCTCGTCGTCGTACCCGATGGTCGCCAGGCCGTGCTCGGCGGTGCGGTCACCGGTGACGTTCATCAGGTCCGAGCCGTACCTGAGCTTGCCGAGCTGGTCGAACGTGGCGAAGGAGGTGCCGGCGTAGGCGGCCTCGTAGCCGAGGGCACGGTCCAGTTCGGTGGCGTGGCCGATGGACTCGTGGATGGTCAGCCACAGGTTGGAGGGATCGACGACGAGGTCGTACGGCCCCGCCTCCACGCTCGGCGCCCGCATCTTCTCGGCGAGCAGCTCCGGGATCCGCTCCAGCTCGCCCTCCCAGTCCCAGCCGGTGCCCGTCAGGTACTCCCAGCCGCGTCCCACGGGCGGCGCGATGGTGCGCATGGAGTCGAACTCGCCACTCGACTCGTCCACCGACACAGCGGTCAGCTGCGGGTGCAGCCGTACACGCTGCTGGGTGGTCACGGTCCCCGCGGTGTCGGCGTAGAACTTGTTCTCGTGGACGGTGAGCAGCGAGGCGTCGACGTGATTGACCCCGTCCGCCGCCAGCAGCCGCGCGCTCCAATCCGCCAGCAGCCCCGACTTCTCCTCGTCGGGCACGCCGAACGGGTCGATCTCGTACGACGAGATCCACGTCTTCTCACTGTGCACGGGCTCGTCGGCGAGCTCCACCCGCTCCTCCGACCCGGCGGCCTTGATCACCTGGGCGGACAGCTTCGCCATCGCCACGGCCTGCGACGCGACCTTGGCGGCGGCGTCCAGCGTCAGATCCACCCCGGAGGCGAACCCCCAGGTCCCGCCGTGCACCACCCGCACCGCGTACCCGAGGTCGGTGGTGTCCGACGACCCGGCGAGCCGGGCGTCCCGCAGCCGCCAGGACGCGCTGCGCACCCGCTCGAACCGGAAGTCCGCATGCTCGGCACCCAGCGCACGCGCGCGTGCCAGCGCCGCGTCGGCCAGGGCGCGTAGCGGAAGCGCCGTGAAGGCTTCATCGATCGTATGAGGCACGGAGGTCTCCCTGCTGTCGTGGCCTGTCGGCACCGATCATTTCGCGCGGGCGGGGCCGCGGACCACACGTTTCCGGCTGGAGTCCGCATCTTTCTGTAGGGACCCGACAGTGACACCCGTAAGCCACTGTCGGTGCCCGAATGTCCGACGGCGGGACGCGACCGATAGGTTTTCGGAGAAGCCGCCTGTCATCGCCGCCTGTCCACAGGTGCTCGGGCGGGTATCAGACCGCTATCGAAAGGGTGATCCGTTGAGCCGCTCGGTTCTCGTCACCGGAGGCAACCGGGGCATCGGCCTCGCCATCGCCCGCGCCTTCGCCGACGCCGGCGACAAGGTCGCGATCACATACCGCTCGGGTGAGCCACCGGCCGGCTTCCTCGCCGTCAAGTGCGACATCACCGACACCGAGCAGGTGGAGCAGGCCTACAAGGAGATCGAGGCCGAGCACGGCCCGGTCGAGGTTCTGATCGCCAACGCCGGCATCACCAAGGACCAGCTCCTGATGCGCATGTCCGAGGAGGACTTCACCTCGGTCATCGACACCAACCTCACCGGCACCTTCCGGGTGGTCAAGCGCGCCAACCGCGGCATGCTGCGCGCCAAGAAGGGCCGCGTGGTGCTCATCTCCTCGGTCGTCGGTCTGTACGGCGGTCCCGGCCAGGCCAACTACGCCGCCTCCAAGGCCGCCCTGGTCGGCTTCTCGCGCTCCCTCGCCCGTGAGCTGGGCTCGCGCAACATCACCTTCAACGTCGTCGCGCCCGGCTTCGTCGACACCGACATGACCAAGGTGCTCACCGACGAGCAGCGTGAGGGCATCGTGAAGCAGGTGCCGCTCGGTCGTTACGCGCAGCCGGAGGAGATCGCCGCGACGGTGCGGTTCCTCGCCTCGGACGACGCCTCGTACATCACTGGAGCCGTCATCCCCGTTGACGGCGGACTGGGAATGGGTCACTGATCACCATGAGCGGAATTCTCGAGGGCAAGCGCGTCCTGATCACCGGTGTGCTGATGGAGTCCTCCATCGCCTTCCACGCCGCCAAGCTGGCCCAGGAGCAGGGCGCCGAGATCATCCTGACCGCGTTTCCGCGGCCCACGCTGACCGAGCGCATCGCCAAGAAGCTTCCCAAGCCCACCAAGGTCATCGAGCTCGACGTGACGAACGACGAGCACCTCGGGCGCCTGGCCGACATCGTCGGCGAGGAGCTCGGCGGTCTCGACGGCGTCGTGCACTCCATCGGCTTCGCCCCGCAGGACGCGCTCGGCGGCAACTTCCTCAACACGCCGTTCGAGTCGGTCGCCACGGCGATGCACGTCTCGGCGTACTCCCTGAAGTCGCTGACCATGGCCTGCCTGCCCCTGATGCAGAACGGCGGCTCCGTCGTCGGCCTCACCTTCGACGCCCAGTACGCCTGGCCGCAGTACGACTGGATGGGCCCGGCCAAGGCCGCCCTGGAGGCCACCAGCCGCTACATGGCGCGTGACCTGGGCAAGCAGAACATCCGCTGCAACCTGATCTCCGCGGGCCCGATCGGCTCGATGGCCGCCAAGTCCATCCCGGGCTTCGCCGACCTGGCCTCCGTGTGGGACAGCCGTTCCCCGCTGGAGTGGGACCTCAAGGACCCGGAGCCGGCCGGCCGCGGCATCGTCGCGCTGCTGAGCGACTGGTTCCCGAAGACCACCGGCGAGATCATCCACGTGGACGGCGGCCTGCACGCCATCGGCGCCTGATTTCCGGTACGTCGTCGACGCCCCGTTCCCCGCACCGCGCGGGGAGCGGGGCGTCACCCGTTCGGCCTATCCGGCCGGGCGGGGGAGACCCGCGAACGCGCACTCTGGAGTACGCGTTCACCACGCGAGCCCCTCCCCCGTACGGCCGAGGAGGTCCCCTTGTGCGCTTCTCCCGCCGCCTGGCCTCAACGACCGTCGCCGTCGCACTCGTCCTGCCCCTGCCGCTCGAGATGATGGCCCACGCGCGCGTGCACGCCGCTGAAACGGAGCCTCAGGAGCCGTACGGCGCCGAGTGCTGGATCCGTCTCACCGGCTCACACGTGACCGCGTACTGCCACAACCCGTATCCGGAGACCGACCGGGTGAGCCTGCACGTCGAGTGCGCCCGCTGGTGGGACATCGACAGCGACGGCTCCTGGGTGGACGCCGAGCCCGCGCAGACCGTGCGGCTGACCGCACGCTGCTGGAAAGAGGTCGGCTCGGTGTGGGTCAGTCACCGGCGGGAGAGCTGAAGCGCCCCGGACGGCACAGGAACGGATAGCCGGCCGCTTCCGCCGCGGCCGTCGTCGCGTCACCCGCGCGGATCGCGTCGACCAGCCGCCCGTGGTCCATGTGCGTCTCCGGCGTCAGCTTCTCGCCCACGTCCTCGCGCAGCCAGTCCCGCAGCACCTCGCCCAGGTCCGCGTACATCGCGGTCATGACGTCGTTGTGGGACGCCGCCACCACGGCCAGATGGAAGGTCGCGTCGGCCGCCACGAACGCCTCCGCGTCACCCGACGCCCAGGCCTCCTCGCGCCGCACCAGCAGCGCGTCCAGCTGCTTGAGGTCCTTCTCCGTGCGCCGCTCGGCGGCCAGCTTGGCGGCGGCCGACTCCAGCGTGGAGCGCAGCTCGGCGATGTGCCGGGGGTCGGCGTCGGCGAAGCGGCGGTGCATCACGCCGGCCAGCTCGCTGGTCGCCACCACATAGGTGCCGGAGCCCTGGCGGATGTCCAGCAGGCCGTTGTGCGCGAGTGCGCGGACCGCCTCGCGGACCGTGTTGCGGGCCACGCCGAGCTGCTCGACCAGCTCTGGCTCCGTCGGGATACGGGAGCCGACCGGCCACTCGCCCGAGGTGATCTGGTTCCGCAACGCCGCGATGACCTGCTCGGACAGCGCCGAACGGCGGGGGTGGCTCAGGGGCATGGCACACCTTCGCACGGGAGGACCGGGGCCGGGCGGCCCGGGGGTGGACAACCAATCATCCCATGATTCTATGATGGGCGACATGGCAAGCCAGGAGACCCGGACGACGACGCCGACATCCATACGCACTTCGCAGGCGTACGAGCCCAGTACGCCCCCCACGCGCGCGTGGACGACACGGCTGCTCGTACTCGGCATCGTGCTGTCCGCGCTGAACCTCCGCCCCGCCATCACCAGCCTCGGCGCCCTCCTGGAGGAGGTCCGCGACGGGCTCGGCATGAGCGGCAGCCTGGCCGGAGTACTCACCTCCGTGCCCCCGCTCTGCTTCGCCGTCTTCGGCGTCATGGCCCCACGGCTCGCCCGCCGCTTCGGCCCCGGCGCGGTGGTGTGCGCCGGCATGGCCGCCATCACCGCCGGACTGCTTCTGCGCCCGTACGCCGGGAGCACGCCCGGCTTCCTGGCCGCCAGCGCCCTCGCCCTCATGGGCATCGCCGTCAGCAACGTCCTGATGCCGGTCATCGTCAAGCGCTGGTTCCCGGACCGCGTCGGCTCCATGACCGGCCTGTACTCGATGGCCCTCGCCCTCGGCACCGCGACGGCGGCCGCGGTGACCGTGCCCATGACCGAGACACTGGGCGGCAGTTGGCAGACCGGCCTCGCGGTGTGGGCGGGACTGGCCGCGGCGGCCGTACTGCCGTGGATTCCGTTCGTACGGCAGCGGGGTGCGGGGTCTGCCGAGCCGTCGGCGGCGCGGCAGGAGCACGCGCGCGTCGAGCCTCCCGTCGCCCTGCGCGTCACCCGGAGCCGTACCGCATGGGCGCTCGCCGTCTTCTTCGGGCTCCAGGCCACCGCCGCCTACATCACGATGGGCTGGATGCCGCAGATCTTCCGGGACGCCGGCGTGCCCGCGTCCACGGCCGGCCTGCTGCTCGCCGTCACCATGGTGATGGGCGTGCCGCTGGCCTTCGTCATCCCGCGCGTGGCCACCCGGCTCCCGCACCAGGGCCCGATCGCCGTCGCGCTCGGCGTCTGCGGTCTCGCGGGCTACGCCGGCCTGTACTTCGCGCCGGCCGCCGGTGCCTGGGCCTGGGCGCTGCTGCTCGGCGTCTCCAACTGCGCTTTCCCGCTGGCCCTCACGATGGTCGGGATGCGGGCCAGGACGGGCGCCGGCGTCGCCCAGCTGTCCGCCTTCGCGCAGAGCACCGGATATCTGCTCTCCATCCCGGGTCCGCTCCTGGTGGGCGTGCTCTACCAGCACAGCGGCGGCTGGGGGCTGCCCATCGCGCTCATGACCGGCCTGATGATCCCGCAGATGCTGGTGGGCGTCCTCGCGGGACGCAACCGCACGGTCGAGGACGAGGCGGCCCGATGAGCCTCACCCCGGCGCGCCCGATGCGGGAGAGGGGTGCGAGACTGGCCGTATGCCAGTGCTCGACCCGAACCCCCGGAACGGCCAGAAGAAGATGCTGCTCGTCTTCGGCGCGTTCTTCGCCATCTTCGTGATCATCGGCGTCATCGCGACGATCGCCTCTCCCTGATGCGGCTCTCCCCGACGCGTCTCTGCCTGACACATCTCTCCTCGGCGCCTGCCTCACCGACACACTGCGTCGGGCCGATGGTGGGGCTAGCACCACCATCCCCTAGGGGGTGAGTGTCAGGGTCAACTGGGTGGATCACCGGATGGGTTGAGGGCCGGGATTTCCGTAACTTCGGAGTGTGACCGCGAGAGGCGGACACGGACCACTCGAAGACCCACGGAGGCATCATGTCGGCCCCTACGCACACCTCGCCCCACCCGGCGTCCACGGGCCGTGCCGACATCCGGCTGCCCTGGTGGGCCCTCGCCCTGCCGACACTCGCCTTCATCACGCTGCTGACGCTGATACTCGACCCGTCCGACGCCCACGCCGCGACCGCCGAACCCGCGATCACCCGGCTCTTCGAGCACATACAGCAGCTGATCATGCGCTGAGCACGGCCGAAGCCGCACGTCAACTCCCTGCGCCCCATGGCCTGTTTCATGCGAAGCTGGGACTCATGAGCGTCGCAGAACCCCGCAGGATTGTCCTCTTCCGGCATGCGAAAGCCGACTGGCCACAGGTGACCGACCACGAGCGGCCGCTCGCAGATCGGGGCCGAATGGACGCGGCAGAGGCCGGACGCCGGCTGGCCGACACCGACATCCCCTTCGATCTGGCCCTGTGCTCCACCGCGACCCGGACCCGTGAGACCTGGAAGCTCGCCGTCCACGAGTTCCCGCACCGGCCGAAAACCATCTACGAAGAGCGGGTCTACGAGGCCTCGCCCGGCGAGCTGATCGCCGTGCTCAACGAAACCCCCGACGACGCGCAGAACCTCCTGCTCATCGGCCACAACCCGGGCGTACAGGGCCTCGCCGAGATTCTGTCCGGCTCGGCCGAGGGCGACGCGCGCGACCGGCTGAGCCGCCGCGGCTTCCCCGCCGCCGCCTTCGCCGTGCTCTCCTTCAGCGGCACCTGGAAGACGCTGGAGCCCGGCGTTGCCACGCTCGTCGACTACTGGGCCCCGTCCGAGTGACCGACCCGTGCGCAGGGGCCCGGCACCGTCACGGCGCCGGGCCCCTGCGCATGCAGCCGTCGGGTGCGGGCCCCAGGCGCCAGGCCCGGGTCAGCAGGACATGCGCGAGGGCAGCCGCCCTCACCGTGCGATGGGCGGCACACGGCGCGCACGCGGCACATCAGTCCTCGTCGTGCATGTCCGCGGCCTCGACCTCTTCGCGGGTGACGCCCAGCAGATACAGGACCGTGTCCAGGAACGGCACGTTCACGGCCGTGTGCGCCGCCTCCCGCACCACCGGCTTGGCGTTGAAGGCGACGCCCAGACCGGCCGCGTTGAGCATGTCGAGGTCGTTGGCACCGTCACCGATCGCCACGGTCTGGGACAGCGGCACACCCGCCTCGGCGGCGAACCGGCGCAGCAGCCGCGCCTTGCCCGCCCGGTCCACGATCTCGCCGGTGACCTTGCCCGTCAGCTTCCCGTCGACGATCTCCAGCGTGTTCGCCTGGGCGAAGTCGAGCCCGAGCCGCTCCTTCAGATCATCGGTGACCTGGGTGAACCCGCCCGAGACGACACCCACTTGATAACCGAGCCGCTTCAGCGTACGGATCAGTGTGCGCGCCCCCGGGGTCAGCCGCACCTCGGTGCGCACCTTCTCCACCACCGAGGCGTCCAGCCCCTCCAGCAGCGCCACGCGCGCGTGCAGCGACTGCTCGAAGTCCAGCTCCCCGCGCATCGCGGCCGCCGTCACCTCGGCCACCTTGTCCTCGCAGCCGGCGTGCGCGGCGAAGAGCTCGATCACCTCGTCCTGGATGAGCGTGGAGTCCACGTCCATGACGACCAGGCGCTGCGCGCGCCGGTGCAGACCGGCCGCGACGACCGCGATGTCGACACCCAGTGCCGCCGCGTCCGTCACCAGGGCGGTGCGCAGGGGCTCGGTCTCCACGCCGGACACCGCGAACTCCACCGCTGTCACGGGGTACTTGGCGAGCCGGAAGATACGGTCGATGTTGCCGCCGGACTTGGTGATCCTGGAGGCGATCGCGGCGGTCGCCTCGGCGGTGAGCGGGTGCCCGAGCACGGTCACGAGGGACCGTCCGAGCCCACGGGGCCGGTTGTCACCGCGGCCGGAGATGATCTCCGCCTGCATCTTCATCGACTCCGCCCAGCTGTGGACGGTCGCCCGCAGGTCCCCCTCCATCCCGGCGGGAGGCTGCGTCACGAGCGCGCACAGCGTGATCCGGCCACGGGTGAGGACCTGCTCGATGTCGACCACGTCGACGGAGTAGGCGGCCAGCGTGTCGAAGAGGCCGGCCGTGATGCCCGGCCTGTCCTTCCCGAAGATCTTGACGAGAAGTGTGGGGATGTCGGAGGTCTGCGAAGCGCTCATGGTGCTTCCACCGTATCCGGCACTCAGTGCCTGGCGCCCCTGAGGTCCGTCTAGCGGACACGGAACAGTGGGTGTCGCTCGGATGGCGCGGGTCTTACATTCGGGCCACGGTCGTATCGGTACCTGTGAAACGGCACAGGTGTAGCTGTGAGTCGGGTCGCCGACTCGGTCCGGTGGCTTCGGGTGTTTTCGGAGGCGCCCGGGGGCCTCCAGGGGCCTCTGGGCTTCTCCGTGTGCTGCCGGGGCGTACGGCGGCTGTGCTCGGGCGGGTCACCGCGAGGCTCGTCAGCCCCGCGCAGCCCAGCCCAGGCCCGCCCCGCGCCGCCCAGCCCAGGCCGGCCCAGCTCAGGCCAGCCCACGGATCACGAGCGCCGCTTCGGCTCCCCGGCGCGGATCATGGGCGCCCCTTCGGCCTCCCTGGCGGTGGGGGAGGGGGAGGCGGCGGTGGCGGTGGTGGCGGCGGTGGCGGAGGAGGAGGTCCTTCGTCCGCTCCGGACGGCGACCGGTTCCCACGCCGCCGGGGAGGCCGGGACGACCTCGGCGGCGGTTCGATCGGCCGGGCGACGGTGGGCGCGCCGTACACGTCGTCGCCGGCGGGGGGCGGTGGATCGCTGGAAGTCCGGTCACCGGACGCCGGGTCACCGGGCCGCCAGGCATCGTCGCGCCCCGACCTCGCACTGTGTCCCTGCCCCGCGTCGCGGCCCCAGTTCGCGTCGCGTCCCGGAACCTCGTAGTGCCCCAAGCTCGCGTCGCCCCCCGACCTCGCATCGGTTCCACGCCCCTCGTCGGACGGCCACGCACCGCGAGAATCGGACGGCCCCGCCCTCCCAGAATCGGACGGCCACGCACCCCCGGAAGGCGGCCCCCCGCCCGGCGGCCGCGCATCCTCAGGTTCACGCAGTTCCCCCGGCACCCGCAGATACGGATTCGTCGCCGGATTCGGTGGCCGATACGGCGTGCCCGGCGTGTACGGCCCCGACTGGCTCCCGTACGGCAAGCCCCCCGCACTCTCCGCCGCCGTGCCCCAGGCACCCGCGGTTCCCGTCGTAGCCGTCGCGGCATCCGCACCCGGCCTCGCACCCACGGCCGCGCCCAGAGCCAGCGCTGCCGCCCGCTGTCCCGCCGCCCCGGTCGCCCGGGCCAGCAACGCTCCCACCGCTCCCGCCACCGCGCCCCAAGCCGCCCCGAGGAGCAGCGCCATGCCGAGATTCCCCCGCAGCTCCACCCCGGCGCCGAACGCGTCGAAGCCCAGCACCGACAGCGAGGCGTCCACGGACAGTCCCGTCAGCCACGCGAGCAACGGCAGGGTCAACGCCGTCGCGATCCCGAGCCGCAGCGCACACCGCCCGGCGAACCCGAAGGGCCCTGGATCCCGTACACCTTCGATGCCCGGCCCTCCCGAGGCGTCGGAACCTGATGGCCGTACGACACCCGAATCCGGCCCTGCGACGGACCCGCTCCCGGCCCCAGATGCCCGTACCCCCCAGGAACCACCCGAGCCACCCACCGGCCCCGCACCCGAAGCCGCCCCGGTGCCAGGAGCCATCCCGCCTCGCGAACCCGGAACTTCGCCGGGCCCGCCGCCCCTGCCCCGGCTCCCAGCCCCGGTCGCGTGCCCAGCCCCAGCACCGGCCCCAGCCCCGGCACCGAGCCCAGCCCCACCGCCTACCCCCACCCCCACCGGCGTCCGCGCAGCGGTCAGCACCCCCGCGAGCAGCATCATCACCGCCGCCGCGACTCCCAGCAGCCACACGCGCCCGTCCAGCTCCGCCAGCCTGCTCAGCGTCACGGACTGGTCGGATCCGCTGTTCAGCAAGTCGTCCAGCGGGTCCGGCAGCAGGCCGACCAGGGCCCCGGTCGCCCTGCCGTCGAACGGGACGAACAGGCCGATGGGGATGCCGAGCCACACGCCGTTCGGGGCGCCCAGCAGGGCGGCGCCCGCGATGCGCTTGGGGTGGTCGTCGCCGATCGCCGCGTACGCCGCCGCCGCGAGCCCCGCCGCGACCGCGACGAGCAGCACCGTGACGAGGGCGGACGCGGCGGGCCGTACGACGCGGTGCACGGCCTCCCAGCCGCGCGGCAGCGGGGTGCGGCGCGAGGCCAGCAGGGCGATCAGCAGGATGCCGGCGGACCAGCCCAGGCCGCCGAGGAGCGTCGGCACCGTGTCCACCGTGAAGCCCACCGACGCCTTCGCGTCGATGAGGTCACCGATCTGGTCGGGCAGCAGCCCGCCGATGTCCCCGATGTCGCCCACTCCAGGGATCTCGACACCGCCGCCCCCGCCGCCGCCCGGCAGGGCGTCGAGCCCCAGCGAGCTCCCGTCGATCGTGATGACGTCGTGACCCGCCCAGGCCAGCCCGCCCAGCGTCGCCACGAACAGCGCGACCACCGCGCCCGCGCGCGCGAGGAGTTCGGTCGGCGCGATCACAACTCCCGCGCCCCGCAGGGACCGTAAGAAGAACCACGCCAGCAGGACCGCGCCGACCAGGCTCACCCCCAGTGGCGTGATCTCGATGGCGGTGGCCGCCTCCGCGCCCGTCAACCCGAAAGCGGACACATCCCCGGACGGTGTGACGGAACCACCCGCCCCAAGGGCCACCACCGCCGCGGTCATCGGGCCCAGAGAGCTAGCTGTGTCCGCCTCCAGCAGATGCAGACCGAGCGCCGCGGTGCCCGCCATCCCGATCAACGCCCAGCTCACGGAGGCGATCGCGGACAGCAGGATGTCCCCCCACGGCAGCCGCGTGCCGTGCCTCGTGGACTCGACGTTCGTGGACGCGCTCATGGCAGACCCCCCGATCCGCTCCGCGGCCGGCTCGCCGCGCATGTCCCCCTCGCGTGGATTACCACTCTCCGGGCTGGTTTCAACCCCGTCAACGGAACCAGTCGAAGCACGCGCGCGTGGTGTTCATAAGGCCCGACTTTCAGTCAGGGGGCGGAGCCTGAAATAGTTCCCGACGATGTTCGACATCCCTAGACTCCCTGTGTTGGGGGTAACTCGGGGGACTACTCAGTGGGGCATGGAGTGCCGGAACTCGTACTGGAATTGAATGGCAGGACCTGGACGCTCGACCCGTCCAGGTCCTACACCCTCGGACGCGATCCGCAGGGCGACATCGTGTTCGACGACGCCAGAGTGTCCTGGCGGCACGCCACGATCAGCTGGGGCGGCCGCAGTTGGGTCCTCGAGGACCACGGCAGCACCAACGGCACGTTCGTGCAGGGCCACCGGATCCATCACCTGGAGATCGGCCCGGGCTCGGAGGTGCACCTGGGCAACGCGACCGACGGACCGCGCCTGAACCTCTCCGGCACCGCGCCCGCCGTCGCCTCTCCGCAGGCCCAGCCACAGCAGCAGCCGTACGCTGCCCAGGGCGCGCAGGCCGGCTGGGCCCAGCCGGCACCCGCCCAGCAGGCACCGGCTCAGCAGGCACCGGCTCAGCAGGCACCCGCCCAGAAGGTCCCGCAGCAGCAGGCCCCGCAAGCCGGCTGGCAGCAGCCCCAGCAGGCCGCGGCCCACATCCCGGCACAGCAGGCCCCCGGCGGTGGCGCGGGGGCTCCGCCGGTCTACGGCGACCGCAGCCCCACCACGTTCCACCAGTTCGCCATCGGCCGTGTCATGCGCATCGGCCGTGCCCTGGAGAACGAACTGGTCGTCTCCGACCTCCAGGTCTCCCGCCACCACGCCGAGTTCCACTCGACGCCCGACGGCCGCATGGAGATCCGCGACCTCGGCTCGCACAACGGCACGTACGTCAACGGCCAGCCGATTCCCAAGGGCGGCTCGGCGATGCTCGGCCCCACCGACATCGTGGGCGTCGGCCACTCCACGTTCCGTATCGTCGGCGACCGCCTTGAGGAGTTCGTCGACACCGGTGAGGTCTCCTTCTCCGCCCGCCACCTGACCGTCACGGTCGACGGCGGCAAGCAGATCCTCAAGGACGTCTCCTTCGGCGTCCCGGAGAAGTCCCTCATCGCGGTCATCGGCCCGTCCGGCTCCGGCAAGTCGACCCTGCTCAAGGCGCTCACCGGCTACCGCCCCGCCAACCAGGGCGACGTCCTCTACGACAACCGGAACCTCTACAAGCAGTTCGCCGAGCTGCGCCAGCGCATCGGTCTGGTCCCGCAGGACGACATCCTGCACAAGGAGCTGACCGTCAAGAAGGCCCTCAAGTACGCGGCGAAGCTCCGCTTCCCGGCCGACACCACGGCCAAGGAGCGCGAGGCCCGCATCGACGAGGTGCTGCGCGAGCTGAAGCTGGACATCCACAAGGAGAAGAAGGTCACCTCCCTCTCCGGCGGCCAGCGCAAGCGCGTCTCGGTGGCCCTGGAGCTGCTCACCAAGCCGTCGCTGATCTTCCTGGACGAGCCCACGTCGGGCCTCGACCCGGGCATGGACCGCGACGTGATGCAGCTGCTGCGTGGCCTCGCCGACGACGGCCGTACGGTCCTCGTCGTCACCCACTCCGTGGCCGAGCTGGCGCTGTGCGACAAGCTCCTGGTGATGGCCCCGGGCGGCGCGGTCGCCTACTTCGGCCCGCCCGAGGAGGCGCTGAACTTCTTCGGCTACGACACCTGGGCCGATGTCTTCTCCGCCTTCGAGAACTACCGCGACTACGACTGGGCGGGACGCTGGAAGGGCTCGCAGCACTACCAGATGTACGCCGCGGACATCGACGCGATAGCTCCGCAGTCCGTACAGATGCCTCCGATGCAGGCGATGAAGCCGCCGAAGCCGCAGGGCTGGATGTCCCAGTTCATCACCCTGGTGCGCCGCTATGTCTCGGTGATCGCCTCCGACAAGGGCTTCCTGGCCCTGATGGTGATCCTGCCGGCCGTCCTCGGCGCGGTGAGCCTGCTCATCGACGCGGACAAGGACCTGCTGGTGAACACGGAGGTGAACCCCAAGACCGGCCTGCCCGTCCCGAACGGCACGGCCACGACCGTCCTGCTGATCCTCGCGGTGGGCGCCTGCTTCGCCGGCGCCGCCAACTCCGTACGTGAGCTGATCAAGGAACGGGTCATCTACGAGCGGGAGCGCGCGACCGGCCTGTCCCGGTCCGCGTACCTGATGTCCAAGGTGTTCGTGCTCGGTGTGATCACCGTGTTGCAGGGCCTGATGGTCGGCGTCATCGGCTTCTCCAGCCGCAAGATCCCCGACGAGGGCCTGGTGCTCGGCAAGCTGACGCTCCTGGAGCTGTCGCTGCCGATCATGGCGTTGGGCTTCAGCTCGATGATGTTCGGCCTGATCATCTCGGCGCTGGTGAAGACGGCCGAGAAGACGATGCCGCTGCTGGTCATGTTTGCGATCATCCAGGTCGTGTTCACCGGCTGCCTGTTCGCCCTGAACGGCTCGATCGGCGTCAACCAGTTCTCGTACCTGATGCCGTCGCGCTGGGCGGTGGGCGCCGCGGGCGCCACGCTGGACTTCAACAGGATCAGCCCGCCCGCCAAGGGCGAGAGCAACGACCCGCTGTGGGAGCACACCGTCGGCGCCTGGACCATGGACATGCTCGCCCTGATCGCCCTCGGCGTGATCTGCGGCTTCTTCGTGGCCCGCTTCCTGCGCCGGCACGAGCCCGAGGTCATGCGGAACTGATCACTGTCGTACGACTCTGATCGCTGCCGTACGACTCTGATCGTTTCGTCCGACGCCCGAAGGGCGGCACCCCGTCAGGTGGGTGCCGCCCTTCGGCGTAACTGATCAGAGGCCCGCGCCTACCTCACTCAGTACGCGCTGTTGACGTTGTCGATCGAGCCGTACCGGTCGGCCGCGTAGTTGGCGGCGGCGGTGAGGTTGGCGACCGGGTCGTACTGGCTGAAGGCCGTGCCCGGGACGTGGTACGCGTCGAAGGTCGGCTTGATGACCTGGAGCAGACCGATGGACGGGACGCCGTTCTGGGCGTTGATGTCCCAGTTGTTGATGGCGTTCGGGTTGCCCGAGGACTCCCGCATGGTGTTGCGGTACAGGCCGTCGTAGGTGCCCGGGATGTTGTGCTTCTTCATGATGTCCAGGGCCTCACGGATCCAGCCGTCGAGGTTGTTGGCGTAGGTCTTGGCGGCGAC
>NZ_BAAAZY010000046.1:0-16168 GCF_039537145.1 Streptomyces shaanxiensis
CGGATTTCTCCGAAATCCGGCCAGGGAATTCGCTCCGCGAATTCCTGAAAGCTCACCAAAGCGGCGCGCAGGTCGGCCGTTCCTGACGGTTCGTCAGTACACTTAAACGCTAACCAAGTTCCGAACTTTTTCTTTTCCCTGAATCGCGATCGCTCAATTCCCTTATAAAATCCCGACTCTAACTTCCTCTCAATCCTGCCCATTCCCAATTGAATTACGCGTGGACGAGAGTACGCCCCTCGTACCCTCCTCGCTATCGACCCGCATATCCACGCCGAGCGTGGAGCCAACCAGCAGCTTCAGGCTGGAAGCGCGCAACTGCACCACCACCCCAGGGCGAGCAAGCCCAAACCCCCACACCGGCCCAAGCGCGACGGCGGCGCCGACGCGCAACACACCCCAGACTCCGCCCAATCCCCGAAGCCGCCGCACGACCACGCCCGCCATTCCTCACTCATCCTTCAACCAGCGTCGGACAAGTGGCAGCAGAGGGGATGTCAGCTCCCCGACCAAGCCCAGAAGGCGCTCTGACCTGGTGCGACGGAAGGCCGGCCGCTAGGTCGAGGCAAGAGATAGTGCAAGAGATAGCGCAGGAGTTTGCGCGCGAGATGGTGCAGCAGATCAGGGTGACGCATTATGAAACATGTCGAATGGGCTGGCCCCCTACCGGCACCGCCGAAGACTCGTCAACAGAAAAGGCGTAAGCGTGAAAATCGTCATCAGTGGAGGAAAGGTGGCTCCCGGCGTGGACGAGATCGCGACCCCTCAGGCCGCAAAGGCCCACCGGATCGCAAACTTCCTCCCCGCCCGGAACTCCTCTGAGACGCCGTCATTGTTCGCGACCAGGACGACAACACCACTTCGATTCGGTTCGACACCACGGCCGAGCCTATCCGAATTCTCCTTCCCGTTGCCCAGGGGTTTGATTACCACATCATCCACGACAGCGACACTGGGCCCCGCATTCTGGGAACCGTTAGGGGCGCAACACTTTCGGTGCGTGCTGTTGCATTCCGCATCAGCGAATTTCTGCGGACGCGCGGACTGAAGTAAGCGCGAGTTCGGGGGTTCGGTAGATCGGGCCACCGGACATCCCCAGCACCTACGCCAATCGGAGGGACAAGTCGCTGTGATCAATTCGACCACGGGCACCGCAAACGGCAAGGCAGCTGATCCGCAGTCAACCGTGGGCTACCTCATGCGCCGTGTGATCGAAGGACCTGGAACAGTGTCCGACATTCGGCGGCTGGCCAACTCGAACGCCGACGGCCAGATTGCGGCCTATCCGACCGCCCATGGGCGCGTAGTGCTCCGCGCTCTCAAGCGCACGGCCAAGAAGCATGATCTCCCGCACCTGCTTCGTCTGCTCCACCGGTACGGGCGCTACGAGGCGAGCTTTCGGGCGAGGAGTAGGTGGGTGCGAGAGCGCGCCTGTTGAACACCCGCAGGCGTAGCCGCAGGTCAACGGGGCGTTCCGGGGGCGGGGCGTGCCAGGAATTTTAAGCTGTTGCCTCGTTCCCAGAAGTAGGTATTATGGAACTAGTTCAGGAGGGTTGGCCCCCTCCCGGACCCGCTGAAAGTTCGTCACCAGAAGGGAAGCCCAAGTGGCTCACGAAATCGAGCAGTTCACCGACGGCACCGCCGCTTTCGCGTCCGCCAACACGAGTGCGTGGCACAGGCTGGGCACGGTCACCGATGGTGCGATGACCGCCGAAGAGGCCATGGCCATTGCGTCTCTGGCCGGGTGGAACGTGCGGCTTCTGCCCCTGACCGCGACCGAGATCACGGCCGACGGCACGACGTCTGTGGAGGTGCCGCAGCACTTCGCGACGGCGCGCACGCACCCGAAGACCGGCCGCACGCAGACGCTCGGAGTGGTCGGCAGCGACTATCACCCCGTGCAGAATGAGGAGCACGCCGAGTTCCTGAACCTGCTGGCCGACGAGTCCGGGGCGCATTTCGAGACCGTCGGATCCCTGAAGGACGGCCGTCAGGTGTTTCTGACCATGAAGATGCCGCAGTCCCTCACGATCGGCGGGAACGACGACGTTGATCTGTACATCGCGGCTTTCAACAGCCATGACGGAGGCTCCGCGTTCCGGATCGTGGTGACGCCTGTCCGGGTGGTGTGCGCGAACACCCAGCGCGCGGCGATCCAGGGGGCCCGTTCCTCTTTCGTGGTGCGGCACACCGCCGGAGCCAAGGCCCGGATCGCGCAGGCCCGTTCCGCCCTCGGCCTCACGTTCAAGTACGCCGAGGAGTTCGAAAAGGCCGCACAGCGCATGATCGAAGCCGAGATGACGCTCAGCGAGCTGAAGTCTGTGGTCGACGGGCTGCGGCCGGTCAAGGACAGCGACAGCCCCCGCAAGAAGACCAACCAGCGCCAGCGGTGGGGGGCGATCTCCAACCTGTTCGAGCACGCCGACACCCAGGCCGGTATCCGTGGCACGCGGTGGGCGGGTTACAACGCGCTCACCGAGTACGCAAACCACGTCGCCCCGGCCCAGGGCAAGACCGACGCCGAGAAGGCAGCCGCCCGCGCCGAGCGGGTCATCAGCGGAGCGGCGAGCGATCTGATGGAGAAGGCATTCGCCCTCACCACGGTCTGAAGCCCTGACCACCGGGCGGGCACCACAACTCCCCCACGGGTGCCCGCCCGGCCCTCACAGGCCCGCAGAGGCCGCCCCGCCGGAGCGCGGAGCGCGTACCCCGAGTCAAGGAAGGGCGGAGCCGCTCCCCGGCCCGCCCCTGCCGCGTAGCGGCAGCGCGTCGCGTCTGCGGAGCAGCGCGCCAAGGACACGTCGCTCGTCCGGCGCCGCGCCCAGATGCCGGCGCACGACCACGAGCCACCCCACCCACCGCCCTATGGAAGGGATTTTCATGCGCATCCCGAAGTGGAAGATCCTCGGTGTCACCGACGACTTCACCGAATGCGGCTGCTGCGGCCGCCGCGGACTGAAGCGAACCGTCGCGCTCATGCCGCTGGACGCCGAAGGGAACGAGGACGGCACCGCCGAAGAGGTCGCGTACTACGGCACCTCGTGCGCTGCTACCGCGCTCGGCTGGACGCAGGGCAAGGTGACGGACACCGCGCGCGCCGCCCAGGCCGAGCGGGACCAGCGCGATGCATACGCGCGCCGGATGATCAGCCTGTACGCCCCGGTGGAGTTCGCTCCCGTCCGTGAGAAGGCCCGCGTCTTCTACGGCCGCAACCGGAGTCTGCGGCACACGGGCGTGAAGGCGAGCGAGGAAGTGGCGAAGCGGTTGGCCGAGGCCCGCGCGACGCTGGCCGACACGATGACCGGCCCGGCCCGGCCGTCGCGCACCGAGGACTTCTGCCGCTATCTCGTGATCTTCAGCAGCGAACAGAGCATTCACCGTGTGCTGCGTGTGCCGAACGACAAGGCCGCGCGCGAGGAGCAGGCCACGGCCGCCGCACGCCGCGCCGACCAGATCGGGGGCAGTGTCCTGGTCGTGGCCGCCCTGGACCACGAGTCCGCGCGCGACGTCGCGTACTCCCGCCATCTCTCCCCCGAGTGGTTCGACAAGGCTTGGCAGGCCGCCCATGCCTGAGACCGGGCCGGCGCCCCGGTTGTACGTCGGAAGCCACGTCACCTACCACGGCAGGCACGCCGAGATGCACGACCGCCCTCTGTATGTCCTGCCGTGCACGTGGGAGGGCCGCTGCGAGGCCTGCAACGAGTGGGACCTGAGCAACGAGGCAGCGGCCCGGGAACACTTCATGGTCGTTGGCCTGAGCACGGACAGCTGCGTGAAGCACGCCGACCGGGCGAGCCTGACCCTGCTCCCGTGCGACTGGCCCGAAGACGCCGTTCCGTTCAACATCAACGGCTACTGGTACGCCGCCGCGTACACCACCCGGGACGGCATCAGCGACCGGGCCCGGAAGGTGCACTTCTACACCGCTGAGGACTTCATTGGGGCGCACGTGGTGCCGCTTCGACGAACCGACACCGGAAGTGCGCCGCCTGGACGAACAGGCCCGCAACCGCCCTGTCTTCTGACCGGGTCCCGCCCGCCCTGCACCACCCCGACGATCCCGCCGAGGAGAACGCCCATGAGTGACAAGCCCACCGCCACACCGGACGGCTACTGCATGAACAAGCAGCCGGTCTCCGGCACCCTGCGCACCATCAACGCCAGCGCGACAGGCCGCAAGTTCTCCCACCTGCACGGCCGCCGGATGGCCCAGTGCCCGTGTGGCAAGGAGACCTCTCAACCCGACCGTGGCAACCTCCGCCGCCACAAGCAGACGCAGGAGTAATCCGCCGACGCCGTCCGCCCCACGGGGCGGACGGCCGATCCACCGCTGCGAACTCCCGTTCCTGCCGTCCGCCTTACCGAGAGAGGGACCGCCCATGTGCACCACCGTGCCCTCACGATCGAGACGCCCACCGGCATCGTGCGCGCCACCGCCAGCCCCCGGCTCACGGACTCCGTCATGTTCGAGCTGAACGGTGCGGTGCGCGGCAGCGTACACGTCACCAGAACCCACCACCCGCGCTACTGGGACCAGTTCACCGCCGTCCGCGCCTGTCTCGGCCCGGTCAACGCCTACGAGACGGCCGTTCCCGACGACGCCCTGCCGCGGCTCGCCCGCGGCCTCAGCGGCCACCACGGCAGCCTGACCCGCTACCCCTGTGACGGCGACTCCCCCGAGGTGTCCGTGCATCATCCGCCGTCGACCGCTGCCGGGAACGAGCCGTCGCCGAAGACGGTCGCGACGCTCACCGCCCTTCTGCAGGCGTGCGCCGACGACGTTGCCCAGCACGAGACCTGCCCCTGATCCTGGATGGGTCCAGGCTGCGTGAGACGCCACGCCTGCTGCGGTTCCTCACCTCGACCGCCGCTCGTGCCGACGCCGAAGCTGTCCACTGCGCGGCAGAGTCGCAGTCCGCGCACCCCGCGCGGAAGGCCGCCGTGGCCGCTTGGTGGACCGTCGCGCGATGGTTCACCCTCTGCGGGCCCAGCAGCAGCGCGGCCGCACCCGCCGCAGGGGGCCCAGGCGCATCCCGGGACCAAGAAGTTGGTGTGATCGTGCGCTGGCTGATGCCCCTGGGCGAGCGCACCCGCCCCGACGCTCCCACCTTCGCCGAGTGCCCCGGTCCGAACGAGGTCCGCGCGGTCGTCCTGGTCGACGACGTCGGGCAGTTGTTCCCCATCCTGCTGGAGTGGCGAGGGCTGTTCGGCAACGACCTGACGGGGTGGGCCGGCCAGGTTGAGGCGGACGACATCGAGAACCTTCCCCCGGAGATGGGACCGACCAATTGCGCCTGGACACGATGCCGGGTGGCTACGTGAAAGTGTCCGACTACCGCGACCACCAGGCGCTTCCCTCCCTGACGCCGCATCCCAACGTGCTCATGCGTCCCTAGAGGGCACCGGCTCCCGCTGGGGTGGGGCACCCCGGGAAAAGGGCTCCTACCGACTGTCAGAGGTCGAGGAACAAAGGGTCGCCCCACACCGGAGCCCAGACACCGACGCCACCGACGACGCCTGAGCCTGAGCCGCACGCGGACGGGGCCGGGCACCCGACGGTGCCTGGCCCCCGGCAACCCCCGATCAAGACTCGGCGGAGTCACGCGAGCATCGCCCAGGCCGTGATGCCGATCGAGACCGCGGCGAATCCCGTGGGCCAGCCCATCCTGGACAGCCGGCCGGATTCCAGGAACGCGGCTGCCAGCACCTCCGCGACCACCGCCAGCGCCGTGGCTGCGGCCAGATACAGCCCTCGAACACCGGCCGCGTCCGCCAGGTCCTTGTGACTGTTCTGCTCGGCCCGCATGTCCGGCCAGTCCTCGGGCCGGGCCCGCAGAGCAGCCACGGACGCGACGGAGACCCCGTCGGTGACGGCGGGTGCCCGACCCATGTGCTCCGCCATCACACGCAGCCGGGAGGCATGGCGCGTCTCGGCTGCGGCAACGGCCCGCTCGTGCCGTACGGCGGGAGAGTCCTTCTCGTAGACGACCGCAATCTCGCGGGCAGCCGCATGGATGTCGGCCACGTGTGACGCGGTGACGGCCTGTGTCAGAAAGGCCGAGCGCTGGCCGCTGGCCACGATGGCGGCGCCGAGCCGCAGCGCCTGCCGGGACGCTTCGGCCTGCGCGCGCTGCTCGCCGGAAGCTGCCGCCAACTGCAGCAGAGGTAGCAGGAACAGCAGCACGACCACGAGCAGGTGCAGTTGCGTGCCGCGTCGACGGTCCGGCGAGGCCGTCGCCGGCTGCGGAATGGGGTCGACGCCGCGCAGGAGGCGGCGCGACCCGCCGGCGGACGGTGGCGGGATCCGCCACGCCTCGGGGCGCAGAACGCTCGCGGCGGCCAGCATCGCAAGGATCGCCGCACCGGCCACGGCCAGCGAGACTCGCCCCCACAGCGCCCACCGGTCGCCCTCCGCCATCGTCCGGCCGGGCGCGAGGCGGTGGTCGGCAGGATGCTGTTTCTCCTGATCGGCGAGGCGGCGGGGAACGTCGTAGCCCTTCTGGGCGTCCAGGTACCGGTCGCTGCCGATGATGCTCTCCGGCCGGGCACGGTCACGGAGGCTGACTGCCTCCTGCTCGGCGAGCGCGAACTCCGATGCCGCGAGCCGGCCGTCGTCCCTGAGCGGGCCGAGGGCCTCGGCCCGGCCAGCGGCAGCCGCCACGCGGAACGCGAGGGGCGCCTCGTCGGCGTACACGTACCGGGCCTCTTCCTGGACCGCCGCCTGCAGCTTCAGTTCCTCGGCGACCGCGTCCTGATAGCCGTCACCGGCCTGCTTGAACTGCCAGGTGGCCAGCAGGGTCGCCGCCACGATGACGGCTATCAGCCCGAACTGGACGCGGGTCCGCAGACAGAACCGCCGCCGGGGCGGAGCGGTGCCGGCCGGGTCCGCAGGCGTGGGGCCGGTCATGGGGACACCCTCGTGAAGACGAACTTCGTTCCGTCCCGGCGGATGAGCGACAGTTTCCGGTCCGCGACCGTCCACCGGTAGTTCTGCGTTTCCACCGGGGCCGGCCTGTTCGTGTAGTCCCGCTCGGGGTTCTCGGGGTTCTTCCTGGTCACGGTCGCGGAGCGGGGCCTGAGGGTCAGCGCCTGCGCCGATGCCTCGTACGTCCCCTCAACGATGTGGGTGAGTTCGTAGATCCCTTCCACCCCCATCGGGTACGAGAGCAGGCCGACGTACTTGTACTTCCCCTCCTCGGTGAACCGGTACGCGAGTGTGGTGTTGCTGCCCGGCCGCGCGCTCTCCCACGCGCCGACGAGGTCCCGGGGCCCGGCGGCGGCCCTGGTGGGTGAAGCGGACGGCACGGTGTCTGCTCGGTTCCCGGAGTCCGAGCAGGCGGCGATGGCGGACAGCAACAGCGCCGCGAGAGTGAGGAGCGGGGCGCGACGCCGCCGCCCCAGGGCCCTGTTAGGGACAGCACTGGTCATGAGCACTTCCCCCGTACGTAGCTGAAGCCGTCGATGTACAGCAGGTCACCGAGGGTCGGGTCGGAGTACAGGGACCACGGGTAGGAGATGAGGGGCCGGCCGTTGACGAGGAGCGTCAGCTGCCCGCTGTCAAAGCGTGCGATCCCGGAGTCGCCCTGCCTCCCGTTGCTGCGGGCGTACCGTCCGTCGTCGGCGAAGACGTAGGTCCAGTGCGCCGCCGTGTCCGTTCCTCCGCACCAACTGCCCACCACGCGCGGTGGAGTACGGAAGGACACGCCGCCCGGCGCGGTCCGTGAGTCGTCTCCGGCGGCCGTCCGGGGGCCGGGATTCACCGGCCCCGGTGGTGGTGTTCCGCCCTCCGAGCACGCCGCGGTGGTCATCAGCACCGGAGCGAGCAGCACAGCGCAGAAGAGGCGTGAAAGGAACGCAGTCGCACGCAACTCTTCCCCCCCAATCGATCGTGTGTCGTGGCCAGGAACGCTACGGAGCGGCAGCACGCGGCGCCCCAGGGGCGACCCCGGGGAGATCCCTGGGGCGCGTACCGGCGCGCAGCGAGGAGAAGGTGGCGCCGCCCGGCGCCGGTGTCGCGCGCCCAACGCCCGTTCGTACCCGGGTTGTCAGGCGTCCCGGGCCAGCTTGTCGATCAGTCCCATGCGGGAGCTGATGCCGAGCTTGCTGTAGCTGTTGCTGAGGTGGTACTCGATGGTCTTAACGCTGAGCACGAGCTCGCGGGCGATCTGCTGGTTCGTCATGCCCTGCACGGCCAGCCGCGCGACGGTGAGTTCCTGCGCGGTCAGGACCGGATGCCAGGTGGTGCGCGGACGCACGGTCACGTGTCCGCAGGCCGTCAGTTCCCTGTCGCACCGCTCGAGGTACGGCGTGGCCCGGAGGCGGCGGAAGGTCCGGTGCGCGGCTTCGAGCTCGGCCGCCGCGCTCCTGCGCCGGCCGGACCGGCGAAGAAACGTGCCGTACGCCAGGTGCAGCAGAGCCTCTTCCCAGCAGCCGTCGCCCTGTGCGCAGTGCCGCAGGCCGTCCCGGAACGCCTGGCCGGCGGCTTCGGCGTGGCCGCGGGCTTCCTCCAGCAGCCCCCGGCAGCGTGCGGCAGCCGCCTGCTCCAGCGGCCGGTTCCGCTCGGCCGCGCGCCGCTCATACGGAGCGAGCACCGCCTGCGCTTCCTCCGTGCGGCCGGTGCGGGCCAGGGCTTCGCAGAGCAGAGGGCGCCAGGCGACCAGGCCGGGTTCCTCGATGCCGTACCGGTGGACGATCTCCGGCCTCAGGAAGGGGCTCAGCTGCTCGATCACGTTCTCGTGCTCACCGCGGGCGGCATGAACGAGAGCGCGTGCGGTGGCCGCGAAGGCGGAGTCGTTGACGTCCGAGAGCACGCGGGCGTGTTCGGCCGCCGATTCCGCATGGGCTTCGGCGGCCCGGAAGTCGCCCCGGCCGGCGAGGAGGTAGGCGGTCACGGCGTGCACCACGGCGAGGATGGATATCTGGTCAGTGTCCTCCGCCAGGGACACGGCATGGGTGCCGTGGGCGATCGCTTCGTCCCACTGCCCGGCCCGGTACGCCGCGTCCGTGAGGAAGCCCAGCGCGACCAGAGCCGCGTAGGGAAGCCCGCCACGGCGGTGGGCGTCGAAGGCCTCCTTCAGATCCTTGCGGGCCTCGTGCAGCTGCCCGTTCCAGAGCCGCAGCATGCCGCGTGCGAGAAGGCCGTCCAACTGCTGCGGGGTGTCCCGCGGCCCGGTGTCCGGCAGGTGGGCGAGGGAACGCATGCCCTGTTCGTAGTCGCCGGAGAGGGCCAGGCCGATGGCGAGGGAGTCGCGAAGGAACGACGACCGCTCGCCCGGCGGGAGGGCGAGCCCGCGTTCGGCCCAGTGGATGATGCGCGGGGCGTCCCCCTGTATGAGGCACAGCCAGGCCATCTGCTCGGCGGCCTTGCGTAGGGTCTCCGGCCCCGTGGTCGCGTCACAGGTGTCCCAGCAGGTGGCGAGCTCTCGGCGGGCTTCGTCGAGTCGGCCCGTGGTGAGGGCGAGGTGCCCCAGGACGTAGTGCTGTTCCGCGTCGGGAGCCAGGCCGCGGACGGTCCGCTCGAGTTCGGCGGCCTGGCTGACATCTCCGGCGAGGAGCAGGTACTCGACTCCTTGGAGCAGCCACCGTGCCTGCCGGCCGGGCTCTGCGGCCAGTCGGGCGGCGGCCATGGAGGCGGAGGCCGCCGCGGACCAGGCGCCTTTCGCGGACTGCTGCGAGGCGAACTCCGCAAGGTCGTCCGCGAGTTGGCCGTCCGGTCTGGCGGCGGCGTGGACCCGGTGCTGCAGCGCGATCCACGGGTCGACCGTGAGACCGGCGGCCACGCGGTGCAGGTGCGAGCGCTCGGCCGGCTCCAGCCCGCGGTAGACGGCCGCACGCAGCAGGGGGTGGGGGAAGGCCACCTGCGGCGGGGTGCCGATGGGGCCTTCCTCCAGCAGCTCGCACGTCATCGCCCCGGTGAGCGCGGTCAGGGGCTCCGCGACAGCGCCCACCTCCGCCGCCAGATGGAGTGGGCTGGACATGCCGAGGACACTGGCGGCCTGCACCAGGCGGCGTGTTCCGGGGGCGCAGGCGGTAAGTCGTTCGGCGATGATCCGCTCGTACCTGCGGGGTGCCGGCAGGACCGCGCGGCCACCGAGGACGTCGGCGGGGAACTGCTGGAGCAGCGCCTTGACGTGCAGCGGGTTGCCGAGTGTGTGATCCCGCAGCCGGACCATGGTCCGGCGGGGCAGCGACGCGGGTCCGAGGGCCGCGTTCAGCGCCATCAGTTCCGGCACCCCGAGGCCTTCGAGGGTCAGTCTGAGCGTGGTCTCGTCCTGGACCAGCCGGTGCAGCCCCTGCGGCAGCCGGGGATCGGCCGAGTCCCGGGTGGCCAGCACGGTCAGCACCCGGTCCACGCGCAGTCGTCTCAGGACGAAGGTCAGCGCATGGAGAGAGGGAGTGTCTGCCCAGTGGATGTCGTCGATCACCAGAACCACCGGTTTCCGGTCCTGGAACCGCCCCAAGGCATCCAGGAACACGGCCCCCACGGAAACCGGGTCCTGAACGGCGGGGCCGGAAGCGGCACCGTCAGCCGCCTCCGGAAGCACCGCACCGGCCGCCCCGGGCAGGTGGCCCATCAGTTGCGTGATGAGACCGTAGGCCAGGTCCCGTTCGAGCTCCTCGCCGCTGGCCGTCAGCATGCGGCAGTCGCGGGCCCTCCCGGCGAGAAAGCGTCGGATCAGGGAGGTCTTCCCGATCCCGGCGGTTCCGTCGACCACAACGATCCGGGGCTCGCCGTCCGCCGCTCTGTCCAGCCAGGTGCCCATCCTGGCCAGTTCCTCGTGCCTGCCCAGGAACGGCGCCTCGGACGTCTGCCGCATTCGTCCCCCACTGGTTCGACGCAACCATGAGCTCGCAGGACGCTGCGGCGCGCAAGATGCCGGGCGCTGCTTCCTGCCGGACCTCCCCGGGGCCGGGCCGCACCCGCTGAGCAGCCTCCAGGGTGACAGCCCCGCCCGAAGCCGCCAGAGGTTTCCGTCAAAGTGCCGACATGGCGCCAGGGAGCGTGTAAGGGAGCAAGGGCCGTCAGTGCCGGGCGAACTGGACCCGCGTCGGCTGTACGACATCCGGCTGCACGGTGATGCCGTTGACGGTCAGCTGCCCTCCGTAGGCACCTCGTGCCTGCGGCTCGTGCTCGCGAAGAGCGGTGCGGATTGGCCTCCAGCGCGGCCATCAGATCCTGCGGCGATTCGTCGGGGTTATCGGGGCCTCGAGTTCCCTGCCCGGTGCATTTGAGCGGGGCGGGCGGGGAGTCGAGGTTGCTCCGCCGCCCGCCCCTGGTGTCCGCCGTCTCCTGCTGCCCTTCTTCGCAAAGACCGGAAGGTTGGCGTCCAGCTGGACAGTAAACCATCCATATTGGCATTATCGAACCTGTCGCGCTCGGTCGGGTGCCGGCACTGTCTTGCTCATCCTCCGAAGGGGGCCTGATGTCTTCCGCCGAGCGGCTCGTGGACACCGCGCAGATCGTGTCCGAGTTCGGCACGAGCAAGTCCCGGATCAGCGAGTGGAGCAACAACCCGGCCAGCGGGTTCCCCGCGGTCGCCCACACCGAGGGCCGCAAGCGGTTCTGGCGCCACAACGAGGTCGCGAAGTTCTTCGCACAGCGCGCACCGAAGAAGCGCACACTGCCGGCCGCGGTACTCGAGGCCGACCAGGACGAGCTGCTGACCAAGCGGGAGGTGGCCAAGCTCCTCGGCTACACCCGTACCTCCACCATCGACGCCTACTTCCGTGACCGGCCCGGGTACTTCCCCGAGCCCGACGAGGACATCGACGGCCCCGCGTGGCGCCGCGGCACGATCGTCGCCTGGGCAACCAGCCGCCCGGGCAAGGGCCGGCGCGCCTCCGCCCCGGCCGCCGCGCTGCCCGAGGTGCCAGTCGACGGGGACCCCGACGAGTTGCTCGGCACAGCTGAAGTCGCGATCCTGCTCGGCTACGGCAGCGTCGCTTCCTTCTCCAGCTCCCTCTACCAGGGGCGCATCCCCGAACTGCCGGAGCCGGAGACCCTGGAGAGGGAGGAGGGCAGCCGCGGCGGGGCCCGCAAGAAGTGGCGGCGGGCCACCGTCGTCGCCGCCGCCCGCGAGCGCGGTGTGCTGCCGGCCGCCGACCAGGACGAGAACGAGGACCTGGTCGGCGCCGCCGAGGCGGCCCGGATCCTCGGATACGGCAACGCCGACAGTTTCATCAGCGCGCTCGGGCACGGGCTCCTGCCCGATCTCGAGCAGCCCGACGGGTACGAATACCGCCGCGGCAGTGCCGGCCGACCGCGCCAACAGCGCTGGAGACGCTCCCGCCTCGAGGAACTGGCCGCCCGCCGGTCCTCGACGCCCTGACCACCGCGCACCGAACCGCGTTACACACGGGATACCGTAAGAGCCGCGGCCTCTGGTTTAAGGGATCGACGAACACCCGGCGGGCCAGACGCCGCACGATGGCCGGAATGGAGAGGCCAGCCACCTCTCCGCCACGAAGCCGCAACGCTTCGCGGCACCGGCCATCGCTGCTCCTGGCCCATCTCACAGACACGCCACGGGCAAACTCCCCACGGCCTTGGAGTGATCGAGATGCCGGACAGGCGCGAGCCCCGCACGCACGTCGGCTTACCTCCCGGCGATCGTGAACCCTGGCATAAATGCCGGCAAACGCCCACCCGCCGACTGGGCCACCGTCAAAACCCGCTGGCAGCTCTCGATCGACCCCGTGGAGCAGACCGCCGTCAGCAACGTTGCTCAACACGTGCCCCATCAGCCGACGCCCCCGAGCGCAGGGCAAGTGCGCACAGATCGGCTGGAATCCCTGCTACGGCTGTTTCGCTCAGGCCGGCCATAGCGTCCTTCGTGGATTCAGCACCTGCTGGTGTGCGCTCGCTCGCAGTTCTTCGCGAGGGCGATGGAGGTTCCCCGAGCGCCGCCTCTGTGATCCTTAGCTTGGGCAGCTATACAAGCCCTACGAGGTGGGCGAACCATCGCCCCGGAGTGTCGCAGTCCACGAGCCACGGCAGTACCAGCCCTGCGGGCATTGCTAGCAGGCTGGTGGCCAAGCTGGCCGTGGTGAAGCGTTTATGCAGCAGGGGCCGTTCAGGCCGGGCACACAGCACGGTTACTCGGGTGGTGACGAGCAGGATCAAGACGCATGCGGACAGGAGCACGGCGCCATAGCCGAGCAGCTGCGCCGGGCCGGGACCGGGTGAGGCCTGCAGTCCCGCGGTATAGGCGGTGGTCAGGGCAACGATGGCCGCCGGAGCGAAGAGGGTGAGGAGCCAGTCCCCCGTCCGAGTCTTCGGCGTAGCCGACGGGCGGATGATGCGCTGCAGGCCGCGGGTGAAGGGCGCCAGGTCGGCCAGATCCCCGGCCGAGCTGAACCACGCAGCGGAACGGCTGCTCACGATCCGGTCGTACGCCTGCTGGAAGGCGACGACCTCGTCGTTTGTGGCCCCCATGAGCCGTACCAGTGCCTCAAGGTGAGGCCATGTGTCGGGCAGGTCGTCGCCATCGATCCAGCGGCTGACCGCCGTATCGAACACATCGTCCTTCATGTCAGCGGGAAACATGGCGGTCAGCTGCCCGATCGACTGCACGCCGGCTCGACGCAACAGCCGGGACAACGCCGTGGACAACGCTTCCGGCGTACTGACCGCATTCAGGCCGCTCACCAGCCCGACGGACCCAGCACGCTGTCCGCCCGCAACAGCAGCAAAGCCTGCTTCGGGCACCGTTGCAGGTCCGAGCTCCCTTACCGCTTGCGACCCGTCTTTGCTGGTCAAAGGTTTTCCAGCATTGTCCAGCGAGGGTGCGGGGACATCCGTATCAACGACCTGCCCCCACACGATCCGGGCGGCCATGGGATCGTCGACCGCGCCCTCTGCCACCTCCGCACCCAGCTGTTCACCGAGATCGTCCAGTTCATCGTCCTGGGCGTCCAGTTGCTCCTGGGCGATGTCGAGGAGTTCCCGTATGTGATGCAGAGGAGGCAGCTGCAAGTCATCGGCCAGGGAGCTGCCCGGCGCGAGGGGCGAGACGGCATCCGTTGCGGCGTCGCGATCAACGCGCAGCAGTGCGACCCGCTCGCGGGCGACCTGCTTCTCCGCGGCCAGTCGCAGCTGACGGGCCCGTTCCTCGGCGCTGCGGGCGTGTTTGAGTTTCTCGTCGGCCTGATGCCTGTACTCGAGAGACATCTGCAGTTCGCGCTGCAGTTCAGCGCGGGTTTCTTCCCTGGCCTGGTCGCGCTCGCTCTCCAAGATGGTGATGCGTTGCTCCAGAACCGAGACCATGGCCTCCAGCTCTTCGCGGCGCCGTTCGGATGCGGCCAGCTTCTGCATCGCATCGATCTGGCGCAGTCGGGCATCATCCAGGCGCAGCAGCGCGGCGGTCATCGGGTCGAACCGCCGGTGTGCGGCCAGCATCACCGACAGATCGGGGTTGCTGTTGGCGGTGTCGTCCTCCAGGGCCTTCGCGGCCTGCTGAGCGGCGGCCAGAAGGGCCAGCCCATGCTCTAACTGGCGTTTCCGCATCGCCGGTTCACGCAGATAGCGGGCCGCGACCTGTTCGACCAGGTCCGCAGGCGGCAGCCGGCTGCCGTCGCGAAACCCGCTCCAGGAGGACTTGCCGTAGGGAAAGTCCTCCTCCAAGGTGCGCACCGTCACGCCCGTGGTGATCCTGCGTAACCATCGGGCGAACTCATTGGCCTGCTCCGTCCGCCCCTTCAACGCCCCCAGCGGCCGCCCCATGCGCTCCCCGCCTCACGCTTGTCCAGGAACAATCCCCGGGTTGTCCCTGAAATACGAGTGTTCACCTGCAACAACACCGTTCGAATCCAGCGAACAACGAAACCATGGATGAGCGTATGTCTCCACCAAAACAACCGATCACCGGAGACCCGCCATGTCCAAGCCCAACTCCCCTCAGCCACAACGCCGTTCGTGGCCCTACGCCGTCACCGCCACCATTGCCCTGGCCCTGCAGCAAGGATGGGACCCCGAACAGGTCATCACCCTCGCCACCTGCCTCCTCGTTCTCATCGCACTGATCGCCTCGACCGGACACCACGGCGAATAGGCCACCCAGCCGGACCTGATCCATGAGCAACCACCCACGGCAACCTCTCCCACAGGAAGCACGCGATCATGCTGCCCAGCGAAGCGCACAACCGGGCAGGGCACCTGCCGGCGGGGGCATTTCCACTCCAGGGCAACCCACTGCACAAGCGTTACGGGGTTTCAGCCAGCTCCCGGGCGGCGTCCATGACCAGGGCCCAGGGGTACTCCTTCGGTCGGCCCTGACCCGGCTGGTTGGGCACAAAGCCACCTTCGCCGTACAGCACCCGCACGCCCATGCCCCGCAGTTCGGCAATGCTGCGCTCGAACTGACGGTGCTGCACGTAGGCGGCGTTCACACACGGCATCGTCACCATCGGGATGCCCTTGCCGATGCCCTCAGCGACGACGCCGACCACGAAGTCCCGGGTGAGGCCCAGCGCCCACGCATTGATCGTGTTGAACGTCGCCGGCGCGACCGCGATCACGTCCGCTTTCGGCCACACGTCCGGCTCGTGCGGCATCTTGTACTCGCTGCGGACCGGGCGTCCGGTCAGCCGCTCCAGCTCGCTCAGCTGCGGCCCCAGCCAGCGCGCGGCCGTCGGTGTGAGGCCCAGGCACACGTCCCAGCCCTGACGCTGAGCCTCCTGGATGGTCTGTGCTACGTCGAAGACGGGCGGAGCTGCCGAGCCGAACAGGTACAGCACACGCGAGGTCGTCGTCATGCCCGTTATCCGATCACACCCAACGGCCCGAGCGTGCCTGGGCGTCTGAGCCGAGTGCGGCTGTGAGAGCCGGTGGCGCGGGTAGGGTTCGGGTGGGCGCTGAGAACGGAGACGGGTATGCCCACGCCGGATGAGAACCGCACAGGCGCACGCATCAAGGAGCAGCGCCGGCTGGCCAGGTTGACGCAGCGTCAGATGGCGGAACTGCTGCCGTACTCATACAGTCTGCTCAATCAGGTGGAGTGCGGGGCCCGCCCGGCGACAGCCGACTTCGTGGCGGCCTGCGCGAAGGTTCTCAAAGTGGACGTGACCGTGCTGACCGGGCAGCCGTATGTCACCGAGTTGCAGCATGACCGGCTGGCAGAACTGATCCGGCCGATCCGCGAGGCGCTCGACCTGTACGACCTGGGTCCCG